>NZ_JBSFTG010000004.1:423760-539771 GCF_053590715.1 Nocardia sp. NPDC003183
AGCCCGCGACCGCCCGGGCCGGGTAGCCCGTGGATGTCTCTACCCAAAGGGGCCCGCCCCGATCTGGACTGACCGAAGGGTGCGACGAAGGAGTACCCGTAGGGAGGGAAGATCGGGGCCTCCAGGGCCCCGCTCGAGCGCGCCAGCGCTCCAAAAACACAGCCCCCAACTAACCCGGACCCGGTAAACCCCGATGCGCCCTCACCGACCCCACCCAGCCGACCGCCACGCGGTAGCTGTGCACGATATCCCCGATCTTCGAGTCCGAAACCCCGCCGACGCCAGCCGCTAAAGTTGCAGTGTGCCGTCTATTGCGTATTTCGGGCCGTCCGGGACCTTCACCGAGATGGCTCTGGCGAAGTTCGAGAACTCGGGGGCCTTCGACGGGCCGGTCGAGCGGATTGCCGCGCCCAGTCAAGGGGCGGCGCTCGACCTGATCCGGACCGGCGAGGTCGACGGCGCGGTGGTGCCGATCGAGAGTTCGGTCGAGGGCTCGATCCCGGCGACCCTGGATTCCCTCGCCATCGGACCGCGCTTGCAGATCATGGCCGAAACCGAGCTCGAGGTCACCTTCACGATCCTGGCGCGCCCGGGCACCTCGCTGGCCGATGTGCGCACACTCGCCGCCTATCCCGTGGCGGCCGCGCAGGTCAGGGAGTGGGTGGCCCGGAACATGCCGGAGGCGCGCCCGTTCACCTCGGCGTCCAACGCGGCAGCTGCCGAAGACGTGGCCGCGGGCACCGCGGACGCCGCGATCTCGACCGCGCTGGCAGGCGAACGACTCGGCCTGCAGACCCTGGCCGCGGGGGTGGCCGACCACGACCAGGCCATCACCCGCTTCGTGCTGGTCACCCAGCCGGGCATCGCCCCCGCGGCCACCGGCGCCGACCGGACCTCCGTCGTCCTCGAACTGCCCAACGAGCCCGGTTCGCTGATGCGCGCGTTCGCCGAATTCGCCACGCGTGGGGTCGATCTCACGCGCATCGAATCGCGCCCGACCCGCACCGGCATGGGCACCTACCGGTTCTATCTCGACTGTGTCGGACACCTCGACGACCCGGCGGTAGCGGAAACTCTGAAGGCCCTGCACCGCACGACCCAGGTCCGCTTCCTCGGATCATGGCCCGCGACAGCGGCAGTCGGCACACCTCCGCCGTCGGACGAACCGGCCGCAGAATGGTTGACGCAATTGCGAAAGGGGGTCGCGGACCTATGACTACCCGCGCGAAACTGATTCTGGTGCGCCACGGCGAGACCGAGGGCAATGTCGCGAAGATTCTCGACACCGCCGTGCCCGGCCTGCCGCTGACCGAACGTGGTGTGGCGCAAGCGAAAGCGTTCGGCGCGGGCCTGGAGCGCGCGCCCCAGGTACTGGTGTCGTCGGACGCATTACGCGCCCGGCAGACCGCGAGTCACATCGAAGAAGCCACCGGCACACCGGCTTACGTTCTCGACGGCCTGTACGAGGTGCAGGTGGGCGATCTGCACGGCCGCTCCGACCGGGAAGCGCACGAACTCTTCCAGCAGATCTATCGCGGCTGGCACCTCGGCGAACTCGACGTGCGAGCCCCCGGCGGCGAATCCGGCCACGAAGTGCTGGCCCGCATCCTGCCCGTCCTCGACGGCCTGCGCGAGGAATTCCTGACCGCCGACGCCGACGCCGACGTGGTGGTGGTGAACCACGGCGCCGCGATGCGCCTGGTCGGCAAGGCGCTGGCCGGGGTGGCGCCGCCGTTCACAACGAACAACCACCTCGACAACACCGAAACCATCGAACTGCTCCCCACCGAGGACGGTGGCTGGGAATGCCTACGCTGGGGCAGATTCACCCCGCCGTTCACCATCAAAGCCGACCCTTCCGCCGACGACCCCATGGGTTAAACGCTCCGGCTGCGCCTACGGTTTACGGCTAAGTTGTGGGGGCGTTTGGTGGGCGGTTGCGGTGGGGCGGGGTGGGCTTACGCCGGGTTAGCGGCTGCCGCGGTAGGGAATTCGGTGCGGACCGGGAGGGACTCGATGAGGTCGGCTACCGCGGTGCGGAGGCGGGCGTTGGTGCCGCTGGCGATGGACGACCATTTCACGCCGTCGTCGGCGACGCTGGCGGTGATGATGAATCTGCCTGCGCGCGTGTTGAAGACGGCGATGTGGTTGTCCTGGACATCGCGGGTGCCGTCGCCGTAGGCCACGCCGACGATCTCGGCGTAGGAGTGGATCTCCACCAGCGCCGAGGCCAGTGCCTGCGCGTCGGTGGCCGGATTGCCCACCTCGGCCAGGCGTTTCGTGGTGGCGGCCGCGTCGCCGGTGTCGCCGAAGATCGGCGCCAATTGTTCGGTGGGGGCGTTCATCCCGTACAGCTCGAGCGCTTCGACCGGTCCGAGCGCCTGCAGCACCGCGCCGGGCAGATCGAGCCCGGCGTCGTCGATGACGTAGGACTGCGGCCCGCGCAGGGCGACGACCGCGCGGTCGTCGCCCTGCGCCAGACAGAATCGGTTGACCTGGCCTGCCACCACCCACCGCAGCGCGATGATCCACTGCGGCCGGTAGAGCACCCGCAGCCGTTCGGCGAGCTCGGGTGCCACCGCCTGGCCGAACAGCAGCTCGCGTTCGGCCAGGGCGGTCTGTGCCACGTTCATGGCGGCGTCGTGCGCGGTGACGTTGTCATAGCGGCCCATGGCGTCGAGCACCACGGGCATCTCGTCGAATTCCAGTTTCTCCAGGAGGAACTGCATGTCGTCGAGCGAGAGCACGACGGCGCCGAGCAGCGAACCTCCGCTGCCCGTGCCGAGAACCGTCACTTGGCCGTTCCGGCGAGGTCGGCGCCGATCACACCTTCGGCCGCGTAGCGGCCGTCGGTGAATTCGTCGGAGCGCACGTAGTCGACGCCATCGTGCTCGTCGTCTTCCTCGCCCTTCTGCCGGTTGCCCATCAGCGGGTTGGTGCCGCTGTTGGCGTTGCGCACGGGTGCGCTCTCGACCCGGTTGACGACCGATTCCGAGACCGGCGCGCTCGCTGCCGCGTTCGAGGCGGGCGCACCCCAGCCCTCGGGCAGCTTCAGCGACCCCGCGCTGACGCCACCGAGACCGGCCGAGGTGGTGGCCATGCCGCCCACCGCGGCACCGGCGGCGCCGACACCCGCCATGACAGGCGCGGCGGCGGTGCCCGCGGGCACGGTGGCCGTGGCCGCCGAGATCGCGGAAGCGCCGATGTTGCCGACCGTGCTGACGCCGCCGGTGAGCACGCCACCCGCGGTGTTGGCCGCCTGGGTGGCCGCGCTGACCACACCGGGGTTGGAGACGAAGGCCTGCGCCGCGGCGACCGCGGTCTGCAGCGGATCGCCACCGCCGAAGTCGCCCTGCGAGGCGGAACCCGCACCGCTGGCGATGGCGGGCGGCATGGTGAACTCGCTGGGGACGGCGACGGTGGCCGAGGTAGCGGCCTCGTAGGTCTCCATCACCAGCGCGGCGCGGATGTCCATGGCATTGCGCGCGACTTCGGCGACCTCGAAGGCGCCGGAGACGACACCGGGCGGGTTGGCCGAAGCGGCCACCGCGCTGTTGGTGGCGACGATCTCGGGCAGGCTCGGCATCGCGATCGAGGCGACGGTGTAGGCGGTGGCGTTGGCCGCGCACTTGGCACTGATCGCCGCGGACGCGATGCCCTGCTGGCTGGCCCAGCCCGCGAACGGCGCAAGACGGGCGAGCACGGCGATGCCGTTGACACCCTGGAGGCCGACACCGACTTCGGCGATCACGCGCGTGATGGTGAAGGCGGCGTCGCCCCACGCGGCGGCCAGCGTGCCCCACGAGGTGGCGGCGGCGCTGATCGGGATCGCGTGTGCGCCCGCGTTGAGGGTGGTGGAGTTCACTTCGGCCATACGAGGCAGCCAGAACACCCCGGTGATCCCTGCGGTCATGTTTGTTTCTCCCCTGAGTAAATGATCGTCGACAGGATCTCGGTGCGACTACACCTGGACGGCGTTGATCGTCGCCGCGCGAGCCACGTCTTCCCCGATGTGAGTGGTCAGCTGCGAGCGCAGGGTCGCGGCCGCGTGATGCAGCTCGAGGATCGCCTGGGCGACCGAACCGTCGTGCTTGCCCGCCGCGGTGTTGAAGTGGGTCGCCGCGAGCAGCGACACCTCTTCGGCGCCGGAAGGCAGCACGTGCGTGGTCGGCCCGGCGAGCCCGGCCGCGATGGCGAGGCGCTCGGCGAGCAGATCCAGCTCCGCGGATGCGGCGAGGACGATTTCAGGTGCAACGAGAACGTGTCCAACCATGACCCGACTCCTTCTGGTGGCGGCTATCGGGAACCACGAGAATTCCCCCTACGAGTACTAGGACGCGAGAGCGGTTCATTCGGTTCCATCGATTCCCCACCCAGTTTCGCTAACCCCATCCCAGCTCATGCAACCGGTCGTCGTCAATCCCGAAATGGTGTGCTATTTCATGGATCACGGTGATCGCGACTTCTTCGACCACCTCGTCGTCGCTGTTGCAGATGTCGAGAATAGCCTCACGATAGATCGTGATCGTATCCGGCAACGATCCGGCGTAGTAGCTGTCGCGCTCGGTGAGAGCGATGCCGTGGTACAGCCCGAGCAGCGACGGTTCCTCGTCGTTTCGGGGCTCTACCAGCACCACAACATTGTCTATGGCACTGGACAGTTCCGCCGGGATCTGGTCGAGGGCATCACTGACCAGCTCCTCGAAACGCCGCTCCGGCATCCGCTCGGACAACGTCACCTCGGCTGGGGCTGCGGCGGCAGTGGCGCGGCCCCCGGCAGCGGCGCCGGGGTGGAACGTCCGGTGTTGGGCGGGGGCACCGGGGCCTGTCCGTCGATCAGGATCTCGCCGCGGGCCGAGCCGACGATGGGCGCGAAACCCTCACGGTCGGCGCCTTTTCCGAGCCAGCAGTCCAATTTGTGGCTGCCCGCGAGCCAGCTGGCGGGCTCCAGATAGTCGAAGAACAGGGTGAGTGTCTTGTTGCGGATGGCATCGGGGCTGCCGAGGTAGTCGCCCGAGAGCCGGTTGCACTCGGCCTCGACGAACTTGTCCTGATCGGCTTCCGACGGCGGTCCGCCGGTGAAGGCGGTGGCCAGGTCGACGGTGCCGACGATCTCCACCGAGTGCGGCTGGGCGCAGTCGACCGGGTCGGTGGGCAGGTTCTGATTGATGCCGAGGCAGGTGCCGGTGGCATGGGTCTTGGACTGATCACTCTCGGCGAGAGTGCCGGTGGTGGCCGGGCTCGTGGCGGTGGCCGCGACCTGGACACCGCAGCGCAGAGTCCGGTCGCCGTGCTGCCAACCGGCCGGGCTCGGCGACATCACATTCACCATGAACTTGCCGCGCGGGTCGAACCGGCCGCCCAGGTATTTCTGGACAGCGGTCACGCAGTGCTCGTCGCGCAGCTCGGTCATGCGCAGCGAATCGGGGTGACGGGTGCCGTCGGCGAACTCACGCCCCGGATAGGCGCTGAGGTCGATGACACCCGCCACCTCGAACAGGTGCTTGTCGCCGCAGCCCACCTTCACGAGGTCGCTGCGGTCGGGTTTGGACCAGGTCAGGCAGTCGCCCTGCGCGGCGCTGCTGAACTCTTTGTCACGCACCACCGGTTCGGCGCCGGGTTGGTGCGCTTCCACCTTGTCGGTGTCGAAGCCTGTCACGGCCATGGTGACCATGGCCGCGACGATCGCCCCGAGGGCGCCTATCAGCAGCCCCCAACGCAGTTTCGTCGCGGACAGGTGCAGGGCGCCGCCGCGACTGGGCGCGGCGGGTCCCTCGGCTGGGTTGCTCTGCTTCTTCGACATCGTCGACGAGTGTATTTGTCGCGGCGGACTGCCGGGTCAGCCCCGCAGAGCTGACACGAAGATGCCCGGTATGCGGCGCAGTTTGCCGTCGCCGTAGAAGTCGGTCAGTTTGCGTCCGGTGGAGGTGCCGGTCTTGTTCGAGACGAACCACGGCGGCTTCGGGGTCAGGGCGAATTCACCGCGCAGAATCGAGCGCGGAGCGGGGCGGAAGGGACCGCGGACCACGGTGCGTTCCACATCGTCGAGGAGGAAGGCGTTGTGTACGACGCCGATGCCGCTCTGGATGTCGTCGATGGTGTGGCCGGGGTAGGCGCCCCAGCTGGCGCGCGGCGTCAGGAACGCGAGACCGGTCCAGGCGTTGAGGGCGACGGTGCCGTAGCGCAGGTCCTCGATCGCGGTGTCGAGTTTCGCGCCGAGCTCGGTGATGGTCGCGGGGTCGGCGATGATGTTGGCGCCGAGCGTGCCCATCAGCTCCGCATTGGCGAAGTCGACCGCGTTGCCGAGGAATTCGGCCCCGGCGCCGGGGAGCTCGACCACGCCGAGCACCGGCGAGAAGTACTCGGTGCGCAGCAGCGGAGTGTCGCCTGCGGGCAGGTTCTCGACCAGGAGGCGGCCGTTGGCGCGGGCGGCGTCGGGGTAGCTCGCCAGCGCGCCCGCTACGCGGTTGTCGCTGCCCGGGTAGTAGGCGGTGCGCGCGGGAGCGTTGTCGATCGCGGCGCGCAGTTCGGTGAGGAACTGCTCCTTGAGCGGCCAGTCCGCGGCGAGTACCACCGTCTGCGCGGCGACACAGTTGTAGCCGCCGTTGTGCAGGCGCTGGGTGGCCACGTGCTCGGCCTGGAACTTCAGATCGGCGGCCGACCACTCACCGGGCACCACGATGCACGGCGCGACACCGCCGAGCTCGCTGGTGATCGGCTTGTCCAGGATGGGCTCGCCGGTCTTGTCCGCGCCCTGACCCCAGACGATCGCGTCGTGGGTCGGCGCGCCGCCGGTCATGTGCACGTGCGCGACCAGCGGATGGTTCACCAGGTAGCCGCCCTCGGGGGCCCCGCCGGTGAGGATGCGTACCACGCCGAGCTCGATGAACGGCGCGAAGATCGCCTGGAACACCGGCAGCAGCGGATCGGTGATCGGGTTGAGCTTGAGCGCGACGACGCGGTTGTTGGCGTAGAGCTCGTAGAGGGTGTCCAGCGGCGCGATCGACATGATGTTGCCCGCGCCGAGCACCGCGCCCACACCGTTGGTCTTCGCGGGGTCGCGCTGGGCCAGGCCGGCCTTGCGGCGCGCGGTCGCGGCATCGACGCCGGGCTTCAGCCACACATCGGCGCTGAATCCACTCAGCAGCAGCTTGTCGTAGACGCCGTGCGGCAGCGCGGGCACCGCCACCCGGCCGCCGGGGGCGGTGGTGAGGTCGACACCGTCGAGCGGGCTCGCACCCTTCTCGAGCGCCGCCATCGACTCGCTCAGCGCCTGCGCGCCCGCGAGCATCGTCATCGGGCCCGACATCCACTCCTCCCCGAGCAGCGGGCTGTCGGCGTCGAGTTTCTTGATGGTGCGGGCGGCCGCGACCCACGCCTCGGCGTCGCGGGCGGTGAGCGCGTGCAGTTCGTCGAGCAGTTCGCGGCGGCGACGCAGGTCGGTCGCGGCCCAGGTCTTTTCCCCTTGGGTGAGATCGGCGAGCGCGGTATCGATGACGGCGGTGTCGAAAGAGGTACTCACACCGCAACTATGCCCCTGTGCTGCCCGATTGGCACTTCAACTAGGCTGTTTTCTCATGATCGACCTCCGATTCCTGCGCGAGAACCCGGAAGCCGTCCGTGCCTCGCAGCGGACCCGCGGTGAGGACCCCGCGCTCGTCGACGCCCTGCTCGAAGCCGACGCCGCGCGCCGGGCCGCCGTGGCCACCGCCGACAACTTGCGCGCCGAACACAAGGCCATGGGCAAGGTGATCGGCAAGGCGAGCAAAGAGGAGCGCCCCGCGCTGCTGGCCGCCGCCACCGACATGTCCACCAAGGTCAAAGAGGCCGAGCTCGCCGAGAACGCCGCCGACGCCGAACTCGACGCCGCGCAGCGCGCCATCTCCAATGTCGTGCAGGACGGCGCGCCCGCGGGCGGCGAGGACGACTATGTCGTGCTCGAAACCATCGGCGCCCCACCAGTTTTCGACTTCGAGCCCAAGGATCACCTCGAGCTGGGCGAGTCGCTGCACCTGTTCGACATGGAACGTGGCGCCAAGGTGTCGGGCTCGCGGTTCTACTTCATGACCGGCTACGGCGCGTTGCTGCAGATGGGTCTGCTGCAGCTGGCCGCGCAGAAAGCCGTGGCCAACGGGTTCACCATGATGATCCCGCCGGTGCTCGTGCGACCGGAGATCATGGCGGGAACCGGGTTCCTCGGTCAGCATTCGGCCGAGGTCTACCACCTCGAAGAGGACGACCTCTACCTCGTGGGGACCTCGGAGGTGCCGCTGGCCGGCTACCACTCCGACGAGATCCTCGATCTGAGTGCGGGCCCGAAGCGCTATGCGGGCTGGTCGTCGTGCTTCCGCCGCGAGGCCGGTAGCTACGGCAAGGACACCCGCGGCATCATCCGCGTGCATCAGTTCGACAAGGTCGAGATGTTCGTCTACACCACCCCTGAGCAGGCCGATGCCGAGCATCAGCGGCTGCTGGCCTGGGAGCGCGAGATGCTGGCCGCCATCGATGTGCCCTACCGGGTGATCGACGTGGCGGGTGGCGACCTGGGTAGCTCGGCGGCGCGCAAATTCGACTGCGAGGCCTGGGTGCCCACTCAGCAGACCTACCGCGAACTCACCTCCACCTCGAACTGCACCACTTTCCAGGCGCGCAGGCTCTCGGTCCGCTACCGCGACGAGAACGGGAAAGCGCAGATCGCGGCCACGTTGAACGGCACTTTGGCCACGACGCGCTGGATTGTGGCGATCCTGGAGAACCACCAGCAGGCCGACGGTTCGGTGCGGGTGCCCGAGGCGCTGGTCCCGTTCGTCGGTACCGATATCCTGAAGCCGTAAGATGCTCAGTGTTTGCTGGCGACCCATTTGCCGGATGTGGCAAACACCCTGACCCATCAACATCTAGGCTGGTGCACGTGCGAGGAATCGGGGCGCGCGGCGATACCCGAACCCGGGTGCGGGCGGCATCGGCGTTGGCGACGGCAAAGGTCATGGCCAGGACAACGGGGGCGTTCTACGTTCTCGGTGGTGTTCTCGGCCTGATGATCACTGCCGTCGCGCCGGGCGACGACGGCAATCGCGCCGTGGTCGGCACCGCGGCGGCGATCTCGGTGGTTCTCGGTCTCACGCTGCTCGCGTGGGGTCCGCGGATGCCGCACGGCCTGCACCACGCCTACCTCGCCACCGCGGCGGTGCTCGTCGCGATCGCGGTGTACGACTTCCCCAACCTGGTCGGCGCCATCACCCTGGCCTCGTTCTTCGTCTTCGTCGCCTGCGACGCGGCGCTGTTCTTCGCCTGGACCCAGGCCGCCGCGCACATCGGTTTCGCGATGGTGCTGTGCCTGCTGGTGTTGCCCGCGCGCGGGTTGCCGTGGTGGTCCGGGCTGATCCCGGCCGGTGTCACCTTCGGCGCCGGCGTGGTGGTCGGCATCCTCACCAGGATGGCGTCGGAAGCCGATATCGACGTGCTCACCGGCCTGCTCAACCGGCGCGGTTTCGAGAAGCAGCTCAACCCGGCGATCGACGCGGCCGGTCGCGGTGGTCAGGGCATGGCCCTGGTGCTGGTCGACCTCGACCGATTCCAGAAGATCAACGATCACCTCGGCCACCGCGCGGGCGACGCCGTCCTGCAGCGGGTCGCCGATACCTGGCTCGACCTGCTCGCGCCCGGCCAGGTGCTGGCCCGCTTCGGCGGCGACGTGTTCGCGCTGCTGTTGCCCGGGACCACCGAGCAGGCCGCGATCCTGCTCACCGAACAACTGCGGGCCGCGGTGACCATGGGCTGCTCGGCCGGTGTCACCTCCTGGCAGCCGGGCGAGTCCGGTTCGCTGCTGGTCAGCCGTGCCGACGTGGGCCTGTACCGGGCCAAGCAGGCGGGCCGCAACCGCACGGTGCTGGAATCGTCGCGTCAGCTCCCACTAGCGGTGGAACTGCGCGAGGCCATCGACCGCGGTGCGCTCGACGTGCACTACCAGCCGATCGTCAGCCTCACCGAGGACGGCGGCCAGGCGGTCGGCGTCGAGGCGCTGCTGCGCTGGTCGTCGAGCGCGCAGCCCGAGGTCACCACCGAGGGCCTGATCCGTGTCGCCGAGGAATACGACCTCATCTCCGACCTGGACGAGCTGGTCCTGCGCCGCGCCTGCGCCGACGCCGCTCGCCTGCAGGAGAGCTTCGCGTCGCTGAACCTCACCCTCAACGTGAACGTCTCCGGCCTCGAACTGGCCGAGACCGAATACGCCGAGCGGGTCGCGACCATCCTGTCCGATACCGGCTGGCCCGCCGACCAGCTCGTCCTCGAGGTGACCGAGAGCGAACTCGCCGCCGAATCCCAGACCGCGATCACCAACCTGCACACCCTGCGCGACCGTGGCGTGCGCATCGCCATCGACGATTTCGGCACCGGTTACTCCTCGCTGAGCCGCCTGGCCACCATCCCCAGCGACATCCTCAAGGTCGACCAGTCCTTCGTCGCCGCCATCCGCTCCGATTCCCCCGCCCCTCCGCTGCTCAGCGTCATCGCCGCGCTGAGCAAATCGCTCGACCTGCAGGTCATCGCCGAGGGCGTGGAAACCGAATACCAGGCCGCCGTCCTCACCGAACTCGGCTTCGCCCTGGCCCAGGGCTACCACTACAGCGACTCGCACCCGGTCTCGGAGCTCATCAACGATCTCAACGACGGCCGTCCGCTGGTGAGCGCCACCGACGAGGACGATTCCCTTGCCGCCAACGGCTGGATCCCGCTCGGATAATCGCTTGACCCGGCCGGTCGTGGCGCGAACGATAGAACCCATGCGGATGCTCGTCTACGGCTGTTGATCTTTCCCGCTCCGGCACGCGGTGGCCTGGTTGAGGCGTGAGCCGACCGGCGTCGGCGACCTCACGGTGCGCGCGGTCCTGTTCAAGGGCACCCGCGACCTGCTACCGATCTATGCCCTCTACGGCGTTCTCTTCGCCGATCACGGGCTGAGTACCGCGCAGATCTCGCTGCTGTTGGCGATCTGGTCGGTGACGGCGTTCCTGCTCGAGGTGCCATCCGGCGCGTGGGCCGACACGGTGCCGCGTCGTCGCCTGCTCGTCCTGAGCTGTGTGTTGCAGGCCGCGTGTTTCACCCTCTGGATGCTGGTGCCGTCGTTCGCCGGCTTCGCGCTCGGCTTCCTCGTCTGGGGTATCGCGAGCGCACTGGAATCGGGAACCTTCGAGGCGCTGATCTACGACGATCTGGTCGCGCGCGGTGCACCGTCCGCCTACCCGCGAATCATGGGGTGGACGCGCGGTGCGCAGGAGAGCACCGTGCTCGTGGCGATCATCGCCGCCGCCCCGCTCTTCGCCATCGGCGGCTATGCGCTGGTGGGCTGGGTCAGCGTCGGTGTCGGCCTCCTGCACACGCTGACCGCGCTGGCTCTGCCCAGCGCGCCCGTCGCCATCTCCGCCACCGCTGTCGACGATCTCGAGGACGAGCCCGCACCCGGACCGGTGGGCCCGCACGTCAAACCGGGAGCGGTGGCGCCACAGTCGAGTTCGCCCGGTTCCACCTCGTCGCGCTATCTCGCCATGCTCAAAACGGGTCTCGCCGAAGCACTTCACGTCCGCCGGGTGCGTCGAGGCGTGCTGCTCGGCGCGCTGCTGTACGGCGTCACCGCCTTCGATGAGTACTTCGGCTTGCTCGCGGTGTCCGGCGGCGCGTCGACCAGTACGTCGGCGCTGCTGGTCGGCGTCACCGTCGCGGGTTCGCTGATCGGTTCGCTGCTGGCGGGCCGCACCGAGGTCGTGTCGGCTCGCACGTTGGCCATCGCGCTGTTCGTCGCCGGAATCCTGTTCATCGCGGGCGCGTTGGCGGTCGGGGTGGCGGCGGGCCCCGCGCTGGTCTGGGTGGGATTCGTCGGCATCGGCATCGCCTACGGCATCGACTTCAACGCCGAGGTCATCGCGGGTGCACGGCTTCAGGACGCGATCGAGGGCCCGGCCAGGGCCACCGTCACCTCGGTGTCCGGGCTGCTCTCCGAGATCGTCGCGCTGGGTGTGTTCGCGTTCGTCGCGGCCGCGACGCAGTGGCTCGCGATGTCGACGACTATCGCGCTGCTCGGATCGGTGTTGCTGGTCGCCGCCGCGTTGACGCCCACCTGGCTGCCGCCGCGTCACGGCACCGAGCGTGATAGGACTGAGAACGCAACCCCTGAGCAAGGGGGAGACTTCGGGTAGCACCCACCTCGCACCAAGGACGCCCATACGTGACGCCGACCGCCAACCGTCGAGGTCCCGGACGAGCGAGCTTCGCTGGGAGGCGCAAGACCGCTGGGCTCGTGTTCGGGTTCGCTATCGGGGCGGGAGTCGCAGTACAGGGGCGGATCAACGGTGCGCTGGGTGCGCGGCTGGCCGACGGGATCGCGGCGGCCACCATCAGCTTCGGCACCGGGCTCATCGCTCTGCTGATCGCCTTCGCTGTCAGCCCGGCGCTGCGCGCGGGCGTCACCAAGGTGCGTGTGGCGGTATCGGAGGGCAGGTTGGCGCCCTGGCAGTTGCTCGGCGGATTGTGCGGCGCGTTCTTCGTAGCGGCACAGGGACTCACCATCGCGGCGATCGGCGTCACCGCGTTCACTGTCGCGGTGGTCGCGGGCCAGCTCCTGAGCAGCCTCGTGGTCGACCGGCTCGGCCTCGCCCCGAACGGCCGAACCCCGATCACCGCGTGGCGCCTCGTCGCGGCCGCCCTCGGCATCACCGGGGTCGTGCTCTCGGCAGGCGGCAGTTCCGCCCCGGCCACCGTCACCACCGGCGTCCCGGATATCCCAGCCCTGCTCATCGTCCTGCCCGCCCTCGCGGGCATCGGTCTGGCCTGGCAACAGGCGGTCAACGGCCGGGTCGGCGCCACCGGCGGCCCCTTCACCGCCACCCTGCTCAACTTCGGCGTTGGCCTGACCGCGCTGCTCCTGCTCGACCTGTACACCCTGGCCACCACGGGCCTGCCCACCGAATTCCCCACCGATCTCTGGCTCTACACCGGCGGCTTGATCGGCGTCGCGTTCATCGCCCTGGCCGCCGTGACGGTCGGCCTGATCGGCGTCCTGCTGCTCGGCCTCACCTCGGTGGCCGGCCAGCTGGTCGCGGCGATGGTGCTCGACGCCGCCGACGCGAGACTGTCGCTCACCACCGTCGTGAGCTGTGCGATCGTGCTGGCGGCGGTGGTGGTGGCGAGCCGGAGCAGTCGCTGACCCAGACGCCGAAATGCTAGGTTTCAGGCGAACTGCGGCTGGGATCTCGGCCGTTTCGCCGGGTGCGGCGGAGAGCGAGTTGGGGGAGTACCGAATTGATCGAGCCGCTGTCGACGAGTGACTCGCCGATGATCGGACGCTATCGGGTGCGCGGTGTGCTCGGTGCGGGCGGAATGGGCCGGGTCGTCCTGGCGACGGGCCCCGACGGGCGCTTCGTCGCGATCAAGCAGATTCATTCGCATCTGCTCGACGATCGTGAGTTCCGGGCGCGGTTCGAGCGTGAAGTCGCCATCTCCGCCCGGGTGTCGGGGGCATTCACGGCGGCGGTGGTCGATTTCGAGACCACCGGCGAAACACCTTGGCTCGCTTCGGTCTTCATCGCAGGGGTGGGGCTGGACAAAGCGGTGCGCGAGCTGGGCCCACTGCCGGTCCCCGCGTTGCGCACCCTGGCTTCCGGCATGGCCTCCGCGCTGCACTCGATCCACAGCACCGGCCTGGTGCATCGAGATCTCAAACCCGCCAACGTGATTCTGGCCGCCGACGGACCGCGCGTGATCGACTTCGGCATCGCGCAGGCGGTCGGTACCGGCGCCGCGCTCACCGAAGTGGGTGCCGTGGTCGGCTCGCCCGCGTACATGTCACCGGAACAGGCGAACAGCGAACCGATCACCTCCGCGAGCGATGTCTTCTCCCTCGGCTCGCTGCTGTGCATGGCCGCGACGGGAACGGCACCGTTCGCGGCGTCCTCCGCTCCCTACACCCTGTTCAACATCGTCCACAGCGAGCCGCAACTCGACGATGTCCCCGCGCCGCTGCGCGATCTGATCGCGGGTTGTCTGCGCAAGGACCCGAGGGCCAGACCGACACCCGCTCAGATCCTGGACTACCTGGGGGTCCTGCCCGTTCAGGCACACCCGTGGCCCGCGCCTGTCCATGCCGAAATCGCCGCCCAGACACAAAAACTGGTCGCGCTGACCTCGGACCCCGAAGCGACGCAGATCATTCCGGCGTACACGCCGATCGCACCGCCACCTGCCCCGGTGCCTGCCGAGAAGCGCCGGACCGCACTTCGGCTGGGAATAGTCGCGGCGACCGCGGTGGTGATCGCGGGCGCGCTCACCGCGGTTGTCTTGCGCGCCAACGACTCCGCGACAACACCTCAGGACACGCCGCAGGCGATACCGACCGCGACGCTCCCCGGCCTGGACCAACTGCGTGGCACCGATGCGTGCACCTGGGTGCCGCAGGCACTCGGAAAGACCCTGCCCACCGAGGTCGCCGCGAAGGCCTCGCCGGATGTCTCGTCCTGGCGCTGGCAGGCGACGTCGAGTTGGGGATGTGACGGCAACTCGGGTGGCGCGCGCATCGCCGTCGAGATCGGTGCCGCGCTGGACGGATTCGCGTCCGGCAAGCAGGTGGTCAACGGCTACTCGATTGCCCGCCGCGGCGACGACTGCGCGTTCGCCATCGAGGGCGGCGGGCAAGCCGCGCGCTGGGGCATCATCGTCGACACCTTCACGCGCACTGAATGCCGCCTCGCCGACCACGTCCTGGAAAGACTCACCGCCTCGCTCGGTGAGCTGCGTCCCGACGCCGCCGCGCAGCTGTCGCTGTCGTCGGTGGATCCCTGTGCACTGGTAGACAATTCGGCCTTCGCCGCGCTCGGCCCCGCGAGCGCGAAGTCCGCGCACAGCTGTGAGTGGGCGGGTGACTCCACCGTGCGGATCACGTTGTCGCAGCCACGGCGACGAGCGACCTCCATGGAGGAGAAGGTGATCGATATCGGCGACGGTGTGCTGGTCGAGGATCTCGGCAGCGTAATGCTGGGATTGAACGAATGCCGCCGGGTGTATCAGTTCCGCAAGGTCGGCGAGACCTTTCGCGAGGATGTCGAAGTGTCGGTCAGCAACCCGAACCAGCGTGAGGGGCAACTGTGCGCGGTCGCCGATCCGCTCGTGAAGCAGGCGGTGGGGCGGTTGCCCGCGCGGTAGCGGCGCTGAACTCGCAGGTGATAGTTTCACGGCAGAGTTCGGGAGGGGCCCGGCGTTTGACGCTGCGGTCGGAGGGGAATGTACGTGCGTAATCGGTTGTGTTGGCCGGCGGCGTTGTTGTCGCTCACCCTGCTCACCGCGGCATGCGGTGACAACACCGCACCCGATCACGGTGACTATGCCCTCGAACCGGTGGCGGGCGACTACGACGACGCGCCGAGTACGGTGCGCGGAACGCTGGTGGAATCCGTGCGCATCGGCGAGCGGTTGCTGTTCGCCGACCGCGTCGACCCGGAATTGACCGAGGGTGACGGCGGCGGGCTGATCGTCGGAATACGCGGCGTCGACAATCTGCTCTCGGGCGTGCAGCGAACCGCACTCGGACCGTTCGACGTGCTGGCCGGCTACGGCGCGATCGCGAGCAACGGCCAGTCGGACAACGAATCGAAGCACAAGCTGCTGTCGATCGCGATCCTGTCCCTACCCGATGAAGCCCAGGCGACGGCGGCCGCCCAGGCGATGGCTGCCGCGGATTTCGCCGCGAACACCGAGAACGCGCCCCTGGCTCTCCCGGAATATCCTGCCGCACTGTCACATTGGCGACCCGGTGTGCCGACGGCCGGGAGCTGGCTGGTGTGGAAGAACCTGGTGATCAGGTTGTACGCCAAGATCATCGAGCCCAGTCCCGAACTGTTGACCGATCTGCTCACACGGACCTACCGAGCACAGCTGTCCGAGCTCGGCACCTTCGTTCCGACGCCCGCCGCCGACGTGCCGAAATTGAAGCTCGACAGTGACAAGTTGCTCACCCGGGTGGTGAAAACCGGCGACTACTGGCCCGACAAGTGGGATTTCATGGTTTACGGGCCGCGTTCCTATGCCCTGTTGCGCGACGATCCGTCGGTCAACCTGGGTGAGTTCGAACAGAGCGCGATCGACGCGATCGCGGTGTCGTACAACAAGTTCCTGTACCGCACGCGTGACAGCGAAGCCGCGATGACCTACGCCGACATAGAGGAAAGGCATTCGCTGGCTGCCGATTACACCCCGCTGGCGGGTCCGCCGGGACTTTCGGGTGTTTCCTGCTACCGCGCGGCGCGGCCGGACAACAGATCGGTTCCCGCCCGGCGGTTCTCCTGCCTGGTGCGCCACAACGAGTTCGTGGTCCGCCTCTACAGCAATCAGGAAACCGATATTCGGCAGCAGGCGGTCGCGCAGCACGCGCTCCTGAGCGGGTCGTGGTGAGCACGGGAGGCGCGGCGATGAAACCGCTGGGTTCGCAGGATCCCGAACAGCTGGGCCGCTATCGCCTGCTGGCCGTGATCGGCCGGGGTGGCATGGGACAGGTGCTGCTCGGCCAGGGTCAGGACGGCCGGCTGGTCGCGGTGAAGCAGATCCACCGCCAGTTCACCGGCAATCCGGAATTCCGTGCCAGGTTCCGGCGAGAGGTGCTCGCGTCACAGCAGGTCACCGGCGCCTACACCGCGGGCGTGGTCGACCACGACGCGGAATCCGAAACGCCATGGCTGGCTTCCGAATACATCGCGGGCCCCGGCTTGCAGGACATGGTCGGCGAGTTCGGCCGCCTGAACCTGAGCGGGCTGAAACTCCTGGCCACCGGCCTGGCGATGGCGCTGCTCGAGATCCACCGCACCGGTTTGGTGCACCGCGACCTCAAGCCGAGCAACATCCTGCTCACCAACGACGGTCCACGCGTGATCGACTTCGGCATCGCCAGGGCGCTCGAGGACGACGTCAACCTCACCGCCACCGGTGCCGTGATCGGCTCGCCCGCTTATATGTCGCCCGAACAGGCCGAATGCCGCCCACTCACACCGGCTTCCGATGTGTTCGCCGTCGGTGCGGTCCTCGCGATGGCGGCCACCGGCGCGAGCCCGTTCGACGCGGCCTCCACCCCGCAGGTTCTCTACAACGTGCTCTACAGCTCCCCGGACACCACCGGAATTCCGGAGCCGATCCGGGCGTTGGTCGATGCCTGCCTCGCAAAGGACCCGTCGGCGCGACCGACCCCCGAGCAGTTGCTCGACGCGGCGAGCCGGATCGACGCCGAACCCGTCTGGCCGGTCCGGATTCGCCGGCGCATCGCCGACTGTCAGGCCGAGGCGGGTCGCTGGGCTGACGGAACCGCCTCTGCCGCAGCGTCGACCGCGCCCGAACAGCCGAAGCCGAAGTGGGCGAGAACGGTTCCCGTTGCCGCGGCGGTCTCGGCACTGGTGCTTGCGGCCATCGCGTTCTGGGGCGTCGGCGTCGAGGGCAATGCGGTGGCGATGGACGATCCGCCACTGGCGCTGACCCACGACGAATCCCGCCGCCTCGACATCTGCGCCTTGCTCGATCCGTCGGTGCTCGGTGAACTGGGCACGGCGACAAGTGAAGTAGTGCCGAACAGCTTCGGCGGCTGCACTGTCGGGTATCGGGATCGGGCCGGTCGCAAGATGTCTTTCAGTCTGGATACCAGCGAGAATGTCGCTGAAGTGCGCGATGACAAAGAGCCGATGGGCAGCACCATCAATTGGATGCCGGTGCTCGGACGCTACAAGGAGTCCGCCTCCTGTGACCGCATGGTGGTGACGCAGAGCGGTTTGCCGATGGTACTGAAGATGAGTGCGAGCACCTTTCCGCCCGCGGGCGACCTCTGCCCGGAGTCCGAACGTGCACTCGCGGCGGTGGTCCGGCGACTGTCGGTCAATCCGCCCCTGCGGACCTATCCGCAGGGCTCGCTGCTGCCGCTCGACCCGTGCTCGCTGATCGACCTCGCGGCGATTCGTTCGTCGCTCGGTGACCTCGTGCGCTCATCGACTCCCCACGGTTGCGGGTTTACCGGCGCCAACGGCTACTTCGCGGTCGACATCGGCGAGAACATCCGGCCGGACAATGTCACGGGTGGAAGGGTCCGGCAAACACGCGCGATCGGGGAGCGCACGGTCTATCTCGACGGCAGCGGTCCCACATACTGCACCTTCATCTTCATGGTGATGCCGACCAAGGACGATCAGGCCGAGCAACTGCGGGCCTCCTACTACCCGAACACCGCACAGGCCGACGGTAACTGCGAGACCGCCGCCGATTTGTTCGGACCCGTACTCGAGAAGTTGCCCCCATCATGACGATCCATCCGCCCGGTCCCAGCGATCCACCCACCATCGGCCGCTACCGAGTGCTCGGCACCCTCGAGTCCGCGGCCGGATTCCGGTCCGTGCTGGCCTCCTGCCCCGATGACTCGCTGGTCGTGGTGCGACAGGCGCTACCGGAACTTCTCGACGAGCCGGATTTCCGGATCAGGATGCGGCACAGCGCGATTGCCGCGATGCGTGTCTCCGGTTCCGCCAACACCACGGTGATCGATGTCGACGCCGACGCGGAAAAACCGTGGGTGGCATCAGCATTCGTGCCAGGCGTGCGCCTCGACACCGCCGTAGCCGAGCACGGGCCACTGCCTGTGCCTGCCGTTCGTGCCCTGGCCGCCGCGCTCGCCTCCGCACTGCGGACCGTGCATGCCGCAGGCCTCGTGCATCAGCGCATCCGGGCCGACACGGTGCTGTTGGCCAGGGACAGTGGCCGTCTCGGTGAAGTCGGTATCACCCCGGCCGCCGGGACCGCCACTGCGACGGCGACGGGCACGCCGGACTTCCTGTCGCCGGAGCAGTCGCTCGGGTACGAGCTGACGCCGGCTTCGGACGTGTTCTCCCTCGGTTCCGTCCTCGCTTTCGCCGCCTCCGGCGTCGCACCGTTCGCCGCACCGTCGGTGCCGTACACGCTGTTCAACATCGCCCAGCGCGAACCCGATCTGAGCCGGGTGCCGGAGCCACTGTTCGAGATGCTGGCCGCGTGCCTGCGCAAGGATCCGGCAGCCCGCCCCACGCCAGGACAGATCCTCGACTATCTCGGTGCCCAGCCGAGCGGTCCGCCACCGTGGCCCGCCCCCGTGCTCGATGACATCGGGCGCCAGCAACACGAGATCTCGGCGCTGCTGGCCGCCCTGCCCGCGATCACCGCACCGGAACCCGTACCTGGACGGCCTTTTTCGGTGGTCATCACCGAATCGGGTCGTGCGGCCGTCGAATACGGCAGGCGTGCACTGGAATCCGGTCGTCGTCGTTGGAGTGCGGCGAGTCCGAGGGCGCGCGGCGGTCTGGCAGGTGGACTGGCGGCACTGCTCGTGGCGCTCGCCGGGATCAGTTACTTCGCGACACGCGAAGAAAGCGAGCCGGGACCGGTGACCGGGCTGACCCTGGCGCAGTTGCGGCAGATCGATGCCTGCCCCTGGCTGACCTCGGCCCTCGGCGACTCGGTGCCGGTCGCGCCGACCCCACTGGCCGCGGCCACATGGGAGCTGAGTCCGTCCCCGAGCTGGGGGTGTAGCGCCAGTTCCAACCGCTACGCCCTCTACCTCTACCTGGGGCAGGAGGACGAATACCTGACGCCGAACAAGACGGTGGTAGAAGGGGTTCCGATCATCGACGGGAGCGCGGCAGCCTGTACGCGAGCCATCGCGAGCCCAGGCGCCGAGCACGAGTCCGGCATCGTCATCGTCCTCAGCAATCCGTCCGGGGTGAAGGAATGCGCGGGCCTCGACTACATCGCGGCCAACCTCGCCCGGTCACTGACGACCGCGCCGCGCGCCGAGGGCAGGGACTCCTCGCTGGCGCTGCTGGAACCGTGCGCGCTGCTCGACCGCGCCGCCGTCGCCGAGAAGATCGGCGTCCTGCCGCCCGAGCCCACGATCGCCGACGCGCACACCTGCCGGTGGGACGGGCGCGTGCGAGTCACCCTGGAGATGGTCAGCACCAGCACGAGCACTACGGGCAAGGACCTGGAGCTCGTCACGGTCGACGGGGTCCAGGTGTATCTCGGCAAGGGCGGTTCGAAGGCCATCTGCTCCCGCGCCTTCCTGATGCCGGATGCCGGGCAGGAGACCATCGAGGTCTCGGTACACGGAACCGAGGGATTCCGCGACGACTATTGCGCGATTGCCTCGTCCCTCCTGCGACAGGCGGTCGGGAAACTGCCCGAGCGCTGAGACAAGCCCGGCTACGGTGAATACTGCGATTCCGCAGACCACCACGAAAGGGCAGCCATGGACCAGCTCGGAGTAGCGGTAGTCGGATACGGCCTGGCCGGGTCGGTGTTCCACGCGCCGCTCATCGCCGCCGAGCCGCGGATGCGAGTGGCCGCGGTGGTGACCTCATCGCAGGAGCGGGCCGCGCAGGCGCGGGCCGAGTATCCGGGAGTGCGGGTGTGGAAGTCGGCGCAGGAGATGTTCGTCGAGGACGAGGACGTCGATCTCGCGGTGATCGCCACGCCGAATCGCTCGCACGCGCCGCTGGCGTTGCAGGCGCTGGCCGCCGGGTTGCCCGTGGTGGTGGACAAGCCGTTCGCGGTGACAGCGGCCGATGCCGAGGAAGTGGTCGAGGCTGCGGAGCGGGCCGATCTGCCGTTGAGCGTTTTCCAGAATCGGCGCTGGGACAACGACTTTCTGACCGTGCGCGCGCTGATGGATGCCGGTGAACTGGGTGAGGTCCGGCGGTTCGAGTCCAGGTTCGAGCGGTGGCGGCCGGTTCCCAAGGGTGGCTGGCGTGAAGTGGGCGATGCCGAGGACGGTGCGGGGATCCTGTTCGATCTGGGCAGCCACCTGGTCGACCAGGCGCTGACGTTGTTCGGCCCGGTCACCGAGGTCTACGCCGAACTCGACCGGCGCCGCCCGGAGGTCGGAGCCGACGACGACGCCTTCATCGCCCTCACCCACGCCAACGGCACCCGGTCGCAGTTGTGGATGAGTGCCGTTGCGCCGCAACTGGGTCCGCGCCTGCGTGTGCTCGGATCCGCCAACGGCTACACCGTCTCCGGCCTCGACCCCCAGGAAGACGAACTGCGCGCAGGCCGCCGCCCGGACGACGGAAAACCCTGGGGCACAGTCCCACCCGAAAAGTGGGGCACCTTCGGCGCAGGCGAGGATCTACGCCCGATCCCCACCCTTCCCGGCGACTACCCCGCCTTCTACGCGGGAATGGCCGCCGCCCTGCTCGACGGAGCTCCGGTCCCGGTCGACCCCCGCGACGCCGTGGAAACCCTGCGAATTCTCGAATACGCCCGCCACGTAGCCGAACCCGCCGATCTCACTTCTTGACCACCGGCACCGAGTCGAGCCGAAGGGGTGATCCGACGGCTCCGTCGAGCACATCCATGCAGAGCCGCAGCCCGATGATGCGGAACGGCTGCAGCCGACTATTGCGCCGGCGCGATGTTCTGGTTGAGGTGGAACAGGTTGGCCGGGTCGTAGGTCTTCTTGACCGCGGCCAGGCGGTCGAAGTTCGGGCCGTAGTTGGCGCGGATGCGGCCCTGGTCGTCGGAGCCCATGAAGTTGATGTAGCCGCCGTCGGCGGTGTGGGGTTCTAGCGCGGAGTGGTAGTCGCGGACCCACCTGATGTTGGCGTCGTTGTCGATCGCATCGGGCCACATCCCGGCGATCACGGGGGCGAAATTCGCGGTGCGGTAGGCGAACGCGGTGTCGTCCACCGCGACGTCCTGCACGGCGCCGTCGATCGGGTAGAGGTGCATGGTGGACTGCACCGCGGGCACTCGCGGGCCGAACTCGAGATGAGCGGCGAGGGCGCCGTCGGTGAGTTCGGGTTGGAACGCCGCCTTCCAGTAGTGCTGCAGGCCGGGAGGAAGGAGACCGTCGAATGCGCTGTTGAGGGCCGGGTAGGGCATCCGGCCGACGTGCTCGGCCACCGGCGTCGCGACCGCCCGCAGGTCCGCGAGCAGGGCTTCGGCCTCCTGATCGGGGCCGTTGAAGCAGGACACCAGCAGGACGAACGGTTCGCCGACCCGTTCCTCGGGAATGAACGGCAGCGGCGGCGCGATCTGGAAGCCGGGGAAGGCGCCCATCGCGCGCGGTGCCGCCGCGATCCAGTCGCGGTAGGTCCGCAACAGCTCTTCGGCGACGTCGAGCTCGAAGAACATGGGTCCGCCGTAGATCGTGTCCACCGGGTGCAGGTCGAACTCCATTTCGGTGACCACACCGAAATTGCCGCCGCCGCCGCGCAGCGCCCAGTACAGATCGGGGTGCTCGGTCGCGTTCGCGGTCACGAAGGTGCCGTCGGCCAGCACCACATCGGCGGACCGGAGGTTGTCGATGGACAGACCGTAGGCGCGGGCGAGGTAGCCGATCCCGCCGCCGAGAGTCAGGCCGGTGACCCCGGTGGTGGAGATGATGCCGCCGGTGGTGGCGAGCCCGAAGGAATGCGCGGCGTGGTCGAAGTCGCCCCAGTCGCAGCCGCCCTGTACGCGGGCGATCCGCCGTTCGGGATCGACGCGGATGCCCTTCATGGCGCTCAGGTCCAAGACGATGCCGTCGTCGACGGTGCCGAAACCGGGCACGCTGTGGGAGCCGGCGCGGATGGCGAGGTCGAGTCCGCTCTCGCGGGCGGCGTCGACGGTGGTACGCACGTCGGCGACGTCTACCGCGCGGACGACCGCGAGGGGCCGGCGGTCGATCATCGCGTTGTAGACCGAACGCGCCTGGTCGTAGCCGGGTGAGTCCGCGGTGATCACCTCACCGCGAATCGCTTCGAGGATGGTCGATACAGGTGTGCCGTTCATTGTCGCTCCCTGGTCGGGTCGAGAATGAGCCGAACAAACGCAGTGCGTGATCGTGGAACGGAGGGGTGGATCGGACTGTCTCGATGGACCCCGAACTCAAATTACTCCGGTCGCCGTCCCTGGTTCAAGGTTCAGAGCTTGCGAGAGCGCAGCTCGTGACCCTTGGAGGTCTTGCAGCGCCCCGATTCCAGGTCCCATTGCCAGCCGTGCAGGTTACAGGTGAGGTTGTTACCTTCCACCACACCGAATTTGGAGAGGTCTGCCTTGAGGTGGGGGCAGCGGCGCTGGACTTCCCAGCCGTCGAGTTCGGTGACGGCGGAGTCGTCGTGTGCCTCGGAGAACCAGCCGTCGGCGTAGGCGATGCGCTCGTCGGTGAGGCACTTGAAGAAGGTGTAGAGGAACTCGTTGTAGCCGCCGATGCGCCACGCCTGGAAGCGGGTGGACAGGAAGATCGTGTTCACCCAGTCCGGCTCGTTGTCGCGCAGCACGGTGCGTACCAGTTCGGGGGCGATGCGGAAGCCGTAACGGTAGCGGCCTTCGCCCTCGAGCGGCGCGCGCACGGTGCGGTGCGGGAAGTCCAGGACGATGGTCTCCTCGCCGATCACCAGGCCCACGGGGTAGCCGATGCCGTCGCTGATCAGCGCGCTCTGCTTCATGATCGGTTCGAAGAGCTCACGCAGCGGCTCGAGCAGCGAACCCTCGCCGGTCTCCCACGACGCCTTCTCCGCGGCCAGCACCGGCGCGAAACGCTGTGCCATCTCCGCGATGTAGGCGGCCTTGTCGCCGTAGATCCGATCCGGGTCGAACGGGTGCGCGAGGTCGAGCTCCTTACCGCGCACATCGGCGACCGAACCGGGGATCATCAGGATCCCGCCGGAGTTGCCGTGAATGTTCATCTGATCGAGGAACACGATCTGGTCGGGGAAGATGTTGCCTTCGTCGCCGCGATCGTCGTTGAGGTAGCGCAGCTCGTCGTCGAGGAACACCGGCGGACCCGCCGAGGGCACCACCCAGGTCGCGCCGACCTGCTCGATGTAGGAGCGCGCGCGATCCATGCCACGCTGACGCTTCTGCTTGCCGAAGTTGGCCTTGGTCCGCGCCGGGATGTCGTACACGGCCGGGTACCAGATCGCGCCCGAGTACTGCAGCAGGTGGATGTCGATGTCGCCGAACGCGTCGTGGATGACGTCCATGTCCACCGGTCGGGCGTCGTTCATGTTGAAACAGGTGGTCTCACCGTCGGAGATGAGAATTCCGGAGTCGCCGATCGGGCCGTCGGCGGGCGCGCGCAACGCGACGATCATGATGTCCACGGAGCCCTTCGGCCCGGTGATCGTGTGCTTGACCGAGTCCTCGGTCTCGAAGAACTTGGTGAAACCCAGCGCCTCGAGCTCACGGCGCAGGTCGAGCACCGGGTAGTCGGGCAGCAGGATCGTGGCGTCCTTGTTCACGTACTTCGCCAGGTGGGCGGCGTCGAAGTGATCGCGGTGCAGGTGCGAGACGTACAGGTAGTCGACATCGCCGAGGGTCTCCCAGTCGAGCTGGGAGTTGTCCGGGAAGGGGAACCACGACGCGAAGTACGCGGGGTTCACCCAGGGATCGCACAGGATCGTGCCGGCCTCGGTTCGGATATGGAAGCCGGCGTGTCCGACGCTGGTGATCTGCACGAGCTGTTTCCTCCTACCAGGATCTGATTCGCCGGATCAATGGCGAGCTACCGCCTCGGGCCCCCTGACTGCTTCGGCGTACCAGCCAACCAGGGTAGTGGCTAAATCGTTACGTCACCGATGCAATAGCCCTCAGCGGTCGCGACAACCGTGAAAGTGCGCGTCCGCGTGCCCCCGGGTGAGGTGGTCACAGGGACGTGAACTGCCAGGTAGTCGCCACGAACCTGCTCGGATCGTAGCTCCTCGCCGGTGTAGGAGGTGACATTGCCTACTTTGCCCGAGTCGCCTGTCAAGGGGGCTGCTACGGGGTTGCCGGTGCCCTCGGGATCCCAGCTCGCGGGCGAGGCATTGCAGGTCAGCGGATGGTCTGCTTCGATATCTGCCGCGTTGAGTGGTTTGCCGGTGGCGCGGGCGAGGTAGCGGCGCACGGTGTGGCGCGCGTCGGCGTCGTCGTAACCGGGCTCGACGCCCGCCGCGGACACCCGTCCGCAGGCATATCCGGATGCCACGGATTCGCGGTCGACGGTGACGGTGACGGTTCGGTTACGCCAGGTCACGGTATCGGCGGTCGCGGTGCCCGGCGTGGCCAGGGCGGCCAGCACCGCCTGGGGATCGGCGTACATCTCGGCGACGGTGGCAGGCGGGATGGTCCAGCAGTTGTCCTGGAGTTCTTTCACCGTGCCGGTCTGTAGGTCGGCGGCCCAGCGGCGCACGGCGGTGACGGCGTCGGCGTGGCCCGCGACCGCGCCGACCTGGGGTGCGTCGGCGGGGAGCGGGCTGTTCGGCGCCGGTTCGCCGGGTGCGATGGCCTGGGTCGCCGTGGTCGTCGGCGCCGCGGCGGCCGTGGTCGACGCGGTAGTGGTCGTCTCGACCGGATCGCCCGGGATCCCCGACACCGAATCGCACCCGGCGACCAGGGCCGCGGCGACGGTCAGGCCCGTGACCAGCGCGTAGGCGCGGTGCGGGCGGGTCAGGGCAAGCTGGGCGCGTTCCACTACGACGTTCCTCGATTCCTAGGTCGTGGCACCCGCCTGTGACGACGGCGGGGAGTGACTGTCGGGGCGAGCGGACTCGCCGGGGTGTAGACCGGTGTGCGCGAAGCGGATTCGCTGCGCGGGCGAACGCCGCGATTCTACGGTCACGGCCCGCGCCGATGGCACCCCTGCCGATGCGGAGATCTACGACTACGCTTGCGTACTTGTGGAACCCCTCTACTTCTCGATCATCGGCGTGGCCCGAACCCTGTTCTTCCTCGAAGGTCTGAAGTTCACTGTCAAGGGGGCGGAAAACATCCCCGCCACCGGCGGCGCCGTGCTGGCGGTCAACCACACCGGTTACATGGACTTCACCTACGCGGGTCTGCCTGTGCGCACCCCCCGTCGCTACATCAGGTTCATGGCCAAGCAGGAAGTGTTCGACAACAACATCTCCGGCCCGATCATGCGCACCCTCAAGCACATCCCGGTCGACCGCACCGCGGGCGCCGACTCCTACCAATCGGCGGTGCAGTACCTGCGCGACGGCGAGCTCGTCGGCGTGTACCCCGAGGCCACGATCAGCCGCAGCTTCGAGATCAAGGAATTCAAGTCCGGCGCGGCCCGCATGGCACTGGAGGCGGGTGTGCCGATCATCCCGATCACCATCTGGGGCGCCCAGCGCGTCTGGACCAAGGGCTTCCCCAAGCGGCTCGGCCGCACCAACACCCCCATCTCGATCGCCGTCGGCACCCCCATCCAGCCCTACGAACCCGCCGCCGACCTCACCGCACAGCTGCGCTCCACCATGCAGGAAATGCTCGCCGACCTGCAAGAATCCTACGAGCACGAGCCCGGCGCCTACTGGGTCCCGAAACGGCTCGGTGGCAGTGCCCCTTCCCTCGAAGAGGCCACCGCCCTCGACGAAGCCGAAGCGGCCGAACGTTTCGCCCGCAAGGCAGAGAAAACACAGGACACCGAGGGCTGACATTTCGGCCTCGGGCGGGCTTACGCTCGGGAGATGACCACCGCGGCGGAGTTGAAGGCCCTGCAAGCTCCGGTGAAACAGCGCTACCGGGACGACCCGGCCGCCGCGGTCACCGCCCTGCGCGGCGCCGGTTCGTTCGCCGACCCCGGCATCACCTGCACGGTGCGGACCTTCGCCGGCCCGGTCCGCGCCGGCCTGCACCGTGCCACCGGCGGTGACGGCGCCGACGCCTGCTCGGGCGACATGCTGCTGGAGGCGGTGGCGGCCTGCGCCGGGGTGACCTGCCGCAGCGTCGCCACCGCGATGGGCCTGCCCATCACCGGCGCCGAGGTCGAGGCAGCGGGGTCCTTCGACGCCGCCGGCACCCTGGGCATCGATCGAACCGTGGAGGTCGGGGTTTCGCCGATCGCCGTGACGATCACCGTCACCACCTCGGCTGCTGTCGACGACGCCGCCCTGGTCAAGCTCGGCGAACTCACCGAGCGCTACTGCGTGGTCGGTCAGAGCTTGCGGAATCCGCCGACTGTCCGGGTGGTGAGCGCTCCGGCGCCGTGATCGCTACTGTGCCGTTCGGCTCGCGTGGCTGTCGCGTGCGATGTGGCGGATGCCTGCCGAGGCGGACTCAGCGCGGAATCCGGCAGCGGGTCGGTGCCGGTAGCTTGCCGCGAAGGTAGGCGGCGGGTGGGACGCCCATGAGGGTGCGGAAGTCGGTGGTGAGGTGGGACTGGTCGTAGTAGCCGGTACTCGCCGCGAGGTGTGACCAGGGGGTGTCGCCCGCGTAGGAGAGGACCCGCCGCAGGCGTTGAATACGAGCGAAATGCTTGGGGGACAGGCCGATTCCCATGGTGAACAGGTTGCGCAGCTGGCGCTCGCTGACAGCGAGGCGCGCGGTGAGTTCGGAGAGTGCGGGGGCGTTGTCGGCGGTGAGCGCCGAGATCGCCTCGCGCAGCACGATCCGGTGCGCCCGATCGGTATCCGATTCCGAGATAGTGTGCGGCAGTAGGTCTTCCAGGTGGGTTATCGCGTGTGCGGCGGGCACGCCCGTCAGTTGCGTCGCGAAACCGCCCAGCGGACCCGGCAATTCGTCGAGACGAAAGACGCGGTCGGTGAGTTCGCCCGCGGTCACGCCGAGCAGCTGGCGGGTCACGCCCGGTTCCAGGCGCAGCCGCACGCATCCGGCGGGCTCCTCGGGTGTCGAGTAGGACGCCTTCGTCTGCGCGCCGACGACGAACGCGCTACCGCGACCGGACTTTTCGGTGCGCAGGACGACCGTGGTGGTCGCGACGGGCGGATGCGCGAACGGCTGAGCGAGGTCGTCGAACAGTGGCGTGCTGGTGAGTTCGGTGAGCCACGGGCGCAACGATTCCGGTGTCGTCACGGGCGTCTCGATGTGCGCCGAGGTCAGATACTCCACCTGGTCGACTGTAGGCGGCGCGGGCCGGGATGTCCGTGCCGATTTCTCCTATCTTCGCAGGCAGCGCGGCGGCCATGCTCGTTCCATGATCCTGATCACCGGTGCGACAGGCACCATCGGAAGCGACATCGTGCGACAGCTGGCAGCCGAGGGCGTCGCCGTCCGGGCGGCGACCCGCGACCCGGAGCGGGCAGGGTTCCCCGCCGGGGTGGAGGTGGTGCGGGTGGACTACCGCGACCCGGCGACGTTCGGACCCGCCATGACGGGCGTAGCGGCCGCGTTCCTCGTCGGGATTCCCGGCCCGGACAGCACCGGCACCGATGCCGAACTGGTGGCTGCCGCGCGAAAGGCCGGTGTGCGGCGAGTGGTGAAGCTGTCCGCGGTCGGTACCGGCGACCCACGTCTCGGCGTGCCGGGTTCCTGGCATGTGCCAGGGGAGCAGGCCGTGCGCGACTCCGGCTTGCAGTGGACGATTCTGCGCCCCAATACTTTCGCGTCGAACACGTTCAGCTGGATCGAACCCCTCAGCAACGGTCACCCCGTCCCGAACCTCACCGGCGACGGCAGGCAGGCCGTGGTCGACCCACGCGATGTCTCGGCGGTCGCCGCAGCGGCGCTGCGCTCGAACGACCACCACGGCCGTATCTACACCCTGACCGGCCCCGACCTGCACACGGGCCGCGACCAGGCCGCCGTTCTCGCGCGGGTTCTCGACCGCCCGATCGCCGTCACCGACATCGCCGAAGCCGATGCCCGCGCGTTCATGGTCGCCGCGGGTCTTCCGCCCGCTTTCGTGGAAGGCTCACTGATCGGCCAGTCCTTCATCCGCGGCGGCCACAACGAGCTCGTCACCGACGACATCGAACGCGTCCTCGGCAGACCACCCCGCGGCTACGCCGCCTGGGCCGCCGACCACCGCGCCGCCTTCGCCCCCGTCGTCGCAGGCGGCGCGTTGAAGCCGAGCTGACCGGGCAGGGTCCGGTGCGTGGCGGCGCACCGGACCCTGCCGCTCAGTTCATGGTCAGCACCCACGACCCGTTGCAACCCCTGCGGGTGTTCATGTTGCCGTCGTAGACCCAGTTGAACCTGATCGGCGGGTTCGTCCGCACATTCCAATTCCCGGACGGTGAGGTGACCACCTTGCCGTTGCGCATCAGCACACCGACCTGATCGTGGTTGAACAGCCACTTTCCGCCACTGGTCGGGTAGTTCAACCGGACCGTCACCTGCCCGCCGGTGTGGTTCTGCACCACCAGGCACGAGTTCGGGTCGGAACGGTTGACCGCGTACTCCCCGAACCCTTCGTCCTCCACGTTCTCCCCACTGTCGGTGTACTCCACCGGGTCGGTGAAGTCGGCGTGCGCCGGTCCGGCCCCCAACACGGTCAGCGCCGTCATCGCGACGCCCGCCGCGATCATCCCCAGAGACTTCACAGTCGTTCCTCCCATGATTCCCGCGGTCACGACCGCCTGCGAAAAACCTTCCCCCGCAGCCTTTTCCGCATCCTTGTGACCTGCTTAACGACGCCCGCCGATGCGGGGTCTCACCGCCGCCCCGGGTGATGAGTGAGCCCGGATTTCGTAGTTCGGGAGTTTCGCGCTAAAGTTCGTACTCGCACGACGAAGTCACCGGCGCTCGCCGGATCGGTTTCGGAGGGCACGCGGATGTGGCGCAGTGGTAGCGCATCACCTTGCCAAGGTGAGGGTCGCGAGTTCGAATCTCGTCATCCGCTCAACGAACAGCCCGGCCATCGTGCCGGGCTTTTCTCATTCCCGGTGCCGGTCGAGGCGTGGGTGACGCAGCGCAGGCAGGAACTCGCCGATCAGGGTTCGGCGCCACCAGATCCGTTCGCGGAACAGTTCGGCGGGCGTACTGAAGTGGTACTCGTACAGCCGGGCGCGCACGTAGTGCGGCGGTGCGTCGGGGAAGGGGCAGCGCCGCAGCAGGCGCAGGGTATCGGGGTCGTTGTCGAGCAGCCGGATCGCCAACGGCAGTGCCCACGATCGCGCGTAGGCCGGCGACAGCGCGGCGAACCACATCAACCAGTCCAGCCGCAGGTGATAGGGCGCCCACTGGCGCGGACGGTACCGGGGGTCGCCCGGTTTGCCCTTGAACTCGTATTCGTGCCACACCGTGTCCGGCGTGAGGTGGGTGGCGTCGGTGCCCTCGAGCACGATCTCCTGGCGGACCCGGGTGATGCTGCCGAACGCTCCATAGGTGTTGACCAGGTGCAACGGGTCGAACGAGGCGTTCATCGCCTGCTGTGCGGAGAGGAGGTTGCGCACCGGCCAGAAGCTCAGCACCACGACCATCGCGACGAAGGCGACGACGGCGCCGAGGAACCATCCGGGCGGGTCGGCCACCGGCGGCGCGTCCGGCAGTACCGGGTACGCGCTGACCGCGGTGGTTGCCAGCAGCAGAGTCACCCAGTTGAGCCAGGCGAAATTGCCGGAGAGCACCAGCCACGACTGCGTGACGATGATGATGCCCGCCGCGACGCTCGCCACCGGCTGCGGCGCGAACAGCCCGAACGGCACGATCAGCTGCGCGGCATGATTGGCGGCGACCTCCACCCGGTGCAGTGGCCGGGGCAGATGGTGGAAGAACCAGCTCAGCGGACCGGGCATCGGCTGGGTCTCGTGGTGGTAGTACAGGCAGGTCAGGTCCCGCCAGCACCGATCGCCGCGCATCTTGATCAGCCCGGCCCCGAACTCCACCCGGAACAGCAGCCAGCGCGCGGCGAACAACACCAGCAGCGGCGGCGCGACGGTGTCGTTGCCGAGGAAGATCGCCAGGAACCCCGCCTCGAGCAGCAGCGATTCCCAGCCGAACGAGTACCAGGTCTGCCCCACGTTGACGATCGACAGATACAGCGCCCACAGCAGCAACCACAACGCCATGGCCGCCCACAGCGGCACCAGATCGGCGACACCGAGCGCGACCGCCATCGCGAGCACCGCACCGAACCAGGCGATGCCGGCATAGAACCGATCGGAGTAGTGCAGCTGGAACAGGCTGGGTGACCGGCGGAACGGCGTCCGGGCCAGGTATCGCGGGATGGGCAGCATCCCGCGCTCACCGAGGAGCGCGCGGAACTGTAGTGCCGCCGTCAGGAAGGCGAGGGCGTAGATCACCGCCAGGCCACGCTGGAAGATCAGCCTGCCCTGCCAGTACTCCGGTGCCGTGAACCACTCCATGCGTGTGCTCCCGGTGGTCGACGCCCGCACCAGGGGAGTACCCGCGATCGGCGCGACGAAAATCTAGGGCCGCTCGAGTCCGGTGCCGCTGACCAGCGCGCCGCGCAGGTCGGGCTCGGTCCAGTGCCCGGCGATGCCGGGCCACACCCGCAGATAGTCGACGATGCGATCCAGATCCCAGCCGTGTGATTCGCGCAGCCCGGCGCCGATCATCGTCAGATATCGGGCCGAGGGCCGTCGCAGGGCCACGGTTTCCGGATCCCACGGTGAGGTGAAGGTGAGGACGGGAATCCCGTCGTGCGTCCCCGCGTGCACCACCGTCTCGTACCGACCCGGCCCGAGCCGCACCGCACCGTCGGCGAGGACCGGCGCCGGATCGAAGTCGATCGCCGGACTTCGATACATCTCCTGCGCCAGCAGGTCACCGAACTGACCGACGGTCAGCAAGTACCCCCGTGCCGCCGCGCCGACCGGCCTGCCCGCCGCCGGGCGCGCGGCATAGAACCCGACCCCGCCGGTCCACACGGGGCTCTGCCAGGCGAAATACAGACTTCCCGGTAGGTCGAGCGGTGCGACGGCGGCCGGTGCGGACCGGTCACGGAACCCCGGATAGGTGTGGTCGGTTCCGGGCGGGGTGCCGCCTTCGCGGTAGTAGGCGAACCGCCGCGCGTGCATGTTGGAGCCGTACGCGGCGTACCAGACGTGCTGAGCTGTCGTCACGGGCTCACCTCGGGTGGGTCACGGTTCATGAGCGCAGGAAACGAATCCGCTTCTGCTGTCGATTCTTCCTTCGAATGGGGTCGGACATCGAGGGGAGAGATCATGAGATCAGTAATCACGGTGGCCGCGCTGGCGGTGCTCGCCGGTGGGCTCGCCGCGTGTGACGGTGCGTCCACGCCATCGCGCCTTCCGGTGACCACCCAGCCCGCGGATCAGGGCAACGCTTCGACCGTCGCGCCTGCCTCCAACGAGCCACCCACCGCGCCCGGCACCGGCCCGAGTCCGGCCGACCTGCCCACCCGCGACGACGCCACCGTCGACGCCCGCGACTACCAGCAGCGCAACAACTTCTACTTCCAGTCGCCCACCGGCAACATCCTGTGCGGCTTCGTCGAAGAGGGCACCCTCGGTGTCGGCTGCCAGCTGGCCGACACACACGTGATCCCGCCCGAACTCCCCACCTGCGACAACTCCCCGGCCCGCAAGGTCGCCGCCCATATCTACGGCGGCACAGCGGAATTCTTGTGCACCAACCAGGGCTTCTTCGTCGGCGAGCCGGTGGACGGCACCACCAAGGGCGGCGGAAAAACCCTGAACTACGGCGACACCATCATCGTCCGCGGCGCCGCCTGCACCTCCACCCAACAGGGCGTCCGCTGTGACGCCGGCGGTCACGGCTTCTTCATCTCGGCAGATCAGCAGTACCTGTTCTGACTCCGATCACCGGACAGAAACAGAGGCGAGGTCCGTAGATTTACGGACCTCGCCTCTTGCCGACGGTCTACTGCGCGGTCGACTTGAACCGGCGCAGGCGCAGGCTGTTGCTCACCACGAAGACCGAGCTGAACGCCATCGCGGCGCCGGCCAGCATCGGGTTGAGCAGGCCCGCCATGGCCAGGGGAATCGCGGCCACGTTGTAGGCGAAGGCCCAGAACAGGTTGCCCTTGATCGTGGCCAGGGTGCGCCGCGACAGGCGGATCGCGTCGGCTGCGGCGCGCAGATCGCCGCGGACGAGGGTGAGGTCGCTGGCCTCGATGGCGACGTCGGTGCCGGTGCCCATCGACAGGCCCAGGTCGGCCTGGGCCAGGGCGGCCGCGTCGTTGACGCCGTCACCGACCATGGCGACGACCTTGCCCTCGGCCTGCAGCCGCTTGACGGTGTCGACCTTGTCCTGCGGCAGCACCTCGGCGATGACCTCGTCGATGCCCACTTCGTCGCCGATGGTGCGGGCCGCGCGGGCGTTGTCACCGGTGAGCAGGATCGGTGTCAGCCCGAGCTCGCGGAACTGCGCGATGGCCTGCGCCGAGCTCGGCTTCACCGCGTCGGCGACAACCAGCACGCCGCGCGCGCTGCCGTCCCAGCCGATCGCGACCGCGGTCTTGCCTGCCGATTCCGCTTCCGCCAGCGCGGTTTCCAGCGTCTCGGGCAGCGGTTGTGACCAGTCGGCCAGCAGTCGCGCCCGGCCGACGATCACCGCGTGACCGTCGACCACGCCCTGCACACCGAGGCCTTCGACATTGGCGAAACCCTCCACCGGCAGCAGGGTGCCGAACTCGTCGCGTGCGCCCTTGGCGATGGCCTGCGCGATCGGGTGTTCCGACGAATCCTCCAGCGCACCAGCGAGTTCCAGCACCTTGCTGCCGAGTTCGCCCTCGGCGGGGATCACGTCGAGCAGCGTCATCTTGCCGGTGGTGACGGTGCCGGTCTTGTCCAGCACGATGGTGTCGACCTTGCGGGTGGATTCGAGCACTTCGGGTCCCTTGATCAGGATGCCCAGCTGCGCGCCGCGGCCGGTGCCGACCATGAGCGCCGTTGGGGTGGCCAGGCCGAGGGCGCAGGGGCAGGCGATGATCAGTACCGCCACGCCCGCCGTGAAGGCGGCGGCGATGGCTCCGCCGGTGCCGAGCCAGAATCCGAGGGTGGCGACGGCGAGCGCGATGACGATCGGGACGAAGATGCCGGAGATCCGGTCGGCCAGCCGCTGTGCCTGTGCCTTGCCGGTCTGCGCGTCCTCGACGAGCTGTGCCATCTGGGCGAGCTGGGTGTCGGCGCCGATCCTGTTGGCGCGCACGACGAGTCGTCCACCGACGTTCACGGTGGCGCCGGTGACGCCATCGTCGACGCCGACCTCCACCGGCACCGACTCACCGGTGAGCATGGACGCGTCGACCGCCGACGTCCCCTCGGTGATCACACCGTCGGTGGCGATCTTCTCACCCGGCCGCACGACGAACTCGTCACCGACGGCCAGCTGTTCCACCGGAATTCGCGTCTCGACGCCGCCGCGAAGAACCGCGACATCCTTCGCGCCGAGCTCGAGCAGGGCCCTCAGCGCCGCGCCCGCCCGTCGCTTCGATCGTGCCTCGAAATACCGCCCGGCCAGGATGAACGTGGTCACGCCCGCCGCGGCTTCGAGGTAGATGCTGCCGGTGCCGTCCATCCGCGCGATGGTGAACTCGAACGGGTGTTTCATGCCCGGCGTGCCCGCCGTGCCCCAGAACAGCGCGTACAGCGACCAGCCGAAGGCCGCGAGCGTACCCATCGACACCAGGGTGTCCATGGTGGCGGTGCCGTGCTTCAGGTTGGTCCACGCGGCTTTGTGGAAGGGCAGCGCGCCCCAGATCACGACCGGTGCGGCCAGCGTGAGCGAGAGCCACTGCCAGTTGGTGAACTGCAGCGCCGGGATCATCGCCATCGCGGTCACCGGCACGGTGAGCAGCGCCGACACGATCAGCCGGGTGCGCAGCGAAGCCGTCGGGTCCGCGTCGGCGACCGGCGTTTCGTCGGTCTCGGGCTTCTTCGGCGCGGGGAGTGCCGCGGTGTAGCCGGCCTGCTCGACGGTGGCGATCAGCGCCTCGGGGGAGACGTCACCGGTGAAGTCGACGCGTGCCTTCTCGGTCGCGTAGTTGACCGTGGCGGTGACCCCGTCGAGCTTGTTGAGCTTCTTCTCGATCCGGTTCGCGCAGGAAGCGCAGGTCATGCCACCGATCACCAGTTCTACCTGGCCGGTGCCCGGTGGGTGTGTCACGGCGGTCATGGGGTGCTCCTTCGTTCCTGATAGCAATTCTTGCTGAGCGATCACGGGTGAAACAGGTGGGGTCAGTGGCCGTGGCCGGGGGTGCCGTGGTCGGCGGGCGCGCTGGTCGGGGCGGGGTTGCTCGCACCGGTGGCGTTCGGCGTGGCGACCCGCACCGTGAACTCGGCGGTGCATACCACGCCCTGGTGCTGGAAGTCGAGGAACAGGCGATAGTCGCCGGCGCTCGGCGCGTTCACGATGAAGTCGATGCCGGGTCCGGCGGGGGTGACTCCGTCGCCGGGCGCGCCCTCGGGATGAACGTGCAGGTAGGCGAGGTCGGCGGCGCGCAGGGCCACCAGGTGACCGTAGGCCCCGAGGTAGGGCTGCAGGTCGGTGACCGGGGTGCCGTTGCGGCTGACCGAGAGCGTCACCTTCGACGCGGTGCCGGGGGCGACCGTGCCGTTCAGCGCGACCGTGTACTCACCGACCTGCGCGGTGGCGGCGGGGGCGGGCAGTGCCTGCACGTCGTAGGTGCCCGCGACGCGCAGATCGGCGCCGAGCGTCAGGTTCGACCCACCCTCGGGGGTGAAGTCGGCGTAGACGCGGTAGTCGCCGCCCCGGCTGAGGTTCAGCGGAACTGTCCAGGTTCCGGCCGGGTCGAGGACCGGGTGGACGTGCTGGAAGCCCGCCATGTCGCGTCGGACCACGATCAGGTGCAGGTCCTTGTCGTGGCTGTTCACGTACTTCGTCACCGGTGCGCCGTTCGCGTCGAGGATACGAAAACTTGTCGGCGACTGCGGTGCGGTGGTGGTGTTCGGCTTGTCCAAGGCCAGCGTGTAGCCCTGGTCGGTGGCGAGCAGCCCGCCGGGGAGATCGGCGGACGGTGCCGCCGCGGTCGAGTGCTCGCCGTGCCCGGCCGGTTCGGAAGGTTGCGGACCGACCAGGGCGCCTGCGGCCAGAGCGATCCCGAAGACCGCCGCGAGGCCGAGGGTGAATCCGGCGAACTTGCCTGTTGCGTTCATCGGGATGCTCCGTATCCGTTCAGTCTGCGAGCTGGAAGCCGGCCGCGGCTACGGCGTCGGCGAGGGCGGTGCGTTCGGGCTCGGTGCCGTCGATGGTTACCGAGCCCGCGGCCAGGTCGACATCGACGCCGGTGACGCCGGGTAGGGCGCCGACCTTGTCGCGGACCTTGTTGACGCAGCAGCCGCAGGTCATACCGGTGACGGTGACGGTGGTGGTGCTCATGGAACTCTCCTCGTTTCGCTCTCGATCATTACCATACCCCCCTAGGGTATTTTGTCAAACGGTCGCGCCGGCCTTGTCGGCGGCCGGGGTCCGCATGGTCGCCGCGGTGATGCCCGCCCCTGCCAGGGCGAGCACGCCCGCCCCCAGGAAGGCCGCGGAATAGCCGTCGGTCAGTGCCGAGGTATCTCCCAGCTCGCTCGCGCCGAACGCGGCGGCCACCGCCGTCATCGCGGCCAGTCCGAGCGCCGAACCCACCTGGTAGCTGACGTTGACGATGCCCGAGGCCAGCCCACCTTCCTCTGGTCGTGCCGCCGAGATAGCGGTGCCGAGCGAGGGAATGAAGGCCAGCGACATACCCCCCGCCGCTATCAGCGAGGCGGGCAGCACGTCGATCCAGAAGTTTCCGGTCGGCCGCACCAGCGACATCACCCCGAGGCCGAGACCGAGCACGATCAGACCGGTGACGATCATCGGCTTGGCGCCGAAACGCTGCATCGCCTTCGGGGCGAGCACCACCATGCCGAGCATGATCAGCGTGGTCATCGGCAGTAGTGCCGCACCCGACGGGAACGCGCTGTACCCGAGCACCTGCTGCAGGTACAGGTTGAGGAAGAACCACATCGGCACCCACGCGGCGGCCATCGCGAACTGGGCGAAGTTGGCGGCGGCCAGGTTCGGTGCGCGGAAGATGCTCAGCCGCATGAGCGGCTCGCTGCGCCGGGACTGGATGGCGACGAAGCCGGCCAGCAGCGCGGCGGCCAGTGCCAGCACACCCCAGGTCTCGCCCGAAGCCCAACCGACCTCCGGCGCCTGCACGATCGCGTACACCGCGGCCGCCAAACCGGCTGTCACAGTGACGGATCCGGCGATATCGATGGACCCCTTGCGCGCCGGAGCGGCGGGCATCAGCAGCGGCACGGCGATCAGCGCCAGCACGGCGATCGGAATGTTGATGTAGAAAACCCAAGGCCAGCTGATGTATTCGGTGATCACACCGCCGAGGAACACGCCCGCGGTGCCACCGGCGGGCGCGGCCGCGCCATACACGGCGAGCGCCTTGGTGAGCTCCTGGGGCGAGCCTCCGAACAGCATCATCAGCAGCGTGAGCGCGGAAGGCGCGATCAGCGCCGCACCACCACCTTGGATCGCCCGACCGGCCAGCTCGACGCCGACAGTGCCCGCGGCACCGGCGATGACGGAGCCGACGCCGAGCACCACCCAGCCCGCGGCGAATACCCGGCGAGCGCCGAGTAGGTCGGAGAGCCTGCCGCCGAGCAGCAGCAGACCGCCGAACGCCACCACGTAGGCGTTGAACACCCACGTCAGATTGCCCGGCGTGAATCCGAGTTCGGCCTGCATCTTGGGCAGCGCGATCCCGATGATCGAGGTGTCCATGATGACCATGAACTGCGCGGCGGCGATCACCGCCAGCGCCCACCACTTCCGGGTGGATTGCGATTGCGTAGTCACGACTTTCGTCCTTTCGAGCGGGGTGTGTCCCGTGCTCGGTACCATACCCCCCTAGGGTATTAATGTGTCAAGCAAAAACCCGGCTCGCGTGATGGTGCGAGCCGGGTCTGAGTGCTGCCCCGAGGTGTGCCCTGGGATTTAGCCGGCGTGGAGGTTGCGCGCCGTGGGGGAGGTCGGTGTCGTGGCCGGGTCGGGGGCGGTGCCGAGGAGGCGGTCGGCGGTGCCGGAAGTGGTCACGGTGAACCAGTAGTGCTCGTTCTTGTAGTGGTGGTGGCGGTGGTTACGCCAAATAGCCCGGTACAGGGCACGTTTCGGCTTGTAGTCGGTGTGGATCAGGTAGTGCGTCCACTCGTAGAGCAGGCCGAGTGTGGTGATGGTGAGCAGGAAGGTGAGGCCGAGGCCGGTGCGGGGGAAGGCCAGTAGGGCGATCGCGACCAGGGCGACGATCGTGAGCAGCAGCGACTTCGGCGGGATGAAGATCAGCGGGATGTCACGCGGGTCGACGTGGTGCTCGCGGTGTTTGCGGGCCAGCTCGCTGTCGAGAGTCAGCGGGCCGAGATGCCGTGGACGCCAGTGCAGCACGGTGACGTGGATGATCCACTCGATGAGCGGGAACGCGGCCAGAATCACCACGGGGACAAGGGCATCGGTGAGCTGCCAGTCGCCGATGGCGATGCGGGTACCGGCCGCGACCACGAAGACCGCGGCGATCATCCAGGGTGACGGATGCCGGAGGAATTCGCGGGCCGCCTCGCTCAGGGGCATGCTGCGCCGGATCGACCGTGGCGAGCCTCGGTCAGGAGTTCGGCGGGTTTCGGTCGCACGGGATTCTTCGGAGTCGTGCGACGTCGTTGTCGGACGGTGATCGGTCATGTCATTCCTCGGGTGGATCATGCCCCGTCGAGGGCATGGATCAGGGCGGTGGTCGCCGGCCCGAGCAGTGCTCGAGCGGTGTCGGCGGCCCGTTCCGGCTCGCCCGCGGCGATCGCGGCGGCCAGGTCTCGATAGGCGACGCCATTGCCCACCTCGGCGGACATGATCGGCGCCAGCGCGGCCAAGGCGGGTTCGTAAGCGGCGCGCAGCATGGAATACATCAGCCGGAAGGCGATCGAATCGGCGAGGTCGAGGATGTGGTCCCAGAATTCGAGGGCGATCCGTTGCTGGGTGAGTGGATCCGATTCGGCGACAAGGGAATCGACGGATTCGCCCAACAGGCCGAGGTCGCTCGCGACGCGCGAATCGTCCGCACCGCGCGATCGAACCCGCGCGGCGGCCAGCTCGGCGATCTTCGGCCCGTTGTGCAGCCGCGCCTCGAGAATGCTGCGAGCGACCGCGGGATCGATCGAATCACCCCGAAGCAGCAGTCGCGGAAGCACTTCCAGTCCGGCGCTGCGCCGATAGTCGAGCACGGTCGTCGCCTCGCCTTGCCGAACGGCCACCAGCCCCGCCGCGGCCAACCGCTGCAACGCCTCCCGCACCGCGGGCCGCGACACCCCCAGCGCCTCGGCCAGCTGCCGCTCACTCGGCAGCGTGCTTCCCGCCGCCAATTCCCCGCCCAGCACTTCGGCGGCGATCTGTTCGAACACATCACCGGAAACCGAGCGCTTCACCACGGGAGTCCATGCCATACCTCGATGATGCGCCATTGGAGGTAAGAGGTCAAGTGGCCAGACCAGTTGGATCACGAAAGAAGGGTGGCAAAGCTACCTGGTGGTCTAGCTGGGGTCGGAACCCCGGATGGCGGAAAGCCAGGTGAAGGTGGCGGCGGCGACCGTCGTGGTGGCGACGAACGCGCCGATTCCGCCGTTCATGACATAGACCCACAGCAGGCCGACGAGGGGAGCGCCGACCGCCTGCTGAATATCGAGGACCAGACGGCGGGCGATCCCGAACGTGGGCGGATCGATAGGGCGGGAGGGATTGTCCACGAGATTGCCCGCCGGCTCGGTGGTGCGCACACGCCCCGAGGGGAAGAATCGCGTGTCCCCCGCGCGGATGGATCGGGCGGTCAGCTCCAGCTCGGCCGGAGTGAGCGTCGACAGCGCCGGCTCATAGAACACCGGCTGCCACACCATCCGATCACCACTGCTGATCTCCAGCCACGACCGGCTGACCAGCCGATACTGCTGCCGAACCCGCCTACCGCGCACAGCCCCTGCCGCAACGAGCCCGCTCGGGAAAACCCCGAAGGCAAGTCCGCCTTGATACGCGGTATAGGCGAGTACGGCGAGAGCGACCACGGCGAGCGCACTCAGCTGATCGACATCCGCGAACGGCACCCACACGGCGATCACCGCGAGGGTGCCGCTCGTGACGAGCAGCGGATAGGTGAGTGTGCGCGCCGGGCCGTCGCTCACTTCAGGAAGACTTCCGTGCTCACTTCACGAAGCCGATCTTGGTGTAGTCGTAGGAAGCGAGGCCTGCCGCTCCGAAGTTGGCCAGGTTGTCCCGAACTCCGAGATTGCCTGCGGATTGCATGAGCGGCAGGGAATGCCCCTCCTCGAATACCTTTCGATCGATCTGGTTGGCCAGCTCCTTAGCCTTGACCGGATCGAGCTCAGAGACGGTCTGCTCGATGAGGGCGTTGATTTCGGGAGAGCCGATGCGGCCGTAATTGCCCTGGATGTCATCCGGGTACAAGCCGTAGATCTGCGTCAGGCTGCTGAGCGGGAAGGCGTCGCCAGCATAGAACCACTGTCCCACATCGAAATTGCCCGGCTTGAGGACATCGGGGAACAGGCCGGCGCCCGCCTTTGTCTCGATGGTCAATTTTACGCCGATTTGCGCGAGGTTCTGCTGGATGATCTGTGCGGTCTGAATGTTGGTCGGGTCGTTGTACATCACGTCGCGGATCTCGAGCTTCCGGCCGTCCTTTTCGCGCACATCCCCGTTGAGCTTCCAACCGAGGGCATCCAGCTCTTGCGCGGCGGCCGCCGGGTCATACCCGATGCTGTTGTCCTGGTATCCATCCTGGCCCTGCAGGTAGACGTGATTGTTCAGCGGTTTGGGGTCACGGACGAGCCCGTTCTGGATGGCGGTGGCGATACCCTGCCGGTCGATCGCCTTCGAGATCGCAACACGGACACCCTGGTCGGCCAAGACAGAACCGGGAGCACCGTTGAAGGTGAAGTGACCCCAACCGTTGCCGGGCGCTCGGCGGATCGCGATACCGGGCGTACTGCTGACCGACTTCAAATCGTCGCGACTGGCGATTCCTACCGCGTCGATCTCGTTGTTCAGGAGTGCGGGCGTGAACGCGGAACTATCGAGCACGCTGAAGGTAATGGTGTCGAGTTTCGGGGTGTCACCCCACCATCGGGGATTGCGGCCGAGGGTGACCCGGCCCTGTCCGCGGTCGACGGACTGGATGACGAACGGGCCGGACGACAGCGTCAGAGCCTCGACCTGGCTGTTGTTGAACGCGTCGGCGCTCGAGGTGACAGACTTCGGGTAGAGGAACGAGTTGCCCGCGAGTTGTCCGCGCCACTCCGCGTAGTGCTTCTTGAAAGTGATGACGGCCTGCTTGTCATCGACACCGCGTTCGACCTTCTCGACCCGATCGAAGCCATAGTTGAGGGCAACGAGATACGCCTTGTCCGCACCACTGAGTGCCGCAGCCTGGGACCGAATATCCTCCCAGGTAATCGGCGTGCCGTCGGACCAGACCGCCTTCGGATTGATCGTGTAGGTGACCTGCTGTGGCTCGGTGTTGGTCAACGCGATATCGGTGAAGTAGTCGGTGTTGACCGAGAGGTTCGCTGCTGCGTCGGTTTTGAACGCACGCGGCATCACCGGACGCAGTATCGAGCCGGTTCCCCCGGTATTGCCGTCGGTGTGCAGGCCATTCCAGTTCTCCGGCAGCGAGGTCAGCGCCAGTCGAAGATTGCCGCCGTCACGAAGTTCGCTGACGTCCTTAGGATTGATGTCATTGGTGGTGCCGAGCGCGGCGTCGCCGTCGGACACGACATCGTCGCCCGAGGCACACCCGGCAGCGATCAAACTGACGATGACCAGGGGTATTGCCAGTCGGGTGGTCATTGAACGAATCCGCATGGTTCGCTCCTCTCCAGAAATTGCTGACGAGTACGGTTATTTAACGAAGCCGACCTTGGTGTAATCGGCCGTCGCAAGGCCGAACGCGCCGTAGTTGGCGAGGTCAGCCCGTGCCGCGTACGTACCCGAAGCCTGGTGCAGTGGAATCGAATAGCCCTCTTCGAAGATCATCTGATCGCATTGGTTCGCCAGCTCGCGCGCCTTCTCTGGGTCGAGTTCGGCGATGGTGCGGTCGATCAGCGCGTTGAGTTCCGGTGAGCCGATCCGAGCCTTGTTGGACTGCAAGTTGTTCGGGTCATAGGCGTAGATCTGCGGCAATGCACCCAGCGGGAGGTAACTACCGCCCCAACTGAATTGCGCCAGCTCGAAATTGCCAGGGTCGATAACGTCCTTGAAAAGTCCACTGCCCGGGACGGTCTGGATGTTCAGCTTCACCCCGATTTGGGCCAGATTCTGCTGCACGATCTGAGCGGTTTGGACCCAAGCGTCCTGCTGGTACATCACATCGCGGATTTCAAGACGGCGGCCGTCTTTCTCTCGCACATCGCCGTTCAGCTTCCAACCCAGGTCGTCGAGCATTTTGGCCGCGGCGGCCGGGTCGAAAGAGATGGGACCCGAATTGTCCTGATACCCCTTCTGGCCCTTCATGAAGATGTGGTTGTTGAGCGGCTTCGGATCTTCGACGACGCCATTCTGGGAGGCGTTGACGATGCCCTGCCGATCGATCGCCTTCGAAATCGCGATCCGCACCTGCGGATCCTCGAGCAGCGACCCCGGCGCGCCGTTGAACGTGATGTGCGACCAGCTGGGCTCCGGCGTGCGCCTCAGCACTACCCCGGCCGCCTGCTTCGCGCCGGTGACATTCTCGATGCCCGACATATAGGCGATGTCGAGTTCGTTGTTCTGGATTGCGGGCAGCCATGCCGAACTGTCGAGCACACTGAAAGTGATGGTGTCGAGCTTGGGGGTGGCACCCCACCATGCTGGGTTGCGGGTCAGCGTGATTCGGTTCTGCCCGCGATCGATCGCACTGATCTGGAACGGGCCCGCGCTCACCGCGAGCCCGTTGCGATCACGGTCGTTGAACGCGGCGGCAGACTCGGTGGTTGCCTTCGGATACAGCGGACTGAACTGACCTTGCCATTCGGCATAGGGCTGGGAGAAGGTGACGACTGCCTGCCGGTCGTCGACACCACGCTCGACTTTCTCCACCCTCTCGAATCCGCTGGTGGCTGTCATCAGATACGTCGTGTCACGTCCACTCAGCGCCGCCGCCTGCGAACGCATGTCCTCCCAGGTGATCGGCGTGCCGTCGGTCCACACCGCCTTCGGGTTGATCGTGTAGGTCACCTGCTGAGGGTTGGTGCCGGTGAGCTGGATATCGGTGAAGTAGTCATGATTGATCGCAAGCTCTCCGGCGGCATTGCTGGTGTACGCCACCGGCAACGTCGGTTCGATCACGTCGCCGGTGCTATCGGTGCCGCCGTCGATCTGCAGATAGTTGAACGACTCCGGGAATGAGCTCAACACCAGCCGCAGATTGCCACCATCGCGTAGGTCCGCCACATCGTGGGCGTTGATGTCGTTGGTGCTGCCGATGGTGGAGGTGCCCGGTGTGACGCCGTTATCGGAGGAACAGCCAGACAGGATCAGCCCGACCGCCACGCATGGAATTGCAAATTGGGTACCGAGCGAGCGAATTCGCATGGAGGTCCTTCCTGTCCGCGCGTGGCGGAGGTTTACTTGACGAAGCCGATCTTCGTGTAGTCGTACGTTGCCAACCCGGGGGAGCCGATGTTGGCGAGGGTGGTGCGGGCGCCGAAGCTGCCGTCGGACTGCATCAGGGGGAGGGAGTGGCCTTCTTCGAATACCTGGCGGTCGACCTGGTTCGCGAGGGCGATGGACTTCTGGGGGTCCAGTTCGGTGAGGGTTTGCTCGATGAGGGCGTTGAGTTCGGGGGAGCCGATGCGCCCGTAGTTGGACTGGAGGTCGTTGGGGTCGTAGTAGTAGATCTGGCGGATGCTGCTCAGTGGGAAGGGGTCGCCCTCGTAGACGTACTGGGCGGCGTCGAAGTCGCCGGGCTGGATGACGTCGGTGAAAAGACCGGCGGCGGGCTTGGTGTCGATGTTCAGCTGAACGCCGATGGCAGCCAGGTTCTGCTGGATGATCTGGGCGATCTGGACCCAGGTGGGGTCGTTGTACATGACGTCGCGGATGACCAGTTTGCGGCCGTCCTTCTCGCGTACTCCACCGTTGAGTTTCCAGCCGAGGTCGTCGAGTTGCTGAGCCGCGGCGGCGGGATCGAAGCCGAGACTGTTGTCCTGGTAGCCCTTTTGGCCCTGGAGGAAGATGTGGTTGTTCAGCGGTTTCGGGTCCTCGACCAGCCCGTTCTGCATCGCGTTGACGATCCCCTGACGATCGATGGCCTTCGAGATAGCCACGCGCACACCCTCTTCAGCCAGAATCGATCCGGGCGCGCCGTTGAAAGTGATGTGGCGCCAGCGATTACCGGGGGCGCGGCGCACCACGAGCCCTTCGGTGCCGCGCACCGTTTTCACGTCGTCGAGGGTGGTCAGGCGAATGAGGTCGATCTCGTTGTTCTGCAACGCCTGGACCCACGACGTCGCGTCGAGCACGCTGTAGGTGATGGTGTCGAGAACGGGTTTGTCGCCCCACCATTTGGGGTTGCGGCCCAAAGTGATTCGGCCCTGGCCACGGTCGGTGGCGCTGACTGTGAACGGCCCGGCGGTGAGCGTGATCGCCTCGGCGAGGCTGGTGTTGAACGCCTCTGGCGTGCTGGTCACCGACTTCGGGTAGAGGGCGGAGTTGCCGGAGAACTGGCCGCGCCAGTCGGCGTAGGGCTTGCTGAAGGTAAGGACCGCCTGCTGGTCGTCGGCACCTCGCTCCACCTTGTCGACGAATTCGAAACCGTTGGTGATCGCGATCAGATAGCTCTTGTCGCGCCCGCTCAGCGCGTGCGCCTGCGCGGCCAGATCCTCCCAGGTGATCGGCGAACCGTCCGACCAGACCGCCTTCGGATTGATCGAATACGTCACCTGCATCGGATCGGTGCTGGTCAACTGGATATCGGTGAAGAAATCGGTATCTATGCTGAGTTGACCGGCCGCGTCGATCTCGAAGGACCGCGGCAGCATCGCGCGCACGATGTAGCCGATCTCGCCGTTGTTGCCGTCATTGGACAGGATGTTCCAGTTGGCGGGGTAGTCGGTGGTCGCCAAGCGCAGGTTGCCGCCCTCGCGCAGTTCATCGACACCCTTGGGATTGACGTCGCTGGTGGACCCGATCGCATCGCTCAGCCCGGTCGCGGACTCGTCGCCACTCCCACAACCCGCCACGATCATCCCGGCCGCCACCACCACGGCAGCACATCGCAATCGGGCCCTGCGGCCTGCTTGCATTCGACGGGTTCTCATGGCGCCTCCTCTTTGGGCTGGACCGACGTTCTCAGCCGCTGACGACGGGTTCCGGTACGGCCGCGATGAGCGAGCGCGTGTATTCGTGCTGCGGATCGGCGAAGATCTGCTCGGCCGGACCGGATTCGACGATCTTGCCCTGCAGCATCACCGCGATGTCGTGGGCGAGGTTGCGCACCACCGACAGGTCGTGGGAGACGAACAGGTAGGACAGTCCGTGCTCGGCCTGGAGGTCGCGCAGCAGGTTGAGGACGCCGGCCTGGATCGACACGTCCAGCGACGAGACGGGCTCGTCGAGGACCAGCAGCTGGGTGTCGAGGGCCAGCGCGCGGGCGATGCTGATGCGCTGCTTCTGGCCGCCGGAGAAGTCCGAGGGATAGCGATCGGCGTGCTCGGGACGCAACCCGACCTGCCGCAGCAACTCCGGCACCCGCCGGTTGACCTCGTCGCGCGACCGGCCGTCGATGCGCAGCGGCTCGGCCAGAACGTCGAAGATCGGCAGGCGCGGGTCCAGCGACGAGCTGGGGTCCTGGAAGACGATCTGCATCCTCCGGCGGATCTCGCGGGTGCGCGCCTTGGTGAGGGTGGCGACGTCGTTGCCGAGCACCTCGATGCTGCCCGACTGCGGGGGCACCAGGTCCATGATCTGCGACAGGGTGGTCGACTTGCCCGAACCGGATTCGCCGACCAGCGCCAGGGTGCGGCCCGCGCGCACGGCGAAGCTGATGCCGTCGACCGCGCGGACCTCGCCGGTGCGGCGGCGCAGCAGCACCCCGGAGGTGAGGGGGAAGGTTTTCACCAGGTCGGTGACGCGCAGGACCACGTCGTCGTCGGTGCGGTCGGGGTGCGCCGGGGCCGGGATCTCCTTGCGGTAGGCCTCGAAGAGCTGGTGCGTGCCGACCTCGGCGGTGCGGATGCAGGCGACCGAGTGACCGGGGCTCACCTTCTCCAGCGGAGGTTCGGCGGCGGTGCAGTCGCCGATCGAGACCGGGCACCGTGGCGCGAACGAGCAACCGGGCGGCAGGGCGTGCATGGCGGGCGGGGCGCCGAGGATGGGAATCAGCGGGGTGCGCGGCGGGCCGTCCATGCGCGGGATGGACCCGAGCAGGCCGACGGTGTACGGCATGCGCGGCGCCGCGAAAAGTTCTGCGACCGGTGCGGTTTCGACGACCTTGCCCGCGTACATCACCGCGACCCGGTCGGCGACGGTGGCCGCGATGCCCATGTCGTGGGTGATCATGATGACGCCCGCGCCGGTGATATCGCGCGCCTTGCGCAGCAGCGCGAGGATCTGGGCCTGCACCGTCACGTCGAGCGCGGTGGTCGGTTCGTCGCAGATGATCAGCGCGGGATCGTTGGCGATGGCCATGGCGATCACCACGCGCTGTCGCATACCGCCGGAGAACTCGTGCGGGAACGCCCTGGAACGGGCCCTGGCATCGGTGATGCCGACGAGTTCGAGCAGCTCGACGGCCCGCTCGCCTGCCTCCTTGCGGCTCATCTCGCCGTGCGCGAGCAGGGCTTCCGCGATCTGATCACCGATCCGATACACCGGTGTCAGCGCGGAGAGCGGATCCTGGAAGACCATGCTGATCGAGGAACCGCGCAGCTTCGACATCTGCTTGTCGCCAAGGCCCAGCAGTTCGCGGCCGCGCAGGCGCACCGATCCCTGCACCCGTGCCTGGTCGGGCAGCAGGCCGATCACCGCGAGCGAGGACACCGACTTGCCCGAACCGGACTCGCCGACGATGGCGAGCACCTCGCCGTCGGCGACGGTGTAGTTCACCCCGCGCACCGCCTCGACGCGGCCTTCCTCGCCGGGGAACGAGACCCGCAGGTCGGTGACCTCGAGCAGGGGTGCGGTCGACGCGGTCATCGCTTCTCGGCTTTCTTCAACTCCACCTGCGCCTGGTCCTTGTGCTCGGCGACCTCCTTGCGCGACTTGCGCGCGCCGCGGGCACCGGGGTCGAACGCGTCACGCAGGCCGTCGCCGACCAGGTTGGCGGACAACACGATCGTGATCAGCAGGCCACCGGCGAACAGGAACAGCCACGGATAGGTGAGCGCCGATTTGGTTCCCGCCGCGATGAGTGAACCCAGCGAGACGTCCGGCGGCTGCACACCGAAACCCAGGAAGCTCAAACCGGTTTCGGCGCCGATCGCGGCGCCGACGGCCAGTGTGGTGTCGATGATCAGGATCGAGGCGATGTTCGGGATGATGTGACTGAGGATCACCGTGCGAGTCGGTGCGCCCATATACCGCGCGGCGCGGACGAATTCGCGGTCACGCAGACTCAAGGTGAGGCCGCGGACGATGCGGGCGGCGATCATCCAGCCGAAGACGCTCAGCAGCACGATCAGGATCGCGATCGATCCGGATCCCTTGGTGCGCGGCGCGAACAGCGCGATGATGATGAAACTGGGCACCACCAGCAGCAGATCGACGAACCACATGATCGCGCGGTCGGTCCAACCGCCGAGCAGCCCGGCCACCGCACCCGCTGTCGCGGCGATGACGCTGGAACAGATCGCCACACAGAAGCCGATGATCAGTGACTTCTGCAGGCCGCGCATGGTCTGGGCGAGCACGTCCTGACCGATCTGCGTGGTGCCGAACGGGTGCTCGAGGCTCGGCGGTTTCAGCAGCGCCTTGTAGTCCATCTGCTGGTAGTCCCACGGCAGCAGTGGCGGCAGCGCGAAACTGGCGACCAGCAGCACCACCAGGACCACCGCGCCGACCACAGCGGGCTTGTTGCGCAGGAAACGGCGCCACACCAGTTTGCGACGCCCGGCGGCGGCGACCTCGGGTGCGCCGACGGCGATGAGTTCGGTTTCGGTCATGAGACACGCACCCTCGGGTCGAGCAGGGCAAGGACGACATCGGAGAGCAGGCCCGACACCAGCACCACCAGGCCGGCGAACGCCGTCACCGTCACCACGACGTACAGGTCCTGGGCGTTGATCGAATCGACCAGCCATTCGCCGACACCGTGCCAGCCGAAGATCTTCTCGACGAAGGTGGCGCCGGTGATCAGGCCGCCGAGGCTGTAGGCGAACAGGGTGGCCATCGGAATCAGCGCGGTGCGCAGGCCGTGCTTGTACAGGGCGCGATTACGGCTGAGGCCTTTGGCTCTCGCTGTTCGGATGAAGTCGCTCTGCAGTACGTCGAGCATGGCGTTGCGCTGGTAACGGCTATAGCCGGCCATGCCGTAGAGCGCCAGCGCCAGGGTCGGCAGCACCAGATGTTGTGCGCGGTCGACCATTTCGTTCCAGAAACCGTTGACCTGAGTGGCCGACGTCTCGCCGGTGTAGAGGAAGATCTGTGAACCGGTCATCGTATTGATCTGCAGCGCACCGTATTTCAGCAGTGTCGCCAGCAAGAAGATCGGTGTCGAGATGATCAGCAGTGACAGCACCGTCGAGAAATAGTCGCTGAACTTGTACTGCCGGATCGCCCCCGCCGCACCGATCAGCACGCCGAGCACGGTGCCGATGACGGAACCGAGAATCAGCAGCCGCAGACTCACCGCCACCCGCCTGCCCAGTTCCTCGCTCACCGGCTGCCCGGACAGGGTGGTCCCGAAATCCCCTTGCACGACGCCGCCGAGCCAGGTGAGATAGCGCTGGGGGATCGGCTCGTCGAGATGCAGCTGGTCGGCCTTCGCGTCGATCACCGACTGCGGCGGGCGTGGGTTGCGCTGCTCGAGGCTCTCGAGCGGGTTGAACGTGAGTGATGCGAGGCTGAACGTCAGAAATGATGCCAGCAGAAGGAGCACAACGTAGTTGAGTGTGCGCCGCAACAAGAAGCCGGTCATCAGTCCCCTCTGGATCGGGTAATCAGGCCCTGATCATAGGGACAGTCCGGCGTCCCCGCGTGGCGACGTGCGGCAGGATAGATGGGATGACGCACCTGCACCCGAAACCGCTGCTGGTGGCCAGCGACGTCGACGGCACCCTGATCGACGATTCCGACAAGATCTCGGCGCGCACCAAGGCGGCCGTCGGGGCCCTCGTCGCCGACGGCGCCACCTTCGTGCTCGCCACCGGCCGCCCGCCGCGCTGGATCGACCCGGTCGTCAGTGAGCTCGGGTACGCACCGCTCGCCATCTGCGGAAACGGCGCGGTCATCTACGACAGCGCCACCGATCGGGTGCTGTCGAGCCACACCCTCGACGTCGAGACCCTGAGCTGGCTGGCCGACATCGCCGAGCACGCGCTGCCGGGTTGCGGCCTGGCCACCGAGCGGGTCGGGGCCAGCGCGCACGACGCCGTGACCCCGCAGTTCGTCAGCTCACCGACATACGAACACGCCTGGCTCAACCCCGACGACACCGTCGTCTCACACGCCGAGGTGATCGACTCACCCGCGATCAAAATGCTCATCCGGCTCAGTTCGGCCCGCAGCTCCGACATGCGCGCGGCGCTGGCCCCGCTGATCGGCGACCGCGCCGAGATCACCTACTCCACCGAGAGCGGGCTGATCGAGCTGGCGGTGCCGCAGGTGACGAAGGCGTCCGGGCTGGCCGAGGTCGCGCGCCGGATCGGCGCCGAACACTCGTCGATCGTCGCCTTCGGCGACATGCCCAACGATGTCCCGATGCTGGCGATGGCCGGGCACGGCGTCGCGATGGGCAATGCCCACCCCGAGGCCCGGGCCGCGGCCGACGAGGTGACCGGCAGCAATATCGACCACGGTGTGGCGATGGTCCTCGAACGCTGGTGGCGCTAGCCGAGCGGCCCCGCTCGAGCGCGCCAGCGCTCCAATAAAACGGCCGGTGCCCCTCGCTCGGAGGGTGCACCGGCCGTTCTTCGCCGTGACCGGGGGTTAGCCGATCGGGGCGGGTTCGGGAGCCGGCGGGTCTGCCGGAACCTGCTCGAGGGGGATCTGTTCAGCGGACGCAGGTGGGGCCTGCGGTTCGGCGGGGACTTGCGGGTCGGCCGGAGCCGGGGCAGGCACCGCCAGTCCGAGCGTCGGGGCGGTAGGCGCCTGACCCGGCTTCGGCGGACCGTTCATTTCCTGCTTGTAGGTCTCGTCGTAGGTCTTCCAGAACGTCGTGACGATGCCCGTGAGCTCGTTGAGCACCAGCGAACCGTGCTGGAAGTCGGTGCGTAGACCGTTCGGGACGAGGTAGGAACTCGCGGTCGGCAGGCCGAGGACGCCCGAATCGGCGCCCAGGCTCAGATACTTGTCGAGAATCGCGCCGACCACCTCGAATACCTGACCGCCCTCGCCCGAATAGACGAAACCGTGGGCGAACTTCGCGTACTGACGGCCCTGCGCGCCCGAGATCAGGTCCGATTGCGGTGCGCCGAGCGGACCGTCGACCCCGCCCTTGGCCACCCAGTGCTTGGCGATCGCGTTGTCGACGGACAGGCCGAGGAACTTGTCCACCATCGCGCCCAGTTCGGCCATATTGCCCTGCGGCGCACGGGCTTGCTGGCTCGGCGGGCGGTTCACCGTCGGGGGCGAGGTGTAGGTGCCGGAATTGCCCGCCGCGATTCCGCGGATGCGATCCATCAGCGCGTAGGCGGCGTCACCGGGGCAGTCGGTGTTGCCGACATCGCGGTGCGCGAACACCACCGGCAGATCGACCGCTTCGTCCTGGGCGTAGGGCGTGAACTCGGTGCCCTCGGAGTACATCGTGGTCGTGCCCTTGGGATCGATCCCGGCGAGCTTGGCCCGCCAGCCGATGAACTTGCCGATCGCGTTGATCGCCTCGTTGCTCGGCTCCTCGTTCTCGTAGTTGCCCATCAGCGCCACACCCGCGGTGTTCTCGTTGAAACCGCCCGCGTGCGCGCCCTGGACCGCGCGGTCGAGGCCGCCGTAGCGGCCCTCGAAGATCTGGCCGTACTGGTCGACCAAGGCGTTGTAGCCGACGTCGCACCAGCCGAGCGTCTCGGCGTGATAGGCGTAGATCGCGCGGACGATGCCCGCGGACTCGGAGCGGCTGTAGTCGTTGCGACCGGCCGTGTGGTGCACGGTGATGCCGCCGACGCCGTCGTCGTAGGTGGGTTCCTCGCAGCGGATCGACTCGTCGGCACCCCACTGCGCGCGGGTGATGACCTTCGGTCCGCCACCGGGCAGCGCCGCGGCGACATCGTTGAGCGCGGCATCGATCGCGGCCCGCCCCGGATTGATCAGGACGGCCTTGAGCGCGGCCTCGGTGAGGTGGGCCGGGTCGTGGTCCGGGCCCGCGGTGGGCTTGCGGGTGACCAGCATCTGCACCGCGGTGGTCTCGCCGACGTAGATCGGTTCGGTGCCGGTCGGTGCGTCGGCCGGGGTCTGATCGGTGGCCCTGGTATCGACCGGATCGGCGTTGTACCAGGGCCCCCAGTTGCCGTCGAGCTGGCGAGCTCGCAGCTTGGTGGTGGTGTTCGCCATGTCGCGGGCGGTGACGGCGACCATGCTGAACGGGGTGTCCTGGGTGAGTTCCTTGACCTGCGCGCCCACCTGGTCGATGACGTCCGCGCCGACCGCGCCCGGCGAGAGGGCGGGAGTGTCGGGGGTCGTGCCGGGTTCGAGATTTTCCGGGTCGGCGATGAATTTTGCTCCGCCGGAACGGCTTTGGGAGACGGGGTCACCGGTCGCGGGCGCCGCCGGAGGCTGGGCGGCGGGCGCCGGTGCGGCCGACGTCGGCGTGGCCCCGGCGGGAGCTTCGGGTGCGCCCGGAGCTGGTTGCGCTGGAACCGGCGCGGCCGGGGCAGCCTGTGCTTGGGCCGGGGCCGGCGCGGCAGGAGCCGCTGGGGCCTGGGTGGCCGCGCCCCCTGGTGCCGGAGCGGGCGCGCCCGGAGCGGGCGGTTGGGCTTGCGGTGTCGCGGCCGGTGGCGCCGGCGGCGCGGTCGGGACCGATGTGCTCGGGACCGGTGGGCGCGCGGGCGTTGCGGCCCCGGGTGCCGCCGCGCCCTGCTGCGTCGGGGTGGGCTGCGGCTTCGTCGGCAGCTGCGGCAGGTGGATCTCGGTGGGCAGCGCCACGCCCGGGGGCACCGGCAATCCCGGGGGGATCGGGATCGAGCTCGGCAGCTGCAACATGCGCAGGTCCGAGAGGTGCAGGTCGGGCAGATCGAGGCCGGTCAGGTCACGCAGCGGGACCGTGATGTCGGGAGCCGTGGTCAGCGCGACCTCGGCCAGCTGCGTCGGCACGGCCGCGACCTGGGAATCGTTCGCGCTGCGGTAGTCGGTCGAGTCGCTGAGGGCGAACGCGCCGATCGGTGCGGCGACAACAAGGGTCGTGACCACCGGGAGCACGTAGGAACGTTTCGGCTTTCGGTATCGCACGTGCGACTCCTATCGGGTCGAGCTCGTGTTTTTCCGCGCATGTGATGCTTGCTTCCTCTAACCTCACGCATCACACTAGTTAACATACGTCACACATCTCAACCTCAACTCGAGACTTATGTGATTGCTCGAATGTAGCCCTCGGATCCCGCTAGGCGACGACGACATGCCGACGCGAGCTCCGCCGGTCGAACCGCGAAACCGTGGGAGCGCAGTATGAGAGCGGACACCAAGATCACCCGCAGTACCGGCCGTGGCACCCGTCGCAGGGCTGTGCCGATGATCCGGACCGTGCCGCTGCCGGTGCTGGTCAGCGGAACTGTGCTGGCGATGGCCGGGGCGATCGGGCTGTGGCAGATCCTGCCGGGGCAGATCACGCCTACCGCAGGCGCCGGACACGGTCGCGGCATGAGTCAGGTCGGGGCTTTCGACAACGCGCGGGCGGGCTGGACGGCCGAGGAGATTCTCGGGCACTACTACCCCGGGGCTGATCTCGGGCAAATCGGCCCCACAACGATCGGTGTCCGGCTCCAGGCGCAGGACGACGCCACCCTCGACACCTTCGCCGCCGCCGGTGCGCAGGTCGCCGGTCGCACGATCGGACCCGGCGACGCGGCCCATCTCACCCCGCTGCCCGACGGCGGGGCGAGCGTGGTGGTGACCGCGGGCTGCGACGGCGAAGTTCTGTGGCAGGCCGCGACCGACGATCCGTTCGTTTACCCGGTCGGCGCCGGTGCGGGTAGACCCGCCGACGAACATCTGACCCTCTGCGGCGGCACCGCCTACCGCGGCGCGCTCGGGGTGGCGCTCGAGGGCGAGTCCTTCCGCACCGTCAACCAGGTGGACCTCGACGACTATCTAGCCGGCGTACTACCCGCGGAAATGCAGGCCAACTGGGCAGACCAGGGCGCCTTCGAAGCCTTACGCGCACAGGCGATCGCGGCCCGCTCCTACGCGCTCGCCGAGAGTCGCTACGCCTACGCGCAGACCTGCGACACCACCGACTGCCAGGCGTATCCCGGTACGGTGAAGGAGGATTCGCGTAGTACCGAAGCCGTCGCCGCCACCACGGGCACGGTGTTGCTGCGTGACGGGCAGATCCTGCGCTCGGAATACTCGGCGGCGCCGGATGGCGGCAGGCCCGCCGACATCCAGACCTTCGAGGTCGGACCGGCACCCAGCGAACTCGTCGAATCCGCCCCCGCCCCCGCCCCCGTGGTTCCCGCGACACCCGCACAGCCGGATCTGACCATCGAGGCACTGGCGGGTGAGTCGGTGATCGACACCGAGTACCGGCGGATCGGCGGTGCGGGCAGTTCGGTAGGCGAGCCGATCGGTCCGGAAATGCTGTTGCCGCAACGGGCAGGTACGTATCGGCTGTACACGAACGGTGTGATCGTCGCGACGAAGACGCTCGGCGCGCAGGTCGTCGACTTCTCCACGCTGCTCCAGCTCGTCCCGGACGCGGGTGACCAGTTGCCCGCGACGGCCTCGGGCCGGCCCACCCTGAAGATGCCGGAAGGCGGTGTCCCCCAAGCTGTTGCACCGGGCAACCCCCAGGGAGTGCAGTTCCCTACGGAGGCCGAGGTCAGGGGCGAGCCGGTACACGGTCCGGTGAATCCCGCTGCGCCCGGCGCACACGATGGGGCACTGAACGGCCCGGCCGCGGTACCCGGCGCGCACAATGGAGTTCCGCACGGCCCAGCCGCCGTTCCCGCCGTTCCCGCCGTTCCCGGCGTGCACGACGGGGAGTAGACGGACCGAACGTACGGGTCGGGTCAATCGAGCGTTGTGTCGTCCAGTGCGACGGCCAGGGTGCGCAACAGGTCGGCGAGCTGCTCGCGGTCCGTGGCGCCGAGGGCGGAGAGCAGGCGCTGCTCGTTGGCCACATGCAGCGGCAGCAGCCGGTCGACGAGCTCGCGGCCCTCTGCGGTGAGCTGCACGAAGACCGAGCGCCGATCGTCGGGGGAGGGGACGCGCCGGACCAGGTTCTTCGCGGCCAGGCGGTCGATGCGGTTGGTGATGGCCCCCGAGGTGACCATGGCGGCGCGGTTGAGCGCTCCGGCGGTGAGGCCGGTCTCGCCGCCGGAGCGGCGCAGCGTGGCCAGCACGTCGAACTCCCAGAATTCCAGGCCATGACCTGCGAAGAAGCGTTTCAGATCCTGTTCGAGGACGCGCGAGAGCCGGGTGATCCGGCCGACGATCGCCATCGGTGACACGTCGACATCCGGGCGTTCGATGTTCCAGTGCTCGGTGATCAGGTCGACCGCGTCGCGCATCTATTTTTCCTCTCGGTTGAAACTCTTAACGTTCATCTACTTGACGCAGAGATACCTAGGCGGGTAGATATTTCAACGTTGAGATTATCAATCAGGAGTGAACATGACGACCGCAACCCGCCCCACCGGCTACGTGGGCACCCTCGCGCTCACGGCTCTCACCCCGATCGTGTGGGGCTCCACCTACGCGGTGACCACGGAATTCCTGCCCCCGGACCGGCCGCTGTTCACGGCGCTCATGCGCGCGCTCCCCGCCGGATTGATCTTGCTCGCGCTCACCAGGGTGCTGCCGCACGGCAAGTGGCTGGGTCGGGCCGCGGTGCTCGGCGTGCTCAATATCGGCGCGTTCTTCCCGCTGCTCTTCCTGGCCGCGTACCGGCTGCCGGGTGGTGTCGCCGGGGTGCTCGGCGCGGTGGCGCCGATGTTCGCGCTCGGATTCGCGGCGGTGCTGCTGGCCGAAGCGCCGACGCGGCGCAAGGTGATCGCGGGTGTCGTCGGGGTGTTCGGTGTCTCGCTGGTCGTGCTCCGCGGCAGCGCTGAGCTCGATTTCCTCGGTGTGGTCGCCGGTCTCGCCGGTGCGGCCTCGATGGGCGCGGGAACCGTGCTCACCAAGAAGTGGGGGCGTCCCGACGGTGTCGGCCCGCTGGCGATGACCGGGTGGCAGCTCACCGCGGGCGGGCTGTTCATCGTGCCGCTCGCCCTGCTGATCGAAGGCGCGCCGCCCGCGCTCGACAGAGAGGCCGTCGGCGGCTACCTGTACCTCGGCATCATCGGCACCGCGCTGGCCTACTGGCTGTGGGTCCGCGGAATCTCACGGGTGCCTGCGACTTCGGTGTCCTTCCTCGGTCTGCTCAGTCCGGTGTCGGCCGCGGTGATCGGCTGGATCGCGCTGGGTCAGGCGCTGACCGCGCTGCAGATCGTCGGTCTCGGCGTCGCGCTAGCGGCTACCGTCTTCGGGCAGATGCCGTCCAAGTCTGTCGGCGTCCCCGTTGGAGATGTAGCGGGAGAACAGGATTCGCCTGCGGATGCGGTGCCGGATCCGGCCGGGCGGCGCGGTGATGCCGAGTCGGCCGTGAATTCTGTTGCACCGAAGCTGATTCCAGCGCCGGTTCGGGTCTGAACGCTGATCAGGTCAGCCGCGCATCGCCTGCATCAACTGGTCCTCGGTGAGGGCCGGAACCGGCAGGGGGTGCGCGGCTTTCGCGCGTAGGCCGTCGAAGATGAGGGCGAGATTGCGTCGCCAGAGGTCGGGGGCGACGGTGCTGGTGGCGGCGAGAACGCTGATGTGGGACCAGGTGATGAAGGCGATGTCCTCGAGGGTCCAGTCCGGGCGAAGGGCGCCGGCTTGCTGGGCGCGGACGATGATGCGGCGCATGAGGCTGTGGCCGTATTCGCGTGCGCGTTCGACGGCGGCGCTGGGGGGATTTCGCAGCGCGAGGTCGCCGAGAATGCGGTCCGACGCCTGGAGTTCGCAGATCTTCTCGACCAGGAAGACGAACGACTCCCACGGGTCGGTGATGTCGAGTGCCTGTTCGGCGACCCGGCCGCCCGCTTCCAGCCGGTCGGCGACGGCGGCGGCGATCAGTGCGTCGCGGGTGGGGAAGCGGTTGTAGAGGGTACCGATCGCGACGCCCGCGTGGGCGGCGATGTCCTTGAGCGGAGCGTCGAGCCCGCGTTCTTCGAAGATCTCGCGGGCTGCCGTCACCAGCGCGACGCGGTTGCGTTCGGCGTCACTGCGCAACGGCTTGTCCTCGGGCATCCGCTGATCCTACAAATCCGGTGTCCGAAATATCTTGAGCATGGGTTCAACTTAGTGCTACGTTCGGCATAACTTGAACCAACACTCAACTTAGGGGTATCTGATGAGTACGCTCGCGATCTTCGGCTACGGACCAGGACTCGGCGCCGGGACAGCACGACACTTCGGCCGCAACGGTTTTCGGGTCGCGGTGATCGGACGCGACCCGGTAGAACGCGCCGCGGCGCTGCGTGCGGAGGGCATCGACGCCGAACCGTTCATCGCCGACGTCACCGATCCCGCGCAAGTGCTCGACGTGATCGGCCGGGTCGAGGAGAAGCTGGGGCCGATCGACGTCGCGCTGCATGCGGCGGCCGCCGATATGTCGGTGCGCAGCGCCACGACCATCGACGTCGACCTGCCGTCCCTGGCCCTGCCGATCGCGCTCAAGGTGCACTCGCCGATCCTGCTCACCCGCGCCCTGCTGCCCGCGATGCTCGCCCGCGGCAGTGGCACGCTGCTGTTCACCTCCGGCGCCTCCGAGGAGCATTTGCAGCCCTACCTGGCCAATGTCGGGGTCGCGTTGGGGGCCCAGCGCGCCTACGTGCGGCAGCTGGCACGCGAAGTGGACGGCACCGGCGTCTATGTCGGGCTGTTCGCCATCGGCTCGCTCATCGAGAACAGTGCGGTCCAGTCGGTCATCGATGCCAACCCCGACCTCGTGCCCGCCGGGCTGGTGCTGCCGCGGATCGGCAATGCCGAGCTCGGCGCGCGGTTGTGGCAGATGTACACCGAGCGCGACACGGTCGAAGTCGAGGTCGGTTTCGCCTCTTGACATTGACGTAGCGTCAACTTGCACAGTGGAGGTACCGACGAGAAAGGAGCAGGTCATGGTGGGTGAATGGGCCATTCAGGACCTCGCGAAGGCCGCGGGAACCACCAGTCGTACGTTGCGCCACTACGGGCAGCTCGGGCTGTTGGAGCCGAGCCGGATCGGGGCCAACGGCTATCGCTACTACGACCAGACCTCTCTTGTTCGGCTGCAGCGAATTCTGCTGCTGCGCGAACTCGGCCTCGGCCTTCCCGTGATCGCCGAGGTCCTCGCCGGGGAACAGGACACCGCCGGTGCGCTGCGCACCCATCTGGCACTGCTTCGGCAGCAGCAGGATCGGGTGGCGCGACAGATCGAATCGGTGTCGACCACTCTGCACAAGACAGAAAGAGGTGAACCACTCATGGCCGCAGAGGTTTTCGATGGTTTCGACCACACGCAGTACAAGGACGAAGTCACCGAGCGCTGGGGTAAGGAGGCCTACGAGAGCGGCGATCGCTGGTGGCGTTCGCTGACCGAGGCCGAGAAGAAGGGCTTCCAGCAGACCCAGCTCGACATCGCCACCGACTTCGGAAAGGCCTTCACCGCAGGACTTCCCGTGGAAGGCGACGACGTCCAGGCGATCGTCACCCGGCATCGCGCCTGGCTCGGCGTCGGTACGCAGGGCAAGGCGGTATCGAACGAATACCTGCTCGGCCTCGGCGAAATGTACGTCGCCGACCCTCGCTTCCGGGGCAACTACGACGTGCACGGCCAGGGCGTGGCCGAGTACATCCTCGAAGCCTTCCGGGCTTACGTCGCAGCTCATCCCGCCTGAGCGGTTGACGGGCGCACGATCGGGTAGTGAGGTGACAATCGCCCACACCGTGCTCGATCGGGCGTCGCGCCGTATAACTGACGGCGACGTCGAGAAATAGCGGGGGCAGTGGTGGAACAGGTGCGGCCGGAGCGGCCTTCGCGTGCGGTGACCGCGCTGATCGCGGGCTGGCTCGGGGTGCTGGTCGGCGCGGCGGGAATCTTCGTCGGCACGGCGACCGCCGTACTCCGGGTGCTCGGGCGCGAGATCGACCTCGACTACGTGGGCGCGGGGATCGTCGGCGGGCTCGGGGTGGTGTATCTGCTCGGGGCGGTGCTGCTGTTGCGTCGGCGGATGCTCGGCAGGCGAATGCTGCTCACCATGGCCGCGGTGATGGCGGGGGCGACGTTGCTGGTCGTCGTGCTCAACGGGGCCGGTCACGGCTGGCGGTTCGGGCCGCTGGACGCGTGGCTGGCGCTCAACGTGGTGATCCTCGCGCTCAGCCTGAGTGAGCCGACGCGGCGCTGGACCATCACGCGATAGGGCGTAGCGGTGGCGGTCGGCTCGACGCGCGTGCTTCTCGAACTCGGTACGTCGCGGCTGATGGCGCTACGGTCGGGGGATGGTCGTGCTGGAGACGAAGTCGAAGAGCGGTGAGGTGGCGGCGATCGTCGCCGGGTGCCTCGCGGGGATCGCCGCCGCGGCGAATCTGGTGGGTGCGGTGGTTCTCGTGCGGTCGTTCCTGAGCGATCCGGGCGAACTCGACGACTCGCTCACGCTGTTCGCCACGCTCGGCGGGCTGGTGTCGATGTTCGCGTTCGCTTACGGCGGCCTGCTGCTGGCGCGCAGGGACGACACCGGGCGCTGGGTGATCGTGGTCGCCGCCGGCGCACAGCTCGCCCTCGGGGCGCTCGGCCTGCTCGCCGCGCTCGTGAACTACGACTCCGGGTACGGAATCCACTGGTTCGCCGACGAACCCGTCATCCGCTCGATTGCGACCGGCCTCGGCGGGGTACCCGGCGCGGTGACGGCGATCGTGAATCACAGTTGGGCGGCGGCACTTTCGGGCGCGCTGTTCGGTGGGCTCGTGCTGTTGTCCGCGGCACTGCCGTGGACCGCGGCCTACACACTCGCTCGCCCGGACGATGTTGTCGGACCGAACGTATAGTTTCAGCAGGTCAGCATTGCCGTGGAGGGGTGCTGCGAGGCCGGGAAACGAGTTAGCGGCTTCAGGGACAGCTCGCCAGGAGGGGGAACACGATGGGGTATCCGTACGGTCCACAGCAGGGCCATGACCCGTACGCGGGGCAGGGGTATGCGCAACCCGGTTACGGACCCGACCCGTACGGCGGTCAGCCGGGCTATCCGCAACCCTACGGCGCACCCGTCCAAAACGGTTATGGCGCACCGGCTTACGGCGCCGCGCCCTATCCGTACGCCCCGGGCTACGGTGAGCCGCGAGCGGGCGGCGGCACGGCGATCACCGCCGCGGTCATCTCACTGCTGCTGTCACTACTCGCACTGGCCGGCCTCGGTATCGCCGCGGCGATCCTGTTCGGCGAGAACACCGGAAGTGCCGCCGGGGACGAGGTTCGATCCGCGGCGACCGTCAGCCTGCTGATCGGTGCCGCGGTGGGCCTGCTGTGGTTGCTCGGCGCGATTCTGCTGTTCCGCCGCAAGACCGCGGGCCGGGTGATCCTCATCCTGCTGTCCACGCTTGCCCTGGTCTTCAGCGCGATATCGATCGTAGCGGCCATCTCGACCGGGTCGGAAGAGCCGGCGGTCACCCTGGTCGTCGGGATAATCACCAGCATCATCCCCCTGCTGATCCTGGTTCTGGCGGCCGCGCCGTCCACGGGCCGCTGGATCCGGGCAGGGCGGCCGGGCGGTTATCAGCAATACCCGCAGTACTGACGGTCGGCGCCGGCGGCTCGGTTCCGGCCGCCGCGCCGTCCACCGGTCGCTGGGTACGGGCCGAGTGACCCGGCGGATACCCGTTTCAGGGGTACTGACCCGGTCTGCTGGGCCGGCGCCTTCCTGAAGGATGGATCGGCCCTGGTCAAGGCGTGGTCGGAGACTCCGCCGGGACAAACGGTGGTCTTCCGATACGCTGGGCACCCGTGACCGCCGCATCGTCCTCGGGTAACTCCGTCAACGCAGATTCCAATGCCCCGGCAAACCAGTACGACCTGATCGTGGTCGGCTCCGGTTTCTTCGGGCTGACCGTCGCCGAGCGTGCAGCGAACGTGCTGGGCAAGCGGGTATTGGTGATCGACCGCCGCTACCACCTGGGTGGCAACGCCTACTCCGAACCCGAACCGGAAACCGGTATCGAGATCCACAAGTACGGCGCCCACCTGTTCCACACGTCCAACAAGAAGGTCTGGGACTACGTCACCCAGTTCACCGAGTTCACCGGGTACCAGCACCGGGTGTTCGGGCTGCACAAGGGTCAGGCGTACCCGCTGCCGATGGGCCTCGGCATGATCTCGCAGTTCTTCGGCCGCTACTTCACCCCGGAAGAGGCTCGCAAGCTCATCGCCGAGCAGGCCGCCGAGGTCGAATCCGCCGACGCGCAGAACCTCGAGGAGAAGGCGATCTCGTTGATCGGCCGCCCGCTCTACGAGGCATTCATCCGCGACTACACCGCCAAGCAGTGGCAGACCGACCCGAAGGAACTGCCCGCGGGCAACATCACCCGCCTGCCGGTGCGCTACACCTTCGACAACCGCTACTTCAACGACACCTACGAGGGTCTGCCCAAGAACGGCTACACGAAGTGGCTGGAGAACATGGCCGCCTCCGACCTCATCGAGGTCAGGGTGAACACCGACTGGTTCGACGTGCGTGACGAGATCGTCGCGGCGAACCCGGAAGCACCCGTCGTCTACACCGGCCCGCTGGACCACTACTTCGACTACGCCGAGGGCGAATTGGGCTGGCGCACCATCGACTTCGAGACCGAAGTCCTCGAGACCGGCGACTACCAGGGCACCAGCGTCATGAACTACAACGACGCCGACGTCCCGTTCACCCGCATCATCGAGCCGCGCCACTTCCACCCCGAGCGCGACTACCCGACCGACAAGACGGTCATCATGCGCGAGTTCTCCCGCTTCGCGCAGACCGGTGACGAGCCGTACTACCCGATCAACACCCCCGAGGACCGCGCCAAGCTGCTGGCCTACCGCGAGCGGGCCAAGCAGGAGACCGCCGAGAAGAAGGTGCTGTTCGGCGGCCGTCTGGGGACCTACCAGTACCTGGACATGCACATGGCGATCGGTTCGGCGCTGAGCATGTTCGAGAACGTGCTGCGTCCGCACCTGGAATCCGGCGCGGCATTGGTGGACGAGGCGTGACGAAAGCCATGCTCGAAGACGTGACCACCGAAACTCGCGCCATCTCGCTGCTGCAGCGGGTCATCCTGCCGCGGCCGGGTGAGCCCCTCGACGTGCGGACCCTCTACCTGGAGGAGTCCACCACCAACGCCCGTCGCGCGCACGCCACCAGCCGCACCGCGCTGTCGATCGGCGCGGAGTCGGAGGTGTCGTTCTGCACCTACTTCAACGCGCTGCCCGCCAGCTACTGGCGTCGCTGGAGCGTGCTGAAGTCGGTGGTCCTTCGCCTGGAACTGGCCGGGCACGGCCGCGCCGACGTCTACCGGTCCAAGGCCGACGGTTCGCGAATTCACGTGCAGGGCAAGGAGTTCGCCGTCGCACAAGGCGCGGACTCGGTGGTCGTGGAATTCGAAACCGATCTGGGCCCGTTCGAAGACGGCGGCTGGATCTGGTTCGACATCACCACCGACACGGCCGTCACGCTGCTGTCCGGCGGTTGGTACGCACCGCAGGAAGCGGCGGGCACCGGCTCGATCGCGGTCGGCATGCCCACCTTCAACCGCCCCACCGACCTGGTCAAGACGCTCGGCGCGCTCGGCTCGGATCCGTTGGTGCTCGGCAACATCGCCGCGGTGATCGTCGCGGACCAGGGCAACCGCAAGGTGGTCGACGAGCCCGGCTTCACCGAAGCCGCCGCGACCCTCGGCGACCGGCTCTCGATCTGTGATCAGCCCAACCTCGGTGGTTCCGGCGGATACAGCCGGGTCATGTACGAGGCGCTCAAGACCGACGCCGAGTACATCGTCTACATGGACGACGACATCGAGATCGAGCCCGACTCCATCCTGCGTGCCCTCGCGTTCTCCCGGTTCGCGAAGTCGCCGCTGCTGGTCGGCGGGCAGATGCTGAACCTGCAGGAGCGTTCGCACCTGCACAGCATGGGCGAGGTCGTCGACCGCGGGATCTTCATGTGGTCCTCGGCGCCGAATGTCGAATACGACCACGACTTCTCGAAGTACCCGCTCAAGGACCGCGACAACTCCAAGCTGCTGCACCGGCGCATCGACGTCGACTTCAACGGCTGGTGGACCTGTGTGATCCCGCGTCAGGTCGCCGAACAGATCGGTCAGCCGCTGCCGCTGTTCCTCAAGTGGGACGACGTCGAGTACGGCCTGCGCGCCCGCGAAGCCGGCTACCCGACCATCACCCTGCCGGGTGCGGCGGTCTGGCACATGGCCTGGTCCGACAAGGACGACGCCATCGACTGGCAGGCCTACTTCCACCTGCGCAACCGCCTCGTGGTCGCGTCCCTGCACCTGCCCGGCGACGGCAAGCCGATGATCGTGAACACGATCAAGGCCACCCTCAAGCACCTGCTGTGCCTGGAGTACTCCACGGTCGCCGTCCAGAACGAGGCGATCCGCGACTTCCTGGCCGGTCCCGAGGGTCTGTTCGACCTGCTCCCCACCGCGCTGGGCAAGATCCACGGCATGCGCAAGGAGTTCCCGGACGCCGTGGTCGTGCCCTCGTCCACCGAACTGCCGCTGGCCAACCGCCACGGCGTCGGTGCGGTCGGCGAACCGGGCAACCCCATCGCCAAGGTCGCGCGCCTGGCCAAGGGCGTGGTGCACAACTTCCGCAAGGCCGATCCGGCCGCCTACGAGACGCCGCAGCTCAACGTGCCGACGCTGGACGCGCGCTGGTACCTGCTCTCGCAGGTCGACGGCGTCACCGTGACCACCGCTGACGGCCGCGGCGTCGTCTACCGCAAGCGCGACCCGCGCCAGGCCCGCGACCTGCTCAAGGAAGCCATGCGCCTGCGCAAGGAACTCACCGCCCGCTTCCCGGAGATGCAGCAGCGCTACCGGGCCGCGCACGCCGAGCTCACCAGCACGGCGGCGTGGGAGAAGACCTTCGGCCTGAACGGAACCGCGAAGTGACCGACACCGAACTGCCCGAGCTCGAGCTGGCCGAGGAAGGCTGCTGCGGCGGCTGCGATTGCAGCGGCGACTACGTGGAGGTCCCGGTCGAGGTCGCGATCCTCAACGCCGTGCAGGGCACCATCGGCAGCAACCCGGCCGTCGTCTCCGCCGCGCGCGGCATGTCGCACTTCGGCGAGCACGCGCTCGGCTGGGTCGGCATCGCCGCCGCGGGCTGGCTGGTCGACAAGCCGCGCCGCCGCCAGTGGGCCGGTGTCGCGGTCGGCGCGGTCGGCGCGCACGCCGCGTCCATCGTGATCAAGCGGATCGTTCGCCGCCCGCGCCCCAACGATCCGTCGGTGCAGGTCAACGTGTCGACGCCGAGCAAACTGAGCTTCCCGTCCTCGCACGCCACGTCCACCACGGCCGCGGCGGTGTTGCTCGGGCGGCTGACCGGGCTACCCTTGCCAGCGGTGATCGTCCCACCGATGCTGCTGTCCCGAGTTGTACTCGGGGTGCATTACCCTTCCGACGTGATCGCCGGTTCCGCTTTGGGGGCCGCGTCGGCTGCTGCCGTGCTAGCCGCCGAAAAGAGACTCCGACAGTGACCGCAACTGAAAGAACTTTGGCCCAGATGAGCGAAGAACCGTCCGCCGCCGTCCTTGACGAGGGTGCTGTGAAGGGCCCGCCGAAGACGCTGCTCGGTGGTGTCATCAAGGCCATGCGCCCACGTCAGTGGGTCAAGAACGTCCTGGTGCTCGCCGCACCGCTCGCCGTCGGGCCGGAAGCGGTGGGCGACGCGGGCGTGCTCGTGCATGTCGCGATCGCGTTCATCGTGTTCTGCATGGCGGCCTCGGGCATCTACCTGGTCAACGACTCGCTCGACGTCGACGCCGACCGGGCGCACCCGACCAAGCGGTTCCGGCCGATCGCGGCGGGCGTCGTTCCTGTCAACCTGGCTTACGCGCTGTCGGCGGTGCTGCTGATCGGTTCGATCGCCGGTTCGTTCCTGGCATCGTGGCACCTGGCCGTGGTGATGGCGATCTACATCGGCATCCAGCTGGCCTACTGCCTCGGGCTCAAGCACCAGGCCGTGCTCGATATCTGCATCGTGTCCTCGGGCTTCCTGCTGCGCGCCGTCGCCGGTGGCGCGGCGGCCGGAATCGCGCTGTCGCAGTGGTTCCTGCTGATCATGGCGTTCGGCTCGCTGTTCATGGCCGCGGGCAAGCGGTACGCCGAACTGGCGATCGCGCTCGACACCGGCGCCAAGATCCGCAAGTCGCTCGAGTACTACACCCCGACCTACCTGCGCTTCATCTGGACGCTCGCGGCCACCGCGGTCGTGGTCTTCTACGGCCTCTGGGCCTTCCAGCAGGACTCGGCTCGAGACACCCAGTGGTACTCGATCTCGATGATCCCGTTTACCATCGCAATCCTGCGTTACGCGGTCGACGTCGATGGTGGCGAGGCCGGTGAACCCGAAGAGATCGCGTTGGGGGACCGCATCCTGCAGTTCCTCGCTATTGCCTGGATCGGAGCGGTAGGTGTCGCTGTCTATCTCACCTGACGAGATGTTGGTAGCGGAGCAGGATTCAACCGAAGACGAGCAGCTACGCGACGACGAGTCGCCGCGTCCTGACGCGCGTTCCTCGGTTCTGTCCCGCGCCATCTTCGTCGGTGGGGTGGTCATCACCGCCGCGCTGTTCACGGTGGGTGCGTGGCAGCGGCGCTGGATCGCCGATGACGGCCTGATCGTGCTGCGCACGGTCCGCAACCTGCTCGCGGGCAACGGCCCGGTCTTCAATGCCGACGAGCGGGTCGAGGCGAACACCAGCACCGCGTGGACCTACCTGGTCTGGTTCTTCTCCTGGCTCACCCAGGCCCGCCTCGAGTACGTGGTGCTGGGGGTGGCGCTGGTGGTCTCGGTGCTCGCGGTGGTGTTCGCGATGCTCGGCACCGCGCGGCTGTGGGGCGGAACCAGCGGTCAGTTGCTGATCCCGGCCGGTGTGCTGGTTTACATCGCGCTGCCGCCCGCGCGTGACTACGCGACCTCCGGGCTGGAGAGCGGCCTGGTGATCTGCTGGGTCGGGCTGCTGTGGTGGTTGATGATCCGCTGGAGTCAGGCCGCCGTCGTCCGCGTGCCGAGCCTGTTGGGCCTGGTGTTCCTGGCCGGGCTCGCGCCGCTGGTTCGTCCCGAGGCCACACTGATCGGCGTGCTCGCGCTCGGGATGATCTTCCTGGCGCCGATGCCCGCGTTCCGGTTCGGGCCGATCGCGCTGCGGGCGCTGATCGTGTTCGTCGCCGGGATCGTGCCGGTGGGGTACCAGATCTGGCGAATGGGCTACTACGGCCTGCCCTACCCGAACACCGCGGTCGCCAAGGACGCGGGCGGGGCCAAATGGGGGCAGGGCGCCATCTACCTGTGGGACCTCGTCGGTCCGTACTACCTGTGGATTCCGCTGCTCGTGCTGCTGATCGCCGGTGTGGTGGCGGGGGTCGCGCGCGGCTTCGCGCTGCCGCAGTTCTCGGTCGCTGGCCTGCGTGCGTGGCTGCGTTCGCCGAGCGCGGTCGTGGTGATGGTGCTCGGCAGCGGTCTGCTGCTCACCGTGTACGCGGTGCGCGTCGGCGGCGACTTCATGCACGGGCGGATGCTGCTCACCCAGCTGTTCCTGCTGCTGTTGCCGGTGGCCGTGGTCCCGATTCCGGTGCGATCGCGGCGCAGCGACTGGTCTGTCGGACTGCTGTTGATCGCGCTGCTCGGCACCGCGGGCTGGTCGCTGTACGCGTCGAACACGACGGCGATCACGACCGGCACGAAGATCCGCTCGTCGGGCATCGTCGACGAGCGCATCTACTACGTCCTCAACACCGGCCGCGACCACCCGATCCTGGCCGAGGACTACCTCGACTACCCGCGTATGCGGGCCATGGTCAACGACATCGCCGCCAACCCCAAGGGCGGCCTGCTGCTGAACTCGCCCGCGTTCACGTTCTGGTACCTCGACCCGCCGCCGGAGCCGATCCCCGAGGAGGGTTCCGGGCACACGGTCTACTTCCTGAACCTGGGCATGACGAGCATGAACGTGCCGCTGGATGTCCGCGTGATCGACCCGATGGGCCTGGCCTACCCGCTGGCCGCGCACTCGGACCGGCTCGCCGACGGCCGCATCGGCCACGACAAGAGCCTGCTGCCGGACTGGGTCGTGGCGGACTCGGGCATGGTCGACATCCACCCGTGGATGCCCTGGTACATGGACGAGAAATGGGTTACCCAGGCGCGCACGGCGATGTCGTGCCCGCAGACCCAGGCGCTGATGATCTCTGTGCGCGAACCGCTCACCCTGGACCGGTTCAAGCACAACTTCCGCAATGCCCTCGCCTTCTCGAAATACCGGATCGACCGGGTGCCCAAGTACGAGATCCAGCGTTGTGGGCTGGTTGATCCTTTCCCCGAGCCCCCACGCTGAACAGGCCCGGCCGGTCGGTATCGATACCCGTCGACCTATGACACACACCGGCTGGCCAGGCCTTATTTAGTGGTGTTCGCCGCTAAATCACTTTTCGGTAACGCCAAGCTATGTATGTAGCGATATGGTCACTGGAGGAACGGCCCGTCGGCGCACTGGTGTGCCGGTAACTAGTCGGCGGTCATTGCAACCGCGGTTCCGCGCGAACCGCATGAGGAAAGGCCCATAACAGAATGCGTGGCGGACGTCTCAGAGCCCGGGGAGCCGGCTGGCTCAAACGATCGGTGCTTCTCTCCCTGGCTGTAGTGCTGCCGATCGGTGCGGCTGTGGCCGGTCCCACCGGCACCGCGACGGCGGCCTTCGATCCCACAGGTTTCGACTTCTGGGTCGACTCGGAGATGGGCCCGATCAAGTCGCGGATCTTCCGCGCGGCCGATGGCAACACCAATCGGGTCGTGTACGCGCTCGACGGTATGCGTGCGGGCGACGACCTCAGCGGCTGGGAGAAAGACACCAATGTCGCCCGCGCGCTGATGGACGCCAACATCAACGTCGTGATGCCGGTCGGTGGCCAGTCCAGCTTCTATGCCGACTGGAACGCGCCGAGCAGCTTCTTCGGCCTCGACGCCGGTTCGGGTGGTAGCTCCACCGGTTCGGCGGCGACCGGTTCGGCGATGACCGGTTCGTCGGTCGCGCCCACCCAGGTGGCGGGCAAGAAGAACACCTACAAGTGGGAAACCTTCCTCACGAGCCACCTGCGCAACGCGCTGTCGGCGCGCTTGGGCTTCAACCCCAACAACAACGGCGTGTTCGGTCTGTCGATGGGTGGCTCCGCCGCGCTGACGCTGGCCGCCTACCACCCCGACCAGTTCAGCTTCGCGGGCTCGTTCTCCGGGTACCTGAACATCTCGGCACCCGGTATGCGTGAAGCCATGCGCGTGGCGATGGTCTCGGCGGGCGCGTTCAACATCGACGCGATGGCGCCGCCGTGGGGCCAGCAGTGGTTCCACATGGACCCGTTCGTCTTCGCCCCGCGCCTGGTCGGCAACGGCACCCGCATCTGGGTCTCCGCGGCCAGCGGTATCCCCGGCGCCGGTGACGTGTCCAACCCGATGGAGATCGTCCAGGGCGTCCCGCTGGAACTGCTCGCGATGGTGAACAGCCGCGCGTTCCAGGTCCGGATGGCCACCCTCGGTGGCGGCAACGCCCACTTCGACTTCCCGATCACCGGCGTGCACAACTGGCGCAACTGGGAGACCGAAGTCAACCGCATGATCCCGGACCTGTCCGCGAACATCGGCTAGTCACTCCAGCTCCACCCGAAAACCGCCCGGTGCCTCGTCAGCGCCGGGCGGTTTTCTTCGTTTTCGTCACGATCCGAGCCACAGGCGGTGACGAATCATGTGCGACAGATCACCGGGAGTTGTGCTCTGGGTCACTTTCCAGCAACATGTAGACCATTCGTCACCGATTTATACACAGTGAGCATGCGTCGAGGTTGAATCGTCCGTTTTGCCCTGGATTGGTTTCTCTCGACGTCCGATGAGGGATCCGACTGCGTAGCTCGGGATTTGCGCGTTCGGTCTGCGAGAAAGGTCTAGTCGAATGCGAACACTGCGCCGCAAGCGTAGGCCCGTGAAGACCGCAGCCCCTGGTTCGTGGGCTCGGCGCTGGGCCGCGGGCGTATCCATGGCTCTGCTCGTTCCGATCGCGACGGCCGTCACCGGAGGAATCGCCCCCGCCTCGGCCGGCTTCAACGGCAACGCCTTCGATTTCTGGGTCGATTCCGGGATGGGTCCGATCAAGTCGCGCGTGCTGCGCGCCGCCGACGGCAATACCAACCGTGTCGTCTACGTCCTCGACGGCATGCGCGCACCGGAGACGCTCAACGGCTGGGAGATCGAAACCGATATCCCCAACGCGCTCGCCGCGGCGAATATCAATGTGGTGATGCCCGTCGGCGGCATGTCGAGCTTCTACGCCGACTGGAACGCGCCGAGCGATTTCTTCGGTATCGCGGGCAACGGTGCGCCGTCGTCGGGTTCCGGCGCGGGCAACGCGCTGGCCGGTGGACCGGGCAAGAGCTACCGCTATCAGTGGGAATCGTTCCTCACCGGCGATCTGCGCAACGCGCTCGCCGACCGCCTCGGCTTCAACCGCTTCCGCAACGGCGTGTTCGGCCTGTCGATGGGCGGCTCGGCCGCGCTGACGCTGGCCGCCTACCACCCGGACCAATTCTCCTTCGCCGGTGCGTATTCGGGGTACCTGAACATCTCGGCCCCCGGCATGCGCGAGGCCATCCGGCTCGCGATGCTCGACGCGGGCGGCTACAACGTGGACTCCATGGCACCGCCGTGGGGCCCACAGTGGCTGCGGATGGACCCGTTCGTGTTCGCCCCCAACCTGGTGGGCAACAACACCCGGCTGTGGATAGCGGCCGGCTCAGGCTTGCCGACGAGTACCGACGGCCCGAACATGGGCACCGTCAACGGGATGGCGCTGGAAGCCTTGGCGCTGGCCAACACCAAGGCTTTCGAAGTCAGGATGGCGACGCTGGGCGCCCGTAACGTCACCTACTCTTTCCCGGCCTTCGGCATCCACGCCTGGAACAACTGGAATGACGAAGCACTGCGGATGATCCCGGATTTGTCGAACAACATCGGCTAGCCGATCTCCGGAAACGCCCGGCGCATAACTGCGCCGGGCGTTTCTTTTCTCCCGCTGACCCCTCGCCACGTCCGTCTACCAGGGTTGATCGGCCCAGCCCGACACGCCGCCCATACGGGCATTTCACAGCCGACTTCTGTTGGCCTTGCAGTTAATTCGTGCGTGGAATATCCTCCAGCGAGCGTAAGTGTGACCAGATCGTTGTTTCATCCGTCTGATCGACCGGGCTGTCGGGGCCGCGTCGAGGACGGCAGACGAGGCTGGCATGCCATAACAGCAGAAAGAGAGCGGAATTCACATGCGTTTCGGCAAGGCCGTCGCGCCGGCATCTCGTGGTTGGCGTAATCGAATTCTAGCTGTCGGCGCTGCAGCCCTTGTGCTGCCGATCGCCGCGGGAGCGGCCCCGACCGCGCTTGCCGCACCATCGGTGTCGGCACCCGTGTTGCGCGCACCGGCCGGTGGCTACGAAGAACTCATGGTGCCCTCGAAGATGGGCCCGGTGAAGGTCCAGGTGCAGTGGGCGCGCAACGGCGGCAACGCCGCGCTCTACCTGCTCGACGGCCTTCGCGCCCGTGACGACCGCAACGCCTGGTCGTTCGAGACCAACGCGATGCAGCAGTTCAGCAACGACAACGTCACCCTGGTGATGCCGGTCGGTGGCCAGTCCAGCTGGTACGCCGACTGGACCGCCGCCAGCAACACCAACGGCCAGAAGACCACCTACAAGTGGGAGACCTTCCTGACCGAAGAGCTCCCGGCCTTCCTCGAGGGCTACGGCGTGTCCCGCTCGAACAACGCGGTGCTCGGCCTGTCGATGTCGGGTCCGGCCGCGCTGCGCCTCGCCGCGCTGAACCGCGATCAGTTCAAGCACGCGTCCTCGCTCTCGGGCCCGCTGAACTGGGGTGCCCCCGGCATGCGTGAGGCCATCCGCGTGATGATGCTCGACGCGGGCCGTTTCAACGTCGACGCCATGGCCGCGCCGTGGAGCTCGGCGTGGCTGCGGATGGACCCGATGGTGTTCGCCCCCGAGCTGCGCGGCCTGCCGCTGTTCATCTCCTCGGCCAACGGCCTGCCCGCCCAGCACGACAAGCCGGCCGGCCTCGGCGGTGCCTACAACACCGCCAACGCGATGGGCATCGAGGCCATCTCGTTCGTGAGCACGCTCGCGTTCCAGCGTCGCCTCAACACCCTCGGCATCAACGCCGTCTACGACGTCGGTGCCGCCGGTACCCACTCGTGGAAGTACTGGGAAGACGAGCTGTGGAAGGCGCGTCCGCACATCCTGAATGCACTGGGCGCCTAGTAGTTTCCGCTCAGCAACAACTCGAAGACCGGCTCACCCCCAGGGTGAGCCGGTCTTTTTGCTGCGCACGCGGCTCGCGTGTCCTCCCCAGTTATCGCTCATTATTGCGGTACAACCGACGGTGATGCTGTGTCCCAATTCCGGGATGAGGAGGGTCGCGTGTGATGAAACATCGTGTCTCGGTTCATAGTGTTTCAGCGCCGATGCGGCGGATCCTCGGCATCGCGGCCATGGCGGCGGCGCTGCTCGCGCCAACTGTCGCCGTTCCGGCGCAGGCGCAACCCGCGGTGTCGGCGGTGCAGCGGGTGGACTGGCTCTCGGATCGGCGGGTGGCGCTGTGGGTGTACTCGGCCGCCATGAAGACCCCGATCCAGGTGCAGATGCTGTTGGCGCGGGACTGGAATGTGCGCCCCGACGCGAAGTTCCCGATGATGCTCATGCTCGACGGTCTGCGCGCGCAGGACGACGAGAACGGCTGGACCAAAGACGCCGACGCCGAGGGTTTCTACGCCGACAAGAACGTCAATGTGGTGCTGCCGGTGGGTGGTCAGTCGAGCTGGTACTCCGACTGGCTCGCGCCCGACAACGGCTTCACCTACAAGTGGGAGACCTTCCTGACCAAGGAACTCCCGCCGATCCTGGAACGTGACTGGCGAACCACGGATGTGCGTGGCGTACAAGGACTTTCGATGGGCGGCACGGCGGCGATGAACCTCGCGGGCCGCAATCCGGGGCTGATGAAATACGTGGCCTCGTACTCGGGCCTGCTCACCACGACGACACTCGGCATGCCGCAGGCGATCACCTTCGCCAACAAGGACGCGGGCGGTTTCGACGCGGGCGCGATGTGGGGCCCGCCCGGCAGCCCCGAATGGGAGGCGCACGACCCGTACCTGCTGGCCGACAAGCTCAAAGGCGTGAGCATGTACGTCTCCAGCGGCAGCGGCCTGGCCGGCTCGCACGATCAGCTCGGCGAAGTGCCGTTGATGAGCGAGAACTGGGCGGGCACCGGCCTGGAGATCCTCTCGCGCCTGTCGACCCAGAATTTCGTCGCCAAGCTGGAGAAGCTGGCGATCCCGGTGCAGGCGAACTACCGGCCCGCGGGCACCCATACCTGGCCGTACTGGGATTTCGAGATGCGTCAGTCGTGGTCGCAGGCCGCCGCGGCGCTCGGGACCGATCCCGGCGGCGCCACCTGCACGCTGGGCGGGGCCATCGCCGGGGTCGCGCAGGCGGCGAACTGGCTGGGTAACTGCCTCACCGCCGAATACCCGGCGGGCACCGGAATGGTGCAGGACTTCCCGAACGGCCGGGTGTTCCATTCCGCGGCGGCGGGCACGCACGCGGTGGGCGGGCGCATCGGCGGCACCTACGCCGGTATCGGCGGACCGGCCTCGCCGCTCGGCATGCCCACCGGCGACGAGCACGGCCTGCCCGACGGGCGTGGGCGCATGCAGACCTTCGAAGGCGGCTCGATCTACTGGACCCCGCAGACCGGCGCGCAGGTGATGCGCGGCGCGTTCCTCGAGGAGTGGGGCAAGCAGGGTTTCGAGGGCGGTCCCGCCGGTTACCCGGTGGCCGCCGAGGCGCGCACACCCAGCCGTGACGGCTCGGTACAGGCCTTCGAACACGGTCCGATGTTCTACAGCCCGGCCACCGGCGCACACCGGGTGCAGGGCTTCGTCCTGGACAAGTACAGCCAGCTCGGCTTCGAGAACAGCCCGCTCGGTTTCCCGGTCGCCGAGGAGGCGCCGCTGAAGGATCTCGGCCGATTCAGCCGGTTCGAGGGCGGCAACATCTATTGGAGCCCGCTCTCGGGCGCCTGGTCGGTGCGCAACGGCGCGCTCGCCGACGCCTGGGGCGCGCAGGGGTTCGAGAACGGCAGGCTCGGGTATCCGGTGAGCGACGAGTTCACCGTTCCCGGCGGAATCCAGCAGAACTTTCAGACCGGGTTCATCGTGGTGCGAGACGGCAAATCCGAAGTCCACGGGGTGTGATCTCGGGCTGAGAACTCTCTGAGCTTCGCCGCGCAGTGCCCGGCAGTGCCGATCCTCCGGCTAGCCTGGTCTGCGACCGCTTCCCTGACGAACGATCGAGGAAAGACATCTTCATGCATCGGATCCCTGGCACGGTAGCCGGATCGGTCGCGGCCCTGGCTGCCGTCGCCCTGTTGTCCGCCTGTGGCGGCAACGACTCGACCGCGTCGCAGACGCCCACCCTGTCCACCAGCGCGGCCGCGAAGTCGACGACGACGCCGCCCGTGGTCATCGAGCCGCCGGCCGAGGCCCCGTCGAGCACCGCGCCGGAGACCAGTGCGCCCGCCGAGGAGCCGACGCCCCTCCCGCAGACCAGCGCCGCCGCACCCGCGACCGGCAAGGACAAGGCGTTCCTGGACGAGCTGGCCAAGAACGGGATCACCCCGGGCGACCAGACGACCGCGATCACCACGGCGACCTACATCTGTTCCACCAAGGGCACCGGTGCCAGTGACGCCGACGTGGCCACCTTCGTCGCGGCGATGGCGGGCACCGACCCGTCCTTCGACGCCTCGAAGATGGACGTCAACAAGGCAGCACAGATCTACATCGCTGCCGCGAACTCCACCTACTGCTAGTGACGCCCCGACCGACGCGACGCACCCGCAGGTTCTGGCCTGCGGGGTGCTTGACCGTGCTGGCGCTGCTCGTGCTGGCGATCATCGTCATCGTGCTGCTCTGGTACCTGCTCGCGGGCCGGTTGAAGGAGCCGGGGCCGACGCCGCCCGGCCCGCCGCCGCCGACGTCGCAGTCGGCCGATTGCCCCGATGTGATGCTGCTCTCGATCCCGGGCACCTGGGAGTCGTCGAGCGCCGACGATCCGTACAACCCGCAGGCGAACCCGATCTCGTTGATGCTCAGCGTGTCCGGGCCACTGCGCGCGCAGTTCCCGGACAACCGGCTCGAGGTGTACACGGTTCCGTACGTGGCGCAGTTCTCGAACCCGATCGCGTTCCCGCCCGACGGTCAGGCTTCCTACAACAACAGCCGCACCGAAGGCACCGCGCGCGCTACCGACGTGCTGGCTCAGCGCCACAAGGAATGCCCGTTGACGAACTTCGTCATCGCGGGCTTCTCCCAGGGCGCGGTGATCGCCGGTGACGTGGCCGCCCAGATCGGCGCGGGCAACGGCCCGATCCCGGAGGCCAACGTGCTCGGCGTGACAGTGATCGCCGACGGCCGCCGCACCGCGACCGGCCCGGGGCAGCCCACCGAGATCGGTGATCCGCCGCCCGCCGGCGAGGGCGCCGAGGTGGCGCTCAAGGGCGTCAACGTGCCAGGCATCAGCATGACCGGTCCGCGGCCCGGCGGTTTCGGCACGCTGGCACCGAAGGTGAACTCCCTCTGCGCGCCCGGCGACATGATCTGCGACGCGCCGCGCCAGGCGCTCAATCCGGCCAACGCGCTGGGCAGTCTCGCGGCGCTGATCCGCTCGGCGGGCAACCCGGTGCACGCGCTGTACGCCTCGAACACGGTGGACGGCAACGGCACAACGGCCACTCAATGGACGGTGAATTGGGCCGCGGGGCTCATCGAGAACGCGCCACATCCGCCCCATTCCTGACGGAGTTGTCACAGTCACAGTGGGGGCGTGATTGCCATGGATCATGCCTCGCTGTGACATCCGCACGCCGGATCGCTCACACGCTGTAAAGTGCGCTGGGAATTGCGCCCGAGTACACACCAGCCAGGAGCGAAGAGTTCATGACCGAAGCTGCCGCACCCGTCGGTGAGTTGACCGCGCTGGGTACGCCGCTGCGTCCGTTCCGCTTCGGAGCGGCCGGAGAGGGCAACAAGCAGGAAGGTGGCGCGCGCAAGTTCGTTCAGACGGCGCAGGAAGCCGAAGAGATGGGTTACGACACCTTCTTCGTTCCTGATCACCTGGGCGATCAGATCGGCCCGATCGCCGCGCTGGGCGCACTCACGCAGGCCACCTCCAAGATCCGCCTCGGCACCTCGGTGCTGGCCAATGGTTTACGTCATCCGGTCGTGGTCGCCAAGGAGCTGGCCACCCTCGACGTCCTGTCCAAGGGGCGCCTCGAGGTCGGCGTCGGCGCGGGCTGGATCAAGGAAGAGTTCGACAACGCGGGCATCGCGTTCGAGCGTCCCGGCATCCGGCTGGAGAAGCTCGACGAGTCGCTGACCATCCTGGACACGCTGCTGCGCGGCCAGGAGTGCAATTTCGAGGGCAAGCACTACCAGGTGCGCGGCATCAAGGGCACGCCGCGCCCTCGGCAGGGCCCGCGCCCGCCGCTGTGTACCGGTGGCGGCGGTCCGAAGATGCTGGCGCTGGCGGCCAAGCACGCCGATATCGTCTCGGTCGTCCCGCAGACCACCAAGAACGGCAAGGGCCTGCTCTCGGGCATTACCCTCGAGAAGACGATCGAGAAGGTCAACATCGTCAAGGCCGCTGCCGGTGACCGGTTCGCCGATATCGAACTGAACTGGGCCATCACCGCCATCGTCATCACCGACGACCGGGAGAAGACCGCCGAGATGGCGCTGCGCGCGATCGAACGCGGCCTGCATCCCGACCTCGAAGTCGACGTCGAACTGACCGTCGAGGAAATCCTGAGCTCGCCGTACATCGCGATCGGCACGTTCGAGGAAATCGCCGAACAGGTCAAGCGTGTGCGCCAACTCACTTCGATGTCGTATGTGGGCATCTTCCCCACCCAGATGGACGCATTCGCGCCTGTCATTCCGCTGCTGCGGGAGGACTGAGCGGGGGCTCTCTGTAACATGACTCTGGTTTGAGAACATCTAGCCGATAGCGGTCACCGCGCAGACCGCTCGAAAATCCGCAGGTTGTCGACGCACGTTCGTGTGAGTTCGACGGCCGGTGGCGATATAGCGAGTCGAGGCCGCAGAGCTTGTCATCGCGTCCTCGCAAGGAGAAGAAGGAATGGAAGAGACTTTCGACGACTACCTGGACGCAACCGGGAATATCAACATTCCCGAGGGTCGGACCCTGGTCGATCACGTCGAGAAGCACACCCGTAACGATGCGAATACGCTCGCGTACCGCTACATCGACTATTCGCGGGAACGCGACGGCGAGGTGCACGAGCTGACCTGGCAGGAGTTCGGAGTACGGCTGCGCGCGGTGGCCGCTCGCCTGCAACAGGTGACCAACCCGGGCGACCGGGTCGCGATCCTCGCGCCGCAAGGCCTGGATTACGTGATCTCCTTCTTCGCGGCGATCTACGCCGGCACCATCTCGGTGCCGCTGTTCGATCCCGACGAGCCGGGTCACACCGACCGCCTGCACGCCGTCCTCGGTGACTGTGAGCCCTCGGCGATCCTCACCGCGACCTCCTCGGCCGCCGGTGTGCGCCAGTTCTTCCGCTCGCTGCCCGCCGCGCAGCGCCCGCGCATCATCGCCGTCGACGCGATCCCGGACACCCTCGGTGACTCCTGGGTGCGCCCCGACACCGCGATCGACGACATCGCCTACCTGCAGTACACCTCGGGTTCCACCCGGGTGCCCGCCGGTGTGGAGATCACCCACCGCGCGGTCGGCACCAACCTGCTGCAGATGATCAACTCGCTGAACATGAACGAGAACTCGCGCGGCGTCACCTGGCTCCCGCTGTTCCACGACATGGGCCTGCTCACGGTGATCCTGCCCGCGGTCGGCGGCAAGTTCATCACCATCATGTCGCCGAGTGCGTTCGTGCGTCGCCCCTCGCGCTGGATCAACGAGCTGGCCGCCGTCTCTGACGGTGCGGGCACGTTCGCGGCCGCGCCGAACTTCGCGTTCGAGCACGCCGCCGCGCGTGGTGTGCCCAAGGCGGGCGAGTCGCTGGACCTGTCGAACGTGATCGGCCTGATCAACGGGTCCGAGCCGGTGACCGTCTCCTCGATGAAGAAGTTCAACGAGGCGTTCGCGCCGTACGGTCTGCCCAAGACCGCGATCAAGCCCTGCTACGGCATGGCCGAGGCCACGCTGTTCGTCTCGGCCACCCGCGCCGAGGACGAGGCCAAGTACGTCTACGTCGACCGCAACGAGCTCAACGCGGGCCGCATGGTGCGCGTCGACCAGTCCGACGAGACCGCCATCGCGCAGGTGTCGTGTGGTTACGTCGGGCTGTCGCAGTGGGCCGCGATCATCGATCCCGAATCGGCGGACACCGCGCAGGGTCGCGAGCTGCCCGACGGTCAGGTCGGCGAGATCTGGCTGCACGGCAACAACATGGGCATCGGTTACTGGGGTCGCCCCGCCGAGTCCACCAAGGCGTTCCGCAACAAGGTCACCGAGCCCATCGAAGGTGGGCACACCGACGGCACCGATCCCGATGCCGACTGGATGCGCACCGGCGACTTCGGCGTGTACTTCGAGGGTGAGCTCTACATCACCGGTCGCGTGAAGGACCTGGTGATCGTCGACGGTCGCAACCACTACCCGCAGGACCTGGAGTACTCCGCACAGGAGGCCTCCAAGGCGCTGCGTCCTGGTTTCGTCGCGGCCTTCGCGGTGCCTGCCAACCAGCTGCCCGCCGAGGTCTTCGCCGCCGACAGCCATTCCGGCCTGAAGTTCGACGTCGACGACGCGTCCGAGCAGCTGGTGGTCGTGGCCGAACGTGGCCCCGGCGCCGGTAAGGCCGATCCCGGCCCGATCGCCGACGCGGTGCGTGCCGCGGTCTCGATGCGTCATGGTGTGACCGCTCGTGACATCCTGCTGGTCCCCGCGGGTTCCATCCCGCGGACCTCCAGCGGCAAGATCGCCCGGCGCGCCTGCAAGGCCGCCTACCTCGAGGGAACGCTGCGCGGTGGTTACACCCAGCAGGCTTTCCCCGATGCACCGGAAGAGTAATTGGCTCGACACGGAGACGACGCCCGGCGTGCCCTGTGCATGCCGGGCGTCGAGTTCCACGGCGCGCCCTGCACACAGACAGGTAGCTTGAGGACTGATGGCTGACAACGATGGCGCCCAGAATGAAGACCGTGCGATGACCTCCTCCGGTGACAACGACGGCACGCCCGAGACCCCCGCGACCGGCGGTGAGCTCTCGGTAGCCGAGCTGCGCGAATGGCTGCGCCGCTGGGTCGCCGATGCGACCGGGCAGTCGGTCGACGCGATCACTGTCGACCGGCCGATGGAGGAGTTCGGGCTCGCCTCGCGCGACGCTCTCGCCCTCGGTGGTGACATCGAGGACCTCACCGGTGTGGTGCTCACCCCGACGGTGGTCTACCAGCACCCGACGATCGCCTCGCTGGCCGAGGTCATCGTGCACGGTGAGCCGGAGCCGCCCGCCGAGGATTCCTCGGAGTACACGGCCGCGTTCGCGCCTTCCGAGGCGCACGACGTCGCGGTGGTCGGTCTGTCCACGCGTCTGCCGGGTGCGGGCACCACGCCCGAGTCGACCTGGGAGTTCATCATCGGTCGCGGTGACGCGATCCGTGAGCTGCCCGAGGGTCGCTGGTCGGAGTTCCTGACCGACCCATCGGTGGCCAAGTCCATCGATCAGGCCAACACCCTCGGCGGCTACCTGGACCAGGACGTCATCAAGGGCTTCGACGCCGAGTTCTTCGCGATGTCGCCGATCGAGGTCGAGCAGGTCGACCCGCAGCAGCGGTTGATGATGGAGCTCACCTGGGAGGCGCTCGAGCACGCGCGCATCCCGGCCAGCGACCTCAAGGGCGGTCAGGTCGGCGTGTTCGTCGGCTCGTCCACCAACGATTTCCAGATGATCGCCTCGCTCGGTCTCGGCGACACCGATCCCGATGCGCCCGCCTCATCGCGCGGATACGCGTTGCTCGGCGGCTCGACCGGCATCATCGCCAACCGTGTCTCCTACTTCTACGACTTCCGTGGCCCTTCGGTCACCGTCGACACCGCCTGCTCGTCGACCATCGTGGCGGTGCACCAGGCCGTGCGCGCGTTGCGCAGCGGTGAGGCCGAGGTGGCGCTCGCCGGTGGCGTGAACATGATCCTGGCCCCGGTCATCACCCTCGGTTTCGACCAGAACGGCGCCGTCGCCAAGGACGGGCACATCAAGGCGTTCTCCTCCGACGCCGACGGCATGGTTCGCTCCGAGGGCGCGGGCATGGTCGTGCTCAAGCGCCTGGCCGACGCCGAGCGGGACGGCGACAACATCCTGGGCGTCATCAAGGGTTCCGCGGTGAACTCCGACGGCCGCTCCAACGGTCTGTTCGCGCCCAACCCCGACGCGCAGGCCGATGTTCTGCGCGCCGCCTACCGCGATGCGGGCATCGTCCCCAACACCGTCGACTACATCGAGGCGCACGGCACCGGCACGCCGATCGGCGACCCGATCGAAGCCGAGGCGCTGGCCCGGGTGATCGGTCGCGGCCGTGACGCGGACAAGCCCGCCCTGCTCGGTTCGGCCAAGACCAACTTCGGCCACCTCGAGTCCGGCGCGGGCGTGCCCGCTCTCGCGAAGGTGCTGATGTCGTTCCAGCACAACGTGATTCCGCCGAACATCAACTACGCGGGCCCGAGCCCCTACATCCCGTTCGAGCAGGCCAACCTCAAGGTCGTCGACGAGGCCACCGAGTACCCGCGCTACAGCGGCGTCGCGACCGTCGGCATCTCCGGCTTCGGTTTCGGTGGCACCAACGCGCACGTGGTGCTCCAGGAGTACGTGCCCACGGCCCCGGTCGTCGAGGACGTCACCTCTGAGCAGGTCGCCGCCGAGGAGATCGAGGGCGAGGAGACCACCGATGTGGTCGCCGAGGCCGTCGCGATCACCGAGGCCGCGGTCGAGCCGGTGCCGCCGTTCGTCGAGTGGGACGGCGAGCGCGACGAGCCGCTGCCCGTGGTCCTTGCCGTTTCCGCCTACCTGCCGTCGCGTCGTAAGCGGGCCGCTGCCGAGCTGGCCGACTGGCTGGAAGGCGCGGGCGCCGATGTCGCGTTGACCGATGTCGCCCGCTCGCTGGCCAAGCGCAGCCACCAGCGTTCACGTGGCGTGGTGGTGGCCAAGACCCGCGAAGAGGCCGTCGCGGGCTTGCGCGCCATCGCCGAGGGCAAGCCGGGCGCCGGTGTGTTCACCGCCGATTCGCCCGCGTCCAACGGTCCGATCTGGGTGTTCTCCGGTTTCGGTTCCCAGCATCGCAAGATGGCCAAGCAGCTCTACGGCGAGAACGCGATCTTCCGCAAGACCGTCGACGAGGTCGACGAGCTCGTGCAGGACGAAGCGGGTTACTCGATCCGCGAAATGTTCCTCGACGACGAGCAGGACTACGACGTCGGCACCTGCCAGGTCGGCATCTTCACCATCCAGCTCGGCCTCGCCGCGTTGTTGCGCGCGCACGGCGCCGAACCGGCTGCGGTGGTCGGTCATTCGATGGGCGAGGTGGCCGGCTCCTACATCGCCGGTGGCCTGACGATCGAAGACGCGGTGCGCGTGATCTGCGCCCGCTCGCGCCTGATGGGCGAGGGCGAGCAGATGCTCACCGACGACGAAGTGCGCAATATGGCACTGGTCGAACTCAGCGCCCACGACGTGGCGCTGCTGCTGCCGAAGTACCCCGACGTGGAGTGCGCGGTGTACGCCGCGCCGACCAACACCGTCATCGGCGGTCCGCGTGAGCAGGTCGAGCAGATCGTCGCCGAGGTCGAGGCGATGGGCAAGTTCGCCCGCATCCTGCCGACCCGCGGCGCGGGCCACACCTCCCAGATGGACCCGCTGCTCGGCGAACTCGCCGCGGAACTGGCGGGCATCGAGCCGACCTCGCTGAAGACCGGTCTGTACTCCACCGTGCACGAGGGGCTGTACTTCAAGCCCGGTTCCGATCCGATCCACGACGAGCCCTACTGGGTGAAGAACCTGCGCCACAGCGTGTGGTTCACCAACGCGGTGAAGGCCGCCGTCGACTCCGGGCACACCACCTTCCTCGAACTGGCACCCAATTCCGTTGCGCTGATGCAGGTTCTGGGCACCACGTTCGCGGCGGGCGTGCACGACGCGCAGCTCATTCCCACGCTCAAGCGCAAGGAGGACGAGTCCGCCGGTGTGATCGGCGCGCTCGCCCAGCTCTACGTGCACGGCCATGCCGTGAACCTGAGTTCGCTGCTGCCCGAAGGTGATTACGCCGATGTGCCGCGAACCGCGTTCGTGCGCAAGGAGTACTGGCCCAAGGTCTCGATGACCTCGGGCGGCGGGAACACTCGCGTGCCCGGCGCGCACGTGGCCATGCCGGACGGCCGTCACGCCTGGGAGGTTCAGGCCACTTCGGTGAGCAACCTGGCCGCGCTGGTGAAAGCCGCTGCCGCCCAGGTTCTCTCCGATGTCGCGGTCTCGGTGTCCCATCCGCACGCTGCCCTGCCCACCGCGGGCACGCTCACCACCACGTTGACTCCGCACCTCGGTGGCGCGTCGGTCCAGGTGCACGCCAAGTCCGGCACCGGGTTCGTCCTGCTGTTCGACGCGGTCGTCACCTCCGGTGCGGCGCTGCCCGAACCGGTTGCCGCCGTCGCGATTCCGGCTGCCGTGCCAGAGCCCACCGCCGCCGAGATCGCCATCGCCACCGGCGACCGCTGGAGCGCCGACAGCGGCGAGACCATCGAGCAGCGGCTGTGCGTCATCGTCGCCGAATCCATGGGTTACGCCGTCGAGGACCTCCCGATGGAGATCCCGCTGATGGAGCTCGGCCTCGATTCGCTGATGGCCATGCGCATCAAGAACCGCGTCGAATACGAATTCGACATCCCGCAGCTGCAGATCTCCGCGGTGCGCGACGCCAGCCTCAACGAGGTGTCGAAGGTGCTGCGCTACGCGATCGAGCATCGCGACGAGGTCGCGGCGATGGCGGAGAAGCAGGCTGCCGCCAAGGCCGCCGGTGAAGATGTCGAGCTGGGTGTCGACGCCAACTTCGTCGAGGCGGCTCGGGCCGCGATCGCCGCGGGTGAGGATCCGCTGGCGGTGGCGAAGAAGGCCGAAGCCGAGCTGTCGTCGGAAGCTGCTGCTACCGAACCGGTTTCGGATGCCGCGCCGGCCGATGTCGCTGCTCCGGTCGCTGCCGCCGACGTAGCGACTGCGGGTGAATCGGCTTCGGAGCAGACTGCTGCCGAGCCGGTGGTTGCCGACATCGACTACTTCGCCGATGCCGCCGCCGGTGACGAGGACAACGTTCCGCCACGTGACGCGGCTGAGCGCCTGGCCTACGCCACCTGGGCGGTTGTCACCGGCACTTCGCCCGGTGGTGTCTACAACACCTTGCCGATCCTCGAGGAGGACGTCGCCGAGAAGATGGCGGCCCGCCTCACCGAGCGGGTCAAGGCCGAGGTCACCGTCGATGACGTGCTCGATTGCGAGTCGATCGAACAGCTCGCCGAAATCGTGCGCAATCTGCAGGACAGTGGCGCCGACGTCGACGGCTTCGTGCGTCCGCTGCGGGCGCGTGCCGAGGGCTCGGATGCCGTGCCGGTGTTCGTGTTCCATCCGTCGGGTGGCAACACCCTCGTGTACGAGCCGCTGCTGAAGCGCCTCGCCGCGGACACCCCGATGTACGGATTCGAGCGGGTAGAAGGCGATATCGAAGCACGCGCGCGCCAGTACCTGCCCGAATTGCGCAAGCTGCAGGGCAACGGCCCGTACGTGCTGTACGGCTGGTCGCTCGGTGCGGTGCTGTCCCTGCAGGTCGCTCAGCTCCTTCGCGAAGAAGGCGCCGACGTGCGCGTTGTCGGTCTGATCGACCTGGCTCTTCCGGTCGAGGGCGAGGACAACAGCCCCGAGGAGCGGGTGCGCCGTATCCAGCGCTACCAGCAGTTCGCCAAGACCACCTATGGGGTCGAGGGCGAATTGCCCGACGAGCAACTCCAGGAACTTGCCCAGGCCAACGACGAAGAGCAATACGACATCGTCGCCAGCCTGGTGAAGCTGACCGGTGCGAAAATCCCCGGTGGTGTGCTCGAACACCAGCGCACCTCGTGGATCGAGAGCCGTCATCTCGCGAAGGCGAAGCCGACTCGGTACGACGGTGACGCCGTGCTCTACCTGGCTGATCGCTACCACGACGGCATGATCCAGCTCGAGCCGCGTTTCGCGGACCGCAAGCCCAACGGTGGTTGGGACGAGTACATTCCGAACCTCGAAGTGGTCCGCATCCCCGGCGACCACCTGCAGATTGTCGACGAACCGCGGATCGGCCAGATCGGTGCCGACCTCGCCGCCAAACTGGCCGCGATTTCCGCTAAGGGAGAATAAGTAAGTGAGCACGACCGCCGAAAAGCTTGCCGATCTACACGAGCGGCTCGAGCTCGCCAAAGAGCCCGCTGGTGAGAAGGGCATCGCGAAGCGGGCGCACAAGGGCATTCCCAGTGCCCGCGACCGGATCAACCAGCTGCTCGATCCCGGCACCTTCGTCGAGATCGGTGCGCTGGTGCGCAAGCCCGGCGACCCGACCGCCCTCTACGGTGACGGCGTCGTCGTGGGCCACGGCAAGGTCGAGGGTCGCCCGGTGGCGGTGTTCTCCCATGATCAGACCGTGTACGGCGGTTCGGTCGGTGAGGCGTTCGGTCGCAAGCTGTGCGGTCTGATGCAGTACGCGTCGAAGGTCGGCATCCCGCTGGTCGGCATCAATGATTCCGGTGGCGCGCGCGTGCAGGAAGCGATCAGCTCGCTGGCCTGGTATGCCTGGATGGCGACCAATCTCGAGCCGCTGTCCGGCATGGTTCCGCTGGTGTCGGTGATCCTCGGTAACTGCGCCGGCGGCGCGGTGTACGAGCCGATCTGCACCGATGTGGTGGTTGCGACCGAGTCGGCGCACATGTTCGTCACCGGCCCGAAGATCATCAAAGAGGTCACCGGCGAGGACGTGAGCCTCGAGGAGCTCGGCGGTGCGCGCACGCAGGCCCAGTACGGCAACATCCACCACGTCGCCAAGGACGAGGAAGCGGCTTTCACCTGGGTGCGCGAGTACCTGGGTTACATGCCGAGCAGCTGCCAGGAACTGCCGCCGGTGGTGAACCCCGGTCTGGAGCCGGAGATCACCGATTCCGACCGCGAGCTGAACACGTTCATGCCGGATTCCGACAATGCCGGCTACGACATGTACGACATCCTGCTGCGCATCTTCGACGACGGTGAGTTCAAGGAGATCAGCGCCGACACCGGCCAGAACATCATCACCGGTTACGCCCGTATCGACGGCCGCACTGTCGGTGTCGTCGCCAACCAGCCGATGGCCGCGGCAGGCGCCCTCGACGCCCGCGCCTCCGACAAGGCCTCGCACTTCGTCCGCCTGTGCGACGCCTTCGAGATCCCGCTGATCTTCGTCGTCGACACCCCCGGCTTCCTGCCCGGCGTCGAACAGGAGAAGGTCGGCGTCATCAAGCGCGGCGGCCGCTTCCTGTTCTCCTATGTCGAGGCCTCGGTCCCCAAGATCACCCTGGTGGTCCGCAAGTCCTACGGCGGCGGCTACGCGGTGATGGGCTCCAAGCAGCTCGGCGCCGACATCAACCTCGCCTGGCCCACCGCCCGCATCGCCGTGATGGGCGCCGAGGGCGCCGTCAGCCTCCTGGGCGCCGCCCAGATCGCCGCCGCCCCCGAAGACCAGCGCGCCGCCATCCGCCAGAACCTGATCAACTTCTACAACGAAAACGTAGCCACCCCCTGGGTAGCCGCCGAACGAGGCTTCATCGACGCCATCATCGAACCGGCCACCACTCGCCTCGAACTCCGCCGGGCCCTGAAGCTGCTCCAGGACAAGAAGATCCAGCGCAACCCGCGCAAGCACCACGTCCTGCCGCTGTAACCAGAACCTCGAACGGGCCGCCCCGGGAAGTTCTCCGAGGCGGCCCGTTCGCGCAGTCCGGATCACATTTTCCCGAGGTCGATATCCGCGGGAAAGGGAGCCGAGGCATCGACCGCTCCTGTGAACGTGTCGCCGGTCCGGTATGACCCGGTCGCCGATCGAGAATGTAGCGGTCGGAGAACTCGCTGGACCAAGTCTGATCGCGTGCGACCCGTTACCGCCGGTAGTTCGGGTGCGGGTTGTACCCGGCGCCTGGTTGCGGTGCCTGCGATTGATTCTGAGGGTGCGGCGCGTAGGCGGGTGCGCCGTATCCGGGAGGTCCCTGCTGCCACTGGCCCTGGGCTTGCGGCGCGCCGTACGGAGCGGGTGCGCCCTGTGGCCAGTGGCCCTGCGCCTGTGGCAGCCCGTTGGGGGCGGGCGGCGGCCCGCCGACGGGCGGGTAGCCCTGGGGTGCGGTAGCGGCGCGGCGGGCCCGGCGCGACCGGAGATTGCTCCGCAGCCAGAACGCGGAGCCGATGCTCATCACGGCGCCGCCGCCGATCAGCATCCACCCGGTGCGTTTGTTCTGGGCTTCTTGCTCGCCGGCGTCACGCTCCACCGACGAGCCCTTACTGGTCGTCACGCAGGTCTGGCCCGCCGACATGGCCTTGCCGTCGCAGTCGGCACCACTGTTGAGTGTGACGATTCCGCCGAAGACGAGGAAGGCGCCGAACACTACGCCCAGCACCGAGTAAAGAAGGTCTTTCACGTATTCCCCCAAGAACTTTGATCAGTCGAGACACCGTACCCCGTGCCCCGCGACACCTTCACGATCGCATCGGCGACGACTCGACGGCCGTAATCGCATTCTGGGAGCCGATCGAAAAACGGGCCGCCACCGATGAATTCGGTGGCGGCCCGGCACGCTGCGTCGAAGAACTAGGCGACAGAAGCGGATTCGATGATGACGTCGTCGACGGGGACGTCCTGGTGGGGGCCCGCGCTGCCGGTGGTGACGGCGGCGATCTTGTCGACTACCTCGGTGCCGTCGGTGACCTTGCCGAAGACGGCGTAGCCCCAGCCCTGGCCCTGGGGGGCGGTGTGGTTGAGGAAGGCGTTGTCGGAGATGTTGATGAAGAACTGGGCGGTGGCCGAGTGCGGGTCGTTGGTGCGGGCCATCGCCACGGTGTACTTGTCGTTCTTCAGGCCGTTGGTGGCCTCGTTCTGGATCGGCGCCTGCGTCGGCTTCTGCTTCAGGCCGGGTTCGAAGCCGCCGCCCTGCACCATGAAACCGGGGATGACGCGGTGGAACACGGTGCCGGCGTAATGGCCCGAGTTCACGTAGTTCACGAAGTTGGCGACCGTGTTCGGCGCGGCCTGGTCGTCCAACTCGAGCACGATCGGTCCGTAATTGGTTTCGAGATTCACCTTGGTCATGGAGTCGAGTCTAGGGAAGTGCACTGCTGAGGCGTGCGACCCCTCACAAGTACCGAGGGACAGATAGCATGTCGAACCGTGCCAGACGCCGCAACAGCTGTTCTCTCCAAGCCTCCTGCCGAACCGGTGGCCTCCGCGAAGGACTTCCGGACCGCGCGATGGATCGCGATGGTCGCCGGGATTCTCGGCGCCCTGTTCGCGGTGGCTACGCCGTTTCTGCCGGTCACCCAGACGACCGCGCAACTGAACTGGCCGCAGAACGGTTCGCTCGGCAATGTGCAGGCGCCGCTGATGTCGCAGGTGCCGATCGATCTGAACGTGTCGATTCCCTGTAGCGCCGTGTCGACGCTGCCCGAGCAAGGCGGGATGCTGCTGGCGACCGCGCCCCCGCAGGGCGACCGGGCGGCCTTGGAGGCGCTGTTCGTGCGCGTCTCCGATACCGCGGTCGATGTGGTGGACCGCAATGCGGTCGTCGCGTCGGCGGACCGGTCGGCGATGGACGGGTGCTCGGCGATCCTGATCACGTCCGATCAGGACCGCACGACCGCGGAGTTCGTGGGACTGACCAAGCAGGTCGAGCGGCCGATCGCCGGTCAGCCCGGTGCGGTGGAAACCGTGCAGGTGCCCGTGCAAGGGCAACTCGCCGGTGACCTGCGGCCGCAGATCGTGGGCGTGTTCACCGATCTGAAGGGCGAGGTGCCGCAGGGTCTTTCGCTCACCTCGACGATCGACACCCGTTTCTCGTCGAGCCCGTCGCTGATCAAGCTGGTCGCGATCATCGCGGCCGTGCTGTGCACCCTGCTGGCACTGGCCGCGCTGGGCCGCCTCGACGGCAGTGACGGGCGTGGGCACCGCCGCTTCCTGCCGCGCAACTGGCTGAAGCCGACCTGGGCCGATGGTGCGGTGATCGGCACGCTGCTGGTCTGGCATTTCGTCGGCGCCAACACCTCCGACGACGGCTACATCCTGTCGATGGTGCGCGTGGCCCCCGACGCGGGCTATACGGCCAACTACTTCCGCTGGTACGGCGTCCCCGAGGCCCCGTTCGGCTGGTACTACTACGTCATCCAGGTTTTCGCGGAGATCTCCACGGCCAGCCCGTGGGTGCGCGTGCCCGCGCTGATCTGCGCGATCCTGTGCTGGATGGTGATCAGCCGCGAGGTGGTGCCGCGCCTGGGCAATGCCGTGAAGCGCTCGCAGGTGGCGCTGTGGACCGGTGGACTGGTGTTCCTGGCGTTCTGGCTGCCGTTCGACAACGGCCTGCGCTCGGAGCCCATCGTCGCCCTCGGCGCACTGCTCACCTGGGTGTCCATCGAACGCGCCATCGCCACCGGCCGTCTGCTGCCCGCGGGCATCGCGGTGCTGATCGCGGCGTTCACCCTCGCCGCCGCGCCGACCGGTTTGATGTGTGTGGCCGCGCTGCTGGCCGGTATCCGGCCGCTGGTGCGGATCATCGTGCGCCGTCATCGCCAGTTCGGCACGCTGCCGCTGCTGGCTCCGATCGCCTCGGCGGGCGTGCTCGTGCTCACCGTGGTCTACGGCGACCAGACCTTCGCCGGCATCCAGGAAGCCAACCGGGTCCGTCAGGCCACCGGCCCGAACCTGGCCTGGTACGAGGACTACCTGCGCTACTACTACATGTTCGTCGAGACCGTCGACGGCTCGCTGGCCCGCCGGTTCGCCTTCCTGGTGATGCTGCTGTGCCTGTTCACGACGCTGCTGGTGCTGCTGCGCCGCCGTCAGGTGCCGGGGATCGCGTCGGGTCCGACGTGGCGGCTGATGGGGATCGTCTTCGGCACGATCTTCTTCATGATGTTCAACCCCACCAAGTGGACCCACCACTTCGGCGCCTACGCGGGCATCGCGGGTGGGCTCGCGGCGGTGACGGCGGTGGCGGTGTCGCAGAGCGCGCTGCGCTCCCGCAAGAACCGGGCGATCTTCCTGGCCGGTTTGCTGTTCGTGCTGGCGCTGTCGTTCTCGGGCATCAACGGCTACTGGTACGTGTCCAGCTACGGGGTGCCGTGGTTCGACAAGACCATCTCGCTGCGCGGCGTCCACTCGAACACGGTGATGCTCGTCCTGTTCGGCGTGGCCTTGGCCCTGGTCGGCTGGTATGCGCTGCGCGAGGACTATGTGAAGCCGGTGCCGTCGGTGAAAACCAAGCGCGGCAACAGGATCCGCAAGTTCGCGGCTATTCCGCTGACCATCGTGGTCGGCCTGATGGTGCTGTTCGAAGTGCTCTCGCTGGTCAAGGGCGCGACGCAGCAGTATCCCGGCTACTCGCTCGGCCGCTCCAACATCGACGCGCTGAGCGACAACTCGTGTGGCTTGGCCAATGACGTGCTGGTCGAATCCGACCCGAACGGCGGCAGGCTCGACCCCATCGTCGACCCGGCCCGTCCGTTCACCGACCCCAACGATCCCCTCGCGGGCACCGGCTCGGTCGGGTTCACGCCCAACGGCGTGCCGGGCGATCTGTCGGCCGACGCGGTCGAGGTGAAGCCGGGCACCGGCAACACCAGCAACCAGTCGGTCGGCGCGGCCTTCGCCGAAGGCGAGAGCGCGGGCACCGGCGGTGGTGAGGGCGCACTCGGCGTCAACGGTTCCACCGTGGCGCTGCCGTTCGGCCTCGACCCCGCGCAGACCCCGATTCTCGGCTCCTACCAGGAGGGCATGCAGCAGCCCGCCCACCTGGAATCGGCCTGGTACGGCCTGCCCGCCCGCTCGGACGACTCGCCGCTGGTCGTGATCAGCGCGGCCGGTCGCATCGCCTCCAAGGACGACTCCGGCTCCGACAAGTACGGTCAGGCGCTGTTCGTCGAATACGGCACCCGCAACCCCGACGGCAGCGTCACCACGCTCGGCGCCTACCAGCCGCGCGATATCGGTCCCGCGCCGTCGTGGCGCAACCTGCGCGTGCCGCTGGCCGACCTTCCGGCCGAGGTGAACGCGGTGCGCGTGATGGTGAACGACCCGATCCTGATCGGTGACCAGTGGCTGGCGTTCACCCCGCCGCGGGTGCCCGAGTTGCAGACTCTGGACACGTTCATCGGCCGTGACCAGCCGGTACTGCTGGACTGGGCCGTCGGCCTGCAGTTCCCGTGCCAGCGTCCGTTCGCGCACAAGAACGGCGTGGCCGAGGTGCCGAACTACCGGATCCTGCCGGACCGCCCGCTGGCGATCTCGTCGACCGACACCTGGCAGGCGCAGGAGTTCGGTGGTCCGCTCGGCATGACGCAGATGCTGGCGGCCCGGGTCACTATCCCGACCTACCTGAAGGACGACTGGGCCCGCGACTGGGGCTCGCTGGAACGCTACGACCAGTACGCGCAGGCCACGCCCGCGCAGCTCGAGACCGGCACGGCGGCGCGCAACGGGCTGTGGAGCCCGGGACCGCTGCGGGTGTTCTGACCTCGGCCGGACAGTAAAAGGCGCGGATCACGTATGTGGTCCGCGCCTTTTCGGTTGGATGGGGGACAGGAGTCAGACGTTGAGCATGCGACGGTTCAGGTCGCGGCGTAATACCTCTTGTGAAGGCAGTCTTTCCAGTACCCGCATTACGGCCGGTCGTAGTTCTTGCTTCTCGTCGTTGCTGAGCAACTCGACGAGATCTCGTAGATCCATGTCATCGAAGGCTCCTGTCATACCCACCAGGGTACGTGCTCAAACGTGCAGGCACAGGACCTTTAGGCTGTCATTTACAGGTGTTTCATCAAACCGAAACCCTAACGGACACTGAGGGTTTCGTAAGTGACATGGGCAAGTGCCCGGTCACTGCCCTTGCGCTGCCATAGTCTCTACGCCGTTCTACTGCGCCCGAATTGCCGGTTCTTTCGCTCGTCCTGTCTGATCGATCACAGTCACCCCGATCTTCGCGGGCGGTGCCGGCTGATAGGGCGTGAACCGCTCGAGCGAGCCCCAGTCCCGGCCGAGATCGTGGTCGAGATAGGTGGGCACAGTCTCGGCCTTCAGGAGCAGATTTGTCCACCCGAGCGGGCCGCCGCCGATGTCGTCCTGCCAGGCGTTGGACGCGTCCGAACCGACCCGGTCGGGCAGAATCCGCCACTGCGGAGCCTCCGCGACGCCGTCGTGATGCTCGAACGGGCGCTGGCAGGGGAACGCGAGGCCGACGTGCCAGTCGAGCAGCACCGGCGCGGTCCGGCCGACCACCGAGTCCAGGGTGGCCAGTTTCGGCAGCCGCGGCGGCGTCACCGCGAGCCACTGCTTGCCGGTGATGTCGTTGTCGGCGGCGACCAGGCGCACCGCGTTCACGCCTGCGGGCAGCTGATCGATCGGCACACGCAGGTTGCGCCACGACGGGGCCGGGCCGATGTCCATCGGCGCGACCGAGCCCGTCACCTCGACGGAACCGTCGGCGGCGCGGGTGCCGTACTCCAGACGCAACTCCTGGCCGTAGTGCACGACGCCGTCGGTGTCGACGTAGCGGATCCGCCCGGCCGCGGTGACCACGAGGGCCTGATACGCGGGATCGTCGCGCACGCTGTCGCCGAGGTCGACGCGATACCACTGTGAGGTCAGCTTCGCCTGCTGCTGCACGCCGTCCTGGAAGGAGCCGAGGACCGGAGTGCGGGCGGGGTCGAGGCCGAACGGCAGGGCGACGGTGCTGCCGTTGATGCCGGGTTCGGCGCTGGTGCCGCCGCCGGTGCCCGCGCCGGTGGTCTTGGTGGTCTTGTTGGCGGAATCGGTGTCGACCGAGTTGGCGCCGCCGACCACGGTCTCGTCGGCATCGGCGGTGAGGTCGTCGGCCACGCCGTCCGGGGTGAAGCCGGTGGATTCGGCGTTCAGTCCGTCGGCGGGGGCGCCGGTATAGGGGGTGAGCAGGGAATCGGCCGTATTCGATTCCACCAGAACGTCATTGGCCAGGCCGCACGTATTGCCTTGCAGCGAATTGAGATTCGACTTCGCGATGGAGTACGCGGGGTACTGGGTGATGGCGCCCTTGGCCATCGACGCCACCTCGAACAGCACGAGCAGGGCCGCCGCGATGGTGAGCGGCATGGTCGCGAAGCGGTCGAAACGCCCGGTGTCGCTCGGTGTCCGGTACGGGGCGCGCAGGTGGAAGTACAGGGCGACCAGCAGCGCGAGGATGCTGAGACCGAGGAACAGCGTCGAAACGCCCTTGCCCGCCACCATCGGCGCCTTGTCCCAGAACGGCACGCCGTAACTGGAGACATACCACCAGCCGTTGGAGCCGGTGAAAGTCATCGCGAGCAGGAACAATACCGCCGCGGTGAACAGCGCTCGATTGCGTGGAGCCTTGATTCCGTTGGTGCCCACCGCAACCGCCGCCAGTGCCGCCAGCGAACCCGCCAGGCCCGCGTAGACGCCGAAGTGGTGGGTCCACTTGGTGGGCGTCCACATCATCAGCAGGAGCGCGGCGAAGACGATGCCGAGGATGCGCACCGACGGGCCGCGCGAGGTGCCGGGGATGCGGCCCTTGCGCAGCACCTGCAGGATGCAGACGAGCAGGCACAGCAGCAGCACCAGGACGCCGAACCGGCGGGCGAGCGAGCCGTCGGGCGACAGCATGAACAGCGAGTCCCAGCGGGTGCGTTCGTCGAACCAGGCGACGTTCGGTCCGACGAGGGTGCGGACTCGGGTGGCCTCCATGACGGTGGCCAGTGTCTGGTCGGCGAAAACGATGATGAGCACCAGCGTGCCCGCCGCGATGCCGGGGGCCAGCAGCGCGGCGTAACGGAAGATCTTGGCGCCCAGCGAGAGCCGATCCGCCTTGTCCGGGCTTGCCGAGCTGTTCGTGCGAGCCGGGCTGGTGGCGTCCGTCTTCGCCGTACTGCGGGCGACGGGCGACGGTTGGTCGTCGGCGGCGTCGAACTCGCTGTCGGCGGCGATCCGACGCGGGCGCAGACCCTGCGCGCGTTTGATGATGACCTGCATGACCGGCCGGGTACCGGCGATCAGGGCGGCGATGCAGATCAGGCCGGTCGGGCCCGCCGCCAGCGAGAACGCGGCGACGAGGATCGCCAAGGCGGCAGGCAGCAGTCGCGCGGTGGCGATGGCGCGTTCGATGAGGCACCAGGTGAGCAGCGCGCCCGCCGCGATCAGCGGTTCGGGGCGAAGGCCGTTGTCGTACGGGAGCCAGAAGGCGAGGAACACCAGGCCCGCCGTCCACAGCGCCACCTTGTCGCGGCGCACACGAGCACCGAGACGGGGCAGCACTTCCCGGCTGATCACCGCCCAGCAGACCAATCCGGCGGCGAGCGCGGGCAGGCGCATCCAGGGACTGGCGTCGGAGATCTTCGTCATCCAGGCGAGCAGTTCGTAGGACCAGCCGAACGGCGCCTCCGGCACCCCGAACCAGCGGTAGTAGTTCGCCATGTAGCCCGACGGGCCCGACGCGCGCGCCATATTGAGGATGTAGCCGTCGTCGGAGGTGTTCGCGCCGATCACATGCCAGCCGAGCAGCGTCACGACCACCACCACGTCGGTCGGGGTGATCCGCCACCAGTGCCGGGGCAGGAAGCGGCGGGCGCGGCGGCCGTCGGTGGTGTCGAGCAAGTGCAACGCGATCAGCGCGAGCAGGGTGAACACACCGGCGCCGATCATCGTCGCCAGTTTCAGCGTCGTCGGCGTCGAGGTGAAGCGGGAGTCGATATCGGCGTGCAGCCGGGCGCCGGTGAGAGCGGCCGAGTCGAGGTCGGTGTAGACGCCGACGATCTGCGGGCGCTTGTCCACGGTGACGGTGTTGCGGAACGGCGTCCCGTCCTGGCGTGCCGCCCCGACGAACTCCACGGTCGTGGCCTCGATGGTCGAGACGATGCTGATCCGCTCACACCCGGCGATCTCGGCGATCGGCGCCGACAGCATCGGCACATCGCGCGCCTGTACCCCCAGCACGCCGTCACGCACGGTGACGCTCAGTCCGCGGTCGGCCTTGCCCGAGGCGACCGGAATCGTCGTGAGCAGGGTGGTCGCGGTGGGGTTCTCCGCCCCGGGACCCGGCAATCCGCTCAGCATCGTGCACGGCAGCTGGGCGTCGAGCCGCTGCGGCACATACGACACCAGCGGTGCCTCGACGCTGGTCGCGCCCGCTTGCGGCCAGTCCAGGCTCGCGCGGTCCTGGCGCACCGGTAACAGCGGTGTGAGCAGGGCAAGCACGAACCCGAGCAGCCCACAGACGAGGGCGATCAGGCGGTATCGGGTGAACGCTCGTTCAGATCGGTCCGGTCGCACGGGGTCTGATGCTAGCCATCGAACCTGTGCGCGGGTCGGCGCCGCTCCTAACGGGCCGCCGCAGCGACGGCGCAGGTACGTCTCAACCCGTGCGGCGGTCGGCCCAGTCGAGCTGGGATCGGGCCCAGTCGGGGATCTCGGTGTCGGAGCGCGGGAAGGCGGCGAATTCGGCGCGCAGGTCGTCGGCGGTGACCTCGGGCATCCAGTCGGCGACCGAGCCGGTGGAGTAGTTGGTCTTGTACCGGGTGGGACCGGCGATGAAGATCTCGGCGCTGAGCCAGGCCCCGATGTTCGGGTCGTAGGACATGCGCTTGTGATCGGTGAGGTATTCGAGCACCTCGGTGGGCGGCATCAGGTTGGTGACCGTTCCGTCGCGCTCTTTGATCTGCACGCCGGCGACGGTTTGCTCGCCGACCTGCAGTGACCACAGCAGGGCGAATTTCTGGCCGGGTGCGAGCATGGCGATGGTGGCGTCGATGACGACCCGCTCGATCGCGGCGAGCGAGTCGAGTTGCTCGCGCGGTTCCGGTTCACGGCCGATTCGTTGCGGCCGGGACAACAAAAGATCGATCCGCTCCGGTCGGTTGAGCGTCATAGCTATACCTCTGCATCCGTACCGATCAGCGCTACCAAAACCTGATTTCGGTCGGCCGAACTTCCAACATTTCGCAGCGTACTCGCCCCGCGACACCGACCGCGCGGTTTGTTGACACTGACCGGACATATTGTGGTCTATCGAGCTTCCGCACACCAGTAGCTATCGGGTGTCGATAGACACAGGGTCGACGCCGTCACACCGCGAGGATCAGCTCACGCCGCTGATGCGCGCAGCGCGAACCAGCCTTCGCGCGGGTCGGCGAAGCCGTGATAGACCAGAGGAATGCGCTGGTCGATCGCGAAATACCGGTAGACGGCCTCCATCGCCTGGCGGACCGAATGCGCCTGGAAATCATCGATGCGGCGCACTCCGATGCGCCACTCGGGCAGCATCGCCAGCCGGGTCAGTTCCGCGGGATCGTCCACATCCAGCCCCCATGGGGCGGGTTCCTCGATGAGATGGTCGTGCAGCACCTCGCGCGCGACCGGCGGATCGTGGCGCGGACCGGAGAACGCGACTTGCTGCGCGCGTGCCAGCCCCCGGGTGTCCAGCGGCGTGCGCACGGCCTGGATCAGGTCGATCAGCTCGGCGTCCGGGGTGGGTTGCGGTATTCGCCCGGCGAGGGGCGCCTGTTCGAGCAGGTGCATCATCTGACCGCCGAGAACCAGCGGTTCCGGCACCAGGAAAACGCTGATGCTCGGGCAGGAACAGTTCAAGCCGGTGAGGCACACCCTCGTGTGCAACGGATCGGACATACGTCCTCCTCCGATAGCGGGTCGCCGGGACCCGTGACGTGCAGGATCTGGTTTCTACGCCAGCCGCCGGGAGAGTTCGAATCCGCCGGCGACGACCGTGCCGCACCAGTCAGTGTAGTGCCGTCGAGCGGGATGAACACCTGCTTCCGGCACGGAAGGGGCACGATCTGCGGCGGCTACCCGGCGACCGATTCGGTGTAGCGGCGGGCCAGGGTGCGCAGGTGCGCGACCAGCTCGGGCGGGCCGTCGACGCGGAAATCCATCATCAACATGCTGAGGTAGATCGCGATCGTCTCCATCGCGTCGGCGCCGGTGAGCAGCACGCAACTGTGCTCGTCGATCGGCTCGACCACGCCGACCGCCGGGTTGATCCTGGCGATCACGGTCTCCGCGGATTCGAGGACGGTGACGCGGGCGTGGACGCGCCAGCCGGTGGAGGCGATATGACGCATGACGAAGGCGACCAGGTCGTCGTGTGGGAGGGAGCGCGGGGCGAACACGCGGGTGCCCGCCTCGGCCCGGGTGATCCCGGCGGCAGGCAGTGCCGTCCAGTCGTGGGTGCGCATGCTGTAGGCGACCAGGTACCAGCGACGTTGCCAGTTGATCAGCCGGTAGGGCTCGAGTTCTGTTGCACCGTCGGAGGTTTCGACGGTGACAGCGGTGGTGCGGCGGACCGCGTCGGCGAGGGTGGTGAGGATCCCCGCGGCGACCGGTGCGTCCGGTTCGCGGGAACCGGTGGTGGCGGGGCCGATCTCGGTGGCGTCGCGCAACGCGGAGACCTTGCGCTGCAAGCGTTTCGGGAGGATTTGTTCGATCTTGCGCAGTGCTCTGGTGAGCTGGTCGCCGATGTCGGAGACGGCGAGCGAGCCGTCGTGGGCCACGGCGATGGACAGCGCGACCGCCACCGCTTCCTCGTCGTCGAGGAGCAGCGGCGGCATGGTCGCGCCGCGGCCGAGGCGGTAGCCGCCGATCGCGCCCCGTTCGGCGTGGACGGGATAGCCGAGTTCGCGCAGCCGTGAAATGTCGTTGCGCACGGTGCGTTCGGTGATCTCGAGGCGGTCGGCGAGCTCGCGCCCGGTGTAGGCGCGGTCCTGCAGCAGGGCGAGCAGACGCAGGACGCGCGGGGTTGTCGCAGCCATTTTCCACCTCGTCGAAAATTAGGAAAGAAACAAGCCTAATAGGTTTCTAGGCTGGAGTCATCACCGAAACGAAAGGCACCATCATGAACAGCACCGCAGCCCTCGAAACCGTCTGGCGCGACGTGGTCGCCACCTCCTACCGGGCCCTCGGCGACGTCGTGGCCGGGATCGCCGACGACCAGTGGAACCTGCCCACCCCCTGCTCGGACTGGACCGTCACCCAGGTCATCCAGCACGCCGCGGGCGACCAACTCGCCTACGCCGCTGCCCTGGGAGTCGGCCCCGGCCCGTCCTACAACCCCTTCGACCCCTCCGGCGAGATCGACGGTTCCGCCGCCGCCCTGGTCCGCGAAGCCGTCGACCAGACCGCCGCGGCGTGGGCCACGGTCGCCGACGAAACCACCACTGTCCCCACGCCACTCCCGCACGGCGACCTCCCGACCCCCGTCGCGGCCTCCCTCGCCGCTCTCGACGCCGCGGTCCACGCCTGGGACATCGCGATCGCCACCGGCCAGCCGTCGCCCCTCACCGACGACCTCTCCGCCCATCTCCTGACCGCCGCCCGCACCATCCACCCTGCCCCCGGTTCAGGCACCGATGCCGAAATCATCGAACCCCTGCGCCAGTGGGGCGCCTACGCCGCCGTTGTCGAAACAGCGGCCACCACGCCCACCGCCGAACTCCTGCACTACCTGGGCCGCGCCGCTGTGTGAGCCGGGGTTCGGCCACCGGTCGAGGACATGGCCTCGCCACAGTGGTCGTCGAGTATCAGCGGCGCACGGTGATCAGGGTGAAGGGGCCGATTTCGGTGGCGGTGAAGGCGGGGTCGGTGAAGAGAGACTTGGGGAAAGAGACTGTGTAGCGCTTGACGTTCGGGTCGTTGGGGTAGACGTCTTCGGCCAGGCGCAGGGTGTAGTTGTCGCCGTCGTTGCGGAAGAGGAAGGCGTCGGGGGCGCGCCACGGGGACTTCGCGAGGGCTTCGACGAGGGCCGGGGAGTCGGGGAGCTTGCTCCAGTCGGCGATGGTGGCGGCGCGCGCCTTGAAGTCCGACAGGGGGTTCGCGTAGTGGGAGGTGAGGGCCTGGAAGCCCCAGTAGGGGTAGAAGGCCAGGAAGGTGGTGTCCGCGGTGAGGACGACGGATTCGTCTCGGGGACGGCCGGTTTGCGCCAGGATGGCCGCATCGATCTCGCGGTAGTGCGAGACGGCGGAGGGTTTGCGCTGGTCGGCTCGTTCGCCGTTGCCGTCGGTGTCGGTGTAAGCGGTGTCGATCTCGTGGGTCAGCACGGTGGGGATCGTCTGGGCGAAGGCGATGGCGCCGAGGACGGCGATCGCGGCAGCCGCGGTGCGCATCGGGGCGGGCTCGTTCACCGCCTGGTAGAGGGCGGTCGCGCCTTCGACGAAGCCGAAAACGCCCGCGGCGGCGAGCAACGCGAGCAGGACCGGCTCCAGCCGGAAGGACAGCAGGGTCGTGCCTGCCGCGGTCGCCATCATCGAGAGCAGGGTCCACAGGTAGATCGATACGACGCCGAGGCCCAGTGCCTGTGCGCGCCTCGATGATCCGGCGCGAACTACGAGCCACAGCACGCCGATCATGCACAGGGCTCCCCGCAGGGAGAACTCCAGCATCGGGAACGCCAGCTGTGCGCCGGACTCCGGCAGATAGTGGAAAGCGCTGCCGGAGGGAAGTTTCGCACCGGACGCCATCTTCAGCAGATACGGCGTCCACACGACCAGGGCGAGCACGATGGCGATGCCGCCGATTGCCGCCAGCCTGGTCATCGGCGCGATCGCGGCGCGCCAGGCGGGCGGAGCGCTGAGCGGGATAGTTCCGCCCGTGGCGGAGGAAACGCCGGGGGTACCGGCGTCAGCAGCCGCGCCCGCTCGCGCGCCGCCCAGACGGCTTGCCCGCCGCCCAGCTGCCCGCTGTGCGTAGACTGCCAACCCGGCCGCCACCACCGCCATGATCACCACGGTGAACGCCGCGATCGCCAGGTACAACGTGTAGAAACACGCCGCCACCCCGAGGAACAGCCCCGTACCGAGCACCGCGCCCCACCCACCGGACCGCCGATGCAGCGCACCCCACGCCAGCACCAGCACCGGCGGAACGAACACCACGAGCACCGCGCCATAAGCCTCGGGCGAGGCGTACGCCAACGTCATCGCCGTGACCGCGGCGGCCGCGCCCACCGCCATGTCGGCCCGCACCAACTGCATCCACAACACCAGCGCCACCGCGGCGGCGATGGCGAGCAGCCCGATCGCGTACGGCTTGAACACTTCCCAGCCGTCCATCCCGAGCACGTTGCCCACGCGCCCGCCGATCCAGAACCACCCGGCCGGATAGAACGGCGGCAGATCCACATACGTCATATCGCGCAGCGCGGCACTGTCGGTGAGCCGGGTCAGGTATTCGGTCCGGAATTCCTGATCCACCGAGACACCGAACAGGTACAGCTTCGTCGCGGCCAGCGGCATCCCCAGCGTGACCGTGACAAAGCTCGAGATGCCCACCCAGGACAGCAGTTTCGCCACCACCGGCCACTTGCGCAGCCGGATCAGCAGCACCGAGACCACCAGCAGCGCGACCGCGACGACCTGTCCCACCGTGGTCAGCGCGCGAGTCACATTGGAGGAGTTGAACGCGGGCCACTGCACCGCCGAGAACGCGAACAGCCCCACCACGGCGACCACCAGCGCTACACCCGCGGCGGCAGCCCCCTCGCCGACCCCGGTCCAGATCTTGCGCCCCGCCCGCACCTCGTCATTGGTCGTCATCGGCGCGCAATCCTCCGGCTCCACTGTGCTCAACGGTCCGGGCCAGCCTAGTGGAGCCGAAAAGCAGAACTGCCGCACCATCCGGGGATGATGCGGCAGTCCTGAACGCAGTCGATCAGATCGGGAGCTTGCGGAAGATCGGGCGCGGCACGTGGCGCAGGGCCGACATCAGGAAGCGGGCCTCGCCCGGCGCCCAGACGATCTCGGTGCCCTTCTCCGACGCGGTGACGGCGAGCTTGGCGACGTCTTCCGGGTCGACGGTGAGCGGAGCTTCCTTGGCGCCGGTGGCTTCCCAGTGGGCCTTTGTCGCCGAGGTGCGCACCTGCATCGGCCGGATCACGGTGACGCGCGGCCCGAAGGGACGCAGCGCCTCGCCGAGGCCGAGGTAGAAACCGTCGAGGCCGGCCTTGGTGGAGCCGTAGACGAAGTTGGAGCGGCGGACGCGCTCACCGGCCACCGAGGACATCACGATGATCCGGCCGTGGCCCTGGGCCTTGAACTTGTCGCCCACCAGCACTCCCACCGACACACCGGCGGTGTAGTTGATGCCGACGGTCATGACCGCCTTGCGCTGGTTCTGCCACAGCTCCTCGGCATCGCCGAGCACACCGAACGCCACGATCGCGACGTCGACGTCGCCCGCGGCGAACGCGGAGTCGACGACCTTGGGGTGCGACTCGGTGTCGAGCGCGTCGAAGTCGACGACGTCGACCTGGGTCGCGCCCGCGGCCTTCACCTGGGTGACGGCGTTCTCGAGCAGCGGGTCGCCGGGCAGGTTCGCCAGGATGACCCGGGCCGGGCTCTTGGCCAGGTACTCGGCCACGATCGCGAGACCGATCTCGGAGGTGCCGCCGAAGAGCAGGATGGTCTGCGGGTTGCCAACTGCGTTGATCACTGGAGCTCCAGCCTCCTGGCCATATCGGACATGAACACGCCATTCGGGTCGACGCTGCGGCGGACCTTGATCCACTTGTCGATCCGCGGGTACATCTTGTGGAAGGTCTCGGCCGAGGTGCGCGAATCCTTCGCGGTGTAGAGCCGCCCGCCGAACTCGAGCACGCGCCGGTCGAGCTCGGTGACGAACTCGTTGAGCCCGCGCGAGATCGGGAAGTCGACGCAGATGTTCCAGCCGGCCATCGGGAAGCTCAGCGGCGCCTGGTTGCCCTCGCCGAACAGCTTGAACACATTGAGGAACGAGTAGAAACCCGAGCTCTGGATGTCGATGATGATGCGCTTGAACTCTTCGACCGACTCCGGCGGAACCACGAACTGGTACTGCAGGAAGCCGTTGGAGCCGTAGCCGCGGTTCCATTCGCCCATCATGTCGAGCGGGTGATAGAAGGCGGTCAGGCTCTGCGCCTTGCCCCGGTAGGTGCCCGATTTGCGGTACCAGATCTCACCGATCGGCCCGAAGGTGTACTTGTTGGCCAGCCCGTTGGGGAACACATCGGGCAGCGTGAAGAAGGTCTTGCCGTTGAAGCGCAGCGGGTCTTTCTGCAGCTTCTTCGGCAGCTGGTCGACCTTGGCCAGGTTGCCGCGTGAGATGGCCGCGCGTCCCAGGTTGGGCAGCGGGCTGATGGCGTCGAACCAGGCCGAGCTGTATTCGTACTTGTCCTCGGAGCCGTCGCTGTGGAAGGCGATGGTCTCGTCGAGGGTGCTGGTCACGTCGCCGTCGGCGATGAAGTACGCCGTCTCGGTGGGGGTCATCTCGACGGTGGCCCGCAGGATGATGCCGGTCAGGCCGCAGCCGCCGATGGTCGCCCAGAACAGCTCCGGATCGGACGCGGCCGTGATCGTGCGGACGACACCGTCGGCGGTGAGCAGATCCATCGAACGCACGTGGTTGCCGAAGCTACCGGCGCTGTGGTGGTTCTTGCCGTGGATATCGGAGCCGATTGCGCCGCCGACGGTGACCTGGCGGGTACCGGGTAGGACCGGAACCCATAGGCCGAACGGCAGCGCTGCCTTCATCAGCTGGTCGAGGTCGACGCCGCCGTCCACGTCGACGAGGCGGGTGGCCGCGTCGATGCTGTGGATCTTGTTCAGCGCGGGCATGTCGATCACGAGGCCGCCCGCGTTTTGCGAGTTGTCGCCGTAGGAGCGGCCGAGGCCACGCGCGATCACGCCGCGTCGCAGATGCGCCGGCTTCGAGTCGTTGTCCTGCGCCACCATGCTCACGGCCTTGGCGATCAGTTCCGGATCGCTGGTCGAGAGCACTTCGGCGGAGGTGGGTGCGGTGCGACCCCAACCGGTGAGCTTGCGGGTGCGCGTAGGGAGCGCGAACGCCTCATCGTTGGTGGTCGAAATGTTCTCAGACATCGGCTAAGAGGCTACATGCATGGCGCGAGGAGCGACCGGTCTCGTAGTCTTCCTCACGTGCAAGCCCAACCGCATCTGCCGCTGCCCGCCGAAATTCCCCTGGTCGACGAGCCCGGCGGGACCGAAGTCGACCTCAAGACGCAGATCGTGCGGTTCACGCTGACGGGTGGTTTGTCGGCGATCGTCGACTACGGCATCTACAGCCTGCTGCTGAATCTGCTCGGGTTGCCGGTGAGCCTGGCGAAGGCGATCAGTTTCGTCGCAGGCACCACCACGGCGTACCTGATCAACCGGCGCTGGACGTTCAAGGCAGAGCCGAGCAGGGCCAGGTTCTTCGCGGTGGTGGCGCTCTACGCGGTGACGTTCGCGGTGCAGGTGGGGATCAACGCGGCGCTGTACTTCGCGCTGCCCGACGAGTGGTGGCGCCAGCCCCTCGCGTTCGTGATCGCGCAGGGCACCGCAACCGTCATCAACTTCGTCGTGCAGCGCGTGGTGATCTTCAAGATCGAGTAGCTAGCTGGCCTCGGCGATGGCCGGTGCCTGCTTGCCCGCCTTGACGCCGAAGTAGTCGCCGCCTTTGGCGCGCACGTTGTCGGTGCCCCATTCGCGCTGGTCCCGCGAGACCGGCACCATCTGCGGGATGTGCTTGCGGCAGTGGATGTAGGCCTCTTCGACATCGACCACCACCCACACCTGCGAGGTCTTTCCTCGCTCGGCGGGCGGCAGATCGGTGACGTCCTCGCGCAGCTCGCTGTCGGCGACCATGCGGGCTTTTCCGTTGATGTGCAGGCCGATGAGGTCGCGAACGAAGTCGATCATCAGGATTCCCACGTGCGGGTTCTCGAGGATATTGCCCAGGCTGGCCATCACCCCGTTACCTCGATATTCGGGGTACGCAATCGTGCGATCGTCGATCACGTGCAGGAATCCGGGGGTCCCCGCCCGGAAGCTGGAGTCACATTCGCCGTGTGAATCGGAGGTGGCGATGAAGGCCATGTCCATGCGGGCGACGAAATCGACCATCGTGGGATTCAGATAGTCGATCACCTGGTCGTCGTAGAAGCGCTCGGCTCTGTCCGAGGTGCCCAACGTGTCCTGTAGCTCGTGTTCTCCGTCGCTACCGACGAATTTTTCGGGCATCGGGCCCCCTCTGCTAGCCGTACCGGTTGATGCGGGCTTCTAGACGAAACCCCCGCTGTGACCGCAATCTCACCCAGTCTAGGGGACTCTCACTGCCGGTGGGGCGTGTCCATTGTTGCGAAGGATATGAAAGCCGAGTTTGCGCAACGGTTTCCGGACCCGGACTGATCAGGCCGGACCTACCGTCACCGGTACCCCGTTGAACACGGCGGTTCCGGACACCACGTCGACCACCGAATCATCGGTCAGCACATTGGCGTTCACGCCCGCGTGCGCCAGCGCGACCGACTGGGTGCTGCTCGCGCCGTGACCCCAGCCGTGCGGCAGGCTCACCACGCCGCGCATGATCGTCGGCGTGAGCTCGACCTGCACCGTCAACGAGCCCGCCGCCGAGGTGATCTCGGCCTGTTCGCCGAGGCCGAGGCGGGTCGCGTCGTCGGGGTGGACATGGAGAGTGCAGCGGTTGGAGCCACCGACCAGACCCGCGATGTTGTGCATCCAGCTGTTGTTGGAGCGCAGCTGACGTCGTCCGATCAGCACCATCGCGGGCGCGGTGCTCGCCAGCCCGGCGCGCAGTCGCTCCACGTCCGCGAGCAGTTGCGGCGGTGCCAGCTCGACCAGCTTCGACGCGGTGCGCAGGACACCGGGCAGTCGTGGGCGCAGTGGGCCGAGGTCGATGCCGTGCGGGTTGTCCAGGAGGGTTTTCAGGCTCAGGTCGCCGCCGTTCCACGCGCCGTACGGGCCGAGCTTGAGCATCAGATCGAGGCGCTGTTCGGTGGTGTCCGTGCCGGTCAGCTCGTCGCGGCGTTCGCTCATGCCGGCCTTGTGCAGGGTGCCGGCGATCACGAGCTCGTCGACCATCGCGATCGGACTGGCCGCGCCCGTCCCGGCATGCGGCTGACCACTCACCGCGGCGGCGAGCCGGGCCACCACGGCCGATTCCGAGGGCCGCTCGCCCAGCGCGACCAACGGCGGCGAGTAGCGGGCGTAATTGCGCACCGCGAACTGCAGCAGCGCGAAATCGAAGTGCGGTGACTGCACCGAACGCGGTGGCGGCAGGATCACGTTCGCGTGTCTCGTCGTCTCGTTGACGTAGCGATCCACACTGACCATGAACTCGAGCCCGGCCAGGCCACGGTCGAGTCGCGCACCGCTCGGCGCGGACAGCACGGGGTTGCCCGCCACCGTCACCAGCGCCTTGATCTGCCCCTCACCCGGTGTTTCGATCTCGTCGGCGAGGGTGGCGACGGGCAGTTCGCCCATGGCCTCCGGCAGCTCGCGGACCCGGCTGGTCCAGCGGCCGAGGCGGAACGGCTTGCTGCGCTGCACCCCGCCCGCCGCGGCATCGGCGAACATGGCGCCGCCGGGGGAGTCCAGGTTGCCGGTGAGGGTGTTGACGGCGTCGACCAGCCACTGGGTGAGCGTGCCGAACTCGGCGGTGCACGTGCCGATCCGCGCGTAGACGGCCGACGTGGGCGCGGCCGCGAGTTCGCGGGCCAGCGCGCGGATGGTGCCGGCGGGGATGCCGGTGCGCTCGGCCACCGCTTCCGGTGGGAAATCGAGGGCGGCCGTGCGTAGTTCGTCGAGTCCGGCCACGTCGACGCGCACGTCGGTCAGGCCCTCGTCGAACAGCGTGTGCACGACCCCGAACAGCAGATACGCGTCCGAACCCGGCCGGATGAACAGGTGCTGGTCGGCGAGTGCCGCGGTTCTGGTCTCGCGCGGATCGACCACCACCAGCTTGCCCCCGCGCGCCCGCAACGCCTTCAACCGCCCGGGGAAGTCGGGCGCGGTGCACAGCGACCCATTGGATTCGAGCGGATTGGCGCCCAGCATCAGCAGGAAGTCGGTGCGATCGAGGTCGGGGACCGGCACCGTCAGCGGGTCGCCGAACATGAGTCCGGCCGCGACCTGCTTGGGCATCTGATCGGCCGAGCTCGCGGTGTAGATGTGACGGGTGCTCAGCGCCCGGATCAGGACGGGCAGATAGAGCGCGCCCGCGACGGTGTGCGCGTTGGGGTTGCCCAGGTACACCGCGGACGCGCCACGGGGGATCTCGGCGAACGCGGCCGCGATCAGGTCGAACGCCTCGTCCCAGCTTGCCGCGCGGAACCCGTCACCGTCGCGGATCAGCGGGGTGGTGACGAGGTCGGGATCGCCGTCGAGCTTGCCGAAGCTGGCGCCTTTCGGGCACAGGAAGCCCTTGCTGAACGGGTCGTCGCGGTCGCCGCGTACCGACAGCACCTGGTCGGCGTCGTCGAGGGTGACCGTGAGACCGCAGACGGCCTCACACAGCGGACAGGTACGCAGGAGCGAACGTGGAGCCATACCCCATGCTTACGCCCACTGGGGCGGGCGATGGCCGGAAACGCCGAAAACCCGCGAGCTGCGACGTCGGGGAGGCGTCGCGCATCGCGGGTTCGGGCTGGTTCAGGTCAGCTGGCCAGGGTCAGCGCCGCGCGCTTGCCGACCTGCTTGCCGGTCTGCCTGCGGGCCATTGCCGAGCGAACGGCCGCACCGAGGGCGACGACCGGCGGGATCCAGCGAGCCTCGGTGGGGGCGACGCCCCAGGAGGCGCTGCCCGCGGCGAGCTGGGTGGGCGGCAGCGGGATGCTGGCGCCGTCGGTGTGCACGATGACGCCTGCCTCACGCATGGCCTCGATCGCCATGGCGGCCTTGCGGACACCGGTGACCAGGTGGATCTCGCGACGCTCCTGGCCCGGGATCTCGATCACGGGGCCGGACAGGTTGTTGGCGCGCAGGAAGCGGCGAACGTCGCCCGCGATCTCACCGGTGATCTCGATGGCCGAGACCTCGTCGTCGGTGATCAAGCACAGACCGTTGGTGGTTTCAGCGACCGTCCATCCACGCGCGGTGTACTCCTGCGCGGCGGCACCTTTGTCGGCGGCCGTAGTGGTGGTCGGAAACGTCGTGCGCACTGTGTTCTCCATTCCCCGAAGAGCTCTGTTCCTGCGTTCATGGGCGTATCGGCGGGAGGTGGCCGACTCGTTACGCCGTTACCGAAAAATATTCGAGAGTGTCTGCTTCGTCTCAGTCCGGTAACCTTCGCTATCGCAGGTACGGTGCCGACAGGTTGGCGTCGGGGTCGAAAGCGGGCAGGATTCGAAGCATGACCGAAGCGCCTGGCACTCCCGAGTCGAACGACGAGGATGTCGAGGAATTCGACGCCGAATCCCGTTGGCTCTCTTGGAAAGAGGCCGGTGGCAAGCGGCCCGATCGTGCCGGTGAAGTCTCCTACGAAGCCGATCTGGCGCGCGACGCGGGGTTCGAAGAGCCGTTCCGCAGTACCGGTTCGGCCAAACAGTGGGCCGCCGAGGCCGCCCGTTCGCTGCTGGATGTGCAGTTCCGCAGGCCCGCGACCAGGACTTTGCTACCGCTGGCCTACGTGCTCGGCGTCGCGTCCTTCGGCATCGGCCTGCCGATCGCCTTCACCGTGCTGATGTGGAAAGCCTCCGCGGTGCTGGGGGTGCTCGCCGCGCTGGTGTCGATCCCGTTGGGGCTCACCATCGCGGCCTCGGTCCGCCTGATGCTCGAGTTCGCCGACAACGCCGCCCGGTTGGCCGGCCGCGTCGAACACATCAGTGATCTGGCCGACGGCCTGTTCCAGGCGCTGTCCGATGTCGCCGAGCCGGTGAGTCAGCTCTCCGAAGACGTTCGTGCGGTGCAGTTCTGGCGGTTCCGCAAGAAAAAATAGGTCTTGCGCGGTGTCCGATTCATTGTGAAACAATCCGTACGCAGATCCGGATATGTCGGCTGCGTAGGTCGGTCTCCGTAAGTTCTGTCCGGAGACCGGAGTTCGGATACAGGGGGGAAGTATGGCTTCACCACAGGGCGTCACCGGTTCCACGATGCCGCGCAGGCAGTTGGGCAGGCACTTACGTGACCTGCGCAATCGTGCGCGGATGACAACCAGAACCGCGGCGGCGCAACTGGAGTGGTCGGAAGCGAAGATCTGGCGGATCGAAACGGGGCAGACGTCGTTGCGCAGCCTCGACGTCGAGGCCATGTGCAAGGTGTACGGCGCGCCGGCCGATCTGGTCGAACCGCTGGCCGCGTTGGCTCGCGAAACCAAAGCACGGGGTTGGTGGACGAGCTACGGCGACGTGATCGCGGAGGGATTCGAGGTCTACATCGGCCTCGAGGAAGCCGCGTCGGGGCTCGCGCTCTACGAGGACGGCCTCGTCCCCGTCCTGTTGCAGACCGAGGACTACACGAAAGCGCTGCTGGAGCAGACGATCCCCGGGCTGACCGAGGCGGAGCTCGAGCGCAGGCTGCGGGTGTCGGCGGCCAGGCAAGCTCTGGTGACCAGGGCGGATGCTCCGTTGCGACTGGACGTGGTGCTGGCCGAGTCGGTGCTCACCCGTGTGATCGGTGACGACCGCGTCCGCGCGGGCCAGCTCGCGCGATTGCGGGAGCTGGCCGAGCGCGAAACGGTGCGGATCCAGGTGGTTCCCGGCGATTCCGGCTACCACGCGGGTCTCGAATCGGGCCGGTTCGTGATCCTGGATTTCGGGGTCGACGACTCGGTGGATCGACCGGAGCCGCCGGTGGTCTACGTGGAGACCTTCGCGGGCAGCACCTACCTGGACAAGCCTGCCGAATGTGATCGCTACCGGCGTGCTTTCACCGGTATCACCGCGGCGGCTACGGGCACGTTGTAGGGCTGTCCCACGAACCGGCGAGCACCGAACGGTGGGTGGGCAGGGCTCGGTCGTAGACCGCCCTGCCCTTGTCGGTGAGCTGGACGAAGATGGCGCGACGGTCGAGATCGCACATGCTCCGTTCGACCAGGCCGTCGCGTTCCAGCCTGGCCACCGCGCGCGAGAGCGCACTCTGGCTCAGGTAGATGTCCTGGGCCAGTTCTGTCATGCGGTACTTCTGACACGCCGCGTCGACCAGTCGGTCCAGCGTTTCGAATTCGCTGAGGCCGATCTCGTGGTCCCTTTGGAGCGCCTTCTCCAGGGCGCAACTCACGGCGGCGTGCCTGCCGAGTAGTTCGCGCCACTGACCGACCAGCTCGGTGGGCGCTTCGGTGCGCCGAGCTGACGTTACGGCCGGGTTCATGGCCCCATCTTAGTGGTAGGCGCATGTTCATGCAACGGCATTTTATGTGTTGGCAATTAATGCACACGCATGTAATGTCCTCCGCATGACTTCGCCAGCAACGCTCTCGGCCGCAGATCAGGCGACCGATCCCACCAGGTGGCCCCTTCGCCTCTGGGGAATGCTGATCACTCTGTGCATCGTCCTTTTCCTCGACGGGCTCGACGTCTCGATGATCGGCGTCGCGCTGCCGTCCATCGGCGCCGAACTCGATCTGTCCACCTCCACCCTGCAGTGGCTCGTCAGCGGCTACATCCTCGGCTACGGCGGCCTGCTGCTGCTGGGCGGACGCACCGCCGACCTGCTCGGCCGCCGCAAGGTCTTCCTCATCGCCCTCGCGGTGTTCGCGGTCGCCTCGCTCGTCGGTGGCCTGGTGAGCGACCCCGCGCTGCTGATCGCCACCCGCTTCATCAAGGGCCTGGCCGCCGCGTTCACCGCGCCGACCGGTCTGTCGATCATCACCACCACGTTCGCCGAAGGAAAAGCGCGCAACAAGGCGCTGTCGATCTACACCGTCTTCGGCGCGGGCGGCTACTCCATGGGCCTGCTGTTCGGTGGCCTGATGACCGGCGTCGGCTGGCGCTGGACCTTCCTGCTGCCCGTCCCGATCGCGCTCGCCGCCCTGGCCGCCGCCTTCGTGCTGGTGCCCAAGGACGGTAAGGCCGAAGAAGGCGGACACGATCTACTCGGCGCGCTGCTGTCCACCGCGGGCATGTTGCTGCTGGTCTACACCGTGGTCACCGCGCCGGAAGTCGGTTGGGCCTCGGCTCGCACCATCGGTTCGTTCCTCGCCGTGATCGCCCTGTTCGCCGCGTTCGTCGTCACCGAACAGCGGGTGAGGCACCCGCTGGTCCGCCTCGGCATCCTGCGCAAGGCCTCGCTCGTGCGAGCCAGCCTGGCCATCATCGCGGTCGCCGGTTCCTACTTCTCCTGGCAGTTCATCGTGACCCTGTACATGCAGGACACCCTGGAGTGGTCGGCGCTGAAGCTGGCGATGGCCCTGCTGCCGGTCGGCATCCTGGTCGTCGGGTCGGCGTTCTTCTCCGAGAAGCTGATCGACCGTTTCGGTACCGGACCGGTCATCGCGGTCACCATGAGCGTCATGGCGATCGGCTACCTGCTGTTCCTGCGGATCGACACGGCACCCGGCTACTTCACCGTGCTGCTGCCCGCGATTCTGCTGATCGGCATCGGCTGGGTCGGTTTCCCCGCCATCAATGTGCAGGCCACCAGCGGTATCGACGACGACGAGCAGGGTCTCGCCGCAGGCGTACTGCAGACCTCGATGCAGGTCGGCGCGGCCGTCGTGCTCGCGGTGACCACCGCCATCGTCACCTCCGGCGGGCACGGTACGAGCGCTACTCCGCAGCAGATGCTCGACGCCTACCGGCCGGGCCTGGAGTTCGCGGCGGGCGTCACCATCGTCGGCGCGCTGCTCGCGCTCACGGTCTTCCTGCCCCGGTTCCGCAAGCCGGCGGAGGTCGCACCGGTCGAGGCGAAGGTTCTCGAACCGGTGGCTTGATCGGAAAACGCTGAACGGCACCACCTCGCGCAGGTGGTGCCGTTCGACGTTTCACGTGAATCAGGCGGAAAACTTCGGCGCTGCTTCGTCTTTCGCCGAGCGAACATAGGTCAGCGGGCGGCCGTCGCGGCCCTCGGTCGGCCATTCGATGCCGAGGCGCGGATCGAAAGCGTCCAGGTCCCTGTCGAACTCGGGGGAGTACTCGAGCGAACAGAGGTAGGTCACCGTCGACCGGTTCTCCAGCGAGAGGATGGCGTGGCCGAGACCCTCGGACAGGAACACCGAGCGCCGCGAGACGTCATCGAGCAGCACGCTGTCCCAGCGGCCGTAGGTCGGTGAGCCCGGCCGCAGGTCGACCACCACATCCAGGAACGCACCGCGCACACAGGTCACATACTTGGCCTGACCGGGCGGATCGTCGGTGTAGTGGATGCCGCGCAGCACCCCGGCGGCCGAAACCGAGGTGTTCACCTGGTGCAGCTCGAACGGGCGCCCGGTGGCCTTCTCGAACTCCGAGGCCTTGAACGACTCGCAGAACATGCCGCGGTCGTCGCCGAGCAGACGCGGGGTCACCACCCAGGCGCCGGGGATCGCCAGTTCACGAAATTCCATGCGCTACCAGTCTTTTCCGCGGTCGATCAGATCCAGCAGGTAGCGGCCGTAGCCCGAGCGCACCATCGGTTCGGCGAGCTTGCACAGCTGCTCGTCGGAGATGAGGCCGCGGCGCCAGGCCACTTCCTCGGGCACACCGATCTTGAGGCCCTGCCGCTCCTCGATCGTGCGCACGTAATTGGCCGCGTCGAGCAGGGAATCGAAGGTGCCGGTGTCGAGCCAGGCGGTGCCGCGGGCGAGCACGTCGACACTGAGCCGGTTCTGCTCGAGGTAGGCGCGGTTGATATCGGTGATCTCGTACTCGCCGCGCGCCGACGGCTTCAGCTCGCGGGCGATCTCGACCACGTCGTTGTCGTAGAAGTAGAGGCCGGGGATGGCGTAGTTCGAGCGCGGGACCTTCGGCTTCTCCTCGATGGAGACCGCGCGGCCCTGGTCGAACTCCACCACGCCGTAGGCGGTCGGGTCCTTCACCCAGTAGGCGAACACCGCGCCGCCGTCGATGTCGTGGAAGCGTTCCAGGCTGGCGCCGAGGCCGGGCCCGTGGAAGATGTTGTCGCCGAGGACCAGCGCCGCCGGTTCGTTGCCGATGTGATCGGCCCCGAGGACGAAGGCGCTCGCGAGACCGTCGGGTTCGGGCTGCACCACGTAGCTGATCGCGACGCCGAACTGGCTGCCGTCGCCCAGCAGCCGGGAAAACGCGTCGGCGTCCTCCGGCGTGGTGATCACCAGAATGTCGTCGATCCCTGCCAGCATGAGGGTGGACAACGGGTAGTAGACCATGGGTTTGTCGTAGACCGGGACAAGCTGCTTGCTCACCCCGCGCGTGATCGGGTGCAACCGTGAACCGGTGCCGCCCGCCAAGATGATTCCGCGCATAGGTGGCAAGTCTGCCAGTCCCGTCCGCCCCGGAGACGGGGAGGTTCCGACACGTCGACGAATTGGTCACGAACGTTTCGTGACCGGGTGTGTCGGGCGATAACTGAGACAGACAAGACGTTCATCTGATTATGTGAGCGTCGATGTGTGAAACATCACTGTGTTAGATGTCAGCGCCGACATCCGATCCGGGGGGTTTACGCCTGGTCAGGGGTCGACGCGCCAGCTGTAGAGGTAGGTGCGCGATGGTAGCCACAAAGATCACCGGCGTGATGGGTGGGCTCGCGCCCGTGGCCCCGATCAGCACCGCCGAGAGGCCGGAGTCGGGCATCATCGTCAACTCCGGCCGGACCAGTACCTCCTCGCGAGTCCTGATGGGCGCCTGCCTCGGCCTGATCGGACCGCTGCTGCGCACCGTGCCCATCAACCGGGCCACCATTCCGGTCGGCGCCGTCGCGGTCGACCTGCTGTCGCGGCTGCGGCCCGAACCGCACGGCATCGAGCGCGAGCAGATCCAGCTCCAGGGCTTCAAGATGGAAATGGTGCGGCCCGCGGGCGGATCTCGCGCGTTGCGCCACGGCGCGTTGCTGTACATGCACGGCGGCGGCTTCGCGGTCTGCGGATTGCAGACACACCGCGCGGTCGTGGCCGGACTGGCCCGGCGCACCGGACTGCCCGTCCTCAATGTCGAGTACCGGCAGCTGCCCGGTGATTCGATCGACACCTCGATCGACGACTGTGTGCTCGCGTACCGCTGGCTGCTGCGCCACGGGGCCGATCCGGCGCGCATCGTGTTCGCCGGTGACTCGGCGGGTGGGTTCCTGACCTTCGCGACCGCGATCCGCTCTCGCGAGATCGGCCTGCCGCTGCCCGCCGCCCTCGTGGGCCTCAGCCCGCTGCTCGATCTGGACTACCGGGCCAAAGAGGGCTACGTCAATGTCAACCGGGATGCCTACATTCCGCTGAAGGGCCTCGAGGCGGTCGTCCACCTGGGCGCCGAGCACGCCGGTCCGCTCGATCCCGCGCTGTCGCCGGTCAACGCCGAGCTGGCCGGGATGCCGCCGGTGCTGCTCATCGCCGCCGAGGACGAGCTCCTGCGCTACGACTGTGAACTGATGGCCCACCGGCTCACCGCCGCGGGCGTACCCAACACCCTGGAGCTGTGGCGCGGGCAGGTGCACGCGTTCATGAGCATCCTGCCGAGCATGCCGGAGAGCCGTTCGGCGCTGGGCCGGGTGGCGAAGTTCGTCCGCACCGCGGTGGAACCGGCCCAGCGGGCACGTACGGCCTGAGAACGGCTCGGGCGGTCCTGACCACGGTCGGCCGACCGAGCCACCTCCGACACGAAGAAGCGGCCCCCGCCCGGATTTCTCCGGGCAGGGGCCGCTTTCCTTCTGTACTGCGGCGAAATTACTTGGCCGGAGCGACGAAGGGCTGGTTGATCGTGGTGAAGTACTGGATCGCAGCGCCGATCGCGACCGGAGCGGTCACGAAGATCTGGCCCAGGATGACGCCGAGGGCGCCGATGGTGGTGGCGCCGACGACGCAACCCGCGATCGGGCCCGCGCCGAACAGGGCGAGCAGCACACCGGTGGCGACCAGGCCGGCCGCGGCACCCGCGATGCAGCCGATGGTCGCGCCGCCGAGGCCGCCGGCCAGGGTGCCGATGGTGGCGCCCATGGAGATGGTGGAGGTCAGACGGCTCCAGGCGGCCTGCTCACGCTCGTACTCGGTCTTCCAGGGAGCCTTGTCCTCGTAAGGCAGGGCCACCGGCTTGTAGACGGCCTGGGCCGGGTCGAGCTGGGGGGTCAGGACGGCCTTGTTGCCCGAGATCTCGGCGGCGATCGGCAGCTCGAAGTCATCGAGGCGGAACGACAGCGGGGTGCCGGCGACGGTGGTGCCGTTGGCAGCCTTGATCTTGAAGGCGCCGTCTTCGACGACCAGCGAGCCGGCGTCGGTGGTGATGACGGACTTGGAACCGTCGACGACCTCGGCGGAGTAGTTGATCGGGGCGGCTTCTTCGGCCGGCGCGGCGTTCACGGTGCCGGCGGTGACGCCCATGGCGGCGATCAGCAGCGCCGACGTGGCGGCGAATTTCCTCATCAGCATTTTTGTTGAACCTCAAGTTTGGAGCGTGCGGAGGGGACTCGTAGATCAAAAGCTCCCGCAGCTAACCAGAGGTGAACCTGCTGTGACTGTTAGTTCAAGTTTTGTTCACCATTGATACTCCGATGCCTGTGCGCTGATAGAAACCTGAGCGTTGACCGGGCTTTTTCTCAGGAAAACCGACTTTGAGTCTTAACCTACCTACAGGTAATGTGACGGAGATCACTGTGTAAATATATGCCGGGTCACAGGTCAGAGACGTTCCAGCAACACATAACGGTGACACCTTTCGTCACGAGCGTCCACGGAATGCACGTATCGTTGACCGAGTGCGAGTGCTCGTAACCGGCGGGGCCGGGTTCATCGGTGCGAATTTCGTCCAGCAGACCGTGGCCACGCGCCCGGATGTCCAAGTGACCGTGCTCGACGCGCTCACTTACGCGGGCAACCGGGCATCGCTGGATCCGGTCGCGGATCGGATCGAATTCGTGCACGGCGATATCGCCGATCTCGATCTTGTCGACAACCTGGTCGGTGGGGTGGACGCGGTCGTGCATTTCGCGGCCGAATCCCACAACGACAACTCCCTGGCCGAGCCGTGGCCGTTCGTGCAGACCAATATCGTCGGCACCTACTCGCTGCTGCAGGCGGTACGCCGCCACGAGGTGCGCTACCACCACGTCTCCACCGACGAGGTGTACGGCGATCTCACCCCCGACGAGCCGGGCTTCACCGAATCCACCGCCTACAACCCGTCGAGCCCGTATTCGGCGACCAAAGCGGGCAGCGACATGCTGGTACGCGCCTGGACCAGGTCTTTCGGTGTCCGCGCGACCCTGTCGAACTGCTCCAACAATTACGGCCCGTACCAGCACGTGGAGAAATTCATCCCGCGCCAGATCACCAACCTGATCGACGGTGTGCGCCCACGGCTGTACGGCGCGGGCCATCAGGTGCGCGACTGGATCCACGTCGACGACCACAACCGCGCGGTCTGGGACATTCTCGAGCGTGGCCGGACCGGCAAGACCTATCTGATCGGCGCCCAGGGTGAACTCGACAACCTCACGGTCGTCCAGCTCATTCTGCAGGCGTTCGATCGAGAGCCCACCGACTTCGATCACGTGACGGACCGCCCCGGCCACGACCAGCGCTACGCCATCGACGCGAGTCTGCTGCGCGAGGAGCTGGGCTGGTCACCGCGCTACGCGGACTTCCGCGCCGGCCTGGCCGACACCGTCGCCTGGTACCGCGACAACGAGAACTGGTGGCGACCGAAAAAGGCCGATACCGAACGCGCCTACGCGGCAGCGGGCGAGAAAACTCTGTAATCCCCACCGTCGTCTGGGGAATTATCCCCAGACGACGGTGTAATACGTTGCGGCGGTAGCGACAAGCGCGAAAGTCGATGCGCAGGCGATGGTGATCGCGGTCCCGCGGGCCGGAATCACGCCATCGGAATTCGTGAGTCGCAGCCCCACCACGCGAGCCAGCACCGCCAGTCCCATGATTGCCAGCGGCACGAAATACCGGCCCTGCACACCGTCGATGATATAGAAATCGACCGGCGTGAACGACATGTACAGCGTCACGTAGATCATCGCCACACTCGCGAGCACCGTGAGCGCCACGATCAGCGTGCGACGGAAAGTGGCTGTGGTGGTACTCATCCGGTCGACGATGCCGAAACTCACCGCGAAGGCGAGCAGGCACGCCAGCATCGAAATCGCGGGCACGTCCACATACGCGAAACCGAGTTCGCCGAAGAACTGGTTGAACCAGCGATGGTCGCGCAGCGCGATGCTCTCGCCGAAGGTGTGCACGAATTGCACCGGGTCGCTGAGGATTCCCTTCAGCTGATCGCCCGGTCGCACCTGGCCCCACTGATGGGGCGGGCGCATCAGGCCCATGCCGTCGCCGGTGGGCGCCGCGATCTTCGTCCAGGCGAGGAAAAGCACCCCGCCCGTCACCGCGAATGCCCACGGGACGAATTTCAGTTTTCCGCTGAAACCGAGCCGGTCGGCGGGCACCACCACAACCAGCATCGCCAGCAGCACATAGGTCGGTTTGCTCAGCGGCAGCGCGATCGTCGCGGCGAGCAGCGCGGCGGTTTCCGCCCGGTGCAGTCGATCGCCGACGAACAGCGCTTTCAGCAACAGCGCCGACACCATGATGGCGAGCGCGTTGGTGAGCGTGTCCGCGGTGACGGTGCCCGCCTGGAAAAGCGCGATCGGCAGCACCGCCACGGTGAATACCAGCCACTGGCTACGCCGCTCGCGCAGCGCGTAGAGCCCGAATCCGACAACCGCGAGATAGGCGACCAGGCCGGCGAAACGGGTGAGCAAATACATGCCACCCACGTCGAGGCCGAGCGCCTCGCCCAGCCGAATGCCAACGGCGGCGGGCACATACGGCACCGGCGAGTAGGCGGCGGTGTTGGTGAACCACATCTGCCGGGTCGTCGAGGAGACCTCGGCCGCGGCGAGCCGGTCGTAGGCGCCGGGGTCGGCCACCATCGCGTCGGGCTCTTCGGGGTTGTCGTTGTAGTCGGTGAAGGCGTAGCCCATCAGCGCGTCGATGCTCACCGGGATCTGCCCGCCGTAGGCCACACCGCGATCGTCGACGATGCGCTGGGGGAACACGCCGCCGTGGGCGACCTGGTAGGCGCGGCCGAACTGGGTGATCTCGTCGTGGCCCCAGAACGCGGGCGTGAGCACGGCGAACACGGCGCCGAAGACGGTCGCGATCATCGCGAACGCGACGGTCGCGGCGCCGAACCGCTGGGTCACAGTCCGGATGGGCGCCAGCGCCCGATCCTTGCGTGCGGGGGTCTTGCTGGGTTCTACAGTCGTCTCGGGCTCGATGGACGTGGTCACCGACGGTCTCCGGCCGCGACGTCCTCGTTCACCCCGGCGGCCGAATAACGCAGGTAGACCAACCGCGCCGTCTCGTGGCGGGAGCGGCGGATGCCGTCCAGGATCAGGCCCGCGGTCCACGCGAGGCTGCCGAGCAGCAACAGCGTGAACGCGAGGAACAGCGTCGGGAACCGCGCCACCTGGTGAGTGTTGTAGAAGTCGATCACGATCGGCACGGTCAGAATCACCGAGACCAGCCAGGCGATGGTGCCGAACAGGCCGTAGAACGCGACGGGGCGTTCGTGGCGGGCCAGGCCCAGGATCAGCGCGAGGATCTTGGTGCCGTCGCGGTAGGTGCGCAGCTTGGATTCGCTGCCCGCGGGGCGGTCGCGGAAACCGACCGGCACCGAGGTCTGCGGCACGCGCAGGTGCAGCGAATGCACGGTCAGCTCGGTCTCGATCTCGAACTCGCGCGACACGGCCGGGAAACTCTTCACGAACCGGCGCGAGAACACCCGGAAACCGCTCAGCATGTCTTCGACGTTCTCGCCGAACACCTTGCCCACCACGCCGTTGAGCACCTTGTTGCCGGTCTCGTGACCGCTGCGGTAGGCGCTGGCGTCGGCGTCGTCCTGCTTGCGCACACCGAGGATGTGGTCGTAGGGGCCCTCGAGCAGCGTCTTGATCATCAGCGGAGCGGCCGACGCCTCGTAGGTGTCGTCGCCGTCGATCATCAGATAGACGTCGGCGTCGATATCGGCGAAGGCGCGGCGCACCACATTGCCCTTGCCCTTGGTGTTCTCGAAGCGCACGATCGCCCCGGCCTCACGGGCGCATTCGGCGGTGCGGTCGGTGCTCAGGTTGTCGTAGACGTAGACGACGATCCCCGGCACAGCGGCTTTGAGGTCGGTGACGACCTTGGCGACCGCGGCCTCTTCATTGTGGCAGGGGACCACGGCGGCAATGCGAAGCTCGGTGGAGTCCACCCGGGTCAATCCTCGGAGTTAGGCAGCAGTGGGACACCGGGAGGCTACAGGATTATCGGCGGGCTGGCGCCCGCGTGTCCGCTGGATTATCGGCGCGCTGGCGCGCGCGTGTTCGCGGCCCCAAGGGGTCGCCGGTTAGCCGCCGTTGCTTGCTCGTGAGCGTGTAGACGGCCTGCGGCCTGGGTTTCAAGTCCCAGCCGCGTCGGTC
>NZ_JBSFTG010000005.1:0-302917 GCF_053590715.1 Nocardia sp. NPDC003183
GGCCATCGCCGACCGGGTCGCGAGCGGGCGGATCGAAGTGGCCGAGGCGGTCGACCTGCTCGACGATCTGGCCTGGCGCGGTCTGGCCGGCCGGGCGTCGCGATCGCGACGCCCGCCGAGGCGAATGTTTCAGTGCCCGAACGATATCGGGCCCATGATCACCAGCCGCGCTCGGCCAGACGGTGCGGCTGCGGGATCTCTTCGACGTTGATGCCGACCATGGCCTCGCCCAGGCCACGCGAGACCTTGGCCAGCACGTCCGGGTCGTCGTAGAAGGTGGTGGCCTTGACGATGGCGGCGGCGCGCTGTTCGGGGTTGCCGGACTTGAAGATGCCCGAGCCGACGAACACACCTTCGGCGCCGAGCTGCATCATCATGGCGGCGTCGGCGGGGGTGGCGATGCCACCGGCGGTGAACATGACGACCGGGAGCTTGCCGGTCTGCGCGACCTCGCGAACCAGCTCGTACGGGGCCTGCAGTTCCTTGGCGGCCACGAACAGCTCGTCCTCGGACAGCGAGGTCAGGCGACGGATCTCGCCGCGGATGGTACGCATGTGGGTCGTCGCGTTGGACACGTCACCGGTGCCCGCCTCGCCCTTGGAGCGGATCATGGCCGCGCCCTCGGTGATGCGGCGCAGGGCCTCGCCCAGGTTGGTGGCGCCACAGACGAACGGGACGGTGTAGTTCCACTTGTCGATGTGGTTGGCGTAGTCGGCGGGGGTGAGCACTTCGGACTCGTCGATGTAGTCCACGCCCAGGCTCTGCAGGATCTGCGCCTCGACGAAGTGGCCGATACGGGCCTTGGCCATGACCGGGATGGAGACCGCGGCGATGATGCCGTCGATCATGTCCGGGTCGCTCATCCGGGACACGCCACCCTGGGCGCGGATGTCGGCGGGCACCCGCTCGAGCGCCATCACGGCCACGGCGCCGGCGTCTTCGGCGATCTTGGCCTGCTCGGCGTTGACCACATCCATGATCACGCCACCCTTGAGCATCTCGGCCATGCCGCGCTTCACGCGGGCGGTGCCGACGGTGTTGGTGGTCTCAGGCGTAGTCACGAATGTCTCCTGTGTCATGGGCGCCAATCAAGTCGCTCGGATTCGGTTCACCGTCGATTCTAGAGCTGCCCGAAATCGGCCTTCATAGCCAGTTGAGCACCACTGGCCTTGTCACGACCAGCGGTGATGTGTTCACCGCGCACCGCTGGCCTTGTCCGATGGCCTGGCATTCACCGTGCCACGGCTCCGACCGCGTCCGCCACGGGGCCGCGCCATGCCCGGTCGACCAGCACGATCACCGCCGCGACGGCCGCCGCACCGGCGGCGCACCACAGCGCCGCGACCGGAGTCCGCGCGCGATCGACGGCCACGCCGACGAGGCGGCATCGAGCGAATCATGGCCCGGGTACTGTCCCCCGCTGGGCCTCAGCGGATCGAGCGGACCACGTGCTGGGTGTCGTCTTCAGCCGCGGAAACGGCTTCGGTGAGGAGTTCGTCGAGGTGGTACGGGTAGACGGCCTCGCCCGCGTCGTCGAGTGCGCGGATGTCGTCGGCGGAGCACCAGCGGTGGTCGGTGATCGTGCGGCGCTCCAGGGCGGTCAGGTCCGCCGGGCGCCATTCGAAGCCCGGCGAACGCAGGCTGAAGAACAGTTCCTCGGAGCGGATCAGCTCGCCGTTGAACGGGAACACCGCGACCCGCCGCCACAGCGGACCGCGCAGCGCGGCGGGATCCACCCGCTGCCCTGTTTCCTCGTAGATCTCGCGCACCGCGGCGTCGCGCAGGCTCTCCCCCGGTTCGACGCCGCCGCCCACGGTGAACCAGAAGGCCACCTCGGGGATCATCGGGTCGTGACCACGCAGCAGCAGCACGCGGTTGTGCTCGTCGAGCAGCATCACCCGGGCGGAGGTGCGGGTGGTGTGCACGGTGAGGCCGGTGGCGGCGGCGGGCGTCGCGCGTTCGGTGATCTCGAAATAGGTCGGCAGCGGCGCGGTACCGCCGAGGTGCAGGATGCGCACGGGCCTGCGGGTGCGCAGCGCCAGGGTGTCGCGCACGGCGTCGTTGTGGAAGCGCCGGGCGATCAGCACGCGCGCCTCGGCGTCGGCGAGTTCGGCCACCAGCTGCGGTCGCAGGTGGTCGATGTCGACGAGCGACAGCGCGGCGGAGAGCTGGTTCTCGATCGTTTCCCGGTCACCGCGATCGGCGCGTTCGGCCCGATCGGCGAGTGTGGCGAGCTGGGTGGCCCGTTCGGCCCGGCGGGGATCGGTGCTCACCGGACCGGCCTCCGACATCGCCACCGCGCGAGCCACCACCGCCCGGCGGGCGAGCGCGGCATCGAGTGCCTGCCAGGACTGATCGGAGCGCACGTGCAGCCGGTCGAGCCGGTTCGCCGTGGAGTAGGCCCACACGCCGAGGGCCAGGACGAGCAGGGCGATCAGCCCGAGAACGAGGACGGTGGTCGCGGAGAAGGTGATCATCCGGCGGCCCGGACGCGGTTGTCGCCGACGGTGACGGTCTCGTACACCCGCAGGATCTGTTCGGCCACGACCGGCCAGTCGTAGCCCGCGACCACCTGGGTCGCGGTGCTGACCAGACGCGTCCGCGTCTCGTCGTCGGTGAGGAGCGTGTCGATGGCGGTGGCCAGCGCGTCGGAGTCACCGATCGGGGTGAGCATGCCCGCGGTCCCGTCGCGCAACACGCGACGGAAGGCGTCGAGTTCGCTCGCGACCACCGGGGTGCCTGCCGCCATCGCCTCGATCAGGATGATCCCGAAACTCTCGCCACCGAGGTTCGGCGCGACGTACACGTCGGCACTGCGCAGCGCGGCGGCTTTCTCCTCGTCGGAGACCTGTCCGAGGAACCGCAGATGCCCCGCGTGCTCCCCGGCTTCACGGCGCAACCGATCCTCGTCACCGCGCCCGACGATGAGGATCTCCACGTCGGGATGGTGGTCGATGAGCGCGGGCAGCGCGCCGAGCAGCACGTCCATGCCCTTGCGCGGTTCGTCGTAGCGACCGAGGAACAGCACGGTGCGGCCCGCGCGCGGGTATCCGTCGAGTGGCTCACCGCGCGCGAACGCGGACACATCGACACCGTTGGGGATCTCGACCGCGTCGGATCCCAGCGCCTCGACCTGCCAGCGCCTGGCCAGCTCCGACACGGCGATCCGCCCACTGATCTTCTCGTGATACGGGCGAAGCACACCCTGAAAAGTACTGAGTACCAACGACTTCGTGGTCGAGGTGTGGAAGGTCGCCACGATCGGGCCCTCGGCGATCTTGAGCGCCAGCATCGACAGGCTCGGGGCGTTGGGTTCGTGGATGTGCAGCACGTCGAAGTCGTTGCTGTCGATCCAGCGCCGGATCCTGGTGTAGGCCATGGGGCCGAACGACAAGCGCGCCACCGACCCGTTGTAGGGAATCGCCACCGCGCGACCCGCCGAGACGACGAAATCGGGCAGCGGGGTGTCGTCGGAGGCGGGGGCGAGCACGCTCACCTTGTGCCCGCGTTCGATGAACACCCGGGCCAGTTCGACCACATGGGCCTGCACGCCGCCGGGGACGTCGAACGAATACGGGCAGATCATGCCGATCTTCACGGCTGCCCTCCCGCCTGCTGCGCGGTGATCCGCGACAGTCGTTCGGGCGACAGATCGCCTTCCCAGAGCGGTTGCAGCATGTGCCAATCGGCCGGATGCTCGGCGATATTGGCGGCGAACCGGTCGGCGAGTGCCTGCGTCGCGGCCGCCACCCCACCGGAAACATCCAGGGCCGGTTCGGCTTTCAGCCCCCAACCTTCGGTGCCGTCCTCGTCGACAGTGAACCAGCCGTGCACGGGAACCAGCGCGGCGCCGGTCTCGATGGCCAGTTTCGCGGCACCGCCGGGCATCCAGGTGCGCTCACCGAAGAAGTCGACGGGCACGCCCTTGCCGGTGAGGTCGCGTTCGCCCATCAGGCACACGATCCGGTTCTGGCGCAGGCGTTCGGCGAGCGCGGCGAACGGCGGCTGCTCGCCACCGGTCAGCGGGAACACCTCGAAACCGAGGCTCTCGCGGTAGGCCACGAACCGCTCGAACAGCGATTCGGGCTTCAGCCGTTCGGCCACGGTGGTGAAGTTGTCGTAGTGCTGCACCAACCAGACACCGGCCATGTCCCAGTTACCCGAGTGCGGCAGCACCAGGATGAGGCCGCGGCCCTGCTCGAGCGCGGCGTCGACGTTCTCCAGACCACCGACGTAGTAGTCGATCTTCGTGTGGTCCATCGACGGCAGGCGGAACGCCTCACGCCAGTAGCGGGCGTAGGAGCGCATGCTCGCCCGCATCAGGTCGCCGGGGACCTGGTCGGCGGGCACACCGAGAACGCGAGCGAGGTTGCGGCGCAGCTGTTCCGGCCCGCCGCCGCGCACCGAACGATCGGCGCCGAGGTCGAAGACCTTGCGCGCCAACCCTTCCGGCGCCGAACGCACGAGGCCCCAGCCTGCGGCGTAGCCCCAGTCGCTCAACCGATCCGTGAGGCTCACGAGGCAGATCCCGCGTCCGGCTGCGGCGTCGGCGGAATCACCACGCGGGCGCCCGGCGAATTGCGCACCGCCAGCACCCGCTGGAACACCGTCACGATGCTCAGCACCGCCAGCACCCACATCGCCACGTACACGGCCCAGGTGAGCCAGTCGAGCCCCCAGTGCCCGCCGATGCCGGTGAGCCCGGCGCCGACCAGCACGATGACCAGACGGTCCGGGCGTTCGATGAGCCCACCGTCGGCGGACAGGCCGCTGGCCTCCGCACGCGCCTTGGCGTAGGAGATCACCTGCGAGGTGACCAGCACGATCAAGGTCAGCGCGAACAGGTGCTTGCTGTGCTCGTGATAGACGGCCCACCAGGCGAGTCCGCCGAAGATCGCGCCGTCGGCCACCCGGTCACAGGTGGCATCGAGGACGGCGCCGTACTTCGTGCCGCCGCCGCGGGCGCGCGCCATCGCACCGTCGAGCATGTCGAACATGACGAACAGCCAGATGACCATCGTTCCCCAGAACAGGTGTCCGGAGGGGAACAGCGTCACCGCGGCCGCGATCGTCGCGGTGGTGCCGATCAGGGTCATCGCGTCCGGGGTGAGCCCCGTCCCGACGAGCGCTTTGCCCAGCGGCGCAGTCGCTTTCGCAAACGTCTGGCGGCCGAAGAAGCTGAGCACGGTCCTTATTCCTCCCACGCCTCCGCCAGCAGCTGCCGCGTGTCGCGCAACAACTGAGGCATCACCTTCACCCCGCCGACCACGGTGATGAAGTTCGCATCCCCGCCCCAGCGCGGCACGATGTGCTGGTGCAGGTGGTCGGCGAGCGAACCACCGGCCACTCCACCGAGATTGAGACCCACGTTGAATCCGGCAGGCCGCGAGACCTGCTTCATCACGCGGATGGCCCGCTGCGTGAAGGCCATCAGTTCCGCGCTCTCGGCGGTCGTGAGGTCCTCCAGGTCGGCTACCCGGCGGTAAGGCACCACCATCATGTGCCCTGGGTTGTACGGGTACAAGTTGAGCACGGCGTAGACATTCTCGCCGCGGGCGATGATCAGGCCGTCTTCGTCCGACATCTTGGGGATATCGGTGAACGGATGCCCGGTCGCGTCCTTGGGCTTGACCTCGCCGGTGATGTAGGACATCCGGTACGGCGTCCACAACCGCTGCAGGCGGTCGGGCTGGCCGGCCCCGGCGTCGACGATCGAGCCGGCCTCGGGGGCGAGGTTCTCGCTCATGCCTGAACCGCCGCGGAGACGACCTCGAACCCCTCGGCGGTGGGTGAGGCGTTCACGCGGTGGGCGACCCAGGTGGTGATGGTGGCGACCGCGTCGGCGACCGGCACACCGTTGACCTGGGTGCCGTCGCGGAACCGGAAGCTCACCGCGTTCGCTTCCACGTCACGCGCGCCCGCCAGCAGCATGAACGGCACCTTCTGCGCGGTCTGGTTGAAGATCTTCTTCTGCATCCGGTCGTCGCTGCGGTCCACCTGGGCCCGCACGCCGGCGTCGCGCAGCCGCTCGATCACCGAATCCAGGTGCGGCGCGAAGTTCTCCGCCACCGGGATGCCGACGACCTGTACCGGCGAGAGCCAGGCCGGGAAAGCACCGGCGTAGTGCTCGGTGAGCACGCCGAAGAAGCGTTCGATCGAGCCGAACAGGGCGCGGTGGATCATCACCGGGCGCTGCTTGGTGCCGTCGGAGGCGGTGTACTCGAGGTCGAACCGATCGGGCAGGTTGAAGTCGAGCTGCACGGTCGACATCTGCCAGGTGCGACCCAGCGCGTCCTTGACCTGCACGGAGATCTTCGGACCGTAGAACGCGGCGCCACCGGGGTCGGGTACCAGGTCGAGGCCGGATGCCTCGGCGACCTTCTCGAGGGTTTCGGTGGCCTCGGCCCAGAGTTCGTCCGAGCCCACGTACTTCTTCGGGTCCTTGGTGGACAGCTCGAGGTAGAAGTCGTCGAGGCCGTAGTCCTTGAGCAGGCCGAGGACGAACTGCAGGGTGCTGGTGAGCTCGGCGTGCATCTGCTCTTTGGTGCAGTAGATGTGCGCATCGTCCTGGGTCATGCCACGCACGCGGGTCAGGCCGTGGATCACGCCGGACTTCTCGTAGCGGTACACCGAACCGAACTCGAACATCCGCAGCGGCAGCTCACGGTAGGAACGACCGCGCGCGCCGAAGATCAGGTTGTGCATCGGGCAGTTCATCGGCTTGACGTAGTAGTCCTGGCCGGGCTTGCGGACGGTGCCGTCCTCGTTGAGCTCGGCGTCGAGGTGCATGGCCGGGAACATGCCGTCCTTGTACCAGTCGAGATGGCCCGAGATCTCGTACAGATGCCCCTTGGTGAGGTGGGGGGTGTTGACGAACTCGTAGCCCGCGTCGACGTGGCGCTGACGCGAGTACTCCTCCATCTCCTTGCGGATGATGCCGCCCTTGGGGTGGAACACCGGCAGACCTGAACCGAGCGCGTCGGGGAAGGAGAACAGGTCCAGTTCGAGGCCCAGCTTGCGGTGATCGCGGCGCTCGGCCTCGGCCAGCAGCTCCAGGTAGGCGTCCATCGCCTCGGTGGATTCCCACGCGGTGCCGTACACCCGCTGCAGGTCCTCGCGGTCCTGGTCGCCACGCCAGTAGGCGGCCGAGGAGCGGGTGAGCTTGAACGCGGGGATGAACTTGGTGGTGGGAATGTGCGGGCCGCGGCACAGATCGCCCCACAGCTTCTCGCCGGTGCGCGGGTCGAGGTTGTCGTAGATGGTCAGCTCGTTGCCGCCGACCTCCATGATCTCGGGATCGTCGATGCCGGACTTGTCACTGATCAGCTCGAGTTTGAACGGCTCGTTCGCCAGTTCGACGCGGGCATCGTCGATCTCCACGACGCGCCGCGAAAAGCGTTGCGCGCCTTTGATGATCTTCTTCATCCGCGATTCCAGCTTGGCCAGATCCTCGGGGGTGAAGGGCTTGTCGACCTGGAAGTCGTAGTAGAAGCCGTCCTTGATCGGCGGGCCGATCCCGAGTTTCGCGTCGGGGAACTCCTGCTGCACCGCCTGGGCCAGCACGTGCGCGGCCGAGTGCCGGATCACGCTGCGCCCGTCCTCGCTGTTCGCGGGGACCGGCTCGACGTCGGCGTCGTCCTCCGGAATCCAGGACAGATCCTTGAGCGCGCCGTCGACATCGCGCACGACCACGACGGTGTCGGGGCCCTTGGTGGGCAAACCCGCCTCCCGTACCGCCGCGCCCGCCGTAGTCCCGGCCGGCACTCGAACGAGGGCGACTGGACTGATGGGTGCAGAGGTGGTCACGGGGATGCTCTCCTTGACTTCGGTGCCGGGTCGATCCGGCAGTTCTCGCAGGGTCCTTCCCGCGCCCGCCCATGCTATCGGGAGCGCGCGTGGGCCGTGTCGATGGACCTAGGAGGTCCGAGCGCGCGCGGCGGCGGCCAGGTGTTCGGCTCGGTCGGCGGGCGAGCGTTTCGGGCAGCTCGTGCACATCTCGCGGCCGGGCGCCTCGAAGACCAGGCAGCACGAGGCGCGGCGGACGAAGGTGCGGCCCGCGACGGTGACGAACCGCGGTGCGGGCAGGCGCGCGCCCACGTCGGCGGCCAGCCTGGTCGCCGCGTCCGGGGAGCCCGCGTCCAACGCCCGGTTGCCGATGGCATCGGCGACAACCGCCCACAGCGCCGGAATCCCGGCCCCCGACACCGCCGCGACCTGGGTGATCACGGCGGTCAGGGTGTCACGCAAGGCGGCAGCGACCTCGTCCGCCGCTGCCGCACCGGTCTCGCCACCTACGTCCGAGCGCACGGAACGGCCGGTCGCATCGACCGGCACCCGGTGGAACTGCGCGTGTTCGACACCACCGTCGGGCCGGACCACGCACTCGAATTCGCCCAGGGCGGCGACCGGGGCGGGCGTGCCCGCCGCGTAGGCGACGGCGATCTGCTCGACCAGCGTCGAGGCGACCATGCACCACCACAGGGTGCCCGCGACCCGGGGAACATCGGTGCCCCAGGTATGGCTCATCGCGTCGATCCGCGCCGCGATCCAGGCGGGGTCGGTGAGGACGTGGCCGGGAACAGTGCTCACGACATCAGGGGACTGTGTAACCATGGCCAATCGACTCCGATCCACCCTGCGACCATCGAAAATGTACCGAGCAGCCACAACGTCACGAGGACGAGGGCGAAGGTGCCCACCGCGCCGAGCACCTTGATGAACCAACCGCGCGAGGTGTACCAGTCCATGACGATCCGGTACTTGCCGCGCACCCAGGTCAAGGTGTGGTGGGCCCAGACGAACTCGGTGGCCAGGATGCCGAATCCCGCGAACACCAGCGCCCAGCCGGGTCCGGGGTACGGGATCGTGACGATCCCGACGAGCAGGACCAGCCCACCGACCACGCCGACGACGATGCGGTAGCCGAGGTCGAGGGTAGGGCGCTGGGCGATGTGTGCCCGGAAGGCGCGCCCGCGTTCCTTCAACCCGTCCCACCGCTCCGGCTCGGCCGTGGACTCCTCGTCCGCGGAGTCGGGGCCGTCGGTGACGCGCTCGGCGGCGGTCGGATCGCTGGTCATGATTTCCAGACTACGAGTCCGACCGCCGACCGGTCGCGGTGTCGTCAGCCGGTGACGGCGAGTGCGGCGTGATCGTCGATCGCGCTGACCCCGTCGAGCGTCACCTCGAGCACCCGCGAGGTCGCGATGTCGAAGAACAGCCCCGACACCGCCAATCCGCGCTCGGTCACCGCCCGGCGCACCGCGGGATTACGCCCCAGGGTCTCCAGCTGCACGGCGACATTGACCATGCTCAGCTGGTCCACCTCGTCGTACCCGGCCGCCCTGGCCGCCTCGGCCACGGGATGGCCCGCGAGGAACCGCTCCAACGTCGGCTCGGCGTGGCGCAACCACGAGCTCAAGCCGCCTTCGGTGGCGGCGGCGGAGTGCACCGCCTTCATCGCACCGCACGAGGAGTGCCCGCACACCACCACCGAGCGCACCGCGAGGCTGTCCAACGCGAAACTCAGTGCCGCTTCGACGGAATCGTCACCGCTGACCGGGACCAGATTGCCCACATTGCGCACGGTGAACAGGTCGCCGGGACCGCTGTTGGTGATCACGTTGGGCACGATCCGCGAATCCGAGCAGGTCAGGAAGAACGAGTCCGGGTCCTGACTGTCGTGCAGCCCGTCCAGATGCGATCGCACGACGTGCGCGTGGCCGCGATGGTAGGCCGCGACGCCCGCGGTCACCGCGTCGCCGCCGGACTTCTGGTGCCGCCACGGACCCAGTATCTCGTCGATGGCGGCGCGACCGAATCCGCGGATCGGCGGCGCGGCCGGGGTATCGGCCATCCGCGCACTGCCGATTTCGACGAAATCGACACGGCCACCGCCGCTTTCCTGCTGACGCTGCCACTCCTCGATCGCCTCGAACGCGGCGTGATCGAGGAAGTCGACGGTCATCTCGACGGTCACCTCGGCGCCCGCGGGTACCTTCGCCAGCTCGCCCGACAGTTTCGGCAAGGCGAGGAAGGTGCACGAGCCGTCGATATGGACCTGCCAGCGCCCGTCGGGCAACGGGGTCGCCGCCACCTGCACGCGCACGACCCGCCACAGCAGCAGCCCGAACGCCAGGGCGAGGCCGATGACCACGCCTTCGAGCAGGTTGGTGAACACCACGCCGAGCACGGTCACCACATAGACCAGTAGGTCACCGGTGCGCCGGGCCAACCGGATGTGGGCCAGTTTCAGCAGCTGCATGCCGATGACGATGAGCAGACCCGCCAGCGCGGCCTTGGGGATCTGCTCCACCAGGCCGACCAGCGCCACCGAGAACAGCAGAATCCAGAGTCCGTGCAGCACGGTCGATGCCCTCGTGCGCGCGCCCGCCTGCACATTGGTGGCGCTGCGCACGATCACACCGGTGATCGGCAGGCCACCGACCAGGCCCGAGACGACATTCGCCGTGCCCTGGCCGATGAGTTCCCGATCGAATCCGGTGCGCGGACCGGTGTGCATCTTGTCGACCGCGACGGCCGAGAGCAGGCTCTCCACACTGGCGATCAATGCGATGGTCAGCACCATCATGGCGACGGCGGACCAGTTGCCCGAGGGCAGTTCCGGCAGGCCGAGCGCGTCGAAGACCGACCCGCTCAGGGCGATGCGCTCGACCTCGGGCAGACCGAGCGAGAGCACGGTGCCCACCAGCACCGCGACCAGCGGGCCCGGCACCGCGCGCAGCTTCGGCGGGACGTACTTCCAGCCGAGCATCACCGCGATCACCACGGCGCCGACGAGCGCGTCACTACCGTGCAGCGCGAGCAGCTGTCCGGGGAGTTCGATCAGGTTGCGCAGCGCGGTGCTGTGCGAGGAGCCGCCGAGCAGCACGTGGACCTGCTGCAGGGCGATGGTGATGCCGATGCCGGCCAGCATGGCGTGGACCACCACGGGGGCGACGGCGAGCGCGGCCCGCGCGATCCGGCTGAGCCCGAACAGGATCTGCAGCACACCGGCGGCGACGACGATGAAACAGGTGACGCGCCAACCGAATTGCGAGATGGACTCGGCGACGACCACGGTCAGACCCGCGGCGGGACCGCTGACCTGCAGGACCGAGCCGCCGAGCAGGCCCGCGACCACACCACCGATCACGGCGGCGACGAGACCGGCGGCGATCGGCGCGCCGGAGGCGACCGCGATGCCGAGTGAAAGCGGCAGTGCCACCAGGAAAACCACGATGGAGGCGGGCAGATCGTGACGCAACAGCGTCTGTTGCCACGCGGGGCGGGACGACTCGTTCGACGAGCCGTCCGCGTGGGGCGGGGCAAGGTCGTTCTCGACAGACATTGACTCTCCTTCGCCGGCTCCCGGCGCTGGGCCGAGGCCGATCATCACGAGGACGGTGAAGCAAAGGGACGGGAGCATCGAAGGATCCGGTGCAACGGCGAACCGGGTTCGGATGGATCCAACCTATTAGTAAAGAATTGGCAAAGCCAGTGTGCCGCACACATAGTGGGTCTCGCCATAACGGCAGGCAGTGTGTGGTGTGACCCACAACTACCCCGCTTTACACCGGTTCGGCGGCGGCCCGACGGGCCTCGTCGAAGTCGGCGATCCCGTCGGCGGTGATCTCGATGACCCGCGCGGTCGCCAGGTCGAAGAACAGCCCCGACACCGCGACCCCGCGCTCCTGGATGCCACTGCGCACCGCCGGATAGTCGATCAGGGTCTGCACCTGCCGGGCCACGTTCACCATGCCGAGTTGGTCGACCGGGCCGAAGCCCGCCAGCCTGGCGGCCTCGGCGACGGGGTGACCGGCGTGGAACGCCGCCAGCGTGGGCTGAGCATGGGCCAGCCAGTCGTCGAGTCCGGGCCCGGCCTGCACCTGCCCGTACAGCGCTTCCATCGCCCCGCAGCCGCTGTGCCCGCACACCACCACCGAGCGCACGTCGAGCTTGTCGAGCGCGTAGATCAGCGCCGCTTCCACCGAGACGTCGGAGCCGCCCACCGGCACCAGATTGCCGACATTGCGCACCGTGAACAGGTCGCCGGGACCACTGTTGGTGATCACATTGGGCACGATGCGGGCGTCGGCGCAGGCCAGGAAGAACGTGTCGGCATCGGGCCGGTGCCGCAACCCGTCCAGGTGCGGGCGCATCAGGTGCGCGTGCTGGCGATGGTAGGCCGCGATGCCCGCGGCGATCGGGTCGACGCCGCCGCTGCGCCGCCACGGCCGGATCGCCTCGTCGACCGCTTTGCGCGCGTGGCCGTGCTCGGGCGGTCCGTCGTGGGTGCGGGCCATCCTCGCGGCACCGAGTTCGACGAAATCGACGGTGCTACCGCCGGATTCACGGGCGTCGGCCCATTCCGAGAGCAACTCGCACGCCGCGTGGTCGAGGAAGTCCACGCTCAGTTCGACGGTCACGTCCACACCCGCAGGCACCTTCGCCAGTTCGGACGTGAGCCGGGGCGCGGCCAGGAAAGTGCAGGTGCCCGCGATGCGCACCAGCCAGGTCCCGTCCTCGCGCGGGGCCGCGGCGATGGTGAACTTCACGACCCGCCACAGCAGCAGCGCGAAGGAGGCGACCAGTCCGATCAGCATGCCCTGCAACAGGTTCAGCGCGACCACGGCGATCACGGTGACCAGGTAGACGTAGATGTCACCGGTGCGGCGGGCACGTTTGATGTGCGCCAGCTTCACCAGCTGCACCCCGATCAGCACCAGCAGCCCGGCCAGCGCCGCTGTCGGAATCTGGCGGACCAGACCGACCAGCACGATCGCGAACACCAGGATCCAGCCACCGTGCAGCACGGTGGCCGCCCGGCTGCGGGCGCCCGCGTTGGCGTTGGTGATACTGCGCACGATGACCGCCGCGATCGGGAGGCCGCCCAGCACGCCGGAGACCATGTTCGCCGCACCTTGGCCGAGCAGTTCCCGGTCGAAGTCGGTGCGCTGATCGGGGCGCAATTTGTCGACCGCGACAGCCGAGAGCAGCGTCTCCACACTGGCGATGAGGGCGATGGTGAGCATGGTGAGCGCGATCGGCAGCCACCCGCCGTGCGGCAGCGCGGGCAACCCGATGCCGTCGAGCAGTGAGCCGTCGAGGCGCACCCGTTCCACCGTCACCGGCAGCACCAGCGAAACCACCGTCGCCGCCACCACCGCGACGAGCGGGCCGGGCACCACCCGTACCCGGCGCGGCAGATACTGCCATCCGATCAGTACGGCGATCACGAGCAGCCCGACGAACAGGTCGCCCTTCTGCACCGACATCACCTGATGCGGGAGCGCGACGATGCTCGCCCACGGCGAGCTGACCGTCGCTCCGCCGAGCAGGACGTGGACCTGCTGCAGCGCGATCACCACTCCGATGCCGGCGAGCATCGCGTGCACCACGACCGGCGCGATGCCCAGCGCGGCGCGCGCGATCCGGCTGAGCCCGAACAGAATCTGCAGGACACCCGCGCCGACCGTGATGAAACACATAGCAGCCCAGCCGAATTGCTGAACGGCTCCCGCCACGACGACGGCGAGACTCGCCGTCGGCCCGCTGACCTGAACCTTCGAGCCGCCGAGCAACCCGGCAACCACCCCGCCGACAGCGGCGGCGATGAGCCCGGCGACCACCGGCGCACCGGAGGCCAGTGCGACGCCGAGCGACAGCGGCAGGGCCACGAGGAAGACCACGAGTGACGCTGGAAGATCTTGCTGGAGAACAGCTTTCATAGACGTGCACGACATCGGGCGCGCCGTGGCGATGGTAGTGGTCGTAGTAGTGCCCGGATCATTGTCGGTCATCATTCTCCTTCGCCGGGGCGGGTGAGCTCCCGGTTCATCGGTCGAACATGCACTGGCAATTGATGCTGAGCTGCGAGCGAACGGCGGATCTGCAGCACTGCTCGAAGAGATCGGACCCCAGACACAGAGTCGGGTTAATAGTAAAGAACTTCCCAAGCATTAGAAAACGTTCTGGGAAGAATGGGACGGAATCGCCGTCGTTCTGTGACCTCAGTCACAGAGCAGGTTCTCGGCGAGACGCCGTTGCGTCGCCTGGTCGAGACCGGCACGGGTCGCCCACGCGGTGGGGCCACCGTGCTCGGTGTCCAGGTGGGTCAGGAACTGGCGCATGGTGATCGCGTCAGCGGCGAACACCCAGGCGGGGAGCCGATCGGCCGCGCCGTCCGGTCGGGCAGGCCGGCCGTCGCGAGCCCGCAGCGCGGCGATGTTCGGGGTGGTCGCGGCGTAGTCGGCGATGATGTCGTCCGCGCGTACCCCGGCGACCGCGAGCAGTAGGGCGATCACCACCCCGGTCCGATCCTTGCCCGCGGCGCAGTGGATCAGCGCGGGCAGTTGGCCGGGAACCGAGAGCAGACGCAGCACCGCGGCGATGTTCTCGCTGCTGTGCTCGAGGTACTCGCAGTACCGGTCGAACATGCTCCCGTCGGGCGAGACCTCGGTGAGGTCGAGCCGCACCCGGTCCGCGCCGTAGACGTGCAGGTTCCGGTAGTCGGCGACGGCATCGACCACCGCACCCGTTCCGTCCGTGACGATCTCGTCCGGCGCGCGCAGGTCGACGACCGTGCGCAGTCCACAGTCGGTGAGCAGAAACGCCACGTCCCCGGCATCCAGCCGGGTGAGCAGATCCGACCGAAACACCCGCAAGCGACGCACCTGCCGCCCGTCCACCGTGCGCAATCCACCCAGATCGCGCGCGTTCACCGCACCGCGCAGCGGCAATTCCCGGCCCATCGCAGAACTCACACCGTTGGTCATCACAATCCCCGTTCTCACTTTTCGCAGCACCTGCTGCCAAACATTGATCAACGGTATTCGGTGCCGAGCATCCCCCATTCCGAAATCCGCTCTCCCCGAAGGAGCTTCCGACTATTTGCGCAGGTCAGAACCCTTCATACGTCGATTCGATCGCGAAATACGATGGACGGATCGAAATATTCGATACGAGTCGGCGGCAGCCGTTCTCATCGATACCGTCGGCACGAAAACTCCCGTGTCGAAAGGTATGTCGCATGCACCTGACAATCGTCGGAAATCGAGCCGGTATGCCCGCCGACGGCGCAGCCAGTTCGGGCTATCTGGTCGAAACCGGCCAGTCGAGAATTCTGCTCGACTGTGGTCCCGGGGTCGCGGTGATGCTCGGCAATTACCTGCACGCGAGCCTGCTCGACGCGGTGGTGATCAGCCACCTGCATCTGGATCACTGCTACGACGTGCTGCCCATCGGCAAGCAGGCGATGCGCAGAGCCCCCGACGCCCCGGACCGCCGGATCAAGCTGTTCGTGCCGAAAGGCGCTCGCGCGAGACTGGATCAGCTCGCCGCGCTGTTCCCGGTGAAGACCTTCCCCGACCTGAATCGGGCGTTCGACCTGGCCTATGAGGTCATCGAGTACGAGCGCGGCGCTACCTACCCGCTCACCGATTGCAGCATCGAACTGGTGCCCATGGTGCACACCGAACCCGCCTGCGGGATCCGGATCGAAAGCCCTACCGGCAGTATCGCGTTCACCGGCGACACCGGCTGGAACGACAACCTGGTCGCGCTCGCCGCCGATGTCGACATCTTTCTTGCCGAGTCCACCCTCGCCGAGCCGGATCACACAGCTCACGGCCATCTGTGCGCCACCGAGGTCGGGCGGGCCGCCGCGGCCGCGGGTGCGCGCTCGGTGGTACTGACCCATCTCGGCTCGGCGCAGCCGCAATGGCAGCAGGCTCGACGCGACGACGTGGCCGCGGAGTTCGACGGGCCCGTACACCTGAGCCGACCCGGCATGCGGTTCTCGGTGCCCGCCGAACAGCCGAGCTGAGCCCTACACCGCGACCGTCAATGTCGCGAGGCCGCGCAGGTTGATCCGGCCGTTCCAGGTCTGGTCGACCACCGCGGCCTCGGGAAAGCGGGTCACGAAGCGCGGGAACACGATCCGGGCTTCCATCCGGACCAGGGCGGCGCCGAGGCAGTGGTGGATGCCCGCGCCGAGCGAGACGTTCTGGTGCGCGTTCGGCCGGTCCAGACGCAATTCGTCGGCGTCGGGGCCCCAGAATTCCGGGTCCCGGTTGGCGGCGGCCAGCGCGCCGATCACCCAGCTGCCCGCCGGGATCTCGTGCTCGCCGACGCGCAACGGTGTGACGGTGATCCGGCGCATCAGGTGCACCGGGGTGTCGAAACGCATCAGCTCGTCGACGGCGCTCACCGCCAGGTCGGGCTCGTTCCGCAGCCGCCGCGCCTGGTCCGGATGCTGCAGCAGCGAGCGGATTCCGCTGCCGAGGTGGGTCACCGTGGTCTCGTGGCCCGCGATGTAGAGGAACATCACCTGCGAGATCAGCTCGTCCTCGCTGAGCATGTCGCCGTCGTCCTCGGCGCTGATCAACGCGGAGAGCAGGTCGTCGCCGGGGGTGGCGCGCTTCCAGCGGATCAGCTCACGAACCATGCCGAACAGTTCCTGGTTGGCGGCTCTGATCAGTTCCTGGGTCTCGGCGCTCGCGAACGGCTCGAACACCAGCACGATGATCGCGGTCAGCTCGCGCAGGCGGGTGTGCTCGCCGACGGGAATACCGAGCATTTCCGAGATGATGGTGAAGGGCAGTGGAAAGGCCAGTTCGGCGATGACATCAGTGGTGCCCGCGGCGGCGATCCGGACCAGTGCCTCTTCGACGAGTTCCTCGACGCGCGGCTGCAGCGATTCGATGGCCCGCGGTGTGAAGGCCTTCGACACCAGCCGCCGCAGGCGGGTGTGGTCGGGCGGGTCCTGGTCCAGCATCGACAGCCCGCCCATCACCCGGCTCTCCTTGCGGACCTCGGCACTGCCGCTCTTCCACGCGGGCAGATGCCGCAGGTGCGCCTCGTCGACCGAGTGCGCCGAGCGCTGTAGCGCGGCCACATCGGCGTGCCGGGCGATGATCCAGAAACCGAGCGGATGTTGCTGCGCGGGTCCCGCGGCCTGCAGCTGGGCGTAGTGCGGATAGGGGTCGTCGATGAATCCCGGTGCGGTGGGATCGAAGACGTAGGTCTCGGTGCTCATTCCAGGTACCGCTTTCTCGCTGCTGCTCGCATGATCTTTCCGCTGCTCGTCTTCTGCACGGTGTTCGGCGCGGCGAGCACCACGTCCGCCACGGCGAGTTCGTGCTCCTGCGTCACCGCCGCCCGGATGGCCCCCACGATGTCGTCGGCATCGGCATCGGCATCGCGCTCGAGCTCCTGGACGACGACCAGCTTCTCGCCGTCGCGCCCCGGTACCGCGAACGCCGCGCCGCTGCCGGGTCGCAGCGCCGGGTGCGCGCGGGCCACGGTGTGCTCGATGTCGTGCGGGTAGTAGTTGCGGCCCCGGATGATGATCATGTCCTTGAGCCGGCCCACCACATACAGTTCGTCGTCGACGATCAGGCCGAGGTCACCCGTGCGCAGGTAGGCGCGCTCGGCATCGTCGGCGATGCGAGCTTGGAAGGTCGCGGCGCTCACCTCGGGCAGGCCCCGATAGCCCTGGGCCACATGGTCACCCGCTACCCAGATCTCGCCTGCCCGATCCGGCGGGCAGGGCTCGCCCGTCTCCGGGTCGACGATGCGCAGCGACTCACCCGGCAGTACCACTCCCGAGCCGACGAGCGTGCGCCCCTGATCCGCGGTGGCCGCGACGTAGCGCCGGTCGGCGAGCGCGTCGATATCGGCGTCCAGCAATCGCGGACCGCGACCTTTCCCACTGGCCGACACCAGCAGGGTGGCTTCCGCGAGCCCGTAGCACGGGAAGACCGATTGGGCGCTGAAACCCAGTGGGGCAAAGGTTTTGGCGAACCTGTCCAGGGTCTCGGCCCGGATCGGTTCGGCGCCGTTGAAGGCGACCTTCCAGGAACTCAGGTCGAGATCGGGCAGCTCGCCCGCCGCCGCGCGCGCGACACAGGCATCGAAGGCGAAGTTCGGGCCGCCGCTGGTGTGCGCGCGATAGCGCGAGATGGCCTCCAGCCACCGCAGCGGCCGCCGGATGAACGTGGTGGGCGACATCTGGATACACGTGGCGCCCACATACACCGGTTGCAGCACATTCCCGATCAGGCCCTGGTCATGGAAGAAGGGCGCCCAGCCGACGACGGTGGATTCACGGTCGTGGCCGAAACTGTGCCGGATCATCTCCTCGTTGGCCACCAGGTTTCGATGCGTGACCATCACACCCTTGGGCGCGGAGGTCGACCCGGAGGTGTACTGCAGGAACGCCACGGAATCCGGATCGAGGACCTCCGGCACGAAAGCAGTTTCCGCCGTGGGCAATTCGTCGACGGCCAGCCACTGGCGAGCCGTGCACACCGGTTCGAGCACCGATCGCAGGGGCTCGAGCACCGCGCCGATCGTCAGCACGGCCGTGGGCGCGCAGTCGGTGACGACAGCGCGGGTCGAGTCCTGAACCTTGCCGCGGCGCGGCGGATTCACCGGCACCGCCACGATGTTCGCGTAGAGGCAGCCGAAGTAGGCGGTGATGAACTCGACGGACTGCCCGAAGACCAGCAGGGCGCGATCGCCCGGCTCGCACCGCTCGCGCAGCAGGCTCGCCACCGCCATCGCCGCGTCGTGGAGTTCGCGATAGGTCGTGGTGGTGTGCTCGGCACCGTTGTCGTCGAGGAAGATGTAGGCGATGCGGTCCGGCTCGTCGACGGCGCGACGCGCGAGGATGTCGGGAAGAAGCTGCACGTCGGTCCTCAGGTCAGGGCGGCGGTCATGATCGCCGCGATCGCCGCGCGGTGTCGATGGTGGAACAGGTGGTCACCGGTGAACTCGTGCGTGGCGAACGGGCCGTCGGTCAGTGCGCCCCAGGCCCACACCTCGTCCGGATCGGCGATCGGGTCCTCGGTGCCGTAGAAGGTCGTGATCGGGCAGCTGAGCCGGGGCTGCGACCGGTGGCTGTACTCCTCCGACAACTCCAGGTCCGCCCGCGTCAGCGGCAGCGCGTACCGCAGGAAGCTCGCGCTGCGGCCCGCCGCGCCCCACGCCCCCATCGCGGCCATCGCGTCGGCGAATTCGTTGTCGGGCAGGCGATGCAGGACCGCGCGACTCGCCGCCAGGTGCGGTGCCCGGCGACCGGACACGAACAGGTGGATCGGCGCCCGATCGGCGAGGGTCAGCGCGCGAGCCAGTTCATAGGCGATCAGCGCGCCCATGCTGTGGCCGTAGATCGCCACCGGCGTTTCACCCGATTGTGTTATCTGGCCGGTCAATTCGTCGACCGCGTCGCCGACCCGGCGCAGCGGCGGCTGCTGCGCGACGTCCTCGCGGCCGGGGAGCTGGACGCGGACCACCCCGATCTCGGGGCCGAACAGGTCGGGCCAGCGGTTGAACGACGACGCCCCGGCGCCCGCGTGCGGAATACACACCAGTCGTACCGCGGCGGGCGCGGTGTCACTGCGCAACCACGATTTGACCAGTCCGGTGCCGGTCATGATGCCCGCCGCACATCGACGGGAAGGCTCTTCAGACCGCGCACGATGAAACTGTGGTCCTGCCACTCGAGTTCCGCCGACCGTGATTCCAGGTACTGCGAGCGGACGAACAGGTACTCGAAGGCGACCTGAGCCTGTAGTTCGGCGAGCAATCCGCCGAGACAACCGTGCATACCGTGGCCGAAGCCCAGATGTCCACCGCCGGTGCGGGTCAGGTCGAACTCGTCGGGCCGGGTGAAGACGTCGGGGTCGCGGTTGGCCGCGCCGAGGCACACCAGGATCTGCTCGCCCGCCGAGATCCTGGTCCCGTCGAGCTGGATATCGCGGGTGGCCAGGCGTTTGGTCAACTGCAGCGGCGGGTCGTAGCGCAGTGCCTCGGTAACCGCCGCCTCGACCGACTCCGGTCCGCGACGCAGCAGCGCCGCCTGCTCGGGATTACGCAGCAGGGCGAGTGTGCCGTTGCCGATCAGCGATTTGGTGGTTTCGTTGCCCGCGACGAAGCACATGATGCAGACGAACACCAGTTCCTCGTCGGACAGCACATCCCCGCCCCCGGTCCGCGCGGCGAGCAACTGGCTGATCAGATCGGTGCCAGGCCGGGCTCGTCGCTCGGGCAACACGGCGTCGATGGCGGCGGCGAACTCCTCGACCACCGCGCAGACCCGCTCGAAGTCCCCGGCTTTCATCATCCCGGGTTCGAGCAGGAATCGGATGTCGTGGGTCCACGGCCCGACTCGGCCGCGCAACTCCTCGGGCAGGTCCATCCACTCACACAGCACCGCGACCGGCAGCGGCGCGGCCAGATCGGCGATCACATCGAAGCCACCGTCGCGCCAGGCCCGCTCCATCAGATCGCCGGCGACCCGGGTCACCAGCGGTCGCAGCGATTCCACCGACCGGGCGGTGAATACCCGGTTCACCAGTCCGCGCAGGCGCGCGTGATCGGGATTGTCGGTGAACACCAACGACTTACGCCCGAGACGTTCGATCTGCTCGACGCTGCAATGGCCGAGCCGCTCGGCCTGCCGGGTCACCAGGCTGGGGATCAGCCCGGCGCTGAACGAGCGATCGTGCAGTACGCCGCGCACCTCGGCGTGCCGGGTGAGCACCCACATGCCGAGCGTGCGGTGCACCGGTTCGACCTCACGCAACTGCTGGTAGATCGGGTACGGGTCGTGCCGGAATTCGGCGCTGAACGGGTTGAACCGCACCCGGGTCCGGGCGGGCGCGACGGGATCGGACGACTGCGTGGTCATGCCGACCGCACCGGATGGTCGGTGAAGAATCCGCTGCGATAGGGCACCAACACCAATCGCAGCAGGCCGATCTTGCCCATCCGGAAACCGAGCGCCGACAGTTTCAGGTAGCGCGCGTAACGCGCGACCACGTCGGCGCCGACGAGCTCGGTGGCCTCGGCACGGTTCGCGCGCAGCCTGCGCGCCCACTGCTCACACGTCCAGGCGTAGTCGAGACGACCGTTGCTGATCGAACGCACCTCGAACAGTCCCTCGGCCGCGGCGGTGATCTCGGCCAGGGTCGGCAGGTCGGCGTCGGGGAAGATCTCCTGCTGCATGAAGACGCTGGCCTGATCGCGAGACATGTTCGCGTAGGCGATCGTCTGCAACGACAGCGTGCCGTCGGGCTCGAGCCAGTCCCGGCAGCGGGTGAAGAAGTCCCGGTACACGCCGATCTTCTGTTCCGGCGAGTCGTCGGGGGTGGCGAAGTGCTCGAAGGCGCCGATCGAGATGATGCCGTCGAATCGGGTGTCCGGCTCGTAGTGCACCCAGCTCTCGGTCCGCACTTCGACGCCGGGGTAGGCGCGCGAGCGGACGAACTCGGCCTGCTCGGGGCTGAGCGTGAGCCCGACGGACCTGGCGACCCCGGCTTTTGCCGAGCGTTCGAGGATCGCGCCCCACCCGCAGCCGATGTCGAGGACCGAGGTGGCATGCTCGGCGTCGATCGCGTCCAGGTGGTATCGCAGTTTGCGGTCCTGGGCGAGTTCCAATGTGTCATCGGGATTTTCGCGCAGGGCGCAGGAGTAGGACAGCGACTCGTCGAGCCAGAGGCGATAGAAGTCGTTACCCGCGTCGTAGTGATGACGGATCGCTGCGGCGGCCGCGGTGGACCGCTCGGTATGGACCGACATCGCTACCCCACACTCCGCCGGCTCTGCTCGTGCAGGTAGGCGGCGACGGCGTCGAGGTTGGGGTTGTCGAACAGGTCCTCGGGCGCCAGATCGACGCCGTAGCGGTCCTCGACCTCGATGAGCAGCGCCACGGCCAGCGCCGAGTCGATGCCGAGGCGATCGAAGTCGGTGGCCGGGTCGATGGTGGCGGCCGGTACCTCGAGCAGACTCGCGAGGTATTCCTGGCACCAGGTGACAATGGCTTCTTTACTCGTATCCATGGTGAGAATTCCTTAGATTCGCTTGGCTGCCATGCGTTCGGCGGAGGGCATTTTCAGGTCCCAGGCGAGACCACAGAATGCCAATGTTCGGATGAGCCAGAAACCGGGATCGAGGCGATACCAGTCCAGCCCGAAAGAGGGCGACTCGGGAAAGGCATGGTGATTGTTGTGCCACGACTCCCCCAGCGTCGCCAGGGCGAATACACCGCCGTTGTGGCTGTTCTCGCGGGATTCGTAGCGGCGGGTCCCGAACATGTGCAGGAAGGAATTGATCGCCCACACGATGTGCTCGAGCACGAAGATGCGCACCAGCCCCCCCCAGAGCAGACCGGAAACGGCACCGGTCCAGCTCATCGTGACCAGGCCGCCGATCACGGTCGGGATCAGCAGCCCGAGCCCCACCCAGTAGTAGTAGAGGCGGGCGATCCGGACCAGGTTCCGGTCCTTGATCAGATCGGGCGCGTAGTGCACCACGTTCGGGTACTCGTGGCGGCGCATCCACAGGAAATGCGAGTGGGCCAGGCCGCGCAGCGCCCCAACCAGGCCGTCACCGGCGAGGTTGGGCGAGTGCGGGTCGCCTTCGCGGTCGCTGTACTCGTGGTGACGTCGGTGCAGCGCGACCCAGGAGATGACCGGGCCCTGGCCCGCCATCGACCCGAGAACCGCCAGCACCCACGTCACCCACGGCGCCGCCTTGAACGTGCGGTGGGTGAACAGCCGGTGGTAGCCGACGGTCACACCGAGTCCGGTGAGCAGCCACATCCCGAAGATCAGGGCGAATTCCAGGACACCGAAGGGCCGGACCAGCAGGAAGGCGAAAGCTACGACGGTGCCGATGATCGGGAGAATATCGAACAGCAGGAAGTGTCGTCGTTGCAGTCGATGAATATAGGGACTACTGATCGTTTTCCTGCGCGGATCGGGATTCATTGCTCAATTCACCTCAGGCGGTATAGAAACCGGGCGCAACATAATTACCGTAACCGGGGTTCAACGGTCGGCGACGGCGTGTGACAATTGCCGATCGACGGATCGGAATTGTTTATGACGGATCAACGACAGCGCCACACTCAGCGCGCCGAAGCAGATAGCGAACATCCAGATGCGATCGGCCCCGAAGACCGCGATCACGGCTCCGCCGATCGCCGAGCCGAGCGCGGCGCCGAGATACAACGCCGACCCGTTGAGCGACAACAGCATCGGCGCCTGCTCCGGGCTCGCGTCGGCGATCATGCTGTGCTGCTGCGCGGGCAGGAACGCCCAGCCGACCACGCCCCACATCGTGACGAAGGCGACGGTGGTCGCCAGGCTCTGCGCGGCGATCGGCTGCCACGTCAGGTTCACGGTGAACAGCGTCAACGCGCCCAGCAGGACCGGCCGGGCACCGAATCGGTCGACCAGCACGCTCCCGCCCCACAGGCCGACGATCGCCCCGAGGCCGTGCGCCATGATCAGCGTGCCGACATGGCCCGCGCCCACCCCGGGGGTCTCGGCGTAGATCGGGCCCAGGTAGGTGAACATCATCAATCCGGCGGTCATCGCCGAGATCGTCACCGCGAGCCCCAACCACACCGGTGGGTGCCGCAGCGGCGCGAGCCGCTGTCGCAGCGACACCAGGGGTGCGGCCTCGCCCGCCGGAACCGTCAGTGCCACACCGACAGTGGTGATCAGCGCCACCACGGCCACGGCGACGAACGCCATCCGCCACGACGACAACCCGGCGACCCACACCCCGAGCGGCACGCCCGCCACGGTGGCGATCGAGATGCCGCCGAGGATCACCGCCAGCGCCCGGCCGCGACGATCCGCCGTGGCCATGCCGGCCGCCGCCGCGGCCGCCAAGGGGACATAGATCCCCGCGACGCACCCGGCCGCGACGCGCGCCACCGCCATCACCCCCGGCGCCCAGGCCACCGCCGCGAGCAGATTCACGACGGCGAACAGCGCGGTCGCGGCCAGCAGCAGCCGCCGGGGCGAGCGCACCCGCAGCACGGTGACCACGACGGGCGCGGCCAGGGCGTAGGCCAGGGAGTAGCCGGTGACGAACAGCCCGGCACCGGTGATGGAGACCCGCAGGTCGGCCGCCATCGGCGCCAGTACCCCGGCGACGAGGTAGTTGTCGGTCCCCGCGCAGAACGCGCCGAGCGCGAGCACCAGGACCGGCAACCACCGGATCGACGACGGCGCGGCATCGGTGACGGTCACCGAATGCCCCAGCGCCTCACCAGGGTCGGGCGCCGGCATCGCGCAACTCCACGGCGACATCGATGAGTTCGTAGATCCGCATGCTCGGTTTCCAGACGCTCGCGTCGGCGATCACCCGAATCCGGCCGGGTCGCCGTTCGACGCTCTTGATGTGCACCTCGAGGGTCATCAGCTCGTCGCTCGCCAGGATCTGCCCGCGATACCGCCACGACAGCGACACCCCGACCGGGAGGACGAATTCCGGCGCGACCAGCTCGGCGGCGAGACCGGAGTCGACCGTCCACTCCTGCATCGCCTGGATCACCGCCTCGACCCCGAGCGAGCCCGGCATCACCGGGTCGAGGTAGAAGTGGTAGCCGAAGAACCAGTCGTCGGCGGCGACCGGACGAGTGGCACGCAGGTAGCCGAGCCCGTAGGTGCCCGCGCCGTCGACGGTCTCGATGCGGTCGAGCATCGCCAGATGCCCGACCGCGCACGGCATGCCGGTACCCGCCGCGCGTCTGGCCGCCACGTCGATCACGCGGACGTCGGGACGTCGGTCCTGGCTGTCGAGCCAGGTCGGCACGAGCTCGCCGTTGTCGAGTCCGTTCTGGTTCGCCAGCGCCGGGGCGTTGAAGAACCCGAACAGCGACTGCCCCGCGTAGAACGGTTCACCGTCCACCGAGAGTTCGTAGGAGAACGTCTGCAACACGACGCCGACCAGGACGGTGGTGTCGGTCAGCCTGCTCGTCTGCTGAATCGTCTTGTCCCGCAAGTCGACTTCGCGCAGGACGGTCGCGGAGCCGTCGAGATTGCGCAGGCTGAAATCCTCCCCGGGCGAGGTGAGGGTCGCGCCGAGGAAGTAGCCGAGCAGCAGCGCCGATTGCAGCGAGGTCTCCATGTAGACGACGTTGGGCATGGAGGCATCGGCCGACTCGAGGTAGTACCAGGAATCGGCGGGCGAGTCGTACTCGGTGTGCGAGCTGCCCGCGTCGAGCTGTCCGCGTCGTCCGTCGACGGCCATGACCCGGTCGCAGAGCTGGAGTCCGTGGTTGGGCATGCGGGTGGCCCTGCGGCCGGCGTAGGCCGAGAACTCCGGGCCGAGCGCGATGCCGAGATCACCGCGGGCGCTGTGGGTCATGTGGAATTCGCCGAGCAGCGCACGCTGACCGAAGGCGTTGCGGCGGCCGAGGAATCGGGGAATCTCACCGCCGGCCTCGGGACCGATCGGCAGACCCGGTTCCTCCGCGACCTCGAGGGTGAGGCCGTGCACGCGCGCCACCACTGCGCCCGCGCACCGGATCTCGGCGTTGATCCGGAGCCAGGGACGCGGGAGCAGGTCGATCTGGACCACGTCGGCGATCAGCTCGACGGGGCCTGTCATCGGCGCGGACACGGTCACCTCGAAGGGTTCCCCCGCCTGGAATCGGGCCCCGGCCAGGCACAGCTGCAAGCCCGCGCGCACCGCGAAGACCTGGGCGGCCTGCCAGGTGAGCTCGGTTGCCGCGGTGACCGGATCGGGGCCGTCCACGCGGCAGGTGGCGCGCAATCGCCCTCTGGCCCATGGTCCTTCACGTCCGGCGATCTCGAGCACCTCGGTGAGGGTGGCGTGGGTGCCGTCGGTCAACTGGATGTCGGGGTTGACGCCTTCCTGGTCGTAGGCCGGACCGAAGACAGCGGCTATCTCGCCCCTGCCCAGCGCCGCGAGGTCGGCGCCGTTCAGCGTGGTGATCGGCGTGCGGGCGAGGAACTTGAAGGCGTTCATGGTGGTCGCGGGCGCAGGCAGCTCGAAGACCACCGGGTGCCCGGGCGCCGCGGAGACCGCCAGACCGGTTGCCGGCGTGTAGTCCACCATCACCGCGAAGGACTGTTCCGCCCAGGTGGGCGAGGCGGGAGCGATGTCCGTGTCGGTCCGGGCGATGTGCTCGCCGCGACCGAGGCTCGCGAGCGTGCGCCGCTGCAATGCGGTCTGCACATCCATCGCCGACAGGTGCGCGGTCACCAGCTCGGACCGGACCTCGTGCAGGAGGGCGGAAATGGGGTCGGCGGGTGTACCGCCCGCCGCCACCGGCACAGTGACCGATGGCGCCGGTGCGGTGGTGTGTCGCACCGCGGGCACCGCCGAGCTGGGCGCCGGGGCCTCCGGCGCTGTGGATGACGATCGGGGGGCGGGGCTGGTGGCCGGCTCCAGCGCCAGCGACCAGGCGAGGACGTCGAAGGGCTCACCGTCGAAGTCGAGGGTGTCCAGTGGTGTGATGGTCATCGGATCTCCATTCCTCACATCGACGATGCTCACGCGCGCTGCTCGCGTAACCGCACGGCCTCGGCGAACTTCTCGGTCATCTCCGGGGTAGCGATCACGGCGAGATCGGAGTAGCGCTGCAGCACAGTGCCGTTCGGATCACACGCCGTGACGGTCACGGTGACCTCGGTGCCGGTCGCGTTGGCGCGCAGGTCGTCGACCACCAGCACGAACGAACTGTCGTCGGGCAGGGGGGCGAAGTACTCGATACGCCCGATCGACAGCGGCAGGCAGGCCGAGTTCATGAACCACACACCGAGCAACGCGCCGGCCTGGATCGCGACGTCGGCCAGCACCGGACTGTGCAGCGCCCCCGCGTAGTTGCCGGTGCCGAGGCGAGCGTCGGGAAGCTTGCCTTCCACGACGAGGCGGCGGTCGGCTCGTTCCAGGATGCGGCGCACGCCCTGCAGCAGCGGCCCGTGGAACAGGTCCGCGGCACGGTAGACATCGACCCCGTTCTCCGGTCCCACACCGATCGCGTAGCCCGGCCATTCGGAAACGACGGGGGCGGGCCATGTTTCAGCGGCGAGGAGGAAGGTACCGGTGAAGTGCGACGGCGCCAGTGTCTTGCCCGGTTCGTCGCTGCGGATCCAGACCGTGACGCTCAGGCGATCGTCGACGACGATCCCCGCCTGTGCCTCGAGCCGGTAGGAGCGTTCGTCCTTGCCGTCGTAGACGATGCCCCGCAGTACCTCGAAGCCGGTGCATTCCACCACCCGCAAGCCGGGGTTGGCGCGCTCGAGCACATTGATCGCCCAGCCGAGTCCGGCGGCCGCCGGGAACACCGGGAACTTGCCGACTCGATGATCGCCGATCACCGCATCGCCGGCCAGCGGCGCGAGATCACGGTGCGTGGTGAAAGAGCTTGTCGGGGTGAGGGTCACGGCCGTGGCCAGCGGTGCCGCGGGACCGACCAGCACCGACACGTCGTCGGCGCGACCGGGGGCGAACTGTTCGGCGAACATCCGGGCTCCGGCGTCCATCCCGAGCAGCGCGACACCGCGGGCGAGGAAGACTTCGCGCAACTGCGGAGTCACCATGCCGCCGTCCCACGCACCCCAGTTGACGGTGGTGACGTGGCCGGCCAGACCCTGCCGTCGCCAGCTCACCGCCGCCCGGTTGAGGGCTTCGTTGGCGACCGCGTAGTCGGCCTGACCCGGATTGCCGTACACCCCGGCCACCGACCCGAACAGGATGAGGTGCCCGAGCGTGGCCTCGCGCAAGGCGGTGACCACGTTGTACAGCCCGTCCAGCTTGGTCGCGAGGACGAGGCGGATGTCGTCGGCCGTCTTGGCGGGGAGCAGGGAATCCGCGAGGGCGCCTGCCCCGTGCACGATGCCGGTGATCCGGCCCGCGTCCGGCGCGAGTGCCCGCTCGGTGGCTTCGGCGTCGGTGATGTCGACCGCGAGGTAGCGCACCCGTGCGCCGGTCTCGGCCACGGCATCGACGGTCTTGCGGATCTCACGCTGTGCCAGGAGGTTTCGGGTGAGGCGGTCGACCTGCTTCGGTGTCGGCTGCTCACCCGCGGCGCGTACGGCGGCGATGGCGGCGGCCTTGAGCGCGTCGTCGGCGACACCTGCCGCCCACTCCGGCTCGTCCTCGAGTTCAGTGCGGCCGAGCAAGAGGAACTCGCACGGCTTGCGAGCGGCCAGTTCACGAACACACCGCGCGGTCACTCCCCGTGCGCCACCGGTGACAACGAGAACATCGTCGGTGGTGAGGGCGAGTTCGGTGGCCGTGGCCGTGCTGTCGACTGCCTGCGGGCGCAGTGTCCAGCGGGTGTGATCGGCGTCGACCCCGACTTCGCGAGCGTCGATCGCGGCGTCGTCGAGCTCGGCGAGGAAGGAGACGATCAGTGCCTCGTCGGTCAGGTGCGGCGAGAGATCCAATGCCCGGCAGAACAGCCCGGGCGCTTCCTGCGCGAGGGTCTTCACCAGACCGCTGACCCCGCCGACAACGGCGGCGGCGGCCGCTCGTTCACCGCGGTGGCCGAGCACGCCGTCGATGCGGGTGAGCGTCACGAACGCCGCCCGTGTACCGGCTTCGGCGGTCGCGACCAGGCGGTCGTGCACCAGCGTGGCGGTGTGGATGGTATCGGCGAGCCGATGACCGCCCACCAGCCACTGGCTGTCCGCGGGCAGGACGGTCAGGCACAGATCCAGCCGCGCGACATCTTTCAGCGCGGACTCGATCGCCCCCCGCACGGTGGCGCCGTCCCATGCGGCTACGCCGGCATCGTCGCGGGCCGCGACGGCGGCCGTGTGCACGGTCCAGCCCTGCTGTTCGAGGCCGGTCGCGAGAGTCGCCGCGGTGGTGTCACCGTGGTCGAGGATCAGGGCCGTCCGCTCCGCGGCGTAGGGCTGGGAAAGGCGGTCGATGTCGGGAAGTGCGACCGGCACGATCCGCAGCAGCACCGGATCGTCTTCGATCCCGTCCTGGCTGGATCCCGGCTGAAACCCGTGTGCACCGGCGGCTTCCGACCCGCCACCGACCGTGCGGACAGCCGGGGTTGCGGCGGGGGCGGCGGAGCCGGCGACGAAATCGACGATGTCGTTCAGGGTCCGCAATTCCGCGACCTGCTCCGGGCCGACAGCGGGCACACCGTCGATACGCTCACCGACGGCACCCATGATCTGAACCCGCTTGATCGAATCCACCCCGAGATCGGCTTCCAGATCCAGCGACAACGCCAGCATCTCCGTCGGATAGCCGGTCTTCTCCGAGACGACCTGCACCAACACCGACCACACCGCGTCGGCATCGACCGCCGATTCGGTCGCAGGCGCTACAGGTGCCGAAACCACTGACGCGGCAACGAAGTCCACGATGTCGCTGAGCGTGCGCAACTCCGCGACCTGCTCCGGACCGACAGCGGGCACACCATCGATACGCTCACCGACCGCACCCATGATCTGAACCCGCTTGATCGAATCCACCCCGAGATCGGCCTCCAGATCCAGCGACAACGCCAGCATCTCCGTCGGGTAACCGGTCTTCTCCGACACCACCTGCGACAGCACCGACCACACCGAATCGGCATCGAGCGCCGGACCGGTCGGCGCCGGGGCGGCACTCGGACCTGAAACCACAGACGCGGCAACGAAGTCCACGATGTCGTTCAGGGTCCGCAGTTCCGCGACCTGCTCCGGGCCCACGGCGGGCACACCCTCGATACGCTCACCGACCGCACCCATGATCTGAACCCGCTTGATCGAATCCACCCCGAGATCGGCTTCCAGATCCAGCGACAACGCCAGCATCTCCGTCGGATAGCCGGTCTTCTCCGAAACGACCTGCGACAACACCGACCACACTGCGTCGGCATCGAGCGCGGGGCCGGTCGGCGCCGAAGCGGCACCCGGAACCGAAACCACCGATGCGGCAACGAAGTTCACGATATCGCTGAGCGTGCGCAATTCCGCGACCTGCTCCGGGCCCACGGCAGGCACACCCTCGATACGCTCACCGACCGCACCCATGATCTGAACCCGCTTGATCGAATCCACCCCGAGGTCCGCTTCCAGATCCAGCGACAACGCCAGCATGTCGGTCGGGTAGCCGGTCTTGTCCGACACCACCTGCGACAACACCGACCACACCGCGTCGGCATCGAGCGCGGGGGCCTCGCTCACCGTGACGGCGGCGGGCATCGCGGCCTGGGGAGCGGGCTCGATGTCGGCTGTCCGGCGCGCCGTGGCAACATCCGCTGCTCGTGTCGGCTGTGGTTCGGGAGTCGCCACAGCGTTCGGCGCCGAGGGCTCAGCGACTGTCCGGTGGTCGAGCAGGGTCGCCGCGGGGGTGTGACTGCCGTTCCCGTTGCCGGTGGGGAGTTCGGCGTGGAAGCCGTTCGTCCCGTTCGTGCTCGCGGTATCGACGGTCGGCGCCGGGGACCCGAGTTCGAGGCCGGACAGCGAGGCGAGGATCTCGTTGACCTGGACATGGGTCCGGCCGATCGCCAGGCTCTGTTCCTTGATCGCGTGCACCGTCGCGTGCAGGCGATCATCGACGCCACCGGTGCGCTGGGCGTCGCGCAGAACCGAGACCAGCCCTTCGGCGACCTCGAGTTGACCCTGCGCGTACCGGCTGTGGATGTCGAGGTGCTGCTGGGCGGCCACGTCGTATCCGGTCGCGGGCTGATGCCCGATGGTCGACTCCGCCCGGACCGGCGCGGCGGCCGGAGCTTCGGCGCTCACCAGTTCCCGAGTGACGGCGGGTGTCCGCGCGGCCTCGTTCCGACCGGCGGCGTAGGCCTCGGTGGTGAGGCGCTCCCGCTCGGCGGTATGCGCTCGCGCGGCCACCTGCGCCTGTGCCGCGGCATCGGCTTCGGCGGCCTCTCGCGCCTGCGTGACGGCTTCCAACACGACCTGCTCCTCGATTCCCTTGCGGTAGAGGTCTTTCCGGGATTCCGGCACGAAATCGCGGCCGTTGAGCCGCACCACCATGCCGGGCGCCGCCGGCACCGCGAACGGTGCGGCGTCGTGGCGGTGGATGTCGACGATGGGCGCACCGAGCACCGCCAGTTGCAGCGCCGCCTTCTTGAGCGCCACATCGCTGTCGCCGGTCGGGCCCTGATCGGTGGACAGAGCGATCACCTCGGCGCCGAGCGTCCGGCGCACGAGCGAGGTGAGCGTGGCCTTCGGGCCGAACTCGACGAACACGTTGCAGCCGTCGGCCTGCATGGCCCGCAGACCCGCCACGAACTCGACGGTTTCGAGCAACTGCTCGGTGAGCACACGACGGTTGGTCGCGACCCGCGCACCGTATTCGGCGTCCCGGGAATTCGCGTAGATCTTGGTCTTGGGGGCGCGAATGGCGACGCTCTTCACCGCGGCCTTGAACGGCTCGACCGCGTGGGCGACGTAGCGGGTGTGGAACGCGCCCGCCACCGGCAGCTCGCGCACGGTCAGTCCCTGTGCCCGGCCCGCCGCGACGAACTCCGCGACAGCCGCGGTGCCGCCGCCGACCACCACCTGATCGGGTGCGTTGTGGTTGCACACGCTCACATCGGGATGATCGGCGAGGATCGCGCTGACCTGTTCACGGTCGGCCTGTACCGCCGCCATGGTGCCCGCATCGGTGTCGGTGTCGATCGCCATCGCCGCACCGCGTGCCCTGGCAAGAGTGAAGTAGTCGACGGCGTCCAGCGAACCCGCCGCCCACAGCGCGGTCAGCTCGCCGAAGCTGTGGCCCATGAACCCTTCACACGTGAGGCCGCGCTCGGACAGGAACCGGTACTGGCCCACCGACAGCGCGGCGATCGCGGGCTGCGCGAACTCGGTGCGCCGCAACGTCGCCTCCTGGGCGTTGCGCAGCTCGGGGTCGAACACCGGCGCCGGGAACACCACCGAGGCCGGCGGCCGGGCGGCGTCGGCGAACACGGCGTTGGCCTCGTCGAAGGCGGTGGCGACGGTGGGGTTGTTCAGCACCGCGGCCAGGCCCATGTCCACGTATTGGCTGCCCTGACCGGCGAACAGCGCGCCGATCTTCAGATCGGGCATGGCGCGCCGGCGGAAGACGATGCCGCGCGGATGCGTCCATTCGTCGGCGTCACCGGCGAGTTCGGTCACCGCCAGTGCGCGCAGTGCCGATGCTTCCTCGTCGTCGCGCGCCACGAACCCGACGCGCGCGTGCTCGGCCGGAATCCCGGCGTCACCGTTCGGGGCGGCGTCCGAGCTCAGCAAGCTCGCCAGTTCGGTTGTCGAGGCGGCGTGCCACAGGTGGACTCGCGCGGTGCGGTGCATCGTGAGCGCGCGTCCGCGGCCCTCGGCTGCTTCCTCGAGGATCGCGTGAAAGTTGGTGCCGCCGAAGCCCATCGCCGATGCCGCCGCACGACGCTGCGGCCGGTGCGGATCACGAATCCACGGCCGGGTCCTGGTGTTGATGTAGAGCGGCGAGGAATCGTCGAGCGCCTTGTTCGGCGCGGTGACATTGATCGTCGGCGGCAGCACCTTGTGGTGCAACGCCAGCGCCAGCTTGATCAGGCTGGCCGCACCGGCGGCGCCCTTGGTGTGCCCGATCTGGGATTTCACGCTGCCGATCGCGGCGTACCCGGTCTCGTCGGTGGCCTCGCGCAGCACCGCGTTCAAGGCGGCGAGTTCGGTCTGATCGCCGACGCGGGTGCCGGTGGCATGTGCCTCGAACAGCCCGATCGTGGCGGGCGAGCAGTCCGCGTCCTCGTAGGCGCGGTGCAGGGCGGCCTGCTGACCTTCGGCGCGCGGGGCATAGATGCTCTTGAACCGCCCGTCGCTCGACGATCCGATGCCCTTGATCACCGCGTACACCCGGTCACCGTCGCGCTCGGCGTCGGCAAGGCGCTTGAGGGCGATCATGCCGATGCCCTCGCCTACCAGGGTGCCGTCGGCACTGTCGTCGAGCGGCTTGATGACACCGGACCGCGACAGCGCCCCGACCTTGCTGAAGCACAGGTAACCGAAGATCGAGTTCTCGGTGTCACAGCCACCGGTGATCATCATGTCGGCGCGACCGGACACCAGCTCGCTGATCGCGACGTGGACCGCCGACAGCGAACTGGCGCACGCCGCGTCGACGGTGCAGTTCATGCCGCCGAGGTCGAGGCGGTTGGCGACCCGGCCCGCGATCACATTGCCCAGCAGACCGGGGAACGAGTTCTCCTCCCACGACGGGAAGGCGTCGGCGTACTTCTGCGCGATCTGTTCGGCGTCGGCCTGGGTCAGCCCACAACTGCGGATGACCTCCTTGAGCACCGGCGTCGACAGACGGGCGGCCAGTGGGTGCGACAGTGTCGTCGGTCCGGCGACGCCGAGAACCACACCGGTGCGCTCGGGCCGGTACCAGTCCGACCCGACGGCGCCCGCGTCGGCGAGCACGTCACGGGCGACGAGCAGGCTCAGCAGCTGCACGACCGTGGTGACCTCGAGCTGATTGGGCGGCAGCCCGAACTCGGTGACGCTGAACGGCATCTCGGGCACGAAACCGCCACGGCGGCAATAGGTCTTGTCGGGCGCCGTCGGGTCGGCGTCGTAGTAGTCGTCGAGGTTCCAGTGCGTGGCCGGCACGTCGGACATGCAGTCCGCGGCGTCGACGACGTTCTGCCAGAAGTCACGGAAGTTGGCGGCCATGGGGAACAGTCCGCTCAGTCCGACGATCGCGATCGGATTGTCGGCTAGTCGCCGCGTCATGGCCGGGTCTTCGGAGTGCCGAAGGTGGTCGTTCATGGTTGCTATCCCTTGTCTTCTGCTCAGAGTTGCGAAACTCGCACAGTCCGGACCTCGTCGATGAGGTCGGCCATCGCCGTACCGATGAGCTGATGGCCCGCCGGACTCGGATGCATGCCGTCCGGGGACCACATGACCGGGTCCGCGGTGATGGGTGCGTTCACCAAATCGAGTCGCACGAGATCGAACTCGTGGACGAGGTCGTCGAGATAGTCGTTGGCTTGCGCGAATCGCGACCGCAACACCGTGCGGACGGATTCGGGCAGGCCGGGCAGGCGGTCCGGGATATTCGGCCAGTTCGTGGTGAACACCAGCCGATCCGGGCGCGCCAGCCCGGCATAGATATGACGCAGGTTGCGGCGGAAGCGGTCCGGGTCGTAGTCGGTGACCAGGTCGTTTCCGCCCACGATCACGCCGATCAGCGCAGCATCGGCGGCCAGGGCGATCGGCAGTTGCCGGTCGACGACATCCTGGGTGGTGGCCCCGTAGGAGCCGAGGTTCAGTATCGCGCCGGAAATTCCGAGCAGGTGCTCGACGTGCGCGACAAATCCCGCGAAGGAGCCGTCGGCGTTGACCGAACCGCCGCGCCCCTCCGCGAAACTGTCGCCGAGCACCATCAGCTCATACGTTGGCACCGAGCAATTTCGCGATGCGTTCCGGCGCGAAGAATTCCTCGCCGGTCATTCCGCCGCCGACCATCGCATAGAAGTCCGTGGCATATTCTTCGTTCTTTTCCAGCGCACGGAAAACGGCCAGCAATTGCGGAGTCAGTTCCAGCGTGGAAATCGTGCAGGTGAACTCGAAACTCGACTGCGATTTCTCGTCACGCTCGCGCTGGTAATCGGCGAGCGCCTCGGCCATCGGTCGCTGATCGCTCAGACCCTCGTGCACCCGCTCGGCCAGCAGCGCCGCGTAGTCGAACGCGTCGGAGATGCCGAGCCCGGTGAACGGGTCCTTGTGGTACCCCGCGTCCCCGACCAGCGCCCAGCCTTCGCCGTGCGACTGGCGGCGGTAGTTGTCCGGGTACCGCATCGGGGTGAAACGCTCCTCGCGCTTGCCCTTGGTGACCAGTTCCTCGGCGAACTCGGGCAGGATCTCGCGAGCGACCTTCACGAAGTTGGCCTCGACGTCGGCACGGAAATCAGCGTAGGTGTCGATCTTGCGCATGACCGCCACGAGGGTCTGGTCGTTGTGGGTCGGCCAGATGCCGATCTGCTGCTTGTCGCCGATCCGGCTGTGGAACTCCGACACCGACAGGCCGCTGAAGTAGCTGTAGTAGATGAAGCACTCGGCCGCGACCTTCGTGTAGGTCTCGGCGCCGACAGCGTTGGCGACGAACGAGTTGGTGCCGTCGGCACCGATCACGATGCGGGCCCGCTCCTCGGCGATCTCACCACCGGCGACCGAACCGCGAATACCGACGACCACACCGTCTTCGATGATCAGTTCGCTGACGGTGTACCCGGTACGCACCTCGGCGCCGGCCTCCCTGGCACCCTCGACCAGGATCGCGTCGAGTTCGGTGCGCCGCGGCGCGTAGGTGGCGTCGATGCCCTGGATGGGATCGGCGAACCCCGCGATGACGATGTCGAGGTAGGACACCGTCATGCGCTTGATCGCCGGCACACCGGTGGCGATCAGCTTGTCGAGCAGGCCCCACTGGGCCAGCCGGGCCAGCCCGCGCTGCTGAATGTAGTGCGTCGAGATGGTGTCGCTCGGGAACGTGGCACGGTCGACCACCAGGACTCGATGCCCCTGCCTCGCCAGCAACATGGCAACCGGTGAACCCGCGCACCGCGCGCCGACAACAATCGCGTCATACATCAGGGTGACTCCTCAGTAAATGAAACGCTTATGGCCCCGGATGCGATTTTACGGAGTCGAACCGCTCGATCCGCGTACCGATTTCCAATCGGATTACATGAATAGATGTTCCAGAACAATGATTTCGAATATTAGCGATCCGGCAGCTCGGATGAATAGTTGAATTCAACTTCCGTTCATCACGAAAAACGGTTCGATATGGGCTAATTGGGGCATGCCAACTGGAAATGAACCGGCCCCCGGAATCGCCGCAGCACAGGCTCGGCTGACGAATATGACCGGTGCCGCGACGCCGGACTACGAACAGATCCGCAAGACCGTCGACACGCTCGTCCCGTTCGTGAATCTGGTGGGCGTGCGCATGACCGAGCTGGGCCCCGGCTCGGCGGTGGCCGAGATCCCCGAGGCACCGGCGATGAGCAATCACCTGGGCACGGTGCACGCGGGCGCGCTGTTCCTCGCCGCCGAAGTCGCCTGTGCCGGTGCGTTTTCCGGCATCATCGCACCGCGCATCCTGCACGTGCGGACCTTCGTGCTGCGCAGCACCAAGGCCACCTTCTTCCGGCCTGCCCGCGGCCGGATCCGCGCCAGTGGCACGGTGAGCTCCCCGATCCTGGCCGAGGTGGTCGGGCGCAGGACCGAGGAGCAGTTCGATATCACCGGAAAGGCGCTGCTGAACGACGACAGCGGCGCCTTGCTCGCGAAGGTGGATCTCGAGTACTTCTGCTGGCTGGGCGCGGCTTAATCCGGATACAGCGTGGTGATGACGGCGCCGAAGTCGGCTTCGATCGCCGCGCGACGCAGCCGCAACGAGGCCGTCAGCTGACCCTTCTCCATCGAGAAGTCCTCCGCGAGAACGGCGAACCGGCGAATCGACTCCGCACGGGAGACGAGCCGGTTCGCCGCCTCCACACCGGCGGAGATCTCGGCGAGCAACCGGGCGTCCTCGGTCGGGACCCCGCCGGACACGTCCACGCCGTGCTCCGCGGCCCAGCGAGCCAGCACCACCGGATCGACGGTGATCAAGGCGGTCACATACGGTCGGCCTTCACCGACGAGCATGCAGTTGCTCACCAAGGCGTGCAGGCGAACCCGGTCTTCGAGCGGCGCGGGCGCCACGTTCTTGCCGCCGCTGGTGACGATGATCTCCTTGCGCCGGCCGGTGATGAACAGGAATCCGTCCTCGTCGAGCCGACCGAGATCGCCCGTGGCCAACCAGTTCTCGGCTGAATGGCCGCCGTCGGGCCAGTACCCGGGGAAGACCTGCGGGCCCCGGACCAGGATCTCGCCGTCGTCGGCGATCGCGACGGTCGTCCCGGGCACCGGTCGGCCGACCGCGCCTGCCCGATTGGCGTGCGGCGCACTCATACTGACCGTCGACGACGCCTCGGTCAGGCCGTACGCGCCGATGATCTCCACACCGATGCCGGTGAAGAAGTCCGCCGTCGACGGTTCCAGCGATGCGCCACCCGCGACCATGTGCTCGAGCCGCCCGCCGAGCATGCCACGCCACTGTTCGCCGATCCGGGCGTCGATCACCGCGTCCGCCGGTGGCTGCTGACCGCGCCTGCGCGCATGGCCGACAGCGATCGCAGCCGCCTCCGCGGCGTCGTACCGATCACTGCCGAGTGCCTGACGCGCCGCCTTGCGGATCTTCTCCAGGACGTAGGGGACACCGATCAGGAACGTCGGCCGAAAGATCGGCAGTTCGGCGGGCAGTTGCGCGGGAGTGGCGACCAGGCCCGTGCGGACTCCGGCCAATACACACCCGAACTGCACGACCCGCCCGTACACGTGCGCGAGCGGGAGGAACAGCAGTGTCGACGCGGGATCCGCCGGGGTGCGGCGGAATACGGTGTCGAGGAGTTCGACCACGTTGGCCGCGGCGGCGAAAATATTGCGGTGCGTCAGCAGGCAGCCCTTGGGGACGCCCGTGGTGCCGCTGGTGTAAACGATCGTCGCGACATCATCGGCGCGTACTGCCAGCCGACGCTCGGTGGCCTCGGCGTCGGCGATCACCTCGCCCTGCTCGACCAGCGCAGGAAACGACGAACCGAGCAGCCAGGCCCGGCCGCGCAGATCTCCCGCCGCCGCACCGATCAACTCGCACTGTTCGACCGTCTCCACGAAACACGCGCTGGGACGGGCATCGGCCACGATGTGCTGGATCTGCTCGGCCGACGATGTCGGATACACCGGTACGGCCATCGCGCCCACGCTCAGCACGGCGAAGTCCGCCGCCGACCATTCGAAACCGGTCCCGCCGAGGATCAGCACCCGATCGCCCACGCCGATCCCGTTGGCCAGCAGGCCCTTCGCGAGTCCGAGGACGAGCCGGGCGAACTCGTCGTAGCCGACGTCGAGCCAGCCCTCGGCCGTTCTCCGGCTGAACACCACGGCCGACGGGTCGGCCGCGGCCTTGGAGAACACTACGTTGGCCAAGTTGTCGTCATCGGCCATGGTGACCAGTGGCGCGACACTGTATTCCTGCGCGACCCGCAGTCCCTGCACGGCGCCGGCATCTTGCACGGCGCTATCCCCCTGCACGGCGCTATCTCCCTGCACGGCGCTACTCATCGTGACTCGATGCTGGTCAGCGGGGCCGGAACGTAGGTCGAGCAGCGGCCCGGCAGCCGCACGCCCGCCGCGCGCAACTGACTCACGCGGGTGGCGAACGCCGCACCCTGCATGATCTGCAACCCGACCTCGGCGACATGGCGGTGCGCCGGTGCGGCCAGGTAGGTGCCGGCGACCCAGTCGTTGAACGCGCCCATCGCGGGCCCGCACCAGATCTGATAGTCGAGGGTGCGCTCGGGCGTCGCGGCCGTGCTCCAGCCCGACGACCGGCCCAGATACCACCGGAAGATCAGCGCCATCCGGCGTTTCGGGTTCCCCTCGGCGCGCGCGATCTGCTCGGGGTCGCGCTCACGGAAGTAGCCCAGGCAGTCGTTCCACACCTCGTCGAAGGAGCGGGCCAGGATCCGCTGCTCGATCTCGGCGCGTTCGGCGGCGGGGATCGCCTCGATGCCGTCGTAGCGCCGATAGGTGTCGTACAACCGCCGTGCGCGGCTCGCGAACATCGTGCCGCGTTGCAGCACCTGCACGTCGACGCCGAGTTCGAACATGTCCGACGAGGGCGCCATGGTGGTGTCGGCGACGCCCGCCGCGGCCAGCAGTCGCTTCGCCGTCTCGGACTGCGCCGCTTCGACAGTGGCCTGATTGACCGACCCCGTGACCACGTAGGAGGCACCCATCGCGAAGGCGGCCGCGGCGGCCGCCGGAGTGCCGATGCCACCGGCCGCGCCGACCCGGACCCGCTGGGCGAAACCGTATTCGCGCTGGATCCGTTCGCGCACCGCCAGCAGCGACGGCAGCAGCACCACCAGCGGACGGCGGTCGGTGTGGCCACCGGAGTCCGCCTCGCCGGTGATGTCGTCGGCCATCGGAACCGATGCCGCCAGCTGCGCCTGCTCGGCGGTGATCTCCCCCGCGTCCAGCAATCCGCGCACCAGATGCTCCGGCGCCGGGCGCAGGAACAGTTCGGCCACCTCGGCGCGAGACACCTTGGCGATCACCCGGTTCCGGGCGATCACCTGGCCGTTCGGGTCACGGTGCAGGCCGGCCAGCCGGTAACGCACCACCTGCGGGGTCAGGTCGAGGAAGGCCGACGCCTCCACGCAGCGCACCTCGTGACGCAAACACGCGTCGACGATCGCCCGCTCCAGCGCGTTCTCGCTGGGACTGTGGATCAGGTTGCAGGCGAAGGGTTTACCCGGCGCCTCACGCCCGATCGTGGCCAGGGCCTCGTCGATCCGGGCGGGCAGCACACCGGCGGCGCCGAACGAGGCGAGCAAGCCGGCGCGCGCCATCGCGACCACCATCGGCGCCGAGGCGATCCCGTTGGCCATCGCACCGGCGTGGTAGGCGAAGTGCACGCCGTGGGTCTGCCGGAACTCGGTGTTGCCCAGCGTTTCCGGCCGCAGCGCCGGAGCCGCTGCCAGCACTTGCGCACCGCGCGCGGTGCCGGCGTCGGTGGTCACCGCGACACCGCGTTCGTCACGGACCACGAACACCGGCTTGTCCAATTCCGACAGCGCACGGTAGATGGAGTTGTCGTCCCTGGCGAGCGCCGAGGGTGCAAGGGAAGTCGTCACTGTGCCAATCCTTCTGAGAGCCCGAGGGCAGAGGTCGCTATCGAGAAATGCCACGAACGGTCGGCGCCGCGAACGACGCACATCGGCGCCCGAGGTGGTCGGCCGTCCTGCGGCGAGGCGGGCAGCCATCGCTACCGAGTCGGCCGACCATCGCTGAGCGATCGGCCTGCGCTACCGACCGAGATCGGTCTTCGATGCCGAGTGGATCGGCCATCGCTACTGGGGCGGTCGGCCTTCGGCAACCCAAGCCGCGACCGCGGGCGCGACCAGTTCGCTGTCCTTCACCCACGACGCATGGCCGATGTGGGTGAAGCCCGAGGCCCGGTCGATGTGCCAGCGATGCTGATCCGCCGCGCCCATCCGCTTGCTCAGGAACCGCACCGTGGACTCGGGGCCCAGCGGGTCGCCGTCGAGCGAGATGAGCAGCACCGGCAGCGTGAATTCGCGCAGCAACCGGTCGTAGTCGCGGGCACTGCCGCTGGGCCGGTAGTTGCCGGTCCGCAGGTGCCGGGCCCAGTCGATCATCACGCCCGCGGTCATCGGCCCGATGCCGCCACCGCCGGTCCACCGGCCGCGCAGCCGGGTGACCGCACCGACCGACCAGCCGCGCGCCAGCACCTCGAGGCGCCTGCGCAGTTCGAACGACCACCAGTACACCGAGCCGGTACCGATCGTCGTGATGCTCGCGACCCGATCCGGTTCGGCCGCCGCGAACAGCAACGCGAGCTGTCCGCCCAGGCTGTGCCCGAACAGGTGCAGCGGCGCCTCGGGGAACCGCTCGCGCAGCGCGTCCGCCACGGCGGGCAGGTCGACCTCGATCAGCTCGCGATAGCCGAACCCGGGACCTTCCCCCAGTGCGGGCAGGCTGTCGCCCTGCGCGCGCAGATCGAGGACAGCGGCCGTCAGTCCGGCCGCGTGCAAGGCCGTGACCAGCGGCAGGTAGTACTTGGCCTTGATGGCCATGGCGGGCAGGATCAGCACCACCGGTGCGGCCGGATCCGCCTGCGGCAGCAGGCGTACCGCCAGGGTGGCGCCGTCGGGGGTGGCGACGGTGGTCGATTCCAGCCCGACGATCTGGGCGCGTTGCTCGCTCATCACGCCTCCGCGGCCAGCGTGCAGACGTAGTCGAGCGCCACCTTGCCGACCAGCACACCCGCGGTGTCGTACATCAGCGCCCGCGCGTCCACATCCAGCCGCTGGCCGCCCTTGGCCGCCAGTACCGTCGCGACGTCGCTCGGGTCGATGACCCCGATCGCCCGGATCCGGCCGAGGGCGGGCTTGCGGAACGACAGCCGCGCGTCGCGCAGCACCAGGGTGTCGATGGCCGACAACCGCGACGCCAGCGCGCCCACGAAGGCGCACGCGCCGGCGATATCGGCGGCCAGGAATTGCGCACCGGCGTGCACGGTACGCAGATGGTTCAGGACGTAGGGCTCGTCGGGAATTTCCACGATCGCGCGGTGCGGACCGATTTCGGTGATCTCGGTCCCCGCGTGGGTGCCGAAGGGGACCAACTTGCTCACAATTCGCTGCAGATGCAAGAAGTCGGGGTTATCCGGATCGATCGCCTCGAATACCGAACCGAGGGTGGCTGAGGTTTTCAGTTCAGGTGCCATGAAATAATTGCACCATCCGCACCCGCCGATTCGGATTTCCATTGCCGATCTCAATCGACCGAATGGTAATCAACTCGCCAGCGGTTCTCCGTAGACCTTGCCGCGGATAGTGGATTGCAGGAAATTCTTCGTCGAATCGAGGCTGTCCAGGAATACCTGCACCACTTCGTTGGGACTGTCGACGCGCCAGGCGACCTGTAATTCCACCACCGGTTCCGGATCGACGAGGGGAACCACCTTCAAACCCATCGGCCGCGGCTCGTCCATGCTGATGAACGACGCGAACCCCACATACCGGCGGGCGGCCACGGTGATCTCGGTGGCCACCGAGTCGTTCATGTACTCGGCGACCTTCGGGAACGCGCCCGCCCGCTCGCCCGCGGTCATGATGGCGTCGTACATCGCCGGGCTCACCTCGCGGTTGAACAGCACGCACGGCGTTTCGGCCAGTTCGCGGATCGAGATCGAGGACCGGTCGGCCCACCGGTGCCCCTGCCCCACCAGCGCGCCGATGCGCATCTGCAGCAGACACCGCGACAGCACCGACCCGCCGTTGGACGCACCGCCGTAGAGCAGCCCGACATCGAGCTCCCCGCGCGTGAGAGCGGTGAGCTGCGGCCCGGAGCGACCCGAGCTGAGTTTGGTGGTGATATTGGGATAGTGCGCGTGCAATTGGGCCAGTGACCTGGGCATGATGAGCTGCCCGGCCCGGCCGTTGAACCCGATGTTGATCTTGCCCATCCGCCCGGCCGCGATGTCGCGGACGGTGTTGGTCGCCGAGTGCACCTCCCCGAGAATCCGTCGCGCGTCGGCGCGGAACGCCTCGCCCGCGGGGGTCAGCTGCACCACCCGCGACGTCCGCGACACCAGTTCGACGCCGAGATGGCGTTCCAGGCGCTTGAGTTGCTGGCTGAGTGACGGTTGCGTGAGATGGAGCCTGGCGGCCGCCCTTCCGAAGTGCAGTTCGTCAGCGATGGCAAGAAATGCCTCGATATGCCGTGTCTCCATAGTGCGCGCCTCGCGTGATCAGGTACGTGACTCGTCCGAGATATGCACCTTGTATAGCGGCACCGCACGTCATCGGGGAACGGGCCCGTGAAGCCCAGATGAGCAGCGACCGAATTCCTGCCAACCCTGCGGCGTGTCCACCCCGCCTCGCGGTGCACGGTGCCGCGAGCGGCACCGTGAACACGGTCGATTCGGCACTCGAATCGCTGACTCGGAAAAACCCGATGATCCCCGTCTTGACAGGGCGATCCATTTCGTACCGCAATTGATCAATAATGCGTTCCGCGTTGTCGCCCGCGACACCGGAGTGGAAGACTTTTATCCGGTGCAGGCGAAGTAATTTCGACGCCGATTTTCGAAGGAGCCCAGAATATGACGACCACGGTTGCCAGCCAGCACGACGCCGAGTCGACACTGGCCGAACTGTTCGCTCCCGATACCCGACCCGATCCGTATCCCGTCCACCGCGCACTGCGCACGAAGTCCCCGTTGGTCACCAAAGGCGGCGACCTCGTGATCATCGCCAACTACGCCGATTGCCAGCAGGTGCTGCGCGACCCGTCGGTGCGCAACGACCCCAAGCTTTCCCGGCTCGGCAAGGATCACCCGGAGCGCTCGGAGTCCCTGCTGTTCCTCGATCCGCCCGCGCACACCCGCATTCGCCGGCTCGTGTCGAAGGCCTTCACACCCAGGGTTATTCGGGCCTCGCAGCCGCAGATCCACTCGATCGTGGACGAACTCATCGAAAATATCGCGAGCAAGAGCGAATTCGACGTGATCTCCGAATTCGCGCTGCCCCTGCCGGTGCGGATCATGTGCGCTCTGCTCGGCATCCCCGTCGAGGAGTTCGGCGACTTCGAACCCGCCGCCCGCAGGCTGGGCCGCGTCCTCGACTTCAACCTCGTCGTCCACAACGACGATCTCGACGACGCCGAGGGCGCGCGCAACGAGCTGATGAACTACCTGGTCAACCTGATCTCCCGCAGGCGCGGCAACCTCGGCGACGACCTGCTCTCGCGGCTCATCGAGGTCGAGGAGGAAGGCGAGGTGCTCAGCGAGGGCGAACTGCTCGCCACCTGTGTGCTGCTGATGGTCGCCGGCCACGAGACCACCGCCAACCTCATCGCCAACGGCGTACTCGCCCTGCTCCAGAATCCGGACCAGCGCGAGATCCTCGCCGCCGACCCCGAATTGGGGATCAGCGCCGCCGACGAGGCGTTGCGCTACGACGCGCCGATCCAGTTCGTGATGCGCATCGCCACCCGTGACATGGAGGTGAGCGGCACCGCGATCAGCCCCGGCACCGCGATGCTGGTGCTGCTCGCCTCGGCCAACCGTGATCCCGAGCACTACCCCGACGCCGACCGCTTCCTGGTCGCCCGCGGCGCGGCCGACCACCTCGCCTTCTCGGCCGGGGCGCACTTCTGCCTCGCCGCGGCGCTGGGCCGGGCCGAGGGCGCCGCGGCGCTGTCCGCCTTCGCCGGGCGGGTGATCGACCCGGTGCTCGTCCCGGGCTCGCTGCGCTACCGGCCCAATGTGAACCTGCGTGGCATCGACGCTTTGACCGTCACGCACGGCGGAGTTCGTCTCCGTTGATCTCCGATTCGACCACCCCCTCCACAGAAAGCCTGTTATGAACTCGCACCACCACGGCCGTAAGGCCGGATGGGGGATCGTGCTCGTCGCGGTCACCACGCTGCTCGCGGCCTGCGGCCAGAACAGCTCGGCCCCGGTCGCGGCCGACGACCCGGTGACCATCACCTTCCTGTCCTACACCTACGGACAGACCAACCCGCTGGGCAAGGGCATCGAGAAGTTGATCAACGACTTCCAGACCGCCAACCCGAAGATCACCGTCAAGCCGCAGTCGGTCCCGACGGCCGACGCGCTCACCAAACTCCAGAGCGAAGTGGTGGCGGGCAACCCGCCCGATGTCGCGCAGATCGGGTGGAGCAAGGTCGCGCAGGCCTCGCAGACCTTGCCGCTGCGCTCGCTCGAAGAGGTCGCCGGCACCGATGAGTGGAACAAGCACATGGCGGGCTTCGTGCCGTCGGTGCTGAAGGCGACCCCGGTGGCCGGCGCCAAGAAGCCGGTCGCGATGCCGTTCATGATGGCCACCCCGGTGGTCTTCTACAACGCCGACCTGTTCACCGCGGCCGGGCTCGATCCCGCCCAGCCGCCCAAGACGATGGCCCAGCTCAAGCAGGCCGCGCAGGCGATCAAGGACAAGACCGAGGCGCAGGGCGTGTACGTCTCGGCGGCCGACCCGGGCAAGTCCGACTACCTGACCCAGTCCCTGGTCAACAGTGCCGGTGGCGCACTGGTGTCGAGCAGCGGTGAAGTCACCGTCGACTCGGCCCCGGTGATCACCGCGCTGTCGACGATCCAGGATCTGACCAAGTCCGGTGTGCAGCCCGCGGTCGACTTCGCTTCCGCGCAAAGCGCTTTCAACTCGGGCAAGCTCGGCATGCTGGTCACCACCGGCGGCGGTCTGCTGACCCTCGACGCGGCGGCCAAGGGCAAGTTCGCCCTGCAGGTGGCGCCGCTGCCCGCCTTCGACAACCTGCCTGCCCGCCCCACCTTCTCCGGGTCGGGCCTGACGGTCGTGGCCAAGGACGCCGCCAAGGCGAAGGCGGCGTGGAAGTTCGTGCAGTTCATGACCAACGACGAGAGCTTCAAGCTCATCGCCTCGCAGATGGGCTACCTGCCGCTGCGGACCGCGGCGGAGTCCTCGGCCGATCCGCGGCTCGGCTCGGCTGTCAAGCAGATGGCCGATCTGGCTCCCTACACCGCCTTCCCGGGCAAGCAGTCCAACCAGGGCGTCGTCATCCTCCAGGACGAGGCCGTCGAACCGATCGTCCTTCGCGGCGCCGACCCGGCGGCGACCCTGCGCGCCGCCGCCGCGAAGATCCGCGGACTCAACTGAGTTCACGCACCCTCCGCTGACCACCACCCCCTCGAAGAGAGACACCGTTGTCACACCAGGTATTCGCACACACGCCGCCGAACGGTTCGACCGACGGCGGCGCGATCCCGAACAAGATCGGCCTGACGGTCAATCCGTGGTCGGGAAAGCAGCTCCTACGCTCCGATTTCGAGGAGATGCGCGAATTCCTCGATGAGGCCGCGACCGCCGGGTTCGGCTATGCCGAACTCGGTGGCTGCGGCCTCGGGGTGGTGATCGGCGGACAGGTGCAGCGCTCCCGGCTGGCGGCGCTACGCGACGCGCTGGCCGATTGCCGAGTCCGGCTCACCCTGCACAGTTCGTGGCATTCCTCCGGACGCACCGGCAATCTGCTCGACACCGGGTCCGCGTCCTCGCAGCAACTCGGTCTGCTGGCGGATCTGGAGATCGCCGCCGCGATCGGCGCCGAGGTGCTGGTCTACCACGCCGGAGTGCTGCCGAGCCTCTACAGCGACGGTGCGGCACTGACCGAGGGCATGGCGACCGAGCGCACGATGTTGCGTGAGCTCGCCGACGAATCCGGCGCGCGCGGGGTCACGATCGCGATCGAGAACCGGGCGCCCGGTCCCGCGGTACTCACCCGCCGTTCCTACGGGATGCGGCTGGATCTGGTCGCCGAGCAGGTGCGCCAGATCGATCACCCCGCGGTGACGATGTGCCTCGATGTCGGCCACGCGTACCTGTCGGCCGGCTACCTGAACTACGACTACCTGGCCGCGATCCGCGAAGTCGCCCCGGTTGTCGGCCACATTCACCTGCACGACAATTTCGGCCGGATGCCGCGCCAGCCCGACGCGAACCCGTACGAACTCGAACTCCTCGGTGAGGGCGATCTGCACCTGCCGCCCGGCTGGGGCACGATCCCGCTGGACGAGGTGCTGGCGACGCCCTTCCCGCACGACCCGGCGATCATCATCGAGATGCGCCACGCCCGCCACCACGCGGAAGCCCTGCACACCACCCGGCGGCTGCTCGATGCGCGAGCCCGGTCATGACGCTCACCAAGGACCCCGAGGTCACGCCGAAGGCGCGCGTGGCCGAACGCCCCGCCGCGACCGGGCTCGCCTGGCTGTACTTCTCGCCGACCATGCTCTCGATCACCGTGTGGGTCTACGGGCCGCTCGTGTTCACCGCGGTACTCAGCTTCCTCGACTGGAACCTGGTGTCACCCGACATCGCGTTCAACGGCCTGAAGAACTACGAAACCCTGCTCACCGAACCGGAATTCGGCAACGCAGCCTGGAACACCCTGAAGTACGCGCTGTTCGTGCTGCCGTTCGCGACGGTGGTGCCGTGCGCGCTGGCCATCGCGCTGTGGAAGCGCCCTGGCCGGATGAGCGAGTTCTACCGGATGCTGCTGTTCCTGCCGGTCGTGCTCGCGCCGGTGGCCAACGCGTTGTCGTGGCAGTTCATCCTGGACCCGCTGTACGGAACCCTCAATCAGGTACTGGGGTTCGCCGGGGTGGAACCGATCAATTGGCTCGGTGACCCCGCGACCGCGCTGCCGACCGTCGTGGTGGTGACGGCCCCGAAAGTGGTGGCGCTCAACACCTTGCTCTTCGGCGCGGCGCTGGCGAACCTGGACCGCCGCACCGTCGACGCGGCGCGCTTGGACGACGCCACCGAGGGCGAGATCACCCGCGCGATCATCCTGCCCCAGCTGCGACGCCCGATCATTCTGCTCGGACTGCTGTCGATGGTGGTGGTGTGGCCGTGGCTGTTCACCAATATCGGGGTGCTCACCCGAGGTGGACCCAGCAATGCCACCGACAACGTCTACTACCGGCTCTACACCTACGGTTTCACCTTTTTCGACGCGGGCACCGCATCGGCGGCGGCCATCGTCATCGCGCTCGCGTTCGGGCTGCTGCTGACCGTTCACACCCTGCTCTCGAGGAGATTCCGTGCGACGCGGTGACGCGATCGGCAGACACCTGCTACTGATCACAGCCATTGTGCTGATGCTGTTCCCGGTGGCGATGGCCTTGGCCACCTCGTTCAAACCGGTGTCGACCATCTTCGATCTGAATCCGATCCCGCTTCCGGCGAGCTTGGAGAACTACGACAAGGCAGTGGGCAAGTTCCCGATCGGCACGCTGCTGTGGAACACCTTCGTGATGGCCGCGGGCGTCACCATCGCGACCATGCTCGTCGCCCTGCCCGCCGCCTACGCGCTGGTGCGCTTCGACAAGGCGCGCGGCCGTGGTTTCGTCCTCGCGGCCGTGGGCATTTCGCTGCTGATCCCGCCGCAGGCGCTGATCATCCCGCAGTTCCTGATGACCGCGAAACTGGGCTGGCAGGGGCACACGATCGGGGTGATCATCCCGCAGCTCGGCGTCAGCGCGCTCGCGGTGCTGTTGCTGCGCGACCACATCCGGTCGGTGCCGCAATCGCTGATCGGCGCCGCCGTACTGGAGGGCGCTACCTCGTGGGAGGTCCTGCGGCACGTGGTCCTCGGCGTGATGCGCCCGGCACTGGGCGCGGTGGCGATCCTGCTGTTCATCAGTACGTGGAACGAGTTCCTGTGGCCGCTGCTGGTGATGCCCGATCCCGAGGACACCACCATCCAGCCGGGTCTGGCGCTGTTCCTCGGCCCGGAGAGCGCGGACTACGGACCGATGCTCGCCGCGGCGATGCTGGCCTCGCTGCCGGTCGTCGTGATCTATGTCCTGGCGTCGCGACGGATCGCGGACGCCTTCCTTCATTCAGGGGTTCGGTAATCGACATGACCAGTCTCAGTGTGAGCGAGCCCCCGGTGCTGACCACCGAGCTCGATCTCTCGGCCGGCGTGGTGCTCGACGGCATCACCAAGCAATACGACGAGGACCGCCCGGCTCTCGACGTCGACCTGCTGCATGTGCCCGGACAATCGCTGACCGTGCTGGTCGGCCCGTCCGGCTGCGGCAAATCGACCGCGCTCGGCGTGGTGTCCGGCCTGATCACCCCCACCGCGGGGCGGGTGCTCATCGACGGCGCCGACGTCACCGAGGTGGCGCCGGGACGACGCGGAGTCTCGATGGTGTTCCAGGATTTCGCGCTGTACCCGCATATGACCGTCGAGCGCAATATCTCCTTCGGCCTGCGGCTCGAGGGCAAGCACAACCGCAAGTCCGGGCTGGACCGCACCGAGATCGAACGACGGGTGGCCGGCGCGTGCGACAGCCTCGGCCTGAGCGAACTGCGCCACCGCAAGCCCGCTCAGCTCTCGGGCGGTCAGCGTCAGCGCGTCGGGCTGGCCAGGGCGATCGTTCGGCAGCCGAAGGTGCTGCTGCTCGACGAGCCGCTGTCCGCACTCGACGCGCAGCTGCGCCAGCAGGCCCGGGTCGAGCTGGTACGACTGCATCGCGAGCTCGGCAATACCGTCGTGCTCGTCACCCATGACCAGCTCGAGGCCTTGTCGATGGCCACCCACCTGGTGGTGATGAACAACTCGCGGGTGTTGCAGGTCGGTAGTCCGGCGCAGGTGTACCGGCGACCGGTCGATCTGTTCGTCGCGACGTTCCTGGGTAGCCCGCCGATGAACCTGGCGACGGTGACGATGAACGACGCCGGGGACGAGATGACCGGGCGCGGACTGGAAGTACTGCTCCCCCAGGCTGTCCCCGGCGTTCCCGCCGAACTGACACTGGGCTGGCGGCCCGGTGACGGCACGCTCCGTGACCACGACGGCCCGGGCTTGCTCGTGCACGGTGTGGTGGAGCTGGTCGAGTTCACCGGCGACTCCAAGATCGCGCAGTGCACCGGCGAATCGGGTCGCTGGGCCGTGACGCTGCCCGCCAACGATCCGGCTCCGGCCGTCGGCGCGCGGATCCAGGTGTTCGTCCCTGCGCACCGGCTGCACCTGTTCGACCCCGACACCGGCTCCCGGGTAACGGCTTTCGATGCACCTGCTGATCACCAACGATGACGGATACCGCGCGCCGGGGCTCCTGGCGTTAGCGGAAGCCGTGCGGGCGCTCGGCATCGACGCGACGGTGGTAGCACCGAGCGGTCCGATGTCGGGCGCGAGCCAGTCCCGGCGCAGTGGCGTCGCGGTGGAGTGGGAGTGGGCCGCGCCGACCGCCGGAATTCCCACGATTCAGGTGGGGTCGACCCCGGCGGCCTGCGTGGTGTTCGCGCTGACCTCTGGGGTCCTGGCGCCGGTGGATCTGTGCCTGAGCGGTGTGAACGCGGGCGAGAACATCGGCGCCACACTCAATGTCAGCGGCACCTACGGTGCCGTCCAGGAGGCGGGAGCGCGCGGTGTGCCCGGCATCGCGCTCTCCCGCGAGTTCGGTGGACCGTGGAACACGCCCCACGATTGGGATTGGAGCTGGGTCCCCGAGGCGACAGCCGGGGTACTCACCACGCTGCTCACAGCGCGGGCGGGCTGGTTCACCGCGAACGTCAACCTGTCCGGCACCGACCGGGGCGCGGATCCGGCCTACACCACGGTCAGCCGCGCGCTGTATTACACCGATGTCTTCGACATCGCCCAGGGCGCCATCCTCAGCACGATCGGTTACCGCGCCGAGGATCTGGCGCCCGACGACGACATCCACGCCTTCGCCGAGCAGCGGCGGACCAGCATCACCCTCGTCCGGCGGGCTTGAACGGTTCGGACCGCAACGCGGTCTTGACGACCTTCCCGCCGGGGTTGCGCGGCAACGGCGCCGTGCGCACCGAGAAGTACTGGGGCACTTTGAAATCGGCGAGCCGCTCGCGCAGGTGGTCGAGCACGGCGGCTTCGTCGAACTCGACGCCCTCGACCGGCACCACCACCGCGCCGACCTTCTCGCCCATCATGTCGTCGGGCACCCCGACCACCGCGGATTCGCCGATGCCCGGGGCGCCGGCCAGGGCGTTCTCCACCTCGACGCAGTACACGTTCTCGCCGCCACGGTTGATCATGTCCTTGGCCCGATCGGCGATCGACACCAGCCCTTGCTCGTCGATGCGGGCGAGGTCACCAGTGCGCAGCCAGCCGTCGACGAAGGTCGCGGCGGTGGCGGCGGGGTTGTTCCAGTATCCGGCGACGACAGTGGCGCCGCGGATGAGCAGTTCGCCGACTCCGCTGACCGGATCGGGCGCGTCGATGGCCAGGTCGATGATCGGCGCGGCGAACCCCACCGATTCCGCGTGTTCGGTGGCCCACTCGTGGGGCAGGTAGGTCGCGATGGACGAGGTCTCGGTCAGACCGAACCCGTTGGCCAGCCGCGCGTTCGGGAAGTGCCGGGCGATCTCGGCGACCAGCGCGGGCGCGACCGGCGCGCCGCCGTAGGCGACCCGGTTCACCGCGCTCAGATCGAAGTCGGCGAAGTTCGGCTGCCGAAACGCAAGGTAGTAGATGGCGGGAGTGTTGGTGAGCGAGGTGACCCGCTCATCGACGATCGCGCGGAGGAAATCCTGAATCTTGAACTGCGGCAGAATGATCGTGCTGCCGCCGATGGCCAGCTGAGGAATCAGCTGACTGTTGCAGGCGGTGACGTGGAACAGCGGCACCGAGACCAGGTTGCGCAGAGTCGGGCCTTCGTCGGCGGCGATGTGGGCGAGCCGGCGCACGTTCTCCACGGTGGACAGCAGGTTGCGATGCGTGGTCATCGCTCCCTTGGGTCGTCCGGTCGTCCCACTGGTGTAGAAGATCGCGGCCAGATCCGTGGGACCCGCACCCTCGTGGACGTAGGGATCGCCCTGGGGCAGTGCCTCATTCGGCCGCAGGCTGAACGCGGCGTCGGAATCGGTGAGGACATAGTCGATTTCGGGGTCGGCGAACCGGGTGTTGACCGGCACGGCAACCGCACCCGCGAGCACGATTCCGAGAAAGCCGACCACCCACTCCGTTCCGGCGTTCAACAGGATGGCAACACGGTCGCCCGGTTGAATTCCCTTGTCCCGCAACCCACCCGAGACCGCGGCGGCCCGGTCCCACAGTTGCCGGTACGAAAGTCGCTCGCCACCGATCTCGACGACGGCTTCCTGCTCGGGCCACGTCTGCACGGTGTGGCGCAGCATGTCCACCAGGGAATCGGGCAGGTCGGCGTAGTGCGCGATACCGTGCTCGTCGCGAAAGATCCCGGCGGTGCCGAACGGTTGCACGGTCATCGCGCACCCTGCGGGTTCAGCAGCGCGGCGAGGTTGTCCTCGGCGAAGAAGTCCCGGCCGCTGAGCCCGCCCGCCATCATCCGGAACCACTGCTGCGTGTGCTTCGCGCTGCTCGGCAACGCGCGCATCACCTCGACGTGCTTGTCCGGCAGTACCAGTCGCGAGGACTCGCAGGTGAACCGGTACATCGGCTTGCTCGACCGATCCCGCTGCGCCTGATAGTCGGCGAGCGCTTCGTCGAGTGGCCGCGCCGCCGACAGCCCCTCGTGCGCCCGCTCGGCGAGCAGGTCGGCGTAGGTGAACGCGTCGCTGATCCCGAGGCCGGTGAACGGGTCCTTGTGATATCCGGCGTCGCCGACCAGCGCCCAGCCGGGGCCGTGCGATTCGCGGTAGAAGTTCTCCGGATAGCGGGCGATATAGAACCGTTCGTCGCGTTCGCCGGTGTCGAGCAGTTCGGCGAGGTCGGGCGCGGTTTCCTTGAACGCCAACGAGAAGTTGCGCTCGACATCGGCGCGGAACGGCGCGAACCGGTCGACGTATTGCACACACCAGATCAGCGTCTTGCCGTCGTGGGTCGGCCAGCCACCGACCGCCTGCTTGTCGCCGATCCGCAACTGGCTCTGCATGGTCAGGCCGGACCAGTACGAGTAGGCGGTGAAGGTCTCCCCCGGGATCACGTCGTATTTCTGAGCCCCGGTGAGCTGGGCGACGGTGGACGCGTATCCGTCGGCGCCGATCACGAGGCGAGCGTGTTCGGTCACCGGTTCGCCGTCGCGGTCGCGGCCGACGATGCCGGTGACGAACTCACCGTCGCGCACCAGATCTGTCACGGTGACGCCTTCGCGCAGATCGACCCCGGCCTCGCGGGCGGCATCCTGCAACAGCTTGTCGAGCACGATGCGCCGCGGCGCGTAGGTCTCGGCGATACCGTCGATCGGGTCGGAGAAGCCGGAGAAGTGGGCGTCGGCGTAGGACATGGTGATCGAGTGGATGGGCGTGCAGCCGGTGGCTTTCAGCCGATCGAGCAGGCCCCAGTCCCGCAGCCGCGCCAGACCACTCTGCCGCAGCATGTGGGTCGACACGGCGTCTTTGGGAAACAGCGCCTGGTCGACGCAGAGCACCCGGTAGCCACGCCGCGCGAGCAGCATCGCGACTGTGGCGCCGGCGCAGCGCGCGCCGACAACAATGACATCGTGCACAGTTTTCGACCTTTCAGGCATCGAGCACGAGACGGTCCGTGCGCGCTCGGGAAACGCAGATCATCATGGTTTTGCCCGACTCTTGTTCAGCCGGGGTGAGCACCGAATCGCGGTGCTCGACTTCGCCTTCGAGCACGGTGGTCTCGCAGGTCGCGCACGTTCCCTCACGGCACGACCACAGCACGTCGGCGCCCGCCCGTTCGAGTGCGTCCAGGACCGACGACCCGGCCGGAACCTCGATGGTCCGGCCGGAACGGTTGAGCACGACGGTGCTCGTCCGCTCGGGTCCGGTGGCCGCGATCTCCTTCGGATGAAAACGCTCGACCCGCAAGGCATCCGCGACACAGTGCTGCTCGACCGCGGCCAGCAGCGGCTCGGGGCCACAGCAGTACACGAGCGTGCCCGAGGTCACCGGCGCGAGAATCTCGGCCAGTGGCATCAGCCCGACGTCGTCCTGCGCGTAGCGACGAACCCGCGCACCATAGGCGGACAGCTCGCCGGCGAACGCCATCCGCGCGCCGGTGCGGCCGCCGTAGTGCAGTTGCCAGTCGGCGCCGCGCTGCTGCAGTTCGCGGATCATCGGCAACAGCGGGGTGATCCCGATACCGCCGGCGATCAGGAGGTAGCTCGCCGCCTGCGTGAGCGGGAAATTGTTGCGTGGCTCCCGGATCTCCAGCAGCGTGCCCGGCCGCACGTTCTCGTGCATCCACGCCGACCCGCCGCGGCCCTGCTCCTCGAGCAGCACCGCGATGCGATAACTGTCCCGATTCGCGGGATCGCCACACAGCGAGTACTGGCGAACGACGCCGTCGGGCAGGACGACGTCCACGTGCGCACCCGGTGCCCACGGCGGCAGTGGCGCGCCGCCGGGGTCGGTGAGCACAAAGGACAGCACGCCCTCTGATTCGTAGGTGATGGACCGAATTCGCACAATCGCGCTGATCACACGACGAGTCTCGCAGGGGTTCGGCGGCCCGCGGGGATTGATACTTTCAACGAATTGCCGGATTGAAATGGGGTCGATCGGCTATCGGCGGTCAGCGGGAGAAACGATCAGGAATCGAGAAGTTTCCAGGTAGGCGCCGTGTCAGCATTGTCTTCCATGGATCGACGAAAGGGTTTTGCGATGAACATCACCTGGGTTCGGCGAACTCATCGCGTGCTCGCCGTCACCTTCCTCGCGGCCGTGCTCATCACGGTGCTCGGATTGTCGCTCAGCGGGCCCGAATGGGTGGTCTACCTGCCGCTCGTTCCGCTCGCCGGGCTGTTCCTGTCCGGTGCCTCGATGTTCGTACGGCTCTTGCGCGGACCGCACCCGCTGTCGGCGTTCGGCGACAGTGCCGGTCGCGTCCGTCAGGTGCATCGCTGGTCCGCGGTGGTATTCGTCGTCACCGTCGTCGCCACGGTGATCGCGCTGGCACAACCGGAGCCGATCGTGTGGATCTCCTACCTCCCGCTGATCCCACTCGCGGGGCTCTTCCTGTCCGGCTCGTTCATGTTCGTGTCGCCGCTGGTACGGGCGCGGCGCGCCCACTAGCTGGGTGACTCCCGTCAGCCGATGTCGACCACTCGCGCCCATGCGGGTGGGCTGTCCGGGACGTAGTCCGGGTCGTCGTGGCGCCACGCGCGTTCTCGGCGGAAGAGGCCGACGACGGTTCGGCAGGCCGGTTGGTGGGAGGGCCAGGGGGTTTGGCCGTCGGTCAGGGCGACGAGTACGTCCGGGCGGGTGCGCAGGGCCTGGGTGAAACCGGTGCGCAGGTCGGTGCCGCCACCGCCGATCAGCGTCATGCCCTCGGCCTGGCACAGCGGGTGGGCGATTCTCGCCGCCGCGTCGCAGGAGAACACGGTGACCAGGTCGCGGCGGCCGCCGACGGCGCGGATGATGGCGGCGACTTCGAGCAGGGCGCTGCCCAGTTCGTCGTCGCTGACCGAACCCGAGGTGTCGATGACCACGCTGACCTTGGGTGGGGTGCGACGCAGGCTGGGCAACACGATGCCGGGCAGTGCGGTGCAGCGGCGGGCGGGGCGCCGGTAGGTGTAGTCCTCGCCGACGCCGGGAGCCGAGGCGGCCGCGCGCAGTGCCGCGCCGAGCAGGTCCCGCCACGGCTGGGAAGGATGCAACGCCTCCTTCGCCCAGCGCCGCCACCCCTGGGGCGCGTCTCCCGGACGCCCGACGATGCCCTGTGCCACCAGGAATCGGACGCCGTCGCGCTGCTGTTCGCTGAGACCGTCCGCGCCGTCGGGTCCCAGCTCCCATTCGCGGTCCGATCCGTCCGCGCCGCTGCCGCAGTCGAGCCACGCCATGTCTTCGGTCAGCCGCCCGAGGCGGAACTGACCCAGGTAGTCCTCCATGAGTTGCCCCGGGTCCAGCCCCAATGTGCTGGGCAGCACAGCGCCCTCGGGCCAGACCAGCCCGTCACCGAACGCGTCGTCGTTGATCTCGGCGTCCGCGGCGATGTTCATGCGCAGCCGCTCCCCCGGACCGGTCAGGTCGTGGGCGTGGGCGTAGCGGTCGCTGCGCGTGTGATGGTCTCGCAGCAGGTGCGACACCTCGTGCACCAGGATCGAAGCCAGTTCTTCCACCGGTGTGTAGTCGACGAATCGTGGCGAGACGTAGCACCGCCAGTGTTTGTCCACGCCCATCGTCGGTGACCTCGGCGACTCGACGATGTGCAGCGCGTACAGAGCGGTCGCCAGATAAGGGCGGGCCGAAACCGCCTGCAGCCGTGCGGCATACAGCTTGCCGAAATCCAGTCCGGTGGCGTCCGCTGTCATCGGCCCGCCTGCACGGCAACGCGGGCCGCGGCGCGATCGGCACTCTGCGACACCGCCACCACCCCGGCCAGCTGTTCGATCGCCGCGGGCACCTCCCAGTTCTCGCGGCGCAGCGTGGCCAGCGTCGTCGCGGGAACAACCACCAGGTCGGGTGCTCCGGTTTCCACGGCTTTCACCAGCAGCGACCAAGCCGCGTCCCACCGAGCCCGCTCCGGCCGTTTGCGCACCGCGGCCACCACACCGTCGAGAACGGCCTGACGCAAGTCGCCCCGGGTCGGCAGTTCAGCGGCGACCGGATCGGCCAGCAGTGCTTCCGGGTCGGGCAGATCCATCCGATCGATGCTGGTGAGCAGTTCGAAACCGGGCCCGTCACCGACTGTGCCGCGGATCAACTGCGACAGCACATCACGACTCGCGTCGGCCGCGGTGGCGAAGGCGATCAGCCGCACGGTCATCTCCCAACTCCGCGGTGACGCCCAGGCACCGCCCCGCCGGGTTTCGGTGGTAGGCATCTGGTGCACGAGCTTGGGCCGAGCCGCGAGCAAGGTGCATACCGCGCGACGGGCGAATGCGACCGCCTCCGGCAGGCTTTCGGCCGCGAGCCGAGGCAGGGTCGCGTGTGGCCAGGTTCCGCCGAGGCCGCGGACGACGACGTCGTGTTCGTGAGTCCACTGCAGGTGCACGAATCGGTTCGCCAGAGGCGGGCTCAGCTCCCAGCCGTCGGCGGCCGACGAGCGTGGGTTGGCGGCCGCGACGATGCGCACACCCGGCGGCAGTTCCAGTGCGCCGACCCGCCTTTCGAGAACGACGCGCAGCAGCGCGGCCTGCACGGCGGGCGGCGCGGTGGACAGTTCGTCGAGGAACAGCAGGCCGCGCCCGGCCCGCACGAGCCGAACCGCCCAATCCGGCGGCGCCATCGGCACCCCCTGGGTCGCGGGGTCGTCGCCGATGATCGGCAGGCCGGAGAAGTCCGACGGCTCGTGCACACTCGCGATCACCGTGGTCAGCGGCAGTTCCAGGGACTCCGCGAGCTGGGTCAGGGCAGCGGTCTTGCCGATGCCCGGCTCACCCCACAGCAGCACCGGCAGGTCGGCGGCCACAGCCAAGGTGAGCGCTTCCAGTTGCGTGTTGGTGCGCGGCTCAGTCGTCACCTCACCCAGCAGGGCAAGGAGTTCGCCCGCGACGTCGAGCTGGGAGTCGGTGGCGCGAGTCGGAAGCGGGCAGAGGGTATGAACAGTCATGTGTGCATCACCTTTTGGGTTCGGAGGAATTCGATGGGCGAGCTCAGGCGGAGCGAGCCCGCCCTCGGGGTCTGTCGATGAAGTACGAGGTCGGCGGCGCGAAGGCCGCACGAATCCACGGTCGAGGCGAGGTCCCGGCGACCCGCGGATCAGCCGGTCGTACCAGGCCCACACGACCCCACCTGTCAGCGAGACAAGGCGTGGCCCTGATGGCCCGGACGCCAACTCAGCGCAAGGCCAGGCGTTTCGGACGTGCGCGACGACCCTTGCGGTCGTAACGGTCGGGAAGAACGTGGCCGCGACCGGGTGCGGGTAGACCGGCCCGGAACAGACCATAGGTAATCCGTTGCCGTACAGCGGCTTCGAGTGCGTCGCGAAGTGGTCCGTCGCGCAGCGTCGCGTCCGCGCCGAGCTGGGCTTCGACGATGGTGAGGGCGCCGTCGATATCGCCGTGGTCCAGGCGGTCGCAGACGCCGACGAGCCAATCCGGTTGGCGCAGTGACCGGTCGATGGCCTGGAGGCAGGGCATCGGTGTTCCGGTCAGGGCCGCCAGGAGTTCTTCACGCCGGATCTCGGCGGGGTCGTGATCCAGGGCGGCGAGCACCCCGTTCACCAACCCGATCCGATGACGTTCGCCCCGGCACTCCACGATCCGATGACCGGCGGCGGCGATCCCGGAGGTCTCGGTCGGCGCGCCGTCACAGCCGAGCGCCGAGGCGACCAGCGGATGCAGTCGATCGGCGGCGATCACGCCCGCGCGCAGCAATTCCAGGTCGGGGAGCACCCAGGTCGCCGCGTCGGGCAGAACCGGGAGGGCGGAGATTCCGCCACGCGGGTGTTCCCTCGAAATCCGCACGGCGAGTGGGTCCTCCGCACGCACGTCCAACACGAGGCGCTTGCGCGCACCACACCGCACCAACACCAACCCGGACCGGCGCCCCTCGGCATGCAGCAGAATCCCCGCTTCGTCCGCCCACCGGTCGACGGCGCAACCCGGGGGTGCCGTTGCGGACACAGAATCCCTGGGGTCGTCGCCTGCCGCAAGCCCTTGGGCGGCGAATTGCCCTGCACCAGAACGGGTTCGCAACTCTTCCACCCTGCGCGAATCCCACAGGTGACGGTGCAGGTCGAGCCGGTAGCGACTGCTGGGTCGGGGGTGTGGGTGCATGCGCGCGCTGGCGACGGGGCTCGCCGTGTCCCACAGCGCGAGGCTGATCCGCTGTCCGGCGGCCGCCCAGGCCGGTGGCGTACGGACCACCAGATACACGGAATCCGCACCGTCACACTGCGTTACGTCACCGGCCGCGCTGTCGAGGCCGGCGATGCCCCCGGATTCGTACCGAGCCAGCACCATCGTCAACCCGGGTCGCAACAGACCGTCCGGCGCGATTCTGGGTAGATGCCAGCGCAACAGGTCCGGCGCCAGATATCGCAGGTCGGCCCGTACCCGGGCGGCGAGTCCTCGACCGTGGGTCCGCGCCAACGTCCGCAGATCCACATCGAGATCGACGTGCGCAGCGGCGCAGGCCCCCGACCAGTCACCGACGAGCCGCCGTGCGGTGGCGGCCTCGATCATGGTGGACGGCACAGCGAGTTCGCGCACACGCAGCCAGAGGTCGAGGCGCGCATCGTCATAGGACGTACGGGAAGACTGCTGATATTCGGTGAATTCCCCGCGTTCACGCGGGGCAGAAGCCGGTTCGATGACCGGCGTGGGGCTCAACGGCCCGGGCGCAGAACGCCCTTTCGACTCGATGTCATGTCGCCAGTATGCACAACAACGCGCGAGCCGACAAGCGGTGCTGGTCGGGTCGCGCGGTCTGCCACCGAGTCGACGAGGCAGGCGGGCCCTGGTCACCGACCAGATGCCCGCCTTGCCGGCGGGCCGCTATCGCGCGTCGGTGAGCTCGCGCACGTCGGACTGCGCACCCAGTTGCGGGTAGGTCGGGTATTCGATGCCCGAGATGTACTGCACGGTCCGCACCACCTGGCACGAGTAGCCGAATTCGTTGTCGTACCAGACGTAGAGGATGGCGGTGTCGCCCTCGACGATGGTGGCGTTGGCGTCGATGATCGAGGCCGCCCGCGAGCCGATGAAGTCGCTCGAGACCGCGTCGGTGGCGGCGGTGTAGTCGAGGTTGCGGCTCAACGGGCCCGCGAGGGATACCTGACGCAGGTACGCGAGCACGTCTTCCTTGGTCGTGTCCTGCTTCAGCTGCAGGTTCAGGATCGCGACGGAGACGTCCGGGGTGGGAACGCGGATCGAGTTGCCGGTGATCTTGGCTTTGAAGTCCGGCATCGCCTTGGCCACCGCGGAGGCGGCGCCGGTCTCGGTGAGCACCAGGTTGAACGGCGCGGAACGACCGCGCCGATCGGCCTTGTGGTAGTTGTCCAGCAGGTTCTGGTCGTTGGTGAACGAGTGCACCGTCTCCACGTGTCCACGCACGATGCCGAACTCGTCGTCCATGGCCTTGAGCGGCGGCACGATCGCGTTGGTCGTGCAGGAGGCGCAGGAGAAGATCTGCTGCGACAGGTCCAGGTCGCGGTGGTTGACGCCGTGCACGATGTTGGGCACGTCACCCTTGCCGGGCGCGGTGAGCACGACCTTCGCGATGCCGGGACGCAGGTGCTGCTCCAGGCCCTCGCGGTCACGCCAGCGACCGGTGTTGTCGATCAGGATCGCGTTGTCGATGCCGTAGGCGGTGTAGTCGATCGTCGTCGGGTCATCGCTGTAGATGAACTTGATGACGTTACCGTTCGCGGTGATCGTGTCGTTGTCGGTGTCGACCTTGATCGTGCCGTTGAAGTGCCCGTGCACCGAGTCGCGCCGCAGCAGCGACGCCCGCTTGGCCAGGTCGTCGTCGCCGCCCTTGCGCACCACCACCGCGCGCAGGCTCAGCCCGTTGCCCGACCCGGCCTTCTCGATCAGCAGCCGGGTGACCAGCCGCCCGATCCGCCCGAACCCGTAGAGCACCACATCACGCGGTCCCTGCGACACGGCCTTGTTGCCGTCGCTCACCTCGGCCAGCACCGAGGTGGTGAACTCCTCGACCGACAGGCCCCGCTCGTCGGCGTGAAACGCCATCACCAGCTGGCCCAGGTCGATCTTGCACGGCCCCAGATCCAGCCGGCTGATCACCTCGAGGAACGGCAGGGTCTCGTCCACCGACAGCTCTTCGCCGCCGATCTGGCGCGCGAACCGATGCGTCCGCAGGATGCTGATCACCGACTTGTTCACCAGCGACCGGCTGTGCAGCAGAATCGTCACACCCTTGCTGCGGTACAACGTCCCGATGATGGGAATCATCGCCTCCGCCGCAGCTTCCTGAGCGTTCCAGCGATCAAGTTGTTCGGTAGTCAACACACGTCCTCTGGGTTCATCGATACTTCCGCTGCATCGATGCTAGTGAGCGCCGAATTTTCACCGTGGGCCACTCCCCACCGGTGAGATCGTGCGCACTGTGCCGAGAGGAATGCCCGCGATCGGGCGACTGTGACCCGCGGCACCGAACACGGCTCAGAACTTGCCGGTGTGGTGCTCGACGCGGTGGCCGAGCCGGGCGGTGAACTCGGCGATGAATTCGTCGGTCAGCGGTGGCCAGCCCCAGAAGTCGAAGGCAAGGGCGCCGAGGGCGAAGCCCCACGGCCATTGCCAGTCGGTGATCGCGCCGGCCGTACCGCACGCGGTGCAGGCCACCGCACCGGTGCCCGTCTGCTCCCACCCTTCGATCGCGTCCGAAAACGGTTGCCACACTGCGGGATCAGGTTCCCAGGCCTGTGGGTAGTCGATGATCACCGTGCTTGCCCGGCAGCTCGGGCACGTCGCGTCGGCCGGGGCGATCTCGCCCTGGCCGCCGTAGTGGGCGTGGCGGCCGATGATGACCCCTACCGGGGCGGGAATCCACTCGGCGCCCCAATCCTGGGCGATCTCCGCCCACGCGGGCCCTGCCACATACCCTTCGTCGACGTGGAGGCTGTACATCGCGTCCGCCGAGGTCTCCCGCAGCAGCCACCCCCGCGACACCATCCAGTCGATCGTCGCCTCAGCCGACGCCTCGGCATCCGCCGCGGCCACATCGAGATCGACGATCCGTTCGAAGTTGTCACCCACCCTTCGCATCCTGCCACCGCGGTCCGACAGAGTGTGGCGCCCGTCAGCACCGGGGGTCGATGCTGTGGTCAGGTCACGGCAGCCCAGCGGATCGACGCGGGTTCCACCCTCGCGCACAACGGGTTTCCGGTCGCGTCCGTGAGGCCGAGACGAGCCTCGAGCACGCCCGATTCGATCGCGGCCGCCAGCGTCTCTGTGGGAACGTCGGCGAGCATCAGCTTGGCGCGCCGGAACATCGTGAGCGTTGCGGTGTCCTCGTCGCTGACCCAGCTGAGGTAGAGGAACCGCTCCCCCGGTCGGCCCTGGACGTAGGGCCCTCGGACGTCGGTCTCGTGGACAGTGCACTCCACCGTCCACGTGACGGTTTCCGTGTCACCACGCTGTAGGTCGAGCAGCTCCTGTGGCCGGTTCCTGCGCTGCACGCCGACGTGAATGTTCGAGTACGCCGTCTCGATCCCGGGCGGTCGACAGGACGACCCCGGCAGCTGTGTCCCCACGATTCGGATACGCATTCCGCGATTCTCCCGCACGCCTGCGCCGATTTCCGCGCAATGTTCGACGACGCAGCGGAGTCCGCCGATTTCACCGCGGAGCTCAGTTCACGGCCACCGCTTCGGTCGAAGCAGGCTGTGCCGCTTCGGCTTTCGCGAGCGATCCCGGCCACCACACCTTGTCGCCCAGCAGCGCGAACAGCGCGGGGACAACCAGCGTGCGCACCACGAACGTATCCAGCAGGATGCCGATCCCGACCACGATGCCCAACTGGGTCAGGGTGATCAACGGCAGCACACCGAGCACACAGAACACCGCGGCCAGCACCACACCGGCGCTGGTGATCACGGCTCCGGTCGAGGCGACCGCGCGCACCATGCCCTGGGTGGTGCCGTGCGCGCCCGCTTCCTCGCGGGCCCTGGTGACCAGGAAGATCGTGTAGTCCACCCCCAGCGCGACCAGGAACAGGAAGCCGAACAGCGGCACATTCGTGTCCAGGGCGGGGAAGCCGAAGATCGTGCCGCTGATCCAGCTGCCCGCACCGAGCGCCGCGAGCGCGCTGAGCACCGTGACGCCGACGAGCAGCACGGCGGCGGGCACCGCGCGCAGCAGTGCCAGCAACACCAGCAGCACGACGGCGAGGATCAGCGGAATGACCAGCGCCTGGTCACGGCGGGCGGCGTCGCGGATGTCGAGCGCTTCGGCGTCCGTACCGCCGACGAGGGCCTCGGCGCCGGGGACGGTGCCGACCGCCGTCCTGATCGCCTCGATGGTGGTGAACGCCTCCGCCGAGCCGGGCGGCGCCTCCAGAACGACCGACCACCGTGTCGCACCGTCGGCGGAGGTACCGGTAGCGGTGGCGCGCGAAATACCCTGTACGCCGTCGAGGGCCGACTGGATCCGGGTGGTGGATTCGCTGCGCGCGATCACCACGGCGGGATCCGACGAGCCGGACGGGAAGTGGTCGGCCATCGTGTCGAGCCCGTCGACGGACTCGGCCTCGACGCGGAACTGCTCGGTCTGCGAGAGCCCGATATCGGTGGTCGCGAGCCCGGTCACGAAGACGATCAGCACCGCCGAGGCCGCCCCGGCCACGACGGCAGGGCGGCGCACCACCCGCTTCGCGACGACCGCCCAGACGCCCTGCTCGGCCGCGTCGCGACCGTCCGCCTTCGGCACGAACGGCCAGAAGACCCGCCGACCGCACAGTGCCAGCGCCGGCGGCAACGCGGCGAGCACGAAGATCAGCGCCACCACGAGTCCGGCGGCGGCGAACGCGCCGAGGCTGCGGGTGTTGGGGAGCAGCGCCAGCAACAGCGTCAGCAGAGCCAGCACAACGGTGACGTTGCTGGCCACGATGGCGGGCGCGGCATGGCGCACCGCGGCGCGCAACGCCACTCGATGATCGGTGTGGCGATGCAGTTCGTCGCGATACCGCGATACCAATAGCAGCGCGTAGTTCGTTCCCGCCCCGAAGACCAGCACGCTGGTGATGCCCGACGTCGAACCGTCGAAGGCGAGTCCGGTGAGCTCGGCCACGAGCGTGCCGACACTGGTGGCGACGCGGTCGGCGAGCCCGACCACCGTCAACGGCACCAGCCACAACACCGGCGAGCGATAGGTGACGATGAGCAGGGCCATCACCACGATCGCGGTGACGATGAGCAGCAGCGAGTTCGCACCGGAGAAGGAGTCGGCGATATCGGCGCCGAAGGCCGGTCCGCCGGTGATCTGCACGCGCAGCGCATCGGGTAGATCGGTGCTGACGGCGGCGCGTAGTTCGTCGACCCGATCGGTGAGCGCGAAGCCGTTCAGCTGTGCGGACACCGGAATCTGGGCGAGCGCGGCCCGCCCGTCGGGAGCGAGCATCACCCGCGGATCGTCGGTCGGCGAACCACCCGCGCGGGTGAGCGCCGCGTCCACTGCCGTGAGATCGGCCGGTGTCAGCGAACCGCCGTCGTCGCGGGTCGCCACCATGATCGCGGCGGCGGTTCCGGCATCGGGAAACCGTGCCGCGGCCTCGGCGGCCAGGGCGGATTCCGCCGATCGCGGCAACGACACCGGGGCCTGGCCAGCGCTGTCGTTGCTCCCCGCCAGCGCCATCACCGCCATGGCGGCCGCGACGACAGCGAGCAGTACCGCCCACGATCGCCGACCGGTGACCAGCCCGGCGAACCGGTCCCAACCGTTTCCGTCACTCACTCGCATCACGCCGAAACTATTTCAGAAACTTAACTAATTGGCAATGCCGGCGGCTCCGACGGCTAAGCTGCCTGTCGGACAGAGAGGAGGCCGCGCGTGGATGACGACACCGCCGACACGAACCCGGCCGCCGACCGGACAGCGCTCGAGACCGGCATCGCCCGGGATCTGCGTGCGCTGACCGCGATCTCCGAACAGATCGGTCATGTCTTCGCGCGATCGAACGACCTGCGCCCGAACGACTTTCGCGCCCTGATGCACGTCGCCACGGCCGATGCCGAGGGCTCACCGGTGAGCGCGGGCCAGTTGAGCAAGCTGATGGGCGTCTCCGCGCCCGCCGTCACCTACCTGGTCGAGCGCATGATCGAATCCGGGCACCTCGACCGCGTGCCCGATCCGGCGGACCGACGGCGGGTCAACCTGACCTATACCGACCACGGCATGTCGGTCGCCGCCGGATTCTTCGGACCACTCGGTTCCCGCACCCGCGACGCGCTGTCCGCCCTGCCCGACAGCGACCTGACGGCCGCGCACCGCGTGCTCGTGAGCGTCACGGCCGCACTGCGCGAGTTCTACGCCGAGCTGCCGGAGCCAGGGCGAACCGCCGAATAAAAGTGTCCGGAACCGGCATACGCGACCGCTCGGCTCGACACGGCGCCGACGTCTACCGGGCCCGCTCGATCTGCGATCGGACACGCGTGTCGCCCTCTCCGCCGGTAGCCCTCAGGGAATAGCCTGGGCTGGTCAGCAGCATTTCCGACCTTTGTTGCCGCCGAATCGGTGTCCACGGTCGGCCGAATTCTTCTCCGCCTCGAACACCACAAGCGAGGGAGTTGGCTGTGTCGGATTTCATTCTCACCGCAGGCACCGTGATCACCATGGACGAGGACCGCCCCCGCGCTGACGCCGTCGCGGTGTCGGGTTCACGCATCGTCGCGGTCGGGTCGCTGGCCGAGTGCGTGTCGGCGGTGGCCCCGGACGCCGAGGTCATCGATACCGGCGCGCGAGCGTTGCTGCCGGGGTTCGTCGAACCGCACGGGCATCCGTTCCTGGGCGGGGTCCTCACCCAACCACCCATCGCGCAGATCACCCCGTGGGTAGCCCCGACCTGGGACGATGTGGTGGCCGTGTTCACAGCGGCCATCGCCGCGACCGACCCGTCGACGCCGTTGGTGTTCAACGGGTTCGACGCACTGCTCCAGGAACACGCGGCACCGACAGCATCGGACCTGGACGCGATCTTCGGTGATCGGGTGGCCGTGGTCCTGGACAACTCCGCGCACGGCATCTACTTCGACACCGCGCTCATCGAGCGCTACGGCTGGTCCGACAACCCGCCACCGGACCCCGACGGCGGTCACTACGGCCGCAATCCGGACGGCTCGCTCGACGGTCAGGGATTCGAAGTGCCGGTGCTCACCGCGGTCATGACGCCGTTGATCGCCGAGATGCCCAGCCCGCTGCTCAGCGGCGCCGGGTTCTTCGCGGCGATGTCGCGCGCCGGGTACACCACGACCTCGGACATGGCCTACGACCCGCAGACCGCACACGACTACGAAACACTGGCCGCCACCACATCGTGCCCGCTGCGGGTCAACCTGTGGGAGATGTCGACCACCGACACCTACACCGAGCCCGAGACCTTCGCCGCCGGCGACGAGATGCTGCGCAAGGCCGGCGTCAAACTCTGGACCGACGGTGCGGTCTGGGTGGGCAGTGCGGCGACGTCGTTTCCCTACCTCGATACCGAGGCGACTCGGCGCGCCGGTATCGACCCGGCGACCGCGGGCGGCACCGGTTCGCTGAACTACACCCGATCGCAGCTGGACGAGATTCTGGACAAGGCCGCGCCCGCGGGCTGGCAGATGTCGTTCCATTCCAACGGCGATCTGGCCGTCGAGCTGGCCCTGGACGCTTACGAGGCGGCGTTGCAGCGCCACGGCCTGACCGGCACCGATCACCGGTGGCGGATCGAGCACCTGGGCGGAGCGAGCCGCGCGCAGATGGACCGAGCGGCCCGGCTGGGCGTGCACGTGTCGCTGTCACCGTTCCAGTACTACTTCTGGGGCGATCTGCTCGACGGCGCGATCTTCGACCACGAACACGGCAGCCGGTGGCAGCCCACCGCCGACGCGCTGGCCTCGGGGGCGTGCGTGTCCCTGCACAACGACGGGCCGGTCTCGCCACCGTCGCCGCTGGTCAACATCCAGACCGTCGCCTCCCGACGCACCCGCGCCGGCACCGTACACGGCGCCGATCAGGCGATTCCGCTCGATGACGCGATCCGCGCGCAGACGATCAACGCCGCCCGCACCCTGCGCCGCGATCACCTGATCGGGTCCATCACGGTCGGCAAGCTGGCCGACTTCGTCGAGTTGTCCGGTGACCCCTACGAGGTCGACCCGGCCACGTTGGGCGAGACCGTCCGGGTCAACGGCACGTGGGTGGGTGGGCGCCGGGTCGACCTCGACGCGTTCCTGGCCGCAGTGCCGAACAGCGACACGACCCCGCGCCCGAGCGCGCGCCTAGGACCGTGCTGCTGAGCCTGCGCCGACCCTGGACCGAGGGAAATCCCTGAGCTGAAGCTCCGGGTCGGGACCTGATGTGCCCGACCCGTCCCGACGGGAGCATCGAAGAATGGAAACCGTTGGCAATCAGGATATTTCAGGAACCGTTCGACGGCGTCTCGGTGTCGCGGCGCTGGCATCGGCTGTCACGGTAGCGGGCTTGCTCGGGCTCTCGACGGCAACCGCGTCCGCGGACACCGCCGTCAGCTGTTCGTGGGCGGGCACCCCGTACACACAGGGAGCCACCGTCGTCGCCGGTGGCTGGACCTTCACCTGCGGCCGATCGCAGGCCGGGGACGCACACTGGGATCGCGGAGCATCGACGCATCGGACGAGCACGGTCGCCAATCCGGGCGCCGCCGCCGAGCCCACCGGCCGCTTCAGCGCGGGGGCGGTCCAGCCGGGCACCGGATACAACGACTATTGCGTGGGTGAGCAGCTCGTCAGCGGTCGGGAAGCCGTCTACGAAGCCGTGCCGGACGGGCGCGGCCTGCGCTGGCGGCAGGCGGGTCCGATCACACAGTGGCGTTTCGAGCAGGGCGACGGCACTGCCCCGGCGGGCCGGTCCGCGAGCGAGTGCCGGGTGGATCCTCAGTTCTGAGCAGCATCGACGGCGATGGGCTGATCCGGCGTCGGCGCGGACACGCTTCGACAACGCCGAGGACACGACCCTGGTTCTCCGGGCGAAGGGGAGAAATGATCGAACTTGACCGGCACTCCCCGGCCATCGGCACAACGTGGAGGTTCGAGCGATGTGGAACGCGATTGTTCAGATCTGTGGATTCTTGATCATCGGCGCCGTGGTCGGCGTGCTCGCCAGGGTGCTCAAGCCGGGTAAGGAGAACATGAGCATGGGCATGACCCTGGTGCTCGGCATGGTGGCGGCGCTGATCGCGGGCGTGATCGCCAGCCTCATCGGCGTCGGCTCCATCACCGAGCTCAACTTCTGGGGCTTCGTCCTCGCGGTCATCGCGGCGGTGGTGCTGCTGTTCGCGGCCGAGTCGATGGGCGCCCGCAAACACCCGCCGGTGGCCTGAGCCGAACGCGTCGGCGCTCGCCCGTCGCCGTGACCTGGCGACGAGGTGCAGCGCCCCCTGTGCGGCGCCGCTCCTCGGCGGGCCTCGGCCGGTAGTGCCGAGGCCCGCCGCAGCGCGGTCAGGTGATCTGCTCCGCGACCTCTCGATCGGCGTCGCGTGCTCCGGCGATCGCGGCCACCTTCGCGAACGACTCGGCTGGATCGCTGCCGACGATCTCGTGTTCGAACTCGCTGACGGTTCCAGGCCAGGCATTGGTGACCGTGCCGTCCGCGCGTTTCCACCATGCCGTCGCCGCACCGTCGCACCAGATGGTCCGGGCGAGAGCATGATCCAGACGGTCGAGGTAGCGCGCCATCGCCCGCTCGGTCACCTCCACCGGCGCACCCCAGTCCGCGCTGAGGGCCAGACAGCGCGTGATATACCGGGCCTGGTGTTGTTTGACCGCGGGGTTGCTGTTCGACGGAGTGAACGAGTGCGGCCCCGCGATCATGTAGAGATTCGGAAAGCCGGGCACCGCGAGTCCGTAGAAGGCGGCCGGTCGACCTCGGCGCCGCCACCGGTCGTGCAGATCCACTCCACCACGGCCACGGATCCGCACCCCGGCGAGGAACTCCGGCGCACGGAACCCGGTGGCCCACACGATGACGTCGGCGCGGCGCTCGGTGCCGTCGACAGTGCGGATCCCGTCCGGGCCGAGCCGGTCGATGCGGTCGGTGACCAGTTCGACGTGTGGCCGGGTCAGCGCCGGATAGTATCCGCTGTCGAGCAGGATCCGTTTCTCCCCGATCCGGTAGTTCGGTGTGAGCTTCGCGCGCAGTTCACGATCGCGCACCTGCCACCGAAGGTGGGCGCGCGCAACGAGTTCGGCCGGTCCCGCCGACCACCCCGCGCGCATGATCGGCGCGAGAACCAGATCAGCCGCGTGGTAGATCCCGGCCCGATACAGGTCGTGCAGACCGGGCACACGCGTCAGCGCCCACCGCGACAGCGGACCGAACGACGCGGCGGGCTTGGGCAGCACCCAGGACGGGGAACGCTGATACACGGTGACACCGGCCGCGACGCGGGCCAGCTCGGGAATCATCTGCGCCGCCGAGGAACCGGTACCGACGACGGCGATCTGCCCGCTCAGGTCCGCGGTGTGATCCCACCGTGCGGAGTGGAACGCACGGCCGCCGAAGGTCCGCGCTCCCCGCAACCGAGGAATCGCGGGTCGATGCAGTTGGCCGAGCGCCCACACGACCGCGTCGGTGCGGATCCGCTCCCCGGTGGTCGTGGTCAGTGTCCAGGTGCGGTCGGTGTCGCTGTAGTCGGCGGCCATCACGGCGGTATCGCAGCGCAGATGCGCACGCAGACCGTTGCGGTCGGTGACCTCCCGCATGTAGGTCAGGATCGCCTGCTGATCCGGATAACGCACGCGAACGTCTCGATAGGGGTCGAAGGCGAAGCAGTACAGGTGCGCGGGCACATCGCAGGAACAGCCCGGATAGGTGTTCTCCCGCCACACCCCGCCGACCTCCGGTCCTTCTTCGAGGATCAGGAAGTCGCGCACCCCGGCCTGTCTCAGCTGCGCGGCCATGGTGAGCCCACCGAAGCCCGCCCCGACGACAACTACTTCGTGGGTGATCGTGGGCCCGGTCATCGGCGGACGCCATAGGGGCGCGCGAGAATGACGAGTACATCTACTGTGGTCATCGCAGAGGTCTCCAAGTGTCTGCATCTGCTCTGCGGGCGGTGGCGACCGCCGTGCAGAGCTGTTTTCGGGTGTCTCCCCGTGCTCGCGGGGAGGCACCCGATCCGGTATCCGAGGAGAATGCGCGCTGAATGCGGCGACACGACCCCGGTTGAATTCGCGAGCGGAGCGGTCGACAACGACCCCTTCCGCCTTCACCACCGCGGCGGTCCACGGCCGAGTCCGGGGTGCGCCGAAGACGACGCTGTTGCCCACGGAATCACCACCCGGACAATCGAATTGGGCCAGGTCATACCGTGAACTCCTCCAATGCTCGGGAACGGCCGCGCATGATTCGCTTGCTTCCGGACTCGGGAGTTCACTCCGACCGGCGCGCACGCGACTTGTCCCCGCCCCACCAGCAACGGCAATCATCCGGCAATCGAGCCGTTCGGCAGGCGGTCTCGGTCGAGCCGGGGTGTCGTCGCGCTTCGGGCCTGCATGCGCCACCGATCCGGCGGCCCACCGGGACTACGAGTGGCCACCACGTCGTTCAGCCGGGGTTCGCGGAAGGCCGCGAGCGCGGATTGCGAACCTGAAACATCGCCGCATCAAGCGGCGAGCCTCCGGTAAACTCGCTGCGTGTCGAGCTAGACGGATCGTGGGCGATCGAACTCCGATCGCGAGCACCACCCTTCAGTCGGCGCTGCGCAGAGGCGTGCCGCGCATTCCGCCGTCCCTATCGAAATACGCGATTGCCTGTCATTGCGACCTGTCGGAGTCTCGGAGATCTGCGATGGCGGAATATCGCCGCAGCAAGGGGCTTGCCATGACCGAGCGCAATCCTTCCGCAAATCGTCCCGTTCCCGAAGAAGAGCCTTTCGCGCGGCAAGCCGCTGCCGAGGGGATCTCCGTGCTGGCGGCGATCATGCTGTTCATCGCCGCGGCGGCCTCCATCCTCGAGGGCATCTCCGCGATCGCCGAGGACGAGTTCTATGTCGCAGGCTTCAGCTACGTCTACGAATTCGACGCGACCACCTGGGGCTGGGTTCATGTCGTCCTCGGCGTGATCGCCATCGTCTGCTCGATCGGTCTGATGTCGGGCACCGCGTGGGCGCGATACGCGGCGGTGGGCATCGCGGCACTGGTGATCATCGCGAACTTCTTGTCCCTGCCCTACTATCCCGCGTGGTCCATCGTGATCATCGCGATCAGCGTGGTGGTCATCTGGGCCGTCACCGCCTGGCAGCCCGCTCGCCACGACCGGGCGTGATGCCGAAAACCGCACAACGCGAAAGCCGCAGGCCAAGGCTCGACCGTCACACCGCGCGGCCCCCGGCAGCTAATCTGAAATGAAACTGTGTCTGAAAACCTCGGCGAAACCGACTGCGAGTGGCGAGAATTGGCCCCGACGGACGGTTCGGCGCAACTCAGCACCTGTCGTACGTCACGAATTCCCTTCGGCAACAGAGGAATTGGACGATGGACAGGTTGTCGAGATCCGCCGCGGCGATGCTGGTTGCCGCCGTCGTCGCGGTCGGGACCGCGGCGGTCGGCGTCGCGCGGGCGGAGACACCCAGCACGCAGCCCTGCACCCCGTACACGGCAATCTTCGCGCCGGGGACCTGGGAGACCACGCCGGGCGCCGATCCCGGGGTGCCCGTCGGGATGCTCCAGCCCGTCGGCGATGGCCTGCAACGGCAGTTCGGCCGGGACATCACCGTGCGCTATGTGCCCTATGCCGCCAGCGCTTTCGACCTTGGTCTGAGCTACGCGGAGTCCCTGGGCACGCTGGAGTCCCGCTTGCACCAGATGATGCGCGGCCTGTGCCGCTCGACGCGGGTCATCCTCGCCGGCTACAGCCAGGGCGCGGACGGCATCGGCGATCTCGCCACCGAGATCGGCAATGGCGACGGCCCCATCGATGCCGATCGAGTGGTCGGTGTCGGACTACTGGCCGATCCACACCGCGACCCGAAGACCACACTCTCCCTGGGCAATCCGCAGCCCGGCCTCGGCATAGCCGGAACGCGAAGCCGGGATTTCGGTGCGTTGACAGACCGGGTTCGCACCCTGTGCACCGACGGCGACCTGTACTGCTCCCTCGATGCCACCACCTCCCCGTTCCTCGCTGTATTGGGCCGGGTCCTGAGCGGTGATCCCGAACCGATCGCGAATGTCATCCCCGCCACGGTCGATCCCCGCAGCCTGATCGCTCAGGCTGTCACCATGGGCGCCGGCTGGACCGCCACCGCGGCGAACCTGCCTACCATTCTCGACAACCTCACCCACCTCTCGGAATTCATCGCGGCGGGTGACATTCGCGGTGCGCACCGGACCGCGAATGCCCTGAACGTTGCCCTGTCCCCGTTGGTCGAGGCCGCCGCGGGTGTGGACCGAGTCCTGGTCGCCCAGGTCATCCGCGCGGCCGCCGCCGTCGACCCCGCTGGTTGGACCGCAGCCGTCAGCGTCATCGCCGACGCCCTCGTGCCCATCGATTTTCTGAGCATCGCCGACAGGGTGGGCCGAATTCAGGAAATCCTGTGGCGTGCGGTCGAATCCCTCGATCGCAACGACCCCCTCGCCGCCGCCACCGACCTGGCGACCTTGGCCGCCACCGGCGCCGACCTCACGGGTTCCGTGCTCGGCCCTGTCGCCGCCGGGCTCCGAGCAGACCTCCGCGCGACCACCCGAACCCTGCTCAGCATCGCCGACCCCGCCACCATCGACGAACTCGTCCAACTGGCCCGCCAAGGCGTGGACATGGCCAACTTCTACGCCTCCGAGGCTCACGTCGACTACGGCGACGACGTCCTGATCCTCCTGAACTACCTGAGCTCCCAGGTCGTTTCGTAGCCTCGCTGGTGTGTCGGCTCGACCTGCATCGAGCCGACACACCAGCATTCAGATCAGCACGTCACGGCATCGCCGACCGAGTTGTCGAGACGCACCCCCAGAACCCTCGACAACTCGCCGACATTGTCGGCACTGGGTGTCACCACATCGCGCTCCCACCGGCTGATCTGGTTTCCGTCCGCGATTCCGATCCAGTCGGCCAACTCCGCCTGGGTGAACCCGGAGGCCATCCTTGCCGCCCGAATCGCTTTGCCGATCGTGGACATGGTCTCCCCTTTCTCTCGATGCCCTCCGCGCGGACCGCATCGGCGCGGGTGCCCGTCGGCGAACCCTCGTACTCCTGATGCGGTCTCGCGCAGCCACATTCGAAAGGTATCGGCGAATCGGCCTGCGAAGGAGGCTGTGACTGCACGGCAACTGACTGTGCACGCACAAACGTGCGTGCATCCGGGCGCGGAACTCCGGCTACTTCGGTGGGTTGCCCACATCGGTGGCGCTGCGGCGCCAGTCACGGGGCGTCATCCCGAATGCCTCGCGGAATCGCCGGGCGAAGTGGGCGGCGTCGCGGAAACCCACGGCGCCGGCCACAGACGCGATGGACCGGTGCGCATAGCCTCTGTCGATCAGCATGTCGCGGCCCCGGACCAGGCGTTGTTCGATGATCCACTGCTCGAGACTGATACCCGACTGTGCGCAGACTTTGTACAGGTGGCGCACAGAGATGTTGTTGCCGGCGGCGATATCGGGGATCTTCAAGTCCGAATCCGACAGGTGGGTCCGCACATACCCGAGGATCTGCTCGATCAGCAGCTGCTCCGGGATGGCGGCACCGTCACCCGGCCCCCGGCCGGCCGCCGAGATCAGTAGCGCCCGAACCATTTCCAGACACGACTCGCCCACGGAGGCAGCGGCCGGATCCGTTTCGAGCTGGTCGGCGATCCCGACCAGATGCTGGATCTGCGCCGTGACCATCGGGTACAGCGGCGACGCCGCCAGTCGCCCGTGCGCCGCGACGACCGTTTCCGCGGAAATGCCGAGGCGCTCCCTGGACAGCTGCAGGCACAGCGTTCCGCCGAGACCGTGCCAGCCGGAGGCGAACGTCGTGGCCAGGTCGATCACTTCGCAGGCGCCGGGCTCGATCAGCGTTTGCGCACCGAACTGTTCGTGCCTGCGAACCTGTCCGTTCTGCACGGTCACCGTCAGGGTGTCGCTGGGCGTGGTTCGCTCATGCCGACTGGTTCGGCAGACCTGATGACCGGATACCTCCGAGCGAGTGAGCGCGATCGGACCCAGCATCCAGGCCTGGTGACGGCTGACCACTTCGGCCGGCGAATCCCACATCTGCAGGGTGGCCCCGATATCGGCTTCCTGCAGGATTGCGGTGACCGCCTCCCGCCGGTCCGCCGGCGTGAAGTAGTCGGAGTCGATCAGCACTGCCATTTGTGATCTCTACTTCGGATTCTCGTCGGCGGTGGTGTCCCTCCCATCGCCGACCGCTGCGCGTATTCGGGTGGTGGCGATTCGGGGGCCTGTAGTCGGCGATGCTATCGCGCCGTGGCGCGCCCGGAGCCCGATTCGGCAGGGTTGCCGCACCGACTTCACCGGCCCACGGTGGCGTGTTCCCTTGCCGTGGTTGGCCGTAACGCCAGGATTCGACGTTCGGCAGGCGTCGCCGTCGCAGCCCATTCCGGCCGTATAGCCGCATAGATGCACACGTCGCGCCACCGACCCTGGGTTCGGTACAGCTGACGCAGCCGCGCCTCCGGCGTCAAGCCCACTCCCGACATCACCGTGTCCATCACCGGATGATCGTGGCGGTGCCCCGCCCATACTCGGTGAATCCCGAGCGGCCCGAAGGCGAATGCCGCCAACAGCCGCCCCGCCTCGATACCGCCCGCGCGCAGCGCCCCCTCCGGAACCACGACCAGACCGCCGATCATCGCGTTGCTGCCGAAATCCTCCACCAGCAGGCCGATGGTGCCGACCATGGTGTCCTCACCCGGCGCCGTGATCGCCAAGGTGTACTTGCGCCGCGGAGTCTCGCCTCGGGAACGCAGGGCGGCGTCGAACGACGTCGCGGCCGCCCGCACGCCCATGCTGTCGGTGCCCATATATCGGGTCAGGTGCGGGTCGGTGAAGATCCGCTGATAGACGCCCAGATCACCGGCACGGAGATCACGCAACCGCAGCCGCGGACCGACCAGTTCCACATTGCGCAGATCGATCGTCAACGGAGTTCCTCCATCACCCGCACGAATGCCGGAGCGATCTGTGGGCCTACCGCGGGGATCAGCTCGTCGAGGTCGATATAGGTTCGCCCCGACGGGATCAGCTCGCCGAGCAGGATCCGGCGAGCCGTGTCCGCCACCAAGGCGCCGCCGAGCATCACCCCGGAGGCGAGCTGCGGCCAGCTGCACAGGCTTCGGCCGATCTCACCGACAGCGTCGCGCATCGCCGGACTCAGCCGCGGCTCATCGACCACTGCCAGCAGAAATGCCAGCAGCTCGCCCCGGTTCATCCCCGCGACATCGGACGAGGTCGACCCACCGATGCGGCCGTGGAACAGCGGGCGATGGGGTTCGCGATCGAAACGCTCCACATCCAGCAAGCCGCGATCGTTGGTGTCCATCAGTACCGGGATCTCTCGGCGCCGCGCGTACTCACGGGCAGCGACTTTCGCCCATACCGTGTCGCATTCCTCCACCAGCAGATCCAGCGGACGGGTGCCCTCCACTCCGTCGAAGAACGGCCCGATCGATTCCTCGGTCAACCCGTCGGTGAACACCTCGATATCGAGATAGGGGTCGATCTCGAACATCTGACGCGCCGCCAGCACGGCCTTGGAGACCCCGAGATCGCCCACCCCGGCCCGCAGCCGGTTCAGATTCGACAGCCCGACGGTGTCGAAGTCGGCCAATCGGAACGATCCGCCGACCCCTTCCATCGCCAGCGTCACAGCCGCGCTGTTGCCCACCGACAGCCCGATCACACCGATCCGGCGCTCACGCAGGACTCGCTGCTGCACTCGGTCGATCTTGTTGCGATTCCGATCTGTCCGTACCCGCTGGAAAACCTTGCGCGGCAGCACATGTACCAACCTGCCGTTCCACGGATAGAACACCCACGTCCCCCACTGCCACAACGGAGTCCCGTCACAGATCCGACGACGGGATGCCACCAGTGAGCCGGTCGACTGCGCGACCGCAGGGTCCTCGCAGCGGATCAGTTCGTCGAGCTGATCTTCGATCGTGTCGTGCACCGCACTGACCGAACCCGACGCTGTCAGCGCTTCGAGATCACGCAGCCCTTCCGGGCTCGATGCATCGAGCAGCTCGGGACGGAAATGCGACGTCGCGGCGCCGGGCGTGAGTGCCGCCGGACGCGGAACCGAGCGATGCCAAACCATGTGTGCACAAACCTCCGACCCTCATGAGGCGAACGGCCACCCGCTCGCCCCTGTCGACCAAGACGCGCAAAGGATACACACAGCACACCTTCAGCAAACCGACCTTCGGTCCACCGGCATGGCGCGACAATACCTCCGACAAACTGGGACTATGACCAATAGAGTCGGCACGAAAGGCGACCCGTTCCACCACGCTTTCTCGCCATCGCAATAATCCCGCAAGCATCGATTCCAGGGCCTCGGGCGACGACGACCGCTCACTGGCGCCCGGTTCACCAAAGCGGACACAGTTCGCACCGGCCGGCCACCCCGGGGACGGACTTCCACCGACGTGGCACAGAACAGTCCGGCTACACCGGCGGCGCAGTGGACCCGAGGCGCACCATTTGCTCGAATCGGAGCGATACCCTTGAGCAAGGGAGTCTTGATGGAAGGAGCTGACGTGGGGCAACTGGGCCGCATCGCGTATAGCCGCTCTGTGATCGCCCGAGTCTGATCTCGAGCTGCCGATGTCCGAGCCGATCGACCTGGTCGATGCAGCCGAACGAACCCGCACCGCGCTCGCCAGTGCCGTGGCGGAACTCTCGCAGGCTTGGGCGGCCGGTTCTCCACCCGACCTCTCGGCGTTCCTCCCCGGAGAACCCGCGGCGCGGCACACCGTCCTGGTCGAACTGATCAAGATCGACCTCGAATACCGCTGGCTTCGGTATCACTTTCCCAAACGACTGATCGAATACCGCGCGGAATTCGCCGAGCTGCGGGATGGTCCGCTGCCCGCCGAGCTCGTCTATGAGGAATTCCATGCCGTGCGCCGCGGATCGGAGGCGACCGATGCGGCTCCCACCGCGGAGGCGGTGACCGCGGGGGCGACCAGCCCCGACCTCGTGAGCGACTACCACAGCACGATCATCGCGCGTCCCGGCGCGCAGGTTCTGCTCGACGCCGTCGATGTCGGCGACCACGTCGACGACTTCGACCTCCTGATGAGGATCGGCGCCGGCGCCTTCGCCCAGGTCTATCTGGCTCGGCAACAATCGATGCAGCGACTCGTCGCGGTCAAGATCTCCCACAACCACGGCATCGAACCGCAGACTCTCGCCCAGCTCGACCACGAATACATCGTGCGCATCTTCGACCAGCGGCTCATCGCCGATGGCCAGCTGAAGCTGCTCTACATGCAGTACCTACCGGGCGGGACGCTGCTCGACGTGCTGCGGTTGCGGCGCTCGACGCCGTCGCAACGCCACGGTGGGCAACTGCTGCTCGACGCCGTCGACGAGGTCCTCGCCGCGAAGGGTGAGGTCCGGCCGACCGAATCGGCGATCCGGACCAGGACCGCGGCACTGACCTGGCCGGAGACCGTCGCCTGGCTGGGTCGCCGACTCGCGGACGCGCTGCAGCACGCGTCCGGGCGAGGAGTGTTGCATCGAGATATCAAACCCGCGAATGTGCTGCTGAGCGCCGAGGGAGTGCCGAAGTTGGCCGACTTCAACGTCAGCTTCAGCCAACGCGTCAAGGGCACCAGCCCCCTGGCCTACTTCGGCGGATCCCTGGCGTACATGTCGCCCGAACAGCTCGAAGCCTGCCATCCGGACCTGCCCGCGACCGCTTTCGATCTCGATACTCGCAGCGATATCTTCGCGCTGGCCGTCATGCTGTGGGAATTGCTCACGGGGCGGCGGCCCTTCCCCGACGAAACGTCCGCGGGCGAGTCGGAGACGTCGCTGGCCCGCATGCTCGAATTGCGGCGCCGACCGGTAGAGGCGGCATTCTTGTCGGAGCTTCCGCCGGATTGCCCCATGGCGCTGCGCCGCGTGCTCCTGAAATGCCTGTCGCCCGACCGCGAGGACCGTTATTCGTCCGGTTCGGAGGTGGCCCAGCAGTTCGACCTGTGCCTCGAGAAGAGGGCCCGCGACCTCGTCGATCCGCCGCCGGACAGTTGGCGAACGCGACTGTCGCGATGGCCCACCCTCACCCTCTGGCTGTCATCGATGGTCGGTGTCGGCCTGGCTACGCTGTACCTGGCTGTGCACGCCCAGGAACTGATCAGAGAGCGCCTGCCCGATGCAGCGAACGCGCAGATCAACAGGGGCGTGATGGTGTGCATCCTCTGTGGCTTTCTGCTGGCCGTTGTCATCTACGTCTGCATTTCACGTGATCAGCTCGAGGTTCTTCGCGGCTTGCGCATGGGCAGACGCTACGACGAGGCAAGGCTCGCGCGGGTGCGGTCGCGGACACTGCTGTGGGGCGACCTGTGTGCGCTCAACACCCTGCTGTCCGCGCTTCTCGCCACCGGGACGGCCGTGCTGCTGCTGCGCTGGTTCACCGATCTTCCGGTGCGGCTGCAGGTCCATGCGGCGATGACTGTTCTGGTGGCGGGCACCATCTCGGTCGCCTACACCTTCTTCCTTTCCACGTTCTATCTCGTCCGCTGCGTCTATCCCCGCTACCTGCGCCACGGGCGCACGACGGAGCGCGACTCCGCCGACTTGCGCTGGCTGCGCCGCAGGACCACGGTCTACCTCGCGGTGACGGCGTCGGTGCCGGTGGTCGGGGTGCTGGCCGGATTCAGCTTTCTCGAACCCGAGGAGCTGTGGCTCGTGCGCGATTCGGTACTGGGGCTGTGCGCGGCCGGCGGGCTCGCCTTCGTCGCCGTGTACTGGTTGTTCCGGAAGCTGGACGCGGACCTGCGCGCGCTCAGCCGGGTGGTCTAGCGATCAACCCATGGCGACCTGGATCCGTCTGCCACGCCTCCCGTGCCGCAGACAGGGAACCAACATTTCTTCACGCATATTGCACAAAAATGGCACTAGTCGATGACTCCTCCGGGAGCCCTCCGTCAACTCGCCCGCCACCATCGAGCTGCCTCCACCCCGAGCAGGGAAGAGTCGACGACCAGGGGCGGCCTAGTGGGCGAGTTGGTCCTCTGTGACGCGTCACTGAGCGTACTGCTCGCCGAAATGCGCGAGGCCATCACTCGCTACGGACCTGTCATGGCGCCATCCACTCGGTCGACGACCGGCCAGCTCGCCAATGACTTACTGGGCGTGGAGACATCCGACTTCGCTCTCGTCGACCGGGATCGGCAGTAACAAGCTCGCCGAAGCCGTGCGCGACATCGCCGTCCTACACAACGTCCTCGACACCAACCCGGTCAACAACGTCGCTTGCGGCAATCGGTCGACCGCGGCACTCTTCCCGCGCCTCGGGGGGCTGCGCGTCGGCGTGTCCCGGATCCGAGCAGGACCGAGCCGTCGGCACATCTCGCGCGTGCGCGCCTGTGATGCCTACCGGAGCAGCGGGCGTGCATCACCGGCGCCGGCGGGCTCCGAAGGCGATCTGTCATCGAGCAAGGTGAGAGGTAAGAACACGTGCGCTGTGACTCCGCCGTGGTCCGACTCGGTGAGTCGGACCTTGATCTCGTTGCGGCCGGCGAGGATCGAGACCACGATCAACCCCATGCGCGCGTCGCTGGACAGGTGCATGATGCCGAAATCCGGGGCGCTGTCGAGAATTCGATTGATTCGGTTCAGTTCCCGCGGGGACAGTCCCCGCCCTTGGTCGGCGACCTCGACGACGGCGCCACCTTCGACGAGTCCGCCCGAGACCGTGACGGGTGCGGTCGTGGATGAGAAGTAGGTGGCGTTCTCGACCAGCTCGGCAAGCAAGTGGATGGTGTCGGCGACGACGCCGCCGTTGACCGAGACATCAGGGAAGCGGTTGAGTGTGACGCGCGTGTAGTCCTTGGACTCGGTGATCGCCCCCTGCACGACGTCGCTGAGCGGCACCGGATATCGCCATTGCCGTCCGGGACGTTCACCGCCGAGAATGATCAGGTTCTCGGCGTTGCGACGTTCGCGAGTGGCCAGATGGTCGAGTTCGAACAGCAGCTCCATCTTGTCCGGGTCCTCCTCGTGAGCTTCCGCGGCGTCCAGAACTTCCAGCTGGCGAGACGCCATGGCTTGGCTGCGGTGTGCGAGGTTCAAGAAGATCGCGTTGACCGCGCCGCGGGTCCGGGCTTCGGCCATCGCCGCGGACACCGCCGCGCGCTGTGCGGTGTCGAAAGCCTGTGCCAACTGCCCGATTTCATCGTCACCGAAGTCGGATGGAGGTAGAGCCGAGGTCAGATCGATCGCCTCACCAGCACCGATCCGGGACATGATCGCAGGCAGCTCGGTGTCCGCGACGGCCAACGTGTGCAGTCGAAGGCGTCGGAGTCGTCGAATGAGTCCACTCGCCAACCATGAGGTCAGAACGAACGCCACGGCGGCGATGATCAGCGCTGCGAGCATGGTCAGGGCGGAGGTGCGCACGGCGTTGTCCGCGATGTCGGTCGCTCGCTGTTGGACACCGGCGAAGTTGGTGCGCCACAGCGTCAACAGGCCGTTCACCATCAGTCCCAGAATCTGCTGTGCCGCCACGGAATCGGTGGGCAGCGGCTCGGTGGGGTCGTCGCGGTCCGACGGGGCGGGGGCAGCGCCTCTGGCCACGACGGCGTTCTCGAACTCGACCAATTGTCTCCACTGTGGGCTGGAGGTCAGTTGCACGAGCCTCTGCCGGATGGTGGGATCGTCCTTGTGCGCCAGTGAGTCCAGGTCAGCGTGGTAGGCGCCGACCCTGGTGGCGAACGCTTGCAAGGCGGCCTGGTCGAGTGCTGTCTCTGCGTCTGCGGCCGCGACGAGTGCGTGCACCGCGGAGATGGCGTCAGCTGTGCGCAGCAAGGTCGCGGTCGTGGTCAAAGCGATAGTGCTGTCCACGTCGGGAGCTCTGGGGACCAATGCCTCGACCGCGATCGTCCCGGTCGCGGTGAGCAGGCTGTAGGCCTGGTACACCTCGTCGACTGTCGAGGTACCGCTGACCGTACGCGCGCGCACGGCGCCGAGTCGGCGGACCGTGTCACGCAGCTGGTGAGCGGAATCGTCGAACGCTCCGGTGGTGAGTTCGCCGAGTGACGATGCGGCCTCCAGCAGTGCCGTGCCGGCGGCGTCGACGCGAAGGCGCTGGGCGTTGAGCTCGTCGGAGCCGAGTTCCGGCCGTGCGACGCGAGCCATCGCGAATCGACGTTCCCGCAGCATGGCTTCACTGAAGTCCACCGCCTGCGGCGCCACTCGGAGGATGAGTTCGGCCCACGCCCGGTTCTGCCGGTTCTCCTCGATGAGGTGCAGGCCTACCACGATCACCGCAGTAGCGAACACGATGCTCGGGATGAGCACGATGGCCATCACCCGTGCGCGAATTCCGGTCAGCGGATTCGATTTCGCCGGGCGCGCGGGAGGGTCGTGGCGGATCGGAGTGTGGGTCCGACCACCCCGTGTGCGCCGGAAGCGGGCGGCGCCGGCTCGTCGCGCGTTCGATTCCTTCCGTTCCAGCTGGTCTTTCATTGCCCACTCCCATCAGTTGATGAGAGAATCACATGCGATGCAAACATCAGTCAAGTGGCGTCGTGAGAGTGTCATGCCCGCTACTCGACTCGGTCGGACATCTCAGCTCCGTCGGCACCTCGGGGATCGGGGCAGGCGAGGACGACAGCGAGCCGTAGGCCGCCGAGTGGGCTCGTGATCAGTTCCGCGCGTCCGCCGTGTAGTTCGGCCTGCTGCGCGACCAGGGCGAGGCCGAGGCCCGATCCTTCGCGGGCCGCGCCGGAGCCCCGCCGGAATCGACCGAACACCACGTCGCGTTCGTTCTCGGGCAACCCGGTGCCGTTGTCGTCGACCGCCAGCAGGAATCCGTCACCGGTTCGGTGGACGGAGATCTCGATTCGGGTGGCGCGGCCGTGGCGAACCGCGTTCGTGATCGCGTTGTCGAGAATCAGGCGGATCCCGGCCGGGGAACAGTGGCAGTCCGCTCGTTGCTCGCCGGAGACGACCAGGTGGAGTTCCGGATGGGTCCGTGCCGTGTCCGCGACGACCGAGTAGGCCAGCTCGACCACGTCGGACGGTTCACTGACGTGGCGCGATGTCAGTTCACCGGCGGCGAGCAGTTCCAGCGCCACGAGCGTCGATTCGACCCGGCCGTGTTTGCGGAGCGCGTCGTCGAGGATCTGCGCGCGCTCGGCGGGCACCAGTTCGACATCCCGCGCGATCTCGATGTCCATGCGGATGGCGGTGAGCGGGGTTCGGAGCTCATGGGCGGCCGTATTCGCGAACGTGCGCGCTGTCTCGAGAGCCGAGATCGTGCGCTGCTGCGCGGAGTCGATCCGCGCGAGCATCGACCGGACCGAACCGGCGAGTCGATCGGCTTCCCGCACCCGGAACCATCCTCTCACCTCGAGCAATTCGTCACCGGCATCGATCCTGCGGGTCAGGTCGATCAGTGGCCGGATCGCCCGGCCGCCGAGTAGCCATCCCAATCCCGATGCCACCGCGATCGCCGCCGCCCCGGCGAGCAGGACGCGCTGACGCTGCTCCCGGGTCACCGATTCCGCCGCGGACAGTGGCGCGGCAACGGACACGAGGTGCGGGCCGATCGGAGACTGCTCCACCGTCATGGTCTTGACGCGGTAGCCGGCATCGTCGAGCACCAGGGTCTGGTGCCCCTCGGGCAGCTCCGGCAGTCGCGTGGACGTGCTGGCGAGAACGGCGCCGTCCTGGTGCAGGGTGATGGCGGCGACGCCGCCGTCGCGCACGCTGCCGATGAACAGTTGCGCGGTACCGACATTCGCTTCGACCAGGCCGGTGATGATGTCGAGTTGCTCGTCGACGTGCCTGATGTTGTTCCGCTCGATCGCGACGAACAGGAAGACGGCGAGCGCGCCGACGACGAGCGTCGTTCCCGTCGCCGCCGCCACCGCGACCCGCGTTCGCAGCGAGAGATTCCCCCTCACGGCCCTTCCTCCCGGAGGACGAACCCGACAGCGCGCACCGTGTGCAGGAGGCGGGGCACGCCGTCGTCTTCGAGTTTGCGGCGAATGTGCCCCACGACGACATCCACGACATTGGTCTGCGGCCGAAAGTCGTAACCCCACACCGTCTCCAGCAGCCGGTCGCGGGTCACGACCTCCCCGTGATGGGTGGCCAGGACACTGATCAGCTCGAATTCCCGCCGTGTCAGCGGAATCTCGCGGCCACGGACCGTCACCCGCAGCGCCGCGAACTCGACCCGCAACACCCCGATGGTCACCGAGTCCTGCGCGGTGCTCCAGCCACTGCCGCGGCGGCGCAGCAGCGCACGCAACCGCGCGGTCAATTCGACGAAGTCGAACGGCTTGGTCAGGTAGTCGTCGGCGCCCAGCTCGAGCCCTTCGATCCGGTCCGATACCCGCGTGCGAGCGCTCACCACACAGATGGGCACGTCGTTGCCGAGTGCTCGCAGCGAGGTGATGAAGGCCAACCCGTCCAGTCCCGGCATCTCGATATCGAGCACCACCACGTCGGGCGTCTGCTCGCGGGTCACCGCCAGCGCGGCCGCGCCGTCGGCCGCGGTACACACCGCGAAGCCGTTGAGACGCAGACCACGTTCCAGCGATTCACGAACGTCGGCGTCGTCGTCGACGACCAGCACCATCCCGCTCGCACCCGGGGCGGCGGAACCCTCGCGGGCGTCCACGGCGCGCGGCCGCACCGTTCGCGCCGTGGTTGCTACGTGCACCTGAATTCACTTCCTCTGCCGGTCGAAACGCTTCCTGTCGAAGGTTTACCGATTGCTTGAGAGTTCTCTGACGACGATTGACTGATCATATGATCATCTGTGACGTTTTATACCACCAGGGCGCAGTTCCGCCGATGACGCCGGTCACGCTCCTGCCGAACTCCCAGAGACGAACGGAGCCAGACCGGTGCGGACGAACATGCACACCGCGGCCATCGCGTTGGCGGCCGGTGCGGCCATCGCGCTCACGACCGTGCCCGGCACGGTGACGGGCAGCGCCGCCGCGGATCCGGGCTGCCCCGGTCTCACGGTCATCGCGATCCCTGGCACCTGGGAAACCGGCGAAGCCCGGCACACCCCGGGCCCCGGCATGCTCGCCGGCGTCACCGACGGCCTCCCCGCGAGCCAACAGGTCGCCTATGTCGACTATCCCGCGACGGCCTTCCCCTGGGAGGGCAAGGTCTACGGCGCCTCGCAGCGGGTCGCCGTCGACACAGCGCGCGAGATGATGCGAACCATCGCCGACCGCTGCTCCGGCACCGATTTCGCGCTGGTCGGCTACAGCCAGGGTGCCGACGCCGCCGGTGATCTGGCGGCGGAGATCGGCAGAGGCGGCGGGGTCGTGTCGCCGGATCGCGTGCAGGCCGTCGGCCTGCTCTCCGATCCCCAGCGGTCACGGGCCGATACCCAGGTCGGCCCGCCCGCCCGCGGCGTCGGCGTCCGGGGGCCACGCCCCGACGGGTTCGGCTCGATCACGGCTCGAGTCCGCACGATCTGCGCCGTCGGCGATCTGTACTGCTCGACCGACGACGAGGACTTCGTCATCGCCATCGCCGGCGCCCTGGCCGGAGTTTCCGCCGACCACCCCGACGATCTGCCCCGCTACCGCAGCAGAGCAGCGGAAATGCTGACCGCCCTGCGATCCGCCGACGAACAGGGCGAGCTCACCGACCAGGCCCGCGATGAACGCGCGCGACAGCTCGCGCACTTCTACGGATCCGGAACGCACATGTCCTACGGCAGCTACCCCGTCGACGGCCGGCACACCGCCGTCACCTGGCTGCACGACTGGCTGTCGGCGCTCGGCTGATCCGACCCACCAGACCCTCCCCGGGAAATCTCCGCCACGAAGAAGGAACAGAAATGCGCATCAAGCACCTCACCGCCGTCTCAGCGATCCTGATCGGCGCGCTGGCCACCGGCACCGGGACGGCCTACGCCGACCCGGCCGACGACCTCGGCGTCGTGAACTACACGACGACCACGACCGACACGTCCACGCTCGTCCAGATCGACGCGGGCTCCCTGGTCGTCGAGGACGGCGCCCTGAAGGTGAAGGCACCGGACGGCAAGGTTCTCGCCGGCACCGAACTGAAGTTCCGCGTCGACGAATTCGTCTTCCCCATCGGAGCTGAGATCAACGAGCGGACTGCGACGCTCACTCCGCAGTTCACCCTGGACAAGGCCCACTATGAGCCGGTCGCCCTACCCTACGAGGAGCAGGCTACCTGGAAGAACGACTACGACCGTGAGCGCGACGCCTGGGCCCGCATGACGAGCACGATCGGACTCGGCGCCTCGATCGGCGCCATGGTCGGCGGAATCGGCGGCGCGGCGGTCGGTTGCGTCATCGGCGGCGCGACCGGCGCGACACTGACCGGCGCGCTCGCGACCATGTTCAGTGGACTCCCGTCCGAGGTGCAGGGCTGCATCGCGGGTGTGGCGGCCGGTGGTTTCCTCGGCGTGCTGGCGGGACAGCTGCTCATCGCCGCGCCCGTGGCGATCTACGCCGCGGTCCAGTACTACACCACGATCAACCAGCCGTCGGTGCAGAGCCAGCAGCAGTCGAAGTAGCGGTCGGAAAGCCGGGCGCGCGGTGGGCCCCGCGCGCCCGTGGCCTTCCACTTCGAGCTGAGCCTCCGCCCGGTGACCAGTATCGAACTGGCTCCGACAACCCATGAAAAGAGACGAAGCGTTGATAGCGCTCTCCCGAATGACATTGTGGCTTGCCCTGTTCTCCTTGCTCACGTTTCTGCTCGTAGCGACACCTCGGTCGAACGCCGCGTTCGATCCCGTCGGCGTCGACTTCTGGGTCGACTCCGATATGGGCCCCGTCAAGACCCGCGTATTCCGCGCGGCCGACGGCAACACCCAGCGCGTGGTCTACGCCCTCGACGGAATGTGGGCACGTGAGGACCTCAACGGCTGGGAGATCGAAACCGAGGTCGCCAGGACACTGACCGAGAACAACATCAATGTCGTGCTGCCGGTCGGCGGACAATCCAGTTTCTATATGGATTGGGATCGCCCGTCGTACCTTCCGGAGGGCGCCGTATCCGAAATCGCCGGTGATTCCGCACCCGACACCGGGCCGGGAAAGTCCTACACCTACACCTGGGAGACACTGTTGACCCGGGTCCTGCCCGCCACCCTGCACGAACGGCTCGGCCTGTCCCCGACCCGCAACGGTGTCATCGGACTCTCGATGGGTGGTAGCGCCGCGTTCGCGCTCGCCGCTCATCATCCCGCCCAGTTCAGCTATGCCGCTTCCCTGTCCGGATATCTGAACCCGTCGGCTCCGGGCATGCGCGGAGCGATCTCGGCCGCCATGGCCAAGGCTGGTGGGTACAACATCTCGTGCATGATCAGCTCGCCGACCTCCGACAAATGGCAGTGGATGGATCCCATGTTCCTCGCCCCCGCTCTCATCCGGAACGGGACCGAGCTGTGGGTGTCGGCCGCCAACGGCGTGCCGTCCGAGGCCGGGGAGCCGAGCAAGCAGGCCGCGGAGGGCTCGGCACTCGAGACGCTGTCCCTGACCAACTCACGGTCGTTCCAGACACGCATGAAGTCACTGGGCGCCACCACCGTGACCTACGACTTCCCTTCCTCGGGTGTCCACGCCTGGAAGTACTGGGAAGCCCAGGTCGTGAAGATGCTGCCCGTCCTGTCCGGCGCCATCGGCTGAGCCGACCCTTCGCGCCGGTCGGTCGCTGTGGGTGCGACGCCGGGCCCACAGCGACCGCCACACCCACGCCACGAGTCGCACGCATCGGTACTGAATATCCGATCAGTTATGATTGCTGCGGCAACTCGAGGTGGAGGGCAGATGACAGCCGAGCAGACCACACCCACGCGTACCGATCGTCGCCGGGAACGCACGCGCAATGCGCTGCTCGGCGCTGCGCGGAAGTTCTTGTCCGAGGGCAAGTCATCGGTCAGCATCAAGGAGATCACCGACGCCGCGGACGTCGGTTTCGGCTCCTTCTACAACCACTTCGACTCCAAAGAACAGCTCTTCGACGAGGCCGTGCGGTCCGCGCTGAACGTCTACAGCACGATGCGCGACCAGGTCGTGGCTCGCTACGACGACCCGGCCGAGGTCTTCGCGGTCAGCTTCCGGCTGACCGGACGGCTACAGCGCCGACTTCCCGAGATGGTGCGCGTGGTCCTGCATTCCGGCATGGGGGTCATGTTGCGCGACGAGGGGCTCGCGCCCCGTGCCCGTCAGGACATCGTGGCCGCGCAGGAGGCAGGGCGCTTCGAACCGATGGATCCCGATCTGGCCGTCATGGCGGCGGGCGGAACGCTGCTGGGACTGCTGCAACTGCTCGACGCCGATCCGGATGCGGACGCGGCGGCACTCGCCGACGACATGGCGTATCGAGCCCTGCGCATGTTCGGCGTGAACAAGCGAACCGCGCAGCGCCTCAGCTCCGGACCACTCCCCCAGCTGCCCGCCGACCCCGATCTGCCCCTCGGGGCCGGCGAGTAGACCCACACTCGGTCCGGCCGGGACAGATGCGGACAGGTGTCACCGGTTCGGGTCGAACTCTTCGGTTCCGAGCACGAGGCGCAGTCCGGAAATCCCGGAATGCGCTCGTGCGTAAGCGAGTTCGCGGCTGATGTCGCCGACATTGTTGATGATGGGCAACCCGAGCCCCACAGTCGAGAGCGTGCCCACCGCTCGTCCTTCGGCGTCGAGGAAGGCGCTTCCGCTGTCACCCGGAATGCCGGGCGTCGGCGATTTCAGGGCGTGGGTCCACCCGCCGAGTGAGCTGTCATCGGCGAAGCTCTCACCTCGCTGCGGCGACAGCCCGGGGAGGCCACCCCGGATTCTCGAGTTGCCATAGCTGTAGACGTGTTCGCCCTCGGGCGTGCCGGTGGTGTTGAGACCGGTGGGACCGCCCCAGTACGGCACGCTCGGATCGACCTGATCGACGAGGCCGGGGTCGATCTCGATCAGCGCGAAGTCGTTGTACGCGCAGGCATTCGGGTCCGCTTCGCCGAGTTGCCGCATCGTCAGCCAGCTGCTGTAGGCCAGCCGGCCGGTGCCGATGGTGGTGCCGTCGGAACGGAGTGAGCCACGGCGGGTGAAATCGACCGCGGTGTCGAGCGGCTGACTGGTGGCCGTACATCCGTCGGTTTCAGTGGATCCGCCCGTTCCGGCGCAGTGCGCGGACTGGCCGAGGTAGACCCTGTCGGTGTCGTCGACGAACACGTAGTTCGTCGTGCACTGCCCGCCTCCGTGCGTGTTCGCTTGGATCCCGGGGGTCAGGACGGCCGAACCGGCGGCCGCCCACCGATGACCGGCGTCTTCCGGGGTGACCACCTCCGCCGCGACGGGACTCGTCGTCCGGGGCGACGTCGCGACCGTGCCGCTCGCACCGGACTCCTGCGATCCTCCCGGTACGCCGATTCCACACCCGGAGATCAACAGTGACGCGGAGCACATGACTCCGATCACAGGCAGGGCGACTACGCGCTGCAGGTTCGACATCTCGACCCGGTCCCTTCTGCCGGTGCGGGGCATGGAGCAGCGCGCCGACCGGGCGATAGTTTATGACTGTTTCATCAATAATGATGGTCAATTCTATAAACTGCAACGACGCCGCACCGAGAGTGACGGGAGTCATCCCGATCCGAGCCCGACGCTCCGGGCGTATTTGATGATTTCATCACCAGATCGTGTCGATGCTTCTATCATTTGTGATCGCATCATCATTTATTGGAGCGCGAAGGGACCAGTTCATGCTGGGCAGAAAGAAGGCCGGGTTCCACTGGCTGTGCGTCGCGGGCGGAGCAGCCGCCCTCACCCTCGGCGGTTGCTCCGCCCTGCCGACATCGACGCCTCCCACCAAGATCACCGCGGATTTCGAGAACATCGCGGGCATGTACGAGGGCAACGAGATCATGGTCCTCGGCCTCGCGGTCGGCAAGGTCGACAAGATCGTCCCCAAGGGCACCTACGTCGAGGTCCACATGACCGTCGACGCAGGCATCGAGATCCCGAAAGACGCCATCGCGGCGATCATCTCGCCCTCGATCGTCACCGACCGCCACATCGAGATCACCCCGCCCTACACCGGCGGCGACACCCTCGAATCCGGCGATCACCTGCCGCTCACGCGGACCAGGACCCCGGTCGAGCTGGACACGATGATCAAGACCATCGACCAGTTCGCAGCCTCGCTCGAGCCCGAGGAAGGCCAGGAGGGTCTCGGCCCGCTCTCAGGCCGGGCGCTCTACCCGGTGCTCAACGGCAACGGCCAGAAGATCCGCGAAACCCTCGACGCGCTCTCGGGTGCTTTGAAGGTCGGTGTCGACAACAAAGACGCCATCGCCAACATCATCATCAAGCTCAACGAGCTCACGACGATGCTGGCCGACAACGACCAGTCGGTGCGCGACTTCAGCGACCGGATGACCGCCATGTCGGGGCTGCTAGCCGAGCAGGCGCCCGGCCTGCAGGCAACACTGGACCAGCTCAACGCCTTCCTGGCCAACACCAGCATCGCATTCGCCGGGCACCAGGACGAGCTCGCCGCCTCACTCGCCGGTTTGACCAATGTCACCAACCAACTACGTGCGAACTCCGGCGCGCTCACCGAGATCGTTGACCTCACTCCGCTGCTCATGGAGAACATCGACCGCACGATGGACAAAGACGGAAGGTACTTCCGCCAGAACGTGCTGATCGGAACCGCCCTGTCGGGCGAGATCATCAGCGTCTTCTGCGAGCGGATCCAGATGCGCGCGGACGGCTGCCGCACCGGCAACATGCAGGACTTCGGTCCCGACTACGGACTCACGGCCGCCCTGCTGGGGCTGACGAAGTAGCCCGCACCCAGCGCGAAGCTGCTGACATTTTCATCACTATAGCTAGAGAGTCGTCGTAACTGATACTATCATCACATAAGTGCCGATGGTGTGGCCGCAGATCTCTCCACCATGAACGGAAGGACCCGATGAACGCGGACCGAATCGACGTGCATCAGCACATGATCCCGCCGGTCTATCGCGACGCGCTGCGCCGCCACGGCATCACCGCCCCGGGTGGCCGGGATCTGCCGGACTGGTCGCCGGACTCGGCTCTGAGCCTGATGGCGACTGCGAGGATCGGCTCGGCGATTCTGTCGGTGTCGACACCCGGAACCACCTTCCTTACCGATCCCGCCGAGGCCACGACGCTCGCCCAGGCCCTCAACGACTACTCCTGCGAGATCTCGGCCGCCCACCCGGGACAGCTCGGATTCATGGCCACCTTGCCCATGCCCGACGTGCGAGCGTCCCGGCTGGAAGCCGAACGAGCCCTCGATACTCTCGGCGCCGACGGAGTGGTGCTGCTCGGGAACTCCGCCGGGGTTTATCTCGGCGCCGAGGGCCAGGACGAACTCTTCCGCGCGCTCGACGACCGTCGCGCGGTCGTTCTGGTACACCCGGCGGATCTTCCCGGCGAGTCGGTTCCCGGAATCCTGCCCTTCGCCGCGGACTTCCTCCTCGACACGACCCGGGCCGCCTACCTGTTGGTGCGCAACGGGATTCGACGTCGGTACCCGAACATCAAGTTCATCCTGTCGCACGGTGGCGGCTTCGTCCCCTACGCGGCCCACCGGCTGGCGCTCACCATCTTCAGCGAAACCGGAGTGAGCCCGGCCGACCTGATCGACGAGTTCGCCGGGTTCTATTTCGACACCGCGCTGTCCTCGAGCGCGTCGGCCCTGCCGAGCCTGCTGTCGTTCGCCCGGCCGGGCCACGTCCTCTACGGCAGCGACTGGCCGTTCGCCCCCGATCCGGCGGTGCTCTACTTCGGCGGCGGCCTCGACGCCTACGCGGGTCTCGACGACGCCCAGCGCCGTGCCGTCGAGCGCGTCAACGCACTCACCCTGTTCCCCCGTTTCGGTGCCGCCCCGGCCATCGCACCGTCGACGCCGGTGCTGAACCGGGTTCGGAGCACGATTCGGCGCCAAGCTTTCCGTGGCATCGCACGGGCGATCGGTCCACGAGCGTAGGCCGGAGGAAGGTTCGATGACAGCCGAACCCATTACACGGAATCGGGTGGACCGGCGACGGGCACGCACGCGCAACGCGCTGCTGGCCGCGGCGACCGCACTGCTGGCCGAGGGGCGGACCGCGGTCAGCATCCAGGAGATCACCGATGCCGCCGATGTCGGATTCGGGTCGTTCTACAACCATTTCTCCTCGAAGGACGAGCTGTTCGAGGAAGCCGTCCGCGCGGTGCTGAACACCTACGGCGTGCTGCGCGATGGCGTGGTCGCGGCATACGAGGATCCGGCGGAGGTGTTCGCGGTGAGTTTCCGGATGACGGGCCGCATGCAGCGCGACTTTCCCGAAGGCGTCCGCGTGATCCTGCACTCGGGCACATCGATCCTCGTTCGCGACGAGGGCCTCGCTCCCCGTGCGCGCCGCGATATCGCGGCCGCGCAGCAGGCGGGCAGGTTCGACCCGATGGATATCGAGATGGCCATGATGGCTGCTGGTGGGGCGCTGCTCGGGCTGCTCCAGCTACTGGATCGCACGCCCGACGCCGATGCCGGGGAGCTGACCGATCAGGTGACCAGCCGGGTGCTGCGCATGTTCGGGATGTCCAAGGAGGCCGCCGAGAGGCTGGCTACGAATCCGCTGCCCCGTGATCTGCCGAAGCCCCTCGGGTAACAACCAGCATCGCCATGTTCGTCAGGAGCTCGATCAGGCTCGACGGCGGCAGCTCGGGGACGCACGACAGGCCTTCGCGCGCGACAGCGTTGACCGTCGCGGTCAGCAGCCCGACGGTGTCGTCGGCCGGACGTGAACCTCTCGCCGCCAGGAAACTCCGGACGTGTCCCGCCCATCGGTGGGCGTGCGCCCGGCACTGCTGCTGTGCGAGTTCACCGACGCCGCTCACCTCGAGCAGGGCGAACCTCGCGCCGTACGGCTCACTCTCGATCGCGGCGAAATAGGCGATCAGGGCGGCGCGCAGTGCGACGACCGGTTCGACGGGTCCGGTCTGGTCGGCGAGCGCGCGTGCCACCGCGACGGCCGCCCTGTCCTGGATCCGGGCATAGGCCGCGACGAGCACCTCGTCGAGAGTGTGGAATTCCTCGTAGAACTGCCGCTTCGACAGCGACGCCGACGCACAGATATCGCTGAGCGAGCAGCCGAAACAGCCGCGCTCCGCGCAGACGCGGGTGGCCGCGTCGAGGAACTGACGCCGTCGTCGCGCCTTGCGCGTCGCGACGGTCTGGCCGCCGTACCGCCTGACATCAGCGGCGGTCGTGGCACACCCGTGTTCCGACTCGTGGGGACGGCGGTCCCGGCCTCCTGTGACAAAGGCCGGGACCGCGTCACCTTCCGGTCCGCGCGAGCCGGAAGTCTCAGTGATCACCGACCAGGTCGAGCGCGATATCGGCGATCATGTCTTCCTGTCCGCCGACAAGCCCTCGCCGACCGGCGACGGTGAGCAGCGTGCGCACGTCCACGCCGTAGGTGGCCGAGGCGTTCTCCGCGTGGCGCAGGAAGCTCGAGTAGACACCCGCGTAGCCGAGCGTCAGCGTTTCGCGGTCGACCTGGACGGGCCGATCCATCAGCGGCCGGACCAGGTCGTCGGCCGCATCGGTCAGCTGATCGAGGTTCGCGCCGTGTTCCCAGCCGGTCAGGTCGGCGACCGCGACGAACGCTTCGAGCGGAGTGTTGCCCGCCCCGGCGCCCAGTCCGGCCAGGGATGCGTCCACCCGGGTCACGCCCTCCTCCACCGCGACGACACTGTTCGCCACGGACAGCGAGAGGTTCTGGTGGGCGTGGATACCGATTTCGGTGTCGGGCGTGAGCACGCCGCGGTAGGCGCGCACGCGTTCACGAACACCGTCCATGGTGAGGCGCCCGCCGGAATCGGTGACGTACACGCAGTGCGCGCCATAGGATTCCATGAGTTTCGCCTGGTCGGCCAAACCCTCCGGGCTGTTCATATGGCTCATCATCAAGAAACCGGACACGTCCATGCCGAGTTCGCGCGCGCAGGCGATGTGCTGGGCGGAGATGTCCGCCTCGGTGCAGTGGGTGGCCACCCGGACCGAGCGCACGCCGAGATCGAACGCGCGACGCAGGTCCTCGATGGTGCCGATGCCGGGCAGCAGCAGGGTCGTCAGCCGGGCGAACCGCACCGCGCCCGCGGCGGCTTCGAGCCATTCCCAGTCGGTGTGGCTGCCCGGCCCGTAGTTGAGGCTGCCGCCGTGCAGCCCGTCACCGTGGGCGACCTCGATCGCGTCCACGCCCGCGGCATCGAGCGCGGCGGCGATCCGGGCCACCCCGGCGGGATCGATGCGGTGCCGCAGTGCGTGCATCCCATCGCGCAGGGTGACGTCCTGCAGGAAGATTTCGGCGCTCATCGGACACTCTCCTTCGTGGATGCCGCGATCCGTTCCGCGACGCGCACGGCTGCCGAGGTCATGATGTCGAGATTCCCGGCATAGGCGGGCAGGTAGTGCGCGGCGCCCTCGACCTCGAGGAACACGCTGACCTGGTGGGTGACCGGAGTGTCGCCGACCAGGGTGCGCAGCGGAGCTCCGGCTTCGACGGGCGTGATCTGCACGCCCTGCTTCAACCGGTAGCCCGGCACATACGCGGCGACGTCGGCCACCATGGCCAGGATCGACTCCTTGATCCGCGTGTGGACCTCGGCGTCGGCGGTGTCGATGAGCGCGAACACGGTGTCGCGCATGATCAGCGGCGGTTCCGCGGGGTTGAGCACGATGATCGCGCGTCCGCGCTGGGCGCCGCCCACCGCGGCGATCGCGGTCGAGGTGGTCTCGGTGAACTCGTCGATATTGGCTCGGGTGCCGGGGCCCGCGGATTTCGACGCGATCGAGGCGACGATCTCGGCGTAGGGCACCGCGGTGACCCGGGCGATAGCCGCGACCACCGGAATCGTCGCCTGACCACCGCAGGTGACCATATTGACGTTGTCGGCCGCCACATGCTCATCGAGGTTCACCGCCGGAACGACGAACGGGCCGATCGCGGCGGGAGTCAGATCGATCAGGCGTTTGCCGAAGGGGGCGAGGGCGGCGGCGTTGGCCTTGTGCGCGCCCGCCGAGGTGGCGTCGAAAACGATCTCGATGTCATCGAAATCCGGTAGCCCGATCAGACCCTCGACACCATCGGAGGTGATCTGCACACCCAACCGGCCGGCGCGGGCGAGCCCGTCGGAATCCGGGTCGATGCCGACCATAGCGGCCATCTCGAGTGTGTCGGACAGGCGCAAGACTTTGATCATCAGATCGGTGCCGATATTGCCCGATCCGATGACGGCGACTTTGGTGCGGCTCATCGCTGTTCCTCCAGGGTGAAGTCGACGGTGCCGAGCGGCCCCGAACGCTGAGTCAGTTCGGCGTGGACCCGCGCGCCGGGCACCAGCGGCGCCATCGGCCCCAGCGCGCCGGAGAGCACGATCTCGCCCGCGCGCAGCGGATCTCCCAGCGCCTGAGCGGTGCGCGCGAGCCAGGCCAGCGCCAGCAGTGGGTCGCCGAGGCAGTCCACGCCTTTTCCGCGCGAGACGATCTCGCCATCGATGCGCATGGCCATCGTGATCTCACGCGGTTCGAAGTCATCGAGGGAGAGCCGCTGTTCGCCCAGCACGAACCAGCCGCTCGAGGCGTTGTCGGCCACGGTGTCGCCGAAGGTGATGTCCCAGCCGGCGATTCGGCTGTCCACGATCTCGAGTGCGGGTGCGGCGTAGTCGATGGCGCCGCGCACCGAGATGGGATCGAGGTCGTCACCGGTCAGGTCGGCGCCGAGGACGAAGGCCAGCTCGGCCTCGATCTTGGGCTGCAGCAGCCTCGGCCGCCGCGACAGCGGCGTCGTGCCCGCATCCATGTCGCCGAAGAGCACGCCGAAGTCGGGCTGGTCGACACCGAGCTGACGTTGCACCGCCGTGGAGGTCAAGCCGATCTTGTGCCCGACGACGCGGGCGCCCTCGTCGATCCGTCGGCGAGTGCCCAGCCTCTGCACCGCGTAGGCCAGGTCCACGTCGTCGGCGCCGATCAGGTCACGCACCGCGGCCACGGGCACGCCCAGCTGCGTCGCGGTCGCCAGTCGCTCGGCGGCGGCGAGGACGGCGGGCAGTTCGCTGGTGGTCGTGGTCATCGGGCTTCCTCCAGGGGGCTCGGCGCGGCGGACGCCACGACGCGCAGGGGGCTGTGGTTCGCGGTCAACATCGCGGGCGTGACGGCGAGGCGGGCCAGGAGCGCGGTGACCAGCTCGCTCGCGTCGGATTTCGCGCTGATCCCGAACACGTATCGGTCCGGGCGGAGCAGGACCGTGCCGCCCTGGGCGACACCGGCTTTGGCGAACCACCGGGCCATGTCCCCGGTGTAATCCTCGACGTCGGCGTAGTCGGTGGCGGCGACCCGGGCGTCGCCCGGCTCGCCCTGCGGACGGCCACCGGTCGCGTACACGGTGACGAACTGCGTGCCGAGTATCTGCAAGGCATTGCGCTGGGCGACACTGAGTCCCGCACGCGGATCGACACCGTAGCCGACGACGGCGAAGCCGAGGCCGAGCGCGTCGTCGAGGCGCTGGTGGCGGCCGTCGAAGGTGCGGATCTCCGGCTGCGGTGCCAGCGTGCCCTCGACGCCGCGCGTCAACTTGCGCGGGAGCCCGAAGTAGGCACCGCGCTTGAACCGCGGGGACGGCTTCATCTTCGCCTCCCGGATCCAGGTGTTGAGTCCGGGGACCTTCAGCGCGGTGGCCAGGGCGATATCGCGGGCACCCGCGGCGAGCTTGTTGTCGATCGAGACGAGGCTCTTGTTCAGCACCGACAGATCGATCATCGCCTTGGCGTGGGGCCGCCGCTCGGTCTCGTAGGTGTCGAGGAGATCGAGACTCGCACGGTGCTGGATGATGGCGCCGAGCTTCCAGGACAGGTTGTCGGCGTCGCGGACACCGGCGTTCATGCCCTGGCCGATGAACTGGGGCGTCATGTGCGCGGCGTCGCCGGCGAGCAGGACGCGTCCCTCACGCCACTGGTCGGCGACCACGGCGTTGAAGGTGTAGACTAGTTTGCGCAGCACCGTCACTTCGTCGGGATCGACGTAGCGGGCGATGAGACTGCGGACCTGGTCGGGGTCCTCCATCTCCTCTTTGCTCTGCTCATCGTTGAGCATGAACTCGAAACGGTGATGCCCACCAGGCTGCGGACACGACACCGTCGGCAGCTCGGGATCACAGACGAAGTTGAAGTACGGCAGATGCCGGAACGCGTCGACACCGTCGTTGGCGAGCAGATCGACCACGAGCCAGCGTTCGGGGTAGCTCGTACCGGTCATATCGATACCCAGCTGCGTGCGGACCACGCTGCGGCCGCCATCGCAGCCGACGAGGAACTTCGCCCGTACCTCTTCCGAGGTGGCCGCATCGGTGTCGGCGGCGTGTTTGCCGTACCCGGTCCCCTGGCATTCGGCATGCCGCACGAGCACACCGTCGGCGTCCTGATCGAAACCGAGGACCTCCCGGCCGCGCCGAACCGTCACGTGCGGGTAGCGCTCGAGGGCGTTCTCGAGCGTGTTCTCCAGGTAGGGCTGGTACAGGAAGTTGGCCACCGGCCAGCCCAGCGGGCGCGAGACCTGGTTGAACTGGGCGAGCACCGAGCCGTCGCGGCGCACCCACTGCACGGTGCAGTCGAGGTTCATCTGCGCCGAGGCTTCGTCGGCGACACCGGCGGTCTGGAAGATCCGCATGCCTTCGTCGTCGGTGTACACCGCCCGCGCCAAGCCGTAGAACTCCGGTTCGCGCTCGAGTACCAGGACCCGCACGCCGCGACGGCCTAGCAGGTTCGCCAGGGTCAGCCCGGTGGGCCCCAGTCCGACGACTACCACGTCGTAGTCGAACGATGTCATCGCGCCATGCCTCCGGTGAGTTGGGGAACAGTGATCTCGGGGGTTCGCAGGGTCCGAACGACCTGCCGGAACTGCGTGAACTTGTCCAGCACGGTCTCGCCGACCGGCGTGTGACCCCAGATACTGATGCCCTGGTAGGTGGTCGGCTCCCACGTCGATTCGCGTTCCGGGCCGAACACGATCGGATTCCAGCCGACCTCGAGTTCGAATCCGGACGGGGTGACGCAGTAGAAGGACAGCTCCCGATCATTGGTGTGCTGGCCGACCGACCAGGCCATCCGGAAGCCGAGATCGGTGACCCGCCCGTAGGCGGCCAGCACGTCGTCGAGCGAGCCGGACTGAATGTTGATGTGCTGCACCCGGGTTCGGATCGGGTCGATCTTCACTCCGCGGATGTTGGCGATCGCGATCGAGTGGTGCCGCTCGTTGACCCGCAGGAACCGGATCTTGAGCTTGAGGCCGGAGACGTTCTCGTCGATGTAGTCGCTGAGCCGGGAGTCGAAGACCGTCTCGTAGTAGCCCCGCAGTGATTCCGGTTCCCTCGACACGATCGCGACATGTCCCATGCCGGCTTCGCCGGTCACCCACCCGGAGCTGAGCATGCGCAGCGGCTCGGGCGTGGTCACCGGGACGGTGAAGATCTCCTGCCGGATCCCCTTGGGGCCGGCGAACCGCCACAGACGCTCCACGCCACGACGGGCCGCGTCCTCGGCACTGCCTTCGGCGATCGGCACGCCACGATCGGACACCCGCGCGATGATCCGGTCGAAGGTTTCGTGATCGTCGACCTGCCAGCCGACGGCCGTCACGTCCTCCTGCGGACCCTGCTCCACCAGGAAACGGCACGCGTGCTCGTCGAGGCGGAACCGCACCGTGGAGCTGTCGACGTCGTCGGCGTGCATGCCGATCGCGTCGGCGCCGAAGCGACGCCACTCGCCCAGCCGCGCCGACTCCACGACGACGTAGCCCAGGTGCACCGCCCCGAAGACCGACCCGTCGCCGGGTACGAGGCCGCTCATCGCTCGGCCTTCAGGTACGCGATCGCGAGGGTGTTGAACAGTTCGGCCCGCTCCCACTGCGCCCAGTGCCCGGTGCGCGCGACCAGGTACAGGTCGCAGTTGGGCATGGTCTCGGCGAGCATCCTGCCCCCGGACGGCCGGTTGACCTTGTCGTCCTCGCCCCACACCACCAGCGTGGGGTGCGCCACCTCGCTCAGGCGCGAATCCCGGGTGAAGTCCATCCGCCAGAGCGTGCGCAGGGCGAACAGGCCCGAGGGCCGGCGCAGCGGCGGGTTGGCGACGACCTCGGGGTCGATGCTGGCCCGGTAGCGCTCCTCGATCACTTCGTCCGGCACCGTCGCACCGTCGTACACCAGGAACTCACGGATGAAGCGGATGATCTTCTCGCGGCTCGGGCCACTGCCGGGGTAGTACGCGAGGAGCTCCTGCAGACCCTTGGTCGGCAGGGCACGCGTGGAACCGACGCCGCCGGGGCCCATCAGGATCAGGCGGCCGACCTTGTCGGGACGGTCCATCGCCAACCGCAGCGCCGCAGCCCCGCCGTAGGAGTTGCCGATCAGGTGCGCCGAGTCGATCTGCAAGGCGTCGAGGAACTCGCCGAGCACACGCGCCAGGTCGCCGAAGGGATCGGACTGGTCGACGTACTTCGACGACCGTCCGTAGCCCGGCATGTCGAGCACGAGCACCCGGAAGTGCTGCGCCAGCGCCTCGATATTGCGCGAGTAGTTCGACAGCCCGGTCGCGCCGGGGCCGCCGCCGTGCAGCAGCACGACCGCGGGTCCTGATCCGAACTCGGTGAAGTAGATCTCGCGGTTGCCGACCTGGACCGTGCGCCCGGTGTCGACTCCCTTGTCGATGCTTGTCACGATGTACCTCCCAGTGAAGTTGATAATATCATCACCTCCGATCGAATCCACGTCAAGTGTTTCTGATGAAATACTCAGAACTGGTGGTTTGACCGGTTCTCATCCGAGCAGCAGGACACGGTTCGCGGTCTGGCGATCCATCTCGTCCTGCATCACCCGACGCACCCGCTCGGCGAACTCCCCCGGCGACTCCCCACCCTCCGGCCGCATCGCAGGCAGCACCGCGGTCCGAACCTTGGTCGGCAGCGGGATGTAGGGGAACAACCCCGCGATTCCGACGGTGAGCCCCCACGGCAACGACAGCGTGATCGGGAGCCGCTTGAGCCGCAGCGCCTTGTCGAGGCGAAGCAATCGCGCCAGCGCACGACCATCGGACAGGCAGATCAGCGACTCTCCCGCCCCCGAGGTGACCACCGGAACGATCGGCACCCCCGCCTGGATCGCCAGCCGCGCGAAGCCGGTCCGCCCGTCGAAGATGATCCGGTTGCGATCGCCCCACGACTTGAACGCGTCGACATCACCCCCGGGAAACACGAGGACATGCTCGCCACGCGCGAGGGCCGCCAGGGCGTTATCACCGGTCGCGGGCTCGGCCCCCATCTTGGCGAGCAACGGGCCGAGCCCCATCGCCCAGGCCATGTGATGCGTCAGGACGACCGCCCGTCGCGGATCCCCGATGCGGACATAGGCCGATCGCGCGGCCAGGACATTCAGATCGAAGACACCGCCGAAGCCGTGGTTGGCCACGAACAACGCCGGCCCCGATGCCGGTTCGAGCACGCCCCCTACTTCGTGGCGGTGATACCACCGGAACGCCCCGAGCAGAATCCTCACGACAACCGGCGCCCGCGCGGATTCGATCCCCTTCCCACCCTGCGGCGCGTCGTCGAACGGCTCATCGTGAAGCGGCTGAACACCACTGTCAGGCACTACTTCTCACTTCCCGCGCTTGTCGCCGCGCTGTGACACGAACACCGGACAGCACTCCCATCAATGATCGCAACATTGATATTTTGATCATATTTGATCAACACATTCATTTGACTGTGAGTTCACCCACTGGGGCCGGTCGTGCCCGCCATCGGACGACGAGGCCATGCGGTGGCCACCCCCGACGGCACAGCCCCGGTACGCCAGACTGGGAGACGATGAGCACCAGCACCCCGGGCGGCCACGCGATTCGCCGACGTCCACGCGACCGCCGCGCCACGATCCTCACCGCGGCCGCCGACGCCTTCGCCCGGGCGGGCTACCACGGCACGTCCATGGCCGAGATCGCCACCGCCGTCGGGATCTCCTCGGCGGCGCTGTACCGCCATTTCCGCAACAAGCAGGAGTTGCTCGGCCACTGCCTGATGTCCGGCATGGACGCGACGGTGTCCCGGCTGGAGGCCGCCGCGGTCCAGGACGCGAGCGGGCATCGGGTCTTCGAGGAACTCGTCGCCATCGCGCTCGAGCTGCGCGGGCTGCCGAGGCTGTGGCAGCTCGAGTTCCGCAACCTCACCGCCGCGCACCGCTCTTCGGTGTTGATCCGGGCGGTTCGATTGACCGGCTACCTGCGCCGGGCGGTGCGCGCGCGGCGCCCAGAGCTATCCGACCATGATGTCGAGCTGCTGAGCTGGTGCGTTCTCTCGGTGGCGGTCAGCCCGTCGTACCACCGCCAGCAGTTGCCGCCGACGACATTCACCTCGGTGCTCGACGCCGCGATTCTGCGACTCCTCGCCACCGAATTGCCTCCGGGCGGGACCTCGCCCCGCACGTCGCGTCCGGCGCCACCGCTGTCCCCCGAGTTCGAACGAATCACCCGGCCCGAGCGCCTCATCGGCGCGGCGGCGCGCCTGTTCAACACGCGAGGCTATGCCGCGGTGGGCATCGAAGACATCGGCGCCGCCGTCGGCGTGAGCGGACCCGCGCTGTATCACCACTTCGCGAGCAAGGCCGACCTGCTCAACGAGATCATCGTGCGCAACGAGCAGTGGATCGGCCTCTACACCTCCCGCGCACTGGCCGAGGGCCGCGACGCCCGCGAGGCGGTACATCTGCTGATGGAATCGTTCGTGGGATTCGCGCTCCAGCAGCCGGACCTGCTCGGTACCACCGTCAGCGAGGTCGGACACCTACCGGAACCGCAGGCCACGCGCTACCGCCGGATCCATCGCGACGGCATCCTGAACTGGGCCCGGCTGTTGCAGACGGCCCACGCCGAACTGCCACTCCCGCAGGCCCGCATCCTCGTCCAGGCGATCGGCACCGTCGTGATCGACGCCGTGCGCAACCCGCGCGCCCTCGGCCACCGGAATCTCGCGGGCGCGTTGATCGCCATCGGTGACCGGATCGCGCTGCACGACTGACTCGCTCATCAGCTTAGCGGTGGTCAACTTAGTGCGAGAACGACGATCTCATGATCTGGTACCAGCGGCTCTCAGATTGAATCTACTTAGCCGAAAATAACTTACGGTTGCGTAGCGCTTCGGCGCGTACCCACAATGGCCCACGGCGCGCATCGGATTCGCGCATTCCACCTCACTCCCGGTCGTCTCGACCGGCCTGTCGAAGGGACTCGGCCGTGGGCCACTACAAGAGCAATGTCCGAGACCTCGAGTTCAATCTGCTCGAGGTCTTCGGCCTGGCGGACGTGCTGGGCAGCGGCGCGTTCAGCGACCTCGACGGCGACACCGTGCGCACGATGCTGGTCGAAGCAGCGCGGATCGCCGAGGGTCCCGCCGCCGCGTCGTTCGCCGACACCGACCGCAACCCACCTCAATTCGACCCCGCGACCCACACCGTGCGACTACCGGAGGCGTTCAAGCGCTCGGTACGGGCGTGGCAGGACGGCGAATGGTGGCGCATCGCGAAATCCGAGGCCATCGGCGGTATTCCGGCGCCTCGCATGCTCGCCTGGGCGATCAGCGAGCTCATTCTGGGCGCCCAGCCGGCGGCGTACATGTACCTGACCGGGCCCGGTATGTCCGATATCGTCGACCGCATCGGCACCGAGGACCAGCGCCGCTGGGCCAGGATCGCCGTCGAGAAGAGCTGGGGCGCGACCATGGTTCTGACGGAGCCCGACGCGGGCTCCGACGTCGGCGCGGGCCGCACCAAGGCGGTCCAGCAGGAGGACGGCTCCTGGCATATCGAGGGCGTCAAGAGGTTCATCACCGCGGCCGATGCCGACGATCTGTCCGACAACATCATCCACCAGGTCCTGGCCCGCCCCGAAGGCGCCGGCCCCGGCACCAAAGGGTTGAGCCTTTTCCTGGTGCCGAAGTTCCACTTCGACTCCGAGACCGGCGAACTCGGTGATCGCAACGGTGTGTTCGTCACCAATGTCGAGCACAAGATGGGACTCAAGGCCTCGGCCACCTGCGAGCTCACCTTCGGCGGCCACGGCGTGCCCGCCAAGGGCTGGCTCGTCGGCGACGTCCACAACGGCATCGCCCAGATGTTCCAGGTCATCGAGGAAGCGCGCATGATGGTCGGCACCAAGGCCATCGCGACCCTGTCGACCGGTTACCTGAACGCGCTGGAATACGCCAAGACTCGCGTCCAGGGCACCGACCTGACCCAGATCGCCGACAAGACCGCACCGAAGGTGACCATCAGCCACCACCCGGATGTTCGGCGCTCGCTGATGATGCAGAAGGCCTACGCGGAGGGCCTGCGCGCGATCTATCTCTACACCGCCGCCCACCAGGATCCCGCAGTCGCCCAGCATGTCTCGGGCGCGGACGCCGAGCTGGCCGCGCGGGTCAACGATCTGCTGCTGCCGATCGTCAAAGGTGTCGGCTCCGAGCGCGCTTACCAGTACCTGACCGATTCGCTGCAGACCTTCGGCGGCTCCGGCTTCCTGCAGGACTACCCGATCGAGCAGTACATCCGCGACGCCAAGATCGACTCCCTCTACGAGGGCACCACCGCCATCCAGGCGCAGGACTTCTTCTTCCGCAAGATCGCCCGCGACCGCGGCGTGGCCCTGGCCCATATCGCCGACCAGGTCCGGGCGACCGCCCAGCCCGAATCCGGCACCCCCGAGTTCAAGGCCGAACGCGCAATTCTGCTGACCGCGCTCGACGACGTGCAGGCCATGACCGCCACCTTGACCCAGCACCTGCTCGCGGCCGCGAACGACAGTCGGGAGCTGTACAAGGTCGGGCTCGAATCGGTCCGTTTCCTGCTGGCGGTCGGCGATCTGCTGATCGGGTGGCGACTGCTGGTAGCCGCGGAAATCGCCTCGGCCGCACTCCCGTCCGCCGGATCGGACCGTGACTTCTACGCGGGCAAGATCGCGGTGGCGTCCTTCTTCCTCCGAACCGTGCTGCCCCGGCTCGGTGCCGACCGTGCCGTGATCGCGGATATCGACCCCGCCATCATGGATCTCGACGAGGCCGCCTTCTGATCGCGGGACCGGCGCCCACCACGTCCTGGTCGGCGCCGGTCCGCGCGGAAATCACTGCTTTCCGGCCGCCGGGACAGCCCGGCGTTCCAGCCCCTTCCGGTCGTAGAAGATCGTCGCGGCCAGGCCGATGACCAGTCCGATCAGCAGGCCGAGCAGGGCCATCCCCACGCCGTGCGCCAGGCCCGAACTCGCCCGGGCGTCGTAGTAGAGGATCGCCCGCACCGCGATGAAGATCTGGTGCATCGGTTCGAAGGTCGACAGCCACGCCATGGCCCGCGGCGTCGCCTCGATCGGCACGGTTCCGCCCGCGGAGGGCAGGCCGAGGACGATGAACACGATGAGATTCACGAGCATCCCGGCCGCACCGAAGATCGCCAGGATGGACAGCGCGGTGATCCCGACCGCCACGATCGCGAGCACGCCGTAGAGGAACAGCATCGGAGCACGCTCGATCGACATCCCCAGCATCGTCGCGACGGCCAGGTAGATCCCGGACACCACCGGCGCGACGACCACCAGAATGCCCCATTTGAGCAGCAGCGTCCGCACGCGCGAGATCGGCGTCGCCGGGTAGTGGACGTACCAGGGCCCGTATTCGGTCGGCGCGAAGCCCAGTGCCGAGTCCACCATCGCGTGGATGATCATCGCGCCGGTGAACCCGGCCAGCAGCAACAGCAGGGTGTAGAAGAACGCCGACAGTCCCCCACCGGCGCCGTCGGGGAGCTCACGGAAGGGCACGACCACCACCGAGACGGGCTCGGCCATGGCGAGCCGGCTCACGCCGGAGAGCTGGGTAGCGGGTGCGTCCGATGTCGGCTGGAGCTGGTTCTGCACCCGCTCGAGCAGTTGCGCGCCTACCGCTTTGTTCGCCGCGTCCGTCGCCTGAGTGGTGATGCGCAGCATGATCTGCGTGGCGTAGGCACCCGCCGCCGGATTCGATTCGACGGTGATGACGGGCCAATCGACATCGCCGGGCACGACACCGGCCGCGCCCAGGATCGACACACGCTTGGTGAAGTCACTCGGGATGACGATCGCCCCGTAGATCTCGCCGTTGAGCATGGCCCGATGCAGCTCCGGCAGGCCCATCTCACGCAGCGCGACCTTGTCGGCGGGGATCTGCTGAACCATCGAGGCGGCGATCTGATCGCCGACGTTGACCTGCTCACCTCCGACGGTGTCGCCGACATCGAGGTTGACCAGTCCGATCGGGAAGTCGTGCATGTTCTTCTCCGGGTCGACGATGTATCCCAGATACATGGTCGCCAGCAGTGCCGCGATCACCGCGACAACAGCACCGGGACGCAGCCACCTCGCAAGATTCCTACCGGTGATCGCCATGGAACCACTCCTCTACCGTCAGCTCGGCAACTTCGTCGCAACCCACCACGTCGATCATCGAGCACCGGCTCTTGGCAGGTCAAGCTATTCCTGATGAAAAGATCAGCACGTGTCGCCGGATACCGGGAGCTCGGTGGCGCCGCCACGGAGTTCGACCCGGATTCCCGTGTCGGCCACGGTCACGGACTCCGGTCGAAGCCCGAGCGGATAGTCGCGCAGGCTCTCCGTGAGCAGGTCGGCGATCTCGTTCGCCAGTTGCGGCGGGACCCCGCGAGAAGAGACGATCTCGACGCGGATCGCCCCGTCTTCGATGTAGGGGCGCAGCCGCACCGACACCACGCCGATGACCCCGGTGACATCGACCGTGCCGTCGGCTGCGGACATCCTCACCTCCCCGGCCAGCCCGTGCAGCGTGCGCTGGATCGCCTCGGCGCTCCAGTCGACGCGCGCCTCGGAGCTGCCCACGGTGGCCGAAGCCCCGCCCTGCGCCATCGAGACCTGATGCAGTGTGGCATGGACCGCCATCCCGACCGCCGGACCGAACTGCGCGTCGTCGCCGTCCACGGTCAGCTCGGGAATCCGCTGGTCGATCAGACTGAACACGACGGGTCGCGGACCGAGATCCACGTCCACCGAGGAGCCGAGGTCGTCTCGCAGGCCGGCCGCGAGGCAGCCCTCGATCCGGTTCCGCAGATACAGCTCGACCGACACGATCCCGATCGTCGCCAGCACGAGCGAGACGACCAGGCCGAGAGTGATGCCGCGCGCGATTCGTCGCCGCACACTCCCACCGGGCACGTTGCCGTTGTCGACGGGATCCAGCTCTCGAAGCTTCATCAGTTCTCCTCCAGATTCCCCCTGGCAGGCCGGGGAGACGATCCCGGGCACAATCGCCACACCAACATGGCAATGATGAAATCATCATATCTGACGCAAAGCTCCATATTGCGTGACGTCGCGCACACGCTTCCTGTCGGAGGTCTGCGGATCGCCTGAGAATTCTCTGGCAGCAATTGACTGACCATGTCATCATCTATGACGGTCTATAGCAGCAGTGAGCGCCTCCGCCGATGATGCCGGTCGCACTCCCTGCCCAGACCCTCCGGCGGAACGACCTCGGTGCAAGAAGACCGGTTCAGCCACGTATCGCATCGCATCTGATACTTTCATCAGCGATTCGCGCATCGCTTCGCCCGATCAGCTCGATCGAGCACTCCCCACCCCGCAGCCCATCCCCGTTCGGGCGGACTCCGACCGCGCCGAGCGGGACTTCGCGATGCGACCGAAACAACCGAAGGAAAGGACATTCTCGTGAACGAATCCGATACTCCATCGCGCGCCGGCGTGAGCCGCCGCCGCATGCTGGGAGGAGCTGTCGCAGGCACGCTCGGTGTCGCCGCGGCCACGGCTCTCCCCCTCGGTACGTCGACCCGGTTCGGCGCGGCTGGAACCGCCCGCGCCCAGCAGCCCGCTCCGAGCGGTACCTACCGCATCGATCTGCATTCCCACGTCTTGCCACCGGACTACCGCGCGGCACTGCTCTCGCATGGGCACTTCACGATCGGCGGCTATCCCACGCCCCAGTGGTCGCCCGAATCCGCGCTGGAATTCATGGACTACTACGGCATCCAGGCGCAAGCCCTGTCGGTGTCCGATCCCGGCGTCGGTTTCCTGCCCGCGGGCAAGGAAGCCAACGACATGGCCCGATACTGCAACGACTACGTCGCCGGACTCACCAAGCAGCACCCCACCCGCTTCGGTTCCTTCGCCGTCCTGCCCATGCCGGACATCGCCGCCTCGGTCGCCGAGGCGATCTACGCCCTCGACGTCCTGCACGCCGACGGCATCGTCCTGCTGTCCGCCTACAACGGCGTCTATCTGGGCGATCCGCTCTACGAGCCCTTGATGATCGCGCTGAACGACCGCAAGGCCTACGTCTTTGTCCACCCAGCCGCTATCCCGGACGACGCCAAGCCGAAGCTGCCCCTGCCCGACTTCCTCGAAGAGTTCACCTTCGACACCACCCGGGCCGCGACGATGATGATGCTGACCGGCGTCACCCAGCGGTACCCCAACATCCGGTTCCAGCTCTCCCACGCCGGCGGCACCCTGCCTTTCCTGTCCTGGCGGATCGGCGTCGCCTCCGAGACGGCCATCGGCGAGAACTGGCCCGAGGGCCTGGGCAAGCCGTCGCTGCTCGACACGAAGACCCAGATCTCGCGATTCTTCTACGACACGGCTCTCAGTGCCTCCAATGCCGCGATGTCGGCGGTGTCGGCCGTGACAACGCGTGACCACATCGTCTTCGGCTCCGACTGGCCGTTCAGCGCGACCACCCTGCCGCAGTCCGGAACCCACGACCCCGCCCCGGGTCTCAGCGACATCTTCGACGCCGAACAGCGCATGGAAGTCGAGCACCACGCCCCGCTTCGCCAGCTTCCCAGGCTGGCCGCGGCGGTCAACGCGGGCTGATCTCCACGTCTGACCACGGCCGGGCGCGGGGCTCCCCACGCGCCCGGCCCGGGCCGACTGGGACCGACCTACGACCCGGCGGCGGACGCGGAACGTGCCGCCGGAACTCAGATCTCCGGCAAGGCACGTCGACTGACGTCGTGAGCCTCTTCCGCCCCCAGTCCGAGCATGCGCAGGAGATCTTCGGTCACCTGGTCGACGGCCGCGGCGTCGTCACGGTTCGCCTGTTCGTGCAACAACTGACCGAGGCGCAGCGCGGCGCCCGACACGATCACCAGCGCGAGTTCGACATCGCGCACCCGGAACCGACCAGCGCGCATACCTATCTCGATATCCCGGCGCGCTCGTGCGGCCACACCCCTGTCCGACCCGGCGTAGACCAGTCCCTCCGCGAGCAGAACCTTGCTGGCGGTGGGTTCACGCCGATGTACCCTGCCCACCAAACGAAAGCTCTGCGCGAAGACGTGCGCCGGGTCTTCGAGGTCTGCCGTCAGTTCGTCCAGCGCACCACCGAGCCGGTCGAGCACCTCCCCTACTGCCACCTGCAGGAGTTGCTCCCGGCTCGAGAAATGGTTGTAGAAGGACCCCATGCCCACGTCCGCGGCCTGGGTGATCTCCAGAATGGGCACGTTGAGCCTGCCCTGCGCGATGAAGACCTGCGCCGCCGCGACGAGCGCTGCCCGAGTCCGGGCTTTCCGCCGCTCCAGCCGATTGGTGCCGCCAGTGTCATCCATCGTGCCCTCCACACCGAGCCAGTCGATTACCGATCACACAAATGACCACTATCTCATAGTTGATGCTATCCTCCAGATGATCTCAACTGATGCAAGCGTCTTAAGTGATGATATCGTCAGTATATGAGCAGCTGATCGGCTAGAAGAAAGTAGCGTTCATGGCACACACCGTTCTCCGTGCGATCGACGGCTGGTGGCTGCTGACCTCTGCGGGCGCGGCCCGGATCGCCACCGACGCCACCACGACCGCGGCACTTCTCGCCGACCGCTCCGCGATCACCCAGGCGGCGCGAACCACCGATCCGGTCCCAGTGCACGAACTCTCGTTGGTCTCCCCGGTCACGGTCCCGTGCCGGGTGGTCGCCCAGATGACGAACTTCGCCTCCCACGTGAAGGATTCCGGCGGAGATCCCGGATCGGTCCCGCTCACCTTCTTCAGGAAGGCATCGGGATCGATCAGTGGCCCCCACGACGAGGTCGTCCGTCCGAGCCATGTGCGGCTCCTGGACTACGAAGTCGAAATCGGGTTGGTGTTCGGCAGGGAAATGCCCGTCGGTACCGAGATCGACTCCGGCAACCTCGGCGACTACATCGCGGGACTCGTCGTCACCAACGACATCTCCGCGCGCGACGTGCAATTGCCGCAGACCCAGTACTACGAGGGCAAGTCGTATCCGACGTTCACCCCGACGGGACCAGCACTGGTTCTCCTGGAAGCAGGCGAACTCGACCGGTTCGTCGACTTGCGGCTACGGCTGTGGGTCAACGGTGAGAAGCGCCAGGACATGACCGTGGCCGACATGATCTACCAACCGCTCGAAACCGTGCGGGCGCTGTCGCGATTCCAGCGGATGAGTGCCGGCGATCTGCTGCTCACCGGCACTCCGGTGGGAACCGCGATCAGCGCTCCACCAAAACCGGTGGAGATCATCGGCGCGATACTGCCACCCAAGATCAAGTGGAAACTCTTCTTCGACCGCCAGGCCAAGAACCCGAAGTACCTGCGCGACGGTGACGTCATCGAAGCGACGGTCGCCACCGATGACGGCGCGATCGATCTCGGACGACAACATACGACCGTGCGGTACGCGTAGCGATCGCCTTGGGCAAGCACTGCCTACCGGATGGCTCTCGACCGGCCGATCAGCCAGGTCGACCGAGCCGGGTCAGCGCCAGCCTTCGGGTACGTGCCCGAACTCCCACGAAGAATGACTGACCGCTGGGAAAGGCCCCGTTTATCGGACCTCAGCGCCTCCGACCAACGGCCCCCGACCCGACTACCTGCAATCCCGTGTCCACGGAAGGCACATCGTCGCGGGATCCGAGCCTCAGCCGACAGTGCGGAATCCACGGTCGACATAGACCAATGGAGCCGGTATCGGGTTGGTTCGAGCAACGGTGACCTGCCCGATCAACACCATATGGTCACCTGCCTCGTGTCGATTGACTGCGCGGCAATCGAGGGTAGCCAACGCATCCCCGACCACCAACGCACCGCCAGGCGCGCGTGTGAGTTCGCCACCGGTGAATTTCTCTCCCAGGCTGCCGGCGAACCGGCGGGCGGTGTTCTCCTGGTCCGCAGCGAGAACACTGATCGCGAACCGCTCGACCCGAGCGAAAACGGGATACGAGCGAGCCTTGCGTGCAAGGCAAACCAACAACAGTGGCGGATCGAGCGAGACCGAGCACAACGAGCTGGCGGTGAACCCGTAAGGCGTGCCGTCCTCGTCCTCGGCGGTGACGACCACGACGCCCGAAGGAAATCGCGACATCGCCAACCGGAAATCGTCAGCGGAGCACTGCTGCTGTTCGGCCGTGGTCACGCGGGTACCTCCTGACGAGTCGTGGAAGGGTTTCGGGTGCTGGCGGCGAACACACCAAGGGCCACCACACTCGCGCCGATCCCCAGCGCTACCACCGCGTGCCAACCGAACTGAGCCCACAACGCCGCGCCCAGCGCCGAACCGGCACTGATACCGGCGAACCGAGTGAAGAAGTACAGCGTGTTGAGTCGGCTGTGGTCGCGGGCTGCCGCGCCGAACAGTGCGGCCTGATTCACGACTTGGTTGCCCCACAATCCGACATCGATGAGTATCGCGCCGAGGACGACTACCGGCCAGCCAGGTGGCCCCGCAATGACGAGCCAGCCCACGACGAGCATGCTGATCAAAGCCGTCTGGGTCAGGCGAACCCCGTGCTGGTCCGCGATGCGACCGGCGACCGGCGAAGCCAGTGCACTCACCGCGGCGATCATTCCGAAGGCTCCCAAAGCCGCCGAGCCGAACCCGAATTCGGAATGGAGCTCGAAGGTGATCGTGCTCCAGAAGGCGCCGAAGGCGATCCCGACCAGGCCACCCGAAACGCAGATTCCCGCGACGGCGGGCCTGCGAATCAGCACGGCCATCGAGCGCATCAGCTGCGGATAGGTCAACGATTCGGTCGATTGTGCGGTGGAGGGCAGCGCCCGCAGGAGCAGTACCGTCACCACGATCATGGCCGCCAGCGAGCACCAGTATGCGCTGCGCCAGCCCACCCATTCGGCCATAGCTCCCGCGTAGGCGCGGGAGCAGACGATGCCGATGAGCAGACCTGCTTGCAGGATTCCGACCGTCCGGCCCCGCGCTGCGTCGCCGCCGAGCAGCACGGCCAGCGGGATCACGACTTGCGGGATCGGGGTGAACAGGCCGACCAGGAAGCCCGCGACCACCAGTGCCGTGATCGACGGTGCCAACGCGGAGCAGACGAGTGCGGCGCCCGTCAGTCCCATCATTGTCAGGATCAGGGGCCGTCGGTCCCTGATGTCACCCAACGGCACCAGCAGCAAGATGCCGAGGGCATAGCCGATCTGAGTTGCCGAGAGCACAAGGCTCGTGGTCTCGGCCGTCGCGCCCAGATCGGCGCCGATCTGCGGCAGCAACGGTTGTGTGAGATAGATGTTGGACGAAGTCACTCCGCAGGTGATCGCCAACAGCACAGTCAACCACCGTGACACACCGTTCCCGTTCATCACCCGGTGACCGGATCCGGATCCACCGCGACACCGGACACGACGGTGAACTCGGCGTCGAGCGGGCCCTTGCTGCGATAGACCGCGAGCGTGTCCCGCAACGCGGTCAAGGAGATGCCGCGTTGCGAGCCCGCGGCGATCTGTGCGCGCTCGGGATGGGAGAAGTAACTTCCGCCGCTCTGGTGTCTGCCCGCCGCGATCGCGCCCGGTAGGTCGGCGAGCACGGCCGAGAGCAGTTCGGTTCCGCTGCGGTTCACGACGTCGTCCTGATAGATGACGGACCGGCCCGCGTCAGGGACAGCCAACTGGCCGATGATCGGGCCCGCGTCGATCTGTTCGTCCTCGATCAGATGCGCGGTGATTCCGAAGGTTCGGTCGTTCTCGATGGCCGAGAACAGCACCGGCCACAACCCGCGGCACACCGGCAGCGGAGCTGCGTGCAGGTTGACCACGCCGTGGGCAGGCAGATCGATGACCCGCTGCTTCAGGATCTGGTCGAACCAGTAGATGACGATCAGATCGATGCCTTCGGCACGCATCGCCTCGATCACGTCCGCGCCGTTGACATTCTGCGAATGAACATGGCGCAGGTCGTTGCGCTCGCACAGTTCCGCCACCGAGAGGCGGTCGCGTTCGCTGCCGGTCACCGCCGAGCGAACCCTGTCGAAGCTCAGCCATGCGTTGTAGAACTGGAACGACGACAGCAGGTAGCCCGCGAAGCCGAGCCCGGAGCGGCGAATGTGCTGGACGGCCTGTTGGGCGGCACTCCCCCGGGCCGGGCGGGTGACGTCGGAGGTGACGATCATCCTCACCTCCGGGTGGCGCGCCACGATTTCCGCCATGGCTGCCCCGGTCTGCGCGCACTCGACGGTGAACAGCGCGATCCGGTATTCGCTCATCGCGCACCAGCTTTCTGTAGTTGGGTGTGGATGTAGTCGGCGAGCGCGTCGAAGGACGCGGTGGTGTCGGGAGCCATGTCGTCGTCCCACTCGACGCCGAGTGTGTCTTCGAGCTCGACCATGAATGCCAGCAGTTTCATGCTGGTCAGCTTCAGCGCACGGATGCTCTGAGGGCCGGTGGTGTCGACGTTCGCGGGCACCGCACCGTCGGTGACCTCGCGCAGTACTTCGACGAGACGGTTGACGAGTTCTGTGTGGGTCACGCGGCGTCCAGTCGCAGCGCGGCGCGCACGACGGCAGGCCAGGTCGACGGGTTGGTGCCGTGCGCGTGGATCAAGGCGAGAGCGATCCGTTCGAGTCCGAAGGCCGCACAGGCGGTGTGGGCAGGTTCGCCGGCGACGGTGATGTCGAACGGTTCGCCGAAGTGCTCCTTGTGGCAGTTGGCACTGGCGACCGCTTGCACGAGTCCGTCTCCGACGGCGACGCACTGCTCGTATTTGAGCTCCTGTTCCTTCTGTGTGGCGCTCATCAGTCGACCCGCCGCGCCGAAGAACGGATCACTGGCGGGAACCACCGACACCTCGAGACCCAACGATTCCAGCCAAACACGCTGCCGCTGGACCCATTCGTCGCGCCAGGCGGTGCAGTCGTCGGCACCGGCGATACGCACGAATTCGCGCATCCGGAAGCTGCGCAGCCGACCGAGTTCGTGAGTGCCCTCCTGCCGATAGCAGTGTGCTTCGGCGGTGAGCACGGTCGGTGCGTCGAGGTCCTGGCCCTCGAACAGCGGGTAGACGTGATAGCAGGTGGCAGGCAGTACGCACAGATCGCTGATCTGCTGGTCGTCATGCCAGTGGCCGGCCTCGGCCGTCCGAGCGGCATCCAACTCGCGCCACCGCTTGGCCGAGCCGGTGAACGAGTGGATGGTGCCGAGCAGATCGGGGAAGGTGTCGACATAGCCGACACGTTCGAGCAGCGATCGCGAAATCACCGGCGGCACCGCCAGTGGCGTCGGCTGCTGGGGAGCGGCGAGTTCGAGCAGCGCGGCGCGCATGCCGGAGATGATGGTGTCGAAGGCATGGTTGGTCACGCTGACACCCGGTGTTTCCGAGGCGATCAGCACGGCGTCGGGGGACGCCAGCAGGGTGTTCGGGGAGATGGTTTCGATGCTCATGGTCATCCTCGCTTCAGCAGGGCAAGTTGGGTATTGGTGGCGATGAGCCGCTCGTTGCCGATCATCAGCCGTGCGGAGTACAGGTCACGCAGGTGACGAGCGACTGACAGCGGGCCCGCTTCGGCGTAGCCGGCCATCCCGCAGATCTCGAGGGCGAGTTCGACGACATCGACCGATCCTCGGGAGACGAGCACCTTCAGGTCGTTGAATTGCATGGTCAACCCAGGCCCACCGAGGGTGTCCAGCGCCGCTGGGTCATCCCAGATCGGGGCATACCGGCGGACCGAATCGGCCAGCAACGCTTCGAGTTGGGTCAGGATTCGGGCCGCATCGGCCAGTCGCACATCGGTGGTTCCGCGTTTGCGGACCGCGGTTTGGGCGCGTTTGAAGGCATCGGCGGCGACGCCGATCCATACCGCGGCCCACAGGATGTGTGAATGGGGCACCATCGTGGCTGCCGCGATCGTGTCGAACCCGGCGGGCAGCACATGCGAAGCAGGAACCACGGCGTTGAAAGTAAAAGCAGGACTACAGGTTCCGCGCATGCCCATCGGATTCCACCCGGGTCCGGTCGGGACGAGCTCGCTCGACGAGGCATCGGCCAGAACCGCCACCTGGTCACCCGCGTCCGCGTCGGCACGGCGGCGTGCGGTCACCAGGTAGGCACCGGCGTGCGCACCGTAGGACACGGTGGGCGCTTTCTTCCTCAGCGCGGCGCGATCACCGTCGAATTCGACCGCGGCCGTCGAGGTGCGCAAGCTACCACCCACACCGACCTCGGAGGTGATCGAGGCGACGAGCGTGCCGTCGGTGACGTAGCGGGTCAGGGTGGCGACGAGTTCGGTACCGTCACCGTGGTGGCGTGCAATGCAGGCGATTTGGACTTGGTGCATCGCCCACACCATCGCCGATGCCGAGCACCCGCGGCCCAGTTCCTTCGCGACGCCGACTTGCTCGTTCAGCGACAGCTCTGCTCCGCCGTACCGACGTGCGACGGCCGCGCCTAGCAATCCTGCCTCGTGGATCGCCGCGACGGATTCGGCGGGAAACACCGCTTCCCGGTCGACGGTGGCGGCATGTGCGGAAAGCACCTGTGCTGCAACTGTCTTCGCGACCCTGATCGGGTCGCCGATCGTCATCGGCTCACGACCGACCGTGGTCGTCATGCCGACACCATCGTGTCGTCGTCGATCTGAGTCCGCACCGCGGCGGCGATCGAAGCGACAGAGGTGAATGTCGCTCGGGTAAGCAGCGCTTCGGGAAACTCGATGTCGAATTCGTCCTCGACGGCCATCATGACGTTCACGCTGTGCACCGAACTCATGCCGGCCGCCCACAGATCGGTGTCGGTACCGATGATGGTCCCGGCCGCGCCGAGCGAAGTGTGGGCCAGTACGAGCGAAGTGATGCGTTCTTCCATCGCTGTCCTCCTGTGGTTCTCGTAGTTCAGAGGGGGTCGATCGTGGTGGTGAATTGCAGGGCGACCATCGCGATCGCGTAGTCGCCGTCGTGGCTGAGGCTGACCGAGCCACCGACACACCCGTGCGCCAGTGCTGCGGCCCTGGTGTGCTCGTGTAACCGCAGCATCGGCCGGCCGTCGTCGTGGCTGACGGTCTCGATCTCGCGCCAGCGCAGCGTCGGTAGCGCTGAGGCCAGCGCCTTGAACGTGGCCTCCTTCGCCGCGAACCGGGCTGCCAGCGACGCGGTACCCGCAGTGCCTTGTGCGGCGCAGTAGGCGCGTTCGGTATCGGTGAAGACCCGGTACAGGAATCGCTGTCCGTGGCGGGCCAGCACCTGCTCGAACTGCGGTTGATGGACCAGGTCGACGCCGACTTGCGCGAAGCTCACGTGCGGATGCGGTCAGCGGCCAGATAGTCGGTGAGCATGGCGTTGAATGCCGTTTCGCGACCGTGCAATTCGGTGAGCAGTCGAGCCAATCGCGCCGGGCGCGGTGCCGCGTTACCCGAGGCGATCTCTCTGGCCATGGTGTGCGCCAGATACCAGCGTCGCGACAGTCCTGCCAATGCTTTGGCCACATCGGGAGCCCACGACCGGTCCAGGCCACCGACCAATTGCCCGAGCACGAGCCGTTCGGCGGCGACATCGGCGACATCGGCGACGCCGTCACCAGCTTCCACGTCCACCGCGAAAGCGGCGGCGATGCCGAGTTCGCCGCGGTGAGCCGCGACTTCGGTAGCCAGCAGCTCGATGATCTCGGCTTGATCAGCGGGCCGACCGGCGAGGCCGGAGCAGACAATCGATACGCCTGCTCCAGCCTCGCTCATCCGCGACGCGGCGTAGGCGGCCAGGTTCATCCGCCGCGGTTGTGGATGGTTCATGGCATCGGCAACGACCACGTAGTCGTCATGATGTTCGAGCACGGCAACGGCATGGGTGAGGTGCTCGAGATTCTCATACGGCGACGGGATGTCGAACGAATCCAGCCCAACGATCAGATCGCCTGCCGCAGCGAGGATCTCGCGCTCGAATCGGATCGCGTCCGACCAATCGGTATGGTGATGCGAGTTCAGCGACAAGCCGGTCACCCGTGCGGTGTTGGCCACCGTGCGCTCGCCACCGGTGAGCCGAGTCGCACTCCGGCGCCCGAATCCGAGCGCCGGGCCGAGTGCACTCAGCGGTTCGGCGACACCCCGTTTGCCGAGGATGTTCGCCAGTGCCTGCAGGAAGCACGTGGCGAACGGGGTGTCGCCCTGCATGGTCAGCCCACCGCCCAACGCCCCGATCATTCCGATGCCTCCTGCAGTACCCGAATCTTGCGCAGCGGCGCCGGGAAGTACCAGTTCCAGCGGCCGAGCATGGTCATCGTGGCGGGGACGAGGATCAACCGGGTGATCGTGGCGTCGACCGCGACCGCGACAGCGCAGGCGATGCCGAGCTGCTGCACCACCGGAATACCGGTCACCCCGAAGGCGGCGAATACCGCGATCATGATCACCGCGGCGCTGGAGATGACGCCGGCGGTGCTCCCGACGCCTTCGGCGACCGCACGCCGATCGTCACCGGTGGCTTCCCACCGTTCCCGGATACGAGACAGCAGAAACACTTCGTAGTCCATCGAGAGGCCGAAAACGACAGCCAGGACCAGCGGTAGCGCCAGGCTCTGCACGTGTCCCAGCGGCTCGATGCCGGTCAGGTCCTTCAACCAGCCCCATTGGAACAGTGCGACGATCACACCGAATCCCGCGCCCACCGAGAGCATGTTGGTGACAATCGCTTTGAGCGGAAGCACCAGACTGCGCAGCAGCAAGGCCAACAGCAGATACGACAGCACCAGCACGAGAGCTGCCACCATCGGCAGCCGCTCACGAACGAGATCGATCAGGTCGACGCCGCTGGCGCCGGCGCCACCGACAGCGACCTGTGCGGTGCTCTCGAATCCGGTGGCGGGAACGATCTCGGAGCGCAGCGATCGCACAAAGGCGCGCGCGGCATCGCTCTCGTAGTCGGCGCGCAGCACGACAGCCAGCACACGGATGTCACCTTCGGCGCCGATAACCTCTGCCGATTCGACCAAGGAGTCAGCGCGCAGGGCAACAGCCAGTCGTCCGGTGTCGGCATCGACCGCACCCCCCTCGCGGGCTTGCAGGGTGATGACGACAGGCGCGTCAGCACCCGGCCCGAGCAGCCGGTGCGCGGTTTCAGCGGCCTGGCGTGCCGAATTCTGCCCCGGCAGCTGACGCAAGGTGTCATCGCCCATCCGCAAGGACAAGACCGGCGCGATGAGCAGCGCGAGAACGCCGAGCGCGAGAACCGTCGCAATGACCGGTCGTTCGACGACACGGACAGTCCAGCGGTACCAGAAGGTTGATTCCAGGGGTCGTTCGACCGCGCCGGCCTTGACTCGGCCGATCCGGGTGGCGAGCAGCTCGAGCAGCACAGGCAGCAACGTGACAGTCACCAGTACAGCAACGCAGACCACCAGCACCGCGCCGAGCGCCATGGAACGCAATGCCGCGTTGTCGATGATGAACACACTGCTCAGTGCCGCGACAACCGTCGCGCCGCTGGCTACCACCGCCATCCCCGACGTGCGCATACTGATGGCGCGAGCTTCCGCTACGCTCGCTCCGCCTCGCAGTTCCTCCCGGAACCGCACCACGACGAACAGCGCGTAATCCACCGCGACGCCGAGGCCGATCATCGACGACATGTTCACCGCGAAAACAGACATCAGCGCGTGTTGGGAGATCAGGTAGATCGCCGCACCGGTGACCGCCAAGCTGACGCCCGCGATCACCAGCGGCAGTGCCGCGGCCGCCAACGAGCCGAAGATGACCAGCAACATGATCAGAAGGACCGGCATGCCGATCATCTCGGCCTGTTTCAGACCGCTTTCGGAGACGTCGTGCAGCGCCGCCGCCTGGGCTCCGCGCCCGGCGACCTGAGTCCGGCAACCCTGCTCGCCCGACGACTCATCGAAATGATGGGTGAGGTCGCGACCCGCGTCGATCGCACCGTTCCATCCAGTCGCCACATGCAGTGGAATCGCCAGTTCACGGCGCCCCGCCGCGGCAGCCTGTTGCGCCGCGACCGCCGCGGTCGCGGGTACCGAGACGGCGCTGCCACCAGCGCCGACCTGGGCCAGTGACCGCTCCAGTTGCCTGCCCGTCGATTCCGGGGCGACGTCGCTGTCGCACCGGATGACCAGCAGCAGCTGTTCCTGGGACAAGGCCGGGAAATTCTCGGCAACCAGTTGCTGAACCTGCTGGGATCCGCTGCCCGGAACCTCGTAGCCGCCGGCAGTGAGCCGGTCGGACTGGTGCAGCATCAGCGGCAACGCGGCCGCGACCAGCAGTAGCCATGCCGCGACGACCCACCAGCGGTACGCGCCGGTGAGCTGAATCAGTTTCCTCACCTGCGGCTACTTCGCCCGAGCTTCGGTGGCGGCGACGAATCCCGCGACCGAGGACTGGAATCGGTCGGTAGCCTCGAAGAACGGCAGATGGCCACAGCCTTCGATGATGTCGACACTGGCCTCAGGCAGGATTTCCGCCAAGGCGTGCAGCGAGGCAGGGCTGTTGCAGAAGTCGTCGTCGCCATTGAGAAGCAGTGCGGGCGCGGTGATCGAGCGCAACAGATCCGCGTCATCGCTCGCATCGATCGACTCACGCAAGTTCTCGGCGAGCTGCTCGGCCGTGTTCATCGCCAAGAAGCGCTCACGCAGCGCCAAGTAAGTGGCGTTGCCGCCGAGCGCGAGCATCTTGTCGCCGAACACCAACGGATAGATCTGATCGAAAAGTGCTCGCGGACCGCCGGTTTCGACAGAGGCCAACCAGGACTTCGCGATACGACGACGACGATTGGAGCCCCACGGGCTCAGCGGCGTGCCGATCAGCACCAGCCCGGCGACACGATCAGGGTGTGCCACCGCGAAATCACGACAGATCAACGTCGAGATGGATGTACCGACCAGGTAGGTCTTCTCGATCCCGAGGTGATCGAGCAGCGACAGCAGATCGTCGGTGTGTTGACCGAAGCCGAGCGCGGCATCGCCGGAAGTTCCCTGATTACGCAGGTCGTAGGTGAGGACCTGGTGGTCTTGCACAAGATTGCCGGTAAAGGCACGCCACGCCGTACTCACCACGTAGATCGTGGACACGAAGGTAATGCTGGGGCCCTGCCCCTCGACCTCGTAGTACAGCTCGCAACCATCGGCCGTGCGATGGACCGGGCTACCCTCCCGATAGCTCAAATCCACCGCTTCGATGCGGTCAGCTTCCATCATGTTGCTCATCTGCATGCCCCTTGCGCACAGCAAAGCAGAGGCGCACAGCGCCTCCACTTCGACCTGAGAAAGTAGAGACCCCACCCCGGGGTTCCACATGTCATCGAATTCAGGAATCCAACTGACCCAACGGTTTACGCCGTTGAAGCCCGGCCACAGTCGGCCGTCATCCCCCGTTACCGATCTGCCCCTCAGTAACGCCTGTGACTTTACGTCACAGATATTGAAACCCGCAACGCGACAACACCGTGCCCGCCCTCACACTCGATGCCGTAGCAAATCCATCGTGATGACAGTCTCAGCAACGAACATCAAGCGTCAGATCTCGACATGGCTGATTGCCATGGTCTTCCCACGCAAACACGAAACTCTCACTCCCCAAACAGGCCGCCGCGGCGGGGATCCGGATCGCGTCATCGTCGCCGCACCGACCCCGATGGTTTCGCCGAATCCTGGACCTACGACGGCGAAAACAACCACCTCGCCCACACCAACCGCAACGGCGGCACCACTCGCTACACCTACGGCGGGTTCGACAAGATCACGACCCGAACCGACCCTGACGGCTCAACCACCCGACATCTGTACAACTCCGAACGCCAACTGACGGCCGCCATCAACCCCCTCGGCCAACGCTGGACCTACCAGTACGACCTTGCCGGCCGCCTGACCGCTGAAACCGACTACACCGGCGCCACGACAGCATTCACCCCCGGCGAACACACGAACCTGCACCCCCGCACGGGACTTCCCGACCCGAACCGGATCGTATCCGAAGACGGAACCCGCAGCATCCGGCTCGGAAATCATGAAATGAGCAGCGGGCCAACCAAATTTCACTACCACGAAGAAACATGGACCTACAATCCATCCGCAAACGCGTGGCACCTCGACAACCGAGTTGTCCGAGTGCCCTTCCCGAAGGGAACATGGTGATGCTGGTTACCCTGCTGACCGACATGCCGACCGGCACATCGGGACTGGTCAGATCACGCAGCGGCGACTGGCCCGCAGTGTGGGCCGGACGGAACCCCGGAGTAGCGGGCGTCCAGTACGACGTGGAGATCGAACTGGGCGACGAGGTCTCAGAAATTCATGTTTATGATTCCGATGCACCTGAAGAGGGAATCTATCTGAAGGATGGTCAACTCATGGTTTGCTGTACAGTCACAACCATTTTCGACGACGGAATCGTTGCACTTGACCTTAAATCCGGAAACCTTCTAATCGAAGCCAGCAATCCACTCCCCACACTCCGTGTCGGTCAAGTAGCTTGCGCTTCTCCCAGCGAAATATCCTTATTCCCAACCGACATCTGAGCCTCACTCCATGGGATGGGGGTGCCGGACTGGTCAGCACGCCGGCAGTGATCGAGGGTTCACCGATGCATGTCGAGGCGGTCGGAGCCTGCCAGCGAGAATGACAGAACTCGGCGCCCGCGTTGATCCCAGGGGTTCCGCATGCATCTTCGTGAATCAGCCTCCCGTCCAAGCAAAGCCGCCTACGTTGATGCCGTGAGCCACCGCAGCCGCCTGTGCCACATCGTCATCGACGTCGACGACCTCGACGCCGAAGTCCACACACTCGAAGCACTCGGAGCCATCCGCTACGACCACCAACGCGAGCGCCGATTCGAATTCTGGATCCTGCAAGACCCCTGGAAGAACGAATTCTGCTTGCTGCACACCGAATTCCCCACGCTGCTGTCCCAGCGGCCGACATGGACCTAGCAGCTCGCACCGAAATCGAAGACGCCCGTCCGCGCGACATCGGCAAAGATCAGGGTTCACCGCGTACCGAGGGGCACACGATTTGAGCGAGATCGCACTCGATCCGATCGCGAGCACGCGAGAGCTCGACCGGGTGATGTGGGTCCAGTCGCGCGGGCTATGGGACCTGCGGACTAGTTCGAGAACCCGGCATCGGCTCAGCAATGAATGCCCTCGAGCGCGGAAGCGCCCTGCCGATCGTCCCGGATCTGCCCGTTACCACGATCATTGAGATTCTCCTTGCCAAAGCGGGCAGTAAATCAGCCCCCAGTCTGTGGACCCCCAACTCAGGACAGGACAAATGCCCGCTGGCTGCGATCCGATCGCTGCCCCGCCGAGGTCACGATGCCGACGCGGTAGCTGCCCGCGAGGGCGCCGAGGACCCGCTTCGACCTCATCTGCCACTGTTCCCGCCAGGTCAGCTAGCCATTGTCCGCCACGATCATGTCGACTGTTTGTGCTGCACAACGCCGGTTCTCGCCCACCCCACCGCGCCCGCCACGCTTTGCCCAGCCGACGACGTAGAGCCCCTCGATCGGCTCACCACTCACCGGCGAGACGACCCGGCCATGATGGTTGTCGACAGCGCCGTCGGATCTCAACGCAACACCCGGCAACGGTTCACAGGTGAACCCCGACGCCATGATGACCGAATCGGCGGTGACGACGTTTCCTGCCGCGGTCTTCAGTCGGACTCGACCACCGGCGGCGACCTTGTCTGTGTCGAGGCGAATGCGGCCCTCAGCCGTCGTCAGCGCGGTCACTTCCTGTCCGAAGATCAGCTCGACCGACAGCCGCGCTGAGCGCGTCGGCGCACTGCCCTCTCGCGCGAATGCGGATAGCAGGCGGGCGAGTGGATCCTTCGAGTCGACACCGATCCGCGTCCCACCGGTGTCGACAGAGATATCGACATCGAGCTGGCTCAGTTCGTGCAGCGCTGAGAAGGTGAATGAGGGCTGAGACGCCGACGAACGTGCGACGATGACCACCCGGCTGATCGGCGCGCCTGCCCGAGTAAGGATCCGTCGCTTGGCGATGGTCGTGGCGATATCCAGCGCGACATTCCCGCCACCGACGATCACCGCGGTCGGTCCGGCCAACAGCCCGACCGGTCCGGTGCCGTCTGTTTGTGCGGCGTAGGCGGCGGCCAGCACATCGATGGCTTGATGGACATCCGTGGTTGCCGCCGCGGCGATCTCTCGCGGCCGAGTGGCTCCGTGTGCCAGAACCACCGCGTCGTATCGCTTCAGAAGCGATTGCATCGTCACCTCGACACCGACACGGGTATCGAACCGGGTCTCCACCCTGGGGTCGGCGAACGGCACATCGAACAAACGGGCCATCTGCCGGATCCCCTGCTGATCTGGTGAGACCGCGGTCCGCAGCAGCCCGCCAAAGTGAGAGCTCTGTTCGAACACTGTTATCTGCACAGAGCTGGAGCGTTGCAGCAGCTCGCGCACCGTGTACATCGCGGCCGATCCGGCGCCGACGATCGCGACGCGAATCGGGCCCGAGCCCAAGGCTGTCGGGATCACCGGTGTAGTGATGCGCGGTGATCGCGATGTCGCGAGCAGGTCGAAATACACGCCGCTTTGCTCGGCGTACGTCTGCTCGGTCTCGGTCAGCGCCGTGTCGGGCTTGATGGCTTGTGCGGGGCACGCATCGACACACGCCGAGCAGTCGATGCACGCGGCAGGGTCGATATACAGATGCTCGACGAGCTCGAATTCCGGTTCGCCGGGTGCGGGATGGATGCAGTTCTGCGGGCAGACCTGCAGGCAGGACCCGTCTTTGCAACAGTGCCCGAGAATCACGAAACTCACTGCGGGTCGCCTTTCACAGCAGGTTCGACTTGCGGTAGATGGTGCGTGCGACCGTATTCAGCAGTCCTTCGCGGGCGAGGAACTCCACCAGGGGTGCAGTCGCCCGGCGGAACATCATGCGATGCTGCTCGTTTCGGTCGATGTCGTCCTTCACCGCACGCCAGTCGAGCCCGAGATCCAGGTAGACTTTCTTGTTGACCAAGCCTCTGGCGATGACGTGCGCGCCCACGGCGATCAGAACAGCACTGACATTGCGACGAACCGACGAGACACTGCGCAGGTGATCTCGGATCTTCTGGCGCGCAAAGCTCATGTGACGCGATTCCTCTGCTACGTGCACGTGTGAACTGCGTCGGACCGCGGGAGCAACTCGGTCGTCGATCGACCAGTCGCGTTGCATCACATCGAAGATCTCCTCGCCCGCCAGGACGATTCCGTAGGCGACCTCTCCCCAGGCGAAGGTGCGAAACAACCAACCAACGACGACAAGCAGACGATCCAGGGGGCTGTGGCGCTCACCGAGGCGTTCGATCGCAGCGACGAACATCAGCGAGTGCAGGTTCTCGTCGGCGCATTCGTTGAACAAGAACTTCACATCCGCACGTGTCGGGTCGACGCTGTGATTGCGGCGGAGCAGAACGATCTGCAGTGCGACTTCCAGCCAGATCGCCACGCCGAGAAAGTGAGAGACCTCGCGTCGGGTCAGCTGCATCCGCTCGGTCTCGGCCATCCGATTCCAGGTCGGTGTTCCATAGAGCGGGGACCATTCCGGCGTCATCCCATACCAGTCAAGATCGATGTGGGCGTCGGTTGAGTCGTTGCGTAGGTCGAACGAGAGCCGTTTCGCGGACTCGAAGAGTTCTCCGTACAGGGGTGTGGAATCTTCTGGCGTGGGCATATCAAACTCTCCAAATCGACGCCCGTGCAGCATGGTTCGCGTGCACGACTATCCGAGGACTCGGGTGCGTCAGTTCCAACGGTGATTTCGGCTCGTTAGTTCGTCATCCGACGGGTATGTATACGGCCGATCGGTACATCTCGTGCACCACGAGCAAAACCTGGCGAACGTCAGCGAATGTCAGGAACGTCGTGGTGGACATGTTCGGCTCGAACGAATGTCCATGCGGTCAATGCAGTGAACAGTCGCCAGTGAGAGGCATGCGTTCCGGGCAGGCCGGTCAGGGCCAAGATCCGGCGCATGCGGTAGTCGACGGTGTTGGGATGTATGCACAATCGACGGGCACTTCTTTTGCGATCGAATCCCTGGCGAACAAGCACCTCCAAGGTCTGCAGCAGCTCTGGGTGCTCATCGAGAGGCTTTAGAAGCGACATTAGGTGGTCGCGCCCAGGTCCAGGGCGCGTGACCTGGTACTCCACAGCCAGTTCTCCCAGCCTGTAGAGCTGCGGCTCCTTGCGGAGGCGGATGGCGAGGTCGAGTAATTCGTGAGCGGTCCCGGCCGCTTCCGAGATCGAGGCGGTCGCGGACTCGACGGCGACCGTAGTGGTGGCCTTTCGCGCGGCCGCAGACAACAAGGCGGGCAGGTCACCGATCCGACGACCCAGGTCCGAGGAAGCAGGAATCAGGATCGTGCCGTAACCCGGGCCCAAGAGTGCCGGTACCGGAAACCCGCATTCGGCCGCCAGGCATCGGCGGATGTCGCCCAGCCGAGCCTCGGAGATCGCGGTCGCCCGATCGGTCAGGGCCGCGTCCGGCGGTGGGGAGAATCCGGCAGCGACGACGACGAACGTGCTGGTGGTGGGGATCTGGAAGTGTCGGGCGATCGATAGGTTGATGCGGCTGCCGGACAGCAGCGACATCGCGAACTCGTTGAGTGCGGCAGCTGTGGCGCTGTCTTCCGAGTGCATAGGTGCACGGAGGTTGTCATCGATTGTCAGCATCAGATCTCCAGTCGCGCGTCACGTCCGGTCCCGGGCCCCGCTACGGGACCGGACGTGTTGTCATCGGTTCGAGGTCATCGCTTGGCGGCGGCGTCGGCGATGGCGCGGAAGGCGTGGATGGCTTCGCCCATGTTGACTTCGGAGTTGAGGTCTTCGCTGTTCTTGACGATCACGATGCCGTCTTTGGGCGAGACGTAGATGAACTGGCCGAGGATGCCGATCGCGGAGTAGTCGCCGCGGTCGCCGTCACCGAGCCACCACTGATAGCCATAGCCGTAGTTGTTCTCCGAGCTTTCGGGCTTGTCGGGGCGCAGGTTGTGCGGCTGCAAGTGCGGGGCGGAGGCGTGGGTGGAGTCTTTGACCCACTGCGCGGGCAGGACCTGCTTGCCACCGGCCTGGCCGTCGCGTAGATACAGCAGCCCGAACCGGGCGAAGTCGCGAACAGTCGCGTGATAGCAGCAGTAGCCGACGGCGTTACCCTTGTAGTCCTTGCCGATCAGCGCCGAGGTCTCCATCCCGGCCGGCTTCCAGATCCGATCCTCGACGTAGTCCGAGAGCGACTTACCGGTTGCCTTCGACACGACCCAGCCCAGGACGAAAGTGTCCATGGAGTCGTAGTTCCACTTGGTTCCCGCGGGCCGCTCGCGTTTGATCTCCTTGGCCTGGTCGGTCAGCGACGTGCCGGCAACCATGCGGATCGTGGTGGCGGTCGAACCCTTGGTGGGGTTGGTGTAGTCGGTTTCGTCGTAAGCGGTGCCCGACGACATCTGCAAGACGTTGCGGATACTTACCCCGTTGTAGCCACTTTTCGCCAGGTCCGGGACGTATTTGGTGACCGGGTCGTCGATCGAAGCGATCCGCCCCTCCGACACCGCGATGCCCAGCGCGGCGGAGGTGATGGACTTTCCGACCGACCACGAGTTGAAGCGGCTGGTGGCCGAATAGCCGCCGAAGTAGCGCTCATCGAGGATCTGGTTGTCCTTCATGACCAGGAATCCCCTGGTCGAAGAACGATCGAGATAGTCGGCGACAGTGCGGGTCTTGCCGTTGTATACGTAGGTCGCATCGAGGGCTTTGAGCCCCTGCGCGGTCAGTGACTCGGGCCGGTTGGCGGCGTCTGCGGTGTCGGTGAAGTAGAAGGGCACGTGCGGCAACAGGGGCAACGGCAAGGCGCCGTCGGCGTGTGCGGGTGCCGCCCACGGCGCCGACAGCACCGCCGCCGCCGAGATCGCGACGACCAAACTTCGCTTGAACATTCTTTCTCCGTTCATGTGAGGTGGCCAGAATGCAACCATTTGTCACCACTGGTGTCAACAGTGGTGCTTAAATCGCAGGTATGCTGACGCCATGCCGACCAGTCCTGCCGCCCCTACCCGAAAGCGCCGTCCACGAGGTGTTCTCACCCCGGATCGGATCATCGAGGTGGCGATGGGAATCATCGAAACCGACGGCTCCGATGCCCTCACGTTCCGGCGGCTCGGCACAGAGCTCGGAGTCGACCACACCGCGGTCTTGCGCCACTTCCGCGGCAAGGACGATCTGATGCTCGCCCTGGCAGACAGACTGATGGCCGAAGCGCTCAGCGGTGTCGAGGTGAGCGACGACTGGCGAGCCACCCTCAAAGGGTTGGCGCAGCGTGTGCGGCTCGCCTGTCACGCACACCCGCAGGTCGCAGTGGTGGTTTCCGGGCGGACCAGCCGCAGAGCATCGGAATTCGAAGGCGCCGAAATCGTCCTCGGCGCTCTGCTACAGGCAGGCCTACAAGGCCGCGAAGCCGCATCCTGTTACCGAGCCCTGGTCGAGATCGCACTGGCCTACGCATCCATGGAAGCCACACTCATGGCTCTACCCGCCGACTCCATGGCCGGTGACCGCGACGCCTGGAGCCGTGAATACCTCGCCTTGTCCCCGACTCGATATCCCAACATCGCCGCGGTCGCGCCACACCTGGCCGAGGTCGACGAGGAAGACCAATTCGACGTCGCGCTCGACCTGTTCATGGACGCCATCGAGGTACGGGCAGCTCGTAGGTGACATCGCCCCCTGCCCGTAGGTCGCACTCGAGAAGGTCGCTGTGCTGAACACGCAGAGACGTTCATTGAGCGTGATCGGCCTGGACCCGGTCGATGTAGGCATCTACACCCGGTACACCAGAGCCATCAACTGGAGATAGGCGTCCTCGGCGAGATCCCTCACCACGTGCTCATGATGGATCTTCGGAGCCACGAGCACGTGTCCCAGCACGGTCGGATACTTGCACAGAAACGCGATGTCGTTCTCGGTCTCGGCAACCACCTCGTGCCATCCGTCGCTCCCCGGGCCGGCGGCCACCTCGCAGATAAAACAGGAGCTCGACTGAACTCGATGCGCATATGCCACCACATCGAACGGAATACGTTGCATACCAAACGATTCTGCCGACTCAGCTAGGACGCTGCCACTCCCGGCTGAACCGCGCGGCAGTCACCTCGAACTGAGCATGCCGACTGCCGTCGTCCATCCACTCTTCGGCTGCCGAATACCGGCGTCAAAGCCCGATCCCGGCCGGCCCAGCCGGCCGAAGCGCGACTTATTGCCGGTCCGCGGGCAACGACCCTGCTCGTATTGCACGAAATCGGCCGGCCAACACGAAAGACGTACCCGTCCATCCATGATGCATAGTCCCAGTTGGTTTCAAGCCAGCAGGCCCAGGAAGACCTGCGACAGCACGTCGAGTCGGCGTGCCGACGCTCGACGGAGGGTTCCGAGAAGCAGATCCGGATAGCAATCGAAGACATCAACGCAGCGATGTGGCCATTCCGCCACGCGATTGAGCTGATTCGCGCCAGTTCGTCGGCTGAAGCTACCGAGCTTTATGCACCGCGCGGAGCGGGCAGGCGAAGGAGATTGTGACGGGCAACACTTCTCGTCGGGCTTGTCGAGCACGATCGGCTACCCCGCCCGTCAGCGTCGAAGCCCCCGAAACTGAACGCTATTGCACGTATATTACACGGCCATCGCCAAAAAGACTCCGACCTGCACTTTCTGGTGGTCCCAGCTGGTTTCGAACCAGCGACCTTCCGCGTGTGAGGCGGACGCTCTCCCGCTGAGCTATGGGACCGAACACTTGCCGGGCGGGTTTTGAGCCGCTCGAACGAGATGGAACATTAGCACGGGGGGCCGGGATGACACCAAATCGCCTTGTGAAGCGGGGTTTCGGCGAGGGGAACCTCGCCGGGTCGATGCTCGCGCGCGCGTGTACGCGCGGGCGGGCGATCGATGGTCCGCGCACTCGACGCTCGGGGAATATCATGGCTAGATGCGCATATCTATGTTTCAAAATGTGACCATCAGGAGTCGCTGGGCGGCGCGGAGGCGCGGCTCGATGTGGGCGACATGCGTGTAATTCATATTTAGGGCGGTTTACCAGGCGATTTGTAGTCTGCGTCGAACGTCGGCTAATGTTCTCCTCGCACCGCAGAGAGCAGCAAAGCCGCCAGGCCGAGCCGCTCCCCTAAGTGTGAAGTAAATGCGGATGTGGCGCAGTGGTAGCGCATCACCTTGCCAAGGTGAGGGTCGCGAGTTCGAATCTCGTCATCCGCTCGAGAGGTAGGTAAGGCACTAGCCCCATCCTCCTTTGTACGGTGGAGTGGCCGAGTGGTGAGGCAACGGCCTGCAAAGCCGTGCACACGGGTTCGATTCCCGTCTCCACCTCGCGCGATTAGCTCAGCGGGAGAGCGCTTCCCTGACACGGAAGAGGTCACTGGTTCAATCCCAGTATCGCGCACCACCGTACCGAGTCAGGCCCCCTTTCGAGGGGGCCTGACTTGTTTGCGTTACCGGTCCAGCGAGCCGAGCCTGTAACCCAGATCACTCTCGGCACGGATTCCCGGTGAGCTCCCCTAGTATCGGCACACGGCATCGCCGGGCGGGTCCGGTGCGGGGACCGGCGGCATGGAGGGGCAATCGAGTGAGGCAGATCCTGTTATCGGCGGGGATCGCTCTTGTCGTCACCATCACGCTCACACCGGGGCTGATCCGGGTCTTCGCGCGGCGAGGGTTCGGGCAGGAGATCCGGATCGACGGACCTGCCAGTCATCAGGCCAAACGCGGAACGCCGACGATGGGTGGGCTGGCGATCGGGGCCGGGGTGTGGGCCGGGTATCTCGGGTCGCATCTGATCGGGTTGCTGTGGGACGCACCGGGGCCGAGCGCGTCGGGCGTGCTGGTACTACTACTGGCGTCGGCGCTGGGTGTGGTGGGTTTCCTCGACGACTCCATCAAGCTGCGCAAGCACCGCAACCTCGGATTGACCGCGGCGGGCAAATACATCGGGCAGATCGGCGCCGCGGTGGTGTTCGCTGTGCTCGTGCTGCGGTTCCCCGGCGCCACGGGGCTCACGCCCGCCGGTCGCAACCTGTCCTACGTCCGCGACATCAACACCATCACCTTCGCGTCGCTGTTCTTCGTGGCATTCATCGTGTTGCTGGTGGTCGCGTGGTCGAACGCGGTGAACATCACCGACGGTCTCGACGGACTCGCGGCCGGGTCGATGAGCCTCACGCTCGGCGCGTACGTGGTGATCACGCTGTGGCAGTACGACAACTCGTGCGAGATCAGTCCCGGACGCGCCTGCTACACGGTGCGCGATCCGCTCGACCTGGCGATGGTCAGTGCCGCGGGGGCGGCGGCGTGCATCGGTTTCCTGTGGTGGAACGCGGCGCCGGCCAAGATCTTCATGGGCGACACCGGATCGCTCGGCCTCGGCGGGCTGCTGGCCGGGCTGTCGATCACCAGCCGCACCGAACTGCTGGCCGTGGTGATCGGGGCGCTGTTCGTCGCCGAGATCATGTCGGTGGTGTTGCAGATCGTGGTGTTCCGCACGACGCATACCCGGCTGTTCCGGATGGCGCCGTTCCATCATCACTTCGAACTCAACAACTGGCCAGAGACCGCGGTGATCATCCGGTTCTGGGTGCTGGCCGGGATCGCGTCGGCGACGGGGCTGTGCCTGTTCTACAGCGAGTACCTGACCTCGCTCTAGTTGTCGGGGCCTGCGGCTACGCTGACTCGATCGAGCGAGGGAGGTCGCCGCTGTGAGTGCCGAGATCGTCAGGCCACCGGGTCACGATATCGCCGCCGACGTCTCGTTCGAGCTCGAGGAGCTCGACGATCTGGTCGGCGAACTGCTCACCGACCATGCCGAACGCGCCGCCCGTGACGCGCGGATCGTCGCGCTGCGCCTCGGGATCGGAGGGCAGCGCCCGGAGACCCTCACCCGGATCGGCGCCCGCTACGACCTGGCCCGCGACAGGGTCCGCCAGCTGTACGCCAAAGCGGTCGGCCGGATCGTGCGCGACGCCGCCCGCGCCGGGCACCGGTCGGCGCAGGTGTTCGCGCACCGCTATCCGGTCGAGGCAGGTGATCTGCGTCTGGTGCGCATGCTGCTGGCCGAGACCTACGCGACCGATACCGACCTGGTGGCCATGGAATGGTCCTACCTCAAGCTCCGGCTGGCCGGACACGAACCGGGCGACGCCAAGCGGGTGGCCGGCTATGTGATGCAACGAATCCTGGGCTGGCAGAAGAAGACTGCCAGCATCTTGGCCAAGCTACAGGTGCCGGCGGACGGCGCCGACGATCTGCGGACGCTGCTGGCCGACGTGGAGTGGGCGACCGGATCGCCCGCCCCGCTGCCCACGGAGTCGGCGCGCGTGGCAGACGGTGACGACGACGGCCGCGGCCGGTTCTACTTGGCGAAAGCAGGCCGCGACGTCGCCTACGACTCGGCCATGGCGGCCCGCCTACTGCGAACCCTCGATGCAGACCCCGCGGTGGCGGCGTTCCAGGAAGAACCGACCGCACTGACCTATCGCTTCGCCGGCGAAGACCAGGTGCACTATCCGGCCGTGGCCGCACAGCTCACCGACGGCCGCGCGATGCTCATCGACGTGGTTCCGCTGGGCCGCACAGCCTTCCACCACAACCGGATCCAGAGCGAACTCGGCCGCGCCTACGCACGCGAGCACGGCTGGGGCTGGCTCGTCTGGACCGGGAGCGCGATCGGTACACCCCAGCTCGAAGCTCGCCCGGTCGACGCCTCGATCGAGCAACGCCTGGCCTCCGACCTGGACCAGGGCTCCTACGATCGACAGGCGCTGGCCACGGTCAGCGCGGACACCGGCCTCGACCTCCTCGACCTTGCCGGCCTCGTGCTCCGCAACGACTGGCAGTGGGACCGGTTGCCGATGCGGCTCAGCGCATCACCATCGCGCCGACCATCACGGTGAGGACCAGCAGCATCGCGCAGCAGGTGAGCCACTGCCACTGATCCAGGGTGCGATCCATCCGGCCGATGCTCGCGCGCAGGCTCGCCGCGACGCGCTGCTGGGCGAGGAGTTCGCTGCGCAGTCCGGCCATGGTGATGGCTTCGGCGTCGGCGTTCACCCCGGCCCGATCGATCCGGTTGTGCAGACGGCCGACCAGTCGCTGCTTGTCGCGCACGGCCTGGCGCGAGACCGCCAGCTCCACCCGCTGATCGCGCAATTCGGTGCGCTGGTGCTCGATCATCGCGGCCTGTGCCGCGGTGTGCCGTTCCCAGGTGCCCACGTCGGACCACCCTCCTGTCGTGAGATCCGCGTGCCCCCAGTGCATTGCGCCGGACACCCAGTCTTCGAGAAAATCACGCAACTCGGTGCCGCCGCCGGCCGGGGCGGCGAAACCGGTCTTGCCCGCGGCGAGCATGCCCTGGTCGATGCGGTAATCGGCGGCCGCGGGCGCGAAATCGGCGATGCCGACCGCGGGGACCAGCGGCACCCAGAAACCCTGCGGGCACACCCACAGCACATCGTCGATTCCGGCCGCCTGCAGGCGTTTCCGGTGTGCGCGGGCCGCGGTGATGTCGAGCGGGCCGCTGCGCACCTCGACCACGCAGCGCCGGTCGCCGCGGCGCCAGTAGATATCGACGGGGATATCGCCGATCTGTGCGTCGACCTCGGCCTCGTCGGCGCCCGCCGCCGTGAGCCTGCCGCAGATCCAGTGCTCGAGACGCTGCGTATTCCATTGGGTCGCCGCACATTCGGGGCAACCACAGCCATAGCCGGTGCGTTCGGTGACGGCGCGGCGACTGCCCTCGGAAATCCCCAGTTCGTCGAGCAGCGCTCGACGTCCACACGCCACCTGGGTCTCGCTCAGCCGCTTCGTCCTCACACCATCACTCCCTCACCAAGGGACCTGTCGTAGGCTCACGCGCACGTCCTGGACATCAGGTTCCCGCAGCCATCGAAAAGGCGCCAGCCCCCTTGACCCGCGTTCGGGTGCGTCATCGCCTGGTGATTGAGGTCACAAACGCGACTCTGCTTGTATATCAAGCCATTTCATTGTGCCAACGTCGCACGAAGACGCCTAATTCTTGATCATTTCGATACACAGACCCGGCCTGTTGCGTGTCCGTTTCATCCTGATTGAGAATCAGTTCGGCGCGTCGCGGAAGCGGTCACGACAACGCGTGCTGTTGCTCCGGTGGATATGATCGCTGCGGCCGAGGCGGGCACGCTCGGGCGACCACGGGAAGTAGGGTGTGCATGAACCACGCTGAGCACGACGAGTCCATCGGGTCGATGCTGGCGAGTATCGCCACGGCGCTGCGCGAAGTCAGCGACAAGCTCGATATCGTCGCCGCGCGGGTCCAGCTCGATGTACCCACCTTCCCGGTCGACGAGGATCTGCCCGACCACACCCGGATCAGGCGGCTGGAATCCTGGGCATTTCGTGCGTCACAGGACATTTCACGCCTGAGTTCCCGGCTCGACGCCCTCGACAACGACGGTGAGCCCGATTCCGGCCGTCCGGCGCGGAGCACGCCCAGCCGTCGCGAAATTCGCGAAGCCGCGGAGGCCGCCGAACGCGCGGCCGACGGACTCGACGACCACCGAGCGGCCCCCGAGTCATTACCACCTCATCGGGACCGCGATACCGACAGCTCCCGGCCCCCGCTCGAACGCCGCAACTCCCCTGTCCGGCCGGCCACCGATCACCTCGGCGACCCCACCGCGCTGGCCGCGACGCCGGTCCCGCGCACGGCCCAGGCCGAGGCGGCGCCCCTGGGTCAACCGGCGTCGTTCGATACCGACGCGATCGCCGCGGTCGGTGGCAACGCGGCCGCCGGCGAACCGTCCGGTCGCCGACCCGCGCCCGTGCGGCTCAGCAGTACCGGCGAGCGGGTCTCGGCGGGCAATGGGACCTCGACGAACGGAATCAACGGCACCGCGAAGGGTCTGGCCGGCGACATCGCGTCTACCCGAAACGGCACACCGGTGCCCGCCGTGATCGGCACGGTGCTGACGGCACCGGTCGTCGACCACGCGGCAGAAGCGAGTGCGCCGACAGCTTCGAAGCCCACCGCGACGGTGCTCTCCGAGGATCGCCTGTCCACGTCGGGTGTCGACAACAGCACGCCGTCCTCCGCAACCAACGACCCACTACCCGGGAGCGCGGAGGTGAGCGCCCTCGTGCGGGAGAGTGGCCCCAACGGGTTCGGGCTCGGTTCCGGTGCGATGAAGCACGTTCCGAGCTCGCCGGTCGACGACCGGTCGGCGCGGCAGGCGCCCGGAGATCCGCAGACGGCGGAGATCAGCCCCGATGCCGTGATCGAGCGGGCTCGCCCGGTGAAGAAGCCGACGGAGAGCTCGGCCACAGCAGACGGCAGACCGAGCGTTGCGTCGCCGGAGAAGCTGTCCACCAACGGGAACGGTGTCGCGCGGCCCGCGCCGACCGAACCCGTCTCTGCTGCCGAGGACCACCTGTCGTCGGGATTCACCGGCGAGCGATCCGCGACGCCGCCGAATGGCAAGCCGGTCAATGGATTCGAGTCCCACATCCCGCCGGCAGCTGAAGTCCGCCCGGACACCTCGGTGGATGCACAGCCCGCGGGCAACACTGCCAACGGCATCCACTGGTCTTTCACCGAGGAACCGGCGCCCCCCTCGTCGGCCCCGGACCGAAACGGACACGCCCGCAACGGCTTCACCACCGACTCCGCGCGCCGTGCCGAGTCCCTCTTCGACGATTTCACCCCGCGCGACCGCATGACCACCGGTGAATCATCCGAGCCACCGACCGTCTCCGGGCCGCCCCCACGCCTGACTCCACCGACAGAACTCACCACACAGCCGAACCAGGTGCCGGTGGATTCGGCGCGCACCCCCGGTCCGTCTCACGTCAACGGCGTCGGCCACAGCACCGCGTTCCCGAACGCCGATCGACCGGCGAACACCGCCGCCCTACCCGACCAGGAGCCGCGCAACAACCACGCGACGCTCACCGACCACGATCGTCCGTCCGCGGACTTCGATCCACCGACTCTCGGCCTGCCGACCGGACGCGACGGGTCGGCGAGCAGCCCCGATCCCCTCGAACGCCCGGCCGCCGACCCGGTTCCGCCCACCGCCACCGACTCGGCCGGTATCACCGTCACCGGCACCTACCGCGCCTTCGACATCGAACGCGCCCACGTCGACAAGCTGCAGGCGATGCTGGACGAGCTGAAACGCTCGGCCGGTCTCCCACCGGGCCGCCGCGACGTGTTCGGCCCGCCGACACCGGACGTGGGCTAGACGCACCTTCGCCTCCGCTCGGGACGTGAGCAGCAGAGAAACGCTGCGCGACGAGCATCCCAGGCGAATCGCCTCCTCCGATCCGACTGCGCACCACTGCAACCCATCAGGCGCGCGCGTCCATCTCGCACCGGTCACGTGCGAGCGGCGGACGAATGTTCCGGGGATGTCCGTCAGGCAGGTGTCGCCAGCGGAACCAGACCTGGACCGACCTCCGGCTTCGGAGGTTCGTGCAGGACGGTGCCGATCAGGTCGCGTAGGGCGCGATGACCGGCGTCGGCGGTGTTGCGTGGATGCCACGCCATGGCGACGACGGGGGCCGGTAGCGGCAGCGGGATCTCGAACATCGCCAAGCCGAGCGCGGCGCGTGCGGCGCGAGACACGAGTTCCGGTGCGGGGCAGATCAATTCGGTCGACGCGAGGGTGAGCAGCGCGGTGGGCAGGTCGGCGACGGTGGCGACCACGCGGCGGGTGCGGCCGTGCAGGGCGAGGCGGTCGTCGATCGGGCCGTGCGTGCGACCGGTGGGTGACACTTCCAGATGGCGTGCCGAGGCGTAGGCGGCGACGGTGGGGCGGTCGACGGCGAACGGGTGGTCGGGCGCGGCGACGCCGATCCAGCGGTCGGTGAACAGGCGCTTGACCACCGTTTCCGGGTCGGTCTGCCCGATCATGCCGACCTCGACGTCGACTCGGCCGTCGCGCAACGCCACCGCACCGTCGGCGGCATCGGCCGCGAGCAGCCGCACGGTTACCCCGGGCAGCTCTGCGTGGACCGCCGCCAGTAGCGGACCGGACAGGCTCGCGCCGACCGAATCACCCACGCGGACAACGAAATCACGATGCCTGCCCGGCCCGTTCCCATCGCGGGCGGTGAGCAACGACCGGCCCTGATCGACCAGGCTCGCCACATCGTGGCGCAATTCGAGGGCCCGCGGCGTTGGCACCATCTGTCTGCCCGAGCGAACGAGCAGCGGATCGCCGAGCACCTCGCGCAGCCGGGTGAGAGTGCGACTCATCGCCGAGGTCGAGGTGTGCAGTCGCCTGGCCGCCTCGGTCACGCTGTTGGTGTCGAGCAGCGCGTCGAGAGCGAGCAGCAGGTTCAGATCCAGCGCGTCCACGGGAGGATTATCACCAACGCACCGATCGCCGTCGGCGTTGCCGACGGCGATCCGGCGTGTCGGCTACCGCTCCGCTACGGGCGCCGGTGCGGGCGCCACGGGGGCGGCCACCGCGCGATTGCGCAGCACCCCGCGATAGGACGGCGGCCGCACGGGTCGCACCCACTGCGCCAGCCGCGACATCAACGGCAGCGGCGTGCCGAGATCGTCGAGCATCTCGTCGATATTGGCCAGCGAGAACGGGACCACCGAGGCACCGTGCGCGTGGTTGCCCTCACTGCGTTCACGCGACCACTCCAGGCGCGCATCGATCTCGTTGTTCATCAGCTCGGCCATCGGCGGCACGAACCGGCCCGTGAGCAGCCCGGCGATCCAGTGCGCGCCCACCTCGGCGCTGAGGGCGCTCACATTCGAGCTGTTGTAACCGGCGAAGCTCAGATTGGGGATCTCCACCGGCAGGATGTGGCGGTAGAGCCGGAAGTCGCTCACGTCGTCGGTGAGGGCGCGCCGCACGAACGGGGTGAGGAACGGCACCTCCTGCCGGTATCCGGTGGCGCAGAGGACGATCTCGGCCAGTTTCAGGCTGCCGTCGGCCAGACGCACCGCGGGTCCGTGCGGTCCACCGATCAGTTCGGTGATCTCGGTGTCGCGGTGGACGCTGATCCGGCCCGCCTCGACCTGCTCGGCGAAGCCCTCGGTGGCCAGGCTCGCGCTGCTGGTGCCGATCTCGGAGATCGGGCTCGTCGGTACCAGATCGAGCTCACGCAGCCGCAGCTTGCGCGTCACCCGCTCCTGCAGCAGGTCCATGTTCGACTGGCGCAGCGAGAGACGGTCGAGCAACCGTTCGACGCGGTGCGGGAAGCGGGACGGGAAGTGCGCCTCCCCCGCGCGGGTCAGCAGCAGACGTTCGTAGTCGGCGCCGAAACCGAGCTTGCGCGGCATCTTCCAGGTGAGTCTGCGCGCCACCACGGTGGTCTCGTCGGCGATGTGGCTGACGGCCTCGGCCACATCGCACGCGGACTTGCCGTAGCCGAGCACGACCACCGAACGATCACGCGCCTGTTCGACATCGTGGAATTCCGAGACATGGCACAGTCGCCCACCCGCGGCACGGAACGCCGCGGTGCCGGCCAGGTCGGGCATCACCGGGTCGCTGTAGACGCCGTTGGCGACGATCAGGTGATCGCAGGTGGTGCGGTGCACCCCCATGTGGTCGCGGATCTCGAGCAGCCAGCCGCTGTCGACCGGGTCGGCCGCCACCACCTCGGTGCCCAGGCGCAGGTGCGGGCCGAGGCCGAACTCGTGCACGTATCCGGCCAGGTAGGCCTGCATCTGCTGGCCGTCGGGCCAGCGGGGGAAATCCTCGGGCATCGGGTGATCGCTGAACGCGTACGTGGATTTGCTGTTCTGCGCGCGAAGTCCCGGATACCGGCGGGTGGCACTCCACACACCGCCGACGTCGGGGGCCCGGTCGAAGACTTCGACCGGGAACCCCGCCTGACTCAATACCTTCGCGCAGGCCAAACCCGCCACTCCCGCACCGACGATCCCGATGCGGCTACCGCTCGTCATGCGCAGGAGACTACTCGGACCAGTAGGTGAGGTGCCACCGCGCTGGACAGCCCACAGTCGGTGGGACAGTGCCCGACCCAGCCGTAGTGCCGCCGCGCTGTCGCGATCCACAGTCGCGCCGCGGCCGGGGTGACCCGTGCTGTACTGGAAGGATGACCAACAGTTCCGTCGTCGTCGACCGAGCCGGACTCTGGGACGCCGAGGCGCTCAGCGATGTGGCCGCCGCGACATTTCCGCTCGCCTGCCCGCCCGAGGCCACCGTGGGCGATATCGAGATCTTCCTCGAGCAGATGCTGTCGGGCGAACGCTTCGGCGAATACCTGTCCGACCCGACCAGGACCGTGCTCAAGGCCGTCGAGGGCGACGAGATCGTCGGCTACGCCATGCTCATCGCGGGCAGGCCGAGCGACCCCGACGTCGCCGCACAGGTGAGCGCGGGCGAGGTGGTCGAGCTGAGCAAGATGTATGTCCTGCCCGGACACCACGGCAGCGGCGTCGCCGCGGCATTGATGGACGCCGTGGTCGACACCGCGCGTGACTCGGGCGCCGAGACGGTGTGGCTGGGGGTCAACCAGGCCAACGAGCGCGCGCAGAAGTTTTACGCCAAGCACGGCTTTCGGCAGGTGGGCACCAAGACGTTCGTGGTCGGCAACCAGCTGCACTCCGATTTCGTCTTCGAGCGCGCGCTCTGACCGGCTGTGGGGTCAGGCGGCCGCGGCCTCGAAGCGCGAGAGCGCGAGCAGACGTGAGATCGCGCGCAGGTACTTCTTGCGGTAGCCGCCGTCGAGCATCTCCTTCGAGAAGATCTCGTCGAGCTTGACGCCCGAAACCGTCACCGGGATGCTCGCGTCGTAGAGGCGGTCGGCCAATACGACCACGCGCAGCGCGACGGCCTGATCGGTCACGGTGTGCACGTCGGAGATGAACACCGAGGCCACGCCCTGGATCAGCGCGCCGAACTTGGACGGGTGCAGCGTACTCAGATGCTTCAGCAGCACGTCGAATTCGTCGAGCGTGGAACCCGGGGTGGTCGCGGCACGCTCGACGAGCACGTCGTTCGAGGTGGGTTCCGGCGCGGGCGGCAGGTCGCGGTGCCGGTAGTCGGGCCCGTCGACGCGCACCGGATCGAAGATCGAACCGAGCTTCTTGATCTCGCGCAGGAAGTCCGATGCCGCGAAACGCCCCTCGCCCAGCTGGCCGGGCAGCGTGTTCGACGTCGCCACGATGGAGACGCCACGGGCCGACAGCTCGGTGAGCAGTCGCGAAACCAGCATCGTGTCGCCCGGATCGTCGAGTTCGAACTCGTCGATGCACAGCACGCTGTTGGCCGAGAGCCGCTCGACGGCGTTGTTGAAGCCCAGCGCGCCGACCAGGTTGGTGACCTCACCGAAGGTGCCGAACGACTTGGGCGCCGGGGAGCTGTGGAAGATCGAGGCGAGCAGGTGGGTCTTGCCGACGCCGAAGCCGCCGTCGAGATACAGGCCGGCGCCCGAGACTGCCTTCTTCTTGCCGAAGAGGCTCTTCTTCGAGGCGGCCTTGTGGATCTTCGCCACCTGACCTGCGAATTCCTCCGCCTTGGCTACCGCGGCCGCTTGGCTCGGTTCCTTGGGGTCGGGGATGTAGGAGGCGAAGCTGACCTCGTCGAACATGGGCGGGGGCACCATCTGCGCGACGAGTTGGTCGGCCGGGACCTCCGGATGGCGATCGACAAGGCGTTCTTGCATGGACAAATCGTACGGACGTGGTTGCATCGATCCCTATGCAGCGTATCCACAATGTGACCCAGCTCGCAGACCTCGACGCCGACGCACTGGCCAGGTGCTATGCCTACCCACGGCATCTGGACGGTCCGTGGGTACGGGCGAACTTCGTCAGCAGCATCGACGGCGCGTTCACCGTCGACGGTGTTTCGGCAGGCTTGGGCACCGAGGCGGACAAGACAGTGTTCACGGTCCTGCGTGAACTGGCCGACGTGATCGTGATCGGCGCGGGCACCCTGCGCGCGGAGAACTACGGCGGCGCGCACCCCGACCCGCAACGGCGCATCGCGCACCATCGGCACGGGATCGGTGGTCACCCCGACGGCACCCCGCCACCGATCGCGGTGGTCACCGCGACCGCCAAGCTCGATCCGGGGTCGAAGTTCTTCACCGACGCCGAGGTGCCGCCGCTGATCGTCACCACCAGCCACGCGGACCCGAAGCAGGTCAGTGCGCTCGAGGACGCGGGCGCGCAGATAGTGGTCGCCGGTGAGGCCGCGATCATGCCCGCCGCGCTGATCCGGGTGTTCGCCGAGCGCGGTCTGCACCGGGTGCTGTGTGAAGGCGGACCGCATCTTTTCGGGCAGCTGGCCGAGGCCGGCCTGGTCGACGAGCTCTGCCTGACCACCGCCCCGATGCTGGTCGGGGGCGCGGGCGGGCGAATCTCGCTGTCGGCGAGCACTTTCGACCTGCCGATGGCACGCAAGCAGCTGGTGCTCGCCGAGGACGGCACCGTCGCGGCCCGTTGGGCCCGTCGATGAAACCTGGCGCCGAACCTGGCAGTGTGTAGCGCATGCGTTGGACTCGGGCCGCGGCAACGGCCGCGACACTGTCGATCATGCTCGCGGGCTGTGGGGCCGGGCCGTCGGATCGGCCCGTCGTCGCCGTCGAGCGTCCCGGGGCAGGCGGCGCGCAGACCGAAGCGCCCGCGCCGCAGGACCTGGCCAAGGCCGAGGTGCCCAAAACCGATCTGGCCTGGCGTGATTGCACCGCGGCCACGTTGAGTTCGCTCGACTTCGGCGCCGCTCCCGCGGGTCTGGTCCTCGAGTGCGCCGAGTTCTCGACCCCGATCGATACCGCGGGCACCGTGCTCGGCACGTTCCGGGCCGGCGCCCTGCGCGCTCGCCTGCCGCAGACGCCCACCGACGCGGCCCCGTTGGTGCTCACCTCCGGTTCGGACCGTTCGTCGGCCTCGACGCTGGCCGGTCTGGCGATCGGGCCCAACAGCGCGTTGCTGGCCGCGCAGCCGATCGTCGCGGTGGATCGACGCGGCATCGGCGCCTCCCAGCCCATCGACTGCATTCCGGCGCAGCTGCGCGCGGTGATGACCGACCTCGGACAGACCGGGGTGGGCAGCGCCGATCAGGTCGGCGCCGTCGCGGGCTTCAGCCAGGACGCCACCATCGCCTGCCGCGATTTCCTGCAGCCCTACGAGGGCACGTTCGACGCGCCGCACGCCGCCGACGACATCGAGCAGCTGCGCAAGCAATGGCAGGTCGAGAAGATCAACGTGCTCGGCGCGGGCAACGGCGCCGAGGTGGCCCTGAGCTATGCCCGCCGCTACGGCGACCACCTGGCCCGACTCGTGCTCGACGCCCCCGAACCCGTCGGCGCGGACGCCACCACCATGGCCGAGGCGCGGGTCACCGGCGCCGAGGCGGCCCTCACCGCGTTCGCGCAGCGCTGCAAGGCCGCCAACTGCGCACTCGGTGCCGATCCGCGGGCGGCGATCGTGGCGCTGATGAACAAGGCGAACAGCGGCGGGCTCGGCGAGATCTCGGCCGCTGACCTGTCGACCGCGCTCACCGGTTTCCTGTCCAGTCCCCGCGGCGACCAGGCGAATCGGGTCACCGCCATGGCCGACATCCTCGCCGCCGCCGACCGTGGCGATCGCGGACCACTGTCGGCGATGGTCGTGCGCGAAGCCGCCGCGATCACCTCCGACGGCGAGTTCGTGAACCGGTGCACCGACAGCCAGCAGCCCCCGACCGCGGACAAGGCCCGTGAACTCAGCGAGACGTGGGCGAGCAAATATCCGGTATTCGGGCGCAATGCCGCCATCGGGCTGATGGTCTGCTCGGCCTGGCCGGTCTCCACCGCGGCGCCGCTGCCGACGAAACTCGACTTGCCGGTGCTGGTGTTCGCCGGTGCCGCCGATCCGATCGTCGGCGGGGCGGCCGCCTCGGTGACCGGTGCGCTCGGCTCGGCGGGCGCTCGGCATGCCACGATGACCTGGCAGGGCTGGGGCCATCCGGTCGTCACCCACTCCGGGTGCGCGCAGAAGGCCGTCAACGACTACCTCGCCGAGGGGAAACTGCCCGCCGACGGCGGTGCCTGCCCGGCCTGATCGGGCCGGGGCAACCATCCGGTTCCGGCGCGTCATACGGGTCCGGCGACACCATCGCAACCCGATTCGGTGTACCGTGCCCCAGTGTTGTTCCGACAGCTCGAGCCCCGTACCGCTCGCACCTCCGCCGAGGTGATCAAGTTCGCGCTCTGGCCCTTCGCGGTCATGATGGTGCTGAACCGCGTCTTCATCAAGGCGATCAACGGTTTCGTCACCGACGACTACCGGCCTGTGTACAACGCCTCGTTCGAGTTCCTGAACGGCAGGCCGCTGTACACCGCCGACTTCTCGTCGGTCGACCCGCACTATCTCTACTATCCGAGTGGAACGCTGTTGATCGCGCCGGTCGCGATCATCGACTACGAGCTGTCACGCTGGCTGTTCATCGGGCTCAACGCCGTGGCGATTCTGCTCGCCTGGTATCTGCTGCTGCGCCTGTTCAAGTTCGGTCTGGGCTCCATCGCCGCGCCCGCGCTGCTGCTGGCGATGTTCGCTTCCGAGACGGTGACCAATACGTTGGTCTTCACCAACGTCAACGGCTGCCTGCTGCTGGCCGAGTTGGCGTTCATCACGCTGCTGCTGGCGCGCCGGGACCTCTGGGCAGGCGTGGCGCTGGGATTGAGCATCGCGGTGAAACCGACGCTGGCGCCGTTACTGCTGGTCGCAGCCGTTCGCGGCCAGTGGAAGGTGTTCATCACCGCGCTCGGTGTGCCGCTGGTGCTCACCGCGATCGCCTGGCCGCTGTCGGCGGACCCCGAGAAGTTCTTCACGCACGTGATGCCCTATCTGGCTGAGACCCGCGACTACTTCAACAGTTCGGTGGGTGGCAACGGGCTCTACTACGGATTGCCCGAATGGCTGATCCTGCTGGTCAAGGTCCTGATGGCCGGTGTGGTCGCGGTATCGCTGTGGCTGCTGTGGCGCTACTACCGCCACGACGAACTGTTCTTCGTCACCACGTTCTCCGGGGTGTTGCTCACCGCGTGGTTCCTGCTGCCGTCGCTGGGCCAGATGTACTACTCCATGATGGTCTTCCCGTTCCTGATGACCGTGGTACTGCGCAATTCCGTCCTGCGTAACTGGCCCGCGTGGCTGGCGATCTTCGGGTTCATGACCTACGACAAGTGGCTCTCCGATCGCTGGCAGGGCGTCGGCCGCAATCTCGAATACCTGCGGGTGACCTTCGGGTGGGGCCTGCTGCTCATCGTCGTGTTCTGTGTGCTCGGCGACCGGTATCTGGCGGCGCGTCGCGAGGGCAGGCTGCAGTTCGGAATCGACCCGACGTGGATCGAGAGTGCGCCCGATTCGCGGGACGGCACCGATGAGCCCGCGCCCGTCGCACCGGTCGAGGACACTGCGCCGCCCCGCGAGGATCCGGTGGCGCCGGTCGAGGATCGCGAGCCCGCGCTCAAGTAGTTACCGGCCGGTGACGCACCGCTCACGGCGCGCACCGGCCGAAACCATTAGCGTGGAGCCATGAGTTCCGATACTTCGTTGCCCACGCCGCGCATCCAGCTGACGCCGCAGCAATGGCGGGCGAAACTGGATCCCGAGGAATACGCGGTGCTGCGCGAGGCCGCCACCGAGCGTCCGTTCATCGGCGAATACACCGACACCAAGACCGAGGGCGTCTACACCTGTCGTGCCTGCGACGCCGAATTGTTCCGCAGCACAGAGAAATTCGACTCGCACTGCGGGTGGCCGTCGTTCTTCGATCCCGCCGATTCCGACGCGGTGATCCTCAAGCCCGACGACACCCTGGGGATGCGCCGGGTCGAGGTGGTCTGCGCGAACTGCCACAGCCACCTCGGGCATGTCTTCGAAGGCGAGGGCTACCCGACGCCCACCGACCAGCGCTACTGCATCAACTCGATCTCGTTGCGCCTGAAGCCCGCCGCCGAATAGCGGTCACACGAGACCGCGCACGTCCCACACCCACACACCGCCCACCTGCTCGGCCGGTACGCCGAGCAGGTCGTCCACGGTGCGACGCAGGGCATCATCGCTCTGTGACGGCGGCAGCACCAGCACATCGGCGCCCCAGTAACGCAGGTCCGCGACGGCCTGCTCGCGCCGAGCTCGGTCGATGACCGGAACCGTACCGGTCTTGCGGACCAGCATGAGCAGAACGGCGGTGGATCGGGGGTCGGCGCCATAACCGGCCCCACGGTCCGCGCCGACCGGGCCGACGAAGTAGCCGCCGACGAGCGGGAAGGCGAAGTCGGCGTCGATCTGCCATCGCAGCGCGATCGAATCTCCCGAGGTGGGCGGCGGTACGATCACCACCGAGCCGTCCGAGACATACTGCCGCACAGTGCCGTCGGCGAAGAACGCGGGCGTCCGGGGGCGTTCGGCGACGGGCAGCACGGTCGGCGCGATGGGCAGCAGCGCGAAGGCCAGGGCGCAGAACCAGGCAACGGGTCGCCGCCGCGTGGCAGCGGTGCGCAGCGATTCGATCGCCCGCTGAGTGCCGAGGACCAGGACTATCGCGATGGCCGGAATGGCGATCATGGCCAACCGCGATTCGATCATCCCGTTCAGCGGCGAGATCCATCCGAAGGCCAGCCACGGCATCGGAATCATCGAATACTCACCCTCGCCGAAACGCACGACGCCGTCGAAGGACAGCACAATGCCCATCGACAGCGTCGTGAACACCACCCCGACGATCACGGCGGCCCGCACGATGCGCTCACGCCGCAGGTAGCACACGGCCGCGGCGACGAGCAGCAGTAGCGGCCAACCGAAGTAGGTGTTGTCCTCGGTCGGATTGATGCTCACATCGGGGCCGAACGAGAACATGCTGCCCGCCGATTCCGGCGAGAACTGCACCAGCGACAGAATGTCGTTGCCGACCCGGCCGATCCCCACGAATCGATACGACTGCGGTCCGGCGAACTGCCACCACAGCCCGAAACCGGTGAGCGTCAGCGTGATCAGCGCCGCGAGCAGTATCGACGGGGCCGCCGCGCGCGCTGTGCGCGCGATGGCGCGCGGGGTGCGCAAGTAGGCCAGGGCGAAGGCCGCGAAGCCGAGCGCGAAGATCAGCAGCGGCTCCTCACCCAGCGTGAGCTGCAGCGCGACCAGCAGTCCGAGCGCGACGGCGGCGCGTGGCTGCCAGACCGGTCGCGACCCGACGGTGTTCTCCGCGTGCCTTGCCATCCTGATGACCCGCACAGCGATGAGCGGGAGCAACACCAGAAAGACGAAATTCGCGTGCCCGTTGGTGTGCGCGATCATCGCGGGTGCGAAGCCGCAGAACAATCCGCCGATGGCCGCGGCGAATTTCGAGCTCACCAGCTCGCGCGAGAATGCCCAGTACCAGGCGAACGCTGTGCTGAACAGGCCGAATGTCAGCGCCGACACGAAGGTGACGGTGGGCCCGAACAGCAGCGTGATCGGGGTGAACGGCACCCCCCAGCCGTACATGAGGGTATTGGCCATCATGTTGATGCCGTCGGGATAGTTCTGCAGCTCGGTGCTGAACGGACTGTCGAGGTGGGTGAGGTTTCGCGCGGTGATGGCGTAGAACCACTCGTACAGCGTCTGGTCCTGATCACTCTTGCTCAGGTAACCACTGCTCGGGTTCCACCACAGCCCGGCGAGGACGAAGACCGCGAGCGACAGGTAGCAACCGGCGACGATCAGGTCGGTGCGCGCCGAGCGCAGCCACTGCGCCGGAGTTCGCCGCGACTCGACCGTTTCCGGTGCGGTTCGATCGGTCACTGCTGTGCCGGATCGACCCTCTTCGGTTCGATCCGTTCCCCACCCTGATACCACGCGCGAATCTCTCTCACCCTCAACGCCACAATCGGCCCGCTCACGATACTCGAGTGGGAGACCGCGGCGATACCAGGCCGAGGAGAAAGACCCTCTCCACGGAGAGGGCCTTCGGTGTCTGCGCCGCTTACGGCAGTGCGGTGAGCAACTGTTCGACCTCGACGCGCGGACCGGTGAAGAACGGCACCTCTTCGCGCACGTGCAACCGCGCCTCGGTGGCCCGCAGGTCACGCATCAGGTCCACGATCCGGTGCAACTCGGGGGCCTCGAAGGCGAGGATCCACTCGTAGTCGCCCAGCGCCATCGAACTCACGGTGTTGGCCCGCACGTCCGGGTACCCGCGCGCTTCCTTGCCGTGATCGGCGAGCATCTTGCGCCGCTCCTCGTCGGGGAGCAGGTACCACTCGTAGGACCGCACGAACGGGTAGACGCAGATGTAGTTCCCCGCGTCCTCGCCTGCCAGGAACGCGGGAATGTGGCTCTTGTTGAACTCCGCGGGCCGGTGCACCGCCACATTGCTCCAGACCGGCGCACTCGCCCTGCCCAGCTCGGTGGTCCGCCGGAAATCGGAGTACGCGGCCTGCAGGTCCTCGACCCGCTCGGCATGGGTCCACAGCATGAAATCGGCGTCGGCCCGCAGCCCCGCCACGTCGTAGATCCCGCGCAGCACCACGCCCTTGTCGGCGAGTCCGTCGAAGAACTCCTGTGCCTCCTTGATCGCCCCGGCCCGGTCCTCACCGAGCACGCCCGGCTGAACCTGGAACACCGAGAACATCAGGTAGCGAATGGTGGAGTTGAGAGCCTGGTAGTCGAGTCGCGCCATGGATCTATGGTGCCACTGCGGCGTTTTCGCCCGCGGTCGGGGCTCAGTCCCCTACCGGTCTGCTCGCCCGCCACGGGGACGACTCGTCACTGCCGAACACCGAGGTCACCGTCGTCGCCTCACCGTCGTGAAGTTCGACCGGACCGAGATCGGGATCGAGAATCAGGCTTCGCTCGTTGCGCTGCTCACCGGCAATGGTCACAGCGGGCGATCATGCAGTACCGCTATCGCCGATGCCCGCTGACACGCCGCTGGTCAGCCGGAGAAGCTGTCGAGTCCGGTGAGCTCACTGGACAGAGTCCAGAGACGGGCGGCGGCAGCGGGGTCGACGGCCCACGGCTTCACGCCGCCGACGAGCATATCGTCGTCGGTGGCGACTTCGGCGATATCGCAGTCCTGGCAATAGGCACCGCCGTGCCCCGCGAGCGGTGCGGCAGTCGCCGCCCAGACTGCGGTCGCCGCCCCCTGCGCCGGGGTTTTGAAGCCCACGGCCTGACTACCGTCCGTGCCGATCCAGCCCTGCGAGATCTGTTCCGCACGGGCGATATGGCGTTGCAGTGGCGTGAGGATGCTGCCCGGGTGCACGGAGTACGCGTTGATCCCCGCTGCCGCGCCGATCGCGTCGAGGTGGGTGGCGAACAGTGCGTTGGCGGTTTTGGACTGACCGTAGGCTCTCCAGCTGTCGTAGTCGCGGCTGAAATGGAGGTCGTTCCAGCGGATATCGGACAGGAAGTGGCCCGACGATGCCACCGCCACCACACGAGCCCCGCTCCGGGCCAGCGCCGGACGCAAACGGTTGACCAGTGCGAAGTGCCCGAGATGATTGATCGCGAAGTGCGCTTCCCAGCCCGGCCCGACATCCCGGCATGGGTAGGCCATCACCCCGGCGTTCGCGATGATGACGTCGATGCTCCGGCCGGTTTCGAGAAAGCGTTCACTGAACACCCGCACACTGTCGAGATCGGCCAAGTCGAGTTCATCGACCTCCGCGTTATCGACGTCGCACAACGCTTTTCGCGCCGCTTCGACCCGGCGGGCAGGCACAACCACCTGCGCCCCGGCACGCGCCAACGCCGCGGTGGCCTCCTTGCCGAGACCTGAGTAACCACCGGTGACCAGGACCGTCTTTCCCGTGAGGTCGACGCCGTCGACGACTTCGTCGACCGTGCTGCGCGGTCCGAACCCGCTACCGATTCTGTGCTGCTCTGTGATCGCCATGCGCTGACGGTAAAATCTAGAGTGCGATCTAGGTCAAGCTGTGAGGACGCACGAGATGAACGAGCTGTCTATCGGTGACGTCGGGCGGGCCACCGGCCTCGGGGTGCACGCCTTGCGATACTTCGAACGGGAAGAACTTCTGTTGCGCCCGATCCCTCGGTCTCCCGGTGGACAGCGCGTCTACGCACCGGCCGACGTCGAATGGCTCCTGCTCTGCAACCGCCTCCGCGAGTCCGGCATGCCGATCGCGACCTTGCGAGTCTTCGCCGGGCTCGTTCGCTCGGGACCGGGAAACGAGCAGGAGCGACTGGCGTTGCTCGAGGCTCACGAACAGTCCGTCCGTGACAGGCTGGCCGAGCTGGCGGCCGACCTCGAGGTGATCCACAACAAGGTCGTCACCTATCGCAAGCATGTCGACGAGGGCACCGCGGTCGGAGTCTGGTCCCCCGAGCCACCGAGCTGACAGACGGCGATATTCGTTCCGTGGCAGCTGCGCCGGCCGGCCACGACTAGCTTCCGCCGTTCGCGCTGAGTACCGCCAGATCTTCGATCCCTCGGTAGTGAATGCCGGTCATGCCGAGAGACCGTGCGGCGGAGACGTTTTCCGGCCGGTCGTCGATGAACACGCAGCGGTTCGGTGCGACACCGGCCGCTTCAGCAGCGATCTCGTAGATGCGCAAGTCCGGTTTCGCGATGCCGACGGCCGCACTGCTGATCACGGTGTCGGCGAAATCGGTGAGACGCATCCGGGCCAGATGGACGTCGAGGTTGTCCATCGCGTTGGTGACCAGGACCAGCGGGACGCGGGCGCTGACCTTTGTCAGCAGATCCCTGACCTGCTCATCGACCCAGAAGTCGACGGCGGCGAAGGCGTCGACCGCCCGGATCGCATCGGGGTGACCGCCGAGCGCGGCGGTGATCGAAGCCAGCCACTGCTCGGCGGTGATCTGTCCGAGTATGGCCGGGCGGATCTGTTCCGGGGCGAAGGCGGTGGCCAGCACGGGCAGCCCGTAGTGCTCCTCGATGTCGCGCTGACGGTCGTGGTCGAATTGACGGAGCACGCCATCCAGATCACACAGCACCGCTTCGAATCTCTGCATCGTCCCAGTCTGCCTGTGCCGCTGGGTGACTCACAGCGATCACGCGGCGCCGGTATCGCCTGCCGCCGAGGACACGCCACGAAGCCGGGCCGGAGCGAGGTACCGGAATGGATCGGCCCACACATATCCGGTCGCCGCCGGCATCGGGATCAGCGCTGCGTGCTCGCGATGTACGCGGTAGCCACGCGTTCTGCGGCTGCGGTTCCCGACGCGACGCAGGCGGGAACACCGACGCCGTGTAGGTAGGCGCCCGCTACCGCGATGCTGTCGAGGGGGGCGATAGCCGACTCGAGAGCCGCGATCCGCTCGGTATGGCCGGGGGCGTACTGCGGAAGGCCACCGGGCCACCGTTGGACGACCGCTTCGATCGGGGTGATCGGGATGCCGGTGACGGTGGACAGGTCGGCGACAGCCGCCGCGATGAGGTCGTCGTCGGTCCAGGAGAGCGGCTTGTCGTCGCCGAGCCGGCCGAAGGAGGCGCGGACCAGCGCGACGTCACGCTCGGCCAGATGAGGCCATTTACGACTGGACAGGGTGAACGCCTTGGCGCGCAAGGGTTCTCCGGTGGCGACGAGGATGCCGGAGTTGTCCGGTAGCGCGGTGTCGCGTGGCAGGGCCATCGCGACCAGCGCCGACGAGGACAGTTCGATGCCTGCGGCGGCTCGGGCGGCCTCGGGCGCCACGTAGTGCAGCAGGCGGGCGGTCACCGGGGCAGGCGTAGCGATGACGACACCTTCGACGGCGCCGATCGGGTCGACCACCCAGCCATGGGGTCCGCGGGCGATTCTGGTTGCGGCGGTGGTCGCGACAAAACGCGCGTCCGAAGCCTCGGTCAGTGCGGCCAGCAGGGCTCCGTAGCCGTCGCGCAGCCCACCGAATACCGGGTCCGAGCTGGGCGCGGGCATCGCCGCACCGACAGCCTCCGTAAGACTCGACGCGCCGTCGTCGAGCGCTGCGGCAAGAGTGGGTAACGCGGCGCGGACACCGATCGAAGCACTGATTCCCGCATAAACCCCGCCCAGCAACGGATCGACGCTCCGCTCGACCACCTGCCTGCCGAACCGGTCACCCACCAGAGTCTGCACGTCGATGTCGCAGCCTCGATCCCAGCGCAGCGGCCGCTCCGGCTCCGTGGCGACCCGGGCGAGCGTCGCATCGTCGACCAGCCCGCGCAGCGACTCGGCATCAGACGGAATCCCCATCAGGGTTCGCCCCGGCAACGGATGCGCCGACCCCTGCGCCCAGACCAGCGGCCGTTTCCCCGCGGGCCGCACCAACTGGTCGGCCAGGCCGAGTTCGCTCATCAACTCGATCACCTCGGGCCTGCGCCCCACGAAGGCCTCGGCGCCGAGATCTACTGGCCCCCCGGACAATTCACGAGTGTGCAGCACGCCGCCGACCCGTCCGCTCTGCTCGAGCACGACGATGTCGGCGTCCTCCCCCAACCGCTGCCGCAACCGATAAGCCGCGACGAGCCCGCTGATTCCGCCCCCGATAACCGCGATCCGCATGTACCGACCGTAGCCGTGCGACACGTCGCCCGGTGCGACGCACCGGCTCCGATGTCGGCTGGGTCACCAGCGCGTCTGGTTCGTGAGCCGAAGCTACAGGGAGTGCACCAACTCGACCAGGGCGGTCAGCACACCGGGATCGGTGTCGGGCAGCACGCCGTGGCCCAGGTTGAAGATGTGCCCGGTCGCACCGAGCGTGATCGCCTCGTCGGCTTCGCGCACGATCCGCCGCGTCTCGGCCTCGACAGCGTCGAACCCGGCGAACAGGATCGCGGGATCCAGATTGCCCTGCAAGCCTTTTCCGGCACCGACCCGGCGCACCGCATCGGTGAGCGGCACCCGCCAGTCGACACCGACCACATCGGCACCGGCCTCACCCATGGCACCCAGCAGTTCGCCCGTGCCGACGCCGAAGTGAATGCGCGGCACCCCGGCCGAGGCCACCTCGGCGAACACCCGCTCCGAATGCGGCAGCACGTACTCGCGGTAGTCGGCCAGCGAGAGCGCGCCCGCCCAGGAATCGAACAGCTGCACCGCGTCGACCCCGGCCGCCAACTGGGCCTGCAGGAACGCGATGGTGATGTCGGTCAGGGCGCCGAGCAGGGCGTGCCAAGTCTTCGGGTCGGCGTGCATCATCGCCTTGGTGCGCTCGTGCTGCTTGCTCGGCCCACCTTCCACCAGGTAGGAGGCGAGGGTGAACGGGGCACCCGCGAAACCGATGAGCGGGGTGTCGCCGAGCGCGCCGGTGAGCAGTCGCACGCCTTCGGTGACCGCGCCGACCTCTTCGGGGCGCAGCCGCGGCAGCGCGCGCACGTCGGCTTCGGTGCGCACCGGGGAGGCGATGACCGGGCCGACACCGGGCACGATGTCGAGGTCGATCCCCGCGGCCTTGAGCGGAACGACGATGTCGGAGAACAGGATTGCCGCGTCGACGCCGTGGCGGCGGATCGGCTGCATGGTGATCTCACACACCAGCTCCGGGTCGAAACACGACTCGAGCATGCCGATGCCCTTGCGCAGTTCCCGGTACTCCGGCAGCGAACGGCCGGCCTGACGCATGAACCACACCGGGCGCCTGCTGGGCGTCGCGCCGGTGGCGGCGGCCAGGAAAGGGGCATCGGTCAACCGGCGGCGGGTGTAAGTGCTCATCGCCGTTCATCCTAAGCGCCGAGCCCGCGGGAACCTCACGCCCCGGCGGGTGTGGGACCGACCACACGTTCCACCGGTCGAGTCGTCGATACCCGCCGACCCCGCTCACATCGCACATCGTGCATCGCGCCGACGCCGAGAATGCACCCTACGCAACGCGACCCGCACGCAACGCGCACGGCGGCGCGCCTCCGACGGCGCCGGGCACCCACGGTCTACCGTTCCTCCTCGTGACACCGCTCGACATCCGCGACGGCGCCGCACCGACCGGGGGAACGCCCCGCGAGCCTGCTTCTTTTCGGGCGGCGGTCGATGCGATGGGCACCGCAACAGTGCACCCCCGAATCGAGCTGGCGCCGATCCGTCCCCCGCAACGGTTGGCGCCGTTCTCCTATGCGCTCGGGGCGGAGGTCATCCACCCCGACAGTCCGGTGGTGCCCACCGACTCCGAGGGCGACGCGTTCGGCAGGCTGATCCTGCTCCACGACCCCGACGGCGACGAGGCCTGGAACGGTGTGTTCCGGCTCGTCGCCTACATCCAGGCCGACATCGACGCCGCATTGGCCGCCGACCCCCTCTTACCCGAGGTGGCGTGGAGCTGGCTGGTCGACTCTCTCGAATCGCGCGGCGAAGCGTTCACCGCCCTGGGCGGCACGGTCACCGCGACCAGTTCGGTCCGCTACGGCGATATCGCGGGCCCACCCCGCGCGCACCAGCTCGAACTGCGCGCGTCGTGGACGGCCACGACCACCGAGATGCGCCGACACGTCGAGGCATTCTGCGAAGTGCTGGCCTTCGCCGCCGGGTTACCCCCCGCCGGGGTCACTCATTTACGACCGGAGTCCTATACCCGCACCGATCGCCCTTGATCGCCACGTAGAGTTCACGTTTATGTCGGTCGCCGAGGAACCCACCGCAGCAGAGCCCCTGCTCGCCCCTGCCGAGGGGGTTCCACCTGTGCTGGCGACCGCCGACGAGGTCGCCGCGGCCGCCAAAACCCTCGCCGCGGGCACCGGTCCCCTGGCTGTCGACGCCGAACGCGCGTCCGGTTTCCGCTATTCGGCCCGGGCGTACCTGATCCAGCTCCGCCGTGAGGGCGCGGGCTCGTTCCTCATCGACCCGATTCCCGTCACCGACGCGCTGACCCCGCTGGCCGAGGCGATCAACGACCTCGAATGGGTCCTGCACTCCGCCGACCAGGACCTGCCCGGCCTCGCCGAACTGGGTTTGCGCCCCGCCCGCCTGTTCGACACCGAACTCGGCGGCCGCATCGCCGGCTACGAACGCGTCGGCCTGGCCGCGATGGTCGAAAACCTCCTCGGCCGCTCCCTGCGCAAGGGCCACGGCGCCGCCGACTGGTCGAGCCGCCCGCTGCCCGACGAATGGCTCAACTACGCCGCCCTCGACGTCGAACTACTCCTCGAACTCCGCGACACCGTCGCCGCCGACCTCGAAGCCCAGGGCAAACTCGACTGGGCCGCAGAGGAATTCGAGCACGTCCGCACCATGGACCCGCCCGCTCCGAAAGCCGACCGCTGGCGCCGCACCTCCGGCATCCACACCCTGCGCCGCACCCGTCAACTGGCGATCGTGCGCGAACTGTGGACCACCCGCGACGAACTCGCCCGCGCCCGCGACGTCGCCCCCGCCCGCATCCTGCCCGACTCGGCCATCGTCACCGCCGCCACCAGCGAACCCCGCTCGATCGCCCAACTGCGCACCCTCCCCGTCTTCGGCGGCCCCCGCCAGCGCCGCTACTCGCGCGACTGGCTGGCCGCCGTCGAACGAGGCCGCACCCTCCCCGACAAGCAACTCCCCCCACTCACCCTCCCCTTCGACGGCCCGCCCCCGGTCAACCGCTGGGAACGCCGCGACCCCATCGCCGCCGCCCGCCTCACCACCGCCCGCGGCGCCATGGGCGAACTCTCCACCGAACACTCCATCCCGGTAGAGAACCTGCTGTCCCCCGAACTGGTCCGCCGTCTCTGCTGGGACGGGCTCCCCGACTACAAGAACGTCGGCACTCCCGAAGAGTTGTCCGCGAAGATCGACGCCTTCCTTCTCGCCGGCGGTGCGCGCCCCTGGCAGCGAACCCTCGCGGTTCCGGCGCTCACCACAGCGCTGACCCCGGCAGCCACCTGACACCGGCCTACAACAGTTCATTTCGAACCACGAAAGGTGCGGACGAATTCGACGAGGTCTTCGTCGGTGAGTCGCAGGTTCGCGCTGCTCAACGACTTCTGTTCTTTGCGCTGCGGGAAGATGGGGCGACACCCGCTGTCCACCGAGCCTTGACACCAACTTCGCTTCGCCTCACCTTCCCACGGCGAGAACATCCCGCGGAAGAATGCCGCGCTCCCGCTTGAGGCGATGGAATCCGTGACAGTGTGCTCTAAAAACGCTTCCGTCTATCATTGGATTTCTCACACTTGATGCCGAAGGATTTACGCCACACTTCGAATGAATCCATCTCCTTCTCCAAAAGGTTCAAGATTTTGCGATTTTCTTCAATGGCACCGACCCCGTGACCATGCAGAGCCTTTACGCTATCGCAGACAGCGCAAAGAAACTCCGACAATGGAGTGGAATCAATGATCTTCTTTCCCTGCTGGGTAGCTACACGGTTCTTCTGTAGGGAAAACTCGACTACAAACATAGAACCAAAGCCTTCAAATCGCCCATTTCCCTTTCCGCGACTGGCCAGTAAGCGAGCCTCAGAGAGGAGAGCAGCAGCGGAGGGATACACCATCAGACGTTGATCAGGGCGCTCGAGACCGCGAGTAGTAACCGATCCCGAGTTGCCCAGCACTTCCAGGTCGCCTAGTGAATATCCATCCTCTGGAGGGTCATCGCGGACCGTGAAAATGAACTCGACCATTGTTTGACTTCCCATGCATTGGAGACATCCGCGCCGTGCCCGTGTCGCCCACCTACAGTTTATCGAGGTGAACCAGAGCATCGCAGACTGCGGCGCGAAGTTGGTCCTCGGTGATATCCCCGTCTTCCCGATCCAAAGGATCGATCGGGTAATCTTCGAGCGCAAAGAAGACTCGATCCAGCAGGAATTCGAAAGGCGGTCGCACGCGCTCCTTTGCTTCCAGAGATCTACCCCGTGCGGCGTACCAGCTGCGCGCAAACTCTGCACCATCAATTTCGCAGCTGGCAAACCTTCTCATCAGTGCCAATTGATCGCCGATGCCCGAATTCGGTGACACATCCGGGGGGCGCTGCCAAGTGCGTTTGGGAAAATTCAATTCACCATTTCCGGCTACCATAGAAAACCCCTCTGAACGATACCTTCAAATTGCTGGTCTCCCAGCTTCCACGCCGACCAGAACTTGCCGTCAGATCGCAACATTACCATCTTGTTCGTATTGGGGTCGATGAATCCGACGGCCGTTCCTTGGTTTCTGTAATTGAAGCGGTAAATCTTCGTATCCGGAGCCGTCATGTGTTGCTTCATCGCTTCGACAAACGCCGCCTTATTGGCATTGTTCTTATTGCCGGTGAGGCCGAAATCTGAAGCATGCGCGTCATACTTCTTATCCAGAACTTTTTGACTACTGAAGTCCGCACGGTCCGCCCACGCACGCTTTGCGCAACCAACCGGCGCCAGCCCGAGCGGGTCGCACCAAGAAATTGGATTCCTGGGGTAAGAATTTGGGTTTTCAGCGGGTGGCAACCCCAGTGGATCCTGAGTCAGGAATCTGCCGACTTCTGGATCATAGAACCGGTGCAGATTGTAGTGGAGGCCGGATTCTGGATCGTATTGTTGGCCTTGGAATCGGTGGGGTGTGTCGAGACCTGCCCAGGTGGTCTGGCCCCAGAGAGCAGTGTTGGCTGTTGAGGTGATTCTGCCGGTGATGGGGTCGGCGAGATGGGTCGGGCTGCCTTCGAGGTTGGTGACTATTGCCCAGAATTGGTCGTCGACGGATTGAGTGAGAGGGATGTGGGTTGTTGGGTGGTTGGTCCATGTATGAGTTCGGGTACCGGCATGGTTGGTGGTCGACTGTTCGGTGAGATGTACTCCATCCCAAGTGAATTCAGTGAGAGTATTGCTGGTGTCGTTTCGTTTGCTGGTTCGCCGACCGAACGGGTCGTAGGTGTAGGACCAGGTGTTCTTGTCCGGGGTAACGACTTCGATCAGTTGGTCGAAGTCGTTGTACCGGTAATGCCAGACGGCGGGTTTACGGGAGATCCGGGTCTTCTCTTTGCGGGTGAGGCGACCGGCGGTGTCATAGTGGTAGCGGGTGCGTCCGGCGCGGACGAGGAGGTTGTTGCGGTACTCGAAGCGCTGGTCGGTCGGGAGTTCAGGTGTGTTCTGGTTGGTTGCGATGGGATCGGATGGTGCCGGTGATGCGGGGATCTCGGCGGTAGTGAGGTTCGACAGGGCGTCGTAGGTGTACTGCTCGGTGGCACCGGGGCTCGGGGTTGCGATGTGGGTGATGCGACCGATCGCATCGAGGGTGTAGTCGCGGCGCCGGCTTGCGGTGGGTGTCGTGGTGGTGTGGCTCGTGACGTACCCATCCGCACGCCAGGTGTAATCGTCGCGCTCGAGCAGTTGGATGGGCGCACTGGTGTGCGGATCGAGCTGTACGAGTTCGCGGCTGAGGGTGTATCCACCAGCGCTATAGGTGTTGTGCTGTCCGATACCAGCACTGTGCCAACTGTTTTCGCGTCCGATGCGGTCGTGGGTGAAGTCGAATCGGTGGCCGTTGGCGGTGAGGGTGGCGACCTGTCCGGTCGAAGTGTGTTCGTAGGTGGTCGACGCCGCACTCGGTGTTGTGTACCCGGTGCGGCGACCGTGACGGTCGTAGTCGTAGGTGGTGGCGCGCCCGTCGACGCGCTGGGTCAGTATCCGCCCGGCTGGCGAGTGGACAAAGGTGACCGAATGAATCGGGTCGTCGTGCACGCCATTTCTAGCGTTGATGAGCAGCCCGGTTGGGGTGTAGGTGTTGACAACCCATTCGCCCGTGTCTGTGCTGACGCCGATGAATCGGCCGAGAATATCGTAGGTGAGGCGACGTTGGACGCCGGTCGGTGTCGTGATGGTGGTGGGTCGGTTGAGCAGGTCGTGCTCGGTGTGGGTGACCGATCCGTTGTAGTCGGTTTCGGTGCAGACGTTGCCGGTCGGGTCGTATTCGTAGGTCCAGGTGTCCCCGATGGGGTTGGTGACCGAGGTGAGACGGCGCTCTGTGTCGTGGGTATAGGCGGTCACGGTGCCATCGGCGGTTTCGCGCGTGCTGACCACGTCGAAAGTGCCGTAGGTGTAGCGGGTGATCGCACCGATCTCGTTGGTGTGGGCCAGTAGGTTCGCCTCACCGTCATATGTCCATGACTGGGTGCTGCCGTCGGCATCGGTGTGCGAGAGCAGCTTTCCCTCGCCCGAGTAGTGGTTGGTGCTGGTATTGCCGAGAGGGTCGGTGATGGTCACGGGACGGCCGAACGTGTCACGTTCGACGATGGTGACCGCGTTGTTGGGCTCGATGATCCGGATCGGTAGGCCGGCGTCGTCGACGTCGATGCTGGTGGTGGCACCGGTCGAGAGCGTGATCGAGGCCGGTGCACCGCACCGATGATGGGTGTAAGCAGTGGTGACACCGTCCGCATCCGTGACGCTGGTGAGGTTGCCATGGTCGTCGTAGGTGCGGGTGGTGGTGGTGCCGTCGACGTCGGTGATCGTGGCCGGACGCCGTGGTGCGGTGTAGCTGATGCTGATGGTTTGTTGGTCGGGGCGTCGGACCAGGACCAGGTCGCCGTCGGGGTTGTAGAGGTAGACGGTGGTGTTGGCGTAGGCGTCGACGTGGCGGACTGGTTGGCGGTACTCGTTGTAGTCGGTGATCGAGGTGGCACCGCGTGGGTCGATCAGGTTGCGTAGGCAGAGGTCTTCGTCGAACTCGAAGGTGGTGGTGGCGCCGAGGGAGTTCGTGTGATGAGTGCGCGAGCGGCGGAAGTCGACAATCGCCTCATACGTGAAAGTCGCCGACAGGATGTTGTCGGTGCCGACCTGTTCGATGACCCGTCCGGATCGGTCGTAGGTGTTGCGCATTTCGGTGCCGCGGGAGTCGCGCCACGACAGCATCCGGTGTTCGTTGTCGTAGGCGAAGGTCGTGGTCGCGCCGACACCGTTGGTGACCGTGGTGAGATCACCTGCTGTGTAACCGAACTCGCGAACAGTCGTTTCCAGCGGTTCGCCGGTGGGGGTGGTGGCGAGGACGGTCAGGCCGGTGACGCGGTCGTCGGTGGTGTCGATGCGGACGCGGTATCCGCCGGTGTGGGTGACTTCGGTGGGTTGGCCGGTGCTGGTGTAGTGGAAGGTGATTCGGTTGTGGTGGTGGTCGGTGATCTCGGTGATCGGATAGGTGCCGAGTGCGGTTTCGGGCCCGTCCGCCACGGTCGGTCGGAATATGTAGGTGAGTTCGCGGTCTGGGTCGTGGACTGAGTATCCGCCGGTTTCGGTGCGGGTCATGGTCGCGCGGGTGCCCTGGTGGACCGGCCGGACTGGGACGTCGGGGGCGGTGTGGGGGAACTGCCACAGTTCGCCGTCGGGTCCGACGAACCGGACTCCGACCTGGTCGACTTCGACGCGCATGTCCAGGGTCGCGGCCCAGGAAGGCCCGAACCATCGGCCGAAGCGATACGACGAGCGGTGCCGGCGGGTCAACATCAGTGTCAGTACGCCGGGGAGTTCGATATCGGTTGCGGGGAGCAGGAATTCGCCGGTCGCGACGTCGACCGGGTCACCGCAGTCGGTGGTTTGTTTCGCGGTTTTGTTGAGGTCGGGTTTCTGCGAATCGGTTTGGTCGGGAAGCTTGCTGGTATCGCTCGGGGTGTTCGCGGGTTTCGTGCTGCCCGGGGTGTCGGGGTTGTCGGTGGTTTTGGACGGTGTGTCGGGTGTATTCGACGGATTCGTCGGTGTGTCAGGCTGTTTCGTAGTCGCCGGTGTTGTCGAGGTGTCGGTGTTCTTCGCGGCCGCGGGGCTCGTGGTGGTGGTGTCGGCGTTCTTCGAGGTCTTGGACGGGGTCTTCTTGAATGCCTTCGCGATATCACCGAATGCCGACTTCAACTGCTTGAGCAACGGCTTCAGCTTCGACATCGTCTTGGCCAACTTCGAAAACAACTTCGAAATCGTCGCCACAGTCTTCGCGATATACGCAGTCGCCTGGACCGCGACCAACGGAGTCGCCAACCCGACCGAGAACACCAACTCCGCCGCCCACACCGCAAGACGACCAACAGTCTGGGCTACCAAGTCACGCACGGTCTCGCGAACCGCGGCCACGATCCCACCCGCCATCCGGATCGCCGAAGCTGCCGCGGTCGCTGCGGTGTTGGCCGCAGTGAGCAAGTTGGTGGTGTTCGACGCCGCCGATTTGTAGGCGGTGGCGGTTTGACCAGTCCAATCCGCGACATCGGCTGTAACCGCGGCATTTTGGGCGGTCGCTACCTCGCTGATCCGGGCGGCAACGTTGTCCCAGGTCTTGGCATAAGCCTCGATCTGCGCGGGGTCACCCGCGATCCAATCCAGGGCATCCTGCAATGGTTGGCAGTGTTCGATCAGCCAACCCACGCCGTAACCGGCCAAGGTGCCGAGTGGGTCCACGACCAACGAAACCGCTTCGGCGCCGAGACCGACGACACCCAGACCTACTTCGATCCAGGAACCGCCCGAGATCGCGTCGGACAGGTCGGTGACCGAGCTGACCAAACTGATACCGGTAGACCAGTCGGTGGTGTCTTCCTTCGCCGCGATCAACGGGTTCGCGGCCATTACAAACCGGACTCTTGGGTCTTGAGCGCGGCGGCGTTGGTGGTGTCACGGGTCGTGAACGCATCAGCAACAGCAGTCAGGTTCGAACTGGTGTCACCGAAGGCATCGATCGCGGCCTGGATCGCGTCGATGCCATCGGTCTCTACCGAATCGACGAACAACGGACCGAGGAAGGCACACAGTTTCCCGAACGCATCCGAGGGGGCCGAGACGGCTTGGGCTGCCTCGAGGGCTTCGGTCAACCCTGAACCGGCTGAGGTGACGTTGGTGGCATGGGTTTTGATCTTGTCCGGGGAGATGCTGAGTTCCCCGCCTGCACTGGTCATATTTAGTGCCCCGCCCCTCGTGTGATGCCACCCCAGGTCGGCGGGCACACCCTGCCCGCGACCTGCGATGTCGAACCTGATCGAACAGGTCCTATGCACCGGAAATACCGGTACGTCAGACCTGCGGCACGCAGTGCCAATCGCCGAGCGTAGCGGATACGACAGGGTTGGTACGTGCGGTGAAATCGATGGAACCAGAAGGGGCTTCGGTGCGTCTAAGGGCGTGAAGGAGTGCCATCTCGTGGCCGATTGTGCGTGATGCGCAGGCCGTGAACGCGGATGCTCGACCACATGGCTCGCGGTCGCCGTGGGTTGCTGTCGAGGGTTGGCGGAACTCTGGCACGGCGGAAATTGTTGGGGTTGTGGAGGTTTCATGGGTTGAGGGTGCGGTGGGATGAATTGGGTGGGGTGGTGTCGTAGGCTGTGCAGAACGACGGGGTGGCCGGGTGCGGGGAGTATTCGGGGCTGCCGTGGGGTTGGTGCGGGCTCGGCCGGACGGTGTGGCTCGGTAATCGGGTGAAGACGGAGGATGCTCGTGCGGCGACGGTCTGTGGTGGTCAGCGCAGTGTTGTGTGGGGTGCTCGCGTTGGCGGGGTGTTCCAGCACCGAGAGTGGGAATGCTCAGCCGAGTGCGTCTGCAGATCTGTCAGCGGACACGGCGGCTCTGTGGGATCCGTGTTCACAGATCTCCGATTCGACCTTGGCTGGGTTGGGGCTGGATGTGGTGTCTGAACGCTCTGGCATCTTGGGGGCCGAAGAACCTGGATGGAAGATCTGCTTGTGGGACGAGGCCGAGTTCCCGCCGAACTACGGCGCCAGCGTGGCTACCACTGTCCATACTCTCGACGAGGTCCGGGCAAAGCCCAACAACATCGAATTCAAAGACGTCACTGTCGCCGGTCGCCAAGGCGTGCAGTTCCGGCAAAGCAACTATGACGCGGACGAAGAATGCAACTTCGTATTTCCGACATCGTCGGGATCTGCGCAATTTGGCATTATCAATACGACTTCAAAGTCGAAGACTGTAGCCCCCTGCGATCGGATTCGTCCAATCGCCGAGGCCGTCGTTCCAAATATTCCGAAGTAGGGCGCGAAAGAAGGGGGGTCGGCGATGGCTCCGACCGAGGAAAAAAGTCGTTGGCAGTTTCTCAACGAAGAGGCCAAGGCAGGGAGACTGTACTTGGACGCGTCAGTCGCCAAGAGTTGCCGAGACGCCAGCAACAAACAGATTGCGCTGTTCGGACAACTGAAGACCGACCTTCGAATGCTGTCGAGCGTGACCGGCTTGGGTCGCTTCAACTGCGCCGACGAACTCGCGAAGATGCTCGGGATGAAAGCTGTTGGCGGCGAGCGAGACTTCGATACCGCATTCAAGGAACACATCGAAGTCCTCGAGCTCATCCGCGACACAATCGAGATCTCGGTGAAGAAGTACGAAGACCAGCAAGTAGCCCAAGCGCAAGCGCTGACTTCACAGGGCGCCAACCTTCCCAGTGGTGGTTAAGAATGTCATTCTTGGACAATGTCGTCGGTAGGGCAGTCGTCAACTCCATTCCGGGAGGTAGCACATACCTCTCGTTGAAGGATTACGCTGACGGCAGCAAGCCGACCCGCTCGACGGACGAAAGCCCGGACGCGCATATCGCACGGAATCGGTTGGCGGAGTTGAAAAACGAATTCGACGGCGCCTATCAGAAGCCGCAGGTCGTCTCGTACGACGAACCGAGTCAGATGTCGGACCTGTACGAGCGGGTCTCCGCGATGTCGATGGCCGATGTCAACACGCTGCACACCCGCTGGGAGACCCTGCGCAACAAGCTCGAACAGGGTTTCAAGACCTACGACGCCGAAATCGGGAAAGCGATCGGGGAGAAGTGGACCGGTAACGCGGGAGCCAGCGCCGGTGCGGGCATCAAGGACTATGTCGAGAAGTCGGGAAACCTGCTGTCGTCGGCGCAGATGATGGCCGAGAAGGTGAAGGTGGTCGAGTCGGCCATGCAGATCGCCAAGGATCGGGTCCAGCCGCACGAAGGCTCCACGCTCAGCGGGATCGCGAGCTACATCCCCGGACCCACCTGGAAGATGGACAGCCACAACGCCGATACCGCGAAATCGGAAGGGGCGGAGGTGGTCAAGGGCATCTATTACGAGGCGATCAAGATCGCGGACACCGACGTCCCACTCGTCCCCCAGCCGTACAACCCCTTGGATACCGGCTCGAAGCCGGGCGATGACAACGGCAGCAAGAACGACACCACCGACAAGAAGTCGACCACGCAACAGCCCACCACCGAACAGCCCACGACCGAACAGCCGACCACCGAGACGCCGACGACGGAGGACCCCTCCGACGACGACACCGGCGACGACACGACACCGTCGAGCACGGAGCCTGCGGCGACGACACCGCAATCCACCGTGCCGACCACGCCGACTTCACCGACCGGCACCACTCCCGCGTCGACGACACCGATGGGGACCGGTGGTTCTCCGGGTGGCGGTTCGCCCGGTGCGGGGACACCGGGTTCCGGCGTGCCGGGAGCGGCCGTTCCGGGCACACCGGGTGGCGCGGCTGCGGGAAAGAGCGGTACCGGTGCAGGAGGGGCGGGTTCCGCCGGTTCGGGCCGCGGGATGTCGGGCATGGGCGGTATGGGTGCCGGTGGCGGGAAGGGCGGGAAGGGCGATGACGAGAAGGAATCCGGGACGAAGGACTATCTGATCAATCAGGAGAACGGTGAAGAACTCACGGGGCTCAGCGAGGATCAGCGGGCCAAGACGGTGCCACCGGTGATCGGCGCATGAGCCAGGGACAGTGGCAGTTCAGTGCGCTCGGGTTCACGGTGCTGTGGCGCGCGGCGGATCGCGATGTGCTCCCCTATCCGTTGCAGACGCAGGCGGACGCGGTGACCGTGGACGACTACGACCGGCTGTGGCAGGACGAGGCCCAGCGGATTCTGCCGATGTTCGACCACTCGCTGGACGCGGCGCTGCAAATTCTGCTCGAGCCGGAAGCGCGATTCGAGCTCGCCGGGTACGGCGACGGGGAGAAGTTGCGGTCGTTCGCGGCGGTGCGGGGGCAGCAGGCGGTGCTGGTGGAACAGCAGCGGGTGCCGCTCGACCACGAGGGCGGTGACATCCGGATGAGCATGCTCGAGATCGAACAGCTGCCCGACAAGCTCCTTGCCCGGCTGCCGAAGACGGGGGCGGCGGGCGGGGACGTGTTCTCGATGAACAGCAACGACTTCGACGAAGAAGCACCCTACGATCCGTGGGCGGCCGACCGGCGCACGCCGCAGCAGAAGGCGGATGATTTCTTCGGGCGGCCCCGGTCGACGCTGGTATACGTGGCGGGCTATCCGGGCGCCGCGACGGACAACCGGCCACAACCCGGACAGGGCTTCCACGTGATGGATTTCCCGGATGGGCGCTACCTGGTCACCGAACGAGGCTCTGTGATCGAGGCGCGACCGGGTGATACCGGCGATGCCCGAGGGTCGTTGGTGCGGTTGATGAAATCGGCCATCGCGATCTATCGCGAAGACAACGAACCCGCCTACCGATAGACACGCATCGACCCCTGCCATGAGTCACGGCAGGGGTCGATCGCGTTACTGGGCCGGGGTTCGATGCGCTTGTTCGACGAATTGGTTGGTGTAGGTGGCTTCGAGGTCGATGCGGTCCCGGACGGGGGCCACGTTGCGGGAGTATCGGCCCAGGATGCGAAGGACGTTCTGGGCGCCTTCGGGTTTCATCAGGCCGTCGCCGTTGAACATGCCGATCGAGTCGCGGATGGATTTCGCGTAGAGGGCGGGGTCGCTGCCGGCGTATTGGGACGGCATCTTCGCGGCGATCTCGTCGGGGTTGTGGGTGTCGATCCAGCGCAGCGTCTGCACGAAGGCGTTGGCCAGTTTCTGGACGATCTCCGGGTGCGCGGAAACGGTGTCGCACTTCATGTACAGCGATGAGGCAGGGTACAGGCCGCCGAGTGCGGCGCGGGTGCCTTCCTCGTTGCGCATGTCGGTGAGGATCTTCGCGTCACCGGACTGGACCATTTTCGCCACCGTGGGGTCGGTGGTCATGCCCGCGTCGATGCCGTCGTGGTTCATGCCCGCGATGAAGGTTTGTCCCGCACCGACTTTCACCCTGGTGTAGTCGGAGGTGCTCAGACCCTCCTGACCGGCCAGCGCCTGGGTGAGGAAGTCGGTCGACGAGCCGAGCGAGGTGACGCCGAGGTTGCGGCCGCGGAAGTCGGCGGGCGAGCGGATGGTGTCGGCGTCGGCGGTGGAGACCAGTTCCACTTCGCCTGGCACGTCGGCGAATTGGACCACGGTCTGCAGGCACTGGTCTTTGGCCTGGAGGTCGATGGTGTGGTCGTAGAAGCCGACCACGGCCTGGACGTCACCGGTGAGCAGGGCGGTTTCGGCGCTGGCGCCGGACTGTTCGCCGAGCAGCTTCACGTCGATGTCGTTGGCCTCGAACGCGCCGAGCTGCTGGGCGAGCATCGCCGGCAGGTAGATCACCTTCTCCAGACCGCCGACCATAATGGTGATCTGGGGTCTGCCGTCGGCCATCGGGATGGACCGCGAATCGCGGCATCCGGTGGCCAGCAGCAGCGAACTGATCGCGAGCAGCGCCAGTGCGAAGGGCTTGCGGTATCTCATCGTCTACACCCCGTGACCCGACTGTGCCTGCGAGGGACGCCATTTCAGCAGGCGCCCTTCCGCGAAGCCGATGAGCGATTCCGCGATCAGGGCGACCACGGTGATGATGATCATGCCCGCGTAGATGCCTGCCGCGTCGAAGGTGCCCTGGGCATTGGAGATCAGCAACCCCAAACCTTTACTGGCACCGGCATATTCACCCACGACCGCGCCGATCAGCGCGAACCCGAAGGCGGTGTGCAGGCTGGACAGGATCCAGGTCGTGGCACTGGGCAGCACGATGGAGCCGAGGATCTGACGTTTACTCGCACCCAGGATGCGGGCGTTGTTGATGACATTGCCGTCGACTTCCCTGGCGCCGGTGAAGGCGTTGAAGAACACGGCGAAGAACACCAGCACCACCACGGTCGCGACCTTGGAACTCAGACCCAAGCCGAACCAGATGATGAACAGCGAGGCCAGCACGATGCGGGGCACGGCGTTGAGCGCCTTGATGAACGGGGCGAGCACGTCGGCCCAGTAGCGGCTGCGGCCGAGCAAGGTGCCCAGCACGACGCCGGCGACGGTGCCGATCACGAAGCCGAGCACGGCTTCCTGCACGGTGGTGAAGATCTGCAGCCAGATCGACCCGAACTGCGTTCCCTCGGTGAACCATTCGACCAGCCGATCCCAGATCAGGGAGGGCTTGGAGTAGAAGAACGGGTCGATCCAGACGCTGGCGACCAGCTCCCACGATCCCAGCCACAGCACGATCAGCGCGGCCCGCAGACCCCACACCCGCAGCTTGGACTTGCGGTTCTTGGCCTTCACCCGGGCCAGGATCTGCTCCTCGGATTCCGCCTCGACCTCCGGCGCTGTCGCGGCGATCGCGGTCATCGTCTCAAGCGACACGGGTCGCTCCCTTCGTGCGAGCCGCCTCGACCTGATCGCGCAGCGTTTCCCAGATTTCCCGGTAGAGGTCGCGGAATTCCTCGGTGAGGCGCACCTCTTCGACATTGCGCGGACGTTCGAGGGTGACGCGGAAGTCACCGCAGACGGTCGCGGGGCTCGCGGTCATCACCACGACCCGGTCGGCCAGGGCGATGGCCTCCTCGAGGTCGTGGGTCACGAAGATCACCGCGGCGTCGGTGCCTGCCCACACGCGCAGCAGTTCGTCCTGCATGAGCTGGCGGGTCTGCACGTCGAGCGCGCTGAACGGCTCGTCCATGAGCATGATCTCGGGTTCGTTCACCAGGGTCTGGGCCAGTGCGACGCGCTTGCGCATGCCGCCGGAGAGCTGGTGCGGGTAATAGTCCTCGAATCCGGCAAGTCCCACGATGCGCACCCATTCGGCGGCCTTCGCCTTCGCCTCGGCTTTCGACACGCCACGAAAGCGCGGGCCGAGCGCGACATTGTCGAGCACGCTGCGCCACGGCAGCACGGCATCCTGCTGGAACATGTAGCCGATGCCGTCGGGGATGCCGTCGACATCCTTGCCGCGCACCAGCGTGCGCCCCGCCGAGGTGGGCTCGAGGCCCGAGACCAGGGAGAGGGTGGTGGACTTGCCACAGCCGGTCGGGCCGACCACCGCGACGAATTCGCCTGGCGCGACGGTGAAGTCGATGTTCTTCACCGCGGTGTGGATGCCACCGTCGGTTCCGGGAAAGCGCTTCGTCGCGCCCCGGAGTTCGATGAGTGGATTGCTCATTGCTGCTCCTGTGTCCGGCGCCGCCTTGGTGTGATGCGCGGCCGCTATCGAAAAGTAAGTGTTGTGGGTCACAGGGCGCGCGCTTGTGCGCACAACCGGCGCAAGCAGCGATACGGACGTTGTGCGCATTGTGCTCATGGTCACCGGGGGTGCTTACACTGAGCCGGTGAGGCTGTTCCCCCGTGGTGTCCGGCTGCGGACGCAGATCGTGTTGCTGCAGGTCGCGCTGGTGGCGTTGATCCTGGGGCTGGCGTTCGGGGTGTTCGCCTACCTGAGCGATCAGCGGTTGTCGGCCGAGTACGGGCAGCGGGCTCTGGCCATCGCGCGCACCGTCGCCAGTGATCCGGTGGTGCGCGAGGAGGTCGCCCGGTACGCGGCGCTGGAGCCGGGGCCATTGCTCCGTGCGGAGCTCGCGAGCGGGGAACTGGAGCAGACGGCCGAGGCGGCGCGCCTGCGGACGGGGGCACTGTTCGTGGTGATCACCGATGACGCGGGGTTGCGGTTGGCGCATCCCGACCCGGCGCGGCTGGGTCAGAAGGTGAGCACGGATCCCTCGGAGGCGTTGGCAGGGCGCGAGGTGGTGATTCGCGAGCACGGCACACTCGGCGACTCGGTGCGGGCGAAAGTGCCGGTGCGCGAGCCCGGTTCGAATCGGGTGGTGGGCGAGGTGAGTGTCGGCATCTCCACCGAGGCGGTGAGCGATCAGCTGGTGAGCGACCTGCGCCGGGCCGCCGTCCTGGTGATGGGCGCGCTGTTCGCGGGGATCGCGGGGTCGGTGTTGCTGGCACGGCGGTGGCACGGGTTGACCCTGGGCCTGCAGCCCGCCGAGCTGGCCGAACTGGTGCGCGAACAGGATGTGGTGCTGCACGGGATCGGCGTGGGGGTGGTCGCGGTCGATGCCAGGTGGCGCACGACGGTGATCAACGACGAGGCGCGCGCCCTGCTCGGAATCGCCGGGGACAGTGGATGTTCGGTGGATTCGATCGGGCTCACGCCGCGCGTGCTCGAGGCGTTTCGCGCCGCCGACGGGCAGCCGGTGCAGGCGGCGGTCGGCGATCGGATCGTCGTGGTCACCGCCAGGACGGTGACCCGCGAGGGGCGCGCGCTGGGGGCGGTGCTCGATGTGCGCGATCGGACCGATGTGGAGTCGCTGACCCGGCAGCTGGACGCGGTGCGGTCGATGAGCACGGTGTTGCGGGCGCAGCGGCACGAGTTCGCCAACCGATTGCACCTGCTCAGTGGGTTGCTGCACGGCGATCGGCCCAGCGAGGCCGCGAAATACATCGACGAGCTGCTCGGGTCGGGGCCGCTCGGTGCCGCGATGCCGGGGATCGATGCGGTGCGCGATCCGTATCTGCAAGCGTTTCTCGCCGCCAAGGCCGCTCATGCCAGGGAGAACGGGGTGTCGTTGCGGCTGGGGCCGAGCACCTGGGTGGACGCGAATCTCGGTGCGCCGGTGGATGTGACGACAGTGCTGGGCAATCTGCTCGACAATGCCATCGATGCCGTGCGCGTCGTCGAAGCCGCCACGGGGCCGGACGTGCCCGCCGAGTTCGACGCACGCATCCGCGATGATTCCGTGGCGACCGAGTCCGGCGCGCAAGCCCGCGCGCTCGTCGAGGTCGAGTTGGTGCAGGAGGGATCCACGCTGCACATCACCGTCGCCGACAGCGGCCCGGGAATCGGACCGGAATTGGTGGATTCGCTGTTCGCCGACGGGGTTTCGACGAAACACGGTGGCGGGGTGCCAGGGGGTCGTGGGGTGGGGCTGGCGTTGTCGCGGCAGGTCGCTCGGGCGCTCGGTGGCGATGTGTGGTTGGCCTCGGCAGCCGGCGCCGGTGGACAACTGAGCGGGGCGGAGTTCATCGCGCGCCTACCCGGCGTGCTCAGCGAGGGAGAAGTGTCGTGAACCGGCCCGACTACACCGTGCTCGTGGTCGATGACGACTTCCGGGTGGCGAACATGCATGCCGGAATCGTCGGCGCGCTACCCGGATTCGCCGTCGGCGCGGTCGTCAACACCGTTGCCGCCGCCCGGCAGGCACTCGCCACGACCGCCATCGATCTCGCCTTGGTCGACGTCTATCTGCCGGATGGTTCGGGCATCGACCTGGTACGCGAATTGCATTGCGACGCCATGATGCTCACCGCTGCCACCGAATCGGCCACGGTCCGCGCCGCCTCGGCGGCGGGAGCGCTGGCGTATCTGGTGAAACCGTTCGATCACACCGTCCTCGCCGCCCGCCTGGCCGGCTACGCCCGTTACCGCAGAATCCTCGCCGTCCCCGAGGTGAGCGCACGCGAGGTCGACGCGGCACTCGACGCGCTGCGGCCCACCCCGGCCACCCCGGACCGGGGCTCCGCCGCCTCCCCCACCAGGGAACTCGTACTCCGAGCGGTGCACGGGGCCACTGCCCCGATGTCGGCGGGCGAGGTCGCCACCGCCATCGGAATCTCGCGGGCCACCGCCCAGCGCTACCTGGCTGCCCTCGTCACCACCGCCGATCTACGCATGCAACTTCGCTACGGCACCACCGGCCGGCCCGAACAGGAATACTCCCCGATCCGCCGCACGCCCTGAGCGACGCGACCAGTCTCGGCAACCCGATGCGTGCCGAGAGACCCGGCGGCACAAAATCAGTCGACCCGACAGTGGCCCGCCAACTAGCGTTGATCCTCGCCGTCACACCGCCGTCGAAAGGTCATGCCGTGCTCGAAGCCGAAGCGATCGCCGCCAACCGCGCGAATTGGGACGACCGGGCCGACGTGCACGCGCGTTCGCGGATGTACGACGTCGACGCCTTTCTGGCCGATCCGGACGACATTTCCTCGGTGGTGCGCAACGATCTCGCGGTACTGGCCCCGCACCTACCGGAATCCGGGATCCGGGGGCGATCCCTGCTGCATCTGCAGTGTCACATCGGGACGGACACCGTGTCCTGGGCGCGGTTGGGCGCGATCGAGGTGCACGGACTGGATCTGTCGCCGAACTCGCTGCGGCACGCCGCGCGGATCGCCGAGGCCGACGGTCGCGACATCACCTGGGTCGAAGGCGACGCGCGGTTCGCCTCCTCCCTGCTCGATCGGCGCTTCGACACCATCGTGACCAGTGCGGGAACCATCGTCTGGCTGCCGGAGCTCACCGCGTGGGCGCGGTCGATCCATGACCTGCTCGAACCGGGCGGGGTGTTCGTGATCCGCGACGACCATCCGATTCTGGGTGCGATGCAGTTCGAACCGTGGGAGATCGACGACGACTATCTCGGCGGTGGCGGCGCTCGCAGCTACTCGGACTCGGGGACCTACACCGAGGAATCCGAAGGGCAGATCGCGCACACCACCAATCACGAGTGGCGCCACGGCCTGGGCGAGATCGTCGGTGCGCTGCTCGGAGCCGGGCTCGTCATCGAGGCGTTGACCGAGCTGCCCACTATGGACTGGCCCGCGTTCGCCGATCTCGTGCCCTGCGAGCAGGGGTGGACATTGCCCGACGGCGCACCGCGCATCCCGTTGAATTTCGCCGTCGTCGCCCGGCGGCCCGGCCACTAGGCACCGTCGAGCCGCGCAGTCTCAGGCACCCTCGCCGAGGGCGTGCAGGATCGCGCGGGTCTTCTCGTCGCGGGCCGTCACGCCCTGCTCGTACCGCTGCTCGCCGTTGCCGTACGCGGCGTCGACTTGCTGGACCACCATGCCCATGGCCGACTTGTCCGGTGAGCCGATGTCGAAGGTCATCTGGGAGCCGACGTTGTCCATCAGATGGCGGATGCCCGCGGGGCCGCCGCCGAGGTTCATGCCCTCGAACGGGCCGACGGTGGCCCAGCGCAGTCCGAGCGAAGCTTTGACCAGGTCGTCGAGGTCTTCCGCGGCGATGACGCCCTGTTGCACCAGGTAGATCGCCTGGTCGTTGAAGACCTTCTGCAGGCGGTTGCCGACGAAACCAGGGATCTCGCGCTGCAACCGGATCGGTGTCTTGCCCAGCTCGCGATAGACCGTCATCGCCCGGACCACCGCCGCATCGGCGGTCTTCGCGCCGGGAACCACCTCGACGAGGGGCATCAGGTCTGCCGGGTTGAAGGGGTGGCCGATCAGGATGCGGTCCGCCGCGGAGCTGCCCTGGGCGATGTCGGTGGGCAGCAGCGAGGACGAGGAGGAGGCGAGCACGACGTCGTCGGCGGTGGCTGCGGCCAGCTCGGCGAAGACCTCGTGCTTGAACTCGAGCCGTTCCGGGCCTGCCTCCTGCACGTAGTCGACGCCCTCAGCGGCCGATCCGGCCTCGGCGTGAGCGGTGACCGGCAGACCCGACAGATCGTCGGCCACGATCTGTTCGAGGTCGGGTCGCGGATCGGCCAGTGCGACGTCCCAACCGCCCCGGGCGAAGAGCCTCGCCCAGCCGATACCGATCACGCCCGCCCCGACGATCGCCACCTTCGCCATGAACTCTCCCGCCGATCGGAATCCCGAGTGGACCGTTCGGCAGCGAGGGTACGCAACGCCCGAGGCGGACAACGCCCGACACGCAGCGGGCGTTATCCGGCTCTGATCAGCGTGATTGCAGCCAGCCGCCGATTCGCTGGGCGATGGCGTCGGGGGTGAGGCCGAGTTCTTCGAGGATCTCGTTGCGGGAGGCGTGGTCCAGGAACTGCTGGGGCACACCGAGATCGCGGGTGGGGACGTCCAGGCCCGCGTCGCGCAGGCGAGCGGAGACGGTGGAGCCGATGCCGCCGTGCAGGCCGCCGTCTTCGACGGTGACCACGAGGCGGTAGTTCTCCGCGAGTTTGACCAAGGTGTCCGACACCGGGATGACCCAGCGCGGATCGACGACGGTGACCGAAATGCCTTGGGGTTCGAGGAGTTCGGCGACCTTCATCGCGGTGTCGGCGAAGGGGCCGACGGCGACGATCAGGACGTCACCGTGCTGGGACTGGGCGGAGCCCGCACCGGGCACGGCCAGTCGCAGCACATCCAGCCCGTCGAGACGTTCCACGGCCGTGATGTCCTCGGCGACACTGCCTTTCGGGAACCGCAGCACGGTCGGGCCGTCGGAGACGGCGAGCGCTTCGGCCAGCTCCTCCCGCAGCGTGGCACCGTCGCGCGGGGCCGCGACCCGGATGCCGGGGATGATGCCCAGCAGCGAGAAGTCCCACATGCCGTTGTGGCTGGCGCCGTCGGGGCCGGTGATACCCGCGCGATCCAGCACGACCGTGACGGGCTGCTTCAGCAGTGCCACGTCCATCAGGAGCTGGTCGAACGCGCGGTTGAGGAAGGTGGCGTAGATGGCGACCACCGGGTGCATACCACCCAGTGCCAGACCGGCGGCCGAAGCCATGCCGTGCTGCTCGGCGATGCCGACGTCGAACATGCGCTCGGGGAAGCGTTCGCCGAACGCGGCCAGGCCGGTGGGGCCCGGCATGGCGGCGGTGATGGCGACGATGTCGTCGCGGCGCGCACCGTGTTCGATGAGCTCCTCGGAGAACACCGCGGTCCAGCCCTTGGCCTTCTTGCCCGCCAGCGGGCGGCCGGTGAGCGGGTCGATCGGGTCACAGGCGTGCATCTGGTCGGCGACGTGGTTCTCGGCGTGCTCGTAGCCGTTGCCCTTGCGGGTGACCACGTGCACGACGACCGGACCGCCGAAGTCCTTGGCGCGCCGCATCGCCGCTTCGAGCGCGACGAGATCGTGGCCGTCGACCGGGCCGACGTACTTCATGCCCAGATCGGAGAACAGTTCCTGCGGGCTCACCGCGTCTTTGATCCCGGCCTTGAGCGCGTGAACCATCGAGTACGCCGAATCACCCACGGCGGGAATGCTTTTCAGGATGCGTTTCCCGGCGTCGAGCGCGTGCTCGTAGGCAGGCTGGGTGCGCAGGGCGGTCAGGCGGTCGGCGAGTCCACCGATCGTGGGGGCATAGGAACGGCCGTTGTCGTTGACCACCACCACCACCGGGCGATCGGGCGCACCCGCGATGTTGTTGAGCGCCTCCCAGCACATACCGCCGGTGAGCGCGCCGTCCCCGACGATCGCGACCGGGGTGCGGTCCTGATCGGTGAGCGCGAACGCCTTCGCGAGGCCGTCGACGTAGGACAGCGCGGCCGACGCGTGTGAGGACTCGACCCAGTCGTGTTCGCTCTCGGCGCGGCTCGGGTAGCCCGACAGACCGTCACGGCTGCGCAGCGAGTCGAAGCGATCCTTGCGACCGGTGAGGATCTTGTGCACATACGCCTGGTGGCCGGTGTCGAAGATCAACGGATCGGCGGGCGAATCGAAAATCCGGTGTAAGGCGATGGTCAGCTCGACCACCCCGAGATTGGGGCCGAGATGGCCTCCGGTGGCGGCGACCTTCTGCACCAGGAACTCGCGGATCTCGTCCGCCAGTTCCCGCAGCTGCGGCACGCTCAGCCGGCGCAGATCTTCGGGTGAATCCACCCGCGACAGCACTCCCACCTGAACTCGCTCCCTCCGGACTACATTGTGATCAGCCCAGTGTATTTGCCCGCGGGACGGGCACAGGCTCGCGGGCCCTTCCCAGCACGGGCACGGCGAGCGCTACGGTCGCGACGACGATACCGCCGCAGGCCCGGTGAACAGGACGCGCGGGCGGAAATCGGGTTCGACCAAGGCTTACCTCACCGAGTTCTGGGCTGTGAGGACAATCTCCCCCGCGCGTCCAGGACCGGGCCACCAGCGCTGCGACCTACAGTGACGCTGTGACTCGACCGCACGGCGCGACGCGCACGATCGACCCGGGTGTGGTGGCGGGCATGCTCGACGAGGTGTACGCGGTCTGTCGCGACGACACCTCCGGCGCACCCGCCGACTACATCCCCGAGCTCGCCGCCGTCGCACCGGATTCGTTCGGACTGTGCCTGGCGACCGCCGACGGACTCGTCTACCAGGTCGGCGACACCGGCATCGGGTTCACCATCCAGTCCATCTCCAAGCCGTTCACCTACGCGCTGGCGCTGGCCGATCGCGGACTCGACGGGGTGGCCGAGCACATCGACGTGGAGCCGTCGGGTGAACCGTTCAACGAGATCAGCCTCGAACCCGACACTCAGCGCCCGAGCAACCCGATGATCAACTCCGGGGCCATCACCGCGGCCTCGCTGATCGACGGCCGCGACGCCGCCGACAAGTTCGAGCGGGTCCGTCGCTGCTACTCCCGCTTCGCCGGACGCGAGTTGACGATGAACGAGGCGGTCTACGAATCCGAAGCCCGCACGGGGTACCGCAATCGGGCGATCGGGTACATGTTGCGCTCGGTCGGCATCATCGACGTCGATCCGGACGACGTGGTCGACCGGTACTTCCGGCAGTGCTCGATCGAGATCACCTGCACCGACCTGGCCGTGATGGCGGCGACCCTGGCCGACAACGGAGTCAATCCGAAGACTCGTGAACGGGCGCTGTCGACCTCGCTCACCGAACGGGTACTCAGTGTGATGACCACCTGCGGCATGTACAACGCCGCCGGTGACTGGGTGACCACGGTCGGGCTGCCCGCCAAGAGCGGGGTCGGCGGCGGGATCATCGCGGTGCTGCCCGGTCAGCTCGGGATCTCGGTGTATTCACCGAGGCTGGACGGGCAGGGCAACAGTGTGCGCGGGGTGGCGGCGTGCCGGGAGCTGTCGCGCCGGCTCGAACTGCACTTCTGTCACGTGACCCGATCGGCGCGCACCGCGATCCGCGCCGACTACTCGGTCGCGCAGCTGCCGTCGCGGCTGCGCCGCACCCCCGAGGACGCCGAGGTGCTGGCCGCCCATGGTGACCGTGCGCGGGTCTACGAGCTGCACGGCGACCTGTTGTTCGCCGGTGCCGAACGGGCGGTGCGGGCGATCGAAGGCAACGCCGACGAGCTCGACGCGCTGGTGATCGACCTGCGCCGGGTCGGTGAGGTGAGTCAGGTGGCTCGCGGGATGGTCGAGCAGTTGCAGGCCGAGCTGGTGCGCCGGGGCAGCCGGGTGGCGCTGGTCGATCCCGATGCCAAGCTCGGTCACGAGGTGTCGAGTCTGGATCCGGACGATCCGCGCGGGCGGGTGTTCGTCGATCGCGACACCGCGACCGAATGGTGTGAGGACATCGTGCTCGACCGGCATCGGCCGCTGGGAACGCGCGCCGCCGCGTCGATCGACCTCGACGAGCATCCGCTGCTGGTGGGACTCGCCCCCGCCGACCGGGACCGGCTGTGCGCGGATTTCGTCGCCCGCACCTTCGCCCGCGGCGAGGTGATCGCCGAGCGCGGCGAGCCACGGTCCGGGCTGTATCTGATTCTCGCCGGGCGGGTGCGGGCCACCTTCACCGGTACCGACGGGCGGGTGCACCGGTTGGTGACGTTGTCGTCGGGGATGTCGTTCGGCGAGATCCCGATGTTGACCGGCGAGAATTTCGTCAACGACATCGTCGCCGAGACCGGGCTGCGGGTGGCGGTGATGAGCACGGCCGTGTTCGACGAGCTCGCCGAGCAGCACCCGCAACTGAAACTCGCCCTGCTGCAACGGCTCGCGGCCGGGGCGTACGCGCAGATGGAAGCCACTGTCCGAACCATCTCGGGCAACGCCGAGAACTACTGACCGCCCGGCGGAACTCGGTCCTCACGCGAGACGTTGAGCAGCACAGCAGCCTTCGACCGACAGGAGTACCGCGGTGAGCAAGAAGTCCTGGCAGGCGAGCACGACCACCTTCGGGCGCGGCGTGGTGCGCGCGGTCCCCGATCTGATCCGGTTGACGTTGTCGGTGGAATCGCGCGCCGACACCGTCGCCGGGGCCTACGGGCGTGCCGGTGACCGGGTGAGCGCGGTCGTCGCGGCACTGCGAACCGCCGGGGTGAGTGACGCGGACATGGCCACCAGCGGCCTGAGCGTGCGCACCGAAACCGTCTACACCGACAACGGGCGCAACGAGATCGCCGGATACCTGGCCTCCACCGGCCTCAGTGTGTCGCTGCGCGAATGCACCGGCATCGACCCCGCCGAAACGGTCGCCGCCGCGGTGAACGCGGGCGGCGACGACGTCCGCCTCGGCGGCCTCACCCGGGGCATCGCCGACCCGGCCCCCCTGCTCGAGCAAGCCCGCGACGCGGCCTACGACGACGCGAAGGCGAAAGCCGAGCAGTACGCGACCCGCGCCGGGGTGAGCCTGGGCGCCGTCCTCCAGATCACCGAGGACACCTCGCCGCCGACGTCCCGGGCCTACGACATCAGCGCGGAAATGGACTCCTCCCCCATGCTGATGGCCCGGGCCGGCTCCCCGGTTCCCGTGGTCCCCGGCGAAACCGAAGTCGGCGCAAGCGTCCGCGTCACCTGGGCCCTCGACTAGCGCGGCCGGTCCACTCCGGCTGCGCGAGCAGCGCTTCGACGGCGCGTTCGGCACTCTGGACGGCGCTTTCCATCGTGGCGCACCAGTCCGTGCGGGTCCAATCGCCGGCCAGCATCAGGTTCGGGACCGAGGTGCGCTGGTCGGGGCGCAGGTTGTCGGTGCCGAGAACCTGGGAGAAGGTCGCCTTCGGCATCTTCACCACATGACCGGTGACGACCTGAGCGTCGGCGGCTTCCGGGTAATAGCGGCGGATGAGATCCATTTGCTCGGCGACGATCTCGCTGTTGCTCTTGTGGATCTGCTCGTAGGCGCCGCTGGTCGTCAGGCAGTACAGCCAGGTGCCATCGGGCGCGCGCTGATGCATGCGCTGCCGGTCGAAGACCTGATCGATCACTCCGGTGCCGCCGATCAGCGCCTCCATGGCCGACTTGGTTTTCAGCGGCCGGTCCAGATACAGGTTCGTGCTCACGATCGGGGTGAACCCCAGTTTGTCTGCGGCAGCGTAGATTTCGGCATGTTCGGGCAGGTCGTCGAGGAGCCCGCCGATATTGGTGTTGGGAACCGCGCAGATCACCGCGTCGGCGTCGACGACCGAGCCGTCCGCCAGCTGCACCCCGGTCGCCTTGCCGTCGACGATGACGACCTTGCGGGCCACCGCCCGGTAGCGCACGTCGACCCCGTGGCGTTCGAAAACCTTCTCGGCACCGGCGATGTAGAGGGTGTCCAGATCCACGGTGGGGTAGCCGATCGTCACGCCTGTGCGCGTCCGCATCCCGATCCGGACCCCGGTGGCCAGCACATCGGCGAACACCTTCGCCGACTCCCTGTCCACCGGTTCCGCGGCGATGCCGAGCGCGAGCCAATCCCACAGGGCCTCGCGCGCTTTCGGCGGCATCGCCAGCCGCCGGAACCACTCGTCGGTGGTGATGTCGGCGAGGTAGGCAGGCTGCCACAGCGCTTGGCGCACCAAGGTGAGCGCGGAACGCAGCGCACGCAGCCGCTCCAGCGGTCCCGCGTCGGGATGCGCACCCATCAGTGTGCGCACGGCCGCGAAACCCTTGGTGTGCAACATGACTGCGCGACCACCCGGCCAGCGCAGGCTCCCCGCGCCGGGGAATTCCACGTGGTGCCGCGTGCCCACGCTCTCCAGATACCGCCACAGGCTCCGGTACCCGCTGGCCACCACGTGCTGGCCGTTGTCGGCGAGGTCGTCCACCTCGGCGACCCGCATCGCCTGCGTGCGGCCGCCGAGCCGACCTCGCCGCTCCAGCAGGGTTACCTGTTCACCGGCTTCCGCCAGCCATACGGCGGCGGCCAGTCCGGCCAGCCCACCCCCGATGACAACGAACCGGCGTGCGTCGTTCACGTCCACCATTGAGACAATGTAGCGCGAACTCTCTCTTTCTATCGGTGGAATCGTCCGGGATCACCGAACACTCAGCGGTCGAGCAGCGCGACGCATTCGACATGGTGCGTCGCCGGGAAGGCGTCGAAGGCCCGCAGCTCCGCCAGGTGATAGCCGGCATCCAGGTACAACCCCAGATCACGAGCGAACGCCGCCGGGTCGCAACCGATATGAACGATCCGGCGCGGATCGGCATCGGCGACAGCGGCGACGACATCCTTGCCCGCCCCCGCCCGCGGCGGATCGAGCACCACGACATCGGGCCTACCGGAAGCACTTCGAGCCCACGGCTCGACCCGCTCACTACGCAATTCCAGCCAGGGCAGATCCCCCAGCGCCGCCACTCCGTCGACAACCGCCGAACGAGCGGATTCGACACCGGTCACCGCCCCGGTCTGCCCCACCTGCTCGGCCAAGCGGGCAGCGAACACGCCCACACCGGCGTAGAGATCCCACCCCGAACCGCCGGGAGCGAGCCCCGACCACTCGGCGATCAGGTCCGAATAACATTGCGCCGCACCGCGATGCGCCTGCCAGAACCCGGTCGCCGACAACTCCCAGCGACGCCCCGCCACATACTCGACGACGCGACCCGAACCCTCGACCACACACTCCTCACGAGGCGCGTTCATCGCCGACTTCCGCGAAGCCGCCCGGTCCCGGATCGCCCCACGCTCGTCACCCGTCGGCGGCGCCGACTCACGACGACGCCCCGGCCGCTGGCCACGACCGCGGCTCGCGCCACGCGGTGTCTCCGGGCGACCGGCGGGACCGGAAGCAGGAGTCTCGGCCAGTTCCACGATATGACGAACACCGTCACCGTCGAGCGCGACGACCAGATCCGCCCCCGGCGTCCACAACCGGTCCGCGACGCCGTCGAGCGCACCGGCGACAGGCTGCGGGCAGCGCAGATCCGCGATCACCTCGGTGCTGCGGTGACGGTGCACACCGGCGTGCCCCGCGCCGTCCACGACCAACCGCACCCGCGTGCGCCAACCACCGGTGACCTCACCCGAATCACCGGCGATCGGCTCGACCGTCACCTCACGCTCGATCTTGGCCAACCGGCGCAACTGCTCTTCCACCACCGTGGCCTTGAGCGCGCGCTGCGCCGCGGGCGTCGCGAAGGAGAAGTCACAGCACCCCGCACCGCCCGGCCCGGACACCGGACAGGTCGCGGGCACCCGGTCCGGGGACGCCTCGATGATCTCGACCGCGTCGGCCCGGCAGAACGAACCGCCGCGATCCTCGGTCACCCGCGCCCGCACCAGCTCACCGGGCAGCCCGTGTCGCACGAACACGACCCGGCCCTCGTGGCGTCCGACGATGAACCCACCGTGCCCGGGCGCCCCGAGGCGCACCTCGAATTCTTGTCCGCTCCAATCACTCACGGCCACACCCACTCTCACCCTCGACCGGCGCGCCGCTCATTCGCGACGTCCTGGTCGTTCGAAACCTCGGCGCACCGAACCCGGTGCGTTCACATCGGCTGCCTGCTTGGCCCTGGTGGAGGAACTGAGCTGCCACGGCACGCTCGTCACCATCACACCGGGCTCGAACAGCAACCTGCCCTTCAACCGCAGCGCGGACTGGTTGTGCAGCACCTGCTCCCACCAGTGGCCGACCACGTATTCGGGAATGAAGACGGTGACCACGTCGCGCGGGGCGTCCTTGCGCACCCGCTTGACGTACTCGAGCACCGGCTTGGTGATCTCGCGATAGGGCGATTCGATCACCTTCAACGGCACGTTGATCTCGCTGTTCTCCCATTCGCGCACCAGCTTGCGGGTGTCGGCGTCGTCGACGTTGACCGTCACCGCTTCCAGCGTGTCCGGGCGGGTGGCGCGCGCGAAGGCCAGCGCGCGGCGCGTGGGCAGATGCAGCTTGGAGACCAGGACCAGTGAGTGGGTGCGGCTGGGCAGCACGCCGTCCCAGTCGGATTCGTCGAGTTCGCGCGAGACCGAGTCGTAGTGCTTGTGGATCAGCTTCATCACGACGAAGATCGCCACCATCGTCAGGATCGCGATCCAGGCGCCGGCGAAGAACTTGGTGACCAGCACGATCATCAGCACGGCGCCCGTCGCGGTCAGACCGATCGCGTTGATCACCCGGGAACGCATCATCTGCCTGCGCTGCGCCGGGTCGGTCTCGGTACGCAGCAGGCGCGTCCAGTGCCGCAGCATGCCGGTCTGGCTCAGCACGAACGAGACGAACACACCCACGATGTAGAGCTGGATCAGCTTGGTCACCTCGGCGCCGAAGACCACCACGAACGCGATCGCGGCACCCGAGAGGAACAGGATGCCGTTGGAGAACGCGAGCCGGTCGCCGCGGGTGTGCAGCTGACGGGGCAGGTAGCGGTCCTGTGCCAGGATCGAACCGAGCACGGGGAAACCGTTGAACGCGGTGTTGGCGGCCAGCACCAGGATCAGGGCGGTGACGATGGTGATGAAGAAGAAGCCGATCGGGAAACCGTGGAACACCGCTTCGGCGATCTGCGCGATGAGGGTCTTCTGGTGATAATCGGCGGGCGCGCCGACCAGGTGCGCGGGGTCGTGCGCGTACACGACGCGGATCTTCTGGGCCAGGATGATGATGCCCATCAGCAGCACGATCGCGATGGAACCCAGCAGCAGCAAGGTGGTCGCGGCATTGCGCGACTTGGGTTTACGGAACGCGGGTACACCGTTGCTGATGGCCTCGACACCGGTCAGCGCCGCACAACCGGAGGAGAAGGCACGCGCGATCAGGAAGGCGAAGGCCAAGCCGTAGAGGTGCTCGTCTTCGGCGTTGAGCCCGAAACCGGCGGACTCGGCCTGGATGTCGTCGCCGAGCACGTAGGTACGGAACAGGCCCCAAGCCAGCATCGCGAACATGCCGAAGATGAACGCGTAGGTGGGAATCGCGAAGGCGGTCCCCGATTCGCGGATGCCACGCAGGTTGATCGCGGTGAGGATCGCGATCGCCACGACCGCGAACAACACCTTGTGCGTGGCGACGAACGGGATCGCCGACCCGATATTGGACGCGGCCGATGAAATCGACACCGCCACGGTGAGCACATAATCGACCAGTAGCGCGCTGCCGACCGTCAAACCGGCATTGGGCCCGATGTTCTTCGTCGCGACCTCGTAGTCGCCGCCACCGGAAGGGTAGGCGTGCACGTTCTGCCGGTAGCTGGCAACGACCACCGCCATCACCAGGGCTACGGCAAGACCGACCCACGGCGCGTACACGTAGGCCGAGATGCCCGCCGCCGACAGCACCAGGAAGATTTCCTCCGGGGCATACGCGACCGACGACATCGCGTCGGAGGCGAAGACCGGAAGAGCGATACGCTTGGGCAACAACGTGTGGCCGAGCGAATCGCTACGGAACGGCCTGCCCAGCAGCACACGCTTGGCTGCCGTCGTCAACTTGGACACCGGGCTGAGCATAGAGGAGTTCACCAGCACCTTCGCGCGCACGTTCACCGGCGTCACGGCGATGTCCGGATTGTTTGCCCCGCGTCGGCGCGGGGAAAATGGGCGATGGGAGCATCCGGCGGGTACGGTCCTTGCCGGACGCCACGGGTAGGCAAGGAACGAGGGTGCACGGTGTACGTAGTGATCATGGGGTGCGGGCGTGTCGGCTCGTCACTGGCGCGTGCGCTGACCCGGGTGGGTCACGAGGTCACGGTCATCGACCGGGATCCCACCGCCTTCCGCCGCCTCGGTGAGGGCTTCACCGGGCAGGAGGTGATCGGCGTCGGCTTCGACCGCGAGGTGCTGACCCGCGCGGGGATCGAGCGCGCCGACGCCTTCGCCGCGGTGAGCTCCGGTGACAACTCCAACATCATCTCGGCGCGAGTGGCCAGAGAGATGTTCGGCGTCGAACGTGTCGTCGCTCGCATCTACGACGCCAAGCGCGCCGAGGTGTACGAACGACTCGGCATCCCGACCATCGCCACCGTGCCGTGGACCACCGACCGGTTCCTGCGCACCCTCATCGGTGACAACTCGACCACCACCTGGCGCGACCCCACCGGCGCGGTCGCGGTGACCCAGCTGACCCTGCACGAGGACTGGTCCGGTCGCACGGTGCGCGATCTGGAACGCGACCTGCAGGTGCGGGTGGCGTTCATCCTGCGCTTCGGCCAGGGCCTGCTGCCCGAATCCAAGACGATCGTCCAGGCCGACGACGTCGTCTATGTCGCGGCCACGTCCGGCACAGTCGGCGAGGCGATCGCCCTGGCCGCCAAGGCCCCACTGAGCGAGGACTGAACACATGAAGGTCGCCATCGCCGGAGCGGGCGCGGTCGGGCGCTCGATCGCCAGGGAACTCCTACGCGGCGGACACCGCGTGATGCTGCTCGAACGCCAGCTCGACCACATCGATCCCGCCGCCATTCCCGACGCCGTCTGGGTGCACGCCGACGCCTGCGAGCTGTCGCTGCTGGAGAACGCCGATCTCGAGACCTACGAGGTGGTGATCGCGGCCACCGGCGACGACAAGGCGAATCTGGTGCACGCCCTGCTCGCCAAGACCGAGTTCGGGGTGCGCCGAGTGGTGGCGCGAGTCAACGATCCGCGCAACGAATGGCTGTTCAACGAGTCGTGGGGCGTCGACGTGGCGGTGTCGACGCCGCGGCTGCTCGCCTCGCTGGTCGAGGAGGCCGTATCGGTGGGTGATCTGGTGCGGCTGATGACGCTGCGGCAAGGGCAGGCCAACCTGGTCGAGATCACCCTGCCCGCCGACACCCAGCTGGCAGGCAAGCCGGTGCGGACCTTGAAGATGCCGCGCGATACCGCGCTGGTGACGATCCTGCGCGGTGGCCGGGTCATCGTGCCGCAACCCGACGATCCGTTCGAGGGTGACGACGAACTGTTGTTCGTCACCTCGGTGGAGGCCGAAGAGGATCTGCGACTCACGCTGGCGACGCACGGCGTGCGGCCGTAAGCCCCTACGCCACTTTCAGTTCCGCGCGCAGCTTGTTGAGCGCGCGGTGCTGCATCACCCGGACCACGCCCGGGCTGGTGCCGATGGCCTCGGCGGTCTGGGCCGCGCTCCAGCCGAGCACGATGCGCATGTGCAGCACCTCTCGGTGATTCGGCGCGAGCACCTTCATCAGTTCGAGGGTGGCGGCGCGGCGCTCGTAGGCCAGCACCCACTCCTCCGGACCCGCCGAAGTACTGGCGCTGTCGGGCAGCTCGGCCGTGGGGTAGGCAGTGTGCTTGCCGCGACGGAACGCGTCGGAGACCTTGTTGGCGGCGATGCCGTAGACGAAGGCCAGGAACGACTTGCCTTGATCGCGGTAGCGCGGGATGGCGGTGACAGTGGCGATCAGGACTTCCTGGGTGACATCGTCGGCGGTGACGGTGAGATGCCCGGTGGTGCCCATCCGGGCCGAGCAGTACCGGCGGACCACCGGGTGCACCAGGCGCAGGATCTCGGCGACGGCGTCGCGATCACCGGCGGCGGCCGGGCCGATCAGCGCGTCGAGTTCGGCGCCGAGGCGCTTGCTCTCCGACAGCACGGGCGCCGGGGTCTTGGCGGCGTCGCGGCGTGCTGCGGTGGCCGGTCGCTCATTTCGGTGCTCGGTTGCCATCATGGTCGCCGGTCCTCTCACGATCATCGCGTTTTTCCTACGCATTGATCGTGCGACGAACAGCCGGTCGCGACCAGATACCCCAGGGTGGGTACTTCCCCACCTCCGGCGGCGCGCTGACCACCCTTACGCGGGCACGGATTCCGTTCCGGCGCCGGGCTTGTCGGCTTTCTCGGCGGGCAGGTGCCCGGCGCGGCGCACCGCCCACACGGTGACCACCAGGGCGACCGCGGTGAGCGGCCAGCCCATGCCGATCCGCGCCACGGCCAGCCAGGTGGTGTGGTCGGTGTCGTAGAGCTGCGACTGCACCAGGTAGCGGGCGCCGAACACGACCACCCAGACCGCGGTGGCCAGGTCGTAGAGCTTGCGGATGCGCTTGTCGGTCCGCCAGCGGTGACCGTGCCCGTTGAGCGCGCCCCAGATCACCCCGACCAGCGGCCTGCGCAGCAGGATCGACACCGCGAACACGCCCGCGTACACCAGGCTGGTGTAGATGCCGAACAGGAAGAAGCCCTTGGCCTCCCCCACTCGCTGGGCGATGAGCGCGCACAGGCCGACGCCGAGGAAGCCGGAGACGGCAGGCTGGATGGGGCTGCGCTGCACCAGTCGCCAGATCAGGATGGCGGCGGCGACGCCGAGAGCGGCCCAGATGGCCACGGTGAGGCCCGCGAAGGTGTTCACCGGGACGAAAACCAGAACGGGGAGGGTGGAATAGATCAGGCCGCTGAAACCACCGAGCTGCTCGAGCAAGGTTTGTTCGGCCTTGTCGACCTCGGTGTCGATCTCCGGGTCCACCTGTTCATCGGTGACCACGGGCAACGCCACGGTGGCTTCGGGGTCCGCGGCAGTGCGGTACTCGTCGCTGGAGGGCATACGTCAGCTGTTCCCGCGCAATTCGTAGTAGGGGTTGAAGATCACCTTGCGGCCGTCGCGGTCGCCGACGCGACCACGGACCAGAATGCGCCTGCCCGGTTCGATACCGGGAATGCGCCTGCGCCCGATCCACACCAGGGTGATGGCATCGGTGCCGTCGAAGAACTCGGCCTGCACCGTGGCACCGGCCGCCTTGGGACACGCCTCGACACTGCGGAGTCTGCCCAGAATCGTCGCCTCTTCGCCACGACAGCAATCCTTGGCCCGCCGGGCACCGGACGCATCGGCCGTCTCGGCCAATTCCTCGGCGTCGAGCTGGTCGATATCGGCGGTGAGACGACGACCGAGTCGGCGAAAATATCCCGAGTCCGGACCCGATCCCGACTTGTGTCCGCCCGTGGATGACGACATGTCACGCTTCTCCCGCTAGTTGGCCGTACACCGCCACTGTAGATGGGCAAACGCCCGGCCGCTACGCTCGGTCGGTGTTGCGCACCCCACCCCAGGTCACCGTGGTCGCCCTGCCGGGGACCGGCTCCGACGCCGATTTCGCGGCCCGCGCGTTCGGGCCTGCCGCCCTCGCGTACGGACTCGCCTTCCACGCCGTCGAACCGGACCCGCAGGCCGTGATCGGGAGCTGTACCGCGGCTTTGGACGCTGCCGCGGCGCGCGGTCCGGTCCTGGCCGCGGGCATCTCCCTCGGCGCCGCGATCGCACTCGACTGGGCAGCCGAGCACCGTACCGCGGTAGTCGGTGTCATCACAGCATTACCCGCCTGGACGGGTGCCGAAACCGCCGCGTGCCCAGCCGCGTTGAGCGCCGCGGTTACCGCCGAGCAACTGCGAGCCGACGGTCTGGAGGCGGTGCTGGAGCGAATGCGCGCCTCGAGTCCACCCTGGCTGGCCGACGCACTGACCCAGTCCTGGCGCGGGCAGTGGCCGCATCTGCCCGCCGCACTGGACGAGGCCGCCGCGTACGCGTGGCCGTCGCTGGACGACTTGGCGGGCAACGACGTGCCGGTCGCGGTCGTCGGCGCCGGCGACGACCCGGTCCACCCGATCGCCGTCGCTGAGGAATGGGCGGCAACATTGCCGTCAGCCCGACTGCACCGGGTGACACTCGCCGAGCTGGGCGCCGACCCGGCGATCCTCGGGCACACCGGGTTCGCAGAGTTGAGCGCGCTGCTACCAGCGACACTCACGCAACGAACAGCCTTGCAGGACAACTGATTTCGCGAATACACGGGTAACTCGTTCGGATACCCCCGACACCACACCCGCCCCGAACCGCAGGCCCGGGTCACCCGCCGAACCGCCTCCCCACGACCGGCGAAAGTCGCGGAGAGGCGGCGGAGCCACGCCTAGTTCAGGCCGAGTTGCTGCATGGCCGAACCGTCCGCGCCTCGACGCGGCTCGTCCGGCAGTTTCGGCGGGAGGGCCGAGGGCGGCGGAGCGGCCGCGGCGGCCGCCTGGGCCTCGAGCGCGTCCTGCTGGGCCTGGACCTGCTGCTGATGGGCGGCGGCCAGCTGTTCGGCCAGTTCCTGAGGCAGGACCACCGGGAGCGGGTCACGCACGGGCAGGGGGTCGGTGCCGCGGCGGACCACGGCGTCGGCCAGGACCGCGCGGGCAGCGGTGATCAGCGGGCTGCGGTCGTCGACGGCGCCCTTGGGGCCGGCGGCGACCAGCCGGATCATCCAGCGAGGACCGTCGACACCGATGAAACGCAGATCGGCGCCCTCGGTGATCGCCTTGACCTCGCGGCCCCACGGGCCCTTCTCGACAGCCACGCTCGCGCCGTCACCGCGCAGCGACTCCGCCAGATCCGCGGCGACCGTGCGCCACTGACCCGCCGACTTCGGCGCGGCGTAGGCGGCGACCGTGAGCCTGCCGTGCTCGGTGGCCAGGTGCACCGCCTGCGGGGTGCCGTCGGGACTCATCTCCACCTGCAACTGCCCGCCCTGGGGCACCGGGATGAGCACCGAGCCGAGATCGAGGCGACGCGAGATGGCCTCGTCGGAGACCTCGCTGATGTCGTAGGGGCCCGCGGCGGCATCGGGGGCATGGTCGAAATTGCCGTAGATGCGCTCATCGGTCGGAGCGTCGTCGAAGTCCAGGCGCGCGAAGTCGGGGCGCTGGAACTCGTCGGTGTCGTACTCGTCGGAGTCCGCGTCCAAGTCGTAGTCCGCCTCGTCGTACTCGACGTCGTCGTAGTCGACATAGTCGTCGGCGGCGTCGTCACGCGCGCGCTTCTTCTTTCCGAACAGACCCATCACGCCTCCTTGTCGGCCAGGCTGGCATGCCCGCCGCTCGACCCGTACCCGCCGGTGCCACGGGCGGTGTCGTCGAGATCGTCGACCTCGGCGAAGTCGACCAACTCGACCCGCTGCACCAGCAACTGCGCGATGCGGTCGCCGCGACGCAGCTCGATGGCGGTGCGTGGGTCGTGGTTGATCAGGCACACCTTGATCTCACCGCGGTAACCCGCGTCGACCGTGCCGGGCGTGTTGACCACCGACAGACCGGCCTTCGCCGCCAAGCCGGACCGGGGGTGGATCAAGCCGACCGTGCCCATCGGCAACGCGATCGCGATCCCGGTACCGACCAGCACCCGCTCGCCCGGTTCGATGATCACATCCTCGGTGGTACAGAGGTCGACGCCCGCGTCACCCGGATGGGCACGCGTCGGCACAGGGATGCCGGGATCGAGCCGCCGCAGCGGAATCGGTGCAAGTGCGTTCACATCGGTCGAGACTACGCGGTCGAGGCCGGACCTTCTCGTCGCAGCCCTGGTGCGGTGACCTAGTGTTGAGGGGTGCCCGACCAGCCCCATTCCCCGACGACCGCGACCACAGACACCGACCACGGCGCGCCGAGCGCGCAGGGTCCGTCGCCCTACTCCGAGCGCCTGTGGGTGCCGCTGTGGTGGTGGCCGGTCGGCTTCGCGATCGCGGGCCTGCTCGCGGCCGAGATCCATATGGGCGCGCCGGGTCTGCGGGCCTGGCTGCCGTACGTGTTGCTGGCGCCGGTCCCGGTCTGGATTCTGTTGTGGATGAGCAGGCATCGCCTGGATGTCACCGTGGCCGACGATGGTACGGCGGAACTGCGCGTCGACCGCGCCCACCTACCGGTGAGCTTCGTCGCGCGCGCCGCGGCCGTCGCGCCGACGGCCAAGAGTGCGGCGCTGGGCCGACAACTCGACCCCGCCGCCTATGTGCAGCACCGGGCCTGGATCGGCCCGATGGCATTGCTGGTGCTGGACGACCCGGACGACCCCACGCCGTACTGGTTGGTCAGTACGCGTAGGCCGGACCGGGTCTTGGCCGCGCTCGGACTCCCGAGCGCGGGCTGACCCTTCCTCGCTGATCCCTGCGGATCAGTCTGCGTAGCCCATGCGGGTCGATCGACCGCACGGTGCCACGCACTTGCCTGCCGCTAGAGCGCGCAATCCATGCAGATGAGCTGTCCACCCTTCTCGGTGGCCAGTCGGCTGCGGTGATGCACGAGGAAACAGCTCGAGCAGGTGAACTCGTCCGCCTGCTTCGGGACCACCCGAACGCTGAGTACCTCGTCGGACAAGTCCGCGCCGGGAAGCTCGAACGATTCCGCTGTATCGGATTCGTCGATGTCCACGACGGCGGACTGCGCCTCGTTGCGGCGGGCCTTCAGCTCCTCGAGCGAATCCTCCGACACCTCGTCGGATTCGGTGCGCCGCGGTGCGTCATAGTCGGTTGCCATGTCGTCTTCCCCTCAGTCCTTACTCCGTATATCCCGGATCAGTCGATTGCCGTAACCCCGCAGGGTTCCGGCGTTCGTACCGCCCCGCCGGTGGTGCACCTCACACGTGCACCGGTCGTCTATCAGGTTCGATCGACCAGCGATCTACTCCGACAGCGTTCGGTAAACGCAGGACATGCCCTTGTTGTTCCCGCGACCGACCACCGTTTCACCGGTAAATATTCGATCTGGGCGGCCAGACAATAGCGGACCGATGGACGAAAGTCGCAATCAAACCCGCGCCGAGCCGAAACCGACGACGAATCGTCACCTGCCGGGAAACTCGCCGAGACCTCCCCGACTCGCGCACCGCCGCGGGACTCGTAGAGTGAGCGCGTGGTTTCACTGATCACCGAAGGCAGCGCGACAGATCGCGACGGCAAACCCTTTCCGCGGCGGCGGCCCGAGCTCTGGCTCGCGCTCGTCCTCGTGCTGGCTCTGGTGAGCCTGTTCGTCTGGATCACGGCGTTCCGAACCCGTGACGACAGCAACGAACCGATGGCGTGCAACGCGCCGAGCACGCCGACGGCCACCAACGCGCCGCAGCCCGCGGCACTGGGTACCCGGGTGGGTCCGACGCGACTCGCCGAGGTCGACCCGGCGGCCCTGTCGGAGTCGCGGGTGCGGGTGTTCAACGCCAACGGCAAGAGCGGCCAAGCGGGCAACATCGGCGCGGCACTGGCCGACCTCGGCTTCGCCGGCGCGCCGGGGACACAGGTCGGTAACGATCCGGTCTATGTCAGCGGCGACCTCACCTGCACCGGTCAGATCCGGTTCGGTGTGAACGGGCGGCCCGCGGCCGCGTCGGTGCAGTTGATCGCGCCCTGCGCCGAGCTGATCGAGGATCCGCGCACCGACGACACCGTCGACCTGGTCCTCGGGCAGGCGTTCGGTGAATCATTGCGACCCGGCGCCGACGCCGAGGCAGTGCTCCGGTCGCTCAAGAACCTGGCCCCCGGCGCGAGCTCGTCCTCGATCGACCCGGACCTCCTCGACGCCGCACGCGAAGTCAAGTGCTGAGCGCTCTAGTCCGGTAGCGCCGTCGGCGCGCCGACCCGGTCGAGCAGGTCGGTGAGGTCCCCGGCGATACCGGGGGCCGCGACGACGGTCAGTTCGCCCGCGGCCCCGCCGACGGTGACCGGGGGGACGTGCACGATCGCCCCCGCTTCGGCGGCGATGAGGGCACCCGCCGCCCAGTCCCAGGCGTTGAGGCCGTGCTCGTAGTACGCCTCGAGCCTGCCCGAGGCGACATGGCACAGGTCCATGGCGGCGGCGCCGAGGCGGCGGATGTCGCGGATCCGCGGCAGGATCTCGGTGAGCAGCTGCGCCTGGCGGGCCCGGCGCGCGCTGCCATAGGCGAAGCCGGTGGCTACCAGGGCCACCGAGAGCGAATCCTCGCTACTGCAGCGCAGTGTCACCCGGGTGCCGTCCGGTCGCACAGCGTGCGATCCAGCGCCCAGCGCGGCGCTGTAGGTGGTGGCGGCGGCGACGTCCACCACGGCGCCCGCCACGGGCTTGCCGTCGACCACCGCGCCCACCGAGACGGCGTAGCCGGGCAGCCCGTAGAGGAAGTTCACGGTGCCGTCGATCGGGTCGACGACCCAGGTGACGGCCCCCGGCGCGGTGGCGCCGACATCGCCGCCGCCCTCCTCCCCCAGAATCGCGTCGCCGGGCCTGTGCTCGGCGAGCAGCTTGCGGATCAGCTGTTCGGATTCGGTGTCGACGATGGTGACCGGATCGGTGACGTGTCCCTTGGTGGCCACGGCGCCTGCCACGGGTCCGTCGTCGGCGAATACCTCGGGCCTGCGGGCACGCACGTGCGCGGCGGCCGTCTCGGCGAGCTCGACGGCCAGGCGCCGCAACTGCTCGTAATCGGCGGATGTGGTGGGGGCGGTTACGGTCTCGGGCTCGGTGTATTCGGGCACCCACCCATCGCATCACATGTCGTGGCTCGTCGCGCGAGGGGTGACTACCGCTACTCTTCTCCCTGGTGTCTGCCAGGCACCTCGACCACGTCAGCAAGGGGTTGAACCATGTCCACTCGGGGGCACGCATTCGGTATCGATATCGGCGGCAGCGGGGTGAAGGGCGCCGAGGTCGATCTGGCCACCGGCCTGCTCACCCATGAGCGCATCAAGATCCCGACACCGCGGCCGTCGACGCCCGACGCCGTCGCCGGGGCGGTCGCCGAACTCGTCGCGCAGGCGGGGTGGGAGGGCCCGGTGGGTATCACCATGCCGTGCGTGGTGCTCGACGGCCACGCCAGAACCGCGGCCAACATCGACCAGGCCTGGATCGGCACCGACGCCCGCGCGTTGTTCGCGAAGGCGCTGGGCGGGCGCGAGGTCACCGTGCTCAACGACGCCGACGCGGCGGGACTGGCCGAGGACCGCTACGGCACCGCGCACGACCTCCACGGGCTGACGCTGCTGCTCACCTTCGGCACCGGCATCGGCTCCGCGCTGCTCTACGACGGCGTGCTGGTGCCCAACTCCGAGCTCGGCCATCTCAAGATCGAGGGCGTCGACGCCGAGGATCTGGCCGCGGCCTCGGTCAAGGACAACGAGGACCTCACCTACCCGGAGTGGGCGCAGCGGGTGAGTCGCGTGTTGGGTCACATCGAGGATCTGTTCTGGCCGAAGGTGATCGTGGCGGGCGGCGGCATCAGCCGTGATCACGAACAGTGGATTCCGTTGCTCACCAACCGAACTCCCGTGATTCCGGCCGTATTGAAGAACACCGCGGGTATCGTCGGCGCGGCGATGGCCATCGATGCGGGCCTCGCGCCGTAGCCCGGCGCGGCCTGCGACGCAACGCCTGGGTGGCATCGTGCCATGAGTACCCTGGTTGGATCGTTACAATGGAACACGTCCGGCGGTGAGCCGGTGAAACCTTCCGGCCGCGGCCGGTCGCGAGAAGGTCGGTGAACGAGCGCCGACTTCCCCGGCCGACGCATCGCCGGTGCAACCCGACCGACCGCTCCGCCGGAAAACCACTCTGGCGTGACGCCGCACGAGACCGTCACGAAAGGGCGTACGTGGTAGCCACGAATACCCGTCAGACCGCCGACTCGGCCTCCGACGCCGATGCCGACGACGCCGTAACCCCGGCCAAGAAGGCGCCGGCCAAAAAGGCCGCTGCCAAAAAGGCGCCGGCGAAGAAGGCCGTAGCCAAGAAGGCGCCGGCGAAGAAGGCTGCCGCCAAGAAGGCTCCGGCCAAGAAAACCGCCGCGAAGAAGGCGACCTCGGGCGAGGGCGGTGAGGAGCAGCTCGACGACGAGTCGGTCGAGGTCGACGATCTCGGTGATCTCGAAGTCGCCGAAGACGAACTCGTCGGCGAGGAAGTCGTCGTCGAAGACGTCACCGAGGAAGCCGCCGAGGTCGCCGATACCGCGGAGCCGTCCGAGAAGGACAAGGCTTCCGGCGATTTCGTCTGGGACGAGGAGGAGTCCGAAGCGCTGCGTCAAGCACGCAAGGACGCCGAACTCACCGCCTCCGCCGACTCGGTGCGCGCCTACCTCAAGCAGATCGGCAAGGTCGCGCTGCTCAACGCGGAGGAGGAGGTCGAACTCGCCAAGCGAATCGAGGCCGGCCTGTTCGCCGCGGAGAAGATGCGCGAGTTCGCCGAGGCGGGCGAGAAGCTCTCGGTCACCACGCGCCGCGATTTCAACTGGATCGTGCGCGACGGCAACCGGGCCAAGAACCACCTGCTCGAGGCCAACCTGCGACTGGTCGTCTCGCTGGCCAAGCGCTACACCGGCCGCGGCATGGCGTTCCTCGATCTCATCCAGGAAGGCAACCTGGGTCTGATCCGCGCGGTCGAGAAGTTCGACTACACCAAGGGTTACAAGTTCTCGACCTACGCGACGTGGTGGATCCGCCAGGCCATCACCCGCGCCATGGCCGACCAGGCCCGCACCATCCGTATCCCGGTGCACATGGTCGAGGTCATCAACAAGCTCGGCCGCATCCAGCGCGAGCTGCTCCAGGACCTGGGCCGTGAGCCCACGCCGGAGGAGCTCGCCAAGGAAATGGACATCACGCCGGAGAAGGTCCTCGAGATCCAGCAGTACGCGCGTGAACCGATCTCGCTCGACCAGACCATCGGCGACGAGGGCGACAGCCAGCTCGGTGACTTCATCGAGGATTCCGAGGCGGTCGTCGCGGTCGACGCGGTGAGCTTCACCCTGCTGCAGGATCAGCTGCAGTCGGTGCTGGAGACGTTGTCCGAGCGTGAGGCGGGCGTGGTGCGGTTGCGCTTCGGCCTCACCGACGGTCAGCCGCGCACCCTCGACGAGATCGGTCAGGTCTACGGCGTCACGCGTGAGCGCATCCGTCAGATCGAATCGAAGACGATGAGCAAGCTGCGCCACCCGAGCCGTTCACAGGTTCTGCGCGACTACCTCGACTAGGTTCCGCACAAGGGGCCCGCACCACCGAATCGGTGGTGCGGGCCTCTTTTTTGTTTCCTCCGCTACATTCCTAGCGGTCTGTTTTATCCAGTAAATCGGTGAGTAATCTTTTCGTGATCAAACCCACACTGCTGGATTGCACTGTGGAGGACCCGGATTGGCGATCTTCGACGTATCGTCACACCCAGCTTTTCGTTCTACCGCCTCAGGTCTGCGGTATCGGCATTGAGGGTTTTTCGCGCGTGCTCGACATTTATCACTTCAGCTACGGCTGGATCACCCCGGTTCTCGCCTACTTCATGTCCGTCACGGGTTGTCTGCTCGGACTGCAGTGCGCGGCCCGCGGTCGCAATGCCACCGAGGGACGGGTCGGCTGGCTCATCGGCGCCGCGATCGCGATCGGCGGAACCGGGATCTGGGTCATGCATTTCATCGCGATGCTCGGCTTCACCATCCGCGGCACCGAGATCCGCTACGACATCCCGTTGACGCTGTTCAGCGCGATCACCGCGATGGTGGTGGTCGGAATCGGGCTGTTCATGGTCAACAAGCCGCAGCCGACCCTGCGCTCACTGCTCACCGGTGGCGTCATCACCGGCCTCGGTGTCGGGACCATGCACTACACCGGCATGTACGCGATGAGATCCAGCGCGACCGTGCGATACGACCCGGCGATCGTGGCCCTGTCGATGGTGATCGCGGTGGTGGCATCGGTCGTGGCGCTGTGGTTCACGTTGCGCGTCAAGGGATTTCTCGCCACCGTGGGTGCGGCACTGATCATGGGTGTGGCCGTGTGCGGCATGCACTACACCGGGATGGCCTCGATGCACGCGCACACCGGACATCAAACCGCGCCCGCGACCGGCGCCGAGGCGATGCAATTGCTGGCGCCGCTGATCGGGGTGAGCAGCATCGTCACCATGCTCGTGCTGATCAGTGTGAGCCTCACCGAGATCGAGAACGAGGAAGCACTGCCACGCATGTGGCTCACCTCGCGGCACCGGCCCCAGCCGCGGCCGGCCGCGCCCGCGCGCCCGGCCGCGCAGTACGCGCCGCCGGTCCAGCACGAGTACCGCACCGAGGAATTGAGTTACGACGGTGCGGGCGCCTGGCCACGCCGGGTCGTCGACTGATCAGGTCGTCGCGACACCCGAACGGCGCCTGACGAATTCGGCCACCGGCTCGACGACCCGGGCCGCGATCGGGCCGAGGATCGCCATCAGCAGCACATAGGCGGAGGCGAGCGCGGCCAGCTTCGCGTCGGCCTTGCCGTAGGCGACCGCCAATCCGGCGATGACGATGGAGAATTCGCCGCGCGCCACCAGCGCGGCGCCCGCCCTCGCCCGACCCATCTGCCGGATTCCCTGCCTGCTCGCCGCCCACCAACCGACCGCGATCTTGGTGCCGGTGGTCACCACCGCCAGCGCGACCGCCCAGGCGAACACCGGCGGGATCGCGGTCGGGTCGATCGACAGACCGAACGCGACGAAGAAGATCGCCGCGAACAGATCACGCAGTGGCTCCAGTAGTTTCGCGGCCTCGTGCGCGGTGGACCCCGAGATGGCGATGCCGAGCAGGAACGCGCCGACCGCGGCCGAGACATTGAGCGCCGAGGCCGCCCCGGCCACGAGCAGCGCGGCGCCGAGCAGCTGGAGCAGGAACACCTCGCGATCGGCGCTGTCGAGTACGGCCGAGACCACCCGCCCGAACCGCAGCGCCACCACGAGCACCACCGTGATGGTCGCCAGCGCGACCGCGAGGGAGATCAATCCGCTCAGCAGGCTCAACCCGGCCAGCAGCATGGTCAGGATCGGCAGGTACACCGCCATCGCGAGGTCTTCGAGCACCAGGATCGACAGCACCACGGGCGTCTCGCGGTTACCGAGACGGCCCAGATCGTCGAGGACCTTGGCCACGATCCCCGACGACGAGATGTAGGTGACCCCGCCGAGCACGACGGCGCCGAGCACACCCCAGCCCATGATGAGCGCGACCGCGACCCCGGGCAGGGCGTTGGCCACCAGATCGAGCACTCCGGCGGCCCAGGAGCGCCGCAGACCGGTCATCAGCTCGGGGGCGGTGTACTCGAGCCCGAGCAGCAGAAGCAGCAGCACGACGCCGATCTCGCTCGCCATGTGCCCGAACTCGGTGGCGGCGTCGAGCTCGATGAAACCGCCGCGGCCGAACGCCAGTCCGCCCAGCAGGTACAGCGGAATCGGGGACATCCCGAAGCGGCCCGCCACTCGCCCGCAGATCCCCAGCGCGAACAAGATCACGCCGAGCTCGAGCAGAGCCAAGGCCTGCGAGGTCACGGCGGTCAGCCGTGCACGAGAATCTTCGCGGCCGCTTCCAGGCCGTCCGGGGTGCCGACGACCACGAGCAGATCACCCTCGGTGAAGGTGAAGTCCGGGCCGGGTGACGGGTGGAGCTGACCGGCGCGCATCACCGCGACGATCGAGGTCTTCGTGCGGGTGCGCATGCCGGTCTCGCCGAGCGTCCGGCCCGCGTAGGGGGATTCGTCGACGATGGCGAGCTGGCGGGTGGTGATGCCCGGCAGATCGCGATGGTCGTCGTTGAGTTTGGCGACCAGCTGCGGCGCGCCGAGCAGGTTCGCCAGTACCGACGCCTCGTCGGTGGACAGCGGCACCTGGGCGGCGATGGCGTCCGGGTCGTCGGGTTTGGACACGATCAGATCGATGTCACCGTCGCGGTGGGCGACCACCCCGACGCGGCGCCCCGACCTGACTTCGAAATCCTTGCGCACTCCGATGCCCGGTAGCGCTGTGACGTCGACGTTCACACCGTCAACAGTAGACGCGCCCGGCCGCGATTGTGGTCTACGCCACTCCCTCCCGGCGCGGTGTGCTGAACACGCCGTCGGATCCGGGCAGATACGGCTGCGCGGCCAGCACCGCGGCGACCGGCAGCGCCGCGTAGAGGTGCGGGAACAGCATCGACGACGGGTCGCTCGGCACGCCCGGTTCCCACTTCACCGCACCGGTGAACGCCGCCGGATCCAGCCACAGCACGACCATGTCGGCGCGCCCGGCAAAGAGTCGATTGGCGGGCAGGTGGACCTGCTCCGGGGTGGACAGGTGCACGAAGCCCGCGTCGGCCAGCGAAGGCGGTCTGCGCTCGCCCACGCGGCGAGCTTCCTCCCATTCTTGGGAAGAACACAGGTGAACAAGGGTGTGAGTGTCGGATGTCACGGGTAATCTCCGGGTAGACAACAGGTTCGGACGGTCAAGACCCTGTCACAACTCGATCGTGTTCGGCCCGCTTCGGTGCTCGGCTCGTCCGTAACGAGCAACACCGCAGCGAGCGACATATCGGTGAGCGGCAGGTTCGAGTGGGAGGTGGCATCAGCGCTTCGCGGGTGATCGGTGGGTGCTCGAGACCGACGACCGGCGGGTGTTCGCTTTCAGCGAAACCGCAGGTCTGTTATCGAAAACACAAAGATTCACTTCCGGGAACAAAGCCTGAACCCCGAACGTCTGACAGAGTAGTCGTACCACTGCTGGGAAGTAGCGGATGCGAGCCGCGTGGAGTGACCACGAGGCCCACACCTAGGCGAACGGCCACGCAGCGCCGGGAGCCGGGACGGAGGAGTCATGCCAGGAACACTGACCAGCACCCCACTGACCGCACTCGATCGTTGCGATCGCTGCGGGGCGGCTGCCCGAGTGCGTGCCGTGCTTCCCGCGGGTGGCGAGTTGCTCTTCTGCCAGCACCACGCGAATGAACACATGGACCGCTTGCGCGAACTCGAAGCCGTGCTCAACACGGACGAAGCTCCCGCGATCTGACCACTCCTCGCGTCCGAAACAACCACATCTGACAACAGAAAACTCCCGACAGCGGGCGACCCGGACAGGGCGCCCGCTGTCGCTGTATCCGGGTATCCCGGCTATCGGGCGTCGGCGAGAATGCCGTCGACGAGGGTCGCCACGCCGTAGTCGAACGCGCCCTCCGGGTCGGCGGGCGCCTGGTAGTGCTCGCCGACGGCCGTACCGACCCGCCCGGCGAGCGGGAATTCGCCTGCGGGCATCACCTGGGCCAGCAAGGGGCCGTTGACCTCCCACCATCGGGCGTCGCTCAGCTGCGCGGCGGCGCCCGCGGCCGCGATGGCGAGGCGGGCATTTCCGGTCGCGAAGTCGGTGAGGACCGCGATCGCGCGGTCCATGGCCAGATCGCTCAGGCCGATGCCCTCGATCGCGGCCAGCTGATGTTCGTAGCGGCGCATCCGGGCGGGGCCGAGCACCTGGCGCCACGGGGACACCGCGAGGAGCCAGGGGTGCTCGATCAGCTCGGCCCTGATCCGGGTGGCGACGGTGATCATGCGTTCGCGGACCGGCAGGTCGGCCGGGATCGGGGAGTCCGCGGCGGCCACGGCGTCGACCATGAGCACGATCAGGGCGTCCTTGCTGGGGACATAGGTGTAGAGACTCATCGCGCGCAGACCGAGTTGCGTGGCGACCGCGCGGATCGTCAGCTTGTCGATGCCGTCGCGGTCGGCCAGGGTGATACCCGCCGCCACCACATCGTCGACGGTGAGCCCGGGTTTCGGGCCGCGCGCGCCCGGCTTCGACGGCAAGGAGTGCCGCCACAGCAATTCGAGGATCCGGGTGGCCTGAGCGGTCGATTCCCCGTCCTGGTCAGCGGGCACGAGCCATCCTCTCCGGAGATTGTGTCGAGCGTTCAGGAATAAACTCAGTACAGTGTACGTTGTTCGGTTGTTCGTGCTGCCCGATCAGAGGAGAACGTTCTGCCCGCCATTCAGGCCACCTACCTTCCCGACCGTCACCTGTTCGCCCTGTGGACGTGGACCGGGCACGACACCGGCCCCGCGCCGACGGGGGTCGGCGATCCGGAACAACTCACCCTCGCGCTGCCGGTCGGCGAGCGCGGGGCGATCGAAACCGTCGAGGTGGCGACCGCGGTGGTCACCCCCGCCGAACTGGCTGACGTCACCCTCGGCGACCTCGCCCCGTCCGCGCTGGCCTGGCGCGCGTCGATGACCGACGAGCGGCCCTTCGCCTTGCCCGCCGCCGCGCACGCCGTCCCCGATGCGGTCGGCACCGCGATCGTGTCCGCCGAGCGGGCGGCGCGGGTCTTGCGCGAGACACGGGCCCTCGACGGGGAGCTGGCGGGAGTTCTCGATGCCACGCTGCGGCCGTATCAGGTCCGCGGGGTGGGGTGGTTGCGCGAGACCGTGTCGGCGTTCGGCGGGGCCGTGCTGGCCGACGAGATGGGGCTCGGGAAGACGGTGCAGACCATCGGGTTCCTGCAGGGCCGCTCCGACGGTCCGCAGTTGGTGGTGTGCCCGACCTCGCTGGTGGGCAACTGGGTGCACGAGATCGAACGGTTCGCACCGGGGTTGAAGGCGGTGTCGTGGCGCGGTGGCGCGGTGCCCGCCGGCGCGGGGACGGTTCTCGTGACCGGGTATCCGACCCTGCGGCTGCACGGGGCGGCACTGACCGGTGAGCATTGGGTCACCGTGGTGTTCGACGAGGCGCAAGCGCTGAAGAATCCGCGCACCCAGGTGTCGCGGGCGGCGCGCGCGCTGACCGCCGACGCGAAGGTCGCGCTGACCGGAACGCCGGTGGAGAACCACCTCGACGAACTGTTCGCACTGCTCAACCTCACCGTGCCGCGACTGTTCGCGCATCGCACGCAGTTCCGGCGCCGGTTCGTGCGGCCGATCGAGGAGGGGTCGGCCACGGCCGCGGCACGACTCAGGGACGCCGTCGAGCCGGTTGTCCTCGGACGCAAGAAGCTTCAGGTGGCGGCGTCACTGCCCGCGAAGATCCACAGCGATCTGCTGTGCGATCTCACCGCCGAGCAGGAACGGGTGTACGACGCGGTGCTCGCCGACGCCCTCGATGAGGGCTTCGGCTCCGGCCTGCAACGACAGGGACGGGTACTGGCCGCGCTCACCCACCTCAAGCAAGTGTGCAACCACCCCGGACTGGTTTCCGGCGACCTGGGCGAACTCGCGGGCCGTTCCGGCAAACTCGACCTGTGCACCGACATCGTGGCCACCAACCTCGACACCGGTGACCCCACGCTGATCTTCACCCAGTACCGCAAGACCGGCGACCTGCTCGTGCGGCACCTGGCCGAGCAGTTCGGCGTCGACGCGCCGTTCTTCCACGGTGGGCTGGACGCGACCCAGCGCGGCGACCTCGTCACCCGCTTCCAGGCGCCGGACGGGCCGCCGGTACTGATCCTGAGCCTGCGCGCGGCGGGCACCGGCCTCACCCTCACCCGCGCGGCCGATGTGATCCATTTCGATCGCTGGTGGAATCCGGCGGTGGAAGCGCAGGCCTCGGACCGGGCGCACCGGATCGGGCAGACCCGCACCGTCACCGTTACCACCCTCACCAGCGCCACCACGGTGGAGGAGCACATCGCCGCGATGCACACCCGCAAGTCCGCGCTGACGGACCTATCCGATGCGGCGGGCATCGCCGAACTGGCCCGCCTCGACGACGACGCCCTCGTCGACATCCTGCGCCGGAAGCGAGAGAACTGATGGCCGACAACGAATTCGGGTACACCCAGTGGGGTCGGGATTGGGTGCGCCTGGCCGAACCGCTGCGCCAGACCCGGCCGGAACCACTGCTGCCCCGCGCCCGCAGCATCGCGCGCAACGACGGCGTGCGCGTCGAGATCGAGGGGCGAACGGTGCGCGCGCACCTGCATCGCGGCGGTCAGGCCTCGATCGCGCACGTCGAGGTGGCGCCGCTGTCGCGGGCGGCGATGACCGCGATCGGCCAGACGATCACCGACCCGACCGTCCTCACCGACGAGATGCACCGGGCATTGGTCGACGCGGGCCACTCCCCCGCGCCCACCCTGGTCAGCGCCGATTGTTCCTGCTCGGCGCGGACCGCGCGCTGCCTGCACGTGTTCGCGACGCTGTACACGATCGCGCGCGGGGTCGACGAGAATCCGCGCCTCGCACTGGAATTGCAGGGCTACTTCGACGCGACCGCCGAATCCGACGCGCCCACCCAGGAACAACGCTGGACTCCCCTGCACACCCTCGACCCGGCCGACTTCTTCGACATCGCCCGCTAGGCGATCAGCCGACGAGACCTCCTCGAACGCACCGGGTTATCCGTGAGTCCTGCCGATCCCGCTCGACGAACCCGGCATCCGGAAGATACACAGGGCCCGTTCGGTCTGCGCCCGCCGCTCAGGCGTTGGTGCCGCCGTCGACGGTGAGGATCGCGCCGGTGATCGATCGGCCCGACGGACCCGCGAGGAAGGCGACGAGGTCGGCCACGTCGGCGGCGGCACCGAAACGGCCCAGCGCGTTGAACTCCCGTTGCGTAGGGGCGTGCCCGCTGTCCGCGGGGTTCATGTCGGTGTCGGTCGGTCCGGGCTGGACGAGGTTGACCGTGATGCCGCGCGGACCGAGCTCGCGCGCAAGGGCTTTGGTAAAGCCGTTGAGGGCCGACTTGCTGAGGTTGTAGAGCGACAGTCCACCGAAGAGCGCGCGTTCGGACAGGTTGGAGCCGATGGAGATGATCCGGCCGCCGTCACCGAGGTACGGGAGGGCGGCCTGGCCCGCGACGAAGGCGGCGCGGGCGTGGATGTTCAGCGCGCGGTCGATCTCGTCGAGGGTGAACTCCTCGTAGGGCTTGGCCGGGAAGATGCCCGCGTTGTTCACGAGGATATCGAGCCCGCCCAGTTCGCGCGCGGTCTGTTCCACGGCGGCGACGACCGCTGCGGCGTCGCCGCTGTCGGCCTTGATCGGCAGCGCCCGCCTGCCCAGCGCCTCGATCTCGGCGGCGACCGCCTTCGCGGCGACCTCGTCGCGCTGATAGGTGAACGCCACATCGGTGCCGGCGGCGGCCAGTGCGCGGGCGATGGCCGCGCCGATCCCGCGGCTCGCGCCGGTCACCAGGGCCACGGTGTTGCTGCTCGTCATCAGGTTTGCTCCAATTTTGTAGTAGTCGATACACAAATAGAGAAGCGTATCCACAGCACCCTCGTCAAGAGTTTCTTACCGATCGACACAGAAATAAGTGGGCGGGCCGTCCGCCGCCGTGGGCGCGGTATATTTACCGATCGGCACAGAAAGGTTTCGCATGGCAGAGCGCGGGCGCCCCCGAGGCTTCGATCGTGAGGTCGCGCTGCGTCGTGCGATGGAGGTGTTCTGGGAGCTCGGCTACGACGGCGCCTCGATGAGCGACCTCACCGCCGCCATGGGCATCAACTCCCCCAGCCTCTACGCCGCCTTCGGCGACAAGGAGGCCCTGTTCCGCGCCGCCGTCGAGCTCTACCGCCGTACCGAGGGCTCCTACACGGCCACGGCGCTGCGCGAGCAACCCACCGCCTACGCCGCGATCGAGGCGATGCTGCGCGACAACATCACCCACTACACCGACCCCGGTCTACCCAACGGCTGCATGGTGGTCCTCGCCGGCGCGACCTACACCACCCGCAACGCCGCGGTGCGCGAATTCCTGGTCGAAGCCCGTCGCCACACCACGGCCGACATCCGCGCACGTCTCGATCGCGGCGTCACCGACGGCGATCTCGCCGCCGACACCGACACGGCTTCGCTGGCCATGCTGTACAGCACCGTCCTGTACGGGTTGTCGATCCAGGCCAGAGACGGCGTCAGCCCCGGCGAACTCAGCGCCGCCGTCGACAGCGCGTTGCGCACACTCGACGCCGCGACACGCTAGGCGAAGCCCGCGGGCCGGCGCGTCGGCGAGGTTCGGTCTCTCAGAGTCGACGCAGGGCGGCGATACGTTCACCCAATTGATCGACACTCGCCAAGGCCGTAGGCGGACCACCACATTCGCGACGGAGTTCGCCGTGGATCACGCCGTGGGGTTTGCCGGTGCGGTGGTGGTGCATCGCGACGAGGCTGTTGAGTTCGCGGCGCAGCTCGCCCAGTTTGTCCGAGGTGGCGACACGTTCGGCGACGGCCGCGGGCTGGGGGGCGGACTCCTGCGCGGCACTACGGTCGGCCAGCTGACGGGTCTGACGGTCGCGCAGGAGAGCACGCATCTGGTCGGCGTCGAGCAGACCGGGAATGCCGAGGTAGTCGGCTTCCTCGTCGCTGCCCGCGATGGTGGCGGTGCCGAAGGAGGAACCGTCGTAGATCACCTGGTCGAGCTCGGCGTCCGCGGCGAGGGCGACGAAGGACTTCTCGTCCTCTCCGGGCTCGTCCTTGGCCTTGTTCGCGTCCATCAGGAGCTCGTCGTCGAGGCCGTCCTTCTCGCGGTGCGGCTTGCCGATCACGTGATCGCGCTGCAACTCCAGCTGCGCGGCCAGGTCGAGCAACACCGGCACCGACGGCAGGAACACGCTCGCGGTCTCGCCCGGCTTGCGGGCACGCACGAAACGGCCGATGGCCTGCGCGAAGTACAGCGGCGTCGAGGCGCTGGTGGCGTAGACGCCGACGGCGAGGCGTGGCACGTCGACACCCTCGGACACCATGCGCACCGCGACCATCCACGGCTGGGTGCCCTTCCCGAACTCGCCGATGCGCTGCGAGGACTGCGGGTCGTCCGAGAGCACCACCGACGGCCGCTCGCCACAGATGTGCTCGAGCAGTTCGGCGTAGTCGCGGGCCCGCTCCTGATCGGTGGCGATCACCAGACCGCCCGCGTCGGGCATGCCCGACGCGCGCAGCTGACGCAGGCGCACATCCGCCGCGCGCAGCACCGCCGAGATCCAGTCACCTGCCGGATCAAGGGCCGTGCGCCAGGCCCGCGCGGTGTGTTCGGCGCTGAGCGGTTCGCCGAGACGGGCGGTGTGTTCCTCGCCCGCGCTGTCGCGCCAGTGCGCGTCACCGGAGTAGGCCAGGAACACCACCGGACGCACGACGCCGTCGGCGAGCGCGTCGGCATAGCCGTAGGAGTGGTCGGCGCGCGAACGCGGGAACCCACCTTCGTCGGGCTCATAGGTGACGAACGGGATCTTCGAATCGTCACTGCGGAACGGGGTTCCGGTCAGCGCCAGTCGGCGCGTCGCGTCGCCGAACGCCTCCTCGGTCGCCTCGCCCCAGGTCTTGGCGTCGCCCGCGTGGTGGATCTCGTCGAGGATCACCAGCGTGCGACGGTTCTCGGTGCGCACCCGGTGTCGTGTCGGGTGCGCGGCGACCTGGGCATAGGTCACCACGACGCCGTGATAGTCGCCGGAGGTCGCGCCGGTGGAGTTGGAGAACCGCGAGTCCAGCTGGATCCCGGTGCGCGCGGCCGCGGCGGACCACTGGTGCTTGAGGTGCTCGGTCGGCGCGACGACGGTGATCTGATCCACCGTACGATCGGCCAGCAACTCCGCGGCAACACGCAGCGCGAAGGTGGTCTTACCGGCGCCGGGCGTCGCGACCGCGAGGAAGTCACGCGGCTTGGTGGCCAGGTACTTCGTCAACGCGCGCCGCTGCCAGGCGCGCAACGAACCCGACGGGGCGCCTCCCGCGGCAATCTCGCCCGGTGTCCCCGCTTGCTTCGCCGTAGCGGCGCCACCCGACCCAGTCACGCAGTCGACCCTAGCCGCCCGATGCGGCGTGTCGCCAAACCGACGCGGGGTGGGCGACAGGCATCACAACCGCGCCCGTGGTCACCGGCCATTTACCTGTTACCCGCCGACACGATGCCCGGCCCGCACCACACAGACCCCCAACGTGCGGGATGCTTGACACCGAGATGAACAACGACCAGGTCCCGGCTGCCGACGCGGCGCACCCGCCGCAGGCGCTCCCGCCCCGCGACTCGCCCGCGCGCCCTGCGGTCGGCGCGCGGGCCGCTCCGCAACGTCGCAGCGATCACGCGCCGTGGGTGCGATGGCTCGCTACGGCATGGCGACTGGTGGTCCGGGTCGCGGTCAAGTGCTGGGACAACTCGATATTCGCCAAGTCCGCGGCGGCGGCGTTCTGGCAGACCCTGTCGCTGGCACCACTGCTGCTCGGCCTCCTCGGCAGCCTCGGCTATGTGGGCGGATTGTTCGGGCCCGACACCGTGCAGATCGTGGAGAGCAAGATCATCGCGTTCAGCCGCGAGTTCTTCAGCCCGTCGGTGGTCTCGGACCTGATCGAACCGACCGTCGACGACGTGCTCGGCCGAGGGCGCGGCGCGCTGGTGTCGGTGGGTTTCGTGCTGTCGCTGTGGGCCGGCTCCTCGGCGATGGCCACCTTCGTCGACGCCATCGTGGAGGCGCACGGACAGCAGGACGCCCGTCATCCGATCTGGCAGCGGATCTTCGCGCTGCTGCTCTACGTGCAGTTCCTGGTGGCCGCGGTGCTCATCCTGCCGGTGATCGCACTGGGTCCCACCAGGATCGGGCGGGTGCTGCCCGAAGCGTGGCGGGAGCCGGGATTGCGGCTGATCGACACCTTCTACTACCCGATCGTCGGGCTGCTGCTGATCGTCGGGCTGACCACGCTCTACAAGCTGGCCCTGCACAAATCACTGCCGTGGCATCGGCTGTTCGGCGGCGCGCTGGTGGCCGGGGTCTTCTTCATGGCGGCCAGCGACCTGCTGCGCCGGTACCTGTCGTGGATCACCGCCACCGGGGTGAGCTACGGCGCGCTGGCCACCCCGATCGCGTTCCTGCTGTTCACGTACTTCCTCGGCTTCGCGGTGATCCTGGGCGCGGAGTTCAACGCCGCCGTTCAGGAGTTCTGGCCTGCCCGGGCCACCCGGATCGAGCAGGTCAAGGAATGGATCACCAGCCAGGTGCGGGGTGACGACGACGATGACGATGAGCACGACGAAACCGCCGGGGCCTGCTCCGAGGCACCGGCGTCACCGACCGAGCCCTCGGCTCAGTCGCCGTCCTTGCGCAAGCCCTCGTAGACCTTCTTGCAGTCCGGGCACACGGGCGAGCCGGGCTTGGCCGAACGCGTCACCGGGAAAACCTCGCCACACAGGGCGACGACCATCGTGCCCATCACGGCACTTTCGGCGATCCGGTCCTTCTTCACGTAGTGGAAGAATTTGGGGGTGTCGTCGCTGGTCGTCTCGTCGGTCGTGGTTTCCGGGCGTACCAGAGTGTCTGTACTCACGCCTTCCATGATGCCGCATCCCGGCCCCGGGCCGCTGACCAGCCGCGTGTGCGCTCGATGACGCCGAGTGGAAGACTCGGGGTATGCAGTCCTACGGCGATGTCCCAGGCGCCGACGAACCGAAGCCGGACCCGGAAGTGACGATCCCCCCCGAGCCCAAGTCCTCGCGTGGGTTCTTCCGGCCCGCCCCCGCCGAACACGCCGTGCTGATCACCGAGGCCGCGCCCTCGCTCGACGACCAGCATCGCGCCAGGGTGCGCCGCTACACGTTCATCATGGCCTTCCGGATCCCCTGCCTGATCCTGGCCGCGATCGCCTACAGCGCGTTCGAGAACCCGCTGCTCTCGATCCTGATCATCGCCGCCTCGGTGCCGCTGCCGTGGATCGCGGTGCTGATCGCCAACGACCGCCCGCCGCGGACCAAGGACGAACCCAGCCGCTGGGACGGCCGCACGAACCAGATCGCGCTGGAATCCGGACAGCACAAGACCCTGGAATAGCGGCTGCGGTTCGGCTACACGGCCGTTGCCGGTCTGCGGACCAGCATCGACATGACCGCGGCGATCCCGCAGAGCGCACCCGCCACGTACCAGGCGAGGTCGTAGGAGCCCTGGACGTCGCGGATGAAGCCCGCGCCGGTGGCGGCCACGGCGGCGCCGACCTGGTGGGCGGCGAAGACCCAGCCGAACGCGATCGGGCCGTCCGCGCCGAAGAGTTCGCGGCACAGCAGCACGGTCGGCGGGACGGTCGCGATCCAGTCCAGGCCGTAGAACACGATGAACACCCACATGCTCGGCTCGGTGTGCGGCCCGAGCAGCGACGGCAGGATCAGTAGCGAGAGCCCGCGCAGCGAGTAGTAGCCGAGCAGCAGGTAGCGCGGATCCACGCGGTCCGAGAGCCAGCCCGAGGCGATGGTGCCTGCCACATCGAAGATCCCGACCAGGGCGAGCAGTCCGGCCGCGGTGGTCGGCGGCATGCCGTGGTCGTGGGCCGCGGTGACGAAATGGGTGCCGACCAGGCCGTTCGTCGATGCCCCACAGATCGCGAAACCGCCCGCCAGCAGCCAGAATCCGGGTCGGCGCGCGGCCGAGGCGAGTACCTTCAACGCCCGGTTGGCACCGCCGACGATCGGGACTCGCGCACCCGCGTCCGAATCGGTCGGCGCCCCGTACGCGCGGACACCGACGTCGCTGGGATAGTCGCGCACGAACAGCCAGACCAGCGGCACCACCGAGAGCGCCACTGCTGCCACGATCAACGACGGCAGCCGCCAGCCGTGCTCGGTGGCCAGCATCGACACCAGCGGCAGGAACACCAGCTGACCGGTGGCGCCCGCCGCGGTGAGCACTCCGGTGACCAGGCCACGACTCCGGACGAACCAACGGCCGGTGATGGTCGCGACGAACGGCATGGACATCGACCCGACGCCGACACCCACCAGCAATCCCCAGGTCGCCACCAGCTGCCACGCCTGGGTCATGAACACCGTCAGCCCGCTGCCCGCGGCGATCAGCACCAGCGCCGAACACACCACCTTGCGGATGCCGAATCGGTCCATCAGCGCGGCGGCGAACGGCGAGATCAGGCCGTAGAGCAGCATGTTCAGCGAGATGGCGGTGGAGATCGTGGCGTGTGACCACCCGAATTCGGTGTGCAGCGGCTCGATGAGGACGCTGGGGACCGAGCGGAAGGCGGCCGCGCCGAGGAGGGCGACGAAGCCGACGCCCGCCACGATCCACGCGGGATGGAGTCGACGACGTTCGTCGGTGACCGATGCCGGTGCGGAAGTGAGGTTGTCGGCCGGGTCGTCGCCGGTGGGCGGCGCGGGCGCACGTAAATCGGTCACTCGGCCAGCGTGCCGGATCGACGGCGGGCGAGCGAGTGGCCGGTGTGACATGTTTCGTCAACATCCTGCCATCGACGGGGTCGGCCGGGCGCGCGCGAGCGAAACGCGGCACGAAGGCCGTGACAGCGGAGCCCGCAGGCTGAACCGACAAGGCTGTCGACAGCGGAGCGCGGGCCGCCTACCGTTCGGACAGGACCACCCGAGCTGCCCGACAGGACAACCGAATCCGGCCGACGGCTTCCGAGGTGCCCTCATAGCGGAAGGGAGACAGCATGATTCGCTGGACCTGGGCCTTTCTCGACCGACCCGTCGATACTTTCGCCGACTGCGCACGATTCTGGGCGAAGGTCACCGACTCCACCGTCTCGCCACCGCGCGGCGAACACGATGAGTTCATCACCCTGCTGCCCGCCACCGGACCCGCGTGGATCAAGATGCAAGCCGTCCACGACGACGGCGGCATCCACCTGGATCTCGACGTCGACGATCTTTCCGCGGCGATCGCGACCGCGACCGGGCTCGGCGCCCACGTGATCGCCGAAATGGATGACTACACCGTGCTGGAATCGCCTGCCGGACAGACGTTCTGTCTCATTCCGTCTACCGAGCCCGCCGGTCTCGGTCCGGCGCCGATCACGGTGTCGACCGCGCCCGATGGCACAGTGACCCGCCTCGACCAGATCTGCCTCGACCTGTCCCCCACCGACATCGACGCCGATACCGCCTTCTGGCAGACACTCACCGACTGGACCCACAAGCCCGGCCGCCGCCCGGAATTCTCGCGCCTGCGCGGCCCCGACCAGCCACTGCACTTTCTGCTCCAGCGCCTGGATGAGCCCGGCCCCACCGGCGCGCACGCCGACCTGGCCTCGTCGAACATCACCGCCACCGCGGCCTGGCACGAATCCCTCGGCGCCACCCGGGTCACCGACGCCGAACACTGGATCGTCCTGCGTGACCCCGGAAATGCCTTGTACTGCGTGACATCGCGGGACCCGTACACCGGCTGAACCACCGCAGACAGCGACCTGCCGCGAGCACAGCCGATGTGCCACTGCGACCCAGCGGCTTTCCATCCAGTCCGCGAGAGGAACAAGCCGCCGCGGCTACCGCGGTATTCGGGCGAGTCCGAGTCTGCGCACGCGACGACACGCAGTGGCAGCTGGTCGTTCTCGGTGCTCGTGGCCCTGGCAGAGTGGTCGGGTGCCTACGAACCCGACGATGACCGACTCCCCGCTCACCGCGCTGTGCCCGGACCTGCGCACCGCGCTGATCCGGGTCGGCTACGACGCCGACACCCTCGTCGAGGCGTTGGGTCCCGATGTGCATGCGGCACTGAGCCGTTCGGAGCCGGTGCCGGTGCGGCGGGCGGCGCGGGCGGCGGGCGACCTCGGCACGCTGGTGCGGTTGCTGCTGCTCGGAGACGTCCTGCCGGAGCGCGACGTCGCGACCGCACTGGCGCCGGTGCGCATCGACGCCGCGGTGGCGGCGGGTCTGCTCACGCGCGACGGTGACCAGGTGCGGGCCGCGCTGGATCTGCGGCCGCTCGATGCCGGCGCGGGTACCCGGTGGATCCTGTCCGATCTCGACGATTCGATGCGGCGGCGCACGCTCACCGAGGATCACGTCCTCGGCGTCGGGCACGCGTCGCTGTCGTTGCTGCGCGCCACCCCCACCGAACCCGTCGGCACCGTGCTGGATCTGGGCACCGGCTGCGGTGTGCAGGCCGTGCACGCGGCGGGTTACGCGGGTCGGGTCACCGCCACCGATGTCAACGCACGGGCCCTGTGGCTGGCGCAGGCCACGGCCGCGCTCAACGAACTCGATATCGAACTGCTCGAGGGGTCCTGGTTCGAGCCGGTGGCGGGGCGACGCTTCGACCAGGTCGTGGCCAATCCGCCGTTCGTGGTCGGTCCGGCCCGCATCGAGCACACCTATCGCGACTCCGGGCTCGCCCTGGACGGGGCCAGTGAACTGGTCATCGGGCAGGCGCCCGAGCTACTGGCCCCCGGCGGCACGGCGGCCATGCTCGCCGCCTGGGTGCACGTGGACGGCGAGGACTGGCGTCGGCGCGTGTCGAGCTGGTTGCCCGCGCACGGCGTCGACGCGTGGGTCGTGCAGCGCGACGTCGCCGATCCTGCCCTCTACGTCGGTACCTGGTTGCGCGACGCGGGCCTGGACCCGCGCGACCCGGCCGCCCAGGAACAGGCGGCGCGCTGGCTCGACGCCTTCGAGGCCGCCGATGTCGAAGGTGTCGGGTTCGGGTTCGTCTATCTGCGCGCGATCGACGGCCCCACCGAACTCCTCGCCGAGGACCTCACCCACGGTTTCGACGACCCGCTCGGCACCGAGGTGGCCGGGTATTTCGCGCGGTCGGCGTGGTTGCGCGCGGTGGCCTCCGACGAAAGCCTCGCGTGGGCATCCCGTTTCGCGCCGAGCCCGGCGACCGCGCTGGAGCGGGTGTATCTGCCCGGCGAGTTCGGCTGGACCGAGCAGGTGGCCCGGCTGCATCGCGGCGACGGACCACGCTGGCAGCACGAGGTCGACGAGTCGACGGTCGCGCTGGTCGCGGGAATGCGGCCCGACGGGCTGCCGTTGTACGAACTGATCGAACTACTCGCCCTCGCCGACGGAGCAGAGCAGGTCACGCCGGAATTCGCCGCCCAGGCTCTCGGTGTGGTCGCCGGACTCGTCCGTCACGGACTGGTGCGGCCCGTCTGAGCCGCCCCGCGGTGGCAGCGAGTTCCGACCAGGACCCTCTTCTCAGGAACTTCTCAGCCGTTGGGGTGGGAACCAGCAGCTCAGAGCGGTTTATCGACCGCGGGATCGGGAACTTTCTCTAAGTCGGGTCCGTTGATCGGAGTGAGACACCACCGACAGGAGGCAAGTCATGACAAGCCCCGCCACCACTCGTTTGCGCCCCAGCGAGGCCGATATCGACGCCCAGAGCCCCGCAGCCGATCTGGTACGCGTGTACCTCAACGGAATCGGACGCACGGCACTGCTCACGGCGGCCGACGAGGTCGAATTGGCCAAGCGCATCGAGGCGGGCCTGTATGCCCAGAACCTGCTGTCAACCAGTAAGCGGTTGACGGCGGCTCGCAAGCGTGACCTGGCGATTCTGGTTCGCGAGGGCTCTGCCGCCCGCTCGCACCTGCTCGAGGCCAACCTGCGTCTGGTCGTATCCCTGGCCAAGCGCTACACGGGCCGCGGCATGCCGCTGCTGGACCTGATCCAGGAGGGCAACCTCGGACTGATCCGCGCGATGGAGAAGTTCGATTACGCCAAGGGCTTCAAGTTCTCCACTTACGCCACCTGGTGGATCCGTCAGGCCATCACCCGCGGCATGGCCGATCAGAGCCGCACCATCCGGCTGCCCGTGCACCTGGTCGAACAGGTGAACAAGCTCGCCAGGATCAAGCGTGAACTGCATCAGCAGCTGGGCCGCGAGGCCACCGACGCCGAACTCGCCAACGAGTCGGGCATCCCGGTGGAGAAGATCGCCGATCTGCTCGACCACAGCCGCGACCCGGTGAGCCTGGACATGCCCGTCGGCAACGACGAGGAGGCTCCCCTCGGCGACTTCATCGAGGACTCCGAGGCCACCTCCGCCGAGAGCGCCGTCATCGCCGGCCTGCTGCACCACGACGTGCGCAGCGTCCTGGCCACCCTCGACGAGCGCGAACAGCAGGTCATCCGCCTGCGCTTCGGTCTCGATGACGGCCAGCCGCGCACCCTGGACCAGATCGGCAAGCTCTTCGGCCTGTCCCGCGAGCGGGTCCGCCAGATCGAGCGCGAGGTCATGTCCAAGCTGCGCAAGGGCGACCGCGCCGACCGCTTGCGCGCCTACGCCAGCTGATCCGAAAACTCGACGGCCCCGCGGGGTCGTCTGCCGAAACGCCGACCGGCGACCGCGCACCCCTCCCCTCCGGGTCGCGAGCCGGTCGGCGTTGTTCGTTCCACCGGACCGATCGGCCATCGTTCAGGCCAGCCGACGGGGGCCGGTGTCGAAGCGGCTCGGTTCCGGGCCGATGCGCGCTCGGGCGTAGATGATCTCCGCCGAGGCCGAGGCGGCCAGGACGGGGTCGCAGGAGAGTTCGCGCATCTGGGGGATGTCGTCGAACAAGGCCGAGATGCGTTGAGCCAGCGCGGCCAGCGCGGCTTTGTCCACCCCCACTCTGCCCGGCCCGTCCGAGAGCAATGGCGCCGCGCGTGGTGCGTCGATGAGCGCTGTCGCTTCCTCCTCGGTCAGCGGTAGGGCGCGGTAGGCGCGGTCGCCGAGCAGGTCGATGATCATGCCGGACAGGCCGAATTGGATGACCGATCCGAACGAGGGGTCGTCGGTGACGCGCAGCACGCAGCCGACACCCTTGGTCGCCATCTTCTGCACGTGCAGCAGTGGATCGCCACAGATCTCCACCAGGTCGGTGTAGGCCTGCCGGACCGCCTCCGGTCCCCACAGATCCAGACGCACGCCGATCAGATCCGGTCGGCGCCGCCACAGCTCCCCCGTGGCCTTCGCCGCGACCGGATATCCGAGTTCCTCAGCCGCGGCGACCGCCTGTTCGGCATCGCGCACAGCCCGGAACTCGACCACGTCGATGCCGTAGCACCCGAGTAGCCGCACCGCCTCCTCGTCGGTGAGCCACCGCCCGCCCGACTCGGCGAGCCAGCCCTCCACCAGCGCCGCCGCGGCCGCGGTGTCGATTCCTGGCGGGCGCACCACCGGCGAGATCGGCCGATCCCGCCAGCGCGCGTACCGATCCACCCTGGCCAGGGCTCGCGCGGCTCGCTCGGGATCCGGATAGGACGGGATGGACCCGCGGGCCGGCGCGCCCGCGGTGGTACGCACCGCCAACTGTCGCGGAATGCCCGATTCCGCGACGAACGTGGTGAGCACCGGCTTGCCCGGCGCCGCCGCGGCTGCCGCCCGCAAGGCGTCTCCGAAGCCTTCCATCGGCACCGGAACGGGCGGGGCGACCACGACGATCACCGCGTCGACCTCCTCGCTACGCAGCGCAGCCAGGACCGCTTCCCGGAAGTCGGCCGGTGTCGCCTCCGGGCCGAGATCCACCGGCCCGTCCACGATCGCACTGTCCACGCTCCGTGCGGCCGGGCCGAGGTCGCCCTCGGTGTGGCTGGTCGGCCCGGCGCTGTCCGCGGTCCGGTGAGCAGGCCCGGCACTGCCCACGATCCGCTGGGACGACCCGGCGCTACCACTGGTCCGGTCGGCCGGCCCTACGCCACCTCTCGTCCGATCGGGCGTCCCGGCGTTGTCCCGGGGCCGGTCGGCCGGTCCGCTGTCCCTGCTTCGGTCGGGCGTCCCGACGTTGTCCCGGGGCCCGTCGGCCGGTCCGCTGCCCCTGCTTCGGTCCGGCGCCCCGGTGCTGTCCCCGGGCCGGTCGGTCGTCCCGGCATCGGCCGGGCCCCGGCTTCCCCGCCGGGCGCCGCGCAATCCCCACGCCGTCCGCCCGGCACGATCCGCGCCTCGCTCGGCGCGCTCGTCCGGCCGAGCGCTGCGCAGGTCCGGCTCCGGCGGCCGCGCGGCCTGCGCACCGCGTTCGGTGGGCCGGGCTCCAGGACCTCGGTCGACCGCGGTGACGGGCCGGTGCACCCGCAGCCCTTCGCTACGGGCGGCGTCGATGGCCAGCCAGTTCAGCGCGGCGCTGTTACCGACCACCGCGACCCGGGGGCCCTTCGGTAGCGGCTGACAGGCCAGCAGCGCGGCACAGTCGAACAGTTCGGAGATGGAGTCGACCTGGATGATCCCGGCCTGACCGAAGAGGTCGCGGACCACGATGCGGTCCATGTCGGCGCCGGCCGCGAGGCGGCCGCTGCTCACCGCGACGATCGGTTTGCCGCGGGCCACCCGGCGTGCCAACCGGGAGAACTTGCGTGGGTTACCGAAGCTCTCCAGATACAGCAGGATCACTTCGGTGTCAGCGGCGGTGTCCCAGTACTGGAGCAGGTCGTTGCCCGAGACGTCGGCCCGGTTTCCCGCCGAGACGAACGTCGACAGACCGAGGTTGCGGGCCGCGGCCTCGCCGAGGATCGCCGCGCCGAGGGGGCCGGATTGGCAGAAGAAGCCGATTCGCCCGCGCTGGGGTAGCACCGGGGCCAAAGTCGCGTTGAGACCGACCGCGGGATCGGTGTTGGCGATGCCGAGCGCGCTGGGTCCGACCACACGCATCCCATGCCCGCGCGCCGCGGCGACCAGGTCGTGTTCGGCGGCCAGCCCAGATGCCCCGGTCTCGCCGAAGCCGGCGGTCAACACGACAAGGCCCTTGACCCCCTTGGCCATGCAATCGTCGAGGACCGCCCCGATCGCGGCGGGTGGCACCGCCACCACCGCCAGGTCCACCTCGTCGGGGATCTCGCTCACCGCGGCGTAGGCGCGCACGCCACGGACCGAGCGCCGGTGCAGATTTACCGGGAACACGGGTCCGCTGAAACCGCCGGCCAGCAGATTCGCGAATACCGCGCCGCCGACCCGGGTCTGTTCCGGTGACGCGCCGATCACCGCGACCGAACCGGGCGCGAGCAGATTGCCGACACTGCGTGCTTCCGAGGCCGCCTCCCGCGAATCCCGCACGGTGCGCAGCGCTTCGGTGGGGTCGATGGCGAATTCGAGGTGTACCTCGGAACCGTCACGACTGCGCTGCAGTTGGTAGCCGGCCTCACGGAAGACCGTGATCATGGCCTCGTTCTCGGCCAGCACCTCGGCGACGAAGGCGATCACCTCGTTCTCGGCGGCGGCACCGGCGAGGTGTTCGAGCAACACCGAGCCGAGCCCACGCCCCTGGTGCTCGTCGGCGACCACGAACGCCACCTCGGCCGCGCGTGGGCCCGGCCGGGCGAGCAGTTCGTAGCGGGCCACGCCGATGATCGCCGTGCCGAGCACCGCGACGAGACCGACCCGATCGCGGTAGTCGACGTGGGTGGTGCGGTACATGTCCTTCGGCGAGATCTGCGGGTACGGACCGAAGTAGCGCAGATACCGGGTGCGATCGGACAGGCCGGTGTGAAAGGCCGCGAGCGCGTCGGCATCGGCGGGCACGATCGGGCGCACCCGGACCACGCCACCGTCGGCGGCGAGCACATCGCCGTACCAATGTTGAGGCGGGGCAGGCGGATTCGCGGGCGTGTCGGCGGTATCGGGTAGCAGTGGCTCAGTCACGAGGATCCTCCGGATCGAGCCCGAGCAGGCCGAAACTCGCCCGCCGGGTGGCCGTGATCGCGGTGTCGACCGCGCGCTGCGCGCGGATCTGGCCCGCGTCGCCGATCTCGGGTGTGCCGCCGGGACCGTCCCAGGCCCGATAGGCGGTGTCGCCGCCGTCACCCATGGTCGTCGGTGGTTGCACACGTGGCGCGGAGGCCCGCACCTGGTCGATCCAGTCGGCGGGCACCGGCGTTTCGGGGGCGAGCGGCCTGTCCAGTGCCGCGGCGAGCAGGTGGGTCCAGGCGCGCGGCACCACCCGCACCACGCCGTATCCGCCACCGCCGATGGCCAGCCACCGCCCTTCGGCGTATTCGTCGGCGAGGTCGCGCATCGCGAGGAAGGCCGCGCGCTGACCGTCGACGGTGAGCTCCAGATCGGCCAGCGGATCTTCGCGGTGGGTGTCGACACCGCACTGGCTGATGATGATCTGCGGCCGGAACGCGGCGACCGCACCGGGCGCCACCGCGTGAAATCCCCTCAGCCACTGCGCGTCCCGGGTGCCCGGCAGGAGCGGCAGATTGATCGAGGTACCTTCGGCCGCCCCGACCCCGGTCTCTTCGGGCCAGCCGGTATTGGGCCACAACGTCGCCGGATGCTGGTGTATCGACACCGTGAGCACCCGCGGATCGGCGTAGAACGCGCGTTGCACACCGTCGCCGTGGTGGACGTCGACATCGAGGTAGGCGATGCGGTCGAAGCCGTGGTCGAGCAGCCATGAGATGGCGATCGCGGCGTCGTTGTAGACGCAGAACCCCGCCGCCGAATCCGGCATGGCGTGGTGCATTCCACCGCCGATGCTCACAGCCCGCCGGGTACGGCCCGCCGCGATCTCCCTGGCGGCGGCGAGAGTGCCGCCGACGATCACCGACGCCGCCTCGTGCATCTTCGGGAACACCGGATTATCGGCGGTTCCGAGCCCGTAGAGGACGTCCTCGGGCGTCGGCGGGCCCTGTCCGGCCCGGCGCACCGCCTCGATGTAGGAGCTGCTGTGGACCCGCATCAGATCGGCCTGGGTGGCCGCGTCGGGTGCCAACGGCTCGACACCATCGAGAAGACCTAGGCTTTCGGCCAGCGACATGGTGTATTGCAGGCGCGCCGGCTTCATCGGATGCTCCGGACTCCAGGTGTAGCCGAGGAATCGCTCGGTCCACACGACGGTCCCACTGGTTTCGCTGCGCGGCGACGTGACCATGGTCGCCACGCTAGCCGGAAGCAGCAGCCCCCGTGCGGCGTTGACATGCAGTAGAAATAGGGCCGCTGGTCCGACGGGCGGACCGGCGTTCGCGCGTGGGTAGAATTCGTGCTGACGAAGGGGTATCAGGTGAAGGATCTGGTCGACACCACGGAGATGTATCTCCGTACCATCTACGACCTCGAGGAAGAGGGCGTGGTGCCGTTGCGGGCACGCATCGCCGAACGCCTCGAGCAGAGTGGTCCGACGGTGAGCCAGACGGTCGCGCGGATGGAGCGCGACGGCCTGTTGCTCGTCGCGGGCGACCGCCATCTCGAGCTCACCGACAAGGGCCGTTCCATGGCCGTCTCGGTGATGCGCAAGCACCGGCTCGCCGAGCGGTTGCTGGTCGACATCATCGGTCTGGACTGGGAGAACGTCCATGCCGAGGCGTGTCGCTGGGAACACGTGATGAGCGAGGAGGTGGAGCGGCGCCTGATCGAGGTGCTCAACCACCCGACCACCTCGCCCTACGGCAACCCCATCCCGGGTCTGGACGAACTCGGCCTCGGCGACGTGTCCGCCGCCGAGGAGAAGCTGATCCGGCTCTCCGATCTGCCCAACGGCGCGCTGCACGCGGTGGTCGTGCGCAGGCTGGCCGAGCACATCCAGACCGACCCGGAGGTCATCGGGCGGTTGCGTGAGGCGGGCGTGGTGCCCGACGCACGCGTTACCGTGGAGACCAAGCCGGGTGCGGTGCTGATCACGGTGCCGGGCCACAACGGTTTCGAACTGTCCGAAGAGATGGCGCATGCCGTCCAGGTGAGGCTGGTCTGATTCGTGAAACTTCTTGTCACCGGCGGCGCCGGCTACGTGGGTGGCGGTTGCGCCGCCGTGCTGCTCGAAGAGGGCCACGAGGTGGTCGTGGTCGATGACCTCTCGACCGGTAACGCCGACGGTGTGCCGGCCGGTGCCCGGTTCGTCGACGGTGATATCGCTGTCGCCGCCCCCGATCTGCTGCGTGCCGAATCCTTCGACGGTGTTCTGCATTTCGCGGCGCAGTCGCTGGTCGGCGAGTCGGTGGAGCAGCCGGAGAAGTACTGGCACGGCAACGTCGTGAAAACGCTGACGCTGCTCGAGGCGATCCGTGAGACCGGAACCCCCCGCCTGGTGTTCTCCTCCACCGCCGCGGTGTACGGCGAGCCCGAGCAGGTCCCGATCACCGAGGCCTCGCCCACGCGCCCCACCAATCCCTACGGCGCCAGCAAGCTGGCCATCGATCACGCCATCACCTCCTACGCGGTGGCGCACGATCTGGCCGCGACCAGCCTGCGCTATTTCAACGTGGCGGGCGCCTATGCCGGGCTCGGCGAGAACCGGGTGGTGGAAACGCATCTGATCCCCCTCGTCTTGCAGGTGGCGGTGGGTCATCGCAAGGCCATTTCGGTGTACGGCACCGACTGGCCGACGCCGGACGGTACGTGCGTGCGTGACTACATCCACATCCGCGACCTGGCGCAGGCGCATCTGCTCGCGCTGTCGTCGTCGCAGCCGGGCACGCACCGGATCTGCAACCTGGGTTCGGGCACGGGTTTCTCGGTGCGCGAAGTGATCTCGGCGTGCGAGCGGGTCACCGGTCTGCCGATCGAGACGATCGACGCGCCGCGCCGCGCGGGTGACCCGGCCGTATTGATCGCCTCCAGTGACCGCGCGGTCGCCGAACTGGGCTGGCGACCCGAGCACAACGACCTCGACGAGATCGTCTCCGACGCCTGGGATTTCCTGCGTTCCCTCGGCACGAAGGCCCACAGCGCTCGTTGACCTGCCTGCCTCACCGGGTGATCGGGCCGATGTCGACCCCGAGATCGGCGGCGATCTGGTGACCACACAGCGCGAGTCTGCGCAGCCGTTCGGGCCGCAGCCCGGTCTGTAGCGAGGTCTCCAGCAGCACCGCCATCGCGTGCTCGGCGTCGGCCTCGACGGCGGCGCCGATCGCGACGCCGGCGAACGGTCCGTCGCCGCGCAGGTAGGCACTGAAGCCGAGCAGCGACGCTGCTTCGGCGCGGTCGGTACCGGGTGTCGCCCTGGCCAACTGCGCCCACAGCCGCTCGGCGGCCTCGGCGTGATCGCCGGCCGCGAGGCCGTACACGGCGTCGCGGATCGGCCGGTCGCGCAGGGTCGCGGCCAGTCGCGCGAGTTCGCGTGCGGCACGCGGTGCGCCGGACGCGGTGTCGGCGATCTGCCACAGCACCCATTCCAGTGCCCGCCGCTGGTAGGCCAGGGCGTTACCGGCGCGCGTCGCCGCCGCCAGCCCACCCCGGTAGCGCGCGTCCGCGGGCCCGAGCTGAGCGCGCACGCGCGCGCTCAGCAGCTCGTCGGGAACCATCAGCGCCGTCATCTCCTGACGCGAGCCACGAATCTGCTTGCCTTCCAGCACATGTGACACGGCCACGATCGAGGACGACGGATCGGCGACCAGGCCGGTCCCGACCAGGCCGAACACACTGCGGTAGCGTTCGCCCGCCGCGATCGCGGGAACCGACCAGGCGCCGCGGACCGCGATCCCGTCCTCGGCCAGTACGTCGATCAATTCGGCCGCGCGCAGGACCTCCTCGCTCTCGAACTCGGCACGGTCCTCGACGAAGACGGCGAGCACCCCGGTCGCCTCTTCGCGCAGGCAGATCGATGCCAGGCAGGCGGTGAACTGGTCGAGCAGCCGGATGTCGGTGGCCACGTCGAGGTCGAAGCGCACCACCGCCTCGATCGCCTCGGCCGCACCGCCCGCCACCTCGTGCAGCACGGCGACGACGAGGGACCGTTCGGGGACGAAGCCGAGCATCGCGGGCAGGGCGGCGATCAGCTCACCGGGTTCGTCGACCCGCAGCGGTGGGCGCGGCAGCCCGCCGGGATAGCGGGGAGTGGATTCGGCGCAGCCGAGTGCGCGGGGAAACGGTCCGGAGCGCTTGACCCGGCGGGTGGGGTTCGTCGAAGGCGTCATGGCTCCACGGTGCCCGCCGGCTCCCCCACATCGGGTGCACCGACCTGGGCTTTCATCCGCCCTGTGTGTAGTGCCGAAGCTGTGGACCGATCCCGCTCCCGGCCATGCGCGGCGGGCGAACCTGTCACTGCCTGGTGGTAGGCGCTTCAGCTACCGCGTACGGCGGCGGCGGTGGTGGCGAACATCTCGTCCACTGCGGCCGTATCCGGTTGTCCCGCACCGAAGGTCATCGACGTCACCGTGATGCGCACGTCGCCGATCTGCCCGATCGAGGTCTGCATCGTCTGCGTCAGCCCCGCACCGCCGACTTCGGGAACCACGGTGCGCCGCAACGCTATCGCGTCGTCGGTACCGGTCGGCGCGGTCCGGTCGAGCGCGGTCGTGACGGTGGACCCCGCACCCGCCCGCCGAACCTGGATCAGCCCGCACTCACCGAGTCGATCGCGCAGCGACGACACCGGTTCGGCGCTCCGCGACAACTCGACGGTCAGGGTGGCCCGGCTCGCGTCATCGGTCCCGACCGCCACCGCCGCGGGCTCCCCGCCGGGCTCTGCCTCGACCGGTGTGCATTTCGCCGGAGTGACGGTCGCGCCCGCCCCCACTCCGTCGAGATCGGCCGCGGCCGCCGTCGCCGCCTGCGCGGGCAGCACGACCGCCGGATACCGGGCCGGAAACTGCGACGGCGCGGGCAGCAGCTCGGCCAGCGAACCATCGATCTGCCGCACCGATACCGCGCTCTCGGCGACCGGTGTCCCGCTGACGCTCTGCGCACACCCGGTGAGCGCGAAAGACACGGCCACCAACCCCAGCCACCAGCGGCGCAGGCCCGGATCACCCGCGCGGATCGGTGTCTCCTGCGCCACGTTCACACCGTCCACTGTGCCCCACCGCCTCGATCGGCCCGGTCGCGCCACGCCGGGCGGCGGCGCGGCACACCCCGGTCCCCCGCGCCGGGCGGGAATGCGCGAGGTGTCCATGCTGTTGCCTAACAGGACGAGCCGTCCCCGGCCGTGTGTGATGGCACTGCTCGCGTGGGGGACAATGGAGATCCGCTTCCCCACCCCGCGAGCGATGGTGGACCGCGCAGGAAGGAGAAACGCGATGGATGACCAGTCGCATATGTACGAACTGGAGTTTCCGGCGCCGCAGTTGTCCTCGGACGACGGTGCGGGCCCCGTGCTGGTGCACGGTCTGGAAGGTTTCACCGACGCCGGGCACGCCGTGCGTCTGGCGACGACCCATCTGCGCGAGAGCCTCGAATCGGAGCTGGTCGCGTCGTTCGATGTCGACGAGTTGCTCGATTACCGGTCGCGCCGCCCGCTGATGACGTTCAAGACCGATCATTTCGCCGACTACGCGGAACCGGAACTGAACCTGTGGGCGTTGCGCGACACCGCGGGCACCCCGTTCCTGCTGCTCTCGGGCCTGGAACCGGACTTGCGCTGGGAGAAGTTCACCACTGCGGTGCGGCTGCTGGCCGAACAGCTCGGCGTGCGCCGCACGATCGGCCTGTCGGCGATTCCGATGGCGATCCCGCACACCCGTCCGCTCGGTGTCACCGCGCACTCCTCGGATCGTTCGCTCATCGGCGAGCACCAGCGCTGGCCGGGCGAGTTGCAGGTGCCGGGCAGCGCGTCGTCGCTGCTCGAGTACCGGATGGCGCAGCACGGCCACGAATCGCTCGGATTCTCGGTGCACGTGCCGCACTACCTGGCCCAGACCGATTACCCCGAGGCCGCGCAGACGCTGCTGGAGAACTTCGCCGACAACGCGGGCCTGGATCTGCCGCTCTCGGCGCTGGGTGAGGCGGCCGCGCGCGTGCGCGAGCAGGTCGCCGAGCACATCGCGGGCAACGAGGAGGTGGAGACGGTCGTCACAGCGCTGGAACGCCAGTACGACAGCTTCGTCACCGCCCAGGAACGCCAGTCCAGCCTGCTGGCCGCCGACGGTGAACTGCCCAGTGGCGAGGAGCTAGGGGCGGAGTTCGAGCGCTTCCTGGCCGAGCAGGGTGGTTACGACGACACCTCCGGCGAAGGTAAAGACTGACCCCCACACCCACTAGGGTGGTCGGAGTGGATCTGACCGACCTACTGGAAATTCCCGGGACCGACGCCGACGCGCTCTACGAGTCGTTCGCGGCGTGGGCTGCCGAGCAGGGCACAACCCTGTATCCAGCGCAGGACGAGGCGCTGATGGAGTTGGCGTCGGGGTCCAATGTCATCCTGGCGACGCCGACCGGCTCCGGAAAGTCTCTGGTAGCGGTCGGCGCGCACCTGTTCGCCATGGCCAACGGGCAGCGCAGCTACTACACCGCACCGATCAAGGCGCTGGTCAGCGAGAAGTTCTTCGCGCTGTGTGAGGTGTTCGGCGCGGAGAACGTGGGCATGGTGACCGGTGACGCGGCGGTCAACGCCGACGCCCCGATCATCTGCGCCACGGCGGAGATCCTGGCGAACCTGGCGTTACGCGAGGGCGCGGCAGCCGAGGTCGGGCAGATCGTGATGGACGAGTTCCATTTCTACGCCGACCCGGACCGCGGCTGGGCGTGGCAGGTGCCGATCATCGAACTCCCCCGCGCCCAATTCCTGCTGATGTCGGCGACATTGGGCGAAGTGGACTTCTTCGCCGCCGATCTCGAGGCGCGCACCGGCCGCTCCACCACGGTGGTCGCGGGCACCGAACGTCCTGTCCCACTGACGTTCTCGTATGTGCGCACCCCGATCACCGAGACTCTCGAAGAGCTGGTGACCACCCACCAGGCGCCGGTCTACGTCGTGCACTTCACCCAGGCCGCCGCGCTCGAACGCGCGCAGGCGCTGACGAGCGTGAACTTCGCCTCCCGTGCCGAGAAGGACGCGATCGCCGCCGCCATCGGCGAGTTCCGGTTCGCCTCGGGCTTCGGCAAGACGCTGTCGCGGCTGATCCGTCACGGCATCGGTGTGCACCACGCGGGGATGCTGCCCAAATATCGCCGCCTCGTGGAGAAGCTCGCTCAGGACGGGCTGCTGAAAGTGGTGTGCGGCACCGATACCCTCGGCGTCGGCATCAACGTCCCGATCCGTACCGTGTTGCTCACCGGTCTCACCAAGTACGACGGTGTGCGCACCCGCAGGCTCAAAGCGCGTGAGTTCCATCAGATCGCCGGGCGCGCGGGTCGCGCGGGCTACGACACGATGGGCACCGTGGTGGTGCAGGCCCCCGAGCACGAGGTCGAGAACACCCGCCTCATCGCCAAGGCGGGTGACGACCCGAAGAAGCAGCGAAAAGTGGTGCGGCGCAAGCCGCCGGAGGGTTTCGTCTCGTGGAGCGAGGAGACCTTCGACCGGCTGATCGCCGCCCCGCCCGAGCCGATGGTGTCACGCTTCGCGGTGACCAACTCGATGTTGCTCAATGTGATCGCCCGCCCGGGCAACTGCTTCTACGCGATGCGTCACCTGCTCGAGGACAACCACGAGCCGCGTCCCGCGCAACGCAAGCACATCCTGCGAGCCCTGCGCCTGTACCGGTCACTGCGCGATGCCGGTGTGGTGCAACAACTGTCCGAGCCCGACGCGAAGGGCAGGATGGCGCGGCTCACCGTCGACCTGCAACGCGATTTCGCGCTGGACCAACCACTGTCACCGTTCGCGCTGGCCGCGTTCGACCTGCTCGATCGCGACAGTCCCACCTACACACTCGACGTCGTCTCGCTGATCGAGGCGACCCTCGAGGACCCGCGCCAGCTGCTGATGGCCCAGCAGCACAAGGCCCGTGGTGTCGCCGTCAACGAGATGAAGGCCGACGGTATCGAATACGAGGAGCGGATGGAGCTCCTGGAGGAAGTCACCTGGCCCAAACCCCTGGCCGAGCTGATCGATCCGATGTTCGAGACCTACCGAGCCGGCCACCCCTGGGTGTCGGAATTCGCGCCGTCACCGAAGTCGGTGGTGCGCGACATGATCGAACGTGCGATGACCTTCGCCGAACTGATCTCGCACTACGAACTGACCCGCTCCGAAGGCGTCGTGCTGCGCTACCTCGCCGACGCCTACCGCGCCTTGCGCCGCACCGTGCCCGACGCCGCCCGCACCGAGGATCTCGACGACCTCACCGAATGGCTCGGCGAGCTCATCCGCCAGGTCGACTCGAGCCTGCTCGACGAGTGGGAACAGCTCACCAACCCCGGCGCCGAGAACGACGCCCAGCAGATAGCGTTCGGCGCCGAAACGGTGCGCCCGATCACCGCCAACGAACGCGCCTTCCGGATCATGGTGCGCAACGCCATGTTCCGCCGGGTGGAGCTGGCGTCGCGACACCGCTGGTACGAACTCGACCAACTCGGCACCGGCCCCGAGTGGGCCGAGGACTTCGCCCCCTATTTCGACGAGTACGCCACGATCGGCACCGGCCCCGACGCGCGCGGCCCACAACTGTTCGGGATCGAGCAGCGGCCCGGTTTCTGGCATGTCCGCCAGGTGATCGACGACCCCGCGGGTGATCACGGCTGGGCGGTCACGGCGATCGTGGATCTCGAGGAATCCGATGCCGCGGGCGAGGTGGTGTTCGACGAGGTCACAGTCACGGCGGGATGAGTAATACCAGTTGCCTATGACGAATATGACGAATGTTTGACGGATTCGTTGTTGGGTAGGCGCCGCTGATAGTCTCTCCCGGCTGCCGACCGAAAGTTCACCTGTGCCCGAATCCCCGTACCTTGTCATCGACCCCGAGCGGGTACGTGCCAACTACCGAACCCTCGACGCCGCCGTCGCTGTCGGCACCCGGATCCGGTACGCGGTCAAGGCGGCGCCGGTGGCGGAACTGATCACCCTGCTCGACGACGAGGGCGCCGAATTCGACGTCGCCAGCATCGGCGAGATCGACCAGTGCCTCGACCTCGGTGTCGCGCCCGAGCGGCTCTGCTACGGCAACCCGATCAAGAAGAGCGCCCATATCGCGCGCGCCTTCGCCCTCGGGGTGCGCCGCTACGCCTTCGACACCGAGGACGACCTCGACCGCATCGCCGAGCACGCGCCCGGCTCCGAGGTCGAGTGCCGGTTCCTGTCCTCGGCCCCCGAATCACGGACCCCGTTCGGCACCAAGTTCGGGTGCGCGCCCGCCGAAGCCCTGCGGCTGCTGGTGCGCGCCCGGGACCTGGGCCTACGGGTCGGCGGCCCCTATTTCCACGTCGGCTCCCAGCAGCTCGACCCCGCCGCATGGCGGATCGGCATCGAGCAGGCGGGTGCGATCGTCACGGCGTTGGCGGACAAGGACATTCACGTCACGGCGGTCAATGTAGGCGGCGGTCTGCCGATCTCCTACGTCGACGCCGCCCCCGAACTCGACGCGATCGCGGCCGCCATCTCCGGTGCCGCCGCCGAGTTCCTGCCCGCGGCCATCGGCCTGATCGTGGAACCCGGCCGTGCGCTGGTGGGTAACGCGGGCACCGTGCACGCCGAGGTCGTCGGCGTGCGATTCGCGCCGGATGGCCGGCGCTGGGTGTATCTCGACATCGGCCGATACAACGGTATGGCCGAGACCGAGAACGAGTACATCGCTTACCGTTTCGTCACCGATCGCGACGGCGATCCGGTGTCGGAGGCGGTGGTCGCGGGTCCGACCTGCGACGGCGACGATGTACTGTATCAACGCACGAAGGTCCTTCTGCCGACCACGTTGCGAGCCGGTGACCGGATTCAGATCCTGCACACCGGCGCCTATACCGCGAGTTATTCGTCGGTGTCCTTCAATGGTTTTCCGCCCTTGACCGTTCATGTCTCGGGCGCTGAGCGAGAGTGAGTTTGCCCATGACGGCGGAATTCACCGGTTGGCACGTGCTGGCCGAGTTCGGTGGCGTCGACACAGCCCTGTGTGACGATCTCGAACGACTCGAATCGGCGTTGCGTGAGTCTCTGATCGCGGCGGGCGTCACCATCTGCGAAGTCGTTCACAAAAAGTTCGATCCGCAGGGGGTGACCGTCCTCGCGCTGTTGTCGGAGTCTCACGCCTCGATTCACACTTATCCGGAGTCCGGCGACATCTTCGTCGACGTCTTCACCTGCGGCAGCATCGGTGCGGGCGCGACGAAAGCCGTCGAGTTGCTCCGAGACAAGTTGTCCCCCACCACAGTTCGGATGCAGACGGTCCAGCGTGGCCACGGCGCCGAGAAGATCTACGAACCGGTGGGCGACGGCCTGACCCGGATCTGGGATCTGCACGAGGTGATCGTGGATACGAACACCCCGTTCCAGCACATGGTGATCGCGCGGACCGATCAGGGGATCTCCCTGTTCTCCGACGATGATCGCCAGTCCACCGAGTTCTCCCAGGTCACCTACCACGAGGCCATGATGGTCCCGGCGTTCGTGCTGGCGGAGAAGCTCGACCGGGTGCTGATCATCGGTTCCGGTGAGGGTGTGGCCTCGCAGATGTCGGTGGCGGCCGGGGCGACCCTGGTCGACCATGTCGACATCGATCAGCGCGAAGTGGAGCTGTGTGCCGAGCACCTGCCCTACGGCTACACCACCGACGAGCTCGCCGCCGCGGTGCGGCACGAGGGCCCGGTCCATGTGCACTACGCCGACGGCTGGGACTTCCTGGCGAACGCGCAGGCGGCGGGCACCCGCTACGACGTGATCGTCATCGATCTGCCCGACGAGCGTGTCGAGGACGCCCAGCACAACCGCCTCTACGAGTCGGAGTTCCTGTCCCGATGTAAGGCACTGCTCGCTCCCGGCGGCGTGCTGTCGGCGCAGGCCGGTTGCGCGACCATGTGGCGCAACGAGACGCTGAAGCGTTCGTGGGGTCGTTTCCACGAGCAGTTCGCCACCGTGGTCCCCTACGGCAGCGACGAGCACGAGTGGACCTTCCTGTTCGGCCTGAACGAGAAGATCGACGACCCGGTCCGCGGCATGCGCGACCGTCTCGCCCTGCTCCCCTACCGCGCCGAGACCATCGACGCGCGGGCTCTGGAGCGCGGCGCGGTCGAGCCGTACGCCCTGCGCGACCGGTAGGGAATCCGCACCGACAGCGGGCCGGGACGTGTGATGCGTCCCGGCCCGCTGTCCTGGGTCCGGCGAAACCGCACCGGAGCGCGCCGCGGCTTGGCACCATGCGAGGACCGAGTTTCGACAGAATCGAGTCCGCCCATGAAGCCGACACCGTTGTCCGCGAACGGTCTGATGCCGGTCCACCGGCCATCTGACCGACGCCCGCGCCTCGATGCCCTGTCCACGGCGGGTATCGCCGCGTTCACGGAGCTGTTCACCGCGGCGCCGGAGACGACAGCATCAGATTTCGGCCGGCTGACCGGCGATCTGGTGATGCGGTCTTTTCCCGCGACCGGCTCCCGGTTGCTCGGACCACTGATGGACCGTCCCACCTACTTCTGGGTGGGCAAGTCCTTTCGTCACGTGGACGGCGGGATGGCATTCGGGCACAACATCTTCCGCCTGCTCGGCGGCATGCGCGCGCTCAACTTCGTGGCAATGGTCGGCGCATCCTCGGTCGACGGACGTGCGGCCGTGCGATTGGACTACGACGATCTCCGGGCCGGAAAGCCCGGTCCCGCCCACCGGATCTACGACGAGTTGCGCGAGATCGAGCCGGGTCTGTGGCTGGGACCCAGCTACTACAAGCGCGGTGCGACACTGACGTCCATGGGCTGGTTCGCCCTGGATGCCTCGATCGAGTTCGACGGTCCACTGTGAGTCGGCCCCGCGCTCTCGCCCGGTGAGGGTACCGAGCCGGGGCACCGCCCGGCCCGGTACCGATGACTCACTCCGTGGCGGCTCGACGGGCGCGATACTCGGCGACGTTCACGCCACCGACGCCCCAATCCGTCAGCGGCACTTCATCGATCACGACGTAGGTGCTGTCGGGGGCCTTGCCGAGTACCTCGAAGAGCAGATCGGTGACGCCCTTGATGAGCTGCGACTTCTGTTCCGTGGTGACATTTTCGTCGGTGACCTTGATGTTCACGTACGGCATGAGCGTGTCCTTTCGATGGGTGCAGCTCTCACAGGATGACCGGCATTCGGGGCGCTGCGCACCCGAATCCGTTGTGTAGTAGGTCTTTTCGCCGACTCAGGCCGCTCGGCCGGAAATGAAGCCGCCGTCGACGGGCAGGATGTGGCCGGTGACGAACTCGGCGTCGGCGAGGTACAGCACGGCCGCGGTGGTTTCGGTGACGTCGCCGAGACGGTCGAGGAGGGCGAACCCGCCGAAGACAGCCTCGTTACCGCTCGCCAGCAGCGGCGTGCGCACGAAGCCGGGGGCGACGGCGTTGACGCGAATACGGTCGACTGCCAGTTCGGCCGCCAAACTTGTGGTCAAGGCGTGGATCGCGCCCTTGCTGGCCAACGGCGCGGAGGCGGGGATATCGGCGATCGCGTGCGTGACCAGCACGGTGCCGATATTGACGATGCTGCCGCCCGCACCCTGCTCACGAAGCCGCCGGACCACGGCCTGCGTGGTGAAGTAGGTGCCTTTCAGGTTGCCGTCGAGGTAGCCGGTCAACTCGTCGGCGGTGACCTCGGTGAACGGCTTCGCCGCGAACGTGCCCGCGTTGTTGACCAGCACATCCACCCCACCGAATCGCTCGACCGCGGCCGCGACCAGCGCCGAACCCGTTGCGGGCGAGCCGATATCGCCGACGACGACCGCCGTGCGCTCGGGCGCGCCCAACTCCTGGGCCACCGCCGCGAGCTTCGCGGCATCACGCCCGTTGAGCACGACATTGTCGCCGCGCTGGACGAAGGCACGAGCGATGTCGCGCCCGATCCCACTGGAGGATCCGGTCACGATGGCCGTTTTGATGGTCGACATGGTGTCTTCCCTTTCATTTGATACGACCGGTCGTCTTAGAATAGACACGCAGCAACCAGCCGGTCCGCCCGACCCTGATCAGGGCCGGAAGTAGTCGTCCAGCAGACGGTTCAGGCACTTGTGCAGCGGCTCGACGGTGCGCTGCAGCTTCATCCGGATCACGGCGCCCTCCCACGATTCGAGGAGCAGGTCGGCGAGGTCGACCGCGTCGATATCGCCGCGCACCGAGCCGTCGGCCTGCGCGGCGCGCAACGCGGCCGCGACACTGTCACGCCAGGCCACCCAGGCACTCGACAGTTCTTCCCGCAGCACGTCACTACCTTCGAGCTCGGCCGCGAGGTTCGCGAGCAGGCAGCCGCCGGTGAAGTCGGTGCGCACGAATTCGGCGGTCTGCCGCGCGAAGAAGACGCGCACGCCACCGAGGGGATCGGCGGTGGCGCCGAAGGCGTCGGCGAGGTTGCGCTGGATGCACAGTGAATGATGCTCGATCACCGCTCGAGCGAACGTCTCTTTGCTGTCGAAGTAGTTGTAGAACGAGCCTTTCGGCACCCCGACCTTGTCGAGCACCTGCTTGATGCCGGTGCCGTGATAGCCGTTGGACAGCAGATCGGCCGCGCCCTCCTCGATGAGAAGCGCTCTCGTGTCGTCGCTGCGCCGTGGTCGTGCCATGCGCAGAACTATACGAGCGGTCGTCTAGGAATAGCAAGGTGCGCGTACGCGCGCTACGCGGAAGGCGGCTGGTGTCCTGTTCGCATCGCGCGGTCCACGCCGATCTCAGTCGTCGTCGACACCGCGTGCGGCGAGGGCTTCGCCCATCGCGTCGGCGGTGCGCAATGCCCGTACCAGCACGGGCGTAACCAGTGCGGTCGCCGACCACGACACCCCGCGGGCTCGCCGAGCCTCGCCGACATCGTGGACGATCTGCGCCAGCAACGGAACACACCGGATGGCCAATGCCAGAAGCAGGCTCACCCGCTCCGGATTCACTCCGACGCGGCGCAGCGGGCCGAGCGCACGGGTGAGCGCATCGAGCATGGCGCTCACCCGCGTGGTCACCGTGACCAGCGCCGCGAGGGCCACCGACACGAGCAACACCCCGCACACCACCACGGCCCGCGCCGGCGAGGTGGTGAGCAGCTGGAACACCCCGATGATCGCGGTCATCCACAGCACCGGGCGCACCTGGGCGAAGGCCACCCGCCAGGAGACGCGGGCGAGCGCGAACAGACAGGCCACCAGCGCCACGGCGACCAGCACAGCGAGTGGACCGCGGACGAACACCGTCATCGCGAGGATCGAGACCAGCAACAGCGCCAGCTTCACCCCCGCCGGCATCCGGTGCAGCGGCGAGTCGCCGGGGCAGTACAGGCCGATCATTCGATCAGGTGCCGATACGCGTCGATCGCCGCCGGCGGTGCGCCGTCGAAAACGACGCAACCGTTGTCCAGCACCACGACTCGATCGAACCCGTCGAGCAGTCCGAGCTGGTGGGTCACCACGATCACCTGCTGGTCGAGGGAGTTCAGCGCCTGCGAGACCCGTCGGGCATTGCGTAGATCGAGCAGCGTGGTCGGTTCGTCGGCCACGATCACCTCGGGCTCGCGAATCAGTGCGGAACCGATGGCCAGCAGCTGTTTCTGTCCACCGGAGAGCAGGTGCGCCGGGTGGTCGGTGTGCGCGGCGAGGCCGAATCGGTCGAGCATCCGCTGTACCCGGGCGGCGATATCGGTCTTGCTCAGGCCGCTGCGGCGCAGCGAGAACGCGAGGTCCTCGGCGACTGTCGGCATCACGATCTGGGTATCGGGGTCGGTGAACACGAAGCCGACCTTGCGCCGCACCTGCGCGCCCTTGCGGGCGACGTCGAGCCCGTCGACGGTGACGGTGCCCGCGGTCGGCTTCAGCAGTCCGTTGAGCATGCGGGCCAGCGTCGATTTGCCCGAGCCGTTGGCGCCGATGAAGCCGACCCGGCGTTCGGTGATCCGCAGATTTATCTCACGCAGCACGGTCCGGTCACCGAAACGATGCCCCACCGCGTCGACGACGATCTCGCTCACGACGCGCGGCGATCAGCCACGGATCAGCCCGGGATACGCGCGATGCACGCCCTTGGCGACGACCGTGGCGATCACGACCTTGGCGAGGTCACCCGGGATGAACGCGAAGTTGGTCGACACCGCCGCCCACGGGCTGAGATCGGTGCGCACCAGCAGTCCCGCGGTGCCGAACAGGTAGATGATCACGATGCCGCCGAGTGCGTTGATCAGCAGACCGAACACGATCGGATACTTCGGCAGGATCATGGCGGTCAACAGACCGATGACCAGCGTCGCCGGAATCCAGCCGATCAGGTAACCCGCCGTCGGCGAGGCCAGGGCGGTGAGTCCGGTGCGGCCGCCGGACAGCAGCGGCAGCCCGATCATGGTCAGTGCGATGAACACCGCCACCGCGGCCGTGCCCTTACGCGCGCCCAGGATCGCGCCGGTGAGGATCACCCCGAGCGTCTGCAGCGTGATCGGTACCCCGCTGAACCCGACGGTGATCGCGCCGGGCAGGCCGAGCGCGGCGATCAGGGCGGCGAACACCGCGATCTGCGCCATGTCCCGTGCGGTGAAGGTGGCTGCCCACTTCGGGGATTTCTCGACTTCGGGCACGGCAGACATCCTTCGCTACACAATTGAACAACGTTCAAGATAGCAGGCGACCAGGTCGGTCTCGCAACCGGAGCGTGTGGGCGGACCTCACACGGTCATTGATCCAGTCGCGCGTTGAGAATCCGGGCGATCTCGGCGATCGCACCTGGTTGGGTCATCTCGAGGTGGGCTGCGTCGATGTCGAAGCTCGACACCTGCCCGCGGACCACCCGCGCCCATCCCTCGTGACCCGCGACGTCGGATCGCCGGTCGCGTGTCGCGGTGAAATAGAGCATGTCGCTGTCCAAGACCGCCGGACGCCATGCACCGGCTGCCCGGACCGCCAGGTTGTAGGCGTCGGTCAGGCGCTGGATCCGTGCGGCGTCGATGCCGAGGCTGCTTCCCAGATGTCGTTCGATCAGGTCGGCAGCCTCCTCGGCCGTCGCATCGGGGTCGATGAAATCGACGCCCATGACCGGGCCGAGATTGCTGATCAGCTCGCCGGCCGTCACGGCGCGCAGCGTCGACTCGTCGACACCGCCGACTTCGGCGTCCAGCAGTGCCAGCAGCGCGACCTGTTCACCGGCGGCGCGCATCTCGACGGCAATGGCATGGGCGATCGCACCACCCAGTGACCAGCCGAGCAGGTGATAGGGGCCGTGTGGCTGAACCGCGCGAATCTCGTCGAAGTAGCGTGCTGCCATTTCTTCGATCGATGTAGGACCGGGGATCTCACCGCCGATCTGTGGCGCCTGGATGCCGTAGATCGGTCGGCCGTCGGAGAGGTAGCGGTCGAGTGTGCGGTAGCACCACGACAGGCCGACGGCCGGGTGGATACAGAACAGTGGCGCTCGGTCACCATCGGTCCGGATCGGCAACAGCGTGTCGAAGCCGGCATCGGTCCCGTCGACGGTCGAACCGGAGCGGATTCTGGATTCGATCCGCTTGGCCAGGTCGGCCGGGCAGGGATCGGACAGCATCCAGCTGATCGGCACCTCGTAGTCGAGTTCCTTGCGCAACTCGCTCACCACTTGCACCGACTTCAGCGAGTTACCGCCCAATGCGTAGAAGTCGTCGTCGGCGCCCACCCGATCCACGCCGAGCACCGTTCCGAAGGCCCGTGCGACCTCGCCTTCCAGCCACGACGCGGGCTCCCTGAACTCCGCTACCGAGAGCACCGGCTCCGGTAGCCGCAGACGGTCCAGCTTGCCCGACGAGTGGAAGGCCACCGAGTCGAGCACCATCATCGTGGCGGGCACCATGTAGTCGGGCAGTTTGGTCGCCGCGTGCGCGGCCACCGCCGCGGTATCGACCGTCGCGCCCGCGACAGGCACGAGGTAGCCGACCAGGTGCTCCATCGTACCGATGGGGCGCACCACCGCGATCGCCCGCGCGACGGTGGGGTGCTCGGAGAGTACTGCCTCGATTTCACCGAGTTCGATGCGCAGGCCGCGCAGCTTCACCTGGAAATCGGTGCGGCCCAGGTAATCCAATTCGCCGGTCCGGCGCCAGCGCACCAAGTCGCCGGTGCGGTACAGGCGCCTGCCGTCACCGTACGGATCGGGCACGAACCGCTCCGCGGTGAGGCCCGGGCGTGACTGGTAGCCGCGCGCGAGCTGGGTGCCCGCCAGGTACAGCTCCCCGGCGACGCCGGGCGGTACCGGATGCAACCGGTCGTCGAGGACGTATGCGCGCGTGTTCCATACCGGTGAGCCGATCGGCATGGTCGCGCTCTCGGCTTCGCTCACCCGATGCGCGGTCGAGCACACGGTGCATTCGGTCGGCCCGTACAGATTGTGCAACTCGACCCCGGGCACCATTCGCCGTGCCGCGGCCACCGTCTCGGGGTCGAATGCCTCACCGCCCACCAGCAGCGTCCGCACCGACTCGAGCGACTGCGCGGGCGCCATGTCCGCCAGTACCGCCACCATCGACGGCACCAGCGCGGCGACCGTGACCCGCTGGGCGGCGATGGTTTCGGCGAGATAGGCCGGGTCGGTATGCCCGTAGGCTCGCGCGATCACCAGCCGCGCGCCCGCCGCCAGCGGCGCGAACAACTCCCACACCGACATGTCGAACGTAGCCGGGGACTTCAGCAGGGCGACGTCTTTCGGCGTCAGCGCGTAGGTCTCGTTGACCCACCGCACCTGGTTGACCACTGAACAGTGCGATACCGCGACGCCTTTCGGTCGACCGGTCGACCCCGACGTGAAGATCACGTACGCGACATTGTGCGATCGCAGCGGCGCGAGCCGATCGGCGTCGGTGACCGGCCCGTCGTCGAATCCCGACAGCTCCAGCCCATCGAGAGACGACAGCTCCAGCGCCGGCGCGGCGATGGACAGCATGTAGTCGATGCGGTCGGCCGGCAGGTCCGGATCGACCGGCAGGTATCCGCCCCCGGCGGCGTGCACCGCGTAGATGGTGACGACCTGGTCCAGTGAACGCCGCATCCGCAGCGCCACCAACGACTCCGGCCCCACTCCGCGGGAGATCAACCACCGCGCCAACCGATTGACGCGGGACGCGAATTCCGCATAGGTCAGTGTCTGCTCTCCGGCTGTCACCGCGGGCCGATCCGCTCGCGCCAGCACGGAGTGAGCGAAGAGGGAGGGGAGCGTTTCCTCCGGCTGGAGGCTGTGATCGGTCGAATTCCACTGCGTCAGGATGGTTTCGCGCTCATCGTCGCCGAGCAGATCCACTTCGCGCACCGGCTGTGTCGCATCGGTCACCAGTTCGCCGAGCAATCGCAGCAGGCGATCGACGATCGCTGTCGCTGTCGTGGCGTCGAAGAGGTCGCTCGCGTAGATCACCCCGCCGCTGATGCCGGCCGGGTCACCGGCGGAGTCATAGGAATCCGACATCGTGATCAGCAGATCGAACAGCGCGATGTCGGTGTCGGCCGTCACGGCGGACGCCGAGAGCCCCGGAAGTTCGAACTGGGCCCCGCCGACGTTCTGGAATGCCAGCATCACCTGGAACAGTGGATGGTGGGCGTGCGACCGCACCGGGTTCAGCTCTTGCACCAGCCGCTCGAACGGAACATCGGCATGTCCGAACGCGGCCAGATCGGTCCCCCGCTGGTGTTCGAGCAGCTGGGTGAACGTCATCCCCGGCGTCAACCGGGTCCGCAGCACCAGGGTGTTGACGAACATCCCGACCAGATCGTCGAGTTCGGGCTCGCCGCGTCCGGCGAACGGAGTGCCGATCGCGATATCGTCCGTATCGGCCAGCCGGGCCAGCGTGGCCGCCAGCGCGGCATGGAAGACCATGAACAGCGTCGTGTTGTGTTCTCGCGCGACCTGCTGCAATCCCGCGTGCAGATCGGCACCGACACTGATCGGCACGCTCGCGCCCGCATGGGTCTGCACGGGCGGACGCGGTCGGTCGGTCGGCAGCCCCAGCAATACCGGGAGCTCGGCCAACTCGAGGGTCCAGTAGTCGATCTGGGCACGGAGCAGCGACTGGGGATCGTCTTCGGACCCCAATACCGTCCGCTGCCAGATCGCGTAGTCGGCGTACTGCACCGGCAACGGCGGCCGGCTCGGCGACTCCCCGAGCAGGTGAGCTGTGTACGCCGTCATCATGTCCCGTGCCAGCGGGCCGAGCGAGGACCCGTCGCAGGCGATGTGATGCACCACCACGGCCAAGACCCACTCGTCCCGCCCGAGCTCGAACAACCGCACCCGCACCGGCGCCTCGACCGTCACATCGAACACCGTCGAGACGAACGCCGACAACGACTCGGCCAGTTCGGGTTCCGCGACCGAGGTCACGGTCAGCGGCGGATACGCGTCAGCGGCGGAAAGGACCACCTGCGACGGCTCGCCGTCGGCATACGGGTATACGGTCCGCAGTACTTCGTGCCGATCCAGGACATCCTCGATCGCCGCGCGCAACGCGTCGAGATCCAGCTGTCCGGACAGCCGTAGCACCATCGGAATGCTGTAGGCGGCCGAGCCGGGCTCGAGCCGGTTCAGGAACCACATCCGCTGCTGTGCGTACGACAGGGGAATTCGCTGCGGCCGTGGCTGCGCGGTCAGCGCTACCCGACCGGTATCGGCGTGCGATTCGGCGCGCGCGGCCAGCCTCTCGACCGTCGGCGCTTCGAAGATCATCGACACCGGGATGGTCACGTCGAGCGCGGCACCGATCCGCGCGGCTACCCGGGTGGCCACCAGGCTGTTGCCGCCGAGGTCGAAGAAGTCGTCGTCGGCGCCGACGGGACCGTCGTTACCGAGGACGTCGGCGAAGACACCCGCCACTATTTCCTCCGCCGGTGACACCGGTGCCCGGAACCGCTTGGCCTGGACAACGGGTGCGGGCAGGGCCGCGCGGTCGAGCTTTCCGTTCGGCGACAGGGGGATCGCGTCGAGGATCATCACCGCGGCGGGCACCAGGTACGACGGCAGCGCCTCGACCAATGCCGCGCGCAACTGTTCGCCCGAGATGCTCGCGCCGGTTTCGGGGACCGCGTAGGACACCAATTGTGCCGGACCGGTGCCCGCACGCCACGGCACCGTGACCGCGTAGGCCACCTCCGCCCGAGCGCTCAGCACCGCGTCGATCTCGCCCAGCTCTACCCGGTAACCACGGATCTTCACCTGGAAATCGTTGCGCCCCAAGAACTCCAGATCGCCGTCGGTCTTCCAGCGCACCACATCACCGGTCCGGTACATGCGGCGTCCCGGTTCCCCGAACGCGAGCGCCACGAACCGCACCGCGTCGAGAGCAGCCCTGTTCAGGTACCCGCGCGCCAGCGCCGGACCCGCGAGATACAACTCTCCGGCCACCCCCACCGGCACCGGCCGCAGCCGGTCATCCAGGACCAGTGCCTGGATCCCCGGCAGCGGGACACCGATCGTCGGCCGATCATCCGGTTGCAGCGCGCGCGTCGCCGTGGCGAGCATCGTCGCCTCGGTCGGCCCGTACAGCACCTGGAACTCCCGGGCGCCCGCGACGTCGGTGCCCGCCCATCGGCTCACCAGATCCGCCGGGACCTCCTCACCACCGGACAACACCATCCGCAGGTCGTCGAGCCCGGCCGGATCCACCGACGCGAGCGCGGCCGGGGTGATGAAGGCGTGGGTGACCCGCTGCACGCGCAGGAACTCGGCCAGCTCGTCGCCGCCGTAGATCCCCGTCGGCGCCACGATCAGCGCACCGGCTCGACTGGCCGCGATCAGGATCTCCATCACCGCGGCGTCGAACGACGGCGACGCGAAATGCAACACCCTGGACGTGTGCCGCAGCTCTCGGTCGGCGCGCCGCCCGGCGACGAAGCCGGCGATGCCGGAATGTGTGATGGCGACGCCCTTCGGCACTCCGGTGGATCCGGAGGTGAAGACCACGTAAGCGACATCCGAGGCTCGCAACGGCCGCGTCCGCTCGTCGTCGCCGATCGGGCCGCCCGCCGCCGCGTCGATCCGCGCGGCGACGGCCGGGTCGTCGAGCACGATCCAGTCCACCGAATCGGGCAGCTGGGCACGCACCGACGACACCGTAACCCCCAGCGTCGCACCGGAATCCGACACCATCTGCTCGATTCGGCTGTCGGGGTAGCTCGGGTCGACCGGCACGTATGCCGCACCCGACCGCACCACCGCCCACCACGCGACGACCGACTCCGCCGACCGCGCTGCTGCCACCAGCACCGGATTCTCCGGTCCGGCGCCACGGCGGATCAGCACCCTCGCCAGCCGGCTCGATCGTTCGTCCAGCTGCGTATACGACAGCGTGGCATCCCCCGCGACGACGGCGATACCGTCGCCGTTGTCCCGGACGGCCGAGGTGAACACCTCCGGCAGCAATCCGGACGGTTCCAGCGCCGCCACGGTGTGCGCCCCGACCCGCGAGGTGAGCGACGAGCGCTCGTCGGCTTCCAGCCAGTCGATATCGCCGACTACTACGGCCGGATCGTCGGCGACGGCTTCCAGTACCCGCACCAGCCGCCGGACGATCGCCGCTGCGGTCACCTCGTCGAACAGATCCCGAGCATAGGTCAACATTCCCGACATGCCCTGCGCCACCGCGGCATTGCCGGATGAATCGGACAGCACCAGCTGCAGATCGAACTGGATCGCCTCGGTATCCACCTCTGCCCGGGCCACCCGGACGTCGGGCAGCACCACTTCGATCGTCGACACGTTTTGGAACGCCAAGGCCACCTGGAACAACGGATGTCGTGCCGCCGATCGCTCCGGGTTCAACTCCTCCACGACCCGCTCGAACGGCACGTCCGCGTGCTCGAACGCCAGCAGGTCCGTCTGCCGGGTGCGCATCAGCAACTCGGCGAACGGCTCGCCCGTATCCACGCGGGTCCGCAAGGCCAGCGTGTTCACGAACATCCCCACCAGATCGTCGAGACCAGGCTCGCCCCGTCCCGCGACCGGGGTGCCGATCACGACGTCATCGCTGCTGCTCAGCCGCCCCAACACCGCTGCCAGCGCCGCGTGCATCACCATGAACAGCGACGACCCTCGCGACCGTGCCAGCGCGACCAGCCGCTCGTGCAGGCTCGCACCGATCTCCACCGGTACCCGGCCTCCCGACAGCGATGCGACGGCCGGGCGTGGGCGGTCCGCCGGAAGTTCCAGCCGGTCCGGTGCACCCGCGAGCGTCGAGCGCCAGAACTCCAACTGCTCCGACATCAACGACGCCGGATCGTCCGCGGCCCCCAGCATCTGCCGTTGCCACCACGCGAAATCCGCGTACTGCACAGCGAGCGGCTCCCACAGCGGTGCCTGCCCGGCCAGTCGCGCGGCATAGGCCACCATCACGTCACGCGCCAGCGGCCCCATCGACTGACCATCGCCCGCGATGTGATGGACCACGAGCACCAGCAGGAATTCTCCTGTGTCACTGTCGCGCTCGGCGCCCAGCTCGAACAAGCCCACGCGCATCGGCACCCGGACGGTCACATCGAATCCACGCCGCACGAACTCGCCCACCACCTCCTGGACGGAATCCGCGGGCACTCGCACCGCCCGCACCGGCACCGCGGTCTCGTCGAGAACGACCTGGCGCGGCTCACCGGCGACTTCTGGATATATCGTCCGCAATACTTCGTGGCGCGCGACCACATCGGCGAGCGCGGCAGCCAGCGCTTCGGTGTCCAGCCGTCCGGACAGCCGCAGCATCACCGGAATGCTGTGCACCGCCGAATCCGGCTCGAACCGGTTCAGGAACCACATCCGCTGCTGGGCCAGCGACAGCGGCACGGAGTCGGGGTGGGCGCCCGGCAGCAGAGGCAACCGGCCCCCACCGCTGAGCGCCGCGGCGAGACCGGCCAATCCGCCGACGGTCGGCGCCTCGAAAACCGACCGCACCGGCACTCGCGTATCCAGGGCAGCGCCGAGGCGCGCCACCACCATCGAGGCGCTCAGGGAATCGCCGCCCAGCGCGAAGAAGTCGTCGTCGACTCCCACCCGGTCCACGTCGAGCACCTGCTCGAATGTCCGCGCGACCAACTCCTCCAACCCCGGCGACGGCGCCCGGAATTCTCGCGTGACGGACACCGGCTCGGGCAGCCGCTCGCGATCCAGCTTCCCGTTGACGGTCAGCGGCACCTCGTCCAGCACCATCACCGTGGACGGCACCATGTACCGGGGCAGCACCTCGGCCAGTGCCGCACGCAACTGCTCGCCCGATACCTGCGTCCCCGGCGCGGGCACGACATAGGACGCCAGCACCGCCGCTCGCCCGCCGTCGCGGCGCGGCACCGTGACCGCGTACGCCACATCCGCCCGCGCATCGAGCACCGCGTCGATCTCCCCCAGCTCGATCCTGGTGCCGTGCACCTTCACCTGAAAATCGTTGCGCCCCACGAATTCCATCTCGCCGTCGACGCCACGGCGCACCACGTCACCGGTGCGGTACATCCGCTGGCCCGGCTCCGCGAACGGGCACGCGACGAACCGCGACGCGGTCAACCCCGTCCTGGCGGCGTACCCGTCGGCCAAGCCGGGACCGAACAGATACAGCTCGCCCTCGACACCGTGCGGCACGGGCCGCAACCAGGTATCGAGCACGACGACCGCGACGGGGCCGACCGGCCTGCCGATCGTGATCGCGGCATCGGGGGCCAGTGCGTCGCTGGCGGTAGCCCAGATCGTGCTTTCGCTCGGCCCATAGAGATTGACCATGGTGCGGTGCGGCGCCCACCGATCGACCAGTTCCGGCCCGACCGGCTCACCGGCTGTCGCCAGCACGCGCAGCCCGTCGAGACCGTCACACGAGACTGTCGCCAGCGCAGAGGGAGTGATCACCACGTGCGAGATATGTTCGCGCCCGATCAGATCCGCCAGCTCGGGTCCGGCGTAGACATCGGGAGGCGAGACGACCAGTCGGCCGCCCGAGCCGTGCGCCATCAACAACTCGAACACCGAGGCGTCGAAGCTGGGCGAGGCTACCTGCAGCACCACCGAACTCGGGTCGACGCCGAGAATCCGCCGCTGCGCCGCGACGATATCGGCCAGGCCGCGATGGCTGACGAGCACACCCTTGGGCATACCGGTCGACCCGGAGGTGTAGCTCACGTACACGGTCTGATCCCGCCGGATCGGACCGCCGCGTTCGGCATCGGTGATCGGCACCGCGGCAACCGAATCCGCGGCGTCGAGCATCTGCTCCTGGTCGAGGACCAGCCAGTCGACGCCATCGGGAAGGTGTGCCCCGGCGGAGGAGTCGGTCAGCCCGAGCACGGCTTTCGAATCCGACAGCAGAAAGTCGATCCGCTCCGGCGGCAGGGTCGGGTCTATCGGCAGGACTGCGGCACCGGTCTTCGCCACAGCCCACAGGGTCACCGTCGCCGCCAGGGATCGCGGAAGCACCGAGGCGACGACCTGTCCACGCCGGACGCCGTGCCGCAGCAGGACCCGGGCCAGACGTGCGGATCGCTCGTCGAGCCGCCGGTACGTCATGGCGGTCGCACCGCATCGCACGGCGATGGCGTCGGGTTCGGCGGTAGCGCACGCGGTGAGGATCCGGTCCAGCGTGTCCGGGATTTCCGGTTCCGCACCCGAAACCGGCCACGACGGCCCCGGTTCCTGGTCGAGCGGCAGCTCACCCAGCCGTAGGTCGGCGTCGACGGCGATCCGGCCGAGCAACTCGACGAAGCGGTCGAGGATCCGGCGCGCCGCCGCGGTGTCGAACGCGCGGTCGTGGAATCGCAGGGTGATCCGCAGTGCCTGTGCTTCGCCGTGCACGGACTGTTTCGGCGCCACGACCAGGCTCAGCGGGTACGGCGTCGCGTCGACACCGCTGAGTTCGTCCACCCGCAGGCCCGCCGACTCGATTAGTTGCTGTAGTGCCGTCCGGTCGACGGGGAACGATTGGAAGGTGACGGCGGTGTCGAAGAGTTCGGGCAGACCGACGCTGCGGTGAATCTCGGGCAGGCCGATGTGGTGATGATCCAGCATGCGAGCGTGCCGCTCCTGAATGCCGGTCAGCAACTCGCGCACCGTCATGGTGGGTTCGAGCGGGACTCGCACGGGAATCGTGGTCAAGAACATGCCGAGCGTCTGCTCGACCCGCGGTAACTCCGGTGGCCGTCCCGACACCGCGGATCCGAAGATCACATCGGTCTCACCGGTCAGGACGCGAAGATTCAGGGCCCAGGCCGCGGCGACCGCCGTATTGATGGTGACGGCCGACTCGGCTGCCACTCGACGGAGACCTCCGAAACGATCTGCCGTCAGCTCGGCCTCGATTTCGGCGGCGGATACCGAACCCGTCGCGAGCACGTCGCGCGACACCCGGGTGGGTGCATCGACATCCGAAAAGGCCTGTGCCCATGCCGCCTTGGATGCGGCGGCGTCCTGGCGCCCCAGCCAGGACAGATAGTCGCGGTAGGAGGGTGCGGGTCCGGCGGAGTCGATATGGGCGGGAGACCCGTAGTAGTCGAGCAGTTCTCGCATCAGCAGCGGCATCGACCAGCCGTCCAGGATCACATGGTGATTCGTGACGAGCAGCCGGAAGGACCCCGCGTCGAGACGGATCAGCGTCAAGCGCAGGAGCGGAGGAGCCGACAGGTCGAATCCCGCCGCCGCGTCCGCCGCGGCGATCGTTGCCGGGTCGGCCGGGGATTCCGCGTCGCGGTCACCGGCGAGATCGATCTCCCGGAATCCGATCTCGGCATGGTCGAGCACGATCTGACGGGGCCCGCCCGCGGTCTCCACGAACGCGGCCCGCAGGATGTCGTGCCGGTCGACCACGGCCTGAGCGGCACGGCGCAAGCGCTCACCGTCGACCTCGCCGGAAAATCCGATCATCGTCTGGACGGTGTAGTTGTCCCCGGCATCCGGGTCGAACGTCGAGTGGAAATGCACACCGGACTGCATGGGCGACAACGGCCAGACGTCGGACAGGCCGTGGTATTGCTGCTCGAGCCGATCGATGTCGGGTTGGGTGAGGGCGACGAGCGGAGAATCCGAGGCGCGTTCCACCGGCGGGGCCCCATCGCCGTCGGCCATCGCGGCGAGGGCGGCAACTGTCTTGCCTTCGAAGACATCTCGCGGCGTGAGCGTGAGCCCGGCGGATCGCGCCAGCGCCACCAGTCGCATCGAGACGATGCTGTCCCCGCCGAGCGCGAAGAAATTGCTGTCGGCGGACACGGTGTCGAGATGGAGCACGTCGGCGAAGAGTTTCGCCATGACCTGTTCGGTATGCGTCGACGGCATTCTGCCGTCCGCGGCGTGGGCATCGAAGGACCTCTGCCGCAATGCTTTCCGATCGAGCTTTCCGGTCGGTGTGCGCGGCATCTCTTCGAGCTGCACGATCGCCGCGGGGTTCATATAGCGCGGTAGCGTGCGCGACAGATCGTCGCCGAGTGCCACCACGTCGACCACGGCGCCCGAGGCGGAGACGAAATAGGACACCAGCACCGGTTCGTCGGCAGGCCCCTTCACCACGACGGTCGCGACGCTCGCCACCTCCGGGTGCAGAGCCAGGTGCGCATCGATTTCCCCCGGCTCGATCCGCAGACCGTGGATCTTGACCTGCTGATCGCCTCGACCCAGATATTCCAGTGCCAATCCGGCGCGACCGCGCACCCAGCGCACGGAATCACCGGTGCGGTAGATCCGTTCGCCGCGAAGCGATCGCGGATCCGCGACGAAGCGCGACGCGGTCACACCCGGTCGACCGACGTACCCGCGGGCGAGTCCGGGCCCACCTATATACAGTTCGCCCACGACACCGACCGGCACCGGTCGCAGCCACCGGTCCAGAACCATCGCCGACGCGCCCCGGATCGGGCCGCCGATCGTCACCAGTTCGCCGGGTACCAGAGCGTCCGACCCCGTCGCCCAGATCGTGCACTCGGTCGGTCCGTAATGATTCATCAGCCGTCGGCCGTGCCCCCACCGGTTCACGGTGTCCGGCTCGGTCGCTTCGCCGACGACCGCGAGCGATGTCAACGACGGTGTCCGGGACGGATCCATGGTTTTCAGCACCGACGGGGTGATGATCGCGTGCGACACCTGCTGCGACCGAAGCAATTCCTCGAGGTCGGTCCCGGCGTACACCTCCGGCGGCGACACCACGAGACCGGCGCCACTCCCGTGCGCCAACAGCAACTCCGACAAGCAGGCGTCGAAGCCCGGCGACGCGACCTGCAGCACCACCGAACCCGGACCGACACCGAAGGCGTCGACCTGCGCCGCGACGAGGTCGGCCAGGCCGCGATGGCTGAGGTGGACCGCCTTCGGTTTGCCGGTCGATCCGGACGTATAGATCACGTATGCCGCGTTGTCGGCCGACAGCCGATCAGCCCCGGCCGAGACTTCGGACAGACGGGGAAGATTTTCGTCAGCATCCGTAGCCGCAGCGTCCAGCGTCAACCAGTCGACAGTGTCCGGAAGGCTCGGTGCGACATCGCTGGTCGTCACGCCGAGACCGGTCCGGGAGTCGGACAACAACTCCGCGATCCGCGCGGCGGGATTGCCGGGATCCAACGGCAGGAAGGCGGCGCCTGTCTTCGCCACCGCCCAGATGGCGACCACCAGTTCAGCCGAACGGGGAACAGCCAACGCGACGATCGACTCGGCGCGAGCACCATGGCGGGCCAGCAGATGTGCGAACTCGTCGGCGCGGCGCTCCAGCTCACGATAGGTCCACGTGGTGTCGCCGCACCGCAGGGCCACGGCATCCGGATACCTGCGCGCGGTCCCCCACAGGATGTCGCGCAGCACGAGCTCCGCGGCGGGCGGCTCCTCGCTGCCGACCGAAAGCAGTTCCGCGCGTTCGGAATCCCAGCAGGAGGAGATCGCGGCGACGTTGCGGGCGGGATTCCTGACGATCTGCGTGAGAAGAAGCTCGAAGCGTTCGAGCAGCGTACGGACCTCGGCCGAATCGAATCGGTCGGTGGCGAATTTCAGCGTCACCGTGTAGGTGCTCGGCTCGTCGGCGGCATCCGATCGCCGGTCGCGACTCGACCGCGGCGGGGACACCTGCAAACTCAGTGGATACGGCGTGGCGTCGTGTGCGTCGATCTCGACGAACCGCAAGCCGGCGTCGGAGAGATTGCGCGCCAGCAGTTCCCGGTCGAGCGGATAGGACTCGAGCACCGTCGCGGTGTCGAACATATCGGTGATGCCGGTGGCCCGTTGCAGCTCCGCCAAGCCGATGTACTGATGATCCAGCATGGCTGCTTGCTCGGATTGCACGCGGACGAGCAGGTCGCCGACGGTTTCGCCGGGTTCGAGGCGGACTCGGACGGGCAGCGTGTTGACGAGAAGCCCGACCATGCGCTCGACATCCGGAATCTGCGGCGGGCGGTGCGCGATCGTATTGCCGAAGACCACATCCGACCGTCCGGTCAGCGCGGCCACCAGCAGTGCCCATGCCACCTGCAGGGCCGTGTTGGCGGTGACGCCGTGTGAGCGGCCCAGATCGAGAAGCGCTGCGGTGGTCGCCGCGTCCAGGTTCAGGTCGACCTCACCGACGTGCGCGGCGACGGACCGATCCGGCCTGCCCGTGACCCGTGTCGGACTGTCGATTCCGGCGAGCGTCTCCCGCCACGCGGCGATTGCGGCGTCGCGATCCTGCGCCTGCAGCCACCGCAGATACTCCCGGTACGAACGAGGGGGCGCGAGCTCGGCGGTGTCGCCATCGGAGGTGTACAACGAGAGCAGCTCGTGGATCAGCAGAGGCATCGACCAGCCGTCGAGCACGAGGTGGTGGTTGGTGACCAGCAACTGGAAAGTATCGACGCCGGTGCGCACGAGGTGGAAACGCACCAGCGGTGGATGCGCCGGGTCGAACGGAGCCACGGCCGCCCTCGCGAGTCGCCGAAGTGCTCGCGCCCGCCTGCCCCCATCGCTGATGCCGGCGAGATTCGACTCGCCCCAATCGACTTCGGTGTCGCGCAGGACGATCTGCCGTGGCCCATCGACACTCTCGACGAACGCCGTCCGCAGGCTGTCGTGCCGGTCGATGAGCACCTGCGCGGCGCGGCGCATCCGCGCACCGTCCACCTGCCCGGCGAAGGTCAGCGCCACCTGCACGATGTAGCCGTCGTCGCCGTCGCGGTCGTAGATGGTGTGGAACAGCAGCCCGGACTGCAAGGCGGTGAGCGGCCACACATCGATCATCGACGGGTATTTCCCCAGCCAGTGGTCGACATCGTCCTGCGATACGGCGGTGAGCGGGAAGTCGGAGGGCGTGAAGCCGTAGCCGGTGTCGGATCGGACGTGGTCGGCGAGTGCCCCCAGCGCGCGAGCCCACAGCCCGGTGAGCTCGTCGACCTCCTCGGCACCCAATATCTGCGAGGCGAATTCCCAGGTCACGTCGAGTTCGAGCCCGTCGCGACCTTCCTCGGCGATCGCGTTGACATCGAGCACGGCCGGCAGCGCCATCCCCGGATCGCTCGTCGCGGTCAGTGCGGTGAACTCGGTGGTGGGCGCCCAGGGCATCGAGCGTTCAGCGACACTGACCCGCCCGAGGTAGTTGAAGCTGATCTGAGGTTCGGGCAAGTCCGCGAGCTCGGCGCGGCCCTGGGGATCGAGATGACGCAGCACCTGGTAGCCGATGCCGTTGTCCGGCACCGCGCGCAACTGCTCCTTCACCTGTTTGATCGCCAGTCCAGCACCTGCGCCGCCGGCCAGCGCGTCATCGAGATCGACACCGTCCCAGTCGATCCGGACCGGGAAGCGGGTGGTGAACCAGCCCACGGTGCCACTGAGATCGACGCCGGGCACGGCCCGCTCCTCACGGCCGTGTCCCTCCAGCGAGATCAGCTCGCCCGCGGTCGCCTCCGTACCGCGCCTGCGCCGCCACTCACCGAGTGCCAGTACCAGCGCCGCGATCAGCGGATCGTTGGCACTGCAGTGGAAACGGTCCGGAATGGTGGTGAGAACCGCCTCGGTGACCGCTGCCGGAATGCGCTGGTGGACCCGGCCCGCCGTGGCGCCGACGTCACGATCCGGAACCAGACGGCGCGATCCGAGAAGCTGATCACCCCGCGCGAGGACGTCGTTCCACCTGTCGAGCTCCGCCGACCGTCTGCCCGGCGCCCACTCGACCAGGCCGTGCGCCCACCGCCGGAACGAGGTGGTGATCGGGCCGAAATCCGGTTCGCCGCCGTCGGAGATCTGCGCCCAGGCCCGCGCGAGGTCGGCGAGGAGGATGCGCCACGACACCACGTCGACGGCGAGATGGTGAACCACCAGCCACATCAGGTCGGGTCCCGAGCCGTGGAGATCCCGCATCCAGACGGCTTGAACGAGCACACCCTTGCCCGGGTCCAATCGATCGGCGGCCTGCTGCAGGTGGCGGTCGACCTCGGCGGCGTCCCGTCGATCGAGGCGAACATCGGCAAGCGCGGCGTCCGGGTCGACCGCGTTCGGCTCGAGTACCTCGACGTAGCGATCAACCGAATCGCCGCGCAAGACCGCGCGCAGCATGTCGTGGCGGTCCAGCAGGGATCCCACTGCGCGCACGAGGCCCGCTCGATCGACCCCATCGGGCAGCTGCACGAGCGCGGCCTGCGCGAATCGGTCGTAATGACCCCGATCCAGCATCGCGCACATGATCGGCGACAACGGCAGCGGCCCGACGCCGCCGCCGGGCAACTCGGCCAACTCGGGCGTATCGCTTGATTTCGTCGCCGTGGCCGCCAAGCCCGCAACGGTCTTGTGCACGAACACATCCTGTGTGGAGAAACTCAGGCCATCGGCTTTGGCCCGCGCCACCAGCTGGATCGACAGAATGCTGTCGCCGCCCAGGGCGAAGAAGCTGTCGTCCGCCCCGACCAGAGGCACGCCGAGCACCTCGGTGAACAGCCGTGCGATCGCCTTCTCCCTGGCGGTGGCCGGCGGCCTGCCGACCGGCGCGGTCCCGAACTCCGGCTTCGGCAGAGCGCTGCGATCGAGCTTGCCGAAGGCGTTCACCGGGAGGCTGTCCAACGCGATGATCACCGCCGGAACCATCTGCGGCGGCAGCGAATCACGGGCGAAGCGCTGGAGTTCGAGCGGTTCGATCCGACGGCCGCTGACCGGGACCACATACGACGCCAGCACGGTCGTGCCCGCGTTGTTGTGCACCGGCACCGTCACGGAAAGATCCACGTCCTCGTGTGTGGTGAGCGCGGTGTCGATTTCACCCGGTTCGATCCGGTAGCCACGGATCTTGACCTGGAAGTCGCCGCGTCCCAGCAATTCCAGCGCCATCTCGGCGTTGTCGCCGGTCCAGCGCGCGATGTCGCCGGTGCGGTACATCCGCTCGCCCGCGCCGCCGTACGGGTCCGCGACGAACCGGGCGGCGGTTTCGACGAACAGATGGCTGTATCCGCGGGCCAATCCCGGCCCGGCGAGATACAGCTCGCCCGCGGTGCCGTTCGGCACCGGTTGGAGCGTTCGGTCCAGCACCATCGCCGCGACGCCACGAAGGGGGCCACCGACCAGGTGGGCGTGACCGGGTCCGAGCACGCCGCCGGCGGCGGTCACGGTGGCCTCGGTGGGACCGTATTCGTTGTACATGGACAACGACGACGCCCACCGCTCGATGACGTGCGGTGGACAGACGTCGCCGCCGACCACGAGCACGCGCACGTCGGTCGCCGGATGCGGGTCCACGGTCGCCAGCATCGTGGGCGTCAGGGTCAGGTGGGTCACGTGCTCGTCGGCCAGCAGTCGCGTGAGCGGCTCGCCGCCGGTCACCTCGGGCGGCACGATCACCAGCGCGGATCCGCTCGCAAAGCAGGTCAGAAACTGTTCCATGGAGGCGTCGAAACTGGGCGAGAGCGCATACGACACCCGAGAGGTCGCGTCTATTCCGTAGGTGGCGGCGCGGTCGGCAATCAGATTCGCGAGGCCGGTGTGCGTGACCTGAACGCCTTTCGGCGTTCCGGTGGATCCCGAGGTATAGGTGATGTAGGCGATGTTGGACGGGCGCAGTGGCCGGATACGGTCGTCGTCGGAAATCGGCCCGCTGTCGGCGCCGCCTTCCCCCAGGGTCGCGGGATCATCGAGAACCACGCACCGCGTGGCCGGTGGGACTCGGTCGCGCAAGTCGTCGATCGTGATCGCCACGGTCGCGCCGCTGTCGGCGACCATGTGTTCTACCCGCTTGCGCGGGTACTCGGGGGCCAGCTGGACCACCGCGGCCCCGCATTTCGCGATCGCCCATGTCGCCACCACGGATTCGACCGAGCGTCGCAGCATGATCGCCACCGCCGCATCCGGGCCACAACCCAGAGCTATCAGATGCCGGGCCAGCTGGGAGGATCTGTCGTCCAGCTCGCCGTAGGTCATCGTCTGCCCGGCCGAGACGATCGCGCACGCACTGCGATCCCGGCGCGCGCTCTCGGTCAGAATCTCGGGAAGCAGCCGTGTTTCGACTCCGCTCGGCCCCCGCACCCGCGGCAGGGTGGACCGCTCGTGTACGTCGAGCAGCGACAATCCGCTGACTCGACATTCCGCTCCCCCGGCGAGGAACTCGTGCAGGAACATGCGGAACCGCCGGTGGTGACCCGCGAGCTCGTCCGGGGTGTAGGCGTTCGGATTTCCCTGGAAGTCGATATGCGTACTGTCTTTGCCCGCACCCGGGTAGATATTGACGAAAAGGTCGGCGGTAGGGCCTGAGGTGAGGACGTTGAGGCGGCCTGTCGTGTTGCCGAGCACAACCTCGTTCTCGATCAGCATCAGGTTCACGGCAGGCCCGAAGGACGCCGCCTCGTCGCGCGCGATCCCCATATCGTGGAATATGTCCTCCTGGCGGTAGCGCTGCCGCCGCAGTGCACTCGTCAACTCACTTTGCACCGCGGCGATCAGTTCACCGACGTTGCGGCCGGCCACCCGCACCCGCAGCGGCACCACATTCGCCACCATCCCCCCGGAACGGCGCAGCACGGCGGAGTGCCGACCCGAAACCGGCAGGCTCAGCATCACTTCGTCGCTTCCGGTCATCCGCGCGAGATAGGCGGCGAACGCCGCGACGATGGTCGGAGCCACGCTCTGACCATGTTCGAGCGCGACGCTTGTCAGCAGACGCGCGGTGGCGTCGGGCAGCTCTGTGCTGACCAGCGCCGGATGGATGGTGGGCTTGCTGACGCGACCGGCCAGGCTGACGGCGGGCGGCGCGCCTGCCAGATGCTCCAGCCAGTAGTTGCGGTCGTTGTCGAAACGTGTCGAACCCCGGTACGCCAGGTCCTGCTCGACGATGACCTCCAGGTCCTGCGCCGCGCACGATGCCGGTTCCTCGGACTTCACCCAAGCGTTGTACAGCTCGGTCATCCTGTGCAGCATCGTTACCGCGGCGAATCCGTCGAGCGCGATGTGGTGCGCGCGCTGGTACCACAGGACATGGTCCTCGCCGACCCGGAACACGATGCTCGTCACGAGGTCGTCGTTCAGCATGTCCAGCGGAGCGGAATAGTCCTGAGCCATCATCGCGCGCGCGGTCGCCACCGGATCGGCATGATGGCGCAGGTCCACGACCGATACCGGACCTCCACGGTCCTCGTCGACGAACTGACAGGGCTCTCCATCGACCTCGATCAGTCGCGTATGCCCGGATCCGAACTCGCGACTGGCGGTTCTGCAGGCCTCGGCAAGCAGTTCGGCGTCCACCTCTCCGACGACCTCGACGTATTGGGCCACAGAAATCGGTGACGATTCGGTGAGGTGCTGGGCAAACCAGATCCCCCGCTGCGCCGCCGTCAGCGGAAAGATTTCGAATGACGGGTGTCCGCTGCCGTTGGACCCAGCACCGGAACCGTTACCGGAGTCCTTTTTTTGGGAATAGCGGAATGAGCCGATTTCCAACCGCTTCGACCGGTCCTGGCTGTCATCGATGCGACTCTTTCGGCCCATTTCGACCTCCCCTCTTACAGCTCACTTCAAGATGTCGATTATATAGCCACAAAGTTGCCGAATCCGATTTCCGGAACCTTTCAACATGGTCACGAACACAGAAAGGACGTTTAGGACGTCGCCGCCGTGGCGATCGGCACCCCGACCTGGCCGACCCCTGTTCGACATCCTCTCCGATGGGCCGTCCCGACCGTCCGCCCAGAGTCGGATCACCCGCGGTACATGCATCGGGTACCGAATTCAGCACGATTCGGAATCGATCCACAAAGGTGGCGCAGACACTTGCCGCACCGCTCCGATCGCTATACCGTGTCGTGGGGGCTGTGGACCGAATCCCCGGCCGCAGCATTCCCGAACACGTGAATGCCAATAGTTAACTGCAATGATTCTAGCGCTGGTCGAAGAAACCGATGCATCGCCGGATCGTCCAGAAGTTATTTGATTTGCGATGCTAAATATCCGCTCGCCCTCCGGTGGCGAGCGGAGAAAAGTCCATTTTGCGAAATTTATTCCGCAGCTATGACAATTCGCCTGGCTCGATAACGAGCCCACTGTCACACAAGCATTGTCCGAGCAGCACGCAGATCAGAAAGGGCGCTTGGATCGGATGACCGCCGCGAGGTATTCGTAGTCCGCGGCCCGCGCGGAAGACCCGCGATACGCGAGCCCGATCGTGCGACCGGGAGCGGGGGCCGTGAAGCGGGCGGTGCCCAGATTCGCGCGCGCGGTCTCGGCGGCCACGGCCATCTCCGGGATGAGCGTCACCCCGAGCCCGCCGGCCACACACTGCACGACCGTGGTCAGCGAGGCAGCACGGGTATCGCCGACCGTCCCGGGTTGCACGTCGGCCGAGCGGCACAGGTCCAGAGTCTGATCGCGCAGACAGTGACCCTCGTCGAGCAGCAACAGCGGCAGGTCGGCGAGCGCGGGCGCGGCCAGGTCGGTGCGGCCGGCCAGCTCGTGCCCGCGGGGCGTGACCAGCACGAATTCCTCGCTGTAGAGGGGGATCTCGACCAGGCCGTTGGCTTCGGTCGGCAGGGCGAGCACCGCCACGTCGAGCACACCGGTGCGCAACCCGTCCAGCAGCCGCGCGGTCTGGTCTTCCACCACCTGGGGTAGCACCCCGGGCAGTTTGCGGCGCAACTCGGGCAGCAGTCCGGGCAGCACGTACGGGGCGACGGTCGGAATGATGCCCACGCGCAGTGTGCCGCCGAGGGTGTCGCCGGTCGCCGAGGCGACGAATCGATCGGCGGCTTCCAGGGTCGCCATGGCCTGCGGCAGCAGTCGCATTCCGGCGGCGGTCACCAGCACGCGGCGGGTGCTGCGCTCGATCAGCTGGAGCCCGAGTCCGTTTTCCAGTGATGCCAGTGCCTGCGATAACGTGGGTTGACTCACAGTCAAACGCGCTGCGGCGGTGCCGAAATGCCGGTATTCGGCGACGGCCACGAACGCACGCAGCTGCGACAGGGTTGGCTGATAAGTCTGATCACTCACGCCTATCAGTGTACGACCAGCAATCGGCTTTACCTTTCAGTAGGCTGACATCAACCACACCACGAATGAGGAGACGAAGCATGGCTCTGCTGACCATCGGCGACCAGTTCCCGGCATACAACCTCAAGGCCGTCATCGGAGGCGACCTCTCCAAGGTCGACGCGCAGCAGCCCGACGATTACTTCACCCAGATCACCAGCGACGACCACGCCGGCAAGTGGCGCATCGTGTTCTTCTGGCCCAAGGACTTCACCTTCGTGTGCCCGACCGAGATCGCCGCGTTCGGCAAGCTGAACGAGGAGTTCGCCGATCGTGACGCGCAGGTGCTCGGCGCCTCGGTCGACAACGAGTTCGTGCACTTCCAGTGGCGCGCACAGCACGAGGATCTCAAGACCCTCCCCTTCCCGATCCTGTCGGACCTCAAGCGTGAACTGGCCACCGCCTCCGGCGTTCTCAACGCCGACGGCGTCGCCGATCGCGCCACCTTCATCGTCGACCCGAACAACGAGGTGCAGTTCGTCTCGGTGACCGCCGGTTCGGTCGGCCGCAACGTCGACGAGGTGCTGCGCGTGCTCGACGCCCTGCAGTCCGACGAGCTGTGCGCCTGCAACTGGAAGAAGGGCGACCCGACCATCAACGCGGGTGAGTTGCTCACCGCCAGCGTCTGAACCACTTCCCCACCGAAACACCCTGAAGGAGCCCCACTGTCATGAGCATCGAGAACCTGAAGAACTCTCTTCCCGAGTACGCCAAGGACCTCAAGCTCAATCTGTCCTCGCTGGCCCGCACCACGGTGCTCAACGAGCAGCAGCTGTGGGGCACCCTGCTCGCTTCGGCCGCCGCCACGCGCTCGGCGACCACCCTGCGTGAGGTCGCCGAAGAGGCTGCCGACGTGCTCTCGGCCGAGGCCTACGACGCCGCGCTGGGCGCCGCGTCGATCATGGGCATGAACAACGTGTTCTACCGCGGTAAGGCGTTCCTGGACGGTCGCTACGACGATCTGCGCGCGGGCCTGCGGATGAACATCATCGGCAACCCCGGCGTCGACAAGGCCGACTTCGAGCTGTGGTCGTTCGCGGTGTCCTCGATCAACGGCTGCGCGCACTGCCTCGAGGCGCACGAGAAGACGCTGCGCGAGGCCGGTGTGTCACGTGAGGTGATCTTCGAGTCACTGCGTGCGGCGGCGATCGTCGCCGGTGTCGGCCAGGCGGTCGCGTCCACCGAGGCGCTGGCTTCGGCTGCCGTCTGATTCGTCGGTTTCGCGCCTGCTTTCGAGGCCCGGCGGCCCCGATCCGGATTCCGGATCGGGGCCGCTGCCGTGCTGGGAGCGGACGTGTCTTGGCGGGCTCGCGGGTCGGTGGGCCTCGCACAGCGGCCCGGTAGGCTCGCGATCATGAACGCACATGATGTGCCCGATGCCCCGAACGTCCAGGTCGAGGTCGTCCGAGTGTTCACCGATCCGGCCGGAAACCTCGGCAACGCGCTCGGCATCGCCCGCGCGGGCGACGTCGTCGCCCTCGACAAGCAGGAACTGGCGGCACGGCTGGGGTTCAGCGAAACCACGGTCGTCTCCGATCCGGTCGACGGCATCGCCGACGTCCGCATCTACACCCCGGCCGTCGAGTTGCCCTTCGCCGGGCATCCCACCGTCGGCACCGCGTGGTGGCTCGACGTACAACGCACGCCGGTGCACACCTTGCGGGTGCCCGCGGGGCCCGTGGCCGTCAACCGAACCGACGGTCTGACCTGGATCACCGCGCGCGCCGAGTGGGCACCGAAGTTCGCCTTCCAGCAACTGGATTCGGTGCAGGAGCTGGCAGCCTTGGCCCCCGTCGACTTCACCGACGGCCAGCATTTCTTCTGGGCCTGGACCGACGAGTCACGTGGCGCGCTGCGCGCCAGGATGTTCGCGCCCGCCATGGGCATCGCCGAGGACGAGGCGACCGGGGCGGCGGCGGTCGCACTCACCGCCCAGTTGCGCCGCGGGCTGATCATCACCCAGGGGCAGGGCTCACAGCTCTACACCGAGTGGGACTCCGACGGGTGGGTTCGCCTCGGCGGACGGGTCGCCGAAGACCACGTGGTGGTGCTCTAACTCTCCGGTTGACCGCCGAAGCGGCGCAACCAGGGCGGTCTGGCCACCCACTGGCCGCGTCGCTGTGGCGCGGCGCCCAGGTCGGCGAGGATGCGGGTTTCGAGCGCACGGGGCGGGGTCTGCTGGTCGTCGGCGGCCAGCAGCGCGAGCACTTCGTGCACACCGCGCACGCGGGTGGCGAACTGCGACAGACTGTTCGGGGTGGTGGCGGTGAGCCTGTTCTCGATGTGGTGGTGTTCGAGTTCGGCGACCGCGTCGAGCGCGTAGGCGTCGGCCAGGGACAGGACCGAGCCGGGCGGGCACCACGACTGCCTGGCCGTCCACCGGGGGATCCGCTGTTCGGCGAGCCGTTCGATGCCCTCGCCCAGCAGCCTCGTCACCATCGGTACCCGCAGGCCCAGTTCACGGCCGATGGCGCGGTAGGTGCGGCCGCCGTAGTAGGCGAGGACGAAGATCTCGCAGTGGCTGTCGAGGGGGTCGTCGAACCCGAGTCTGGCCGCGGCCGCCAGCCACGGCATGTCGTCGCCGCCGCGGCGGTCCAGACGCGCGCGCTGAACCGCGAGACGATGGATCTGGGCCAGCAGCCAGGATTGGTCGGGGGTGAAGGCCGGGCCGTCGTGGGCGATCCGGGAGGGCGCGCCGAAACGATCCGTCCCGAGACATTCGGTGTCGATGCCGACCGCGCCCGACCGATCGACATCGATGTGGCCGAAGGCGTGGTCGGCGTTCAGACGGTCGGTACCGGTGTTGCCCGGCTCGGTGACCTCGGATGGGTGGTCCGCGTGGGCGCCGGGCAGACCATGTACTGCGTCGTCTGTGCCCTCGTAACGTCGGTCCGGGTGGTCGGTGCCGAGGCGATCCGGGGTCTCGGAGCGAGAGCCTGCCTCGGTGCTCGCGCGGTCGGGCAGGCGGGAACCCTCGTGGGAGTAGACGGCGCCGCGACCGAAGGCGACATCCATCGCACCGTAGGTGTGGGGGGCCAGGTCTGATCGTTGTTCGGTCGCGACGAACGCCGAACGCCCCCACGGTGTCCCGAGGTCCGGCCCGGGACGCGACAGCGGAGCTGGCTCGGTGTGGTCGTCCCCGGATTCCGCGGCGGGGAAATCGGGTTCCCGGCCGGCGTCGTCCTCGTCGGCGATCCACTGCGCCGATCTCGCCCGTCGATAGCCTTCGCGGACCACATCTTCGGCGGCACCGCGGCGGTGCAGCACCCGCAGGGCCAGCCCGAACGCGGCGGCGCCGGTGGCGCGGTAGAGCGCGCGCATCTCCTCGCGATCGTCGGCACCGGCCACGATCGGGGGTATCCGCGGACCGGCGCCGCGCGACCCCGGCGGCGGTTGGGGACCGCGCTGCCCACTCATCGTCGAATTCCTGCCCGCACTAAGGCAATTCGCAGCGCGAGCGGTTGTGGATCGGTATTCACCGGCCGATCGCGGCGATCAGCATGAACGCGGTCCCGATGTCCATCACCACATGGGGCACCAGCGCCGAGGTCAGCGGGTGGGAACCGGCGGGATGAACGACGCGGTGCCAGCGTGACCGGTGACCGGCCGTACCGAGGACGAGCAGCGCATCGAGGCCGAACAGCACCGCCAGCCCGACGGCGGGCCAGCGCGCCCCACCGGGGTCGTGCACGGCCCCGTGCCCGGCCATCGCGTACAGCATCGCCGCAGCCGCGAGGGTGTGATAGCCCAGCGCCAACACACCGTCGGGTGCCGAACCGGTGCGCCACTCCATGACACGTTCGGCGAGCAGGATCGCGAACGCCACGGTGAGGGCGGTGAGTATCGCGCGCATCGCGTGCGGGTCGGTCGCGGCGGGGAACACCAGCATGGCCAACATCACCAGGCACATGAGCAGGTGCGCGCTGTCGGAGGCGGTATCGATCCGGTGCGCCGACCGGGTTCGCCCGGTCAGCCGGGTCGCCACGATCAGCGATGCCAGGACGAACGCGGCGACCACCGGCCACCGCACGAACGCATACTGCTGCACGAAATCGGCCACACCCCACCACTTTCGAGTCGACACCCGCGTCACCATGCTCGCACCCGTGCTGGTGCCCCGGGGCGTTTTCCGCGGTCGGGGCGCGCCTCGTCCAGATGCCTCGTGGAAGCGGACACCACCGCGAGGCCCTCGCGCCGTGCCCTCGGCACCGCTCGCTCAGCACGGCGAGCTCACTGCCACCGTGGCCGACCCGGATCGATGGGCCGCGGCATCGATCGGCAAACTGGACCTATGACCGATAACCCGACTGCTGCGGTCGACCAGCTTCGCGTGGTGGCCGATGATCTCACCGGCACGGAAATCCGGGGCCTGCTGGCCGCCCACCACGCGGAAATGGCGGACACCACCCCCGCCTGCAGCATGCACGCCCTCGACCTCGCCGCCCTGCGCGATCCCGCGGTCACGGTGTGGAGCGCATGGTCCGGCGAGGACCTCGTCGGGTGCGGCGCGCTGAAGGAACTCGACGCCGAGCACGCCGAGATCAAGTCCATGCGCACCGCCGACGGGCATACCGGCCGCGGTGTGGCCGCCGCCGTGCTCGCCCACTTGGTCGCGGTGAGCCGAGAACGCGGGTACCGGCGGCTGAGCCTGGAAACCGGCGCCGAGGACTTCTTCGCCCCGGCCCGCCGCCTGTATCTGCGCCACGGGTTCGCTGAATGCGGCCCGTTCGGCAGCTACTCGATCGACCCGCTGAGCCGCTTCTTCACCCTGCGGCTCGATCCTCGCTGATCCCGGATCGGCGTCGGCTACGCCACGCTGTCGGCTCAGCGCAGGCGGAAGACCGGGCCCCGGGGGGCGAACGGTAGGCAAGCGCCCGCGGGGACGAGGAACGCATGTTCGCGGCGGATCCGTACCGCGTCGCACTGCCCGTCGGTGATCACCAGAATCGGGCCGTCGACCGGGAAGTCCTCGGCTCGTTCGAGCAGGCGGATGCCGGGCTGCAGGATCGTGCCGCCGCGACCGCGCACCCGCACGCCCGCGGCGATCTCCTCCACCGGCAGGTAGCCCGCGTCGTAGGCGGCCGCATCGCAGTAGACGACTCTGGCTCGCGGCACGTCTCGGGCCAGCGCGTAGGACGCGATCGCGCCGAGCCCTTTGCCGAGCAGGGTTACGTCCATCGAACCCGACGTATCGAGGACTACCCCGAAGGTCGGCAACCGCACGTTCTCCTCGGGGCGCACCCACGCCGGTCGCGGGATGCCGGGTGTCGAGGCCTGTCGGCGCGAGGCGCGAGCATAACTGCGCCGCTTGTCGATGGTGGGAACGTGTTCGTCGAACCACTGGGCCAGCTGCGCATCCCACGGCAGCGGTGGCTGGTCGAGCGCGCGAATCGCCTGTTCCAGCGCGGCCGGGACATATCCGCGGCCACTGCCGGTGTGGTACGCCAACCCCGTCATCAGCGCGCTGCGGTAGTACTCGTCGAGGTCGACGTAACGGCCCGCGCTGCCGGGGTGGGCCAGCGGTTCACCGAGGACATCGCCGAGGCCACGTCCGCGCAGGGTGGCGAGTTTGCGGAGCCTGCGCAGGTCGACGGCGATCCGGTCGTAGATCTCCTCGGCGGAACAGCCTTTCAGCGCCGGGTCGTAGAGCAGACCCTCCGGCATCTGACCGACATTCATCTCGACCAGCCAGCCGTTGACCACATAGTCGCAGGCGATATTGAACAGGTAGTGGTCGCGCCAGTCGGCGCGTTCGCCGTGACGCAGTGCGGCATGCAGCATTTCGTGGGCGAGCACGAACCGCCACTGCTCCTCACCGAATCCGATCAGCGGGTTGACGTAGATCTCGGCGGCTTCGGCATTCACCGCGGCGATCGAAATATTCCAGCTGCGTGCCAGTTCCGCGTCGGCGACGACGGTCATGCCCGCGGCGAGGGCCCCGAGCAACGGAAACGACGATACGAACCAACCGAGCGCGCTGTCCCACGGGGTGCGGTGGCGCAGTACGCCGTCGGCGGTGCGCTCGCCGCCCGCGGTGGCCAGCGCCGCACGGGCGGCGGCCGCGATACCCCGCGCGAACCGGGCGGGGTTGTCGACGCGTTTCGCGGTCTCGGCCGAGGTGAGCAGGAAGTCGGCGAACCCGGTGCGCGCGAAGGCATCCGGCACTGCCGTATCGCGCCACCGGGCTGCGGCAGCGTGCTCGTCGGCCAACTCGGGCGTCGGCGGGATGTCGGTGGGGCGGGTGCCGATCTTCATCGTCGTCAGGTAGGTGTCGACGGCGGCACAGCACGCCGCGCGGTAGGCCGGATGCGGTGCGCGCACGTCGCGCCGGCCCTCGGGGTCTCCCGGATCGAGGCCGGTGATGTTGGCGGGCACCGTGTTTCGCGGATCGAGGTGACCGAATCCGGCGTGGAGCAGGCAATGCGCGAACACCCATGCCCATTCCTGTGCGGTGGCCCGGCGTTTCGGGTGATAGCCCACGTAGCTGCCGCTCAGCCGCGCCCACACCGCACGAGGAGTCCGCTCGTCGAGGCGGTACAGCTGGGTGGCCAGTGGCCGCAACGCCGGGTGGGCGCACGCCGCCTTCCAGCCGTCGTCGACCGCCTGCTGCCACGGATCCGCGACCGTGCGCCGCTTGCGTGCCATGCTCAGCGCCGCGCGGCCAGGCGCGGCAGATCCCGCGACACCTCGATGAGGAACCACGACGGCAGTACCGGCATGCCCTCGGCATCGGAGGCGATCACCAGTTGCGCGCACTCCACCGAGATCTCGGCGAGTTCCACCAGCAGCGACTTGGCGCGCATCACGAAGCGCTGCACCGTCGGCGAGGTGTGCGCGCGGTCGCCGGGGAGATCTTTGATCAACCGGACGCGCATCGTCTCGGACAGGAAATAGAGCAGGTCACGGTCGGCCGGGTCACGCGGCCACCCGGCGTCGCCCTTGAGCACCGCGTCCAGGTCGTAGGCGTGGCGGATCGTTTTCACGAAGGCGCGGAAACCGGAACTGTGGCCGAGGGTGAGCGTGCCCGCGGCGAGGACCTGCAGGGTCGTGTCGTCGATGTCGTCGCCGCGGGAGTGCAGGGCGTCGGAGAGCATGTGCCAGCCGCGCGGCGTGGAGAAAGGTGCCTCAGTTTTGGGCGGCGCCGACCACAGGTGATCGGGGCGCTGGGTGAGGTAGCGGATGATCCAGGGGTGAATGTCGTGGGTGGTGGCCCACTGCAGCCAGTCGTCGACATCGGCGCGCAGGTGCAGGTGCACCATCCGGTTGACCAGTGCCGAGGCCATCGGCCGGGCGAGCGCGTTGTCGGTGGCGCGATTGCCCGCGCCGATCACCACCGAACCGGCGGGCAATTCGTAGGTCCCGATCCGGCGGTCCAGGATCAGCGAGTAGAACGACTTCTGCACTTCCGGTGAGGCGGCGTTGAGTTCGTCGAGGAACAGGCAGTAGGGCTCCGGTCGCGCGATCAGCTCCGGCGGTGCGAAGCGGCTGCGATCATCGACGATCTGCGGGACACCGATCAGGTCTTCGGGGGCGAGCTGGGTGCCGAGGAGCGTGACGCACTCCAGGCCGAGCGAATCGGCGAAGGTCCGCACGAGCGAGCTCTTACCGATTCCCGGCGCACCCCACAGGAACACCGGCCGCACCACCGCGACATGCAGCAGCAATTCCGGTAGTTGGTCCGGTGTCACGGTCACCGATGCTTGCACGCAGGTCCTCCCCTGTTCGATCAGAACAGAGCAGGCTAGCCCGGACGACTCCGGGCCCGCCAGCGAGTTTCGCCGACGGGCCCGGTGTCGATCGACTCCCGAATCAGCCCAGGGCGCGGGCGAATCCGTCGGCGAGCTCGGCGACCTGGGCGTCGGTCATGACGAACGACGGCGAGATCTGCATGGCACCCGCACCGGCGGCGCGGCCCGAGATGCCGTGTTCGCGCAGGGTTTTCACCAGGGCGGGGCCCTCGGACGGGTCGGCGAGCTGCACGGCCGCCACCGCGCCGAGTCCGCTGCGGACCTCAGCGACGCGGGGGTGGTCGGCCAACGGCGCCAACGCGGTGTGGAGGGTGGATTCGAGGCGGGCGGCTTCCTCCAGGAGGCCCTCGCGTTCGACGATGGCGAGGTTGGCCAGGGCCGCGGCGGCCGCGCCGGCGTGGCCGCCGTAGGTGTAGCCGTGGCGGAACCAGGTGCCGCCGGCGAAGAAGGGCTCGGCCAGGTGGGGAGCGATGAAGACCGCACCCATCGGGAGGTAGCCGGAGGTGAGGCCCTTGGCGGTGGTCATCAGATCGGGCTGCAGGTCGAAGCGGGTGGAGGCGAACCAGGAACCGCCGATGCGGCCGAAACCGGTGACGACCTCGTCGGCGACGAACAGGATGTCGTGGTCACGGCAGATCTGGCGGACCTCGGCCAGGTAGCCCTGCGGCGGCGGGTACACCCCGCCCGCGCCGATGATCGGTTCGCAGAAGAACGCGGCGATCCGCTCGGCGCCGACCTCTTCGATCAGGGCGAGCAGCGATTTCGCGTCGTTCCATTCGACGGTGCGGGTGTCGTCCACCAGCACGCCGTAGCCCTCCTTGTTCGGCGCCAGACCGCCGAGCGCGGTGCTCGCGTAATGCATGCCGTGATAGGCCAGACGCCGCCCGACCAGGATTTTCTTGTCGGTGCGGCCCTGCTCGTGCCAGTAGCGGCGGGCCAGTTTCGCCGCGGTCTCCACCGAGTCGGAGCCGCCGGAGGTGAAGAAGATCTTGCTGCCGGGAACAGGGGCGATCGACGAGAGTTTCTCGGCGAGTTCCTGGGTGGGCGCTTCGGTGATGTCGCCGAAGTTGGAGTAGTGCGCGATGGTGCGCAACTGGTCGGCGACGGCGTCGGCGATCTCGCCACGGCCGTGTCCGACGTTGGCGAACCACAGCCCGGCGGTGGCGTCGAGGTACCGCTTGCCCGCGGTGTCGAAGACGTAGGCGCCCTCGCCGCGAGCGATAACGAACGCACCGTCACGATCGACGGCACCCATATCGGCGAATCCATGCCAGAGCGCATTCATGGCTCCACATTTACCCCACTGCGCCGACAGGCGCGCACCTGGCCCGCCGCCGGGTCAGCCTGCTGACTTGCGTTCGCGCCACCGAGCGGGCAGATCTCCCAAGCCGGCCATCGCGACCGCGAGCACGACGAACACCACCAGCAACACCACCAACCCGATCGTCAGCGACACGTATCCCTGCGTCCGTGGGTCGATGAACGGGTAGGGGTACCAGTCGACGATCGGGCCGCGGATCAGGCTGTAGACGCCGTAGGCGACCGGGAAGATCAGCCACAGGCCGATCAGTTCGAGGCTGGGGCGCAAGCGTTGCGCCATCGCGACGAACAGCCAGTCCAGCAGCAGGACCAGCGGCACGATGCGATGCAGGACATCGTTGATCCACTTGTCGGTGAGCATCACGTCGACATCGGCCAGCAGAACCGCGTAGACGACCATCGTGATGAGCATGTACAGGGTGACCGCGCCGCGAAATATCTGCCAGCGCGGGCTCTGCGGCGCTGTCAGGCCACCGACGAGCAGCACGATCACGGCCAAGATGTTGGACTCGATGGTGAAGTAGCTCAGATAGTTCGTGAGCGAGAACGTCGCCGAGTCGAGGTTCCGCACCGGGATCCAGACCAGGGCGAGGATTCCGAGCAGCCCGAAACCGAGCCGACAGGCCCTGATCCACCACGCCGTTCGCACCGAAACGCTCATGCTGTGCCCCTTTCGCATGGTCGGGCGGCCCGCCTGGCAACCCGAGGTGCCCGCTGACCGCTCATGCCCGGATCCTCGCATGACGGACCCCCGCTGACCGGGAGTTCGTGTGCGCACGGTCATCGCGTCGCGCGGTGCCGACCGGACGCGCGGACGGTGACGGGCGGGTGCCGTGGTGTGTCGTTGGTCTCCGCGACGGCGCGAGCGGGCGACGCGCGGGAAAACCGGTGGCGGGCTTCGCTAGGCTGGTAGGCGCAATGACCAGGACAGCTAGCACCGGAACCCGCGCGCTGCGCACCCGCCTGGCGGAGGTCTCGCTGCGCGATGAACATCGGCTCCGGCGCAAGCTCGACCGTGCGCGCCCCGACGACCTGCCCACCGTCGAGGCCGAGATCGCCACCGCCGAGACCCGCGTGGCCAATCGCCGCGCGGCGCTTCCGCAGATCACCTACCCCGAACAACTGCCGGTTTCCGCGCGCCGCGACGACATCGCCGCCGCCATCGCCGCCAACCAGGTCGTGATCGTGGCCGGTGAGACGGGCTCGGGCAAGACCACCCAGATCCCGAAGATCTGCCTCGAACTCGGTCGCGGAATCCGCGGCACCATCGGTCACACCCAGCCGCGCAGGCTCGCCGCGCGCACCGTGGCCGAACGCATCGCCGAGGAACTGGGCACCGAACTCGGCGACGTGGTCGGCTATACCGTCCGCTTCACCGATCAGGCCTCGGATCGCACGCTGGTCAAACTCATGACCGACGGCATCCTGCTCGCCGAGATCCAGCGCGACCGGATGCTGCGCCGCTACGACACGATCATCATCGACGAGGCCCACGAACGCAGCCTCAATATCGACTTCCTGCTCGGGTATCTGAAGCAGCTGCTGCCGCAGCGGCCCGATCTCAAGGTGATCATCACCTCGGCGACGATCGATCCCGAACTGTTCGCCCGCCATTTCGCCGACGCGCACGGCACACCCGCGCCGATCGTGGAAGTGTCGGGCAGGTCGTATCCGGTGGAGTTGCGGTACCGGCCGCTGTCGCTGGAACTGCCCGGCTCCGACGACGACGACGAGGACACCCGGGTCGTCGACCGCGACCCCACCGACGCCATCGCCGACGGGGTCGTGGAACTGTTCGCCGAGGGCGACGGTGATGTGCTGGTATTCCTGTCGGGCGAACGCGAGATCCGCGACACCGCCGACGCTTTGCGCGACCTGAAACTCCCCCGCACCGAGATCGTGCCGCTGTACGCGCGCCTGTCGGCCGCCGAGCAGCACAAGGTGTTCGCCCCGCACACCGGTCGCCGGGTGGTGCTGGCCACCAATGTCGCCGAGACCTCGCTGACCGTGCCCGGTATCCGCTACGTGATCGACCCCGGCACCGCGCGCATCTCGCGCTATTCGATGCGGACGAAGGTGCAGCGCCTGCCGATCGAAGAGGTCTCGCAGGCCTCGGCGCGGCAGCGATCGGGTCGCTGTGGGCGCGTGGCGGACGGCATCTGTATCCGGCTGTATTCCGAGGACGATTTCGAGGCCCGGCCCGCGTTCACCGAGCCGGAGATCCTGCGCACCAACCTCGCCGCGGTCATCCTGCAGATGACGGCGCTGGGGCTGGGCGATATCGAGAGTTTCCCGTTCGTGGAAGCCCCCGACCGCCGGGCCATCCGCGACGGTATCGCCCTGCTCGAAGAACTGGGCGCACTGGCGCACGGCAGCACGAAATCTGTTGACGGCGAAGCTGATTCGGGTAAGCATCTGACACTCACGCCGATCGGGCGGGAGATGGCGCAGCTGCCGGTGGATCCGCGGATGGCGCGCATGCTCGTCGAGGCCCAGCGCAACGGGTGCCTCGACGAGGTGCTGATCATCGTCGCGGCGCTGTCGATCCAGGATGTGCGCGAACGACCCGTCGAGCACCAGCAGGCGGCCGACACCCAGCACGCGCGCTTCGTCGTCGAGGGCTCGGACTTCCTGGCCTACCTGCGGCTGTGGGACTACCTCACCGAGCAGCGCAAATCGCTGTCGTCCAACCAGTTCCGGCGGATGTGCCGCGACGAGTTCCTGCACTACCTGCGCATCAGGGAGTGGCAGGACCTGCACGGCCAGTTGCGCACCATCGCCCGCGGGATGGGCTGGAACGACGCGGGCACGAGCCGAGGACCGACGGACTCCCGCACCACTGCGGGCGGTGCCGACGGCTCCGAGGGCAGTCGCGGACGCCGTGGCCGCGGACGCGGGAACAGCCAACGCGCGGTGGCAGAGCCGAGCGCCGGTGCGGCCGAAACGAACGCCACCGCCGGTCGGGCCGATACCAAGGGCACCGATTCGCGACAGGCAGGTGGACGGTCTCGGCGCGGCGGTGGCACTGCCACGCGTGGGCAGCAATCCGGTGGCGGGTCCTCGGATTCGGCCGACGACGCGATGCCGTGGCCCAGCGCACAGATCCACCAGTCGCTGCTGGCGGGCATGCTCTCGCACATCGGCGTGCGCGAGGCGGAATCGCGCGAGTTCCTCGGGGCCCGCAATGCGAAGTTCATGATCTTCCCCGGGTCGTCGCTGGCCAAGAAGGCGCCGCGCTGGGTGATGGCGGCCGAACTGGTGGAGACCTCGCGGCTGTGGGGGCGGATCGCGGCGAAAGTGGAGCCGGAGTGGGCCGAACGGCTCGCCGGTGATCTGGTGAAACGTACCTACTCCGAACCGCATTGGTCGGCCAAGCGCGGATCGGCGCGTGCCTACGAACGCGCGACACTGTACGGCGTGCCGTTGGTGACCGGACGTCCCGTCGACTTCGGGCGCATCGACCCGGAACTGTCGCGCGAACTGTTCCTGCGCCATGCCCTGGTGCAGGGCGAATGGCAGACACGGCACGGGTTCTTCGCCCGCAATCGCGCCCTGATCGACGATGTGGCCGACCTCGAACATCGGGCACGGCGCCGCGACCTCCTCGTCGACGACGAAGTGCTGTTCGAGTTCTACGACAAGCGCGTCCCCGCCGATGTCGTGTCGGTGCGCCATTTCGACAGCTGGTGGCGCAAGGCCGAGCGCGATGACCCCGCACTGCTGGACTTCTCGACCGACACCGTGGTCAATGCCGGTGTCGCCACCCTGGACCCGACCGATTTCCCCGACGCCTGGCGCCAGGGTGAACTCAGCTTCCCGCTCACCTACCAGTTCGAGCCGGGCCAGGACGACGACGGCGTCACCGCGCGGATCCCGGTGGAACAGCTCGCGCACGTGCGGGCGGTCGGCTTCGACTGGCTGGTGCCCGGTATGCGTGAGGAGCTGGCCGCCGCGTTCATCAAAACGCTGCCGAAAACGTTGCGGCGCGCGGTCGTTCCCGCGCCGGACTTCGCGTCGGCGGCCCTGCGCGGGCTGACACCGCGCGCCGAACCGCTGCGCACCGGGCTCGCACGGGAACTGTCCCGGCTGGGTGCGGTCACCATCACCACCGACGACCTCTCCCCCACCGCACTGCCCGATCACCTGCGGATGACCTTCGCCGCGGTCGATCTGAGCGGCAAGGTACTGGCCAAGAACAAGAGCCTGCAACAGCTCAAAGCGACACTGGCCGATCAGGTTTCGGCGTCGGTCGCGCGGGCGACCGCCGGTGCCGAGCGTGCGCCCGCGACAGTGTGGACCTCGGAGTCGCTCGGTTCGGTCGCGCCGACCGTGAGCCGCGAAGTCGCCGGCCAGACCGTGACCGGGTACCCGGCACTGGTGCCCGAGGGCGAGGGCGTCGCGGTGCGTGTCCTGAGCTCGCCCGGCGAACAGGCAGCCGCGATGCGAGCGGGCGTACGCACCCTGCTGCTCGCCGCGATCCCCACCTCGACGCGGGCGGTCACCGCCGGGCTGCCCGCCCGCGATCGGCTGGCGCTGAGCCAGAACCCCGACGGTTCCCTGGACAAGCTGGTCGAGGACTGCCGGATCGCCGCTGCCGACGAACTGATCGCCAAGGCAGGCGGCCCGGTGCGCTCGCCGGAGGAGTTCGACAAACTGGTGGCCGCCGTCCGTCCGCAACTGTCCGCGGCGGTCGTCGCGCTGATCCGTACTGTCGTGCCCGTCCTGGCCGCCGCTCAGCAGGCGCGTGCCGCGCTGGCCGACACCCTCGAAGCCGATATCGCCGGCGACGTGCGTCAGCAGCTCGACGACCTTCTGTTCCCCGGCTTCGTCGCCGAGTGGGGCCGGGTGCGGCTGCGCGAACTCCCGCGCTACCTCCTCGCGGCGGCCCAGCGCCTGGAGTCACTGCCGGGTTCGGCGGTGCGCGACCGGCAGGCGATGGTCGAGGTGGACCGGATGCTCGCCGCCTACGACAAGCTCGTCGCCGCGCTGCCCCCGGCGCGCAAGAACGCGCGCGACGTCACCGAGATCTGGTGGATGATCGAGGAACTGCGAGTCAGCCTGTTCGCCCAGAAGCTGGGTACGCCGTATCCGGTGTCGGCCAAACGCATCGAGAAGGCGATCACCTCGATCTGGCGCTGAGACATGCGCTGCCGAGGCGGCGCCGGGGCGTGGATCAGTCGGTCGCGGCGACCGCGCGCGCAGCACGCATCTCGGTGATCTCGCGTTCGAAATCGGCTGCGCTGGTGAAGGATCGGTACACCGAGGCGAAACGCAGGTAGGCCACCTCGTCGAGGTCGCGCAGGGGGCCGAGGATGGCGAGGCCGACCTCGTGGCTCGGCACTTCGGGAGATCCCTTGGCGCGCACCGCGTCTTCGACCTGCTGGGCGAGCAGGTTCAGGGCGTCGTCGTCGACTTCACGGCCCTGGCAGGCCCGGCGCACACCGACGATCACCTTCTCGCGGCTGAACGGCTCGGTCACGCCACTGCGCTTGACCACCGACAGGATCGCGGTCTCGACGGTGGTGAATCGGCGCGCACAGCTCGGGCAGGAACGACGGCGGCGGATCGCGGTGCCCTCCTCGACTTCCCGCGAGTCGACGACGCGCGAGTCGGGGTGTCGGCAATACGGGCAATGCATCCGAGGGTTCCTTCGTCGATGCGCATTTCTATTCCATGGCTCTTGACAGGATACCGGTCAGGATGGCACAACCTGCCACTGCGTGGCCAGGTCCGCGATGATGTCGGGTAGCCGGGCGAGCATCCGGCCCCGGTCGAGCTTGACGGTGAACGGTTCGCGATACACCGTCCCCGCGCGTGCCGCGTCGGTCGCGAGGTCGAGATGACGCGGCAGCAGGTCGGCGGCGATGTAGTCCCAGCGGGTCTCCCGGTCGGCCCAGTTGAACGCGGGCAGTGGCGTCCGCAGACCTAGCGGCCGCCCCGCGGCGATCGGCGACCACACCGTGACCGGGGCGTACACGCCGGGGGCGCGGGTGCCGGGGACGGCGGGCTTGCCCGCGACCGTGGTGACGTAGGTGAGCACCCGACCCATCCCGGCACGACCGCGTGCGGTCACATCCCACTGGTCGGCGATGATCTGGTTCTGTTCCCGATCGGCCATCGCGACCAGCGCGTCGCCGCGACCCGCTTCGGTGCCGCCGTCGATCCCGGCCCAGGCCGTCCGCATGCCGTCGTCGAGCAGGCCGGCCGCGGACATCTCCTCGATGCCCGCCATCCCGTCGGCGAGATAGGCCTCGTGCATCGGGACCAGGTCGATGAAGATGTGCTTCTGCATGATCATCAGCCGGGTCTGATACCAGGCCAGGTCGGCGGCGGTCAGCCGAGGGCCGAGGGCCGCCAGACCACTGATATCGGCCGGGACGCCGGCGAGCAGTTCCGGCGGGGTGGCACGCAACAGGTCGGCGACAGCGTTGCCGAGTTCGTGGATTCCGCCCACGGACACACCGGCGGCGACGTCACCGACGTCGAAGAAGCCGGCGGCGAAGGACGCGCCCGCGATGCCCGCCATGCCCGCCCAGTAGAGATCGGAGCGGGTGGCGGCGAGGCGGAAGTAGTTCACGTACACCTGGCTGAAGGTGGCGGAATTAGCCGCGACGCCACGCTCGGGCGCCCAGGCTTCGAGGTCGATCGCGGCATTGTCGGTGGCGACGACGAGCCAGTACTGGTGCAGCAGCGTCGCGTACCGCGCGGGGTCGATGCCGTCGTCGCGCGCCTGGGTGAGTGCGTCCCGCAGGGGTTGCTGCGCCGAGGGCAGCGCCGGGTGCAGCCCGCCACCGTATTCGCCCACACCGTTGAGCGCGGGGAGATCGAGGTACTCGGTGTAGCCGGGAGCCGCGTGCGCGGCGGGTGCCAGTAGGGCGCCGAGCACCACACCGAGCAGTAGAGCGATCGAGCAGCGGCGCACCGAGACCTCGCATCCGGGTTCGACCGGGGCCCCCGCCCCGATTCAGGATGCTCGTCACCGTAGCAACGTGTTCTAGTTTCAGGGTGTGATTCGTCGATACAGATGATCTCGCACACCGCCGGAACCCGCGCTGAAAATGCTTCCGCGCAGCGATTTTCGACTCATCGCCCCGGCTCGGACTGCGCTCCGGACTCCAACCCCGCCTGCTCCGAAGTTCCGGGCGTCGTCGAGTCGAGGTGGTCGGCGAAACTACCCGCGCGCACGTGGGCGAGCCCGAGAAAGGCGACGACGATCAGCGCGGTCACCAGCGCCGTCACGGCGAGCGCGGCGAACCCGGCCTTGGCCTGCTCGACTCGACGCAGCGGGTGGACGCCCCGCGCGCGGCCGGTACGCACGGGACCGCGGGCATAGAGCGCGAGATCGCTGTGCGGCGCGCGGTGCCGCGGGCCGCGGTCCGCCGCCGGCGGGCGAACGATCTCACGGGAACGGCGCGCCGGTGCGCTGCGGGGCACGGTGGCGAAGGCGAGATCGAGTTCGGCGTCGGTGAGGTCGATCCGCCGGGGGACGCGGACGATGTCGGCGGCTTCGGTCGCGGGCAGGCCGTTCGCGGGTGGGCTCAACTCGCCGGAGCGGACGATACTGCGTGCCCCGCTCGCGGACGCGGTCGCGACCGGGCGAGGCGAGGCGGGGCTTGCGATGGGCGCGGTCGACGATGCTTCGACGGCCTGGCGTTCGATGCCCGTCGAGCGTGACATCGCCGATCGAACCACGGCGAAAGGTCGTGGGGTGCGGGCGGACCGGCGGCGGCGGAGCACGGGCTCCGGAGCGGCGGTGGGGTCTGTGGAACGCAGGGCGCTGGTTGCTGTGCTCATCGGAAGAACCTCCGGGGTGGTGTGCTCCGCTGCTGCGAGAAAGTACTGGTGAGGCGGCAATGCCTCCCGCCGTTCGAACACCTGTGCGACGAACTGATGTTCGATTTCTACCAGATCCCCGCGCCGCTGTCAGCACGAAACGCCCGACATGCTCGAACAGATGTTTGATAGTTCGGCGTGGCACGACTAGCCTCGAGATGGCGAATTCGACAACTGGAAGGGCGGGACACGGTGACCCACACAGACGACACGGGTGACGAAAGCGGCACCGGCACCGTCACATCGGGATCCGGGACGGATCTCACCGTGCGTCAACGCACGGTCCTCGATGTCATCCGCTCCTCGGTGACCGAACGGGGCTACCCGCCCAGCATCCGTGAGATCGGCGACGCGGTCGGCCTCACCTCCACCTCCTCGGTGGCTCATCAACTGCGCGCCCTCGAACGCAAGGGCTACCTCCGTCGCGACCCGAACCGGCCGCGCGCGGTGAATGTCCGCGGACTCGACGAGGCGGTTCGCTCGGTCACCACGCTGTCCCAGCAGACCGACGAGGTCGACCCGAGCCGCCCGACTCCGACCTTCGTCCCGGTCCTCGGCCGGATCGCCGCCGGTGGCCCGATCCTGGCCGAGCAGGCCGTGGAAGATGTGTTCCCGCTGCCGCGCGAACTCGTCGGCGAGGGATCACTGTTCCTGCTCAAGGTCGTCGGCCAGTCGATGGTCGACGCGGCCATCTGCGACGGTGACTTCGTGGTGGTACGTCAGCAGAATGTCGCCGAGGGTGGCGACATCGTCGCGGCGATGATCGACGGCGAGGCCACGGTGAAGACCTTCAAACGCAGCGGTAAGGACGTGTGGCTGATGCCACACAACCCGCACTTCGAGCCGATCCCCGGCAACGACGCGCAAATCCTGGGCAAGGTCGTCACCGTCATCCGCAAGGTCTAGCGGCGCGCGGTCGCGGTCATCTCCCAGATCAGCAACTCGGCGGCGGTCACCGCGGTGACGCGGTGGCCGCCGGTCGCTGTCAGGCGGACGGCGTCGCCCTGCTCCAGGGTGCCGTAGCCCTCGTAGTCGGCGGTGCCACGAGCGAGGAAGACGTGACCGTAGGGCGCATCGGGGACGGTGATCGCCTGGCCGGGGTCCAGCCGCGCGACGTGGAAGGCAGCGTGGCGGTTACCGATCCCGATCGCCGCCTCGCCGCGATGGCGCGCCATACCGGACGCCACCGGCACCAGCGCGTTGCGGGCGAGGTCACCCTCGATGTCGAGTTCCTGGTAGCTCGGGGCGACACCCGTCGCGTCCGGCGGGATCCACATCTGCACGACGTGCAGGCGCTCCTTCTCCCGGTAGCCCGCCCCGTTGCGCTCCGAATGCAGGATGCCAGCGCCCGCGCTCATCCGCTGCGCGAGGCCGGGACGGATCACCCCCGAGTGTCCGGCCGAATCCTGATGCACCACGGTGCCTTCCAGCACCCAGGTGAGGATCTCGGTGTCGCGGTGCTGATGGGTGTCGAAGCCCTCGCCCGGGTCGACGATGTCCTCGTTGTGCACGAGCAGCAGCCCGTGCGCGGAGTCCTCGAGCACGAAGTTGCCGGTGACCGGGAACGACTGGCGCGAGTCGAGCCATTCGTTGCGCCAGCGCCTGCGGTCGGCGCCGGGCACGACCTGGACCTGTTCCGTCACGATCATCGCCACCCTCTCGTTATCCGGACCCTAGTCCGTATAACTGGGGTAACGAGATCGGCGCCGCGGGCATTCCGCACCCGCACGAGCGCGTCTGCCCTGCGGCGCCGATCCAGCCGATCAGGCGGTTGCGGTCACCAGGGCAGCGCGTTGCGCAGGCGGCCGACCAGCGTGCGCCCGCTGTCGCGGTCGCGCTCGTTGAACAGGAACTGCAGTTCTTCCTCGAGGCCCTTGCGCACCACATCACGCAGATCGGCGGACGCACCGTCGATGTCGTCGGCGTCCATCCACGGTGTGGGGTCGATCGGCGCACCCGCCGAGAAGTAGAACCGTTCCGGGCGGGGCAGCGGCGTCGGGCCGACTCCCTTGACCAGCGGCGGGCTCAACTCGGGATTGATCCCGAGCAGGCGGCAGGTCCAGCGCAGCGGCGACATCACCGGGTGCTGACCGTCGACGACGATGTCGTAGGCATCGTCGATGCCGATCATCGCCAGCGGCACGATCGGCACCCCCGCCTGGATCGCCATCCGCGCGAACCCGGTGCGGCCCTCCCACTTCAGCTCGTACTTCTCGCCGCTGCGGCGGATCGCCTCCCGGCCACCGCCGGGGAACACCACCACCGCCTCCCCGCGCTCGAGCAGCGCCAGGCAGTTCGAGCGGGTACCGCGCACCGCACCGAAATGATGCAGGAAATCCCGCACGCCGGGCACCATCAGCACATGCTCGGCCAGACCGCGCACCAGCCTGCCGCGCTGGCGCAGGATCTCCGGCATGATCAGCGGTGCGTCGATCCCGCCGAGCAGATTGTGGTTGGCCACGATCAGCACCGGCCCTTCGGCCGGAATATTGTCCAGACCGTAGAACTTCGGACTGGTCCACGCCCGCAGCGGCGCGAGCACCGCTTCGAACGCGCGGATGTCCCATTCACTCGGCGCCGGGTTCAGCGGCGCCCCATCCGAGAGAACAGGGTCGCCCACCGCAACCCTGTTCTCCATCACTTTTTCCGTACCTTGATGGTCGTTCGACATAACACCCTCCTGCTGTCGATATTCGACCATAGCGTTCGAAAATCCCTGTGTCGCATCGACATTTGTCCGCAACCGGCGGGCAAATCAGCGAAAAAGATCAGCTGAGCACCGGTTCCGCGGGACCGGAGTGCGCGTACTCGGACAGGGCGGCGGCCAACGCGTGCGGCACGCGCGCGCGAACCCGGGTACCGCCCTCCTCGTGCTCGGCGGTGACGATCCGGCCGTCCGCGTGGATGCGGGCGAGCAGGTCGCCACGGCTGTAGGGCAGCAGCACACTGATGTCGACATCGAGTCCGCCGAGCACCTCCGAGAGCCGCTCACGCAACTCGTCCACGCCCGCGCCGGTCTGCGCGGAGACGAACGCCGCCTGCGGCAACATGCCGCGCAACCGGGTGAGCTCGTTCGGGTCGGCGGCGTCGATCTTGTTGACCACCAGCAGTTCCGGCGGCGCCGGCGTGCCCTGCTCCCTGATCACATCGGTGATCACCTCGCGGACCGCCTTGATCTGTTCGAGCGGCAGCGGGTCGGCGCCGTCGACGACGTGCAGCAGCAGATCGGCGCCGGTGACCTCTTCCAGGGTCGAGCGGAAGGCCTCGACCAGCTGGGTCGGCAGGTGGCGGACGAAGCCGACGGTGTCGGTGAACACCATCTCGCGGCCGTCGTCGAGCGCGGCCCGGCGGGTGGTCGGGTCCAGGGTGGCGAACAGCGCGTTCTGCACGAGCAGGCCTGCGCCGGTGAGCGCGTTCATCAGGCTGGACTTGCCCGCGTTGGTGTAGCCGACGATCGCGATCGAGGGCACTCCGCTCTCGGTGCGGCGCGCGCGCATGGTGTCACGGGCGGTCTTCATCTCCCGGATCTCGCGGCGCAGTTTGGCCATCCGTTCGCGGATCCGGCGACGATCGGTTTCGATCTTCGTCTCACCGGGACCGCGGGTGCCGACGCCACCGCCGGCGCCGCCCGCCCGGCCACCGGCCTGACGCGACATCGACTCACCCCAGCCGCGCAGGCGCGGCAGCATGTACTCCATCTGCGCCAGCGCGACCTGCGCCTTACCCTCGCGAGAGGTGGCGTGCTGGGCGAAGATGTCGAGGATCAGCGCGGTCCGGTCGATGACCTTCACCTTGACGACCTTCTCCAGCGCGGTGAGCTGCGCGGGCGTGAGTTCACCGTCGCAGATCACCGTGTCGGCACCGGTGTCGAGAACGACCGTGCGCAGCTCTTCGGCCTTGCCGGAGCCGATGTAGGTGGCCGGGTCGGGCTTGTCGCGGCGCTGGATCAGCGCCTCGAGGACCTCCGAGCCCGCGGTCTCGGCGAGCGCGGCCAGTTCGACCATGCTCCCCTCGGCCTGGGCCGAACTGCCGCTGGTCCAGACACCGACCAGCACCACGCGCTCGAGGCGCAGCTGGCGGTACTCGACCTCGGTGATGTCGGTGAGCTCGGTGGACAACCCGGCGACGCGTCGCAGCGACGAGCGCTCGTCGAGCTGCATCTCGCCGACGGTCGGATCGGCCGCCCAACCGGGCTGTTTCATGCGGGCCGCGTGGCGGGCCAGCGCATCATCGACGTCACCGCGATCGGCGGCGACGTCGGGATCGGCCGCGGTGGTGTGCTCGGCCGATGTGGATTCTGTGGGTTCTACTGGTTTCGTCATACGTTCTCTATGCTGCCACGTCCGGGTGACAGCGTGCACGCGGTTATCGGTGCTACTGCGCGTCCCACCAGGACTGCGACAGCGTTCCCGAGGCCAGCAGGACCGAGGGACCGCGCAACCAGGCACGTCCGTCGGCGATCCCGACACGCACCTGCCCGCCCGGCACACGCACGGTGACCTCGCCGGATTCGGTGCCGATCGACACACCGGCGGCGGTCAGCGCGGCAGCGGCGGCGGCCACGGTGCCGGTGCCACAGGAACGGGTTTCGCCGACGCCGCGTTCGTACACGCGCATGTCGACGCTGTTGTCCGCGTCGAGCGCGGTGAGGATCTCGACGTTCACCCCGTGCGGGAACAGGTCGGGGTCGAAGCCGGGGGAAACGCTCAGGTCGAGTTTGGCGAGCGCGTCGACGGTCAGACTGTCGTCGACGCAGGCCAGATGCGGATTGCCGACATCGATGCCGATTCCGGCCAGGGCCCAGCCCGCCAGGGTCGCGGTGGACGGGCCGAGTTCGCGGACGACGCCCATGTCCACCGTCACGTCACCGTCGGTCCGACCGGCGGCGTGCACCACGACCGGACGGGCGCCCGCACGGCTGCCGACGACGTATTCGGTGCGCTGTTCGAGCCCGGTGGCACCGAGGTAGTGCGCGAAGACCCGCACGCCGTTGCCGCACATCTCGGCGATCGACCCGTCACCGTTGCGGTAGTCCATGAACCAGTCCTCGGCGCCGACGCCCTCCGGCAGCGCTTCCAGCACACCGGCGGCGAGCAACGCACCGGCCTTCGCCACGCGCAACACGCCGTCGGCGCCGAGGCCACGCTGCCGGTCGCACAGTGCGGCGACGCGGTCGGCCGTCAGGTCGAGGCGCACCTCGAGGTCGGGCAGCACCACGAAGTCGTTCTGGGTGCCGTGGCCCTTGCTGAATTCGATGTCGGACACGTCGGCCATTCTCCTCTGCGCCGTCGACGGTTTCACTACCGGGCGAAGGTACGCCGCTGCCGGGCGATCTCGTAGAGGCTGATCGCCCCCGCCGACGGCGCGCCGAGCGAACTGGCGGTGCCGCCCATCGGGATGGTGACCAGGTCGTCGCACGCGTCGGCCCAGGCCGAGCTCATGCCGGTGGTCTCGTTGCCGACGACCAGGATCGTCGCCTCGGTGAAGTCGTGGTCGTAGATGGTGCCCGGCGCGTGTTCATCGGTGCCGACGATGCGGGTGGGGATGCCGCGCGCCGCCTGGCGGTCGCGGAATTCGAGCACCTGACCGGGGCCCGCCGCGCGCAGCACCGGCACGGCGAACAGCGAGCCGGTCGAGGCGCGCACGGCCTGCGGGTCGAACTGGTCGGCGCCGTGGCCGGTGACGATCACCCCGGAAGCGCCGAAGGCGTCGGCCGAGCGGATCAAGGTGCCGAGGTTGCCGGGCGAGTTCGGGCGATCGAACACGACGACCACCGGGGCGTCCTCCCCTGGCTCACCGGGCGCGTAGTCGGCCAGATCGCGGTGTCGCGACACCGCGACCGCCACGATCTCCGGTGCGCTCGCCGCCTTCTCTCCCAGATCGGCCATGAGCTCGGGCACGAGGCCCACCTGCGGCACGTCGGCGGTGTCGAGGATCTCGCGCGCCCAGCTCGACAGTTCGGGGCCACCGAGCCGGTAGAGCAGGGTTTCCAGCGGCCAGTCATTGGCCAGGGCCTGCGTGATCGGGCGCACGCCTTGCACGAGGAACCGGCCGTCACGATGACGTTTTGTCCGGTTGTTGAGGTATGCCTGCCACACCTGCACCGAGGCGTTGCGGGTACTCACTCGTCGCGTCACTGCGCTGTCCGTCCTATCGGGTCGGTATTCGCTTCGGAGAGCAGGGCCAGCGCGGTCGCGGCGAGCTCGGGATCGGCCCCGTCGACCCAGGAGACCCTGGGGTCACGGCGGAACCACGACCGCTGCCGTCGCACATAGCGGCGGGTGCCGATCAGGGTGCGTTCGCGGGCGTGGCCGAGGTCGTATTCGTCGTCGAGGTAGGCCAGCACCTGGGCGTAGCCGATCGCGCGGCGGGCGGTCTGGCCTTCGCGCAGGCCCCGGTCGATCAGACCGCGGACCTCGTCGACCAGACCGTGTTCGAACATCAGGGCGGTGCGGGTCTCGATGCGGGCATCGAGGGCGGCGGTCTCCCGGTCGACGCCGAGAATCGCGGTGTTCCAGCGCGGGGCGCCGATGGTCGGGGCCGAAGCGGCGAACGGGCGACCGGTCAGCTCGACCACCTCGAGCGCGCGCACCATGCGCCGCCCGTCGGTGGGCAGAATGGTCGCCGCGGCGACCGGGTCGGCCTCGCGCAGCGCCGCGTGCAGCGCCTGCACCCCGCCCTCCTCCAGGAGCGCTTCCCAGCGGGCGCGGACCTCGGGATCGGTGGCCGGGAAATCCCACTCGTCGAGCAGCGCCTGCACGTACATCATCGAACCGCCGACGATGACCGGGGTCTTCGCGCGCGCCATGATGTCCTCGACGACGGCGCGGGCCGCGCTCTGGTAGGCGGCGACGGTCGCGGTCTCGGTGACGTCGAGCACGTCGAGCAGGTGGTGCGGGATACCGCGTCGCTGGTCGGGCGGCAGTTTCGCGGTGCCGACATCCATCCCGCGATAGAGCTGCATCGCGTCGATGTTGACGATCTCGCCGCCGAGTTCGGTGGCGAGATCGAGGGCGAGGTCGGATTTCCCGGTGGCGGTGGGGCCGACGACCGCGATCGGTCTGCTCGTCACTCGTCGATCCCTTCCCGTCCACCCGGTTGCCACACGCTCACGTCGTAGCCGACGCCGTAGGGTGCGCCCTGGTACAGGGTACGGACCCGCGGATCGGCCGAATCGGCGGCGAACAGACCGCCGAGTACCTGGTAGGCGGCGCGTCCGTCGACGAGCAGCGCCGCGCACAAGTCCGGCTCGAGCGCGGCCAAGCCTGCCCGCGAACCTGTGCGCAGCGCCGCGTCGAGGTCGTGCTGAACAGCGGTGGCCCGCTCGTCGAGATAGCCGGGCGACTTGACCGTCAACGTCGCGGCACCGTCCGCGACGACGAGCACCGCGCACGGGTCCTGCTCGCTGTCCAGTTCGGCGCGCAGCGCGGCGCCCGCCGCGGCGCAATCGATGGCAGGCGTGCCCGCGGCGAACAGCCGGGCCCGCACCGAGATCCGGGGCGCGACCTGCTCCCGCAACCATCCGGCGACCAGTACCGGAAGGGGAAGCTGAGCGTCTGCTGGACCGGGGTCCTCGCCCGCCGGGCCGAGCCCGACGACGACGTCGGCGCCGAACCCACGGAAGGTCCCCCGGGTCGCCGAACCGTAGGTCAGGTCATGGCTACCGACTCCGACGACGACCCACCGGTCGGCGGCCTCGGCGAGGGCCGCGGCGGCGTCGAGGGCGGCCGCGCGCAGCACCACGGTCGGATCGTCGGGATCGCTGCCGGACACCGGGACTCGCCCACACAGTTCGGGCACCAGCATCGGCGGCGACGGGACCAGGGCCGCTATCGAGAACACGCGGTAACCGTAGCCGCAGCGCGCACCGGGGCCCACATCCGGCGCGGCGCGGGCGCGCGGCGGTCTGCGAGTGTCCGGCGTAGGGATGCCCGCCGAGATTGCTAGTGTTTTCAGGTGCGACTACCCACGTCGTCCGGGACGAAATCCCAGGAAATCCGCTATTCGATCCTCCGGATCGATGGTTTCCGCGGCTCGAACCGGGTTCAATGGGATGTGCTAGGGCGTAACCAGGCAGCCGTGACGCGCGGCAGGGACGGAGAGCAATGACCGACAGCAACGGAACCGCGAAGCCCACCCCAGGTCCGGCCCCGCGACCGTCCGGTACCCCCAAGCCCGGCGGGAATGCTCCGCGTCCGCCGAAACCCCATGCCGTGAAACCGGCGCCGGGCCCCGATCAACCGCATCCGCACGCCGTGATCGTGCCCAGTGCCACCGACCCGGGCAAGTGGGGTCGCGTCGACGAAGACGGCACCGCCTGGGTGCGGACCGCGGATGGCGAACGGATCGTCGGCTCCTGGCAGGCGGGCGACGTCGCCGAGGGCTTGGCGCACTTCGGCCGCCGCTTCGACGATCTGGCGACCGAGGTCGCGCTGCTCGAGGCCAGGCTGGCCGCGGGGGCCGATGCCCGCAAGACCAAGGCCGCCGCGCTGGCACTGGCCGAGACGCTGCCGACGGCGGCCGTCATCGGCGATATCGACGGCCTCGCCGCTCGGCTACAGGTCATCACCGAACACTCCGAGGAAGCCGCCGCGCACGCCAAGGAGGAGAAGGACCGCGCCCGCCACGAGCACACCGAGCGCAAGGAAGCTCTCGCCGCCGAGGCCGAGCAGATCGCCGCCGAATCCACCCAGTGGAAGGCCGCGGGCGACCGGCTGCGCGAGATCCTCGACGAGTGGAAGTCGATCCGCGGGGTCGACCGCAAGGTCGACGACGCGCTGTGGAAGCGCTATTCCAAGGCCCGTGAGGCGTTCAACCGCCGGCGCGGCGCCCACTTCGCCGACCTCGACCGCGAACGCGCCACCGCCAAGACGCGCAAGGAAGAGCTGTGCGTGCGCGCCGAGGAGCTGGCCGACTCCACCGACTGGACCGGCACCGCCGCGGTGTTCCGCGACCTGCTCACCGAGTGGAAGGCCGCGGGCCGGGCACCGCGCGAGGCCGACGAGTCGCTGTGGCGACGGTTCAAGAGCGCCCAGGATGTGTTCTTCGCCGCCCGCAACGCGGCGGTCAGCGAACGCGACGCCGAGTTCGATCACAACGCCGCCGCCAAGCTGGAACTGCTGGCCGCCTACGAGCACATCGACCCGGCCAACGGCGTGGACGCCGCCCGCAACGCGCTGCGCGAGCTGCAGGACAAGTGGGACGCCATCGGCAAGGTCCCCCGCGAGCGCATGCAGGAACTCGAAGCCAAGCTGCGCGCCATCGAGAAGCGGGTTCGCGACGCGGCCGATCAGCAGTGGCGTCGTTCCGATCCCGAGGCCGTCGCGCGAGCCGCGCAGTTCCGTGAGCGGGTCGCCCAGTTCGAGGAGCAGGCCGCCAAGGCCACCGCGGCGGGCAAGAAGCGCGATGCGGAGAAGGCGCTCGAGCAGGCACAGCAGTGGCGCGAATGGGCCGAAGCCGCAGAGGGCGCAGTCAGCAATCTGTGAGCGCGACAGAAAGAAACCCCCGGCCGATTCGGTCGGGGGTTTTCTTGTCTGGCAGGACTATTCGCCGCTGAGTCGCTTGCGGTCGCGATCCTCGGCTTCGCGGGCCGCGGTGCGACGCTGTTCCTCCGCGGCGAGTTGCACGGCGGTGCGGCTCCACACCACCCGAACCCAGTGGAAGGTGAGCACCATGATCGCGAGGGTGCCCAGGATGAGGCCGATCCCCGGACCCGCGCCCTGGTAGTTGCCCAGGCCCGGGGTCTGGCGGTGCCAGATCGAGAGCACACCGAACACCGAGCCCACGGCCGACCCCGCGCAGGCGATCCAGGCCAGAACCCAGCGACGGGTGGTCAGCGCCAGCAGCGAGAAGCCGACACCGAAGACGATGACCAGCCACACGAAGATCCGCGACGGCAGGCCGATGTGTTCGACCCCCGCCGCATCGGTGGCGAGCAGCACGTCGAAGCCGCGCGCCGTACCGGCGGTCGGCAGGACCAGCGAGATCAGCAGCGCGAAGACCGCGCCCGCCACCACCAGCGCTCGCGCGCCGGGGTCGATCTCACCGGCGATGCGGCGCTCGACCGCGTCGAGCTCACCGCGGAATTGTTCGAAATCCTCGTCGTTGCGCGCCGGGTTCACCGCGTGTCCGCTCCTGTCCACAGGCTGGTCGTTGGCGGGTCCCACTGTGCCATCACCGGACGCGCCGTTCGCATCCGACCCACTACGACCGGTAGTAGATTTGTCGTCGCTCACGACGAGCACCCCGTCGAACAGCCGCTCTCGACCGTCTCGATGATCGGCGCGCCGATCCGGGGCAACCCGAGACCGACACCGATCGGCGCCGTTTTGGGCGTGATGCCGCGTTCGTGCGCGTCACCGGCGGCGGTACGTCGATGCGATTTCACCGCGCTGTCGGCGATGAGATGGTGCGGCGCCGCCTCGGTGATGTCGACGGTGACGATGTCGCCCGGCCGGATGCCGGTCACGTCGCCGGGCCGGAAGTGCACCAGCCTGCCGTCGCGCGCACGACCGCTCATCCGCGCGGTCACCGCGTTCTTCTTGCCCGCACCCTCGGCGACGAGCAGTTCCACCTCGGTGCCGATGAGCGCCTGGTTGTTCTCCCAGGAGACCTGGTCCTGCAAGGCGATCAGGCGTTCGAAGCGTTCCTGCACGACCTGCTTGGGCAGCTGATCGGGCAGGTCGGCGGCCGGAGTTCCGGGACGCTTGGAGTACTGGAAGGTGTAGGCGCTGGTGAAGCGGGCGCGCCGGACCACGTCGAGGGTCTCGAGGAAGTCCTCCTCGGTCTCGCCGGGGAAGCCCACGATGATGTCGGTGGTGATCGACGCGTGCGGCATCGCGGCGCGCACCTTGTCGATGATGCCGAGGAAACGCTCCTTGCGGTAAGAACGGCGCATCGCTTTCAGCACCCGATCCGAACCCGATTGCAGCGGCATGTGCAGCTGCGGGCAGACGTTCGGGGTGGCCGCCATCGCCTCGATCACGTCGTCGGTGAACTCCGCGGGATGCGGGGAGGTGAACCGCACGCGTTCGAGGCCCTCGATCTGTCCGGTCGCGCGCAGCAGCTGCGCGAACGCGCCACGGTCGCGCGGCTGCTCGGGATCGACGAAGTTCACGCCGTAGGAGTTGACGTTCTGTCCGAGCAGGGTCACTTCCAGCACGCCCTGGTCGACCAGCGCCTGCACCTCGGCGAGCACGTCTCCGGGACGACGATCCACTTCCTTGCCACGCAGTGCGGGCACGATGCAGAACGTGCAGGTGTTGTTGCAGCCCACCGAGATCGACACCCAGCCCGCGTAGGCCGACTCCCGCTTGGCGGGCAGCGTCGACGGGAAAGCCTCGAGCGATTCGAGGATCTCCACCTGCGCCTGCTCGTTGTGACGGGCCCGCTCGAGCAGCACCGGCAGCGAACCGATGTTGTGGGTGCCGAACACCACGTCGACCCACGGCGCCTTGCGCACCACGGTCTCGCGATCCTTCTGCGCCAGGCAGCCGCCGACGGCGATCTGCATACCGGGGCGCCCCTGCTTGACCGGGACCAGCTGACCGAGTGTGCCGTAGAGCTTGTTGTCGGCGTTCTCGCGCACCGCGCAGGTGTTGAACACCATCAGATCGGGCGTCTCTCCGGTGGCGGCCTTGACATAGCCCGCGTCCTCGAGCAGCCCGGACAGGCGTTCGGAGTCGTGCACGTTCATCTGGCAGCCGAATGTGCGAACCTCATAGCTGCGCTGCGCCACAGAGCTGTGCTGCGTCGCGCCCTCAGTCGCGTCCTGAACCGTCGAATCCACCTGTCCAGGGTACGGGCAGCCCTGAATGTGATGCGCGTCACGGTTGCGTTCGCGCGATAATACGCAAAGGTAACGGGCAGCCGCCGGGTTACCAGCAGGTGTCGTTTCGGCGTGCCGTCACGGCATGTCTTCGAAAGCCGGGCAATTCTCCAGAATGGACATAAGGTTTCTGACCATGACCGACGACGCCGCACCCGCGAACGGGAACGCCGACGCCGCAGCCACCACCGCTGCTCCGCCGATGATCTCGATGCGCAACGTGGACAAACACTTCGGTGAGCTCCATGTCCTGCGCGATATCCACCTCGAAGTGCCCCGTGGGCAGGTCGTGATCGTCCTGGGCCCGTCGGGTTCGGGGAAATCCACCCTGTGCCGCACGATCAATCGCCTCGAACCGATCGACTCCGGTGACATCGCCATCGACGGCGTCGCACTGCCCGACGAGGGCAAGGCTCTCGCCGCGCTGCGCGCCGAGGTGGGCATGGTGTTCCAGTCGTTCAACCTGTTCGCGCACAAGACCATCCTCGAGAACGTGATGCTGGCGCCGACGAAGGTCCGCGGGAAGAAGAAGGACGAGGCGCGCAAGCACGCCCTCGCCCTGCTCGAGCGGGTCGGCATCGCCAACCAGGCCGACAAGTACCCGGCCCAGCTCTCGGGCGGCCAGCAGCAGCGCGTGGCGATCGCCCGCTCACTGGCCATGGATCCCAAAGTCATGCTGTTCGACGAGCCGACCTCGGCGCTCGACCCCGAGATGGTCAACGAGGTGCTCGACGTGATGGTGGCGCTGGCCAAGGAAGGCATGACCATGCTCGTGGTCACCCACGAGATGGGCTTCGCCCGCCGTGCGGGCGACCGCGTGCTGTTCATGGCCGACGGCGAGATCGTCGAAGACGCCGCGCCCGAAACGTTCTTCACCGCACCGAAATCCGAACGCGCCAGGGACTTCCTCGGCAAAATTCTCAGTCACTGAGTCGCAGCACCATTGTCACAAGGAGAAGGAAACCCATGAGGATCAATCGTGCGATGCGCGTCGGAATCGGCGCAGCGGCACTGGTATTGGCAGCCACCGTCACCGCGGCCTGTGGTGGCGGTGACAACAAGTCGGCGCTGGACAACGCCAAGGACGGCAAGCTCACCATCGGCATCAAGTTCGACCAGCCGGGTCTGGGCCTGCGCAATACCGACGGCACCTACAGCGGCTTCGACGTCGACGTCGCCAAGTACGTCGCCGACAAGCTCGGCGTGAAGCCGGAGAACCTCACCTTCAAGGAATCGCCGTCGGCGCAGCGCGAGACGCTGATCGAGAACGGTCAGGTCGACCTCGTCGTGGCCACCTACTCGATCAACGACAAGCGCAAGGAGAAGGTCGATTTCGGCGGCCCCTACTACATCGCGGGCCAGGACCTGCTCGTCCCGGCCGCCAACACCGACATCACCGGCCCCGATTCCCTCTCGGGCAAGAAGGTCTGCTCGGTGAAGGGCTCCACCCCGGCCCAGAACATCGAGAAGAACTACCCGCAGGCGCAGCTGCAGACCTACGACACCTACTCGCTGTGCATCGAGGCGATGCGTAGCGGCGCGATCGACGCGGTCACCACCGACAACGTCATCCTGGCCGGTTACGCCGCGCAGTCGCCGGGCACCTTCAAGCTGGTGAACAAGCCCTTCACCACCGAGAAGTACGGCATCGGCCTGAAGAAGGGCGATTCGGAGCTGCGCGGCAAGGTCAACGACGCCATCCAGGCGATGATCGATGACGGTTCGTGGAAGGCCTCGCAGGAGAAGAACTTCGCGGGTACCGGTATCGCGGTGCCGGCACCGCCGACCGTCGACCGCTACTGATCAACCACTGACCATCGGTGGCCCGGGGTTTCCCGGGTCACCGATGCGGTGTTGTCCTGCTGGCTTTCACACCGATCGGAGGACGCGCGTCCGTGTTCGACCTGATCTCGAGGTATGACAACCAAATCCTCGATGCGTTCTGGGTAACCATCAAACTCACCTTCTTCTCGGCGATCGGTGCGCTCGTCATCGGTACCGTCGTCGCCGGCATGCGCGTATCCCCGATTCCGGTCGCGCGCTGGGTCGGCGCGGCGTATGTAGCGGTCTTCCGCAACACTCCGCTCACCCTGATCCTGGTATTCACCTCGCTCGGCCTGTACAGCACCCTCGGGTGGAAACTCGGCAGTGACGAGATCAAGGTCATCAACTATCGCTGGGCGATCATCGGCCTGAGCGTCTACACCGCCGCCTTCGTCTGCGAATCGCTGCGTTCGGGCATCAATACCGTCGCGCTCGGCCAGTCCGAAGCGGGCCGGTCGCTGGGCTTCGGATTCGCCCAGAACCTGCGATTGATCGTGCTGCCCCAAGCCTTCCGGGCCGTGATCGCGCCCCTGGGCAGTGTGCTGATCGCGCTGACCAAGAATTCGACGGTCGCCTCCGTCATCGGCGTCGCCGAAGCCGCGTACCTGATGGGCGCGATGATCGAGAACGAAGCCGCCATTCTCACCATCGGTGCGATCTTCGCGCTCGGCTTCGTCGTCCTCACCCTGCCGACCGGGCTGTTGTTCGGCTGGCTGGCCAAGCGATACGAGGTGGCACGATGAGCGGCGCTTCGGTTCTGTTCGACGCTCCGGGGCCCCGCGCGCGGCTGCGTCACAACCTGTACTCGGTTCTGGTCGTCGTCGTGCTGGTCGGCGCGGGCTGGTGGCTCTACGACGCGTTCGCCGACAAGGGCCAGTTCACCGCGGCCAAGTGGAAGCCGTTCCTCGAGTCCGAGATCTGGGAAACCTATCTCCTGCCCGGTCTGGAAGGCACCCTCACCGCCGCCGTGATCTCGATCATCGGCTCGGTGTTCTTCGGCATGATCTTCGGGATCCTGCGCCTGTCGGACCACGCGTGGGTGCGCTGGGTCGCGGGCACGATCGTCGAGTTCGCCAGGGCGATCCCGGTGCTGATCCTGATGATCTTCCTGTTCGCGGTGTTCGGCGACTACGACCTGTTCCCGTCCGATCAGCTCGCGCTGGCCGCGGTGGTCATCGCGCTGATCATCTACAACTCCGCGGTCATCGCCGAGATCGTGCGCGCGGGCATCAAGTCGCTGCCCAAGGGACAGACCGAAGCCGCCGTGGCGCTGGGGCTGCGCAAGAACCAGCTCATGCGGTTGATCCTGCTGCCGCAGGCCATCACGGCCATGCTGCCCGCACTGGTCTCGCAGATGGTCGTTGTCCTCAAGGACACCGCGCTGGGCTACCAGATCACCTACGTGGAGCTGGTGCGGTCGGGTCAGCAAGAAGGCGCGTCGTTGCAGAACACGATCCCCGCGCTGATCGTCATCGCGCTGATCATGATCTCGCTCAACATGGCGCTGAGCTTCCTGGCCACCACCCTGGAAAAGCGGTTGCGGTCGCGGAAGAAGAGCGGTGGCGCGGTGCTGGCTGCCGACTCGATCCTCGCCGACGCCGCGCCCGGCGTGGACATCACCAAGAAGTAGTCCCACCCACGACGATCGGGGCCCGATCCGTCCGGATCGGGCCCCGATCGTTGTTACCTAGTCCTCGCCGATGAGGCCGAATTCGCGCAGCAGCGGCCCGATCTCGGTGTCGTCGAGCTTCTTCAGCAGTCGATTGCGGACGAACTCAGGTCCGGGCAGGCTCATCTCCTCGCCGTCGCGCAACTTGCTGGTCGCCGCGAGCAGCGACCGGATGTCGTAGGTGGAGCCGAAGACCTCCGGCACTCCCCGCTCGACACCGAGCAACGTGTAGGCCGCTTCCATACCGGTGCGCACCGAGTACTCGGTGGTGAAGATGCAGTCGCGGGTGGTCTCCGCGAACTGGCCGATGAAGGCGAAGTTCACCGCGCCCGCGGGCACCACGTCGGGGCGGTCACCGGCCTGGCGCGGCATGAAGAACGCGGTGACATACGGCATCATCACCGGGACGCACGTCGCGGCGTCCGCGGCCATCTCCGGGATCTCGGCTTCGGGAACACCCAGGTGGTACAGCCATTCCTGGGTGATCTCCGCACCCGTACAGTCCTGCATCGACTTCTTCACGAAATCGCCTGGCCGATCGACGAACAGCGCGTACACCCACACCACGATCTGATCGGCGGGCTGCTGCTTGAAGTGCGGCTGCCGGTTCACCGTCCAGCTCATCAGCCAGGACGAGTCCTTCGCCGTCACGATGCCGCCGGTGACCACTTTGCCGCTGAACGGGTCTCGCTTGCAGATCTTCTGGATGTAGCGGGGAATGCGCTCGTCGAGGGTGGTGACCGTGGCCGACTCCCATTTGGTCTCCGGGATGTGGCCGCCGAAGACCTCCGGATGGCCGAACGCGGGGTCCTTGGCGGCGATGCGCCGCCACAGATCCCAGGCCGGGGCAGGTCCCTCGTCGAGCCGGGCGGGAGTGTGCTGATCGCCCTCGTTCGAGTTCTCGGTGAGCGAGCCGATGGTGACGAACAGCAGGTCGTCCGCGGTCAGGTCGACCCCGCCCTCGACACCCTCGGACACCCAGTGCAGCCGGGTGGCCTGCTTGCGCGGCCCGCTGATGTCGAAGTCGACGTCGGTGACCTCGGTGTCGAAGCGGAATCGCACACCCTGGTCGAGCAGCCACCGGTACAGCGGCAGCACCAGCGACTCGTACTGGTTGTATTTGGTGAACTTCAACGCGGAGAAGTCGGGCAGGCCACCGATGTGGTGGATGAACCGGTGCAGGTACAGCTTCATCTCCAGCGCGCTGTGCCATTCCTCGAACGCGAACATGGTGCGCCAGTACAGCCAGAAGTTGCTGGCCAGGAAGTCCGGGCCGAACACCTCGTCGATGCGCTTGTTCTCCATCTGCTCGCGGGTGGCGAGGAACACCTTCACGATGTCCTTCTGCGCACGATCGGTGAGCGTGAACAAGCCGTCGGTGTGCGCGTCCTGGCCCCGTTGCACGGTGGCCCGCTGCAGGGAGAAGTTCGGGTCGTCCTTGTTGAGCCAGTAGAACTCGTCGAGCACGCTGGCGCCCTCGATCTCCATCGACGGCACCGAACGATAGAGGTCCCACAGGCATTCGAAGTGGTTCTCCATCTCGCGCCCGCCGCGAATGACGAACCCCTTCTTCGGTTCCCTGATGCCGTCGAGCGCGCCGCCGGGCAGAGCCAGCCGCTCCAGCACGGTGATCTTGTCGGCCGCCAGCTGCCCGTCCCTGATGAGGAACGCCGCGCCGGAGAGCGAGGCCAGCCCGGCACCGACGAACCAGGCCGATTTGGCGTCCACCCCTTCGGGTTTGCGCGGCCGGGCGAACGCTTCGTAATTGCCACTGCTGTAGTACATCCGTCTCCTCTGTCCGTTCCGGAAAGTCGAGCGGGACTATGCGCTGTAGCGGTAGAACCCCTCTCCGGTGGCGGCACCGAGCTTGCCCTTGTCGATGTAGTTCTCCTTGAGCCAGGCCGCGAGCTTCTTGTGGGCGGCGCTGCCGTTGATCAGGATGTTGTACGGAGTGGTCAGGCCGACGATGTCGAGGATCTGGAACGGGCCCATGGGTGCGCCGGTGGCGATGCGCCAGGTCTCGTCGACCGCGGCGGGCTCGGCATATCCGCCCGCGGCGAGCTCGATTCCGGAATTCAGGAACGGCACCAGCAGCGAGTTGAGGACGTAACCCGCCTTCTCCTTGTGCAATTCGATCGGCACCATGCCGATCGCTTTCGCGAACTCCACCACGGCGGCGAACACCGCCGGATCGGTCTGCTCGGTGCCCATCACCTCGGCGGTGTTGAACTTCCAGACGTGGTTGGCGAAGTGCAGCGCCAGGAACCGATCGGGGCGCCCGGTGTAGTCGACGATGTCGCTGGGCAGCAGCGTCGAGGAATTCGTCGCGAACACGGTGCGTTCGGGCGCGAGCGCACCGAGCTTGCCGTACAGGTCGCGCTTGATCTCGAGTACCTCCGGCACCGCCTCGATGATGAGGTCCGCCTCGGCCGCCGCGGTGGCCAGATCGGTGGTCAGGGTGATGCGCGCCGCGGTCGCCGCGGTGTTGCTCGCATCGGCGCCTGCCACGTCCTGCTGATACACCGCGGCGAGTCCATCGAATCGGGTGCGTGCGGCGGTGAGCGCCGCGTCGTCGATGTCGTAGGCGGTGACGTCGAACCCGTGGAAGGCGGTCTGGAAGGCGATCTGGGATCCGAGCACCCCCGTCCCGAGGACTGTCACCTTGCGGAATTCGATGGTCATGCGTCAGCCTCCCAGTCTGGACGCGGGCACCCCCACCGCTGCGCGTCCTGGTTTCCGGTGTCTCTACCGCCGTCCATCATGGACCGAGAAGCTGAGGCGTTGGTGTGAGCGACCCACGCGTTCCGGACATCTCGGGCAGATACTGGTAACAGTTCGGCAAACCGGCACAGTGGGTCAGCCGGCGGTGACGAGGCCCTCGGCGACCATCCAGTCACGGGCGACATCGGCGGGTTCGCGACCGTCGATGTCGACCTGACGGTTGAGTTCGGTGATCACCTCGTTGGTGAGACGGGCGGAGATCGGTGCCATCACCTGCACGGCCTCGGGGTGCGCGTCGGCGAAATCGCGGTGCATGACCAGCGACGCGTTGTACTTCGGGAAAAAGGCCTTGTCGTCTTCGAGGAGCACCAGTTCGAGCGCGGGGATGCGGCCGTCGGTGGCGGCGACCGAGCCGAAGCGGCACTGCTTCGCGTCGGCGGTGGCCTGGTAGACGAGCGCGTCCTGGACGATCTGGCGCTGGGCCTTGCCCGGGTCGATCCCGTAGGCGGCAGCCAGACCGGGATAGCCGTCCGGGCGGACGTTGAACTCGGTGCCGACGCAGGTGGCCGCCGCAGCGGGATCTTTCGCGAGGAGTTTCGCGTAGTCCGACAGCGTGCGCACGCCGGTTTCCTCGGCGGTGCCCTTGCTCGTGACCAGGGCGTAGGTGTTGTTCATCGGCGCCATCGCCGCCCAGACCATGTTGTGTTCGGCCAGGTCGGCGTCGCGGACCGCGTCGAACTGCGCCGCCTCGGTGGGGATCGGCTTCTCCTTGCCGAGGTAGTTGATCCAGCCGGTGCCGGTGTAGTCGTAGGCGATGTCGATCTGGCCGTTCAGTTGCGCGTCGCGCAGGCTGTTGGAGCCTTGGATATTGGTCAGGTCACGCACATTCGCGCCCGCGGCCGTCAAGGCGAATTCGATCATGTAGCCGAGGATGTTGGCCTCGGTGAAGTCCTTGGAGCCCACCGTGACCGCGACACCGTCGAGTTCCGGCACCTGCTCGATACTGCCCGGTCCCACGGGCAGCGGCACCGAACCGCCCGACTGCAGACCGCAACTCGCGAGCACCACGACGCTCAGCACCGGGACCAGTCCGCGCAACAATCCGGTGAATCTCACCGCAACCCCCTCGGACCGAGAAACTGTTCGGCCAGCGCGCCCAGCCAGTCGACGAACAGCGCCAGCGCGACGGCGAGCACCGCGCCGAGCGTCAGAGTCACGGTGTCGCGCAGTTTGTAACCGGTGTCGATGAGAATGCCGAGTCCACCCGCACTCACCATGAACGACAGGGTGGCGGTGCCGACGGCCAGCACCAACGAAGTCCGCAGGCCGGCCAGGATGTAGGGCACCGCGAGTGGGAACTCGATGCGGCGCAACACGAGTCCCGCCGACATGCCCTGTCCCCGGCCCGCGTCTATCAGGGCGGGGTCGACCTCCTGGTAGCCCAGGATCGTATTGCGCAGCACCGGCAGCAGCGAGCAGAACGCGATCGGCGCGACACCCACCCAGAACCCGGTGGTGCGGGTGACCAGGTAGCACAGCACGATCAGGCCGATCGCCGGCGCCGATGCCCCGATATTGGCGATGCCGACGAATATCGGGGCCAGACGGCGGAATCGGTGCCTGGTGAGCAATGTCCCGAGCGGCACGGCCAGCACCACGACGATGAGCACGACCGCCGCCGTGATCAAGATGTGCTGCCAGGTCACCTGGGCGACATTGCGCACGCTGATGCTGGCCTGCTGGGTGACGGTGAGATCGCGCCGGAACGCCCAGACCAGCACCCCGACGGTGAGGATCAGCACGATCACCGGCTGAGCCAGCAGGCGGAGGTATTCCGCGCGACGCTGGGTGGCGGGGGCAGCGGTCGCGGCGGGGACGTCGACGATCGAACGCGAAGAGGTGGCAACAGAATTCGTCACGATATCGATCTCCTCACCCGGTCCGATTCGACCGGTGACCGTAGCGCTGACCACTGTGCTCCGACACCACGGACACCCGGGATCTGGTTGGTTCGGCCCGCCGACACCGAACCATCGAGAACCAGGCACACCCTGTGTGGACCACGATCATGCGCGGCACAGCCTGCGGGCACCGCAGGTTCGTAGGAGGCCGGCCATCGATGCGATTCGGTCGTCATGCCGGCGCCGATTCGGTGGCGGCGAGGTGGTTGATGAGGGTGTCGACGGTGACGGTTCCGGCGTAGGTCCCGGTGTTGTCGACGACGACGGCGGAAGCGGTGCGTTCGGTGAGCAGCGCGGCCAGCGCGTCTTGCAGCGTGGCGTCGGCGGGGAGGGTGGCGCCGATCGGGGTGCCGAGGTCGCGCGACGAATCCGCGTGGGCGAGTTCATCGGTCGTCACTCGCCGGAGCGGGCGGCGCTGGGCGTCGAGGACGATGCCCCAGGTGCGGTCCGCGTCCCGCAGGGCGGCGGTGAAGGCCGCGGGGGTGGTGTCGTCGGTGGCGGTGATGCCCTGGTCCAGGTCGAGGTCGGCGAGGACGGTGAGGCCGAGGCGGTCGATGGTGGCTGTCGCGCCGACGAACCCGGCGACCGTCTCGTCGGCGGGGGCCGCCAGGATCGCGGCGGGGGTGTCGTACTGCAGGATGCGGGAGCGGTCGCCGAGGACGGCGATACGATCGCCCAGCTTCACCGCTTCCCCGAAGTCGTGGGTGACGAAGACGATGGTCTTGCCGAGTTCGCTTTGCAGCCGGAGCAATTCGTCCTGCAGCAGCCCACGGGTGATCGGGTCGACCGCGCCGAACGGCTCGTCCATCAGCAGGACCGGCGGGTCGGCCGCCAGTGCCCTGGCCACACCGACGCGCTGCTGCTGTCCACCGGAGAGTTGGCGGGGGTAGCGGTTGCGGTAGGTGCCGGGGTCGAGGCCGACGAGGGTGAGCATCTCGTCGGTGCGCTCGGCGGTGCGGCGGCGGTCCCAGCCGAGCAGGCCGGGCACCGTGGCGATGTTCTTGGCGACGGTCATGTGCGGGAACAGTCCGGCCTGCTGAATCGAATAGCCGATGCCGCGGCGCAATTCGTCGGCGTCGATCGCGCCCGCGTCGCGGCCGCCGATGGTGACGGTGCCCGAGGTGGGTTCGATCAGCCGGTTGATCATCCGCATGGTGGTGGTCTTGCCGCAGCCGGACGGGCCGACCAGCACCACGATCTCCCCGGCCGGGATGGTCATGGAGACCTCCTCGACCGCGGGTTCGGGCTGTTCGGGATAGCGTTTGGTGACCCGGTCGAGGACGATCTCGACCCCGGAGACCGCGGAAGCGCGTGCCGCGTTGGTGGTTTCGATGTCAGTCACGAATTCCCCTCGGAATAGTGAGCCGTCCGAGCAGAACCAGGACGCCGTCGAGTGCGAGTGCGAGCACGACGATGAGGACGGTGCCGGTGAGTGCCTGCGGCACCGCGTTCGGGCTACCGAGGCGACCGAGCCCGGCGATGATGAGATTGCCGAGGCCGGGCCCCTTCGCGTAGGCCGCCAGTGCCAGGATGCCCATGATCATCTGGGTGCTGACCCGCATTCCGGTGAGAATGGACGGCCATGCCAGCGGCAGTTCGATCTTGGTCAGCAGGCGCAACCGGTTCATCCCGACACCGCGCGCGGCATCGGTCACCGCCGGATCCACCGACGACAACCCGAGCACCGTGTTCCGCAGGATCGGCAACAGCGCGTAGAGCACCAGGGCCACGATCGTGGGCCCGACGCCGAGCCCGAGAAACGGAATCAGCAACCCGAGCAACGCGAACGAGGGCACCGTCAGAATCGCCCCCGCCATTGCGGTAGCGGCAGCTGACCCGAGCGGACTTCGATACACGAGTATCCCGAGTGCCACCGCGATCACAGTCGCCAGCACCAGCGACTGCACCACCGCCGACACATGCAGATAGGAATCGACCAGCAATTGCTCCCGCCGGTTCACCACGAACGACCACAACGCGTCCAGGGTCCACCTCCCCGTCGTTCGGCGGCCGCCTACGGCCCTGCTCCCCGGATTTCCCACCCCGAACCGGGTGAAACATCCCTTCCCCACATCCGCATCGTCACCGACGCGGCGAATCAGCCTGCGCTGAAACAGGTTTCGCCAAGCGTGATCATCTTACGCGCCGCGTACCGCCCTCGCGGCAGTTCGGCGCTTGTCTCCGCGGACCTCACCGATCCGCCTGCGACAGTTCCGCTTTCACCACCGCGAAGGCCGTTGACGAGCTGTAGCCGCGGCGGGCGAGCATGTCGACCAGGCGTCGTGTCGCCTTGGTTCGGTCCAGATCGGCGGGCATGGAACGGAGTTTGCGCCGAACCAGGTCGATCGCGGCCTGTTCGTCGCCGGGAGCCGGGCGCGAGGGGCGGGCGCTATCCGCTTCGTCCGTCTCACCGGCGGTTTCGTCGGCGTCCGAAAAACCAGCACCGCGCGACAGCGAACGGCGTGTCTGCCACGAGCCACCTGCCGCGTCGGCCGGCGGCGCCTGCTCCCCCTCGCCGGCAGCACGAGGGAGGCGGGGCGCGGTACGTTCGAACCCCGCTTCGTCCAACTCGGCGGTGACGACGGCGAAGGCGGTGGATTGGTCGTAGCCGCGGCGGGCCAGCATGCCGACGAGTCGGCGGACTGCCTTGTCGCGTTCTATCTCCCGGGGAAGGGTGCGTAGTTTTCGGCGGACCAGGTCGGCGGCGCGAGCGTTTTCGGCGTCGTCGGTGACCATCGACAACGCCTCTTCCGCGTCGCTCGGGGCGACGCCCTTCTCGCGCAATTCACGGTGGAGAGCCTTCTTGCCCCGGCCGGAGTAGGTGTGCCGTTCGTGGACCCACTGTTCAGCGAACGAGGCGTCGTTGATCAGGCCGATCTCGGTGAACCGCTCGAGAGCGGCCTCGGTCACCTCGATACGGAAGCCCTTCTCGCCGAGTCGTTTCTCCAATTCCGCGCGGCTGCGAGCACGTACCGAGAGCAATCGCAGACACACGTCCTTGGCCTGCTCCAAGGTCGCATCGGGACGGTCGCCCGGGGCGAGCCGGCGTGCGCCGGCCCGCCTGTCGGGCTCTCCCGGCTGGGATCCGGCCGCCACCGGATCCGCCTGCCGTCCGTCGTCACCACCGACGACGGTCGACAGGGAGACTTCGTCGCGCCGCGCGGACTTGCGTTCGCGTCGTGCGCCGCGGGGTCGTCGCCGACCCTCGCTCCCCCACTCTTCATGATCATCACCAACCCGCGCAGCGAAACGCGGTGGTTTGTCACCATCGGTGAATCCGGTCGGGTGCGCGCGCTGCGGATCGCCCGCACCCGACCGAATCCTCTCCGCGTCCGGGTCGGCTCGTGTGTCACGAGCCGACCGGACGAGTTCATCGGCCGTGCCCCTGCCGCGCCTTACCGCGGGCGGTATGACCGGCTCCGGCTCGACCTCGATACCGAGGCGAGCCAGCTGCCTGCGCATCTGTTCGACCGGGTCGGCCGAATCGCGGTGGCCGCCGGGGCTCGGCGTGGTCATCGGCTCAGAAGTCGGCGGGCGCGTCGGCCTCGGCGGTCAGGACGGCGCCGATGCCCAGCTTCTCCTTGATCTTCTTCTCGACCTCGTCGCGCACGTCGGTGTTCTCCAGCAGGAACTTGCGGGCGTTCTCCTTGCCCTGGCCCAGCTGGTCGCCCTCGTAGGTGTACCAGGAGCCGGACTTGCGGATGAAGCCGTGCTCGACACCCATGTCGATGAGCGAGCCCTCCTTGGAGATGCCCTGGCCGTAGAGGATGTCGAACTCGGCCTGCTTGAACGGCGGGGCGACCTTGTTCTTGACCACCTTCACGCGGGTGCGGTTGCCGACCGCGTCGCTGCCGTCCTTGAGGGTCTCGATGCGGCGCACGTCCAGGCGGACCGAGGCGTAGAACTTCAGCGCTTTACCACCGGTGGTGGTCTCCGGGGAGCCGAACATGACGCCGATCTTCTCGCGCAGCTGGTTGATGAAGATGGCGGTGGTGCCGGAGTTGCTGAGCGCACCGGTCATCTTGCGCAGCGCCTGGCTCATGAGGCGGGCCTGCAGGCCGACGTGGCTGTCGCCCATCTCGCCTTCGATTTCCGCGCGCGGCACCAGGGCGGCGACGGAGTCGATGACGAGGATGTCGATGGCGCCGGAGCGCACCAGCATGTCGGCGATCTCCAGGGCCTGCTCACCGGTATCGGGCTGGGAGACCAGCAGCGCGTCGGTGTCGACGCCCAGCTTGCGGGCGTAGTCGGGGTCGAGGGCGTGCTCGGCGTCGATGAAGGCGGCGACACCGCCCGCGGCCTGGGCGTTGGCGACGGCGTGCAGCGCGACGGTGGTCTTACCCGAGGATTCCGGGCCGTAGATCTCCACGACGCGACCGCGCGGCAACCCACCGATACCGAGCGCGACGTCGAGCGCGATGGAGCCGGTCGGGATGACCGCGATCGGCTGGCGGGTCTCTTCGCCCAGGCGCATGACCGCGCCCTTACCGAAGCTCTTCTCCACCTGCGCCAGTGCCAGTTCCAGCGCTTTGTCGCGATCGTAGGCCTGCGGTGCCATGATGTGTGCCCCTTCTCGAGGTGAGTGTCTCTCTGGTTGGCGCCCACAGTAGAGGCCGGCACCGACAAGTTCTGGCGCCCAGGTTAGTCGAACACCCATTCGAGTCAAGCGACGCGCCCGGCAACACGCGAAGCAGCCGCTCCGACCAGCAATCCGGGAGCGATACCGGTCGTCAGCGCTGCGGCAGCACCGAGTCGTCGCCCTCGGCGCGTGGCCCGAAGATCCGCCGCTGCGACTGTTCGATGCGCACGTCGTTGATGCTGGCCTCGCGCCGTGCCATCCGCCCGTCCGCCGCGAACTCCCACTGCTCGTTGCCGTAGCTGCGCCACCACTGCCCCGATTCGTCGTGCCATTCGTACTGGAAGCGCACGGCGATGCGGTTGTCGTGGAAAGCCCACAGATCCTTGCGCAGCGCGTAGCCGTTCTCGGCCGACCATTTACGGGTGAGGAAGTCGACGATCGCGGCATGGCCGGTGAAGAACTCGTCGCGGTTGCGCCAGACCGAATCCTCGGTGTACGCGGCGGCGACGCGTTCGGGATCCCTGGTGTTCCAGGCATTTTCGGCGGCGAGCACCTTCGCGCGCGCGGAGTCGAGATCAAAGGGTGGCAATGGCGGACGCATGGAAGACCTTTCGATGTGATCAGGGGTTGTTCGGGGAGAGCTCGGGCGGCCCCCAGCGCACAGCGAGCGCACCGGGCCGTTCGATCGCCTCCTCGACGGTGAAGTCGACAGCACACTGCGCGCCGGTAGTGAATGCCGCGCTGTCCCAGACTAATTCGGCGCGGCCGGTGAGCTGCAGCAGCGCGCCGGTCGACCAGTCGGCGACGAGCAACCCACAGCGCGGTTGCACGGCGAGGTTGCCCAGCGTCATGAACATCGAGTTGCCGCGATAGTCCGGCCAGCGCAACCGGGTCGGCGACAGCACCTGCAGAAAACCGGGATTGCCACCGCGGTGTGAGGCGTCGGCGTGCCCGTCGCTGTCGGCGGTGGCGACGAAGAAGGTGTCGGCGGCCCCCACCATCTCGACCGCGGTGGGCGTGAGCGCCGTGCCACGCCACACCGGGCCGGGCTCCCCGGCGGCGGACACCTCCCGAATCTGCCTGCGCGAGATGTACTTCGGGCAGTTCGCGTAGACCTGCTCGGTGGTGATCCGCAGTCCACCGTCGCGCACCACCGATGTGCCGTTGACGCGCATCCGCCTGCGGCGCTGCGGCTGCAGGGCGATCAGCCCGACGTCGACGTCACCCGCCATCGCCGCCGAGAGCGGATCCGACGTCTCGGGCAGCGTGTCGATGTCGATGGTCGCGTCATCGATCGCGTGCACGAACCCGGCGGGACCGGTGAGCGGGCTCGCCCACAGCCGCCCCGCCGGATCGGCGGCACCGAGCACCACCATCGGCTGCTCGGCCAGGAAGGACGCGGCGACCGCCGGAATCCCGGTTCGGATCGAACGGCCGACGCGAGCAGCCGCGTCGGCCTGCCCCAGGCGTTGCTGCACAGCCAGTTCTCCGGAGTGAAACATCCTCACCCTCCCTGTCTACGACGTGAATTGCCCGTGGGTCAGAAGAATCCGCACGTCGGGGCGGGTCCGGCCGGCGCGGGAGCGGTATCGGCGCCCAGCGGCGCGAACACCTCGAGGCGAATGCCATCGGGATCGGCGAAGAAGATGCCACCGGAGGACGCGCCCTCACCGTGGGCGACCACCCCGTCGTGAAAGAACTCGGCATCGACCGCGCGCAGCGCCGACTCGACGGCCCGCACTGTGTCGACGTCGTCGACCTGGAACGACAGGTGATGCAGGCCCGGCGTGCTGGTGGAGAACTCGCCGCTGCTCTGCTGCCACAGCGTGAGCACCAGCGCACCGCCCCGGCCGAGGAATGCCCAGCGCTGTTCGCCGTCGGCGCCGGTGCCGAGCTGTTCGAAGCCGAGGCCACGGCGGTAGAAGTCGACGGAACGGTCGAGGTCGGCGACGTTGAGTCCGATATGACCGGTGGTGAGCACAGGTGCGGCGACGGTGGTCATGGTTTCCTCCCGGAATGATTAACTGCCTATCGGTTGTTGAACAGTTAGAACATAGAATGAGCTCACCCACTTCGTCAACCCTTGAAATACTTTTAGACAGTTAGGAGGGGCGTGTTGATAACCTCGGGCATGCGCGATCCCCGTCCGCACACCGGCGAACCCCCTGCTCTCGACCTGCTCAACACCCGGTGGGCGGGCGCCGAACCCGGCGACCTGCTCGCCGATCTCGACGGGCTGCGCACCTGGCTGGAGCTCCTCGGGCTCGCCGACCGCGTACCCGCCGACAACCACGCCCTCACCGCGCTGCACACCGCGCGCGCAGCCGTGCACGACGCCGTCACTCGCGCCGATCACACCGCACTGAACAGGGTCCTCGACCACGGGCGAATCCGGCGCGAGCTCACCGACGAGGGGCCACAGGACATCCCCGAGGTCGACGACCCGGCGTGGCTACCCGGCTGGCTCGCCGCCGACAATCTGCTGCACCTGATCGCGCAGGCACCGCAGCGGATCCGCCAATGCGCGCATCCCGACTGCGTGTTGTTCTTCTACGACACGTCCAAGAACGGCACCCGCCGCTGGCATTCGATGGCGACCTGCGGCAACCGCACCAAGGCCGCGCGCCACTACGCCAAGACCAGCTGAGCAGCGCCTCGTCAGAACAGTTCGTCGAGCAGCCGGTAGTAGTCGAGCTTGACGCGGTCGGGTTCGGTCAGGCCGTAGGCGGTGTAGAAGGCCGCGACCGCCTCGGTGCCGAAGTCCCCGGCCAGGTCGCGCTCGGCCAGCGCCAGATCGCGATAGCGGTCGCCGGTGCCCAGCGTCGCGACATCGATGAGCAAGCCGCCGGTGAGCACATTGCCCGGCGTGAAATCGCCGTGCGTGACGACCAGATCTTCGGTGGCCGGGCGCCGCTCCCGCAGGCGCTCGAGTATCGCGACAGGTGAGAGGTCGCGATGATCGTCGTCGAAATCCGTGGGGTCGACGAAGCCCTCGACCACATGGCGGTGGGCGCGGGCGAGGCTGAGATCCAGACCACCCGCGAAGGGGCAACTCGGCACCGGGAGGTCGTGCAACGACCGCAGGGCGCGGCCCATCTGGGCACCGACTTCGGCCGGATCGGTCTGTCCGGCGAGCGATCCACCGGCATCCGCGAGAACGAGAACGTCCTCGGCGAACGCGACCACGTCCGGCACCGCGATCCCGTGGCCGAGCAACCACGTCAGCCGGGCGTGCTCGGCCACCGCCCGCGGACCACGCTTGATCCAGTACTCACCCGACCGCACCAGGTTCCCGTCACAGCCCTCGTGATCGTCGGACCACTCCGGCACCGGCCCGAGGAGCTCCTCGATCACCGGCGGCAGCGGCACGGCCAGCTCGTCGAGATGGTCGAGGGCCGCGCGGGTGGACTCGATGAGTTCGGAATCGCCGTCGGCCACCCGCAGCCGCATGGCCTCGTTGAGCAGCTCGCGCGCCTCCAGCGGACGGTGCTGTTCGGCCAGTGACTTGCCCAGGTGGTGGGCGGCGAAGGAGACGAGCTCGGGGTCGAGCGCGCGGCTGGCGTGCAGCGCCCGGCGGTAGAGGATCTCGGCGTGCCCCGGCTCGCCGTGATAGCGGTAGACATCGGCCAGGTTGATCCAGACGGTGATCCGGCGCCGCTCGGTGTCGGCCAGTTCGAGGGCCTGATCGAGCCGGTCGAGGGCCTCGTCGTAGCGCCCCAGCAGCATCAGCGCGATGCCGAGCCTGCGCAGGCCGGGAAAATCGTGCGGGTCGGCGAGGGCGACCCTGGCCGCGAGGGTTTCGGCGTCGACCGGGATCATCCGCAGCCGCTCGTCGAACCGATACGGTCGCGTGTCCGGGTTCTGCGCTGTCACGGCCATTTCCTGGTCACCACCGGTTCGGAGGTACGTCGAAGTCGGCACACAGCGCCCGCCAGACGTCGCGTGGGTCGACACCATTGTCGATCGCCACCGCCCCCGTGCGCCCCAGCTGGGGTATCACGTGATCGGTCAGCATGGCGTCGGCGCGCGCCACGCCGAACTCGGTGTGCATCAGCTCCTGGAATTCGGTCAATCGCACGTTGCCCAAGATACTCGCGCTGGACCAGAGCCGACAGGGCCCCGCTCAGCGCACCTCCGTCGCGACACCCAGGATCGTCCGAGCGCACCCTGCTCAGGGCCACTCTCCGACTCGTCTGAGCTAACGCCCAGAGACGCACGACGGACGGGATCCGGCGGCGAACTACCGCTTTCGCAGCGTCGTGACAGACCGGGACCAGGCCCTCGAACTCGGCTGGACCGGGGTCGAACTACCGCTTCGCGGCGTCGTGACAGATCTGGACCGGGTCTTCGACTTCCGCCAGACCGGCGGCGGCGTGCCGAGCCGCTTCGGCATAGGCGGGGTCGTCGAGTACCTGACGCACCGCGGCACCGACCGCCTCGGGTGTGAGCGGTCGCACGAGCACCGAACTGCCCTGTCGCACCGCCCGATTGGCGAGTTCCCACTGGTCACCGCCGCCGGGGACGGTCACCACCGGCACGCCCGCGGACAGGGATTTGGCGAGCAGGCCGTGTCCACCACCGCCGACGACGACCGCGGCGTGCGTGAGCAGTTCGTCCTGGCGGCCCAGGCCGGCGGTGGCCCAGTCGGGAAGATCGGCGGGCGGCGTATCGAGGGTCGAGATGGCCGCGCGCACACCGAGTCCGGCCAGGCCGGACAGGACGATATCGGCCATATCGGCGACGCCGGTGTGCGCGGTCGACGGCGCCACCATCACCAACGGCGCATCGCCGGGGGGCAGCGCAAGCACGGCATCGGTCGGTTCCCACAGCAGCGGCCCGACGACGTGGGTGTCGGCAGGCCAGTCCGGGCGGTCCATCTCCAGCGCGGGCAGGGTGGCGACCAGGCGCGCGGCGGGACCGGGGTCCTCGGCGGGCAGGCCGATGGTTTCGCGGGCCGCCGAACGCTGACGATGTCCGTTGCGGACCGCGCGCGCGGTCATCGTGCGCAGGACACCGTCGCGCATCCGGCCACGCATACCCTCCCCCGGCGCCAGGCCACTACCGATGGGCGGCAAGGCTTTCGACGGCAGGTAGAGCGGGTGCGGTGACAACTCGACCCACGGCAGGCCCAGCCGTTCGGCCGCCATCCCGCCGCCCGCGGTGAGGACGTCGGAGACGATCAGGTCGGGCAGCATCGCGCTGAGTTCGGGCAGGTTCTCGGTAGCGATGTGGGCGGCGCGCTCGTGGATCCGGGCCCCCGCGTCGGCGTCGTCGTCGGTGGGGCGCGGCGCGAGACCCTTGAGCTTGCGCACGCTGAGCCCCGCCGAGCGCGCCTGATCCAGCCATCTCGGCCCGGTGAACAACACGGGTTCGTCGCCCGCGGCCAGCAATCGCAGGCACAGCGCGATCGCGGGAAACGCATGCCCTGGATCGGGCCCGGCCACCACAGCTATTCGCATCCGCCCACCCTGCCATACCGCCAGACCCCGCCCACCTCGGACGACCGATCCACGATTTCTGCGCTACCTTGACCGCCGCGAGACCGATCCGTCCGAGCGACACCATCAGGAGCGAGCACGTGCGACACCCCGGAATCGACACCGTCGACGACCTGTTCGCGCTGCTCGAGCGGTGCGCCGGCGCCTGGGACACCGCAGACCGCACCGGCGACCCGGTCGACATCCTCGATCACGATCGCCAGTGCGCGCAGTTGCTCCGCCGCGACTTCCCCGATGACGAAGAACTCCAGGTCGCGGGCCTGCTGCACGACATCGGCCATGTACTTTTCCCCGGTGACGACGCGGGCCACGGCAGGCACGGCGCCGAGGCGGTGCGTACGCTGCTCGGCCCCCGGGTAGCGCGCCTGATCGAACTCCACGTGACCGCGAAACGCTTTCTGGTGGCAACGGATCCAGCACACGCGGCCGGGTTGTCGGCCTCGAGTCACCGCACGCTCGTCGCACAGGGCGGCCCGATGACGCCCACCGAGACCGATTCGTTCCGCGCGGACCCCGACTTCGCCGCGGCCCTGGCGCTGCGAAGGGCCGATGACGCGGGCAAGGTGGTCGGCCTACGGGTCGCCCCGCTTCAGGAGTGGCGGCCACTTGTCGAGCGCGTCGCGGCCCGACGGCTCTGATGGCGACGGCACCCAGTGCCCTTGCACCGCAGCATCATCGATGGATGGTTCGCTGATCAGCCGCCGAAGGTGAACAGCTCGAACCCGACGGCGTGTTCGGCGGGGAACCCTTCCTTGGGACCCGTGGCGAAGCTGACGATCTCGCGCACCTGCTCCTCCACCGGCACCGGGCTCAGCACCTGCAGATAACGCCGATGCGCCGACAACGACGCGCGCGCCTGCTCCAGCTGAGCGCTCACGTCGACAGCATGGGTGGCCACGGGACCGACCACGGCGGCCCACCGCGCCGACCACAATGGCAGATCAGCGATTTCGGGGAAGATCCACTCGTTGCTCGCGTCGGAGATCGCGTCCATCGCCGAGCGGCCGACGGCCCGGTGATCGGCACTGTTGACCACGCCGGGCGCCCAGGTGTCGCCGAAGTTGAACAGCACCACCATCTCCGGGCGATGTCTGCGCAGCGCGGCGGCGAGTTCCCTTCGCAGGGTGAGACCTTCCTCGATGCGGCCGTCGGAATGGTCGAGGAATTCGACAGTGTGCACGCCGACCTCACGGGCGCCCGAGATCTCCTCGATCTCCCGCAACGGCCCGGCCTGCGCGGGCGGCATCCCGGCGATCCCCGCCTCGCCGCGCGTGACGAGCAGGTAGCGAATGTCCTTGCCCTGCCCCGTCCATCGCGCGACCGCCGCCGCGGCGCCGTATTCGATGTCGTCGGGGTGCGCGACGATCACCAGTCCGCGCTGCCAGTCCTCGGGTACCTGTTCCACCACGCCATGCTAACCACAGACGACTAACTGATCGGGGTCTTGTCGCTCCCCGACACCGCCTTGTACAGCAGGTACACGCCGGTGCCGATCGCCCCGATCACCAGGATGGGCATCAGCGCTTCGATCAGCGCGCCGAGAATCCAGAACGCGATCACCGCGACCACGACGATGCCGATGACTTTCAAGACCATGACGACTCCTTCACCTCTGCGACCGCCGTCCAGCGATCCGACACCTCCGATCCTCCCACCCGGCGAGCAATAGATCACCAGGTCAGCACCGATATCCGGGTGTAGATCAGGGTTCACCCCGAGATCTCGGGCCCAGCGGTAGGACGTTTCGGATCACGGTGAATCCGGTGGCGTATCCGTCCCCTCGCGCGCCCGCCATCGGCCGGTTCCCGGGTGCGCAGGTGGCGTAGCACGCCGGACCTGTTCGCGGACACCTCGGCGTAATACCGCCGCTCTATAACATTTCTGACGCAGGAAAGGTGGGACAGCCCGTGACAACGGAAACCCTCGAAATACCCGCCCCGGGGATATCAACGGCGGAATCACCGCGGCGCCACGCACTCACCGTGATTTCCGTTCCCGTGGCTCGGACAATCACCGCGGGAATCGGCATTCTCGCCGTGGCGCTGATCTGGACCGCGATCGAAAGGTGGGGAATTTTCCCGGCGGTATTGTTTCCCGGCCTCGACGAGATCGCCTCGGCCGGCGCCGCGATGTGGCGCGACGGAACCCTGCGCGCGGATTCACTGGCCAGCCTCGACCGGGTGGTCCGGGGTTTCGCGGTGGGTGTGCTGGTCGCGATCCCGGTGGGCGCGCTCACCGCCACCACCAGGGTGGGCCGTCTGGTCGTGCAGCCGGTACTGCGATTGTTCGCGCCGGTGCCGACGGTCGCGCTGGTCCCCCTGGCCATTCTGTGGTTCGGGCTCGGCGAAGGCAGTAAACAGTTCGTGATCGCGCTCGGTGTGTTCGTCCCGGTATGGATCAATACCCATTCCGGACTTTCGGCGACACCCGCCGATTTCCTGAAAGTCGCGCGCTGCGCGGGCGCTTCCCGTTGGCGCACGCTGATTCGGGTGGTGCTCCCCGAGGCATTTCCCGATATCGTCACCGGATTGCGGGTCGGTACCGCCACCGCATTCGTGTTGATCGTGGTCGCGGAAATGGCGGGTACCACCGAGGGACTGGGCTATCGCATCGCCCAGGCGCAACTGTTCTCGCAAGTCGATCGCATGCTGTTCTGCCTGCTCGTACTGGGAGTTCTCGGGGTGCTGTGCGATCAGGTGGTGGCGCGGGCCGCGGCCCCGTTCATCGGCTGGGACAAGGAAGAACGATGAGCCTCACCCTGACCGCGAGCGGCGTCACCGTCGGATTCGCCCGCCGCGACACCCCCGTCCTCGACGATCTCTCGCTCACCGTCGCGGCCGGCTCGTGCACCGTGCTCGTCGGGCCGTCCGGCTGCGGCAAATCGACCCTGCTCGACTGCTTCGCCGGCCTGCGCCGACCCGACTCCGGTGTGGTCACCGAGAACGGGGTACCGATCACCGGACCGGCGCCACGACGCGGTGTCGTGTTCCAGCGTGACGTGCTGTTCCCCTGGAGCAGTGTGCGCGCCAACCTGGACTTCGTCCTCGGCGCCGCCGGTATGCCGCGGCGGGCACGGCCCCCACGGATCGCGGAACTGCTCGCCGCGGTGCACCTGCCCGCCGACGTCGCCACCCGCCGACCGCACGAACTGTCGGGCGGTATGCGCCAGCGAGTCGGTGTCGCCCGGATGCTCGCCGGTGACCCGGAGGTGATGCTGATGGACGAACCCTTCGCCGCACTGGACGCCCAAACCCGGTTGCACATGCAGGATCTGGTGACCGAGCTATGGGCGAATTCGGGCCGCACGGTGCTGTTCGTGACGCACGACGTGGACGAGGCGATCCGGTTGGCCGACCATTTCGTCATCCTCGGCGCGGGCTCCATCCGGGCCCGGTTCGACAACCCGCTGCCCCGTCCGCGTCCCGCCGATCGACTCGCCGAGTTGCCGGGATACAGCGCACTCCGTCGCCGTCTGCACGCCGAATTGTGGGTCGAAGCAGACGATCTCCTGTCGCACTGAACCACTTCTGTTCGTACCGAACCACTCTCGGAGGTCACTCATGTCCGGATCACTGCGCAGAGCCTGCGCCGCCCTGCTCGTCGCCGCCACCACCGCCCTGTCACTGGCCGGGTGCGCGGGTGATGCCAGCACCGGAACCGACACGCTCACCGTCGGTTTCGTCGTCGACCCGTCGTGGGCGCAGATCCCGGTCGCTCAGCAGGGCGGCATCTTCACCCGGCACGGGGTCACCGTGCGAGTGGTGAACTTCTCGACCGGTGTGCAGGCCCTGCAGGCATTGCAGGGCGGACAGGTCGACATCACCACCGCCGCCGATGTCCCGACCGCCAGCGCGCTGGCCAAGTCCGGCGATCTGCGGGTGGTGGCCGACGGGTCACGCTGGATGGGGTCGCGGATCGTCGCCCGGCGCGGCATCGAGAGCCTGAACCAGTTGGCGGGCAAGAAGATCGGCACGCCGCTGGGCACCAGTGCCGCCTATTTCGCGGCGAAGGCGCTGGCAGGCGCCGGAGTCGAGGCCGAACTGGTCCAGGTGGCGCCCGCGACGATCACCACCGCGATCAGCAAGGGCGATGTGGACGCCGTCTCGATCTTCCAGCCCTACCAGACCCAGGCCATCGAAGTGCTCGGCGGCGACGCGGTGGAGCTGGACGTGACCGCCGACCCGTACCGCCAGCACAGCCTGTACCTGGCGCAGGCGGGCGTCGCCCAGCAGAAGGCCGCGACGTTCCGCAAGTTCTTCGACGCCATCGCCGAGGCGGGCACCGCGCTCGCCGAGCACGACGCGGCCGCCGTCGCGGCGGTCGCCGACGCGACGAAACTCGCGTCCGCCCTGGTCGAGAAGGTGTTGCGCGAGTTCGATTTCACGCTGCAACTGCGCCCCGAGCTGGCAGGCAATCTCGATGCGCTCGCCCTGTGGGCCCGCTCGAAGAACTATCTCGATCCGGCAGTTCCCACTGCCGACTACCCGCGCCTGCTCGACGCGAGCGCCCTGCCACAGTCATGAGCACCCCCACGCTGTTCACTCTCGGCGGGACCATCAGCATGCGACTGGTCGACGGTCTCGCCGTCCCCACCCTCGATGCCGTCGGCGTCGCGCGACTCCTCGGCGGCGATCCTGTCCTCGACGCCGTAGAGGTGGCTCGGGTCGGCGGCTCCGAAGTCGACTTCGATCACCTGCGTGACCTGCACGCCGCCATGACGGCCGCGCAGCACCGTGGCAGCACCGGGCTGATCGTCACCACCGGCACCGATTCCATCGAGGAGGTGGCCGCCTGGCTCACCTACACCGGGCCGTGGACCGTGCCCGTGGTGGTGACCGGCTCGATGGAACCCGGCGGCGAGCCCGGTTCCGATGCCGTCGCGAATCTGCGGGCCGCCCTCGCTGCCGTCGACACACCGGTGTCGAGCGAACCGGTGGTCGCGTTCGCCGGGGCGATCTGGCTCGGACGCGGCGTCCAGAAGGTGGCAGGCATCGGCCTCGACGCGTTCGCCACCCCTGGCCGACCAGCCCTCGGTCAGGTGAAAGGCCCCGCCGCGCGGTCGGCGTCGGCCACGAAGGAGGGTGCCGTCGTCACGGCCGAGCACCCGGCGCCCGCGCCGGCGACGGTGCTGGGGCCGCCAGGCGCTCGCATCGCCCGGGTCCCGCTGGTCGGGGCGGCGCTGGGCGCCGACGACCTCGCGCTCCGGGCGGTCGCGGTGGACGCCGACGCGGTGGTGATCGCGGGCAACGGGGCTGGGAATCTGCCGCCCGCACTCGCCTGCACAGCGATCGAACTGGCCGCCGCGGGCACCCTCGTCGTGGTCGCCACCCGTGCCGCCGACAGCCGCACCGCCGCGGTCTACGGCTATCGCGGCGGCGGTGGACGACTCGTCGAGGCGGGCATCGTGCTCGCCGATCACATCACCCCGCACCAGGTGCGGGTCTTCCTCACCGTCGCCGTGTCCCGCGGACTGACCGCGAACGCGGTGCGGTCCACCCTCATCCACCATCTGGAGTCGCTGACGTGACCATCGTGCACACCCCCCGCCTGGCCGCCCTGAGCCTTACCGAACTCGTCGAACTGCTGGTCCCCGCCGGACAGCCCTGGTGCGAGAACAGTCTCGACGGGCCTGCCCGACCACCCGAGGAGACCAGGGCCGCGCAGGAGATCGCGCCGCTGCTCACCGAACTGGGCTTCGAGACCCGGCTCGTGGGACGAACCCCGACGCGCGCCAATCTGCTCGCCACCAAGGCATTCGGACCGGGGCCCACCCTGCTGCTCAACGATCACCTCGACACCTACCCCTCCGGTCCGCCGAGCCGGTGGACCAGGTGCGACAACCCCTTCCGCGCGGTGGTCGCGGACGGCCGGGTGTACGCGCGCGGTACCTCCGACACCCGGGGCAACCTCGCCACCTTGCTCAGCGCGGTCGCCCGGGTCTGCGCCGAACCGCCCGAGACGGGCACCCTGGTGGTGGCGCTGACCGTCGACGAGGAACGCAACGGCGTCGAAGGCGCGTTGTACCTGCTCGAGCAACACGGGCTGCGCGCGGACGCGAGCATCACCGTGGAGCCCACCGCTTGGACCGACGAGTCGGGGACCGGCGTCGCGATCGCCACCCAGCACACCGGGCACGCGCTGATCGACATCGAGGTGCGCGGCCGCTCCAGCCACATCTGGCGACCCGATACCGGAATCAACGCCGCCCACGCCCTGCTCACGGTGCTCGGCGGCCTGAGCGCACTCCCCGAGGGCTGGGGACACAGTGTGGTCGGGCTCGACGCGGGCGAGGCCGGAATGGCGCAGTTCACCCCTCTCACCGCGTCGGCCCGGATCGCCGTCGTCGGGCTCGGGCCCGAGGTGAACCGCGCCGAGCTGCTGCAACGGATCGCCGACATCGCCCGCGACCACCCGACGGCGGGCACCGATGTCCACGTCACCTACGCGCCGGGACCGACCTTCGTCCCCGGCACCGAGCCCCTCGATGTCGACGAACCGATCGTCGCCGCGCTCAGGGCCGGCTATCACGACGCAGGCGGTGGACCAGCCCGCACCTACACCAAACCCGCCTACTGTGACACCATCCGATTCCGGCACGCGGGCATCCCCGCGGTGACCTTCGGACCGGGCGACGACGGCTGGGCGGTCTACGACGAGAGCATCGGCATCACCACGATGGAGTTCGCCGCCGAAGCGCTCGCCGCCGCCGTCGGCCGGTATCTGCGGCGGCCGGGATGACGCTGGTTATGCTCGGCGCGTGACACACCGGCCCGACCCGATCCGCGCGCACCCCGGGCGGCGATCGCGTTCGGATCGGGCCAGGCAGGTCGCCGACGTGCTGCGTCAGCAGATCGCCCAGGGTGCCGTCGCGGCCAAACTGCCCGCCGAGGCCGTCCTGCAGCGCGAATTCAGTGTGTCGCGCAACAGCATTCGCGAGGCGCTGGAGATCCTGCGGCGCGAAGGACTGGTCGACCGGTTGCCCGGCGTCGGCACGGTGGTGCGGCGGCCCAAGCTCGAACACACCATCGCCGCCACCCGGGGTCTGGCCGCCTCGCTGCGCGGGCACGGGACCGTCGTCAACCAGGTCCGCACCGCCGGTCAGGTGCGTCCGCCGACCGCGGTCGCGACCGCGCTGGGACTCGAGCCGGGCGCGCACGTCTGCTACATCGAACGCCTGCGACGGGTCGACGGGGAACCGATCTCCCTGGATCTGACCTACCTGCCACTCGACATCGGCACCGCGCTCCTGCAGGCCGATCTGGAAACCGAAGACCTCTTCGCACTGATCGAGCGCGCGGCCGACGACCGCCTCACCACAGTCTCGATCAACCTCGACGCGGTCAACGCCGACGAACACTGCGCGGCGCTTCTCGGCGTGACGCCGGGCAGCGCGCTTCTCGTTCTGCAGCGCACGACACGACTCAGCGACGGTTCGCCTGCCTGCCTGGAATTCGTCCGGATGCGCGGTGACCGGATCACCCTGCGCATGTCCGCGCCCGCGACCTGACGGCGAACGTCACATCCGAAGGCCCCATGGTGCCGGGCCCGCCTCGTCTCGCGGTAGAGCCGACCGGCAGCGTGTCGAGTGCCGGGCTACCGTGATCGGCATGGACTACTTGGCGTTGCTCTGTGCGAAGCTCACCGCCTTCGGTGAGCTCATCACCCCCGACACCGATCTGGCCGCGCCGGTGCCGTCCTGCGGCGACTGGGTGTTCTACGACCTCGTCGACCATGTCGGGCGCGGCAATCTGTGGGTGGTCACCGCGGTGGCCGAGCTGCGCGGCGATTTCGAGGGCGAGCCCGCGCCGAGAGATCCCGCCGCCCTGCGCGAGTGGTACGAGTCGACCGCCGACGCCATGGTGACCTCGCTGTCCGCGGACGAGAACCAGGAGGCCTGGACCTTCACCCGGTCCATGCCACGCACCGTCGGTTTCTGGCGGCGGCGCCGCGCCCACGAGACGCTCATGCACCTGTGGGACGGTCAGAACGCGCTCGGCAAGGCCGACCCGTTCGATGCCGATCTCGCTGTCGACGGCATCGATGAGGTCTTCGAACTGTTCGCGCCGCGGATGATCCACCGCGGCCTGGCGGTCGAACCCGAGGTGGCGCTGCGGCTGCGGGCCACCGATACCGGCGGCACCTGGACCTACGGTCCGGGCGAGTCGGTAGCCGAGCTGGCGGGTACCGCGTCGGACCTGCTCCTGGCCCTGTGGGGACGCAAATCCGGCGACGACCCGGAGTTCACCTGGGACGGCGACCGCGCGGCGGGCGAGCGAGTACTCGCCGGACCGCTCGTTCCGTAGGCAAACGACTGACGGCGAACCGGACAAGCGCCCATAATCGGGGCTCACCGCGCGTAGGAGGACTTGTCATGGAACCCATCGTCACGACCACGAGCGGCGCGATCCGCGGCCACACCGAGGCCGGGATCACCCGTTTTCTCGGGGTGCCGTACGCGGCGGCGCCGGTCGGGCCGAAACGTTTCCAGCTGCCCGAGGCCGCGCCCGCCTGGGACGGCGTGCGAGACGCGACCGAAATGGGCGCCACCTGCGCACAGACGCCGTATCCCGCGCCGATCCACGCCCTCATCGGCAGTGACGGTATCCCTGGCGACGAGTACCTCAACGCGAACGTGTGGACGCCCGACTCCGCCGCTTCGGGTCTACCGGTGCTGGTGTGGATTCACGGTGGCGCGTTCGTCCGCGGGTCCAACGCGCGGGCAATCTACGATGGCTCGGCGTTCGCGCGCGACGGCGTGGTGATGGTGGGGATCAACTACCGGCTCGGGGTGTCGGGCTTCGCCGAGATCGAGGGCGCACCGTCCAATCGCGGTCTGCACGACCAGATCTTCGCCTTGCGCTGGGTGCGCGAGAACATCGCCGCCTTCGGTGGCGACCCCGACAATGTGACGATCTTCGGTGAGTCCGCCGGCGCGATGAGTGTGGCGGCGCTGATCGCCGCACCGCAGACGGCCGGGCTGTTCCGCCGGGCGATCATGCAGAGCGGCAACGGTGCGGTCGCCGCCGATCCCGAGGACGCGCGCAAGGTGTCGGCCGCGCTGGCCGCCGAGCTCGGAATCTCGCCTACCGCGCAGGATTTCGGGAAACTGGGTCCGGACGAGTTGCGCACCGCGCAGAACGCCGTCGCGCTGGCCGTGATGACCGACCCCGATCCGCAGCGGTGGGGCGACTCGGTGATCCAGCTGGGCGGCGGCATCATGAGCCTGTTCCCGGTGATCGACGACGACATCGTCGCGGGCCCGCCGACGGAGGTGCTGCGCGCCCATCCGGATCGCGCGGTCCCCCTCATCGCGGGCACCACCGCCGACGAGTTCCGCTTCTTCACCGTCCCGGCGGGGCTCGCCGCCGCCATCACCACCGACACCCTGCCCTTCGTCCTCACCCGCTACGGCATCGATCCCGCTGTCGCCCAGGTCTATTCGACAGAGCGCCCGGATGCCACCCCCGCCGAGATCTTCAACGCCGTCCTCACCGACATGAGCTTCCGCTCCGGCACCTACGATTTCGCCGAAGCCTGCGCCGCCACCGTCCCCACCCATGTGTACGAATTCGCGTGGCCCACCGGACTTCCCGGCCTCGGCGCCTGCCACGTCCTGGAGGTCCCGTTCGTCTTCGACACCATCGACGACGCCCATACCCTGACCGGACCCACCCCACCTCAGGCGCTGGCCGACGAAATCCACGCCGCCTGGGTCGCTTTCGCCACCGACGGCACCACCGGCTGGGCCCCGTTCACGACCGACGAGAAGAACGTCCGGATCTTCGACAACCCCGAGTCCGCCACCGTCACCGATCCCCGCGCCACCGAACTCGCTGCCCTGCGCAAGGCCATCGCCCCAGCCTGACCCTTCGGTCGGCACGCCGCGTCCCGAACCGGCGTGCCGACCGGAAGTCGCGGTGGCCCGAGAGGGCTAGCGGACGGAATCCGTTCCGCCGGCGAACAAGTCGGGGCCCTGGTCGGCCATCTCGGTGAGCGCTTGGGCCCAGCCGTCGAGGCGGTCGGCGGCTTCACGAAGATCGGCGACGATGCCGTTGAACTGGTACGCCAGGACCGAGTCCTCGGGAACCGCGAGGATGCGGGCCGCGGCGGCGACGAGCTGTTCGTACTCGACCACACCGGTCTCCAGGCGCGTGAGTACGCCGGCGACAGTAGTTTTCAGCGCCGCGACGGTGTCGGGGTTGGCGCGGCCGACGGTGTCGGCGGCCTGTTCCATGGCGACGACGTCGGTGGCGAGCGCGTGCAGGGCGGCCGCGCCGGAGCGGGCCGTCTCGAGCAGGTCGCGCAGTTCGTCTTCGGGGAGGCGGCGGGTGCGCGCGATCTGGGCACCGAGGTCGTAGAGCGCCCGTTCGGCACGGATCAGGCGCTGGATAGGGGCGCGCGCGGCCGATCGCAGGCCGGGCGACTTGCGGGCGACGAAAGCCGCCTGAGGTAAGGGCTTGTTGCGCAACTCCAGGTAGCGGCGGGCGCTGAGAGCGGTACCGGTGACGAAGGCTATGGCGCCACCACCGATCACCACGACCGCCCAGGCGGGCGCCGAGATCACGGCAAGACCGACCGCGCCGACCGTGGTGATACCGGAGGCGGTGCCGAGCTGAAAACTGCGCCTGCGGACCCGTCGCCGACGGCGCAGCTCCCGTTCACGCGGGTCGGCCCAACGCCGCACCGCGACCAGTGCCTGCTCACCGACCCCCCGCAGCGTCGCGGGCATCGAGCCCGCCACCGCGACCTGCGCGATCGCCGCCGGATCCACGATCTCGGCACGCGCGCGCCGCCTGTTGCCGTTCATCCCCTCATCCTTCCGCTGCTCGAGCACCCGCTGCTGCCGCAGGTACCGACGCCGGCCTTCCCAACCCCGTACGACCCGACCTCGAGGAGGGTCCGCCGCGAAGCGGCGGTTCGCGGCCGTCCCGTCGATCAGGTGCCGTTGCGTAGGCGACGAAGGAGCAAGCAACGGTGCCTGATCG
>NZ_JBSFTG010000006.1:0-293743 GCF_053590715.1 Nocardia sp. NPDC003183
CGGTTAGCCGCCGGGGCGTAGGCGACGAAGGAGCAAGCCCCGGTGGCTAACCGGCGGCCCCTCAGGGCCGCGACTCGAGCGCGCCAGCGCTCCAACAAACACAGCCTCAACCCTGCCTGGGACTACCGAACAAGTGATCCCGAACGGATCTACCCCAGAACCACGTTCCGGCGCTTGGCCAGCAGCTTGTAGAGCGTCTGCTGGATGGTCTCGCGGACCTGGTCGGTGACCTCGAACATCGTCATCGGGTCGTCGGCCTCTTCCGGCTCGAACGCCGTGGTCGCGATCGGCTCCCCGAATTCGATGTACCACTTCGACGGCATCGGCACCGCGCCCAGCGGCCCCAGATGCGGGAACAGCGGCGTCACCGGGAAGTACGGCAGCCCGAGCAGGCGTGCCAGCGGCTTGATATCGGCGAGTTTGGGGTAGATCTCCTCGGAACCGACGATCGAGACCGGAATGATCGGCACCCCGGCCCGCACCGCCGCCGACACGAATCCGCCGCGCCCGAACCGTTGCAGCTTGTACCGGTCGGCGTAGTTCTTTCCGACGCCCTTGAACCCTTCCGGGAACACGCCGGCGATGTGCCCGGCGCGCAGCAGCCGCTCGGCATCGGGATGGCAGGCCAGCGTGTGCCCGGCCTTGCGTGCCAGCGCGCCGAGCAACGGCATCTCGAAGATGAGGTCGGCGGCCAGCAGCCGCAGCGCCCGCTGATGCGGATGCTTGTCGTGCACGGCCAGCTGCAGCATCAGCCCGTCGATCGGCACGGTGCCCGCGTGATTGGCGACCAGCAGCGCGCCACCCACGGCGGGGATGTTCTCGATCCCCGCGACCTCGACCCGGAACCAGTAGTCCGACAGCGGCCGGAGCGCGGGCAGGATCACCGATTCGAGCAGGTGCCGGTCGTAGCCGAACTCGTCGACCTGGTAGTCCCCGGTGAGCCTGCGGCGCGCAAACTCGGCGGTCCGTTCGATCTGCTCGCCGACGGCATCGCGCACGATGTCGGTCAGTGACTTCGGCGGGCGGGCGGGCATTCCCGGTCGACGCTCGCTGAGGGAGGTGACCGGCATCGCCTGCGTCGGCTGGTCCGGCCATCGCCGGGTCTGCGGTCGCTGCCGGGTCTCGACATTCACGTCGAGACGAATGACTTTCGCTCCCTCGTTCATGTACGCGCTCCTGTACCGGCCCCGATGAGGCCGAGCAGTTTGTGTTCCGCGGCGTCGATCCAAGCCGGATCGAAGACGGGCCGCAACGCTGCGCCCGCGATGAAGTCATCGAATGCCTGGACCGTGGTCCAGCGTGGGGTGAAGCCGAGTTCGGTTCGCATACGGGTGGTGTCGAGCCCGCAGCCGAAGTAGAAATAGTCGGGTTGTTCGCCACTGAATCCGCGCATGATCGGGCCCATCAGCGAGCGACCGACCGTGCGGAAGACGAAAAAGGGAACCGGCGCGACGATGCGCCCGGCACGGCGGATCGCCTGCGACATGGCCAGCGCGCCGTCACCGGCGATATTGACCGTGCCACCGTGTGCACGCTGCGCCGCGTGCACCAGCACCGCGACCGCGTCTTCCTCGTGCAGCAATTGCAGTCGGGCTTCGCGACCGAGAACGGTCGGGGTGATCGGCGAACGCAGATATTGCACGCCCCGATCGGCCAGGCGAGGACCGACGATCGGCGCGAAACGCAGAATCGATGCGGAAATATCGGGCCTGCGCCGCGCCATTCCACGCACCAGCGCCTCGATATCGATCATGTCGCGTGCGAACCACCCCGCGGGCGGAGTGCGCGCGCCCATTTCCTCGGTGAATTTCGCCGGATCCTTGGCACTGCAGCCGTACACCGCCGACGACGATCGCACCACCACGCGGCGCACCGTCGGCGCTTTCTGACACACGGCGAGCAATTGCATCGCGCCCAGGACATTGAGATCCTTCATCACCGCGCGACCGCCACCGGCGGGCGGACGGGTGAGCACAGCCGCGTGCACGACGGTATCGACGTCGTTGCCCTCGACGACTTTGCGAATCAGTGGATTCCGGATATCGGCACGCACGAACTCGGCACTACCCATTTTTCGCCGGAGCTCACGGCTGGGAGTGACGGTATCCACCGCGATGACACGTTCGACGCCGGGTTCGGCAGCCAAACGTGCCGCGACATTGCCACCGAAGAAGCGGCTGGCACCCGTGACCAGCACAACTCTCGGTGCGTGTCGTTCCCGTGTATCGGAACTCGAACCTGACCCCACTCAAAGCCCCCTGCTCATCGTGTTTCGCGTACCAGAGTAGCCGCATTCGCGCCACTCGCCGTCACGATCTACAAGCTTTTAACATCGGCGACCCGTCCTCGACCGATGAGCTTCACAAACCCGCGTATTTCACAGCGCGAGCCCGCCACCTCGAAGGTGACGGGCTCGTCGCGGTACGCAGGCTTACTTGCCGAGTTTGCGCCGCTGAACACGCGTGCGGCGAAGCAGCTTGCGGTGCTTCTTCTTCGACATACGCTTGCGGCGCTTCTTGATCACAGAACCCATAGGGTTTCCTCGCGTTCTCTCTACTCGGCATACACACGCGGTGTTCACGTGCGTCGTTTGGCGTCCGCGCCGCCGGGGCAACCGGACACCACGAACGGTGCCACCGGCAGGCGGACACGAACCAGTTGTCCATGCTACCGGGGCACCCGAGCAGCAACGAAACCGCCCTTGTACCTGGCCGAACTACGTCATCCGGCGTCGAAGTACGACGTCTCCAGGTAGTCGTGCACCGCCTTCGCGTGCACTCGGAACGAGCGTCCGACACGCACCGCGGGCAGTTCACCCGAGTGCACGAGCCGGTACACCGTCATTTTCGACACCCGCATGAGATCGGCGACTTCGGCGACGGTGAGAAACTGAGTGCCACCGCCGATCACCGTTTGCGGGGTGGCGCCGACCCGTGGAGCGGGCGAACCCGAACCACCGCCCGACGCCGATGGATTACTTGACATTCTGTTCGCAGACATCATGGCACCATTGACCTCCGGCACGCCCGCGCCGCCGGCTTCCCCACCAGCGGAACAGACACGCACGTGCTTCTACGAGCTTAGCGGGACCAGTGGGATTACTGCGACGGGTGTGAGAAATCGGTTTTCAAACCGGGTACCCGTTTGTCACTCGTTCGTTGCGCCCTGTTCGGCGGACCGCTGCTTGGCCGCGTGTAGCGCCTCGGTGAACGTCGAGCGCAGCGCACCACGTTCGAGTTCACGCAGTGCCGCGGCGGTGGTACCACCGGGCGAGGTGACCGCGGCACGGAGCTCCGCCGCGCTCTGCCCGGTCTCGTCCAGCAGCGCCGCCGAACCGATCATGGTCTGCACGACCAGTTCGCTGGCCGCCTCGCGGGTCAGGCCCAGGCCGACGCCCGCATCGATCATCGCCTCGACGACAAGGAAGAAATACGCCGGTCCCGAACCGGAAACCGCGGTGACCGCGTCCATCTGCGCCTCGGGCACCGTCACCACCTTGCCGACGGCTTCGAGCATCTCGCCGACCTGCTCGAGCTGCTCCGGCTTGGCGTAGCGACCGGGCGATTGCACACTCATACCCTGCCCGACCAGCATCGGCGTGTTCGGCATCACCCGCACCACCGGGAAACCGGCGGGCAGTTTCGACTCCAGCCGGGCGGTGGAGACACCGGCGGCCAGCGAGACGAGCACCTGATCGCGACCGTTGTCGAGGTCGGCCTTGGACAGATCGGTGAGCACCGAGTCGACCACGCCGGGCTTCACCGCGATCACCACGATGTCGGCGCCCTCGACGGCGTCGGCGACCGAACCGCTCACCCGCACCTTGAAGCGCTCGGCCAGCTGCGCGGCGCGCGCGGCGATCGGCTCGACCACGACCAGATCTTTGGTCGCCCGACCGGATTCCAGCAATCCGGCCACCAGCGCCTCACCGATCCGACCGCCACCGACCACCGCAATTCTCGTCATGAGGACAAGGTTAGTTGGCCCGGTGGCGTCAGCGTGCCGCCGGGATCAGGGCCAGCTGGCGACTCTGGGCGACGACCGCACCGGTCGAGTCGATGACCAGGTGGTCCTCGTCGAACATCCGCTCACCGACCTCACGGGCGGTCGCGATGACGCGCAGCCAGCCGGGCGCGGGGACGCGGCGCAGATAAGTGGTCATCTGCACGGTCGGCGACCAACCGAAGTGGCCGAGGTTCATCGGCACCGGCGGGCTGATGTCGGCGGCCATCATCGCGAAGGCGGCGCGGGCCCGCGGATCGGCTTCGTCGCCGTCGAACGGGCGGATCCACAGCCGCAGCCGGGGCGGGCCGGTCTCACCGCGCAGGAATTCACCCCAGGTCGGGTCGATCACCATGTGGGCGCCCTGGCTGACGTGCACGATCTTGCCCATGGGCGAATCGGCGGAGTAGCGGAACGCCTCGTCGACCGGCTCGGCGGGCATGTCGGTGTCGGGGCCGCTCCAGCGCGTCTCGGTGGAGTCGAGGTGGCCGAAGGTGAACGCGGTCCGGACGAGGGTGCGGCCGTTCTGGATCAGGTCCACGTCGGCCAGGCAGATCTGGCGGCCCTTCTTGCGGATGTGCACCGCGTATTCGACCTCACCGGGGTCGGGGGCGCCGAGGAAGTCGGTGCTGGCCGCGATGGGCGCCATCTGGGCGAGCGATTCGTCGGCCTCGGTGAGCCAGCGGGTCGCCGCGGCGGCGGTGGCCGCGACCATAGTGCCGCCGTGGACTTTGGGGCCGATGGTCCAGGTGGGCGCGATGACGCCGGCGTAGCGGCCGGTCTCGGCATCGGTGGTGGTGAGCTCGGTCAGGTCGAGGACCTGACTGAACGGCGCGTCGGTCGCGAGTTCTCGCGTCATCGTCACTCCTGGTCGGGGGGCACAGCAGTTCGTACAGCGTACAAGCTTGGTGATGGCCGGTGTATTCCGCGCTGGGCAGGGGGCGGGGTTCGAGCAGGTGGTGACACATCGGGGTTCGAGCAGGTGGTGACGTATCGGGATGCGGGCAGGTGACACATCGCGATGCGAGCAAGTGACACATCGCGATGCGAGCAAGTGACACATCGCGATGCGAGCAAGTGACACATCGCGATGCGAGCAAGTGACACATCGGGGTTACCGAGTCCGGGTTAGTTGGGGGCTGTGTTTTTGGAGCGCTGGCGCGCTCGAGCGGGGCCCTGGAGGCCCCGATCTTCCCTCCCTCCGGGTACTCCTTCGTCGCACCCTCCGGTCAGTCCAGATCGGGGCGGGCCCCTTGGGGTAGAGACACATCAGGACTACCCGGCCAGGGTGGTGGTGGCCGTTGGTGGTGGCCGTTGGTGGTGGTCGTTGGTGGTGGTCGTTGGTGGTGGTCGTTGGTGGTGGTCGTTGGTGGTGGTCGTTGGTGGTGGTCGTTGGTGGTGGTCGTTGGTGGTGATGGATCCGGCTGACTCCGACTCGCGTTCCGTTATGGCAGGTCGGCGTGGCGCGGTTGGGGGTCGGGGGTGGCGCCGGTGAGGTGGCGGCGTGCGAAATCGAGGGTGCGCGCCAGCTGGGTGGAGCGTTCGGCGGTGGTTCGCGCGTTCTGGGTGTTGATCTCGGCGACCGCGTGGCCGCGAAAACCGGTGTGTATCAGGTGTTCACACAGTTGCGCGCAGGGCTGGGTGCCGTCGCCGGGCACCAGGTGCTCGTCGTGCGCGGCGCCGCGACCGTCGGCCAGGTGCAGGTGGACCAGGCCCTCGCCCATCCGGCGCGCCAGCTCGAGCGCGTCGGCGCCCGCGGTCGCGGTGTGCGAGAGGTCGAGGGTGTAGTGATCGAAGCCGGTGTCGGTCGGATCGAAGGACGGGCTGAACGCGCTCACCGCGCGGCCGGGGCCCGCGCGCCGTTCCAGTCTGCGCACCGCGCCGTCGCGGAACAGGGTGTCGGCCCGCATCGGGAACATGTTCTCCACGGCCACCTTGACCGGGTGATGCGCCTCGAGCTCACCGACCTGATCGGCGAAACCTCGCGCGTAGCGGCGCTGCCAGCGAAACGGCGGGTGCACCACCACGGTGTCGGCGCCGAGCGCCTCCGCGGTCCGCACGCTGCGTTCCAGCTTGGCCACCGGGTCGGCGCCCCAGACCCGCTGGGAGATCAGCAGACACGGCGCGTGCACCGCCAGCACCGGGATGCCGTAGCGCTTCGCGTAGGACTGCACCGTCGCGATGTCCTGGCTGGCCGGCTCGGCCCAGACCATCAATTCCACACCGTCGTAACCCAATTCGGCGGCATAGCGGAACGCCGCCTGCGTGTTCTCCGGATACACCGAGGCCGTCGACAGCCCGATCGCGATGTCCGCCCGTGCGTTCCCCACAGCCCACTCCCTGTATTCAGCTGGTACTGAGGAGAAAGGCTAGCGGTCCCAGCGTCACGAAGACGCCCACGACGACGGCGATCACAGTGCTGTAGATGTCGTCGGTGCGGCGCAGGATGCGAACCAGCGCCACCAGACCGAGGATCACGACCGTCGCCAGCGCCAGCGCCACCAACGCCATCGACTCCCACAACGTCTCGAAACCCTTGAACAGCAACATTCCGGCGACCGCCGCGCCCGCGCTCTGCGCGCCCAGGATCATCCACTGGCGGCGGTTGGCGTTGTCGTCGCCGCCGCGCGCCATGCTCGATACGCGCGCGGCACGGCCGGCCACCGACCCGCCCGCTCGGTTACCCGACAATCTGCTCGCGGCTCGCGACTCGGCGACGCTGCCGGTCTTCGACTTGGCCCGGCTCGCCACCTTCGCCCTCGCCCGGTCGGCCAGGGTCACGGCGGCGGCCTTGGTCGCGGCACGCCTGCTCGCCCTGGTCGGCTTGGGTTCGTAGTCGTCGTCGTAGTCGTCATCGTCGTCGAATGCCGCGTCGTCGTACTCGGATTCGGCGTAGTCGGCGTCGGAGTAGTCGTTGTCGACGTAATCGCGGTCGACGTAATCGGACTCGGCGTAGTCGTCGGTGTCCTCGTCGTCGGCCTGGTCGGCGCCGACTCGGTAGACGACCTCGGTGTGCGCGTCGGCGTCGGGGCCGCGTTCGGCGCGCTGGCGCAGCAGGTCCCCGGCCACCGACTGCCCGGATACCAGCGGCTGCTCCTGGCTGACCGGCGACCACGCGGCCGTCGGGAAACCACCGCTCTCCGGCGCGGGTGCGTTCTTGTCCGGACGATGCCTGCGCGCCGACCACGACGGCAGCCCGCCGGACTTCGGCTCGCCCCGCCGGCGATCCAGCGAGGGGCGCTGATCCGCGCCGCGGGCAGGCGGGGCGTCGGTGCCCGGCGCGAGGTTGTAGGCCTGGGTGGCTTCGGCGCCCGGCGGCGGATATCCGTTGAAGGCTTGCGCCGCGTCGACACGACCCGGCGCGGGCTGCCCGTTCAGGCCGGGGGCGCCGTTACGCCCCGCCCCGTTGAAACCTCGCGCGGGCTCGGCGCCCGGCCGCCCGTTGCCAGGCTGACCATCGAAAGACTCGCCCGGCCGCCCGTTGAAGCCCGACGCGGGCCTGCCGTCGAAAGACTCTCCCGGTCGGCCGTTGAAGCCCTGCCCTGGCCGGCTGTCGAAGGACCCGGTGCCCCGATGCTCGTCGAAGCCCGATCCGGCCTGATTGTCGAAACCGGGCCCGATATCGGGGAGCGCGTCCAATCCACGCGACTGCCCCGGCCTGCCCATGAAGGCCTGTGGCGCGTCGATGCCCGCCTCGTAGAGCGGCGCGTCGAACGACGGGCGGCCCGGCGCCGGGCTCGCCTCGATGGCTTCTTCCGCGGCTTCGGCGGCTCGCCTGCGCGCGGCCCGGCCACCGGTGACCGGCGGCGGTTTCGGCGGCTCGGCGTACGGGGCGACCTCGGGCTCATCCGGTCGATGCCGTCTGCCCCCGCCGACCGCGGGCAGCGCACCGGAACCGAACATCTCGGCGATACCGGGATCGACCGGCTGCGTGGGACCGCCGGGAACACCGAGGCGACCCGGACCGCGTCCTCCCCCACGAGAACCGGCATCGCGCGCTTCGGCACGGAACGGCCCGAACGGATCGGACGACGGTCGCTGTTCGGCAAGTCCGAGTGGGTCGCGCGGATCGGGCGCGGAGTACCCCGCATCGGGGTCGAATCGGGTGATCGGGCCCGACATCGGCGAGAAGGCCGGTTCGGCCGGACCGGGCGGCGGGTAGGGCGCGGGCTGGTAACTCGCGGGCGGTTCGTAACTAGGCGCGGGCTCGGGGGCGTAGGTCGGCGGCGGGACATACGCGGGCGGGGGTTCCGGCGCGGGCGCGGCGTGCGAGTTCGGCTTGACCGCCGCGTTCTCACCGGTCAGATCGTTGACCGAGAGTCCGCGCCCGCTGCGCCGTCGTCGTCCACCGCCACCGGAGGTCGCGGGCGCGGCCCCTTGCGCGGCGTTGCGCGCCAGCAGCTCAGCCACCGATAGCTGTTTAGAATCCTCGCTACTCATGCCGACTCCACTTCCGCGACCGGCGTGACCGGCGGCACCGCGGCCGGTCCACCTCCGTTGGGCTCGGAGTCCAGTTTGCGCAAGATGAGGCCTTCGCGCAGCGCCCATGGGCAGATTTCGATGCTGTCGAGCGACAACGCCCGCATACTCGCCTCCGCGACCAATGCGCCGGCCACCAATTGCTGGGACCGATCCGAACTCACGCCTTCCAGTTCCGCGCGGTCCGACGCGGTCATCCGGGAGATGAACGCGATCAGCTGGCGCAGACCGGAGCTGGTCAGTGTACGTCGCACCCGCGGACCGGCCGCCGAGGGTGCCGCGCCGGTCAGCCGGGCCAGCGAACGGAATGTCTTCGAGGTGCCCACGGCCAGGTCGGGCCTGCCCGCGTCGATCATCGTCTTGGACGGGACGACCAGTTCGGCGTCGAGCCAGTCGCGCAGGACCGCGATCTTGCGCTTGCCCGGCGGGTCGTCGCGCAGCCACTCCCTGGTGAGCCTGCCCGCGCCGAGTTGCAGCGACAGCGCCACGTCGGGTTCCTCGTCGCCGCCGTTGGACAGCTCCAGCGAGCCGCCGCCGATGTCGAGATTGATGATCCGGCCCGCGCTCCAGCCGAACCAGCGGCGCACCGCGAGAAACGTCAGCCTGGCCTCGTCGTCGCCCGAGAGCACTTGCAGATCGACTCCGGTCATCGCGCGGACGCGGGCGAGCACTTCCTCGGAATTGGTTGCCTCGCGCAGGGCCGAGGTGGCGAAGGGCATCAGCTCCACGCACTTGGAATTGCGTGCCAGATCAGCGAATTCGAGGATGGTCGCGATCAGCCGCGCCTCGCCCTCCTCGGTGATCCGGCCCACCGAATCCATGCTCTCGGACAGGCGCAACGCCGACTTCGTCGAGCTCATCGGCATCGGGTGGCCACCACGATGCGCGTCCACCACGAGCAGGTGGACGGTATTGCTTCCGACATCGAGAACACCAAGCCGCACACGAATACGGTACTTGGTGATCCGGTACAGCAGGCCAGGCGACTGAACTGTTAGCGTCACGAGTTGTGACCGAAGGCGCATCTGGCACCGCGGAGACCGGGCTCCGACCTGGGCGAAAGATCGACCCAACCCCGGAAGTCGAGCTCGATTTCCCACGGGAGTGGATCGAGTTCACCGATCCAGCAAACGACGAGCACCAGATCGTCGCCGATCTGACGTGGCTGCTGTCGCGCTGGACGTGCGTGTTCGGCACGCCCGCCTGCCAGGGCATCATCGCCGAACGCCCCGACGACGGCTGCTGCTCACACGGCGCTTTCCTGGCCGACAAGGACGACCGCAAGCGCCTCAACGGTGCTGTGAAGATGCTCACACCCGACGACTGGCAGCTGATGGGCGAGGCCACCGAGAACGGCAAGGTCGTCAAGAAGGGTTACCTCGAACTCGACGAACTCGAGGACGAACCGGCCCTGCGCACCCGTCGCTTCGACGGCGCGTGCATCTTCCTCAACCGTCCCGGATTCGCGGCGGGCCCCGGCTGCGCGCTGCACATCATGGCCGTGCGCAAGGGCATCGAACCCCTGGAAGTGAAGCCGGACGTGTGCTGGCAGCTGCCGATCCGGCGCACCCAGGACTGGGTGGAACGCCCGGATGGCGAGCAGATCCTGCGCACCGTGGTCACCGAATACGACCGGCGCGGCTGGGGACCCGGCGGCCTGGATCTGGATTGGTACTGCACGGGCTCTCCCGACGCCCACGTCGGCGCGAAGCCGGTCTGGCAGTCCTACGGCCCGGAACTGCGTGAGCTGCTCGGTGCGCCCGCCTACGACGAACTCGCCAAGCACTGCCGCCGGCGCGAGGGCCTCGGCCTGGTCGCGGTGCATCCGGCGACGGTCGAAGCCGAGCGGATGAACCCCGAACCTCACAGATCGAATCACGCGGAGTGAAAGCCTCGTAACCATTCGGTTCATCTGTAGGTCGTGCATCCGTCACCGAACTCGGGTTGGATAGCTGTTCATGTCCAAGAAAGCGATCTACGCAGCGACCCTCGCGATCGGCGCGACCCTCTCCATGACCGGCCTGGCCAATGCCGAACCGAACGGTGATCCGGCCGCGTACGCGGACTTCACGGCCGACTTCGTGAACTACAACGACCCGGCCGCGATCGACGCCGCCAAGAACGGCAAATACATCATCATCAGCACGAAGGGCACCTCCTCGCCCATCGGCTGCCGCGGCAACGGCGCCGACGTGCCGATCTACGACTGCAAGCAGTTCGACGGCGTGGAAGTGGTCGCCCTGAAGAAGATCGACACCCCCCTCGGCACCGCCTGGAGCGTGCTCTGACCGCCTCTCCGCGACTCTTGGCCAGATCTAGGTGCGGGTGACCTATGTACGCGGCCGGCGGCAAGGCATCTAGTTCGTTGGCTCGTGCCCGGTGAGTTACCCATGTTCTCGCTAGATCAGTCATTCCGTCTATGAACGAAAAGGATCCCGTCGGTGTGCCGACGGGATCCTTTCGTTCTCGGGGTGGTGTCAAGCCTCGAGCTTGTAGCCGAGTCCTCGCACAGTCACCAGGTGTTCCGGCTTGGCCGGGTCTGCCTCGATCTTCGAGCGCAGGCGCTTGACGTGCACGTCGAGGGTCTTGGTGTCGCCCACGTAGTCGGCGCCCCAGACCCGGTCGATCAGCTGGCCGCGGGTCAGCACGCGGCCGGAGTTGCGGAGCAGGTACTCGAGGAGGTCGAACTCCTTGAGCGGCAGGGTGACCTGACCACCGTTGACGTGCACGGTGTGGCGGTCCACATCCATCCGCACCGGTCCGGCCTCGAGGACGCCGTTCTCGCTACCGGAATCCAGCTCGTCACCGGCGCCGCGGCGCAGCACGGCCCGGATCCGCGCGATCAGCTCGCGCGCCGAGTACGGCTTGGTGACGTAGTCGTCGGCGCCCAGTTCCAGCCCGACGACCTTGTCGATCTCGCTGTCGCGGGCGGTCACCATGATCACCGGCACGCCGCTGCGCGTGCGCAACTGCTTGCACACGTCGGTGCCGCTCATGCCGGGCAGCATCAGGTCCAGTAGCACGATATCGGCGCCGGAGCGGTCGAATTCGGCCAGCGCGGACGGGCCGTCGCCGACGACGGTGACGTCGAAGCCTTCCTTGCGAAGCAGGAACGCCAGCGGCTCCGCCAGCGAATCCTCGTCTTCGACGATCAACACACTCGTCATCTGCGTGCCTCCACACCGTTCGTTCGTCCCGCGAGAGTGCGCGGGACGGTGGTTTCTCTCGTGGTGGACTCCGGCGTCTGTTCCGCGTCCTCGTCCCCATCGGTTTCCAGATGGGCGGGGATGCGCAGCGTGAACGTCGAGCCGGTGCCCAGTTTGCTCCACAGGGTGATTTCGCCGTTGTGGTTGGCCGCCACGTGTTTCACGATGGCCAAGCCGAGCCCGGTGCCGCCGGTCGAGCGGGAGCGGGCCTTGTCGGAGCGGAAGAACCGCTCGAACACCCGTTCCTGGTCTTCCTTGGCGATCCCGATACCACGATCGGTGACCGCCATCGCGACATGATCGCCGCGCAGCGACCGGCTCACCGACACATGCGAACCCTGTGGTGAATACGCGATCGCATTCTCCACCAGATTCGACAGCGCGGTCACCAGCAACGTTTCGTCGCCGAGCACTTCCAGCCCGCTGGGCCGGTCGGTGCTGACGGTGATGCCCGCGGCCTCGGCGGCGGTGCGCGAGCGGTCGACCGCCTGCTGCACCACCGTGTCGACGTCGACCACGGCCAGGTCGGGCAGTTTCTCGGCGCCCTGCAATCGCGACAGGGCGATCAGCTCGGTCACCATCTTGCCCAGGCGCCGCGATTCGCCCAGCACGCGCGAACCGAAGTGGCGCACGGCCTCGGGGTCGTCGGCCGATTCCAGCATGGCCTCGGCCAGCAGGCTCATCGCGCCGACGGGGGTCTTGAGTTCGTGGCTGACGTTGGCGACGAAATCGCGCCGCGTCGCCTCCATGCGGGCCTGCTCGGAATCGTCGTCGGCGAACAGCACGACGAAGCTGGTTTCCTCGCGGGAGAGTTTGCGGGCCACACCACGCACAGCGATCCGGCCGCGGCCGGGTAGCGGGTTCTTGGCGGTGAGGTCGTATTCGGCGGATTCGCCGGTCGCGAGGACCTTCTCCACGGCGGCCCACGCGCGTTCGTCGAGCAACCGGTTACGGACCAGCCCGAGTTCCTCGGCGCGCGGATTCACCAGCACCACATCGCGGTATTCGTCGACCACCGCGATGCCGGACTCGGAGGCGAGCACGATCAGGTCGAGCACCTGCGACATCGTCAGCCCGGTGTCTTCCTGGGTACGGGCGGCCTGCCTGGCATTGACGAACGGGATCAGCAGGCCACCGACTGCCAGCCCGACGACAGCCGCGAGGACTGCCAACAGCACGGCCTGCGGAACACTCACAAGATTGATCGTACGAGTGCGGACCGACATAACGTCGGCGGGTCGACGAAGTTTCGCGCAGGTCACAGGCACTTGGCATGGCGTTCTTTTGCCGTTCACCCAGCGGGCACCTGGACCTTCGCCGGGCGTGTCAGCCGGGCGGTTCGCCGTACATCGCGGTGGTCACCGCGGGCCCGTGTCGGTCGACCCATGCGCCGAGCGCATAAATCGGAACCAGCAGATCGCGGCCCGCTTCGGTGAGTTCGTACTCCACTCGCGGCGGCGCTTCGGCATACCGCCGCCTGCGTACGAGCGTCATCCGCTCCATCCGCCGCAACGTCTGGGTCAACATCTTCTGACTGATCCCACCGGCCCCCGTCAGAAGTTCGCTGTGACGTTGCGGACCATCGCGCAACAGGTACACCACCACCGGCAGCCACGAGTTCGCGAACAGGTCCACCGCCATTCGCGCGGGGCAGTCGGCCTCGTAGTCACCGTAGGGCGGGTATTGCACCGGTTCGGCGGCGGTCATGGGTACCAGCGTGCCACCGCCGAAAGGCACCCGCGGGTGCCTTTCGGCCTTTCTAGCGTCGATGTGGCCGATGCCACCGGGCTCGGCACGAATCACGGGAGTTCTCATGCGTATCGGAATCATCGGCGCGGGCGCGATGGCGTCCGCTTTGGGTGGCGGCTGGGCCGCGGCGGGTCACGAGGTGCGGATCGGGGCCCGTTCGGCCGACTCGGCGCAGGTACTCGCGTCCGAGATCAGCGCGATCAGCGGACCGGCTGCCGACCGGGCGAGCAGATCTCCCGTCGACGTGCGACCGGCGACGATCAGCGCGGCGATCGCCTTCGCCGAGGTAGTGCTGTGCGCGGTACCCGTGAGCGCGCTCACCGAACTGCTCACCGCACACGGCGCTCAGCTGGCCGGAAAGATCGTCATCGACTGCACCAACGCGTTCCTGCCCGACGAATCAGCACCCGACGGCGTCACCGGGTTCGTCCTGAGCGAGGACGCGGTGGCCGAACGTATCGCCGCGGCCGCACCGAAAGCCCACGTGGTCAAGGCCTTCAACCTCCTCGCCGCCGAGGTGTGGGCGGGCGCCGACCGAGTCTTCGACGGTGTGCGGTTGGCCGTCCCGATCTGCGGCGACGACGCGGCGGCGGTACAGACGGTGGCCCGGCTCGCCGAAGAACTTGCCCTGCAACCGTTTACCGCAGGCGGTCTGCACCGCGCCCGATATCTGGAGGCGACCTCGGTCTTCACCGTCGGCCTCTGGTTCGCCGGCCTCGATGCCCGCGCGATATTGCCTCCACTGTCGGCGGCCTTCGCGGTCGCCGACGTCTGACATACGGTCGGGCCGGCGCAATCGTGGGATGCGTCGTCATCCACACGATCACGCCGGCCTCGGCCGTGCCGCGACGTTCAGGCGGCGATCCCCAAACCCAGCGCCACGGCGACCGGCGCCAGGTACAGCACCGGGAACGCGACCGTCTTGTACGACCGCGCCCGCAATACCGTCACCACCGCACCCGCGAAGTACAGGATCAGCCCGATCGCGGCGAGAACCCCGATCACCGGCACGAACAGGCCGACCAGCAGCCCGATCGACCCGAGGGCCTTGGCGATGCCCAGCGGTGTCCACCAGGTCTGCGGCACACCGTATTCCACCAGCGGATCCACCACGAACGGCGCCTTGCGCAGCAGGGAGAACGCCGAGAACCCCACCCACAGTGCGGCGACGACAGTGACGATGACGTAGGCGGTGTACATGGCGTAACTCCTTCGGCAGCCGCGTGTTTCGCGGTATATACCGAGGTGACGACACAGCCCCCGCGAGTGTGACATCGCCCGGAAAACACGACGGCCCCACACCGTTGGACGGTGTGGGGCCGAAGCGCTGGGAGTTACTTGCCGCCCTGGTTGGCGACAGCGGCGGCACCGGCGGCGGCAGCGGCCGGGTCCAGGTATTCGGCGGCCTTCACCGGGCGCATGTTCTCGTCCAGTTCGTAGACCAGCGGAATGCCGGTGGGGATGTTCAAGCCGGAGATGTCCTCATCGGAGATGCCGTCGAGGTGCTTGACCAGCGCGCGCAGCGAGTTGCCGTGTGCGGCGACCAGCACGGTCTTGCCGGTCAGCAGCTCCTTGGAGATGGTGTCTTCCCAGTACGGGACCATCCGCTTGACGACATCGAGCAGGCACTCGGTCTCGGGGACCTCGATGCCCGCGTAGCGCGGGTCGCCTTCCTGGCTGTACTCGTTGTCGGGCTGGATCGGCGGCGGCGGGGTGTCGTAGCTGCGGCGCCACAGCATGAACTGCTCCTGGCCGTACTGCTCGCGGACCTGCTCCTTGTTCTTGCCCTGCAGATCGCCGTAGTGGCGCTCGTTGAGGCGCCAGTCGCGCACAACCGGGATCCACAGCCGGTCGGCGGTGCCGAGCGCGTTGTCCGCGGTGCTGATCGCGCGGCGCAGCAGCGAGGTGTAGACGACATCGGGCAGGATGCCTGCTTCTTTGAGCAGCTCTCCGGCCCGCTTGCCCTCGGCGATGCCCTTGTCGGTGAGTTGGACGTCCACCCAGCCGGTGAAGAGGTTGAGGGCATTCCATTCGCTCTCGCCGTGGCGCAGCAGCACGAGGGTGTAGGTCATAGGGGTCATTCTGACATTGCGGTGATGTCAGGCCCACTCCACCTCGTCGAAGCCGATGACGATCTCGTACGGCCCGCCCTTGACCAGCGCGTCGACCTGTAATCGTGACGCCACCGAGTCGACTTCGCGCACTACGGCGCACACTCCTTGGAACGGACCCTCCGGTATATGGACGACATCGCCCGGCACGTAGTCGGCAGCCACCTCATGGAGGCTACGCCCGCCGGTGACCAGGCCGAACGAACGCGCCGAGCACACTGCCGGCCGGACCGAAGAGTCCTCACATCGCCTCAATCCGCGGCGGCCTCGACCGCTAGCACCCCCGCACCGACCAGTGTGGCGCCTTCGCTCAACGTCGACAGTTCCACCGACAGTTCCTCGACGAACTCGAGCCGCGCATGCCGGGCGACGGCGGCGCGCAACGGTCCCCACAGCGGCTCCCCCGAATGCGCGAACCCGCCGCTGATCACCACCCGATCCACATCCAGTAGCGCGGCGGCCGACGAGATTCCCGCACCGAGGCCGGTTCCCGCACGCGCCATGGCGGCGAGCGCGATCGGATCGCCACGATGCGCGGCCTCGGCGAGCTCCATCCCGCTCGCCCCGGCCCAGCCACGCGCCCGCGCCCAGCGCACCGACGACATCCCGCTCGCCACCGCTTCGACGCACCCGAATCCCCCACAGGGACAGGCGGTGTCATCCCCGGGCACCACGATGTGCCCGATGTGACCGGCGTTTCCCGTGCGCCCCACCACAACCCGACCGTCGGCGACGATCCCCCCACCGACTCCCGAGGACACCGTCATGGCCAGGCCGTTGTCCACTCCGCGCAAGCCGCCCACCCGATGCTCGGCCAGCACCAGACAGGCGCCGTCGATGGCCAACCGCACCACCGCGTTCGGGAACAGCGCGCGCACGTGGTCGACGATCGCGAACCCGCCGCGCCACGCCGCCAGGTTCAACGGCCTGATCGTTCCCGCGGGCACATCGACCGGCCCCGCCGCTCCGATCCCGACCGCGCTCACCTCGTTGTCACCTGCCACAGCGACCAGAAGGTCTCGACACGCCGCCCACGGATCGTCCGAGGCGGCGGGTGCCCGGCGCACCCCGTGCAGCCGGTAGTGCGGGTCCACAAGTCCCGCAGCGAATTTCGTTGCCCCGATATCGAGCGCAAGCACCGCCATCACCACTCCTACCTCCCGTGCCTGGCCGCGTCGCCGCACACCTCGCCCGCACCTGATGTGAGTCATCACAACATGTGGCACGCGACACTTTGACTACTGGTCGGTACAAATCACAGGTTTTCGTTAGATACTTCGACACGGGTCGGGTCGTCTCGTTGGGCAGCACTACTGTTGATGAAGGAAAGCTGTGTCGAAAATCGCTGTACTGGTGTTGAGTCTGCTATCTGTGGGCTTGTTCGCCGCGCCCGCGGGCGCGAACCCGCTGTATCCGACGCCTGATCCGGATCCGTTCTTCACCGCACCCGCCGACATCGCCGCGCTGGCACCCGGCGACGTTGTGCGGACCCGCCACATCGACACCTGGATGTACCCGGGCACCGAAGGCCACCAGGTCGCGTTCCGCTCCACCAATTCGGCGGGCAACGCGATCATGGGCATCACCACCGTGCTCATGCCGATCGGCGTGAAGAACCCGCCCCTGGTGTCGTACCAGGCGCTGATCAACTCCATCGGCACCCGCTGCAATCCGTCGCAGTCGCTGTTCAACGGCGAGCTGCAGGACGCGCCGGGCGCCATGCTGCCGCTGGCGCGCGGCTGGGCGATCTCGGTGCCCGATTACCTCGGCCCGACGGTGGCCTATGGTGCGGCCAAGCTCAGCGGCATGGTCACCCTCGACAGCGTGCGCGCGGTGCAGAAGGTCGCCGAGCTCGGCGTCGGCAACTCGCCGGTGGCGATCGCCGGCTACTCCGGGGGCGGCATGGCCACCGCGTGGGCGGGTGCGCTGCAGCCCACCTACGCACCGGAACTGAAGCTCGCGGCCGTGGTGTCCGGCGGCATCCCCGCCGACCTCGAATTGATGGCCGACGCACTGGGTTTCGCGCCGCACCCCGGCTTCGGCCTCGCCTTCGCCGCCGCGATGGGCATCGAGCGCGAGTACCCCGAGCAGGTGCCGGTGTCGGACCAGCTCAACGAGAACGGCCTGTGGTTCCGTGAATTCACCAAGGACGCGTGCCGTCGCTTCCTGCTGTTCCACGGTGCCCTGCGCAACGCCGAGCAGATGGCGGCGTCCAAGGAGCTGATGGGCAGCCAGGTGGCTCGTGGGGTGCTGCGCGAGAACAGCCTCGTGCACTTCCAGGGCGCGCCGACCGCACCCACCTACATCTGGCAGGGCAAGTACGACATCCTCACCCCGTACGCTCCGGTCGCCGAGACCATCGCCCGCTGGTGTGGTCAGGGTGCCCCGGTCCAGCTGAACACGGTCGAGATCTCCGAGCACATGACCGCCGCCGTGGCAGGTTTCCCGGACGCGTGGAACTACGTCGAGGCCCGCTTCCGCAACGAACCGGTCCCGACGAACTGCTGAGCTGAAAAACGATGCCGGACAGGAACTTTCCTGTCCGGCATCGTGGTGTTCTCAGACCTTGTCGGCGTCGTCGATGAGGTGCTCGAAGGCGCGCAGGTTCTTCAGTGACTCACCGCGCGAGACCCGCCACTTCCATTCCTTGCGAATGGATTCGGCGAACCCGAGCTCGAGCAGGATGTTGAAGTCGTTGTCGACCGCTTCGAGGATCTGACCGAAGATGCGGTCGAGTTCGTCGGCGGTGACCGACTCGGCGGACATCCGGCCCACCAGGTAGATGTCGCCGACATTGTCGAGGGTGTAGGCCACGCCGTAGAGGCGGCGGTTGCGGCGCAGCAGGTATTTGTAGACGCCTTCGAAGTTCTCGTCCGGCTTGCGGCACACGAACGATTCGATGCGGACACCGTGCTTGCCGACGGTCAGCATCACCGTGGTCTTCAGCTTGCGCTCGCCGGGCAGCACCACGATGAAGGTGTCGTCATCGTGGCGGGTGTACTCGATCTCGCGATCGCGCAGCGTGTCGTCCACTACCTGCGAAACGGCGCTCACCTGCGCACTCCCGTCCGGCGCCGCAACAGCGCCCGCGATCTGGCCTGCCTGGTCTCGCCCGCGTGCAGAGCGATGGGACCGCGTTCGGTGCGGAATCCGACCATCGCGGCAGCGTAGCTGTCGAGCAGGCCGTCGGCGGTGTGCGCCCAGGAGAACCGGCTGGCGTGCTCCACGGCGGTGGCGCCCATGCGGGTGAGCCGGTCGGGATCGTCGAGCAGGGCGGCCAGCGCGTCGGCCCAGTCGGGGGTGCGATGCCCCGGCACGAGCAACCCGGACTCGTGGTTGCGGACCGCGGTGCCGAGACCGCCGACGTCGGCGGCGAGGACGGGGGTACCGCTGGCCTGTGCCTCGATGGCGACCAGGCCGAAGGATTCGTTGTAGCTGGGCACGGCCACCACATCGGCCGCGCGATACACCTGCACGAGCTTGTCGGCGGGCTGCGGCGGCAGGAACGTGACCCGTTCGGCGATGCCGAGGTCGGCGGCCAGTTCGATCAGCGCGTCGGGTCTGGCCAGTCCGGTGCCGGACGGTCCGCCCACGATCAGCACGCGCAGCTTGCGGCTCGGATCACGGCCGAGGAGCTCGGCGGCCGCGCGCACGAGGACATCGGGGGCCTTGAGCGGCTGGATCCGGCCGATGAACGCGACGATCTGCTCGTCGGCGCGCAACCCGAGCTCGGTGCGCGCGGCGAGCTTGTCACCGGGCCGGTAACGGGTCAGGTCGGCGCCGGGCGGTACCACGTCGATGCGGTCGGGCGAGGCGCCGTAGAGCTCGACGAGCTGACGGGCTTCGTCACCGGTGTTGGCCACCAGCCGGTCGGACTCGGCGATCACCTGCTTCTCGCCGATCACCCTGGTCTCGGGTTCGGGGGTATCGCCCTCGGCCAGCGCGGCGTTCTTCACCGCGGCCAGGGTGTGCGCGGTGTGCACCAGCGGCACCCGCCAGCGGTCGCGTGCCAGCCACCCGACCTGGCCCGACAGCCAGTAGTGCGAATGCACGAGGTCGTAGTGGCCGGGCAGATGCCGCGCTTCCTGGCGCAGCACCTCGGCGGTGAACGGACACAGCTGGGTGGGCAGCTCGTGCTTGTCGAGTCCCTCGAACGGGCCCGCGACCACGTGGCGCACGATCACGCCGGGTGCGGCTTCGGCCACCGGCGGCAGCTCCGAGGAGGTCGCCCGGGTGAAGATCTCCACCTCGGTGCCCCGTTTGGCCAGCTCGAGCGCGGTTTGCAGCACGTAGACATTCATCCCGCCCGCGTCCCCCGTACCGGGCTGCGCCAGCGGCGAGGTATGCACCGATAGCACCGCGATGCGATGGGGCAAAAGATCGGGACGACGCTGGCTCACACCCTCCAGTGTGCACGCCGCGACGCCGCCACCGTTGCCCCTACCGGGTTCGGTGACGGCTGTCACAGCGTGTTCGTGAGTGAGTTCACGTCCTCGTCGTGGTCGAGCCTGCCCGATCCGCGGTCCGCGCGCGAGCGGATTTCGGCCCTCGCGTTCGGCCGTCACGCGCGGTGCAGCGCCGCCTCGAACACGGGCCACGATTTGTGCATGTCCTGCTCCCAGTAGCCCCACGAGTGAGTGCCGTTGGGGCGCATGTCCACGGTCGCGGGGATGCCGAGTGTTTGCAGTCGATCGCGCAGCTGCTGGGTGCACACATTCGTGACGGCTTCGAGCCCGGCGCCGAACAGCAACTGCATGGTCAGCTGCGCCGGGTCGCCCTGGGCGGCGGTGATGGTGTCGTACGGCCCGGGAATGCCGGTGCCCGAGGAGATGTAGACGTCGGTGCCGCGCAACGCTTCCGCGTGCAGGTAGGGGTCGTTGGCCGACCACGCGGGATCGGTGGGTGGGCCCCACATATTGGCCGCGTTGCCGAGCCTGCTGCCCACCACCGTCCGCACGATCGCCTGTCCGCGTGGATCACTCGTGCGCACGCACCCGCTGTAGGACCCGATCGCCCGGTACAGGCCCGGCTCGGCGAGCGCGAGCTGGAACACCGAGGTGCCCGCCATCGACAGTCCCGCGATGGCATTGGCGCCGGTGCCGCCGAACTCCGCGTCGATCACGGGCGGTAGTTCCCTGGTGAGAAAGGTGGTCCAGCGCTGCTTGCCCAGCACCGGGTCGTCGGTTCGCCAGTCGGCGAAATAGCTTCCGGCCCCGCCGAACGGGATCACCACATTGACCTGTTTGTCCTTGAAGAACTCGACGACATCGGTGCGATCGAGCCAGTTGCCGTCGGCACCTCCGCCGACCCCGTTGAGCAGATACAGCGTCGGCGCGGGCGCTTTCGGATCGGCGGCCCGCAACACCCGCACCCGGGTGACGATGTCCATCGCCGGTGAGTACACGCCCACATCGATGGTGCGATCCGGTTCGACCCGCTGATCCTCGATGTGCGCTGCCCCCGGTTCAGCGGCTGCGGGCACCCCGGCCACGACACCGGCCAACAAGCCCAGCACGGCCACTGCGACCCGTACGCCCACTGCCCGACCAAACATCATCGAACTCCGTTCTCGACGCCGAATCCTCTTCTCCACATACGATCCAACGACATTCCAGAACGCTACACACGAATTCACCGGAAGTCTGTGACGATTCCCAGAAGATTTTCCTGAACTCTGGACGTTCGATCCGATTGGTTAGCGAGAACAATCACAGGCCGATCACATCAGCGCGGCAGACCAATCACACCGATCACCCTACCTGCGCAGACACCTGGTCTGCTCGTCACGGCCCGCGCACCCGCCGACAGATATCGTCTCCGCGAATAGACCGACCGGACCTTTTCATCGGATACCGCGAATTGCGAAACATGACGCAACATGTCTGCGAACTTATTCGCATCACCGGAATCGGCGGTGAAGTCCGCACCGAAAACCGCAGGCAGGTCACGTCGGTACCGGCCGTCGGCGCGACCTGCGGGAACGTTCAGCCGACGCGCAGGGCCGCGGCGAACAGCGGCCAGGAGTGACGGAGATCCTCGCGCCAGTAGCCCCAGGAGTGAGTTCCATTGGGGCGCAGGTCGACCGTGGCGGGGATGGCCAGGTCGTGGAAGCGGGTGGCGAGCTGCTGGGTGCACAGCGCGGTGACCGCGTCGAGCGCGCCGCCGATGATCAGCTGGTCGACGAGCTTGATCGAATCACCGTGTAGCCCTGGCCCGTCGACGGTGTCGAGTACACCGGGAAGACCGGTCCCGGAGGAGACGTAGATCGCCAGGCCGCGCAGGCGCTCGGCGTGCAGGAAGGGATCGTTGGCGGCCCAGAGCGGGTCGCCGGGTTGTCCCCACATGTTCACAGGGTCACCGTTCTGGCCGGAGACGACGGTGTTGACGATGGCATGACCCTGCGGACCGCTGGTGGAGACGCAGCCGCTGTAGGAACCGACCGCCTTGTACAGCGCGGGCGCGGCGAGCGCCAGCTGGAAGGCGGCGGTGCCCGCCATCGACACGCCCGCAACGGCATTGGCCCCGGTTCCGCGGAACTCACGGTCGATGACGCGGGGTAACTCACGGGTGAGGAAGGTGGTCCAGCGCTGACGGCCGAGAACGGGGTCGTCGGCCTGCCAGTCGGCGTAGTAACTGCCCGCGCCGCCGATCGGCATCACGACAGTGACCTGTTTGTCGGCGAAGAAGGTGCCGGCGTCGGTGCGGGTGAGCCAGTTGCCGCCGTCGCGCCAGTCACCGGCCGGGCCGACGCCGCCGTCGACGCCGTTGAGCAGATACAGGACGGGCGCGGTCGCCGAACGGTCGGCCGCGGGTAGCACCGCGACGGTCACCGGTTTCGCCATGGCGGCGGAGTGCACCACGAGCTCGACGACGCGGCCGGGACCGGGCTCGACGGAAATCAGCCGCGCGGCGTCGGTGGCCGGACTCGCTCCGGCGACCGGGGCGGCGCACACCAGGCCTGCCACGAGGGCCAGCACACATCGCGTCAAGACGCTCATGCGCCACCTCCATGCCCGGCCGCCAGAAATGGCCGTCGAGCTCAGAGTAGGTCGGCCTCACCTGCCCCGGACATGTTTCTGAAACATTATCGATTCAGAGCAGATGTGGCCCGCCGTGCTCATTCCAGCGCGTCGACAAACGCGCTGACCTCGGCGAGGAAGCGTGGCCGGTCCTCGATGAACAGCCCGTGCAGAGCCCCTTCCCAGAAGGAACCGCGAGCGTCAGGGGCATTGTCGAGGATGTACTGACCATTGGCCGCCGGGACCACCGGGTCATCGGTGCCGTGCAGCACCAGAACCGGAACATCCAGGGCGCGCAGAGTTTCGGTGTTGTCGATCGTGCGGTAGAACAACGCCTTGCGCACCGAGGGCGGGGTCGCGAGACTGCCGCCGAACAGCCGCTGCGCGTCGACGCCCTTGTCCGCGCCGGGCCCGGTATTGGCGTTGCCGAACACCGAGAACGCCCGCACCGCCCGCCCGGCGGCCTCGTCGAACACGCCCGGAATCGCCTTCTCCATCGACGGCCCCGGTGCCGCACCGGGCACATCGCGTCCGATATGGGCGGGCGCCCCGCAGTAGACGACACCGGCGACAGCCGAGGTGCCGTAGGTGGCGAGGTAGTCGGTGGCGACGATCCCACCGTAGGACCAGCCCAGCAGCACCGCACCGGCGTCGACACCCTCGGCGGCCAGCACCGCGGCCACATCGCCCGCCCACGCCTTGGGGTCGTCGTAACCGGCGCCGGGGTCGTCGGAGTACCCGTGTCCGCGCAGGTCGACCGCGATCACTCGATAGCGCTCGGCCAGCTCGTCCGCGGCCGCCCCCCAGCACCGCAGATTCCCGGCCCACCCGTGCAACAGCACCAGCGGCCTACCGGTACCGATCACCCGGTAGACGATCCTCGTTCCATCGGCACTGACAGCATCGCGAATAGCCATACCGACAGGTTAATCGGCGCAGTCACGAAGGATTCCCCAGCTGCGCACGGCCGCGGCGAACGCCTGACATCACCGTGATCGGAGCCATGGCGGCCGGGAATCGCGGGCGAATAAGATCGGCAAACATGAGCATTCGCACCGCTGTCGTCACCGGGGCCAGCTCGGGAATCGGTGAAGCCACCGCCCGGGAACTGGCGAAGCAGGGTTATCACGTCTACGTCGGTGCCCGCCGGTTCGACCGCGTGCAGCGCCTCGCCGAGGAGATCGGCGGCACCGCCATCGAACTCGACGTCACCTCCGAGGAATCGGTGCGCGCGTTCACCGACGCCATCGACCACGTCGACGTGCTGGTCAACAACGCGGGCGGCGCGAAAGGCATGGCCGCGGTCATCGACGCCGACCTCGACGACTGGCGCTGGATGTGGGAGACCAACGTCGTGGGCACCCTGCGCGTCACCAAGGCGCTGCTCCCCAAGCTGATCGCCTCCGGCGACGGCCTGATCGTCACCATCACCTCCATCGCCGCCCTGCACACCTACGACAACGGCTCCGGTTACACCTCCGCCAAGCACGCCCAGGCCGTCGCCCACCGCACCCTGCGCGGTGAGCTGCTCGGCAAGCCGGTCCGCCTCACCGAGATCGCCCCCGGCGCCGTGGAAACCGAGTTCTCCCTGGTCCGCTTCGACGGCGATGCCGACCGCGCCGCCAAGGTCTACGAGGGCATCGATCCTCTGCACGCCCAGGACATCGCCGAAATCGTCGGCTTCGTGGCCACCCGCCCTCCCCACGTCAACCTCGACACCATCGTCGTCAAACCCCGAGACCAGGCGGGCCCCGGCTCCTTCGCCCGCCGCACCTGAGTGCGTTTCCCCAGTCCCGCACCACTTACTCCCCTCAAACGTGAGACTCGACACCTGGCCTCGCCGGGTCCGCCGCCCGGCCCATCGCACGACGCGACGAGCCGGGCGGTCAATCCGCGCGCGGGACAGGCGAATCCGGCGCGGCAGCCGTTCGAGTGGCGAGAGCGGGCGTGGGAATTGATACTGGGGGCGGGCGGTTCGATCGTTGCTGCGAATTCGCCGCGATACTCGAACTGGCATTAACATCGCCGTTTGCCGTTAGCCAGCCCTAGGAGTAGAAGTTCGATGCTCGGTATGAAGTCTGTTTTCAGTGGGTTCAAAGATTTCCTGATGCGCGGGAACGTCATCGACCTCGCGGTCGCGGTCGTGATGGGTACCGCGTTCACCGCGGTGGTCACCTCGTTCAGCAAGGGACTCATCAATCCGCTGCTCGCGGTGTTCGGCTCGACCAACGAACTGGGCCTCGGCGTCCAGCTGATCGCCGACAAGCCGGCGACGTTCATCGCGCTCGGCCCGATCATCACCGCGTTCATCGACTTCTTCATGGTCGCCGCGGTCCTGTACTTCGTGCTGATGCTCCCGATGAAGTCGCTGAAGAACAAGTTCGGCACCACCAAGGACGCCGAGCCCACCGAGACCGAACTGCTCATCGAGATCCGCGATCTGCTCGCCAAGCAGCAGGGCCTGAGCACCGACCAGGCCGTCGCGCTGAGCAAGGAACGCGCCAGCGAGTCCGTCGAGGCGTAGTCGCTTCCGATTCCCCCGTCCGGCCCACCGGACGCGAACGACCCCCCGACCGTCGAGTCGGGGGGTCGTTCGCTTTCCGGGTCGGGTTCAGGCGTAAGCCAGGGTCTTGGCAGGCCAGCGCGGGTGGTCGGAGTCGATCACGTAGGGATGGGTGTGCTGGAAGTGCCGGGGGCCGACCTGGATCGCGTCGGCCAGGATCGCCGGGTCGACCGCGCCGAGTTCGTGGATATGGGTGATCTCGGCCGGGTCGTGGCGGGGCCACAGCCGGATCGCCGCGACGGTGCCGATGCCGGCGATGACGGCCAGGGTCGCCCAGGTAGTCGTGAAGCCGGCAGTGGTGGCCAGCCAGCCGGTGATCGGGTAGGTGATCAGCCAGGCGAGGTGGGACAGGGAGAACTGGCCGGCGAAGAGGGCGGGACGGTCTTCCGGTCGGGCGGAGCGGCGTAGGACTCGGCCCGTAGGGGTGAGGATCAGGGCGGTGCCGGCACCGATGGTGGCCCAGGTGGTGAGGGCGACGGGCCAGTGCCACTCGCCCGTCGGCAGGGTGGAGAGAACGAGCGCCGCGGTCAGGCCGGTGAGCAGCACCGCCGCCCCGGTGAGCATGACCGGGCGTTCGCCGCGGCGGTCCAGGATCTTGGGCAGGGTGAGCGCGATGAACATCGTGCCGAGACCGTTCGCCGCGAGCAGCAGCGCGACGCCGGACTGGTTGCCGCCCAGCACATCCCGCGCGTAGTTCACGGTGTTGACCATCACCACCGAGCCCGCCGCGGCGACCACCAGGTTCAATCCGAGCAGTCCACGCAGTCGCGGCGTCGCCGCGAACAGCCGCAGCCCGGCGGCGAGCCGTTCGGTGATCGCGCCGTCACCGACCGCCGCGTTCGGGATACGGGCGGCCGTCACCAGGACGACCGACACCGCGAAACCGAGGCCGGTGCCGACGAACAGCCAGTGGAAGCTGATCAGGCTCAGGGCCAGCGCCGCCAGCATCGGGCTGAGCAGCGTTTCCATGGTCGCCGCGAGCTGGGCGGCCGACAGCGCCTTCGTGTAGTCGCGTTCGTCGGGCAGGATGTCGGGCAGAACCGCCTGGTAGGTGGGGGTGTAGGCGGCCGAGGCGATCTGCAGCAGCGTGATGAGCACGTAGATCTGCCAGATCTGGTCGACGAAGGGCAGGGCGAGCACGATCGCGCCGCGCACACCGTTGAGCGCCATCAGGAATTGCCTGCGCGGCAGCCTGCCCGCGTAGGCGCCCGCGATCGGCGCGACGGTGACGTAGGCGACCATCTTCAGCGTCAGCGCGGTACTGAGCACGATGGCCGCGTTGCCGCCTGCCAGTTCGTAGGCGAGCAGACCGAGGGCGACGGTGGTGAGCCCGGTCCCGAACAGGGCCGCGACCTGGGCGGTGAACAGCAGTCGGTAGTCGCGGTGCGCGAACAGTGAGGTGCTCATGATGCCTGCCCTTTCGAAACTGCTTATCTGCGTATGAACGCAATAAGCAGCATAAGCCGAGAAGTATTCCCGGACCACCCAAATCTTTGTCGACTTGACCTCAACGACCGTTGAGGTAGGACGGTAGAGCGCAGCGGCGGCCGAGGGGCCGTCACCGACGAAGAGGAACGTCATGAGCGCCACGGTTGACCACGTCCGAACCGCCATCAGCCCGCTGCGGCTCACGGTCGTCATCGGCAGTACCAGGGAGGGGCGCTTCGGTCCGACGATCGCGAGCTGGTTCGTCCGGCAAGCGGCCCTGCGCGACACCGTCACCGTCGACATCGTCGACACCGCGAGTATCGAACTGCCGCACGCGTTCGGCGCCGCCACCGACCACCCCTCCGTCGCCGAAGCCACCGAAAAGCTCTCGCGCGCCGACGCGTTCGTCGTGGTGACACCCGAGTACAACCACAGCTACCCGGGCACGCTGAAGAATCTGATCGACACCCACCACGCCGAATGGCAGGCCAAGCCGGTCGGTTTCGTCTCCTACGGCGGCATCTCCGGCGGACTGCGCGCCGTGGAACATCTGCGCCCGGTCTTCGCCGAACTCCACGCCGTCACCGTGCGCGACTCGGTCTGCTTCCCGAATCCGTGGGGCCGCTTCGACGACGCGGGCGAGCTGTCCGCGCCCAACGATGCCGACGCCGCCGCGGCGACCATGCTCGATCAGCTCACCTGGTGGGGCGAAGCGCTGCGCGCCGCCCGCCTGGCCCAGCCGTACGGGAAGTGACCGCCGTGATCACCACCGTCGAACCGGCCACCAGTCGCACTCCGATGCGGATCGCCCTGGTCCTGGTGGTCGGCATGATCATGGCGACGCTCGATCAGACCATCGTGAACGTCGCCATCAACAAGCTGTCGATGGAGTTCCACGCCGGCCTGAGCACCATCCAGTGGGTCGCCACCGGCTACTCGCTGGCCCTCGGCGCCGTGGTGCCGACCTCGGCCTGGCTGGTCGGCCGATTCGGCGCCAAGCGGCTGTATCTGACGGCGATCACGGCCTTCGCGGTCGGCTCGGTACTGGCCGGACTGTCGTGGAACATCGAGTCACTCATCGCTTTTCGATTGGTTCAGGGTGCCAGCGGCGGACTGCTGATGCCGGTCGGCATGACGATCCTGCTGCGCGCGGCCGGGCCGGAGCGCCTGGGACAGTTGATGAGCACGCTCGGGTTGGCCATTCTGGTCGGCCCGCTGCTGGGCCCGGTGATCGGCGGATACCTGATCGACGAGGTGTCGTGGCGGTGGATGTTCTTCATCAATCTGCCGCTGGGCGCGCTGGTGCTGCTGCTGGCGGTGCGGGTGGTGCCCGACGACGCCCCGGAACCGCCGCGGGCGCTCGATATCCGTGGGCTGCTGCTGATGTCGCCCGGGTTGGCGCTGGTCATCTATGGCGTCACCGCCGCGGGCGAGAGTGCCGGATTCGCCACGCCCGCGGTACTGGTGCCGCTGCTGGTGGGGGTCGGCCTGATCGCCGCGTTCGTGCGCCGATCGCTGACCACCTCGGTGCCACTGCTGGATCTGCGCGTGCTCGGCAACCGGATCACCGGCGCCTCCGCGGTGCTGCTGGCGGTGTTCGCCGGCGGCTACTTCGGTTCGATGCTGCTGCTGCCGTTGTACTTCCAGGTGGTGCGCGGTGAGTCAGCGCTGGTGGCAGGCGCTTTGGGGATTCCGTTCGCCCTGGCATCGGGTGCGACCATGCAGGTGGCGGGCAGGCTGATCGACCGGATTCCGCCCGGCCGGTACCTGCTCGCGTCGATCACGGTGGCGCTCACCGGTTTCGTGCTGTTCGTGATCCAGCTCGACGCGGACGCGCCGTACTGGGCACTGTGCCTGACGATGGTACTGATGGGCGCGGGTGGCGGCGGGACCCTGATGCCGGTGATGACCACGGCGACCCGGCCGCTGAGCCGCGAGCAGCAGCCCGCCGGTTCGACGGTGCTGAACATGATCAGCACCACGTCGATGGCGATCGGGACCGCGGTGGCCTCGGTGACATTGGGCGCACTGCTCCCGGTGACGGGTGGCCTCCAGGCGCTGCACGCCATGACGGCGGACCAGCGGGCCGAACTCGCTCCCGCCCTGGCCGACGCGTTCCAGCACACCTATCTGATCGCGCCCGTCATGATCGCGCTGGCGCTCGTCCCGGCGCTGTTCCTGCCCCGACGTTAGGGACGGCCGAGCCGTCGTGCCGTGGTATCGAACCACCGCGGCACGACGGCACAGGTGCGCGCTATTCGGCGGGCAAGGCGGACATCGACTTCCATGTCGGCCAATCGAGGGCCCAGTCGTAGACGTCGCCGTCGGCCTGGGACAACTCGATCGAGGTGCCGGTCACCTCCACCGGATCGCCGTAGAGGGCGGTCGGGAAGTAGGCCTGGGCGTCGGCGGGTGAGAGGTTGATGCAGCCGTTGGTGACGTTCGAGGAACCCTGCGCCGAGAGGGATTCGGGGTTGGCGTGGATGAATTCGCCATTGTTGGAGATACGGACGGCCCAGCGTTCACGGACGTTGGTGTAGTACGGCGGATTCGACATCATGAAGTCCTCGTACTTCTCGGTGACGATGTGCACGCCCGAGCGGGTCACGTTGCGCGGCTCGTTGCCTTCGCCGTAGGACACCGCGAAGTCGAAGATCGTGGCGCCGTCGCGCACCACCCGCATGCGGTGACTCGGCGCGTTCGCGATGACGATCTGACTGCGGCCGATGGTGAAATCGGAGGTGACATCGGAGTCGCCGTAGGCGCCGCCGCCGAGGTCGACGCCGTAGAGCTTCGCGGCGACGTGCACGGTGGTGCCAGGGGTCCAATAGTCCTTCGGACGCCAGTGCACCCGCGAGCCGCCGTCGTCGGGCAGCCAGGCCCACGAGCCTTCGGTGCCCTGGTCGGTGGTGACGGTGAGGGCCTTCTCCACGGCTGCTTTGTTCGTGACCGGCCCCGCGAACTTCAGGATGATCGGCGCCGCGATCCCGACCTCCTGGCCGTCGCCGATGTTGATCGTGGCCGGGATGGTCGACTGGGGGCTGATCGTGGTGAAGGTGGCGTCGATCGGGATCGGTTTCGCGTCGGCGCCGATGGCCGTACCGGCCCAGGTGTACTCGACGCCGTAGCCGAGCGGTTCGGAGACCTTGTAGGTGGTGCGGTCGGGGCTGAGCTGACCGGTGATCTGCTTGCCGCCGGCGTTGGTGAGGGCGATCTGGTCGATCGTGCCGTGCGCGACCGTCACCGACACGGGCGCGACCGGATCCACCTCGGTGGCTCCGGGCGTGGGCGCGATGGTGACCTGCGCCACCGGCGCCGCCTCGGCAGCCTCGCCCTGCCGGTCGATGGTGCACCCGGTGAGCACGACGAGCACCGCCAGCACCATCACCGCAACCACGGATCGCCCGCCCCGAACGCCCACTTCACGCCTGTGCGCCGACGAATCACGCCGCGCGGTGGCCCGCGCGCGCAACAGTTCGGTTACCGAATGTTTGCTCACGCATCGAATGTACGCCGAGCTACCGACCCATACCCCGTGAGCGCGGTCTCACCGAGACCGCTACGACCGGTTGAGCCATTCCTCGGTGAAGGTGGCCTCGTTGCCGAGGAGTTCGATCAGGCGCTCGGAGATGGCCGCCTCGATCTTGCCGCCGAACAGCGGGATCTTCACCTCGATGGTGCCGTTGATGGCGGTGGTGGAGCCGGTGCCGCCGTCGGGTGCCATGGTCACCGTGCCGCGGACCACCGCGGGGGCACCGTCGACGTGGGCCTCGAAGATACCGCCGGTGCCGGTGTAGGTCTCGGTGCGCGGAATGATCAGGTCGCCGGGGCGCACCGCGGTGATGGCGGGCGGGAGCTGGTCGGCGGGGATGGACTGCACCATCTGGACGCGGACCTGGTCGCCGTCGACGGCGAAGGCGTCGAGCCGGGCACCGGGCCCGCCGACCTCGGCGATCCGGGCCTTCCAGTACTGCTCGTCGGAGTACGCGGCGCGCACCGCATCGACGGAATGCGTGTAGCCGGCAGTGAACGCCAGAGGTGTAGCCATGCTCGACACGGTACCGTCTGCGGACGTGCGTACAACACGGGTGGTGTCCTCCGATCAGCTGCGTGACCTGCTTGCCGATACCGGCGCGACGGTCCGCGATTCGGTGCGTTTGTCCGAACTGACGACCTTGCGGGTCGGCGGGCCCGCGCTGCTCGCCGAATGCGCGAGCACCGAGGCCCTGGTGGCCACGGTGAAGACCCTGGACGCGGCCGGTATCGCGGTGCTGCTGGTGGCGGGCGGGTCGAACCTGCTCATCGACGACGCGGGCTTCGACGGCGTGGTCGTGCTGGTCGGCACCACCGGCGTCGAGCTGGGCACCGACGGCGTGGTGGCCGAGGCGGGCGCGAACTGGGACGAGGTCGTCGCGGCGACCGTCGCGGCCGGGTTGGGTGGGCTGGAGTGTCTGTCCGGCATTCCGGGTTCGGCCGGTGCGACACCGGTGCAGAACGTCGGCGCGTACGGCGTGGAGGTGGCGTCGCTGCTGCGCCGGGTACGCCTGCTCGATCGCAAGACCGGGGACGTGCGCTGGACCGAACCCGCCGAACTCGGCTTCGGTTACCGGACCAGCGTGCTCAAGCACAGCGACGACGCGGTGGTCCTCGCGGTGGAGTTCGCCCTCGATCCGAGCGGGATGAGCGCGCCGCTGCGCTACGGCGAGCTGGCGAAGGTGCTCGGAGCGGGCGACGGCGAGACCCGCCCGGTCGAGCAGGTGCGCGCCGAAGTGCTTCGCCTGCGGGCGGGCAAGGGCATGGTCCTCGACCCGGCCGACCACGACACATGGAGCGCCGGTTCGTTCTTCACCAACCCGGTCGTCACCGAGGAGCAGTTGCCACGGGTACTGGCCGCGATCGCCGCGCACGTCGGCGACGACGTCAAGGTGCCCACCTATCCCGCACCCGACGGCACCAAACTCTCGGCGGGCTGGCTCATCGAACGCGCCGGTTTCGCGAAGGGCTTCCCCGGCGACAGCGCCGCCGCGCGCCTGTCGACCAAGCACACCCTGGCCCTGACCAACCGTGGCACCGCGACCGCGTCCGACATCGTCGCCCTGGCCCGCACCGTCCGCGCGGGCGTCCAGGAAAGGTTCGGCGTGGCGCTGGAGCCGGAACCGGTAACCGTCGGCATCGATTTATAGGACCGAGCACAGACAACCCACCTCTTCCCTCCGCCCGCACCCCAACCACGTAACGTGTGCTGCCATGGCACGCAGACTGGACTACTCGGCTCGCTACCCCCTGCACACCACCGAAGAGCTGTACGCAGCCCTCCAGAGCAGGGACTACTGGGAAGCCCGCGTCGCCGAAATGCGCAAGTACGCGCCCAACAACGAAGTGGTGAGCCTCGACGTCACCGACGACGGCATCGACGTGGTCCTGCACCACACCCTGCCCCGCGAGATGCTCCCCGAGATCGCCCAGACCGTGATGCGCAAAGACATGGTGATCACCCGCAAGGAGAGCTGGGGCCCGTTCGACCACGACGAGACCGAGGGCAAGTTCTCCGCCTCGATTCCGGCCGGCCCCGGCAGCCTGACCGGCACCATCCGCCTGTTTCCCACCGAGACCGGCGCCACCATGCGCTTCTCCCCCACCGCCAAGGTCTTCATTCCCATGGTCGGCCCGCGCCTGGAGCAGTTGATGCTGGTGAACCTGGTCGACCTGTTCCGCGCCGAGCAGGAAGAAACCCTGCGCTACCTGGACAATCAGACCGCCGACAAGTCGGTCTGACGCACCGGAGAACTTCGACGCCCGTGGCCCCCAGCCGCAAGGCCCTCCCCCCGGTCGGCACGATCACCCGTGGCACCACCGGCGTCAACCGTTTGCGCCGCAGTGACCGCTGGCTCGTCAACGACGAACTCGTCAGCGCGACACTGCGTGAATCGCCCGATCCCCTGGTCGTCGACCTCGGCTACGGCGCCGCACCGTGGACCACCTTCGAACTGGCCGCCCGGCTGCGCACCGTGCGCCCCGACCTCGAGGTGGTGGGCCTGGAAATCGACCCGGCCCGCGTCGTGGCACCCCGCGACGGCGTCCGCTTCGCCCGCGGCGGCTTCGAACTGGCGGGCCTGCGACCGACCCTGGTCCGCGCGTTCAACGTCCTGCGCCAATATCCCGAGGACGCCGTGCCCGACGCGTGGTCACGCATCCAGTCGAATCTGGCACCCGACGGCCTGCTCGTCGACGGCACCTGCGATGAACTCGGCCGCCGCTGCGCCTGGGTGCTGCTCGACCGGCACCGCCCCCTCTCCCTGACGCTGGCCTGGGATCCGTTCACCGTGGACCGGCCCTCCGACATCGCCGAGCGCCTGCCGAAAGCGTTGATCCACCGCAACATTCCCGGCGAACGCGTCCACACGCTGCTCACCGCCGCCGACCGGGCCTGGGAGCGTACCGCGGCCATGGCGCCGTACGGCCCCCGCATCCGCTGGCGTGCAGCGGCGGAGATGCTGCGCGCCAACGGTTTCCCGGTCCACACCTACAACCGGCGAATGCGCGACTGCGTGCTGTCGGTGCCCTGGGACGTGGTCGCCCCGTCAGACCCGGCTTAACGCCCGTCGCACCCGCGCCGACGCTCGCGGCGCCAATTGCTGCCCACCCCACCAGATCTCGTCGGTATCGCATCGGTGGATCGCCACCGCGTCGGCCACCACCTCGTCCAGCGCCGACTGCGAGATCTCGGTCTCGGCCAGATCCAGGACCGTCCGCACCGGCGTGGTCACCAGAAACGGCCCAGCCGACTCGACATCCGCCGCGCAGAGCTTGCGTCGGGTCAGCACCAACCGTGGGGTCACCGGCGGGCGACCCGCCGACACCGACAGGTGCAGAAACCGCGGCTGTAACCTGCCGATCCCGTGCAGTTCCGCCGCACTCTGATACGACACCGCCGCCGCGCCGTCGAACCACGCCGCCCACATCGCGTACTCGTCGAGCGGCCCCACCCGCCACTGGCCCAGCCGCATCATCCCGACCCCGGCCCTGGTCACCGACCCGTCCCCCAGGGCGGCTCTGACCTGCGATTCGCAGCCGGTACGCAACACCTGACGCGTGGTGAAGAAGCCCGCGTGCCGCCCGGCGAGGCGCCGCAGCACCCGCCATCGATGATCCGCTGTCCCCGCCACCCGGCGCGCGCCCTCGCCAGTCATGCAACCCAGATTACGCCCGGTTGCGTGCGCCAGGTCACATTTTGCTGTGAAGGCTTTCACTACGTCCTCAGAGCGGACACAGAAAGATCGGGAAGAATCCGATGCCATGACCACACAAAAGCCCCCTCGCCCCAGGATCGGTCGGCGCTCGCTGGTGATCGCGTTGGCCGTGGTCGCAGCCCTGCTCGTCGCGGCCATCGGCGGAACCGAAGCCTATGCCAGGCACAAGATCTCGAGCTGCATCAGCGGCGCGTTCGAGCAACAGATGGGCTCGAGCATCGACGTGGGCTTCGGCCCGCGCCCGATCCTGCTGTCCTATGTGGACGGCAAGGTCGGCACGATCACCGTCGACAGCGAGGACAACAAGTTCGGCCCCGCTGTCGGGATGGTGGTGCACGCGAAATTCAACGACATCGAACTCGTCGACCGCGGCCGAGGCGGCGGCACCATCGACAGCTCGACCGCCGACGTGACCTGGAACAACGACGGCATCCGCGAGACCCTCGGCACCATGGTCAGCGGCGTGAGCTCCTCGGCGAGCACCGGAGTGATCACTCTCGATGTGCTCGGCGGCCTCGCCCAGCTGGAGGTGCAGCCGATGGTCCGCGACGGCAACGTCACGGTGGAGACGAAGTCGGCGCAGATACTCGGCATCGGCCTGCCCACCGACCTCGTGCAGGACATCGTCGAGACCTTCACCCAGAGCTTGCAGAGCTATCCGCTCGGCCTGCGCGCGCAGGAGGTCAAGGTCACCGATGACGGTGTGAGCGTGCACCTTTCGGGTGGCAAGACCGCACTCGAGAGCGACCCGGCCGCTCAGCAGTCCGGGTTCACCTGCTGATCGCGCGCGGCGGTGACGACGCGGGAAAACCTCGGCTAGTCGGGAAATCCGTCGAGGACCGCAGCCGATTTCGACAACCCGAGCCGCGTAGCACCGGCCTCGATCATCGCGGCGGCATCCGCGGCGGTGCGGATGCCGCCGCTGGCCTTCACCCCGAGTCGTCCGCCGACGGTCTCGGCCATCAACCGCACCGCGTGCACGCTCGCACCGCCCGCGGGATGAAAACCGGTGGAGGTCTTCACGAAATCGGCGCCCGCCTGTTCGGCCGCCCGGCACGCGCCGACGATCGCCGCATCGGTGAGCGCCGCCGATTCGATGATCACCTTGAGCACGGCCCGATCCCTGGTCGCCTCGCGCACGGTGATGATGTCGGCGAGCACGGCGTTGAAATCACCGGCCAGCGCGGCGCCCACGTCGATCACCATGTCCACCTCGGCAGCGCCCTGATCCACGGCCAGCCGCGCCTCGGCACCCTTCACCAGCGAATGGTGTTTGCCGGACGGGAAACCCGCCACGGTGGCCACCACCAGCCCCGGCGCACGCACCGGCAGCATCGAGGGCGACAGGCAGATCGCGTACACCCCCAGCTTGCGCGCCTCGACGACCAGCGAGTCGACCTCGGCCGGAGTGGCTTCCGGCGCGAGCAGGGTGTGGTCGATCATGTCGGCCACGGCGGCCCGGGTCAGCGGCGCGGAAGTCATTTCCCGAGCATCGCACACGCGCGGCCGAGTCCGGAACATCGGGCACGGCACATCATTGCGCTCCCGTACCCAAATCCTGGAGACTTAAGCCTGTGCTGATCCGTCGCGAGACCCCAGCGGACGCCCCGGCGATCGCCGCGATCCACCGCGCCGCTTTCGCCCCGCACTACGCGGGCGATCCGGCCGTCACCGAACCACCCGAACCCGCCCTCGTCGAGACGCTACGGACCGACGAGTCGTGGATGCCCACGCTGTCGCTGGTCGCCCTCGAATACGACACCGTCGTGGGGCACATCTGTCTCACCAGAGCCGGAATCGGCCCGTTCCCGGTACTCGCGCTGGGTCCACTCGGCGTCGATCCGGAGCATCAGAAGTCCGGCGTCGGCTCGGCATTGGTCCACGCCGCCCTCGGCGCCGCCGACGCTCTCGACGAATCGGTTGTCGGCCTGGTCGGCGATCCCGACTACTACGCCCGCTTCGGCTTCGTCCCCGGCGCGCGCCTGGGCGTCGTGCCCGACGAAGCCGAATGGGCGCCGTATTTCCAGGTCCGCCCGCTCACGGCCTACGATTCCGCCGTCACCGGCGAATTCCGTTATCCGGCACCGTTTTACGATCTGTAGGTCACTCGAAGACGACCGTACGCCGACCGTGCACGAGCACCCGGCCCTCCAGGTGCCAGCGCAGTCCACGCGCGAGCACGACCCGCTCGATGTCGCGTCCCTGCCTGACCATGTCACGCGCGTCGTCGGCGTGATCGACGCGGATCACGTCCTGCTCGATGATGGGCCCCGCGTCCAGCTCGGCGGTGACGTAGTGGCAGGTCGCCCCGATCAGCTTCACCCCGCGCGCGTACGCCTGGTGATAGGGCCGCGCGCCGACGAACGAGGGCAGGAAGCTGTGGTGGATATTGAGCGCGCGCCCGGCCCAGTGCTCGCACAGCTCGGCGGGCAGCACCTGCATGAAACGGGCGAGCACCACGGCATGCGGATCGTGGGAGTCAACGAGGTCGCGCACCTGCTCGAAGGCCGGACCGCGCTCGGCCGGGTCCTTCGGGAACGGCACGTGGTGGAACTTCACCCCGTGGGCCTCGGTCATGCCCGCGAGGTCGGGGTGGTTGCCGATCACGGCCTCGATGGTCGCGGGCAGCTCACCGGCCTGTGCGCGGCCGAGCAGGTCGTGCAGGCAGTGCCCGTCCTTGCTGACCAGCAGCACCGCGCGCCGCGGCGCACCGGAATCGTGCAGCTGCCAGTCGGTCTCGGGACCGAACTCGGCGGCCACCTCGGCGAAGCGCACCCGCAGCTCGTCGATGGAGAACGGCACCGTCGAGGCCTTCACGGCCTGGCGGGTGAAGAACCAGCCGATGTCACCGTCGGAGTGATACCCGGCCTCCACGATCGAGCCGCCGAATTCGGCGATGAACGAGGAGATCCGGGCGATGACGCCCGGCCGGTCCGGGCACCCGAGGGTCAGCACGAACCGACGGTCGTCCGAGGTCACAGCGGTAGAGCTCATCCGCCGATTCTCGCAGGCGGTCAGGCCAGGGCGCGCACGGGCTCGCTGACGGCGGCCAGCACTCGGGCCACCTCGGCATTGAACAGGTCGTAGCGTTCGACATTGCCGAGGTGTCCGGTCGGCAGCACCTTGAACCCGGCGAGCGTGCCTGCTTCCTGGAGCAGCGCGGCCAGGCGCTCGGCGTGGATCGCGGGGGTCATGTCGTCACGATCGCCCGCGAGCACGGTGGTCGGGACCGAGAAGTTCTTCGCGTCATCGCCGAGGTGCAGCTCGGTGAGCAGGAAGCCGTAGCGCGAACGCGTCATCATCGGGCAGCCACGCACCACCGAGAGCGCGTAATTCAGCTTCTCGCGCGAGGTATCGAGGGTCATCACCTGCCGGGCGAAGATCCAGCGCACCGGCTTGATCGGCGGGAACACCACCGGGGTGCCGAGGATGAGCTTGCCGAGCCAGTCCGGCGTCGGCATCGAACGGCCGCCGAGCATCCGCAGCGGGATGTTCAGGCCGGGAACCATGGTCGACACCTCGACCAGTGAGTGCGCGCCGGTGTTGGTGAGGATCACCGCGGCGGCCTGTTCGGCGACCCGCTCGGGGTACCGGCCCGCCCAGGCGATGAGCGTCATCCCGCCCATGCTGTGCCCGGCCAGTACCGCGCGCTGACCCGGCAGCAGTACGGCGTCGAGCACGTCGCACAGGTCGTCGGCGAGCAGATCGGTGCTGGGGCGGGCGTAGCCGTTGGTGCTCTCACCGTGGCCGCGCTGGTCGTAGGCGACCACGCGGTACTCGCCGGCGAAGGCGTTGATCTGGGCGTTCCAGTATTCGATCGAACACGTCCAGCCGTGGGCGAACACGATGACGGGCGCGTCGACGGGGCCGTAGGCGTGCACCCGCAGGCGGGCGCCGTCGGCGGTGACCACGGGGATCACGTCGTGCGGTATCCGCGGCGGATCGAAGGCCGCGATCCCGTGCGTCCGTGTCCGCAGGTCCGCCCGGTGGGCCGCGAGGGTGGTCTCGACCACGGTGGACACCCGGTCGACCAGGTTCACCAGAGCCGTCGGCAACTTTGCGCGCATCGGCACACTCCTTTGTGTTACTGATAGATACAGTAACACCGCGTACCACTCACCCGCGAGCCCTTCGAGGGGCTGTTTACCAGCGCGGGCCGCGCTGCACCTCGTCCACCTTCGGGCGCACATCGGCCAGGTACACCCCGGTCGCGATGATCGCGATGAACGACAGCATCCCCAGCCCCCCGATGCCGATCAGCAGAAACACCAGCGCACCACCGAGAATGGCCAGCCAGATCGGCTTGGTCATCTTGTCGACGGCGGTGAAGGCATCCGAACGCTGGCGCACAGCGTGAATGAGCGCGAACACCGTCGCGCCGAAGGCGCCGATCCACAGGATCAGCAAAATCAGCGAGGTCATCCCATTCACCATGTTCACACCCCCATCATACGAACAGCGGCCCCGCACACACCTGGTGTACGGGGCCGCTGTCAGCGGTGCTGCGCGAAGGCTAGACCTTCTTGGGCGCGGCGGCCTTCTTCGCCGGAGCGGCCTTCTTGGCCGGAGCCTTCTTGGCGACGGGAGCCTTGGCCGGAGCCGGCTCGGTGGTGACGGCGACGACCTCGGCCTCGACCACGGCGTCGACCTTGTCGGCCACGGCCTCGGCCTCGGCCTTGGTGCGACCCAGCAGGTCGTTGACCTTGGTCAGGGCATCCTCGGCGCGAGCGGAGGCATCCTTGTAGAGGTTCTCGACGCGCCCGATCTGCTCGTCGACGGCCTGGTTGGCACGCAGCCGGTCGACGGTCTCCTCGCCGCGAACGGCGAGATCGGCGTAGATGTCGAGCGCCTGGCGGTAGTACTGCTCGGCCAGCTTGCGCAGCTCTTCGGGGGTGAACTTCTCGCGCAGCTCGGCGAGGTCCTCCGGCAGCTCCGACGGCAGGCCGGAGATACGGTCACGCAGGGTGTCGAACTGGGCCTGCACGTCGGCGGGCACGTTCGCGATGCGCTCGCGGGCCTCTTCGACGCGGGCCTTCGGGTCGGCGGTGGCAACGCGGCCACGCACGTCGGCGACGACGTCGTTCACGGCGGCGTAGATGGCGTCACCGGCGCCGACGGTGGCGAACAGCGGCTTGGTCACAGTGGCGGTCTTCTCGGTCATCAGTCTTCAGTCTCCTGGTGTGGCGGAGTGTCAGTTGTCGTGAACGAAACGTCAGTGTCTCGTTCGTTCCCCCCTGAGCCGGCTTCTTCCCCGTTTTCCCGGCGAAACGACTCATAGATTTCCAGCAACACCTGTTTCTGCCGCTCGGACACCGAAGTGTCGGCCAGCAGGGCGTCACGGACCGGGCTGTGCGGACGCTGTTCCAGAAATCCTGCCCGCACATACAACACCTCCGAGGAAACCCGCAGTGCCTTGGCGATCTGCGCGAGTACTTCGGCGGAGGGATTACGTAATCCGCGTTCGATTTGGCTCAGGTACGGATTACTTACCCCCGCCAGAGCGGCGAGCTGACGCAGGGACACCTGCGCACCTTCGCGCTGTGCCCTGATGAAACCTCCGATGTCTTGAGCCGCGTGCGCTACACGACTCTCGGGTTGGTCTGTCATCGCTCACCTTCTGGCGTTGTAAGGCCAATAGTAGAACAGGGTGCTAGCTATTGCAAGCACTACAGTTAGCACCCGGTCGGCTAACGCGTACGCAGCCCCGGTTACCAGGTCGTTCAGTGGAACAGCAGCTGCGAGATCGTGTAGATGGCCAGGCCGGCGAGCGAGCCGACGACCGTGCCGTTGATCCGGATGAATTGCAGATCCCGACCGACCTGCAATTCGATCTTCCTGCTCGCCTCGTCGGCGTCCCAGCGCGCGACCGTATCGGTCACCAATGTCGTGATCTCCGCGGAGTAGTTACCGACCAGATAGCGAGCACCGCGATCGATCCACCCGTCCACTTTGCCACGCATCTCCGGGTCGTCGCGGAGGCGCTCGCCGAGCTGCTGCACATTCTCGGCCACCTTGCGGCGAAGGGTGGAATCCGGGTCTTCGGCCGATTCCAAGATCAACCGTTTCGCCGCCCGCCAGGTGGCCTCGGCCATTCCGGTGATCTGCTCGCGGCCCATGATCTCGGCCTTGACCTTCTCCGCCTTGGCGATCATCGCGTCGTCGTGTTGCAGGTCCTCGGCGAAATCCTGGAGAAAGCGATCGGCGGCCCGCCGCAATTCGTGTTCAGGATCGGAGCGCACCTTCCAGGTGAACTCGACGAGTTCCCGATAAATTCGCTCCGACAGCAATGTATTGACAAATTTCGGCGCCCATTGCGGCGCATCGCGCACCACGATCCGGTCGATCGTGTCCTGGGAACCCAGCGCCCACTGATGCGCGCGCTCGGCCAGCAGGTCGATCAGCGGCCGCTGCCGGTTGTCGGCGATCATCTCCGAGAGCACCCGGCCCAGCGGCGGCCCCCACAGCGGTTCGGCGATCCGCTTGACGATGGTGTTGTCGATGATCTGCTCGACGTCCTCGTCGCGCAGGGTGTTGACCACCGCGGTCAGGATCGTCGCGCTCTCCTGCGCCACCCGCGCCGCGTGCGCCGGATCGGCCATCCACCGGCCCACGCGCAGCGAGATCTGCGCCGAGTCCAGGCGCGCCGAGACCACGTCGGGGGCGAGGAAGTTGGTGCCGACGAAGGCGCCCAGGCTCTCGCCGAGCTGGTCCTTCTTCTTACGGATGATCGCGGTGTGCGGGATCGGCAGACCCAGCGGGTGCTTGAACAGCGCGGTGACCGCGAACCAGTCGGCCAGCGCGCCGACCATGCCCGCCTCCGAGGCCGCGCGGACATAGCCCACCCACTCGCCACCGCCGCCACGCGATTCGAGCCAGCGGCACAGCAGGTAGATCACACTGGCCACCAGCAGGAAGCTGGTCGCCAGTGCCTTCATCTTGAACAGGTCACGTTTTTTGCCCGCCTCGTCGGTCATCACCGCGAAGCCGGCGGGCTGTGCGGCGGGCTCGGTGCGCGGCGTGAGAACCGCCGTGTTGCCGGGAGATTTCTCCATAGCCCCCATTCTGCTGTGCGCACGGCGAGTGCGCCGCCGCCAACCCCGCGTGGCGTCGCCCACGACACGGCGAACCGCGCGGTTTGTCGTACGCGCGCGTAAGCACTCGAGTGTGGTAAATGCCGCAACGTGGGCCAAAGGAGCGCCACCCCACACCGGCGCGCCTAAGCTGTTGACTAAAGACGCCAACATCGATACGAGGGGGCTGTTCTGTCCACCGAAGACCTTGTCGAGATCGGCGAGCAGTCGAGCCGAGCAGGAGTGCGCGGCGGCGGCCAGGCTGACGGCCGCAAACGTCGGTGGCGACAGCACAAGATCGACCGCCGCGAGGAACTGGTCGACGGCACGCTCAACGCCATCCGCGCGCGGGGCAGCCAGGCGGGCATGGACGAGATCGCCACCGAGATCGGCGTGTCCAAGACCGTGCTGTACCGCTACTTCGCGGACAAGAACGACCTGGTCCACGCCACCATGCAGCGGTTCATCGAAACCACGCTGCTACCCCGGGTGTACGGCGCGATCAGTCTCGACGCCGACGAATACCAACTCGTGCGCGCCGCGATGACCGAATACGTCGGCACCGTCGACGACGACCCCGAGGTCTACCGGTTCATCATGAGCAATGCCGCGGGCGACAAGTCCTCGCTCGCGGAGTTCGAGCGCCTCTTCGCCGATGTGGTCACCACGGTGCTGGTCGACCGGGCGGGCGCCAAGGGCATCCGCACCGAGGGCGCGATGCTGTGGTCGTACGTGCTGGTCGGCGGCATCCAGCTGGCCACCCACTGGTGGACCACCACCGACAAGGCCATGCCGCGTCAGGACGTCATCGACTACCTCACGATGATGGCCTGGAGTGCGATCGAGGGCATGGCCCGCGCGGGTGGCTCACCCGAGATCTTCACCGCGCAGCCGCATCCGCTGCCCGAAATGCCGCAACAGTCGCCCTGAGCTGGGATTTCCCGCGTTCGAGGGAGCCGGGCTCGACAACGGCGCACGGTTGGCTACGCTGAACCGGGCGGGACGCTGTGGCTTGTGTCACCGCCGTGCGCGTCGGCACCAACGGAGGTATCTCGATGGCGAAGAACGTGCCGACTTCCCGGCTTGCCCGCGGGACGAAGCTGGGGGCAGTCGCGGCGGGGTCGGTCATCCGCTCGAAGAAGACCAGATTATCGATGCGCGGCCGCTCGGAGGCCGTGCGCGCGCGGATGGCCGAGGAGTCGATGATCCGCACCACCGAACAGGTGGTCATGGTGCTGGGCACCATGAAGGGCGTCGCCATGAAGCTGGGCCAGATGATGTCGGTGCTCGACCTGGATCTGGTGCCGGAGAACCATCGCGAGCGGTTCCAGCAGCGCCTGGCCGTACTGCGCAACGCCGCACCCACGGTGTCGTTCGAGTCCATGCGCACGGTGATCGAGCAGGATTTCGGTGCCCCGCTGGCGGAGATCTTCGCCGAATTCGATCCGGAGCCGATCGCCGCCGCCTCGATCGGCCAGGTGTACCGGGCCACGCTGAACGACGGCCGCGCTGTCGCGGTGAAGGTCCAGTACCCCGGGGTCGACGCCGCCGTGCGCGCGGACCTGAAGAACCTCACCATGTTCCGCCGGGTGCTCGCCTCGGCGATGCCGTGGATCACCCCGGCGGTGCTCGACGAGCTGAAACTGAACATGGAGAGCGAGCTCGACTACCAGGCCGAAGCCGCCACGCAGGCCGAGATCGCGCACCTGTACCGCGACCACCCGTTCATCGTGGTGCCGTCCTCGGTGCCGGAGCTGTCGACCACCCGCGTGCTGGTCAGCGAGTTCATCGACGGCGACGGATTCGACGAGGTGCGGAAAATGCCCGCCGCGGTACGTAACCGGGTCGGCGAGATCATCTACCGCTTCTACGTCGGCTCGCTGTTCAGCTTCAACGAGTTCTGTGGCGATCCGCACCCGGGCAATGTGCTGCTCGCCAGGGACGGCCGGGTCGCCTTCCTCGATTTCGGGTTGTTCAACCGGATGGACCCCAAGCTGGTCGGATTCGAGATCCAGTGCCTGCGCGCGGCCGCCGAGGATCGCGCGGAAGACCTGCGCCAGCTGATGATCGATCGCGGCGTGATCGATTCGCCCGAGGAGATCGGCGCCGAGGAATGCCTCGAATATGTGCTCGCCGCCTCGGAATGGTGTCTGGTGGACGAGGAACTCACCATCACCCCGGAACTGGCCAGTGGCGCGTTCCTGCTCGCCGTCGACCCGAGGGCCAGCGAGTTCACCGGTATGAAGCAGCAGAATCTGCCGCCCGAACACCTGTTCTCGCGCCGCGCCGACTTCCTCACCTTCGGCATGCTCGGCCAGCTCGACAGCACCAACAACTGGCATCTGGTCGCCAGGGAATGGCTCTACGGCGATCAGCCGGTCACCGAACTCGGTCTGGCCCATCGTGATTGGCTCGCCACTCATCCACCGAAACCGGTGAAGAAGACTCGTGCCCCCCGCAAGGCGAGCGCACCGGCCACCAAGCCCTGAATCATCTTTCGAAAGGCGCGTCATGCCGCAGCACCGTGAGTACGACCTGATCCTGTTCGGCGCAACAGGTTTCGTAGGCAAACTCACCGCCGAATACCTGCTCACCGCGGCCCCGGCCGACGCCAGGATCGCCCTGGCCGGCCGTTCGGCGAGCAAGCTCGCCGCCACTCGCGACGAGCTCGGGCCCGCCGCCGCGACATGGGAACTCGTCGTCGCCGATTCCAGCGACCCCGCGTCGCTGGCCTCGATGGCCGAGCGCACCAAGGTCGTGGTCACCACTGTCGGACCGTACCTGCGCTACGGCATGCCCCTGCTGGGCGCGTGTGCCGTGGCGGGCACCCACTACGCCGACCTCACCGGTGAGCCGCTGTTCATCCACGACGCCATCGAGAAGTACGAGCAGACCGCGGTCGACTCGGGCGCCAAGATCGTGAATTCCTGTGGCTACGACTCGATTCCGTCCGACCTGAGCGTGTACGAGATCTACCGGGCTACGATCGCCGACGACACCGGCGAGCTCGAGGACACCACCCTGGTCGCCTATCTCAAGGGCGGCGCGAGCGGCGGCACCATCGATTCCGGGCGTGCCATGTGGGAGGACGTGGCGGCCGACTCCGCGCGCGGCAAGATCCTGGCCCACCCGTATTCGCTGAGCCCGGATCGCAGCATGGAACCCGATGTCGGCCGCCAGTCCGATCTGGCGCTGGCCCGCGCCGACAGCATCGACCCCGGCCTGGACGGCTGGGTCACCACGTTCGTGATGGCCTCGCACAACACCAAGGTCGTGCGCCGCACCAACGGCCTGCTCGGCTGGGTCTACGGCAAGCAGTTCCGCTACCGCGAGGTGATGAACGCGGGCACCTCGGCCGCCGCGCCGCTGGTCGCCGCGGGTATCGCGGGCGGCATCGTGGCGGGGATGGCCTCGGGCGCGGTCCTGTCGAGAGTTTCGCTCGGCCGTAAGCTGCTCGACCGGATCCTGCCCAAGCCCGGCACCGGCCCCAGCGAAAAGGCCCGCCGCAGTGGGTGGTTCACCATGAAGACCTTCGCCCGCACCAGCTCCGGCGCCAAGTATCAGGCCACCTTCTCCGGCACGGGCGATCCCGGTTACCAGGCCACCGCCGTACTGCTCGGCCAGAGCGGCCTGAGCCTGGCCTTCGACACCCTGCCCGAGCGCGCGGGCGTGCTCACTCCCGCGTCGGCGATGGGCGAGGCGCTCACCACGCGGCTGCGCGAGGCCGGGATGACCATCGAGGTCGCGCGCCGGTGAATCTCGCGCGCAGGACCATGAACGCCCCGGCGCTGGCCGCGGTGTACGAGCACGCGTGGCGACCCACGCTGTTCTACCTCGCCAGCGGCCGGACCACCGGCACCGACCGCCACGAAGCGGTCGGTGCCCTGCGGCTGAGCGGCCCCATGAAGGTGCTCGATGTGGCGTGCGGCCCAGGTAATTTCACCGGCTACCTCAGCGAGTACCTGACCAAGGGCGGTTTCGTCACCGGCCTGGACTACTCGGCGCCGATGCTGGCCAAGGCCGCCACCGACAACGCCAGCCCGCGCGTCGGTTATGTCCGCGGCGACGCGCGCATGCTGCCGTTCGCCGACGGGACCTTCGACGCCGTCTGCTGTTTCGGCGCCCTCTACCTGATCCCCGATCCGCTGGTCGCCACCCGCGAGATGATCCGTGTCCTCGCCCCGGGCGGCCGTATCGCGATCAGCACCAGCTATGCCGAGGACAACCTCTTCGGCTCGGCGAGCAGCCTGGCCGCGAGCCTGAGCGGCCTTCGCCTGTTCGACCGCGATACCTTCCCGAAGCTGTTCGCCCGCGCGGGCCTGACCGAAATCGACCAGCGCGTCCACCGTTTCATGCAATACGTGGACGCCACCAAGCCGGTGTCAGACCAGGCTTAGCCAGTAGTCCTGGAACTTCAGGAACACCAGCAGCAGCACCACCGCGTAGAACACCACAACCAGGGTCCAGCGCCATTCGGCGAGGATTCCCATCGCACCGCGCGACCGGCCCCACAGTTCCTGCGTGGTCACCGCGAACAGCACCGGCACCGCCACCCACACCACCATGCAGTACGGGCACAGCGCGTTGATCCGGTACAGGCTCTGGAAGATCAGCCAGCACAGTCCGGCGATGCCGAGCACGGTGCCGAGCCACAGCCCGCCCCAGATCCAGCGCGGGAAGCCCACGCCGACCACCGACAGCACGGCGAGGGTCACCACCACCGAGAACCCGACGACGCCGATGAGCGGGTTGGGGAAACCGAAGACCGCGGCCTGGTCGGTCTTCATGATCGACCCGCACGACAGCACCGAGTTGATGCTGCACGAGGTCACGTAATTCGGGTCGACGAACAGCTTGAACCGTTCGACGGTGAGCGTGAACGACGCCAGCCAGCCCGCCAGCCCGGCGATCAGCAGCAGCCAGGCCGAGCGGGCGGGGGCGGTGATCACTTCGCCGCGTCAGCGATCACGGGGGCCAGGCCGTTCTCGGTGAAGATCGCGTCGGTCTGGTTCAGCTGGCCGTTGATGTACACCGACGGCGTGGACTTCACGCCACTCTGCAGCGTGGTCTGGGTGACCTGCTGGATGTAGTCGTTGTACGGCTTGTCGTTGATGCAGGTCGCCACGGCCGGATCGGTGTACCCCGCGTCGGCGGCGATCTTGATGAGCTCGTCGTTGCTCAGGCCCGCACCACCCTCGGCGGGCTGCTTCTCGAACATCGTCTGCAACCAGGCCTGGTACTTGGTGGTGTCCGACTTCGCCACGCAGAACGACGCGTTGGCCGCACGCGAGGAGTACTGGTTGGTCGAGGCCTTGTCGAGGAACGAGATGATCTGGTATTCGACGGAGGCGGTGCCGTCGGCGGCGGCCTTGGCGAGTGTCGCACCGTTGGCTGCCTCGAATTGCTTGCAGGCCGGGCACTGGAGGTCGGCGACCACGCGCACCTTGACCTTGGCATCGGGATTGCCGATCACGACCGTGCCGGTCTCGGTGACCGCCCCGCCCGTCGCGGGCAGCTGCGCCGCCGAGGTCGTCGACGATTCCTTGTCGGAATCGGACTTGTTCACCGCGATGCCGATGCCGATGGCCGCGACCAGCGCGACCAGGACGGCGGCGACGCCGGCCTGGATCGCGATCTTGCGCTTCTTGTCGGCCGCCTCGGCCGCCGCCAGCGGATTCCTGCCCGAGGGACTCTTGCCCGTGCTCACCGTCGTCACACGCCTTTCGCTCGTTGGCTCCCCACCGGGAACATCATGCGGGCCGAACCTGAGAGTTTCCGCAATGCGCGTCTTGCCCGTATTCAGGACTCGTCGAGTCGACGCAACTGCTCGGCGATATCGAAGTCGGCGGGCGGCCAGTCGAGTTCCATCTGCGCCAACGCGGCGATCAGCAATTCGGTGACCGCGAGGCGGGCGTACCACTTGTGGTCCGACGGCAGCACGTGCCAGGGCGCGTAATCGGTGTTGGTGCGGTCGAGAACGGCCTGGTACGCCTTCTGATATTCGGGCCAGTAGGCGCGTTCGGTGATGTCGGAGGGGTTGAACTTCCAGTATTTGTCCGGGCGTTCCAGCCGTTCGCGCAGCCGGCTCTTCTGCTCGTCGAGGGAGACGAACATCGCGACCTTCACGATGGTGGTGCCCGCGTCGGCGATCTCCTTCTCGAACGCGTTGATCTGGTCGTAGCGCTGTTCCCACTCCGCCTGCGGCACGAGATCGTGTACCCGCACCACCAGCACGTCCTCGTAGTGGGAGCGGTCGAAGACGCCGATCTGGCCGTGGGCGGGCAGCTTGTTGCGGATGCGCCACAGGAAATCGTGCTGCTTCTCCAGCTCGGTGGGCACGCCGAACGACGCGTGGTCGACGCCCTGCGGGTCGACCGACCCGATGACGTGGCGCACGATGCCGCCCTTACCCGCGGTGTCCATGCCCTGCAAGATCAGCAGCACGCTGCGCTGTCCACCGGTGCGACCGTGCGCGAACAGCTTCTCCTGCAAGACCGAGAGCACCGTCGCCCGTTCGGCGAGCAGTTCCTTGCCGAGGCGCTTGCCGCCGGTGAAGCCCGGCGTGCTCGAGGTGTCCAGATCAGCGACGCGCTGACCGTCGGCGCGCAGCGCGATATCGGCCGTTTCGGTCCACTGTTTCGCCATTTCCCATGCCTACCACTAATGGGCGGGTTTACCGGGCAAGCTCGACGCAATCGTTGCCTGCCAGCACTGCACGCCCGCCGGGTCGGCGATGTCGGCACGGTGCACATATACGGGGTCCGCACCCGCACCGCGCTGAGCGCGATAGTCGGCGAGCAGGCGGAACGCGACGACGCCGAGCGGGATGATCGCGGCCAGGTTGACCAGCGCCATCACGCCCATGAACACATCGGCCAGGTTCCAGATCAGGCTCACCGAACCGAGCGCGCCGCCGAAGACCGCCACCAGCACCAGGATTCGGAACGCGGTGAGCACCTGGGGACGGGTGGTGATGAATTCGATATTGGCGCGACCGTAGTAGAAGTTGCCGATCATCGAGCTGAACGCGAGCAGGAACACCACCGCGGTGAGCACGTGCCCGGCCCAGGTGCCCAGCGACGCCTGCAGCGCGCTCTGGGTCAGGTCGGCGCTGCGCCGCTCGGACAGATCAGGGTCGCTGGTCAGGATGATGAACGCGGTGATCGAGCAGATCAGCAGGGTGTCGAAGTAGACGCCGAGCGACTGGACCAATCCCTGCTTCACCGGATGCGAGACATCGGCCGCCGCAGCGGCATTGGGCGAGGACCCGAGTCCGGCCTCGTTGGAGAACATGCCGCGCCGGATGCCCTGCGCGAGCGCGGTCCCGATTCCGCCGCCGACCACCTCACGCAGCCCGAACGCCCCGCCGACGATATCGGCGAGCACCCGCGGCAGGTCGGTGATGTTCAGCGCCACCACCGCGATGCCGAGCAGCAGATACACCACCGCCATCACCGGAACCAGCACCTCGGTGATGTGGCTGATCCGGCGCACCCCGCCGAAGATCACCACCCCGAGCAACGTGATCAGGCAGAGCCCGACCAGCGGCGCGAACCAGTCACCGTCCAGCGCCGACAGCGACGCCCGCCCGGTGGCCACGATGGTGTTGGACTGCACCGCGTTGAACACGAACCCGAAGGTCACGGTGATGATCACCGCGAAGGTCAGCCCCTGCCACCGACGGCGCAGCCCGTACTCCATGTAGTACGCCGGACCGCCGCGGAAGGTGCCCGGCTCGCTCTCCCGCCGCTTATAGAGCTGGGCGAGGGTCGATTCCACGAACGCCGACGCGGCCCCGACCGTAGCCATCGCCCACATCCAGAACACCGCCCCCGGCCCACCGACACTGATCGCGGTCGCGACCCCCGCGATGTTGCCCGTGCCCACCCGAGCCGCCGCCGAAATACTGAACGCCCCGAAGGCCGACACCGCCTTCTTCCCATCCGCCGCCGTCGGCCCCTTCTCGGCCACCACCCGGAACATCTCCGGCAGCATCCGCAGCTGTACCACCCCACTGCGCACGGTGAAGTACACCCCCGCCGCCACGACCAGCGGAATCAGCAGCCAGTTCCAGAACACATCATTGACGTCGACGATCACCGAGTTCAGCGTGTCCATCCGCCGAACGCTACCGCCGCCACACCCCACGACCGATCAGGCCGCGCTCATGTTGCTCAGTGGCTGAAGGCGGCGACGGCGAACATGGCGCCTACGCCGAACAGGGTGCACAGCAGGGTCAGCCGGGAGGGGTGGCCCGCGTGGGCCTCGGGAAGGATGTCGGCGGTGGCGAGGTAGAGGAGGAAACCGGCGAAGTAGCCCATGTAGAGGCCGATCCAGTTCTCGGGGACGTGGATCAGGGTGCCCAGGACGGCGCCCACGACGGGTGCGATGGCGTCGAGGGCCAGCAGGGTGAGGGCGCGTTTGCGGGCGTTGCCGTAGACGGTGGGGATGGTGAAAGTGTTGAAACCGTCGGCGAAGTCGTGGCAGATGACGGCGATCGCCACGGACAGGCCGACCGCCGCGCCTGCCTGGTAGCCGAGGCCGATACCGAAACCGTCCAGGGTGCTGTGGAAGATCAAGCCGCCCGCCGCGAGCAGGCCGACCGACTCGAAACCGTGCTTGTGCGTACCGAATTCCTGCTCGTGGCCACGGTGGACGGCGACCGCGCGCTCGATCACGTGCAGGCTGAGGAAGCCGAGGACCGCGGCGATCAACACATACGGAATGCCCCGGAACATGCCGTCGGACTGTTCGAGCGCCTCGGGGATCAGGTCGAACGCGACCACACCGAACATCACCCCGGCGGCCAGCCCGAGAACCAGGTGCTTGCGGTCGCCGATCCGCATGGCGACGAAGCCGCCGAGCAGCGTCGACAACATCGACACCAGGGACAACAGGATCGCCATGAGCTGCCTATTCGTCGGTGGATGCGGCTTCGGTGTCGGCTTTCTTGCGCTTCTTCTTCTTGGCCGGTGGCGCGTCGGCCTCTTCGGTGACTTCGTAGCGCCGCACGTAGGCACCCGCGAAACCTTGCAGCGTGGCGGTGACGGGGATGGCGAGCAGGGCACCGGTCGGACCGAGCAGCGCGGCGCCCGCGATCACCGCCCCGAAGGCCACCGCCGGATGCATGTCCAGGGTGGTCGCGGTGATGCGCGGCTGCAGAACATAGTTCTCGAACTGCTGATAGGCGATGATGAACAGCAGAATCCACAGCGCCGTGATCGGGTCGTGTACCAACGCCACCAGTACCGGTAGCGCGCCGGCCATATAGGTGCCGACGGTCGGAATGAACTGGGAGACAACGCCGACCCACAATGCCAGGGCGAACGCCGACGGCACATCGAGCACCCGCAACGCGACGTAGTGCGCGATCGCCGAGCACAGGGCCAGCAGTGCGCGCGAATAGATGTAGCCCCCGGTCTTCTCGACCGCGATGTCCCAGGCCCGCAGCACATGCTTCTGCTGTTTCGGCGGCAGCAGCGAACACACCCAGGTGCGGAAACGCGGTCCGTCGGCGGCGAAGTAGAACGTGAACAGCAGCACGCCGAGCAGCTGGAACAGCGCGCCGATCGCGACAGTGCCGATGCCCCAGACGTTTCCGGCCAGACCGACCAGGTACTTCTCGATCGTGGAACTCCACTCCGAGGCGTACTTGGTCAGATCGTCGCCCGAAATATCTTGATGGAAGGTCGAATTGACCCAGTCGACCAGATCCTGGACGTAGTCCGGGGCGTTGGTCACCAGCATGGTCACCTGGTTGACCAGCAGCGCGCCCAGCGTCCACACGAACGCGACGATCACCACCAGCACCACCAGGAACACCGCGCCGGTGCCCGCCCCGCGCCGAACACCGCGCGCGGCAAGCCAATTCACCGCGGGTTCGATCGCGAACGCCAGGAAGATCGACACCAGCAGCACCGTGAGCAGGCCCTGCATCTTGCCGAGCACCCAGAACGCCGCGATCAACCCGGCGACCGCGAGCACGGCGTACAGCAGTGCCCGCGGCAGCCAGCGCGGCGGCGTACGCACCGACCAGAAGGCGGGCAGGGCGCTCACGTCGACGGACTGCGCGGCGGGTTCAGCGGATTCGTCCTGGGCAACCACGAATGTCACGGTACCCAGGACGTGCGCCGACAGCCTGTCGGCGCGCTCGCCTCACACGGTGGCTGTGTCGATCACGAACCGGTACTGCACGTCGCTGGCGACCACGCGGTCGTACGCGGAGTCGATCTCGTCGGCGGAGATCAGTTCGATCTCCGCGCCGATGCCGTGCGAGGCACAGAAATTCAGCATCTCCTGGGTCTGCGCGACGCCACCGATCATCGAACCGGCCAGCGACCGGCGGAAACCGGCGAGGTTGCGTCCGGTGACACTCATCGGGTGCTCCGGCAGGCCGAGGATGACGAGCGTGCCGTCGAGGGCGAGCAGGCGCAGGTAGCTGTCGATGGGCAGGTCGGCCGACACCGTGTTGATGATCAGGTCGAACTGGCCGCGCAGCTGACGGAAGGTTTCCTTGTCGCTGGTGGCGTAGTAGTGGTGAGCGCCCATACGCAGGCCGTCGTCACGCTTGCGCAGCGACTGGCTGAGCACCGTCACCTCCGCGCCCAGCGCCGCGGCGATCTTCACGCCGACGTGCCCGAGCCCGCCCATCCCGATGATCGCGACCTTCTTACCCGGTCCCGCGTTCCAGTGCTTCAGCGGTGAGAACAGCGTGATGCCCGCGCACAGCAGCGGCGCGGCGACATCGAGGCCGATGCCCTCGGGAATCGCGACGACGAAGCTCTCGTCGACCACGATCTGAGTGGAGTAGCCGCCCATCGTGTAGCCGCCGGGCTGCGCGGACTCGGGCACCCTCGAGTTGTAGGTCCAGGTGGGGCCGTTGGTGCAGTACTGCTCCTCACCCGCCAGGCACGGCACGCACTTGCCGCACGAGTTCACCAGGCAGCCGACGCCGACCCGATCGCCCACCTGGTACTTGTGCACCGACGAGCCGACGGCGGCGACGATGCCCGCGATCTCGTGACCGGGCACGCACGGATACTGCGCGCCACCCCACTCGTCACGCGCGGTGTGGATATCGGAATGGCAGATACCGGCGTATTTGATATCGATCAGCACATCGTCGGGACCGACTTCGCGACGTTCGATCGTGACCTTCTCGAAGGCCCCGTCGGGAGAGGGCTTGGCGTAGGCGGCAGCGGTGCTCATGGCTACATGCCTACAGCCGCATGCGTGTCTTTGCCAACCCACCGCGTCCGTATCGAGACCAGCGGACGCCGAAAACGGGTCACAATGGACTGGTCGGCTCGCGAGAGAGGACATGTGCTGTGAAGCGTGTCGGACGAGTGCTGGTGACGATGATGGCGGCGCTGCTCGGGGTGTGCGCGTTCCTCGGGTATCGCGGGGAGATCGCCGTGGTCGAGCCGGAGTTCGTGGCGCAGGCACAGGCGCCCGTGCTGGTGCCGCTGGATCCCGCGCTGGTCGCCGGGCAGGTGGGATCGGCGCTGGTCAATATCGATGTCGACGCGGCCGGTTTGGGGATCGGAGCGGCCGGGTCGGGGATCGTGCTCACCCCCGACGGGCAGATCCTCACCAGCCATCACGTGATCAAAGGCGCCGAGGCGCTGACCGTCACCGATATCGCCAACGGTCTCGTCTATGAGGCCACCGTCCTGGGCTACGACTCCGGCGCCGATATCGCGCTGCTGTCGTTGGGCGGGGCCACGGACCTGCCGACCGCGCGCCTCGGCACCTCTGCTGATCTGCGGATCAGCCAGGACGTGCTGGCGATCGGTGATGCGGGTGGCGACGGCGGCGAGCCGACGGCGGTCGCCGGTCCGATCACCGATCTGGACGCCACGATCGTCGCCATGAACTCCGCCGACCTCACTCGCAAGGCATTGAACGGGATGGTGGAGGTCGCCGCACCGGTGATGGGCGGGCAGTCCGGCGGGGCGCTGGCCGACGCGTCCGGTGCGGTGGTCGGGGTGATCACGGCGGCGTCGGGCGAGGATTCCCGAGCCAAGGGCAAACCCGCCAACGGCTACGCGGTCCCCATCGACACCGCCCTGCGGATCGTGGCGCAGATCCGTTCGGGCACGCCCACCGACACCGTCCACATCGGCCCGACCGCCACCCTCGGCGTGCAGGTGATCGATGCCAGACCGGCAGGTGCCCAGGTAAGCTGGGCCTTCTACGGCCAACCCGCTCGCGAAGCCGGGATCAACATCGGCGACGTGATCACCGCGGTCGACGGCACCTCGATCACCACCGCCAAGGCACTGAGCGCGGCCATCAACACCCGCAAGCCCGCTGACTCCATCCGGCTCGAGGTGACCTCCCCCCACGGCACCACCCGAATCGTCGACGTAGTCCTGGCCTACGGAACACCCAACTGACCCGTGGCCGCTGAGAACGACGTCACTCGAGCGTGTGCAGCAGTTCGATGAGGGTGAGGCGGAGCTTTTCCATCTGGGGGCGGCTGTAGAGGTTGGTGTCGTATTCGAGTTGGAGGGTGAGGCGGCCCCCGATGGTGAAGGCGGTGAGTTTCGGGGGCATGGCGGGACCCATGGCGTAGATGTCGTCGCGGACGAACGCGATGTGGCCGGGGATCGTATGGGGTCGGACGCGGCCGATGTTGGAGAGCGCGAAGGTCGGCGGCGCGGTGAGGAGGGCGGCGGTGACGTCGTCGTTCACGAGCTGGGTGGCGAGCGGGAAGAGCGCGGGTTCGCGACGGTCCAGGCCGGCGCGCAGGCCGGTGTCGACCGAACGAGCGAGTTCGAGCTGAGTGGTCTCGCCGGTCGCCAAGACCAGCGTGCCGCCGCCCGAGGCGTAGTTGACGATCGTGTCGACGGGCACCGGCGGGTCGAATTCCGCGCGGACGTCGGCCGCGTAGCCACAGAACAGCGGCACGCTACCCGATTCGGGCAACCGGGTTCTGACGGCCGCCAGCACCGCACCGGTGAGCACGCTGTTCACCGAAAGACCGTGGGAGCGCGCCGCTGCCACCAGTTCGGCGGTCTCCTCGGCGGTCAGTTCGATGCGCTGCATCGCGAATCGGCCGAGCCGGTCGGTGTCGGTGCCGTCGCGGGGCAGTGTTCGAGGCGCGTCCTCGGGGTTCATCGTCGCCGCGCCCGCCCTGACCTCGGCCAACCACGCTTCAGCCGCCGCGAACGAAACCACGTCGGCCAAGCGGGTATCCATGGCCTCGGGCATCGACTGATCCGAATCCACTTCCGGCACAGCCTTATCCGTCACGTGCGCCGTGTAGTGCCGCCACAGCTGTCCGAGCAGCGCGAATCCTGATCTGCCATCGGAGATTCCGTGATGGACGACCAACACGATCTGTTGACGCAGGCCCGCACGCAGCAGGTATGCACGGAACAGCCCGTCGCTCCAGTCCCGCGGGCCGTTGACCAGCGCCAGATATTCGGCCTCCCCACCTTCGACAAGGTCCAGCTGAGGCCGGAACGCGTCGTCGCGGACGAAATAGCCCACACCGTCCTCAGTCACCACCCGGCTGCGCAGTAGCGGATGCGCCGCGGCGAGTTCGTCGAGCACCGTGCGCAGGATCGCGGGGTCCAGCTCGCCGTGCACGGTGGTGCCGAGGAACAGCGGCATCCCGCCGGTCGGGACGCTGCCGATGGTCGTGCCGGTGCCGAAGTAGCTGGATTCGAACGGGGAGATACGTCGCCGAGAGGTCATGGTCGAGAACATACATCTGTTTCATACACTTGTCACTGACGTTTGTTTGAAACTGATGTCACAAACAGATGTATGCGCGACTTGCTATCGTGCGCGAGTGGGAACGCGCGAAGATCTCCTGGAAGCCGCCAAGCAATGCCTGGCCGAACGCGGCTATGCCCGCACCACCGTGCGCGACATCGTCGCCGCCTCCGGCACCAACCTCGCGGCCATCAACTACCACTTCGGCACCCGCGACAAGCTGCTCCAACAGGCGATGCTGGAATCCAGCGCGACCGCGGTGACGCAGATCCTCGACGCGCTACCCGCCGACGACCCGACCGATCCCACCGCCCGCCTCGAAGCGTTCTGGCACAGCCTGATCACCTCGTTCGTCGAGAACGCGCCACTGTGGCACGCCAACGCCGAAAGCCTGAACCAGGCACTGCACTCCCCCGAACTGCGCGCCGAACTCGCCGACGCGCAGGGACGAGCCCGCCGCGGCCTGACCGATGCCTTCGGCGACGGCGACAGCAATGTCGGCGCGATCCTGCAGACGATGATCGGCGGCCTGCTCCTGCAATGGCTGATCGACCCGGACAACGCCCCCTCCGCGGCCGAGCTCACGGCGGGTGCCCGCGCCATGATCCGCGCCTGACGCGCTCCACCACCGACCGGCACGCGACGATCTCACCCGGTCCGGGCGATGTGCGCCGGTCGCGCATCAGCGGATGCTGGTGTCGCGCGGTCCGACGACGGTCGCGCGACGTGGACGCCAGGACGAGGAGCGCACATGCCGGATCAGAACGTCCCCGCATTGACCGCACAGGCCTATCTGTACGGATTCCCCCTGGTCTTCAACCTCGATTCGATCGAGCGATTGCTCCGCGAGGGCATCGGCGGCATCCCCGCGACGCCGTTCAACGACTTCTCCCATGCCCGCACCCTCGCCGACGCCTCGGCGACCTTCGTCTCGGTCAACAACGACACCGTGTATTCGATCGCCCTGATCGACCTTTCAGTCGGCCCGATAACCTTCCACGTGCCTGATGCCGGCGATCGGTACTACGTCATGCAGTTCATCGACGCCTGGACCGACAACTTCGCCTACGTCGGCACCCGGGCCACCGGAAACCGCGCGGGTGACTACCTCCTCGTACCACCGGGATGGACCGGTACTGCCCCTGACGACACGACGGTCATCCATTTCCCCACCGTTGTCGGCGTGATCGCCGGTCGATGGGCCTGCGCCGGCGCGGACGACCTCCCCGCCGTGCACGCCCTGCAGGACGCGCTGACCTTGACACCCGCCGACCGCGGCGCACAGCCGACGGGACTTCCGTCACCGGATCCGACGGTCGCCCCGGACCTGATGTTCCTCGAGAAGGTCCGTGTCTGGTCGCAGGCCTTTCCTCCCGCGAAGCGCGATCTCGCACTCCAGGAATCGTTCGCGCCGATCGGCCTGACGACAGCGGGCGCCTCGCCCTACCCGTCCCTCGACCCTGATCGAGCATCCGCGCTGCGCGCCGGATTGGGTGAGGGCCAGGAAGAGCTGAGCAACGCGACGAAGGGCGGGGCGGGCGCCGGGGAGAACGGCTGGCAGTCGACACTGCACCTCTTCGACTACAACATCGACTTCTTCGAGGTCGGCACGCTCGACAACGAGAACTTCAAGATCACCGACCCCGAACAGCGCATCATCGCGCGCGCCGTAGCCGCCAAGGCCGGACTCTGGGGCAACCACGCCTACGAGGCCGCCTACGCGATGATCTACACCGACAGCACCGGCGGGCAGCTGACCGGCGCGAACACCTACACCCTGCGCCTGGACCCCACCCCGCCGGTGAGCGCCTTCTGGTCGGTCACCATGTACTCGACCCCGGACTTCTACCTCTGCGCCAACCCGATCGACCGCTACTCGATCGGCGACCGCACCCCCGGCCTCGTCTACGACGACAACGGCGCCCTCACGATCACCATCAGCCACGCCGAGCCCACCGACCCCAAGGCCCGCGCCAACTGGCTCCCCGCCCCGGAAGGCGACTTCCGCCCCTGCCTGCGCATGTACGAGCCCCAGCCGCCGGTCCTCGACCAGACCTACGTCCTCCCCCCGATCACCAGAACCTGACCCCAGGCACAGCCCGACCTCATCGAAGGGTTCGAGTATCAGGCGAGGTGCTGGCGCCCTCAGCTATCGAGCGGGCGCACCAGGCGCAGGACGGCGTTCACCGAGGCATCGACGAGTGCGTCGTCCAACGGCAGATGACCGAAGAGTGCGCGGAAGTAGATCGTCGCCGCGACCGTGTCGAGGATGAAGTCGAGATCTATGTCCGGATCGACCTCGCCGCGCCTCATCGCCGAGCGCAGGGCGTTCGCGGTGGTTTCCCTGCGTGGCTCGAAGACCGTGGACAGGAAGTGCGCGCGCAGTTCAGGGTCGTTCGTCAGGTCCGCCACCAGCGCGGGCAGCACCCGATCGAGCGGGGTGTCGCGCAGCGCGGCGACGAGGCCGCGCAGGGCCGCGGTGAGATCTGCGCGCAGATCGCCGGTGTCGTCCGTCGGCCGGACACCGAGCAGATCGGCGACCACCGCGACGACCAGATGCCGCTTGGACGGCCAGCGCCGGTAGATCGCCGGGCGATGGATGCCCGACCTGGTCGCCACCGCACCGATCGACAGTTCGGCGTAGCCGTTGTCGTCGAGCAGCTGCCGGGTGGCGGCCAGCACCGCGACATCGATCCGGTCCTCGCGCGCGCGTCCGGGCATCAGAAGACCGGCCGTGGCACGAGCATGACGATCCACCCATCCGGATCGGGAAATGCCATACCGCCGTTGGCCGCCCAGTACGGATTCTGCGCGGGCACCGGCTCGACCCCGAACTCACCGAGCCGCTCCACCACGTCGAACATCGGCGCCGCACCGTCGAAATAGAGCACCAGCAGGTTCTCCGCGCTGGGCGCCGCACCCGGGCTGCCGTCGACATGACTGGTGAACTCGAGGTGGTAATCGGCGCCGGGCAAACCGACCATTACCCCGTCGTATCCGGCATGGTTCTCGAACCGGTACAGCTCGCGCAGCCCGAGCCCGTCGACATAGAAGCGCACCACCTCGTCGAGCCGATCCGTCGGGCGCGCGATCCGAACCTGCGCTACACGTAAGGAATCCGGCCAGGTCATCACAGTCATACCACAACGGTACAGTACGTACCGTAATAAAACCCGGTGCTGGGCGTAGGGACCATCCGGCAACAAAAAAGGCGCACCGAAACCCGGTGCGCCCCTTTTTGCTTTGTTCGCTTACTCCTCGGTCGCGGCAGCCTCCTGCGCGGCCAACGCGCGGCGGCGGACCCGGCGAGCCGCGGCCACCATGTTGCGCAACGACGGCTCCAGCTGCCAGTAATGGCGGGTCTTGAGGCCGCCGTCGGGGTTGGCCCACAACCGTTGCGGGGTCACGGCATTCGCGGCCTGGGTGAGCAGCTCGTCGAACTCGTCGATATCGGGGATTCGGGCCGAGCGGCTCTCGTACACGCCGGGGCCGACGCCGTGGGTGAGGCCGTGGCCCGAGGACAGGTCCTCGGTGAGCGCCTCGATGACCCATTCGATCGAGCGGGTCGCCACGATGGCGGTGACGTCGGCGTCGAGCTGATCGATCGCGTCGACCACCTCGGTGCGGCCGGAATAGCCGATGTGGGTGTGGATCTGGGTGTCGGAACGCACGCCGGAGGTGGCCAGCTTGAACGCGCCGACCGCCCAGCGCAGGTACTCCTCACGGCCGTGCGGGCGGGCGGGGAGCAGCTCGCGGATGGCGGGTTCGTCGACCTGGATGATCGCGATCCCGGCCTTCTCCAGGTCGACCACTTCGTCGCGGATGGCGAGTGCCACCTGGTCGGCCGTCTCGTAGAGCGGCTGATCCTGGCGGACGAACGAACGCGCCAGCATCGTGACCGGCCCGGTGACCATGCCCTTCACCGGTTTGTCGGTCAGCGACTGCGCGTAGGTGGTCCACTCCACCGACATAGGTGCCGGCCGTGCCACGTCGCCGTAGACGATCGGCGGTCGCACACAGCGCGAGCCGTACACCTGCACCCAGCCGAAGCGGGTGGTGGCGAAACCGTCGAGCTGCTCGGCGAAGAACTGGATCATGTCGTTGCGTTCGTGCTCACCGTGCACGAACACGTCGAGGCCGATGTCTTCCTGGAGCCGGATCGTGGCCTCGATCTCGGCCTCGACCTGCTTGCGGTAGTCGTCGTCGGACAGCCGGCCCGAGGCCACCTCGTGGCGGGCCTGGCGCAGCTTGCCGCTCTGCGGGAACGAACCGAGCGTGGTGGCGGGCACCAACGGCAGGTTCAACCGCTCCTGCTGCGCGGCCGCGCGCTCGTCGTAGGGCGCGCGTTCACGCATCTCGGGCGTCACGGCGTACACCCGCTGGCGCACCGCGTGCTTCTGCTTGAAGTGCACCTCGGTCGGCCGCTTGCGCCAGTTCTCCGACGGGCCCTCGGTGAGCGCCTTGGCGAGTGAGACGACCTCGCCCACCTTCTGTTTCGCGAAGGCGAGCCGGTCGGCGACATTGCCCTCGATGTCGTACTCGGCGAGCACGTCGTAGGGCACGTGCAGCAGCGTGGTGCCGGTCGACACCACCAGATCCGGGCACACCTCGGCGATCGCGTTGAGGTAGCTCAGCGTGACGAAACGGTCGGCCCGCCACACGTTCTGACCACTGATGACACCCGCGTAGATCCGCTTGCGCCGGATCCCCGGGATCGCCGCCAGTTCCTCCGGCTGCATCCGGTAGGAGGCCAGATCGAGTCCGATGGCCTCGACATTGCTCGCGGCCAGAATCCGCAGCGCCTCGCCGAAGTCGCCGTACTGCCCGGTGACCAGGATGCGCGGACGCAGCGGCGCCTTCGCCAGCTGGTTGTAGGCCTTCTCGAACGCGGCGAGCTCGGCGGGAGTGCGCTCGCCGGTGAAGCAGGGCTCGTCGAGCTGCACGCAGGTCGACCCGCGCTTGGCGAGGATCTCGAACAGCTCTTCGTAGAACGGCAGCAGCTGATCGAGCAGGCTCAACGTGTCGAACTCGGCCTCGCCCGGCACATGCCCGGCCTTCGACAGCAGCAGCAACGACACCGGTCCGAGGACCACCGGACGCAGCTCGATCCCGCGGGCGGCAGCCCGGTCCCACTCGTCGAGCAGGGCCTGCGGATGCAGCGAGAACGTGGTGTCGGCGTCGAGTTCGGGCTGGCGGTAGTGGTAGTTGGTGCCGAAGAAACGCACCAGCTCGAGCGGCGGGGTGTCCGGGTTGCCGCGCGCCATCAGGAAGTAGAAGTCGAGCGGGTCGAGCCCGGCCTCGAACTCCTTGAAACGCGAGGGCACAGCGCCGAACAGCAGCGCGTTGTCGAGGATGTGATCGTAGAAGGAGAAGGTGTTGCCCGGCACCTGCGTGAGTCCGGTCGCGGCCAGTTCGTTGAACTGACGCTCCTGGATATCGCGTCCTACCGTGAGCAGTTCCTCGCGTTCGAGCGATCCGCGCCAATACGACTCGAGCGCACGCTTGAGCTCTCGGTGCGGACCGATCCTCGGGTATCCGAGAACGCTCGACCCGAATCCATCGGTGACGTTGACCATGACCGCCGATACTCCCTTTCGATCACACGCTGCGCTCGAGACATAGCACCGGGCAAGCAAGCACGTCCGGCAACAGCAGCTTAAGCCGCAAGAACGCCCCCGCGCCGCTCCCCCCGCAAACCCCGAGCACCTGAGCGCCTTTTGTAAGTCTCTCTAGGGGCCCGCCCTGATCTGGACTGACCGAAGGGTGCGACGAAGGAGTACCCGTAGGGAGGGAAGATCAGGGGCCCGAAGGGCCCCGCTCGAGCGCGCCAGCGCTCCAATGAACACAGCCACCAAACGACCCCGAGCGGGTAAACCTGATGCGTCCCTACCGAACAGCCCGAATCCGGGCTGTTCGGACGAGTCCCCTATTTGCCGTACTGGTAGAACCCGGCTCCGGTCTTCTTACCGAGCAGGCCGGCCTCCACCATGCGCATCAGCAGCGGCGGGGCGGAGTACAGCGGCTCCTTGAACTCCGAGTACATCGAGTCCGCGATGGACTTCACGGTGTCGAGGCCGACGAGGTCGGTAAGCGCCAGCGGCCCCATCGGGTGGGCACAGCCGAGCACCATCGCCTTGTCGACGTCGTCCTTGGTGGCGAAGCCCGACTCGACCATTCGGATGGCCGAGAGCAGGTACGGCACCAGCAGCGCGTTGACGACGAAACCGGAGCGGTCCGCCGAGCGCACGATCTGCTTGCCGAGGATCTCGGCGGCGAACTGCTCGGCGCGCTTGGCGACCGGCTCGCTGGTCTTGAGCGTGGTGACCAGCTCGACCAGCGGCAGCACCGGCACCGGGTTGAAGAAGTGCAGACCGACCACGCGCTCGGGGTTCGCGGTGGCGACGGCGATCTTCATGATCGGGATCGAGGAGGTGTTGGAGGCGAGCACGGCGTCGGGGTCGGTGACGACCTTGTCCAGCTCGCTGAAGATGGCCGTCTTGACCTCTTCGTTCTCGACAACGGCCTCGACCACCAGCTGACGGTCGGCGAAGTCGCTGAGATCGGAGGTGAAGCGCAGCCGCCATGCGGCCTGCTCACGCTCGCGCTCGGTGATCTTGCCGCTGCTCACGCCACGGTCCAGCGAACGCAGGATCCGGGCACGGCCCGCGGCGGCGAGTTCACGGGTGGTCTCGTAGACGAGGACGTCGACGTGCGCGCGTGCGCACACCTCCGCGATGCCCGCGCCCATCTGTCCGGCGCCGATGATGCCAACGCGCTGAATCTTCTCGCTGCTGCTCACGTCCCGCTCCTGCTGTGTGTCTGGCTGTGGGGTGGCTGGGGAGGTCATAGCGACCAAAGTATAGGGATGCCCTCCCTCACCGAGGGCTGATCGGCGAGGGAGGGCGTACACCCCTACCGGAGTAGAGGGAAGGCGTTGCCGGTCAAAGCAACTCCGAGGGGGATCAGTGGAACTGACCCTCTTCGGTGGAGCCCTTCAGGGCGGCGGTCGACGTGTTGGGGTCGACGGTGGTGGCGATGGTGTCGAAGTAGCCGGCACCGACCTCACGCTGGTGCTTGATGGCGGTGAAGCCACGCTCGGCAGCGGCCTTGAACTCGCGCTCCTGCAGGTCGACGAACGCGGTCATGCCCTCGCGGGCGTAGCCGTGCGCCAGGTCGAACATGCCGTAGTTGAGCGAGTGGAAGCCCGCCAGGGTGATGAACTGGAACTTGAAGCCCATCGCGCCGAGCTCACGCTGGAACTTCGCGATGGTCGCGTCGTCCAGGTGCGCCTTCCAGTTGAACGAAGGCGAGCAGTTGTAGGCCAGCAGCTGGTCCGGGAACTCGCTGCGAACCGACTCGGCGAACTTGCGCGCGACCTCGAGATCCGGGATACCGGTCTCCATCCAGATGAGGTCGGCGAACGGGGCGTAGGCCTTGGCACGCGCGATGCAGGGCTCGATGCCGTTCTTCACACCGAAGAAGCCCTCGGCGGTACGGGTGCCGTCCAGGAACTCACGGTCGCGCTCGTCCACATCGGAGGTGATGAGGGTGGCGGCCTCGGCGTCGGTGCGGGCGATGATCACCGACGGCACGTCGGCGACGTCGGCGGCCAGACGCGCGGAGGTCAGGGTGCGGATGTGCTGCTGGGTGGGGATCAGCACCTTGCCACCGAGGTGGCCGCACTTCTTCTCCGAAGCCAGCTGGTCTTCCCAGTGGACACCGGCGGCACCGGCCACGATCATGGCCTTCTGCAGCTCGTAGGCGTTCAGGGCGCCACCGAAGCCGGCCTCGGCGTCGGCCACGATCGGGGCCAGCCAGTTCTTGACCGACTCGTCGCCCTCGACCTTGGAGATCTCGTCGGCGCGCGACAGGGCGTTGTTGATGCGACGCACCACCGCGGGAACCGAGTTCGCCGGGTACAGCGACTGGTCCGGGTAGGTGTGGCCGGACAGGTTGGCGTCACCGGCGACCTGCCAACCGGACAGGTAGATGGCCTTCAGGCCGGCGCGAACCTGCTGCACGGCCTGGTTGCCGGTGAGGGCGCCCAGCGAGTTGATGTAGTCCTCGTTGTTCACGAGGTCCCACAGGATCTCCGAACCGCGACGGGCGAGGGTGTGCTCCTCGACGACGTTGCCCTGCAGCTTGGAAACCTGCTCGGCGGAGTAGGTGCGGGTCAGGCCCTTCCAACGCGGGTTGGTGTCCCAATCCTGCTGGATTTCCGCTGCGGTCTTCGGGGTGCCGGGGAGAGACATCTCTTGACTCCACTTCCTCGTGTGGTCGGTGCTCCACGCAGTCGGCGTGCGAATCAACCGGTGGCTGAACGCTTTCGGTTGCACATCTCGTACTGCTGGAGCAATTTGCAGGCTTGCTAGGACTTACTAGGGCCCAAGGGGTGTACTTCCAAACAATGGCACACCCAGAAATAGCCGTCTACCTGTTGGTTGTGTGAATCTCAGCTAGTTTTGCCGACGCGTTTGCTAACTTTGCGAAATTAGCGGGCCGATTGCAAGGACTCCGCCTACCAGCGAGTAGCGCTGACCTGGAGTTTTAGCATAACGCTCGTACTGTTAGCGATCATCAGGTGGGCACGCGCCGACACTCCCGAGCCTGGCAGTCTGTGAGTCGTTTCACACACCACGCCGGACACGAATGATGTGCGTGTCGTCACTCGATTCGGTCACGACGCGGGTATCGATCCCATCGCCCCCCGGAAGTGGACACTCATCCGCCGAGGCGAAAGAGTGGGCCCATGAGGATTCCGAGGATCGCGGCGGCAACGCTGACCGCGTTGGCGGCGGCGCTGAGCCTGGCGCCGGTGGCGAGCGCGCAACCGGCCGAGGCGGCAGGCACCGTCGTCGGCGTCGAGTCACTGTCCCCCGCGGCCACCCTGCCCGGATCGGCCCGCGCCGAGCGCCTGCTCTACCGCTCGACCACCGCGGGCGACCAGCCGACCACCACCAGCGCGGCCGTGTACTTCCCCGCGGGCGAAGCCCCGCAGGGCGGCTGGCCGGTGATCGCGTGGGCACACGGCACCGTCGGACTCGGCGACGACTGCGCCTACAGCGTGGCCGGCCCCGCTGCGGTCGAGCGGGACCGGGCCTACCTCGGCACCTGGTTGAAACAGGGCTACGCGATCGTGGCCGCCGACTACGCGGGCCTGGGCGGACCCGGCGAACATCCCTATCTGAACGGCATCGCCGAAGCGCACAACGTGGTCGACGGGGTCAAGGCCGCGACCGAGCAGTACGCGTCCCTGTCGAACAAGTGGGCCGTGGTCGGCCAGTCCCAGGGCGCCGGCGCCGCGGTGTTCACCGCTCGCTACGCCACCGAATTCGGCGGCACCGGCCTGGACTACCGCGGCGCGGTCGGCACCGGCGTGCCCGCCTACATCGAGGACGTCATCGGGCTCATCGGCCCCGGCGTACCCCCGATCGCCCTGAGCTCGCACCTCACCGCGTACGTCCTCTACATCCTCAGCGGCCTGCGCACCACCTACCCCGACCTGGACATCGACGGCCTGCTCACCGACACCGGCCGGACCTGGCTCGCCCGCGCCCAAACCGGCTGCATCGGCCCACTGGGCGACGAGCTGGCCGCCGCGAAGCCCTCGGTCGGCAGCATGTTCGCCCGCCCGCTGTCGTCGATCCCCGACGTCCACGGCCTGCTCACGCGCTACATGGGCCTGCCCGAATCCGGCTTCGACCGCCCACTCTTCCTGGGCCAGGGCCTGCGGGACACCGACGTGGTCACCCCCGAAACCCTCCGCTACGCCGCGGTCCTCCAAGCCAACGGCCAGCCCGTCACCTTCCACACCTATCCCACCGACCACGACGGCACCGTCAACGCCTCCCTGGTCGATTCCCTCCCCTTCGTCAGCGCGTTGTTCGACTGACGACGAGCACGACAACGGCCCCGCGCTACGCCGAGTAGCTTGGGGCCGTTGCTGTTTCGATACGTAGAGTCGAACGGGTGAGAATGATTCGATCCGCCGCCCTGGCCGCTTTCGTGCTGCTGCTCGCACCGGCTTTCGCGCACGCCGACCCGCCGCCGATCTTCACCCCGGAAGAGCAGTGCGAGACCACGCGCACCCTGGTCGACAACGTCCGCGCCGCGAAACCGGATGCGACGCCGGAGGAGATCGCGGACACGTTCGTCGACTACATGGACTCCATGGGCGCCTACAACCGCGTTCCACAGGCCAAGGAATCCGATCGCCAGATCACGCTGAGCAATATCGAACGCTGCGGTTTGGCCTAGACACCGAGCCGACGTCGGCCCCTTAGAGGGGTCGACGTTTCGCGTCAGTTGCCCAGGAGCCGGACGCCCGCCGGATACACCTTGCGCCAGTGCTCGGCGATGTCGATGCGGCGGGTTATCCACACCCGGTCGTGGGATTGGACGTGGTCGAGGAAGCGTTCCAGGGCGGCGGTGCGGGCGGGACGGCCAGCGATACGGCAGTGCAGACCCACGGAGAGCATCTTCGGGGTGTCCTCGGCCCCTTCGCGGTAGAGGACGTCGAAGGCGTCGCGCAGGTGGGCGTAGAACTCCTCGCCGTTGGCGAAGCCCGCCGGGGAGGCGAAGCGCATGTCGTTGGTGTCGAGGGTGTACGGAACCACCAGGTGGCTCTGGCCGCGCACCTCGGTCCAGTAGGGCAGGTCGTCGGCGTAGGAGTCGGAGTCGTAGACGAAACCGCCCTGTTCGACGACCAATTCGCGGGTGTTCGGGGAGTCGCGGCCGGTGTACCAGCCGAGCGGGGCGGAGCCGGTGAGCTCGGTGAGGATGCGGATCGCCTCGGCCATATCGGCGCGCTCGATATCGCGATCGATCAGCTGATAGGACTTCCATTGCAAGCCGTGGCAGGCGATTTCGTGACCCAGTTCGGAAAAGGCCGCCACCGCTTCGGGATTGCGCTGCATGGCTCGCGCCACCGCGAAGACGGTGAGTGGCAGGTCACGCCGTTCGAAGGCGCGCAGCACCCGCCACAACCCGGCGCGCGAACCGTATTCGTAAAGCGATTCCATGCTCATGTGCCGGTTCGGGAAGGCATCGGCGGGCGTCATCTCGGAGAGGAAGGTCTCCGAATGCGGCGAACCGTCGAGGACGTTGTTCTCCCCGCCCTCTTCATAATTCAGCACGAACTGCACGGCGATCTGCGCGTCGTCGGGCCATTGCGGGTCGGGCGGATTCGGCCCGTACCCGACGAAATCGCGAACATCGCGCCCACCCGTCGCCCGGCCACCACCGCCCATGGAATCGCCGCGCGATACTGCGCTCATCCGAGCTCCCCGTAGAGCCGCAGCCGCGCGAGGCCGCCGTCGGGATAGATGTCGAGGCGTACCTCCACGACGGAGGCGGCTGCGGGCTGTAGCACGAACCGGTGGCGGGTATCGGGCAGCAGATCGGTGCGCGACAAGAGCTCGACTTCGGTTCCGTCACTGATGAATCCGGTGAGCGAGGCCGCGCCGGGGCTGTTGCCGAGGAAGCAGGAGGTGTCGATCTCGGCCAGCCGGATCGCCCCCGGGCCCGCGAGTTGGATTCGTACCCAGTCGTTTCCGTCGTCGCGGCGGCGTGCCGTCTCCCAGCCGTCGCCCATTTCCCTGGCCAGGCCGGGGTAGAGCAGCTGGTTGGGCGAGCTGTAGAACCGGTTGGAGCAGTCGAGCACGACGGCGCCGTTCTCCAGCGCGGCGAGATCGAGTGGGCCGAGGCCGAGCAGCGCGGGATCGGGGCGGCCTTCGCCGTGCACGCGCAGGCGGGCGACGCCGCCGTCCGGATGCATGGTGAGTTTCACATGGGTCCAGCGGTTCTCGCTGTCGATGGCGAAGGGGTTGCGGCTGTCACCACCGACCTTCACGCGGTCGAGCAGGGTCACCCAGTCGGTGCGGGCCGCGATCTGCTCGGCAGGCGGGTAGCCCTCGATCGCCAGCGCCGACAGCGATACCTCGGGCGGGAAGTTGCCCTTGAACCAGGCGGTGTCGACCACGACGCCACGGATCACGCCGGGCACGCCGAGGCGCACGACGGCCGAATCGTCGCCGGGCTTGCCGCGGTGCCTGCGGGTCTCCCAGCCGTCGTAGACCTGGCCCTTGTGGCCGAACGTCGCCGGCTGGTACTCCGACGGACCCGGGCTGACCAGGTTCTCCTTCTCCGCGAAGAATTCGTCGTTCGCCCAGATCACGGAACCGCCGAGGGTGCGGACGGCCAGATCAGGGAGCAGGGTGAAATCGTCGCTGCCGGTGAATCGGCTCACGGGTGCCTCCTGGGGTCGGGTGCCATATTACTGGTATACCGCTATTTGTGCCGGGCTCATCACGTCGCGCGCACCCGTCGAGCGGCGAGATCGAGCAGAACCTCGCCGGTCAGACCCGGCGCATCGGCGAGCAGTTCGGCCTCGGCGAACGCACCGGCACGCAGGCCGCGCAGCACGGTGCTCGCCAAGGCTTCGGCGGTCGCGGGCTCGTCCATCACACCCCCGCCACGCCGGTCCAGGTAGGCGATCAGGCGCGGCACCGCCACCTCGCGCGCGCCGCGGAAGAAGTCGTAGGTGGCGAGCCAGCGGGTGATCAGGTGGCCGGGGTGCATGTCCCAGCCCTGGTAGTAGCCGCGGCGCAAGGCCCGCTCGACCAGGCGGTGGTGGTTGGCCATGGCACCTTCGGGATCGACGTCGGGGACGATCTGGGTGGAGCCGTCACAGATCCACACCCCCGTCTGCGCGGCGGCGACCTGCATCACCGACTTGGCGTAGTCGGCGGCGGGATGGTCGAGGGCCTGATCGGTGGCCGCGATGCCGCAGGCGGCGGTGTAGTCGTAGGTACCGAAATGCAGTGCGCTACAGCGGCCGTCGGCCAGGTGGATCATCTTGACGATGGGCGCGGTGCCGTCGGGGGCGACAATCGCCTGCGGGCTCTCGATCTGGAGCTCGAAACGTAGCGACCGTTCGGGCAGGCCGTGGCCGCGCTCGAGTCCGGTGCACAGATCGACGATCGCCGACACCTGTTCCGCGGCGCGGATCTTGGGCACCGTGAACACGAATCCGGGCAGTGCGCCGCCCGCCCCGTCGAGGACGAGTTCGAGAGTGCGCAACGCGCGCCGACGTTCGTTCGCGGCCAGACCTTTCGTCCGAACACCGAACGAGACCGGTGCGCCGGGCTTGTCGGCCCATGCCGCCAGCGCCTCGCCCGCCGCCTTCGCCGCCGCGTCCTCCTCGTCATCGGCCCGGAACCCGTAACCGTCCTCGAAGTCGATGCGCATGTCCTGCACCGGCCGGTCCGTGAGTCGACGGCGCACGGCCGGGAGCGAACCGGTGACATCGAGACCGACGAGGAAGTCGGCGTGGCGATGCAGTAGCTCCAAGGCGGTGGCGCCCCACTCGGCGGGGGTCTGCGCGGTGGCGCGGTCGGCCGGCACGTAGGCGGTGTGCACGGGTTGGACCCGGTCACCGGCTCCTGGGTAGCGCACGCGCAGTTCGGCGTCGACGGAGTCGAGCACCGAGTCGATGCGGGCTCGAATATGTTCGGGCAGGCGAGTATTCACCCGGCGGTTCCTTCCTTGACGGCCCGCCACACACGATCGGCGGTCATCGGTAATCGGTAAGGGCGGACACCGACGGCGTCGCGGATCGCGTTCGCCAGGGCGGGGGCCACCGGGTTGTAGGGGGACTCACTCATCGATTTGGCACCCAGCGGGCCCAGTTCGTCACTGGTTTCGGCGAAATACACCTCGGTGCGGGGCAGATCGGCGAACTGCGGAACGTGATAGTGGCGCAGCGTCCGTGTGGTCACCACGCCGGACTCGGATCGCATGTCCTCGTAGAGCGCGGTCCCGATCGCCTGGGCGACGCCGCCTTCCACCTGCCCACGCAGCTGCACGGGGTTCAGCACCGTGCCAGCGTCGGCGACCTGGACCGACTGCAATATCTGTACCGCACCGGTCGAGGGCTGGACCGCCACCCGGAACGCGTGGACATTGAAGCTCACCGAGCGCGGGGTGCCCGCGTGGGTGCCGTGGGCGACGAGCTCGCCGTCGGCGAGCAGTTGCGCCGCGGTGATCAGTTCGTCGCCGCAGCGCACGCCGCTCGCTTCGAGCAGACAGTCGCGTTCGGGGTGACCGCTCACCTTCGCCGCCCTCGCCAACATCATCGCGTGCAGTTCGAGCGCCGCCGCGTAGGAGGCTTTGCCCGCGACCATGGTGCCGGTGGAGCCGAACGCGCCGGTGTCGTGGCCGACCACGTCGGTGTCGGACTGACGGATCACGATTCGCTCGGCGGCGGTGGCCAGCGCCGTTGCCGCGAGCTGGGCGTGGACGGTGGTGGTGCCGTTGCCGAATTCCGCGGTGCCGACCCCGATTTCGTAGCGGCCGTCGGGCAGCAGGCTCGCCGTGGCATCGGCATGATGTCCGCGCGGGGGCACGGTCGCGATCATCGCCACCGCCATGCCCTCCCCCACCTGCCAATCCGGTCCGGGCGCGGCGACACCGTTGCCGCGCAGGAGCGCCCGCTGGGCGGTGTCGAGGCACTGGTCGAGGCCGTAACTACCGAAGGTCAGGTCGGACTCGTCGATTTCGGCGGCGGTGAACCGATCGCCCGGGATCACCACATTGCGACGGCGGAATTCGAAGGGGTCGATGCCGAGTTCGCGGGCCAGTTCGTCGATCGCCGACTCGACACCGAAGATCACCTGGCCGAGTCCGTAGCCACGGAACGCGCCAGAGGGAACGTTGTTGGTGTACACCGCTTGTGCGTCGACCCGCTTGTTCGGGCAGCGGTAGACGGCGACCGATTCGCCGACGGAATGGAACATCACGCCGGCGCTGTGGTTGCCGTACGCGCCCGCGTCGGCGAGTACGTCCACCGAGAGCGCGGTCAGGATGCCCGCCGCGTCGGCGGCCACGGTGACCGCGACCCGCATCGGATGACGGCACGTGGCCGAGGTGAATTCGTCGGTCCGAGTGAACTCGTATTGCACGGGATGCCCGGTGCGGAGCACGGCCAGGGCGATCAGGTCCTCGGCCAGCATCTCCTGCTTGGCCCCGAAGCCGCCGCCGACGCGAGTCGCGAACACCCGCACGCGGTCTCGACCCAGCCCGAACAGGTGGCACAGTTCGTCGCGGACCAGGAACGGCACCTGGGTACTCGAGCGAACGACGAGCCTGCCCGTGTCGTCGAGCCAGCCGATCCCGCCATGGGTCTCCAGGTGCACATGCTGCACGCGCGGCGAATTCCACACGCCGCTCACCACTTTCGCGGCCTGCTCGATACCGGCTTCGAAATCACCGACACCACCGTGGATCTCGGCGATCAGATTGCGCCGCGCGTCGGCGATCCGTGCCGAGTCCGGCTTGTCGGCATGCAGCACCGGCGCTCCATCGGCCAACGCTGCCTCGGGCTCGAAGACCGCGGGCAGCACCTCGTACTCCACGTGCAGCGCTCGCACCCCCGCACGTGCGGCGTCCAGGGTCTCCCCCACCACCGCGGCTACCCGCTGCCCCACGAACCGGACCGTGCTGTCGAGCACGAAGGTGTCGTCCGGATCGTCCTCGCGCAGTTCGTGGCGAGCCGTGGAGAACGCGGTTCGCGGTCCATCCACATGTGTCAACACCACACGCACACCCGCAACAGCCCGCGCCGCGGCCACGTCGATGGACACGATCCGCGCATGCGCGTGCGGACTGGCCAGCACGGCCAGATGCCACGGGGCCACCGGCGGCATCCGCTCCCCCGCCCCCGGCACCACATCCATCGTGAACGCCTCCGCACCCCGCACGATCCGCGCCCCAGCGGGCGCCCCCACACCGTCTCCGATCTGCCCCGCCCGATACTTCCGCCGCATCACCCCACCGACCCGCGCCTGCGCCCCCACCACGGCAGACACCCCGACCCGCGGCCCCTCCGCCGCCGACACCGTGGTGACCTCACCGGCCAACCGGCCCGGGTGACCGTGTGTCACATACGACTCGACAGCAGGGCCCGCCGCATCGAACGACTCACCGGATCGCGCCACCTCGTCGCTTCCCGGCCGAACATCTCCTCCACCGATCGAATGAGCGGACCGACCGTCATCGCTACGCACCGCGGGGGCCGGGTACGCGTCGGGCGAAGCTTCAGCGGGGGATGATTCCGCGCCCGCCTGCTTCGCGACTTCTTCGGCAACGCTGCGCGTGCCTGACGAACTATCGTCGAATCGGTCAGCAGTCGCCTCACCGAGCCCGGACGTCTCTTCCGCGACATGGGTCCGCGTCGAGGCGTTCGCCGCACGATGCCCCTTCCCCGTGCACAGTGGGCCGGATTCCTCCGCGCGGTGCGGCGACGAGTCGGCCTCGCCAGTTGTACACAGTGATGCACAGGGTGCGGCCAAGGCGTCGGCGATGGCGCGATAGCCCGTGCAGCGGCACAGGTTTCCCTTCAGCAGCTCGGCGCGTTCGGCGTCGGTGACTGCCTGAGCAGGCAAGTTGTCCACAGCTGTGTCGGGGCGGGCGGCGGCCAGACCCGATGCTGTCACCACCATTCCCGCAGTGCAGAAACCACATTGGAAAGCGGCGTTCTCGACGAAGCCGCGCTGCACCGGGTTCGGGGTATCCACATCGCCGAGGCCCGCGGCGGTCGTCACCGCGCGGTCGGCGGCGCGGTGGGCCGGGATCAGGCAGGAGTGGACGGGTTCGCCGTCGAGCAGCACCGAGCAGGCTCCGCAGTCTCCGGAGTCACAGCCCTTCTTGACCGCGAGCTCGCCGTGCTCGCGGAGCAGCGTGCGCAGGCACTGGCCGGGCCGCGCGGTCACTTCGACCGCGCGGCCGTCGATATCGAGCCTCATGAACCACCTCCGTGTTCCGTGGTCAGCACGATGCGGCCGCGCAGGCCGCCTCGGGCCAGTCGGGTGTGCGCATCGGCGGCTTGCTCGAGCGGCAGGGTGCCGGCCACGCGCAGGGCGAGGTCGTAGCCGGCGAGCGTGGCCAGGGCTGCGCCGTCGGCGCTGATCCAGGCGTGGTGAACGCGAATGCCGCGCAACGGAACCGGGTCGGCGCCACCGACGACGGTGACGAACGACCCCCGGTTGCGCACTGCGGCAAGCGCTCCGGCGCTCAGGCCCGCCGTGTCCAGGACGGCATCGACACCACCGGGCACCAGCGCGCGGACCGCCTCGGCCAGGTCCGGCGTCTCCCGCGGCACTACCCACTCCGCACCGAGCCCGCGCACGAAGCCGGCGTCCTCGGCGCCGACCTGCGCGATCACCCTGAGTCCACGCCACCGCGCGGCGATCTCGACCGCGAAACCGCCCACCGCACCGGCCGCGCCGGTCACCAGCACATTGTCGCCTTCGGCGAGATCGAGCAGATCGAGCGCCTGAAAAGCGGTGAGCCCGTTCAGCGGGAGCGTCGCGGCCTCCGCCGCCGAGCGGCCGACGGGAGCCGCTGCCACCGCCGACGCGTCGAGCACGAGGTAGTCCGCGTAACTGCCCAGCGACCGGTCGAGCAGATCACGAAGCCCGATCACGGGCTGTCCCACCGCGAAACCGGGCACCCCGGCGCCGACCTCGTCGATCTCGCCCGCCACGTCCCAGCCGATCCCGGTCACCGGTCGCGGCGCCATCAGACCGGCTTCGACCAGCGCACCCGCCCTGGTCACCGCGTCGACCGGGTTCACCGCGGCCGCCGACACCCGGATCCGCACCTGACCTGGCCCCGGCGCGGGCACCGGCACCTCGACGAGTTCGAGTGCTTCCGGTCCGCCGAAGGTATGGACGACAACTGCGCGCATGATGATCTCTCTCTTCCGTAGGTACTGACCGAACCTAGGGAGAGCTACTCTCTATCGGGAAGTACGCACTGCGAAGTGCCTACCGCACGCGAGGGAGAGCGATGAGTACGCGGACCGCCGCCGAGCGCCGCGCCGAGGCGGGCGCGGCCTACAACGCCTACGTGGCCGAATGCCCGGCGCGGCAGCTGCTGGACCGGATCGGCGACAAGTGGGTGAGTCTGGCGATCAACGCGCTGGCCGACGGTTCGCTGCGCTACAGCGAACTGAACCAGCGGCTGGCGGGGGTGAGCCAGAAGATGCTCACCCAGACCCTGCGCAATCTCGAACGCGACGGCCTGGTCACCCGCACCGTGCTGCCCGAGGTGCCGGTTCGCGTCGAATACCGGCTCACTCCGCTCGGCGAGGACTTGCTGCCGGTGATGCGCACCATCAAGGGCTGGGCCGAGCAGCACATGGATCGGGTGCTCGCCGCCCGCGCCGCCTACGACGCCACGCGCTGAACTCACGACGCCTCCCGCAGTTCGGCGGCCACCTCTGCGGCCAGCAGCCCGGTCACGTGCTCGCGCCAGTCGGGCGCACCGTGTGGATCGTCGAACCACACGTCGGGATCGATCTCGGCCAGCGCGTTGTTCAGCTCGGATGGCGAAGGGACGGAATCGAAGTCGAGAACGATCGGGCGAACGGTCGCCGCGGTGACGGTGATCGCGCACCGGCCGTCGGCCGCACACCTGCCCATCACCACCGACCCGGAACGCCCGAGCGGAGCCAAGGCCACCTTGCGAAAGCTGGTGCGCGCCACCAGGCTCGAGGTGGGAACGACGAACGAGCGCACGACCGCGCCCGAGCCCAGCAGGTTCTCTCCCGGTCCGGTGACGAAGTCGCGCAGGGAGATTCGTCGCTCGCCACCGCCGCGCGGCCAGATCACCGCAGTCGCGTCCAAGGCGACGAGCGCGCCGAGCACCGCGCCTGCGGGCAGTGACAGACACACGTTCCCGCCGACCGTCGCCGTACGCCAGATCTTGTGCGAGGCCAGCAGCGCCCGGCAGGACTGCGCGAACAGCGCCGTACCCGGCCACTCCGGTCGCATGGTCGAGGTGCCGAGTTCCCGGCCGGGACGGGCACCGGCGAACTCCGCCAGCGTGCACGTCGCGGCGATCTCCAGCCCCGGTGCGGACTCGGTCAGCGGCGCCCAGCCCAGGGTGGTGATGTCGACGAGCGTATCGAGATGATCGTGCGGTTCGGAGAACAGGAAAGTACCGCCCGCCAGCACCGCGCTGCCCGCTCCGACCTGCGCCAGATCGGCGCGTTCGCGGGCGAGAACAATCTCGGAAACAGTGTCCAGATCCACGTTCACCTCGCTAACCTCACCGGCCACAGTAGGGGCCGGGAGTTGCCACGATGTTGCACGAAACCCGCGCCAGATTGCGCCGCGGTTAACCCGGTGTACGCCATCCAGTGTGCGCCGATCCAGGCAAAACCGCAGATCAGCACGCCGACGACGAGCATGGCTGTCGGCCCGACATCCGAGCTCACGTGCCGACCGGCGCGCGGATGACGTCACGGCCCGCCCCCGCCGCGCGTGATCACACGCCGGGGTCCGAGCGTGATCACGCACCGGCCAGCAGCGTGGCCTGGGCCTGGGCCACCTCGGCACCCACCGACGCCTCGTCCACCGTCAGCACGACATCGTCGCGAACGACCTCGCGCCCGTTCACCAGCAGTGCGGCCAGCGGCGGCGCCGAGCCGAGGATCAGCGCGACGACCGGGTCCTCGATACCGGCGTGAGCGGGCGTATCCAGCCGCCACAGCGCCAGATCCGCCAGCTTGCCCGGCTCGATGGATCCGATCTCGTCGGCCCGCCCGAGTACCCGCGCACCACCCATCGTCGCCAGCTCCAGCGCCGTGCGCACCGTCATCGCCCGCGGACCGCCGACCGCCCGCGCGTACAGCAGCGCGTTGCGCGGTTCCTCGATCATCGAACTGGACTCGTTGCTGGCCGCACCGTCGACTCCGAGGCCGACGGGCACACCGGCCGCCACCAGGTCGGCGGTCCGTGCGATCCCCGCGCCCAACCGGCCGTTGGAGGTCGGGCAGTGCGCGATCCCGGTCCCGGTGCGCGCCATCGCCGCGATCGCCGGATCGTCGAGGTGCACGGCGTGCGCGTACCAGACATCGTCGCCGAGCCAGCCCAGCTGCTCCATGTACTCGGCGGGCGTGCACCCGAACTTCTCCTGGCAGAAGTCCTGCTCGTCGAGGGTTTCGGCGAGGTGCGTGTGCAGCCGGACGCCCGCGGAACGGGCCAGCGCCGCGGACTCGCGCAGGAGATCGGCGGTCACCGAGAACGGCGAGCAGGGTGCCAGCGCTATCCGCACCATCGCGTCGAACGACGGGTCGTGCCAGTCTTCGATGGCCGCCGCACTCGCGGCGAGGATGTCGTCGATCGACTCCACCACGGAGTCCGGCGGCAGCCCGCCCTTGCTCTGCCCGAGATCCATCGACCCACGCGCCGGGTGGAAGCGCAGCCCCACCTCGACCGCCGCGCCGATCTCGGCGGCGAGTAGGTCACCGCCGCCGCGCGGGAACACGTAGTGGTGATCCGACGACGTCGTGCACCCACTGCGCGCCAGCGAGACCAGCGCGCCGGTGGCCGCCGTCCGCACCGACTTCTCATCGATCCGCGCCCACACCGGATACAGCGTGGTCAGCCACTCGAACAGCGTGTTGTCGGCGGCCAGCCCACGGGTGATCCATTGGTACAGGTGGTGGTGGGTGTTGACCAGACCGGGCGTGAGCACGCAGCCGCGCCCGTCGATCCGCGCGACCTCCGGCCCGAACTCGGGCGGTGCACCCGCGCCCACAGCGTCGATCTTGTTGCCGCGCACCGTGACCCAGCCGTCGCGGTATTCGGTGCCCGTCGCGTCGACGGCGATCACCGCACAGCCGTGAATCAGCAGATCGGGCGCGCTCACGGCTGCCACGCGATCCCCGCATCGGGCGCGTCCGCTCGCGCCAGGGTGGCGTGGATCGAGCCGTAGGGCCGGTCAGCCGCCCAGAAGACCTCACCCTTGTTCTCGATCTCGAACCGCGCGAGGTCGTAGTCGAAGTGGTGTTTGTTCGGCGCCGACAACCGGATCTCGGCCAGCACCGGAAAGCGTTCCAGCGCGGCCGTTCCCATCGCGTACAGCGTCTGCTGCAACGCCTTGGAGTACGTGGTGGCGAAGAGCTCGAGCAGCGTGGCGCGGATCCCGGCGTACACCTCGTCCCAGTCGAATCCGCTGGTCTCGGCGAACCGCCACTGGACCACCAGCGAACTGGCCAGCACGCGATCGTGGGTCGGCGCGAGCGTCGTGTACTCGTCGGTGAGGAAGTCGGCGAACTCCGATCCGGTCGACTTGAGCAACACCAGGTCCTTGATCCCGCCGATCACCCACCGCTGCTGCTGCGCGCCCTTGCCCGCCACGGTCACCGCGGCCGTGCGCACCTCGGGGCCCTGACGCACCCAGGTGTGATCGTGTTCGGCACCGTCGACCGAAACCCGCTGCCAGCCATAGGAGTCCACGTCGATACGCGCACTCGACACCGGATCGACCGAGTCCACGAAATGCTTGCCCAGCGCGATCGCGTAGTCCTCGATGGTGTCGAGACCGGGCTTCTTCGAATACACGAAGGCCATGTGCTTCTGGGTGTCGGTGGGCAGAACGTGACGCTGGTCACCATCGGTGTATGCCGCCTCGAAATCACCGCGCAGGGTGGTCGAGACGTTCACGTCGCGAATCTCGTGGCGCGCGTTCTCTTTGTAGAAACGCACAACCCGATTCTCGGCTTTGCCATATCGATTGTCGGTCAACACGATCGGACCGGTCAGTGCCATCTCAGCTCCCTCGGTAGGTGGAAAAGGCGAACGGCGACAGCAGCAGCGGCACATGCAGATGCGACTGCTCACCCACCGTGAACGCGACGCAGACTTCCGGATAGAAGGTCTCGGTGCCCTGCGCCGCGAAGTAGCTGCCGGTATCGAAGAACAGCCGGTAGTCGCCCGGATTGAGTCCGGCCGCCAGCTCTTTCACCCGGCCGTCGGCGTCGGTGAGCGCCTCGGTGAGCCGCTGCTCCCCGCGCATCAGCAACACCGCGACACCTGCGGCGGGGACCCCGCGCACGGCGTCGAGCACGTGGGTACTCACGCTCGTCATGGCGTCACCAGCCCCGCCAGGCGCAGCCGGTTGATCTTCGTCAGTTCTGTTCGCATGACCTGCCTTTCAGTAGACGGATCGTTGTCCAACCGCGCGCGCAAGATCGCCAGCAACTCCTCGCCGCTGCGACCTGCCGCGCAGACCAGGTAGATATGGCCGAACTTCGCCTCGTAAGCGCGATTGCCCTCGGCCAGCGCCACGCGCACGTCCTCGCCCGCCACCCCGGACTGCTCGCGCGCGGAGGCCGCCGAGGTCGGGCGGTCACCGATCCGCGGGTGACCGGCCAGCGCCTCGTCGATCTCGGCGTCGTCGAGTGCGGCCGTTCCCGCCTCGGCCGCCGCCAACAGCGCGTCGGTGGTGGCATAGGGACGCGCGGCCGCGATCGCCCGCGCCCAGCGTGGCGCCGAGCAACAGGCAAGCAGCGCATCTTCGGCAGTCTTCGCAGGTAGATCGTTGAAACCCGCGAGGCTCAGCCCTTCGCTCGTCATCGATCCAGCATCGCGCGATCCCCGGCCCGCCGCCACCGATGTGCAGTCCATCACGTCGGCGTGTCGTCGCCGGTGCGCTCCCCTGCTGTAATCGACCGGCAACATTGCGTCATTACCTTCGCTCACATGCCTCCACTCGACCGTTCCGCGCACGCCTCGTGCACGGGCATCGTCCTCGCGGCGGGTGCGGGCACGCGATACGGCAAACCCAAGGCACTCGCCGAGGACGGCGCCTGGTTGCGTTCGGCGATCACCGCCCTGCGCGACGGCGGCTGCGATCCGGTGGTCGTCATGCTCGGCGCGACCGGACCCCATCCGGCCGCCCTCGGACTGCCCGACGGCACCCGATGCCGGTGGGTCGCCGACTGGGCGACCGGACTCTCCGCGACGGTGCGCGAGGGCCTGCGCGCCGCCACAGAAACCGACACCCGTTACGTGGCGTTTCTGCCCGTCGACATCCCCGATATCGGGGGCGATGTGGTCGCCAGAGTGCTCGCCGCGGCGCGCGCGAGCAAGAGCGGACTTGCCCGTGCTGTGTTTCACAACACACCTGGACACCCCGTTGTGATCGAGAACAAGCACTGGGAAGCCATTTCCGAAGTAGCCGCAGGCGATATCGGGGCCGGTTCCTATTTGGGCGGTCGACAGGATATGGTGTGCGTCACGTGCGACGACTTGGCGACAGGGACCGATCGCGATTTCCCGGAAGTCGGCGCACGGTGATCGGAGTTGTGAGATATGCGCGATATCGTCGATGACCTTCTGCGAGTGTGGCATTCGGGCCGTACGGGCGGCCTCGCCACCGTGGTCCGTACCATCGGCACCAATTCCCTGCCCATCGGCTCTTCGATGCTCGTCACCCCCAACGGTGGCGTCTTCGGATCGATCGCCTCCGGACGGCTGGAAGAGACCGTCTACGACGCGGCATTGGAAGCGGGTCGCACCGGCGTCCGGCAACTGCGTCGCTACAGCATGCTCACCGGTCTGGAATCGAGCGCCGACGACGGAACGCTCGTCGATATCTTCGTAGAACCGTTCTCCTGCCGCGATTTTCCCGAATTCCCCACTATCGCCGCCGATATCCAAGCCCATCGCCGGGTCACCGTGTTCACCGTGGTGTGGAATCAGGATCCCGATGTCATCGGCCAGCATCTGGTCACCGATCGCAAGCACGCAACCGAACTCGTAGCGCTGCCCGAGTCGGATCTGTTCGTCGCCTCGTACTGCCCGCCGCCGCGCCTGATCATCTTCGGCGCCAACGCCTACGCGGCCACGCTCGTCGCGCAGGCGCGGATGATCGGCTACCGGGTGACCATCTGCGACTCGCGTCCCGAGTTCGCCGACCCGGCCTCGTTCCCGGGCGCCGAAGTGGTCGTCGACTGGCCGCATCGCTACCTCAACACCCTCTCGGCCGCGGGCGAGGTCGACAACAGCACCGCCATCGTCGTGCTGGCCAACGAGCCGCGCTTCGAGATCCCGCTGCTCACCGTCGCGTTACGACTACCCGAGCTCGGCTACCTAGCCGCCCTCGGCACCCCTGCCGACCAGGCTCGTCGCCTCGACGACCTGCGCGCGGGCGGCTTCGACGAGCCGACCCTGTCGCGCGTGCACGTACCCGCGGGCCTGGAAGCGGGCCCGCGCACTCCCGCCGAGACCGCCGTCTTCATCACCGCCGACTTCCTCGCCTCCCGCGCGGGCCTTCGCCTCGCGGCTCAGCGCGACTACGGGTCGACAGCCGCTGTGGGTATGGCCATTTGATGTACCGGTCGGCGCCACGGCTTCGCGGCGCCGACCGGGTTCTTATTTCAGGCCCGGGTTCTCGGCGTACACCTCACGCAGGACGGACAGGTCGAAGAGCTGGCCGGCCTTGATGTCGATCTTGGCGGTACGCAGCGCGGCGATGTTCTGCTCGATCAGCGCGTCCGACATCGTCAACAGGCCGTCGGCCCTGGTCGACGCCGAGACGACCAGGTCGTTCTGCGCGATGGCCTCCTTGCTCTGCTCGGCGAGGTCGAGTTTCAGGTCCTTGCCGTAGACCTCGACGGCCAACCGCGCAGACTCGGCGGGGTTGGCGACAGCGTCCTTCCAGCCCTTGATCTGGGCGGTCAGGAAGGCCTTGAGCTTGTCGCGCTCGTTGTCGATGGTGTGCTGGCTCACCGTCAATGTCTCCGCGACCAGCGGCAGACCGAAGTCGGCGAACAGGAAGTGGTCGTTGGCGAAGCCCTTGGCAGCCAGGGTGATCGGCTCGTTGGTCACATAACTCACCCAGCCGTCGACCTCGCCGTTGGCCAGCGGGGTCGGATCGAACTGTGCGGGCACCACGGTGACATCGCCGGGACTGATGCCGTTGGCCGCCAGCAGGGCGCTGAAGATGAGCTGATTGGTGTCCTGCACACCGATCTTGCGGCCCTTCATCTCCATGGGTGATGTGATCGGCTTGCCCGCCGAACTCACGATCGCGAACGGGTTCTTCTGATAGGTCGCGCCGACGATCTTGGCGGGTAGTCCTTCCAGCACGGCGGGCGCGGTGGTCTGCGGCGCGGAGAGGCCGAGCCAGATCTTGCCGGTATCGAGACCGGCTTCCACCGAAGTCGACGCCGCGCCACCCGCGACGAGATCTACCGCACCGAATCCCGCATCCTTGAAATAGCCCTTCGAATCGGCGAAATACTCACCCGCGAATTCGATGTTCTTGATCCAGGACAACTGGACAGCGACCTTGCCGAATTTCGAGCCGTCGTCGGTCGAGCCGTTCGAGGAAGTGGCCGAACTACCGCCGCAGGCGGCGAGCAGCCCGGCGCCGCCGAGCGCCGCGCCGGTCAATGCGGAAAAGCGGAGAAAGGAACGACGGTCGATACTGTTCATACGCAAAATGTAGGTTCGATGCGTTTCGTTCTCTTTGCCGCCACGTTCCGCCGCTATTCCTTACTTTCCGGCGCTCGGGCCGAAGCGCGCGAGCACCACGTTCTCGATCACGCCGACGATCGCGTACAGCAACACCGATACCACCGTGACCACCACGATCGACGCCCACAGCCGGTTGTACTGGAACATCGGGATGGCCCGTACCAGGCTCGCGCCCAATCCTGTTCCACTGCCCAGCCATTCACCCAGCAGGGCGCCGATCAACGCGCCGGGCACCGAGACCCTGGCCGCGGCGAACACCGACGGCAGCGCGGCGGGCACCGCGACCATCCGTAGTCGCGTCCACCGTGTGCCGCCGTAGGCCGTCACCAATTCCATTGCCTGCCTGGGCGCTTCGCGCAGGCCCGTCATGATCATCACCAGGGCGGGGAAGAACACGACGATCGCCGTCAGCACCGTCACCCCCGCCGTGCCTCGGCCGAAGATCAGCACCACGATCGGACTCAGGGCGACCAGCGGCACCGACCGCAACAGCATCGCGACCGGCATGAACGTCTGCCGCACAGCCGAATACAGCACGAACAGCGCGGCCACGCCGATCGCGCCGAGCATCCCGACGACGAACCCCGAAGCCGCGTCACCGAGAGTGATCGCGAGGTCGTCGAAGATCGCCTGCCGCGCCGCAGGCGCACCCGCCGAAGTGACCAGATAGGCCCACACATCCGACGGCGTCTTGCCCACTCGCGGCCCGATCTGCGGGAACAGGCGAAGAAACAGCGTCCAGATGACGAGCAACAGAATCAGCGACGTCGCCAGCGGCAGCAGGAAGCGGCCGATCCGGCGCGCGACGGTGGTGGTCATCGCCCCTCCTCCACCGTCGTCCACGGCGTGATCAGGCGGGCCGCGCCCGCCACCAGCAGGTACCCGAGCCCGGCCAGCGCGGCCGCGGCGATCGCCATGCCCCAGGTGCGTGGCACGTTGTAGGCCGTCTGGGCCGCGGTGAGCGCGACTCCGATGCCGCTGTCGACGCCACCCAGATACTCACCGATGATCGCCCCGAGCACCGCCGACGGCGCGGCGATCTTCAAGGCGGCGAACGTATTCGGCAGCGCGGCGATGGCCTGCACCCGATACAGCTGCTGCCAGCGGCCACCGCCGTAGGCGCGCACCAGATCCAGGCTCGCTGGATCGGCCGAGCGCAATCCACTCACCGCGCCGACCATGGTGGTGAAGAAGCAGTACATCGCGGCCAGGAACACCGTGGGCGTGCGCCCGCCGAACACCACCAGGATGATCGGGCCCAGCGCCACCAGCGGCGTGCAGTAGCTCAGGATGGCCAGCTGGGTCGCGAGGGGTTCGATCCGCGGCGCCAGCATGATCAGCGCCGCGACCCCGATCGCGAGCACGTTGCCCCAGAGGAAGCCCTGCAACGCCCCGATCGCGGTGACCTGGAAGTTGGGCCCGTAGAGGCCCCACCCGTCCGACCACATGGTCGAAAGGACCCGCCCCGGTGAGGGAATCGTCCCGCCCGCGGTTCCGGCGGCGGCCAGCGCCCACCACAGGGCGATCAGCACCACCACACCCAGTGCCCCGGCCACCCGGCCCAGGTCGGCCGGGATCCGCCGGGCTGTCACCACACTCATGCCACCCCACCCCGCCCGAAGAGTAGCTCCGACAGGTAGTCACAGAGCTTGTGGAATTCGGGTGTGCGCATCATCTCGGGTGTGCGCGGACGCGGCAGGTCGATCTCGACCAGTTCCAGCACCCGGCCCGGTCGCGGACTCATCACCGCCACCACGTCGGACAGGAACACCGCCTCGCCGATGCCGTGGGTGACCATCAGTGTGGTCGCGGGCTTCTCGGTCCAGATGCGCAGCAGTTCCAGGTTCAAGCGCTGGCGGGTCATGTCGTCGAGCGCGCCGAACGGTTCGTCGAGCAACAGCACCGACGGCTGCACGACCAGCGCTCGCGCGATCGAAACCCGTTGGCGCATACCGCCGGACAACTGCGCGGGCTTGGCCTTCTCGAACCCCTCCAGCCCGACCAGCGCGATCAGTTCGGCGATCCGGTCCGGTTCGGCGGGCAGCCCGGCCACCTGCAACGGCAGCCGGATGTTCGATTCCACACTGCGCCACGGCAGCAACGCCGAATCCTGGAACGCGATACCGAGCTCGGCGCCACCGCGCAATTGTTCCGGGGACATACCGTTGATCCGCGCGGTACCCGCACTCGGCTCGTCCAGGCCGGCCAGAATCCGCAACACCGTCGATTTGCCGCAGCCCGAGGGCCCGAGCAATGACAGGAATGCGCCGTGAGAAGTCCGCAAATCGACCGAGTCCAGCGCGTCGACAGTGTTGCGGCCCACTGTGAAGGTCTTGCTCAACCCACTGATCTCGATCCCGGTGGTCGCGCTACCGGGGATTTCCTTACCCATGCTCGTCACCATAAGAGCGCCTGGTTGCGGCGGCATTTCCGAATCACAGCCCAGATTGCGCCCCCGTAAACCGTGCTCGAGGTCACCATAAAAGTGAACCGGTAACGATTCGGTCCTGTGAGAGGACATAGAGTGTCGGAGGATCTGACAGCCCTGCAGGCGTCGAGCGCATATGCTCTCGGCGACCGGGGGAAGCACTGCGATGACGTGCCCGACAGGGCCCGTGGACTGGAACCGACTGTTCGATGAAGCTCTCTGCACTACGTACCGTGGCCGCGCTGCGCACCACCGCCGTGGCTCTGACCGCCGCATTGTCGGTGGCCGTTGTCGCCGGTGGCGCCGCGACCGCCGAACCCGAGAAGCCCTCAGCCGTGTCGTCCATCGTCAAAGACGGACGCGTGTGGCATCTGAAGGTGTACTCGGCGGCGATGAAGAAGGACATCACGATCGACGTGCAGCGTCCCGTCGACGAGTCCAAGCCGGCCCCCAACTTCTACATGCTCAACGGCCTCGACGGCGGTGAGGGCACCGCCAGCTGGGCTGCGCAGACCCAGGCGCTCAGCTTCCTGGCCGACAAGCAGGTCAATGTGATCCAGCCGATCGGTGGCCGCGGCAGCTACTACACCGACTGGAAAGCCGAAGACCCGAAGCTGGGCCTGAACAAGTGGAGCACCTTCTTCACCCAGGAGCTCCCGCCGCTGCTCGACGGCGCACTGAACTCCACCGGCCTGAACTCGCTGGCCGGCCTGTCCACCTCCGGCACCTCGGTGCTGCAGCTGGCCGAGGCCAACCCGGGTCTGTTCAAGTCCGTCGCCGCCTACAGTGGCTGCGCGCAGATCGCCGACCCGATGGGCAAGCAGGCCGTCAAGTTCTCCGTGGAGACCTGGGCCGGTGGCAAGACCGCGAACATGTACGGCCCGGACAACGATCCCGCGTGGGTCGAGAACGACCCGGTCATCAACGCGGAGAAGCTGCGCGGCACCAACCTCTACATCTCCAGCGGTAGCGGCATGCCGACCAACGCCGACGTGGCCTACTACCTCAACGGTTCGCCCGGCCCGATGGGCGTGATCAACCTCGGTCTCGGTATCGGCATCGAAGCGGCGACCAACGCTTGCAGCCAGAACCTGAAGACCAAGCTGGACTCGCTGGGTATCCCGGCGACCTACCAGTTCACCCCGATGGGCACCCACTACTGGCCGTACTGGGAGCAGGCGCTGCACGAGTCGTGGCCGCTGCTCGCACAGGGCATGGGTATCTGATTTCCCACTGAAAACGGGAGGCATCCGGATTCGGATGCCTCCCGTTTCTGCGTTGCCGGCAGCTACGTGGTGGGCGCGACCGCGGTGCGCACCGTGAGCCCGGAGCGGATGAAATAGGCGATCTCCTCGCAGATCTCGTCGACCGAGATCGCGTCGCCGGGAACGGTGGCGTGCACCATCTCCTGGGCGAGGGAATTCACGGCGCCGATTACCGCGAGGCCGAACAGGTGCAGGCTGCGCGATTCCGCTTCGCCCCGTTCGGCGGCGCGCTGCGCTTCCCGGGTGAGCAGTGCCGAAATCGACCGCCGCTGCGCGCGCCGCCATTCCTCCACCACCGGACTCACCCCGACGACCTCGACATAGAACACCCGCGCCGCCCGGCGATCACGGCAGGTCACCGCGAGGAACGCACGGAAACTCTCCACCACGCGGACCACCAGCGGCTGTTCGCTGGTGTGCTCCAATGCCTCGTCGAGGCGCCGTAACGCGGCCGCGTTCAACCGGTCGACGAGTGCGATCAGTAATGCCTCACGGCTACCGATGTCTTCGTAGAAACTGCGGGTCGACACATTCGCGGTCGAACACAGCCGCTCGATCGAGGTCGACGAATATCCCTGGGTACCGAATAGTTCCAGCGCCGCGTCGGTCAACCTGTTGCGGCGTAGCGCGACTCGCTGCTGGCGCGACAATCCACCGTAACTACGACCACTATCGGTTACATCCGCACGCCGAACCACGGATGCATGCTAGCGCGCGATGGCCGGGCAGCCGGGCGATTCGCCATTGTCGCCGCGAGCGAATTCCGCTGGCGTATCGGAATTGTCGAACTGGCGATGATCAATTCTGTTCGGTAGTGGGTTCGCCGTCGTCGAGCGGTTCGGCCAACGGCCAGCCACCGGCGGCCAGATGCGAAGCCACCCGCGAGACGTCGTCGGGCGCGGGCTGCTGCTTCGCGAAATCGGCGATGGCGGCCGCGATTTCGGCCTCGCTGATCGATTCCCGATTCGGATTCGCCTCCACCAGTTTCTCCCCGATCACCGTCACCTCGTAGTCGGTGAGGTGGCGGTGCAGCACGGCGAACAAGGCGACATAGTCGGACTGGGGAATGCCCTGTGGATAGCCCGCGCGCAGCCACCCGAGCACCCGCGAGAGCAGGTTGCCACGGACCGGCGGGGTCGCGGGGGTGGGGTTCGGATCGGTCATGGCTTCCTCACTCATGATTGGCCGAACAGGTGGATGCCGAACTGGTGGGCGATGAACGCCTTGGCGGTGAACAGGATTCCGGTGATCACCACGACGACGATGAGGACCAGACAGGTCACCGCGCCCGCCAGCGCCGGATAGTTGCGCCGGACTCGGCCCTCGGCGTCGACGGTCTCGGCATTGCCCCACCACCGCACCGCGAAGGCGAAGACCGCGGGCACACCCGCGCCGAAGATCAGCGCGGCGAGCACCACTTCCCACAGTGAACTCAGATTGGTGATCACGGTGTGCACGATCGCTCCCCTCTACCCGGCATGGTTCTGGTCGATCGGCGCCTGTGCCGAGGTGGGTGGCTGATGGCCATCGGGCCATTCGTTCACATTGTGAGTGCCGACCGGGTCACGGCGCGACCGGAGATAGATTCCGAGCGCCCCGGCGATCAGGAGGCCGAACACCACGAGCACGCCGGGGAGTCCACCGATGACGTTGGCGATCGCCCAGCAGATCGCGCCGACGATGCCCGCCATCGGCAGGGTCAGCAGCCAGGCCACAGCCATCCGGCCCATCACCCGCCAGCGCACCTCGGCGCCCTTGCCGATGCCGGTACCGAGGATCGCACCGGTCGCGGTCTGCGTGGTCGACAGCGGCAGACCGAAGTGCGCCGAGGTGAGAATGATCGCCGCCGAGGTCGACTCGGCGGCCAAGCCCTGCGGCGACTCGATCTCGACCAGGCCCTTGCCGAGGGTCCTGATGATCCGCCAGCCGCCGAGATAGGTGCCGAGGGCGATCGCGACGGCGCAGGCGGCCATCACCCACAGCGGCATGTGGTCGTCTTTGCCCAGCGAGCCGTAGGCGACCAGCGCGAGGAAGATGATGCCCATCGTCTTCTGCGCGTCGTTGGTGCCGTGCGCCAGCGAGACCAGGGAGGCCGAACCGATCTGGCCCCAGCGGAAGCCCTCTTCGGTTTTCTCCCGGTCGACGCCGTGGGTGATCCGGTACACCAGGAACGTGCCGATGGCCGCCACGATGGCCGCGATCACCGGCGCGAGCAGCGCGGGCAGCACGATCTTGATCAGCACCCCGTCCGACCCCGATGCCCAGATCACCCCGTTCCAGCCCAGCGCGGCGATCGTCGACCCGATCAGGCCGCCGAACAGGGCGTGCGAGGAACTCGACGGCAGGCCGAGCAGCCAGGTCAACAGGTTCCACAGAATGCCGCCGACCAGGCCGGCGAAGACGATGACCAGCAGGTCCTGCCCGCCCACATCGTCCAATTGGACGATCCCCTTCGCCACCGTCGCCGCGACCGATACCGACAGAAACGCACCGATCAGGTTCAGCACGCCCGAGAGCGCGACTGCCGTCTTCGGCTTCAGCGCACCGGTGGCGATCGAGGTCGCCATGGCGTTGGCCGTGTCGTGGAATCCGTTGGTGAAGTCGAACGCGAGAGCTGTGACGATGACGATCAACAGGACCATTAGTTCGGCGCTCACCGGAACAGTGTGTCGTATGCTGCCGCCGGATTGCCAAACTGTTGCGGGTAAGTCGCACGACCAGCGGCTGAGCTCAGCCGGCGGCCATGCCGAGCGCGCGCACCGCCTCGATGGTGTCGGCCTCCGCCGGTTCCTTGTCCGGCCGGTACCGCACCACCCTGGCGAAGCGCAGCGCGACTCCGCCCGGATATCGGGTACTGGTCTGGACGCCGTCGAGCGCGATCTCGACGACGAGTTCGGAACGCAGGTACACGGCCTGACCGTCGCGGTGGGTTTCGTGGCGCGGGAATTCCTCGGTCTGCCAGCGCAGCAGTTCGTCGGTGAGGCCCTTGAACGTCTTGCCGACCATCACCGGCTCACCGGTCTCCGGATCGCGGGCCGCCAGATGCAGGTTGGACAGGAACCCGGTGCGGCGGCCGTAACCCCATTCGGCGCCGATCACCAGTAGGTCGAGGGTGTGCGCGGGTTTGATCTTCTGCCAGGCTTTGCCGCGCCTGCCCGCGGCGTACGGGGCATCCAGCGCCTTGACCATCACGCCCTCGTTGCCGACCGCCAGTGCGTCGTCGTAGTAGTCGGCGGCGGCCTCTGGGGTCGGCGCGATGAGCGCGGGAATGCTGTGATCGCCCGCGACCCGCTCCAGCGCGGTGCGCCGGATGCGCAGTGGTTCGTCGATCAGATCGATGCCGTCCAGGTGCAGGCAGTCGAAGAAATAGGGGTGCAACCGGCGTGGATCGCCGATGGTCGCGAACCTGCTCATCGTCTCCTGGAACGGGCGCGGGCGGCCCGCGTCGGTCAGGGCGAGGGTTTCGCCGTCCAGGACCACGGTGGCGCAGTCGAGGGTCTTGACCAGCTCGACGAGTTCGGGGACGCCCGCGGTGATGTCGCGCAGGGTTCTGGTGAAGACCCAGACCTGGTCGCCGTCGCGGTGCACCTGGATGCGGGCGCCGTCGAGCTTGTGTTCGACACTGATGCCGGAGCCCAGCTCGGCGAGGGCCTCGTCCAGCGAACCGCCGGGTGCGGCGAGCATCGGCGCTACCGGGCGCCCTACTTCGAGGCGGAACGCGGCCAGGGCTTGCTCGCCCCCGGCGAGCGCGGCGATCGCGGTGACGGGCAGCCGGCCCGAGAGCATATGGGCTCGGCGCACCACGTCGACGGGGATGCCGGTGGACTGTGCGAGCGCCTCGACCACGATCGCGGTGAGCGCGCCCTGCCGGAGTTCGCCGGTGAGCAGGCGGACCAGGAAGGACTGCTCTTCCTCGGTCGCGGCGGTGAAGAGCGCGGTCAGCAATTCGCGGCGCCGGTTGGTCGAGCCCTTGCCGTTCAGGCCGGTGAGCTGGGAGAAGATGTCGTCCACCGCACCGACGGTGAGGCTCGCGTCGCCACTCGGCGGGGTCTCGAGCCCGGCCACCGTGCGCCACCCGGCCCCGATCCGGCCCTGCACCAGCTCGCCGGACAACCATGCCACCACGGTCCCGATCTCGGACGGGTCCGCGGCGCCGAAGAGCTCGGCCAGCGCGGCGGTTTTCGCCTTGCGCGACCGGGTCGCCCGCACGGCCGCGGAGGCCGTGACGACATCGCTGAACAGCACCCAACGACAGTATCGCGAGGGTGTGACACAGAGCTCGAGCCCCGTTGTTAAGAATCCATTGGCAAGCCTGCGAAACCGCCCCTAAACTGGACATATGGCCAAGACCTATGTCGGAGCGCGGCTGCGCCAGCTGCGGACCGAACGTGGGCTGAGCCAGGTCTCGCTCGCGCAGAAACTGGAGATCTCGGCCAGCTATCTGAACCAGATCGAACACGACGTGCGACCGCTCACCGTGCCGGTGCTCACGCGCATCAACGAGGTCTTCGGCGTCGACCCCACCTTCTTCTCCGCCCAGGACGACACCCGGCTCATCGCCGAGCTGTCCGAAGTGGTGATGGACGCCGAGCTCGGCATCGAGGCCGACACCCAGCAGATCGCCGACATGGTCTCCGCCCATCCGTCGATGGCGCGCGCCCTGGTGGCCCTGCACAACCGCTACCGCAACACCAGCGCCCAGCTGGCCGCCGCCACCGAGGACCGATTCGCCGACGGTTCCGGCAGCGCCGCGATCAGCAAGCCGCACGAGGAAGTGCGCGACTACTTCTATCAGCGCCAGAACTACATCCACGAATTGGATACCGCCGCAGAGGATCTCACCGCGCGCATCCGGTTCCACGGTGGCGAGGTGAGCACCGAGATCGTGCGCCTGCTGCGTGCGCACGGCGTGCGGATCAGCGAGCGCATCGACCTCGGCGAGGGCGTGCTGCACCATTTCGACCCCGAGACCAAACAGCTCGAGATCTCCCCACACCTGTCCGGTGGACAGCGCACCTTCAAACTCGCCGCCGAACTCGCCTACCTGGAATGCGGCCCGCTCCTCGAAAAACTGGTCGACGAGGGCAATTTCGCCTCCGATGCCTCGCACAAACTCGCGATGCTCGGCCTGGCGAACTACTTCGCGGCCGCGATGGTCTTGCCCTACACGCACTTTCACGAAGTAGCCGAGAATTTCCGCTACGACATCGAACGCCTGTCGGCGCATTTCTCGCAGAGTTTCGAAACCATCTGCCACCGCCTGTCGACCCTGCAACGGCCGACCCTGCGCGGCGTCCCGTTCTCCTTCGTCCGCGTCGACCGCGCGGGCAATATGTCGAAGCGCCAGTCCGCCACGGGTTTCCACTTCTCGGCCAGCGGCGGTACCTGCCCGCTCTGGAACGTCTACGAGACCTTCGCCTACCCCGGCAAGATCATGACCCAGATCGCCCAGATGCCCGACGGCCGCAAATACCTCTGGATCGCGCGCACCGTGGAACGCCGCGCCACCCGCTACGGCCAACCCGGCAAGACCTTCGCGATCGGCCTCGGCTGCGAGCTGCGCCACGCGGGCCGCGTCGTCTACGCCGACGGCATCGACCTGGGCGAAGCCAACGCCACCCCCATCGGCGCGGGCTGCCGAGTGTGCGTGCGCTCCAACTGCCCCCAGCGCGCCTTCCCGCCGCTGGGCAAGGCCCTCGACATCAGCGAACACCGCAGCTCGGTCTCGCCCTACCTCATCAAATAGCTACTCAGAAGGCTTCCTCCGAGACCGCCATGATGTCGTTGTCGATGGCGGCCAGGATGTTCTTGGTAGCGGTGAGTTCGGGGAGGACATTTTTGGCGAAGAAACTCGCCGCGGCGACTTTGCCCTGGTAGTAGGGGCGGTCCCGCGGTGCGGCGTCGGAGGCCAGGGCGGCGGCGGCGATGTCGGCCTGGACCAGCAGGCGCCAGGCGATGAGGAGATCGCCGACCGCCATCAGGAAGCGAACCGAGCCGAGGCCCACCTTGTAGAGCTCGGTGGGCTCGCTCCGGCCCGCCATGGCGTAGCCGGTGAGGGTGGCGGCCATCGCGCCGACGTCGGCCTGGGCGGTGCGCAGCAGGGCGCGCTCGGTGGCGAAACGGCCGGTGTCATTGTCCAGGTAGCCGCCGATCTGAGCGTTCACGTGGGATAGGGCGACGCCACGATCGCGAATGATCTTGCGGAAGAAGAAGTCCTGGGCCTGGATCGCCGTGGTGCCCTCGTAGAGCGAGTCGATCTTGGCGTCACGGATGTACTGCTCGATCGGATAGTCCTGCAGATAGCCGGAGCCGCCGAAAGTCTGCAGCGACTCGGCGAGCAGCTGGTACGCGCGCTCGGATCCCACGCCCTTGACGATCGGCAGCAGCAGATCGTTCACGCGGTGCGCGGTCTCCGGATCGGCACCGGACACCAGCTGCGCCACATCCGCGTTCTGATGCGCGGCGGTATACAGATACACCGCTCGCAACCCCTCCGCGTAGGCCTTCTGCATGGCCAGCGACCGGCGCACATCGGGGTGATGGGTGATGGTGACGCGCGGCGCCGCCTTGTCGGCGACCTGCGTCAGATCCGCGCCCTGCACCCGCGTCTTGGCGTACTCGAGCGCGTTCAGATACCCGGTCGACAACGTCCCGGACGACTTCACACCGACCGTCATCCGCGCGTTCTCGATCACCTTGAACATCTGGGCGATGCCGTTGTGCACATCGCCGACCAGCCAGCCCTTGGCGGGCACCGCGGTGCCGCCGAAGGTCACCTCGCAGGTCGGCGAGGACTTGATCCCCATCTTGTGCTCGACCCCGGTCACGTACACACCGTTGCGGTCGCCCGGTTCCAGCGTCTGCGGATCGAAGAGGAACTTCGGCACGTAGAACAGCGAAAGCCCCTTGGTGCCGGGGCCTGCGCCCTCCGGCCGGGCGAGCACCAGGTGGAAGATGTTCTCGGCCGTATCACCCACGTCACCGCCGGAAATGAACCGTTTCACCCCGTCGATGTGCCATGACCCGTCGGGCTGCGGCACGGCCCTGGTGCGACCGGCGCCGACATCGGATCCGGCATCCGGCTCGGTGAGCACCATGGTCGCCTGCCACCCGCGCTCGAACCCGCCCTGTGCCCAGCGCTTCTGTTCGTCGTTGCCGATCTCGTAGAGCACCGAGCCCATCATCGGGCCCATGTTGAAGAAGCTGGCCGCCGGATTGGCACAGATGATGAGCTCGTTGATCGCCCACATCAGCGCGTTCGGGGCGGCGGTGCCGTCCATACCCGCCGGCATGGCCAGGCGGTACCAGCCCGCTTCGTGCACCACGTCCACCGTCTTGCGCAGCGGATCGGGCACGGTGATGTCGTGGGTATCGGGGTGGAAGACCACCGGGTGCCGGTCGGCCTCGGCGAACGAGTCCGCGATCGGACCTTCGGCCAGGTGTTTCACCTCGTCGAGGAGCTGGCGCACCGTATCGGAGTCCAGGTCGCCGTAGGCGCCCGTGTCCAGAACCTTGTCCAGGTTCAGGACCTCGAACAGATTGAACTCGATGTCACGCACGTTCGCCTTGTAGTGCCCCATTGGGCCCTCCTCGACTGACCGCACACGGCCGATTGCCGTGTGGCTCGACGGCTCGACGTTGTACAAATCGAAGCGTGCCGCACCTGCGCGCCCCTACGCAACCGTAGGCAAGGCGACCCTTCTCCAGCTGTCGCCGACGAACAATTCACACGGACGAAACAGACGAAACGGGCACGTGACCGAGAGACATTCGGGTGCAACAAGTTCCATCTACTGTCTCGAATCACGAATACAGCTTCTGTATACAACTCGGTGTACATCCAGTCTCCGGGGCAGACAGCGGCGGTATTCGTTGTGGCGCGTGTGGCGCCGCCGTTACACCTGATGAGGAGAACCGCCCCATGTCTGAATCCCGTTTGGTCAAGGCACTTGTCGTGCCTGCCGCGGTGGCCGTCGCCGGCCTGCTGCTCACCGGCTGTGGTGCGCGCGACGACGCGTCGACCGGCTCGACCGCAGCCTCCTGCGTCGACACCAGCAAGGACACCATCAAGGTGGGCTCGCTGCACTCGCTGTCGGGCACGATGGCCATTTCCGAAGTCACCGTGGCCAATTCGACCAAGCTGGCGATCGACCAGATCAACGCGGCGGGCGGCGTCCTCGGCAAGAAGATCGAGATCGTCCTCGAAGACGGCGCCTCGGACCCCAAGACCTTCGCCGAGAAGGCGGAGAAGCTGATCAGCTCCGACTGTGTCGCTTCGGTGTTCGGCGGCTGGACCTCGTCGAGCCGCAAGGCCATGAAGCCCAAGTTCGAGAGCCTGAACTCGCTGCTCTACTACCCCGTGCAGTACGAGGGTCTGGAAGATTCCAAGAACATCTTCTACACCGGCGCCACCACCAACCAGCAGATCATTCCCGCGCTGGACTACCTGAAGCAGAAGGGCATCAAGTCCCTCTACCTGGTCGGCTCCGACTACGTCTTCCCGCAGACCGCCAACCGCGAGATCAAGGCCTACGCCGCGGCCAACGGCATCGAGATCAAGGGCGAGGACTACACCCCGCTGGGCTCCACCGACTTCTCCACCATCGTCAACAAGGTGCGCGCCGCCAAGGCGGGCGCGGTGTTCAACACCCTCAACGGCGACTCCAACGTCGCCTTCTTCCGCGAGTACACCAACGCGGGCCTGAAAGCCGCTGAGATGCCGGTGGTTTCGGTATCGATCGCCGAGGAAGAGGTCGCGGGCATCGGCGCGCAGAACATCGCGGGCCAGCTCACCGCCTGGAACTACTACCAGACCGTCGACTCCCCGGCGAACAAGAAGTTCGTCGCCGACTACAAGGCGGCCTTCGGCGCCGACAAGCCCACCTCGGACCCGATGGAAGCCGCCTACGCCTCGGTGTACCTGTGGAAGAACACCGTCGAGAAGGCGAAGTCGTTCGCCGTGGCCGACATTCAGGCCGCGGCCGACGGCGTGAGCTTCGACGCCCCCGAGGGCACCGTCACCATCGACGGCTCCAACCACCACATCACCAAGACCGCCCGGATCGGCGAGATCCGCCCCGACGGCCTGATCTACACCGTCTGGGATTCCGGCAAGGCCATCACCCCGGACCCGTACCTGAAGTCCTACGAATGGGCCAAGGGCCTCAAGTAAACAGCCCGACAGATGTGGGACGCGCAGTGCGCGCGTCCCACATCGCCCCATCTCCAAGGAGTCCACTGCAATGGACGTGCTGATCAGTCAGCTCTTCACCGGGCTGAGTCTGGGATCCATTCTTCTGCTCGCCGCGCTCGGCCTTTCCCTGACGTTCGGTCAGATGGGCGTCATCAATATGGCGCACGGCGAATTCATCATGGCCGGTTGCTACACCACTTATGTAGTGCAGCAAGTCTTCTCGTCGGCCGGAGTGTCGCTGGTCGTGTCCCTGCTGATGGGCTTCCTCATCGGCGGCCTGCTCGGTGCCGCCCTGGAGATGGGCCTGATCCGCTACATGTACGACCGACCGCTGGACACCCTGCTCGTCACCTTCGGTGTCGGACTCGTGCTCCAGCAGGCCGCGCGTGACATCTTCGGCGCCCCCGCCAAGAACGTGCTGGTGCCCGAATGGCTCAGTGGCGGCATCACTATCGCGGGCGCGGTCGTGCCGAAGACCCGCATCTTCATCCTGGTGCTGGCGATCGTCGCGGTGACCACCCTGGCCGCCGTGCTCAAGACCACCCCGATGGGTCGACGGATTCGCGCCGTCGTGCAGAACCGTGGACTGGCCGAAACCAGCGGCATCTCCAGCAGATTCACCGATATCAGCACGTTCTTCATCGGTTCCGGACTGGCCGGCGTCGCCGGTGTGGCGCTCACCCTGATCGGTTCGACGAGCCCCACCATCGGCCAGAGCTATCTGATCGACGCGTTCCTGGTGGTCGTGATCGGCGGCCTCGGCCAGATCAAGGGCACGGTGATCGCGGCGTTCGCGCTCGGGCTGCTCAACTCGTTCATCGAATACTCCACCACCGCGTCCATCGCGAAGGTGATCGTGTTCGTGCTGATCGTCATCTTCCTGCAGGTCCGCCCGCAGGGCCTGTTCACCGTGCGGACGAGGAGCCTGGCATGACCGCACTCACCGAACGTCTCCGCGAATACCCGCGGCTCACACCACTACTCGGCTTCGGCGTCGCGGCGATCCTGCTGTTCGCCGTCGCCCCTGCGGTTCTGAGCGATTTCCGCCTGAACCTTCTGGCCAAGTTCCTCTGCTTCGCCATCGTGGCGGCCGGTATCGGATTGGCGTGGGGCCGAGGCGGAATGCTCACCCTGGGCCAGGGCGTGTTCTTCGGCATCGGCGCCTACATCATGGCCATGCACATGCAGCTCGCCGACGCCGCCCGCCTCGGCAACGACGTCCCGGAATTCATGGAGATCTCCGGCATCAGCGAACTGCCGGGATTCTGGCAGCCGTTCAGTTCCGCGCCGGTGGCGATTCTCGGCATCCTGGTGCTGCCCGCGCTGGTCGCGGCGGTGCTCGGGTACGGCGTGTTCAAGCGCCGGGTGCGCGGCGCCTACTTCGCCATCCTGAGCCAGGCACTGGCCGCGGCGCTGGCGATCCTGCTCACCGGTCAGCAGGCCATCGGCGGCTTCACCGGACTGTCGGACTTCCGCTCCTTCTTCGGGTTCCGGCTGTCGGACCCGGCCAACCGGCAGATGCTGTTCTTCATCGCGTCGGGCACGCTGCTGGTGGTGGTGGCGCTGATCCGCCAGCTCAACCGCAGCCGCTACGGCGAACTGCTGGTGGCGGTGCGCGATGCCGAGGAGCGCGTGCGTTTCCTCGGCTACGACCCGGCCAATATCAAAATCGTCGCCTATGTGGTGGCGGCGTTCCTCGCCGGTATCGCCGGTGCGCTGTTCACTCCGATCGTCGGCATCATCTCGCCCGCCGACATCGGCGTCATCCCGTCGATCGCCTTCCTCATCGGTGTCGCCATCGGTGGCCGCACCACCCTGCTCGGACCGATCCTCGGTGCGATCGGCGTCGCCTGGGCGCAGACCTCGCTGTCGGAGTCGTTCCCGTCGGGCTGGACCTACATGCAGGGCGTGCTGTTCATCGTGGTCGTCGGGTTCATCCCCGCCGGTCTGGCCGGGCTGTGGCCGATGTTCAAGGGCTGGCTCGACAGCCGCAAGAAGCTGCCGCCCGCACCGGAAGAACCCGCCGCCGTCGTCACCGAGGAGAAGGTGCAAGCGCGATGACACTCGAACCCAAAGCCGGCGGCAACGCGGGCATGGACAGCGACTACCTCGAAATCCGTGGTCTCACTGTCAGTTTCGACGGCTTCAAAGCCGTCACCGATGTCGACCTCACGGTGTTGCAAGGCGACCTGCGATTCCTGATCGGACCGAACGGCGCGGGCAAGACCACGCTGATCGATGCCATCACCGGCCTCGTCCCGGCGACCGGTTCGGCGCAGAAGTCGGGCACCGAACTCCTCGGCAAGAAGGTGCACCAGATCGCGCGCCTCGGCATCGGGCGCACCTTCCAGACGGCCAGTGTGTTCGAGCAACTCACCGTGTTGCAGAACCTGGATATCGCGGCGGGTGCCGGGCGTTCGGCACTGTCGCTGCTGCGCATGCGCAAGTCGGTGCTGCCGAGCATCGAACAGGCCCTGGAGACAACGGGTCTCACCGCGCTGCGGGACAAGCCCGCCGGGGTGCTCGCGCACGGACAGAAGCAGTGGCTCGAGATCGGCATGCTGCTGGTGCAGAACGCCTCGGTGCTGCTGCTCGACGAGCCGGTCGCGGGCATGAGCGCCGAGGAGCGCGAGGAGACCGGAAACCTGTTGCGCCGCATCGGCAGTGATCGCGTGGTGATCGTCGTCGAGCACGACATGGACTTCATGCGGTCCTTCGCCACCTCGGTCACCGTGCTCGCGGGCGGCAAGGTCCTCAGCGAGGGCAGCGTCGAACAGGTGCAGGCCGATCCGAAAGTGCAAGAGGTCTATCTGGGCACCGCGACTCTGGTTGCGACAGACAAGGAGTCGGCCGATGCTTGAACTACACGACATCCGTTCCGGATACGGGCGCACCGAGGTCATCCACGGTGTCAGCATGACCGTGCCCGACGACAGCGTCGTCGCGATCATGGGCCACAACGGCGCGGGCAAGACCACGCTGCTGCGCGCGGCGGTGGGGCTGCTGCCCACCAAATCGGGCACCATCACCTTCGACGGCGAGAAGATCACGAAACTCTCGCCCTCGCAACGGGTCAAGCGCGGCATCGGTTATGTGCCGCAGGGCCAGCAGAGCTTCGGGCAGCTGACCACCGCCGAGAACCTGCAGGTGGTCGCGGACGGGCGCAAACGCGGCAAGGCGCTGATCGACGAATCCCTCGATCTTTTCCCCGCGTTGAAGGACCTGCTCACCCGCAAGGCGGGCCTGCTCTCGGGCGGGCAACGTCAGCAGCTGGCCATCGCCCGGGCACTGATCACCGAGCCGAAGCTGCTCATCCTCGACGAACCCACCGAGGGCATCCAGCCGTCGGTGGTCGCCGAAATCGAGCGCACCATCATCGAATTGACGCAGCGCGGCGGTTTGAGCGTGCTGCTGGTGGAGCAGCACATCGGCTTCGCACTGCAAGCCGCGCAACAGTACTACGTGCTGCACTCGGGGCATCTCGGTTCGACCGGGGCAGGCGGGGCAGGTGCGGAATCCGCGGTCCGCGCGGCGATGGCGATCTGATCGCAGCGGCGCACATGGCCGGGAGGGGATCGGGCGAGGACGCGCGTCCCGCCGGCGGCGGGCGGCGGGTGCCGCTGGCCGCGCGCGTCTACGACGAACTCCGCCACGACCTCGCCACCGGGGAACTGGCGCCGACCGAACGGCTGCGCGCCGAACGGCTGGCCCAGCGCTACGGCGTCTCGCGCACCCCGGTGCGCGAGGCGCTGGCCCGGCTCCAGGCCGACGGGCTCGTGCAGCGACATCCCGACGGTCTCTACCTGTACCGGCCACGCCTGAACGAACTCGACGAGCTCTACGAACTGCGAATCGTGCTGGAATCCCGTGGTTTTCAGCGTATCGCCGCGGGTGGCTCCGTCCAGGTGCACATCCCGTCCGAGCACGACCTACCCACCGTGCGCGCCGAGCTGGCCCGTTGGCTCGAATACCGCGACACCCCACCGGAACCCGGGCCCGACCTGGTCGCCGCCGACGAGCGGTTCCACACCGAGCTGCTCAGAGCGGCGGGCAATTCCGCCCTCGCCGAGGCACTGGCCGCCGTCTACCTGCGGGTTCGCCCGGTGCGCACGATGGATGTGCCGACCGCCGAGCGGGTGGCGGCCATGACAGCCGATCACATCACCATCGCCGAGCAGGTGCTCGCCGGGGACGGCGAACAGGCCCTGCACACCCTCACCGCCCACATCGACTCCTCCCGCGCGCACGTCCGGGTGCGCGCCGAGCAGGCGATCGCCTTCACCAAACTCGGTCGCGCCGTGCGGGATTGATCAGCAGTCCGTCTGGAACGGCCAGCACTCGGTCTTGCGCGGAGTCGCCGACGTGGGCGCACGGGTAGTCGAGGTCTGCGACGTATCCGACATCGGGCGCGGATGCGGCGAATCCTGGATCAGCGCCACGCCGACGACCACGAAGACCACGAAGATGCCGAGCACCGCGGCGGCGAACAGTCCGATGCCGACGAGCTTTCCCCGCCGCGACGGATCCGGCGGCGGGGCGGGCTCGCTGAATACGCGCACCTGCCGCGCCACCGGAGTCGGCGCGGGTCGATGGGTGTCGAAGCCCTCCTCGACCAGTTCGGCACGCGATGGCGCCTCGACCACACCGAGCGCCGTACAGGTGGTGAGCACGCGCTCGACCGTCCATTCGCGCGGCCCCGCCGAGAACCCTTCCAGGTACACCCGCAGCTCGTGCGCATCGACGCTGTTCGCGACCAGTACGTCCAGACCCGGCCGCAGCGCGGTGCGCGCCGGCCGCACCACCACGCCCCGATACGGCACGAGCACCACCGCGCCGGAGACGTGTCTGCTGTCCTGCAACGCCTGCTCCAGCGCGACCCGCACCGCGTGCACCCCGTGTTCGACCCGGTCGGTGAGACCGTTCGACGTGTCGGCTTCTAAATCCAGCGGACTGTCGCTGATCATCCAGGTGCCGTCGGCGGCGGCGGTGAGCAGCCCGCTCTGCCGTCGCCGGAAACCCTTCACTTCGAGCACCGTGATCCCGCGCGGCGTCACGATCACCGCGCCGAGCCGCCGGTCACCCACCCGGCAGTCGACCAGTGCGAGCCCCGTACTCGGATAGGCGCGCAGGCAGTCCACGAGCTCACGCTCGGCGCCGGTGAGCTCGGCACCCGGTCTGATCCGAACCAGCATGTGCGATGTTCCCCTACCAGTGCTGCGACCTCACACCGCCGCTGCGCGCTGCGGTACCCACCGATCATGACGCGCAACTGTTCCGAAAACCACTGGAAACCAAAGAAAACCGGCACGAATACAGGAGTGGCCCCTCGAGCGGATACCGGCGAGTACGCTCCGATCCTGGCCGACGATGTTCGAGAAGACAGGTGGATCAGAGATGGATTCAGCGCCCCTACCACGCGTTTCGCCGGGACGGTTCGGTGAACTCGGGCCGATCAACTGGGTTGTCTGGCAAGTACTTTCCCGCGCGTCGGGCACCGAGGACGCGCATCTGTTCAGCACCCTCGGGCGCACCGGCGGGCTCTTTCGCGGCTGGCTGCATTTCTCCGGCAAGCTCATGCCGGGTGGCAGGTTGGCGCGCGCCGAGGCCGAGCTGGTGATCCTGCGCGTCGCTCAGCTGCGCGAATGCGACTACGAGGCCGACCATCATCGTCGATTGGGCCGCAAGGCGGGGCTGTCGCCAGTCGAGATCGAGCGGGTTGCCGCAGGTCCCGAGGCCCAGGGCTGGACTCCGCGGCAGCGGGCGCTGCTGAATGTCGCCGATCAGCTGGTGAACACCCGGAACGTGGACGATGCGGCGTGGAACGCGCTGGCCGAGCACTACGACGAGCGGACGCTGATCGAGATCGTGCTGCTGGTCAATCAGTACGAGGGTCTGGCGTCGACCATCACGACCTTGCGGATCGAGCGTGACACGTTCTGACCGTGTGACCCAGGTCATATAGCGAGACGGCGCGGAGTCTCCCACAGTAAAGGCGTACAACGTACGGAGTTCACCGCTACCGAGGAGACCCCATGCAGATCAGCGCTTCCGCTCTCTCGCTCAATGTCGCCGACCCCCAGACCTCTGCCCAGTTCCTGATCGAGCACCTCGGCTTCACCGAGAAGATGGCCGCCGACGGGTTCGTCAATGTGACGCGGGCCGATGCGGGCATGGACGTGATCTACCTGCGCACCGGCCTCGGCTCGTTCAAGCCCGCCCGTATCGCCGGCAGCGCGGGCGAGGGACTGCTCGTCGTGTTCGTCGTCGACGACATCGACCGCGAATACGACCGCCTGCGGGCCGAGGGCGTCCCGATCGAGACGCCCATCGAAACCGAGGAGTGGGGCGAGCGGTACTTCCAGATGACCGACCCCAACGGGATCGTCATCCAGCTCGTGCAATGGGTGTGATCAGCGGCGAGCGACGCGCAGCGCGGCCACGATCATCGGGATCTGCAACGGCAGCCGCGCCAGCACGCCTGCCTTGAAAGCCTTGGGCGCCTTCGGATTACCGACCACATCCACCGTCATCTGGATATTGGCCGGGAAGACGCCGATGAACAGCGCCGCGGCCAGCCACCCGCCGAGCCGCCGGGTGCGCGGCACCGCAAGCGCGGTCGCCACACCCAGCTCGGCAACCCCGGACCCGTACGTATAGGTCCGCGGGTTGCCGGGCAGCTGCGGCGGCACGATCTTGTCGAACGGCTTGGGCGCTACGAAGTGCAGGGTGCCCATGACGAACAGCAATCCACTCAGCCAGGAGTGCGAACGTCGACGGGGATTTTGATCAGCCACAACCCCGACGGTACCGCTTCGCCGGGTACTCCGGCCGAACCAGGGCGGTGGTCGCCCACCGGGCCCGCGCCCGGTGAGCTACCCCTGTGCCGTCGCCATCGGGGCGGCGACTACTGCGCGAAGACCGTGGACGCCGAGGTCGCCGGGCGGCCGAGGAGCTTGGTCAGATCGCCGGTGGTCACCTCCAGCAGGCCCTCGCCGATGCCGGCGTCGGCGTCGGCGAGGACGGCGGCGTACTGCTCCTCGAGACCCGCCGCGCGCAGGGCTGCCGCGTAGTCGTCCTTGGCGAGGTCCGCGTAACGGATCGGGGAGCCCTTCGCCTCGGTGGCCGCGGCCGCCAGGTCGGCGCCGGTCAGCGCCTCGTCACCGCCCAGTTCGTAGACGCGGCCCTCGTGGCCCTCGCCGGTCAGCACGCGCGCGGCCGCCTCGGCGTAGTCGGCGCGTGCGGCGCCGGAGACACGACCCTGGGCCATCGCGCCGTGCAGGACACCGGACTGGGCCGCGTTCGCGACGGCTCCGGCGTAGTTCTCCCAGTACCAGCTGTTGCGCAGCAGCACCGTCGGCACGGCGGCGCTCGCCAGCACCTCTTCGGTGCCGCGATGCTCGGCGGCCAGCAGCATCGGATTGCGGTCGGCGCGCGGAATGCTGGTGTAGGCCAGCAGTTCGACCCCGGCGCGCTCGGCGGCGCGAAGCACAGTGGTGTGCTGGGCTACTCGCTTGCCGAACTCGTTGCCCGAGATCAGCAGCACCCGGTCCACACCGGCCAGGGCGGCGTCGAGTGCCGCCGGATCGTCGTAGGACGCCTGCCGCACTTGCGCGCCGCGCGCGGCGAGGTCGGCCACCTTGCTCGGATCGCGCACGATCGCGACCGGTCGCTCCCCTGCGGCGAGCAGAGCCTCCATGACCAACCGGCCGAGCTTTCCGCCTGCTGCTGTCACTGCCACGGTCATTGCTGCCTCCATCGGTACAAGTACTAACTATTAGTAAGCACTATGCCTTCAGTGGGCACTTGCGTCAAGTGGGTACGATGGAGGCATGCCCGAGACGACCCACGAGGACCACGACCCCACGCTGGAAGCCGACGTCTTCGCGCGCAATTGCCATTCCCGCCCCGTCCTGCAGAACATCACCGGACGGTGGGGGGTGCTCGCCCTGGTCGCGCTGCTCGACGGTCCGGTCCGGTTCAGCGCCCTGCGCCGCCGGGTCGACGGCGTGAGCGAGCGCATGCTCTCGCAAACCCTGCAGGCGCTGGAACGCGACGGCATGGTCCATCGCGAGGTGCTCGAAGCGATCCCACCCCGCGTCGAATACAGGCTCACGGAACTGGGCACGGCGGTCGCGAACCAGCTGAAGTCGCTGATCGTCGTCGTGGAATCGAACATGGACACCGTCCGCGCGGCGCAGGACACCTACCACCGCGCAGACGGCATCGACCAAGGATCGGCTCAGCGCGCGAGCAGCTCCGAGACCGTGACGAATCGGTAGCCCTGCGCGCGCAATCCGTGCACGATCTCCGGCACCGCGGCAAGAGATTCGGGCCCGTACATGACATGCAGCAGGATGATCGATCCCGGTCGCGTCTCGGCGAGGGTGTCGCCCACGATGGCCTCCCGTGACGCGCCCCCCGCGGAATCGGGCTCCACATCCCAGGTCACCGAGGTGCGATCGTGGTCGGCGAGGTAGTGCGGCAGCGTCCACAGTTTCTTGCCGTACGGCGGGCGGAAGCTGATCGGCCCCGGATACCCGGCACGACGGATCTCGGCGTCGGTCCGCTCGATCTCCTCGCGCACGGTGTCGCCGGAAACCAGCACCATGCGCCGGTGCGAATAGGAGTGATTCCCGATCTCGTGACCCGCGCCCACGATCGCCGCACCGTATTCGGGATGCGCGGCCAGGTCCTCGCCGACCAGGTAGAAGGTCGCGGGAACCTGTAATTCCCCCAGCGTCCGCAACACGTCCGGCGTCCGCGCGGTGGGTCCGTCGTCGAAGGTCAACGCGACGACCTTCTCGTCGGTCTCCACCCGATCGACCAGCCGCCCCGCCACCTGATAGGTCCGCGAATTCGCCAACACATACAGACCGGCCGGCACCGCCGAAACCACGACGATGCCGACAACCCCGCCCACCAACCACCGACGCATGGACCGACGGTAACTCACCGGGCCGGATCAGCCCGGTGAGTTGTCCGGGTACCTACGCGATGACCTGGGTGATGTCGCCGGGGTTCAGGTAGTCGAAGAAACGGTGGGCGCCGTCTTCGGTCATGCGCACACAACCGTGTGATTTCGAATCGACCGGACCCACGTGGAATGCCATGTCGCCGTTGAAGAACGTGGCCCAGCGCATCGGCGCATTGTGCATCGTGCTCCAGTGGAATTCCCGCTTGAAGGAAATCTTGGTCACCGCGGGCGGCGTTTCGAACCCGGCCATGCCGTGCGAGATCGGCGTGGGTCCGAAGATCACCCGGCCGTTGTCGACCAGCCACGCCTCGTTCGTCGACAACCGCATGCATGCCCTGGCTTCGACGACCGGGCACGGCGATGCGGTGGGAACGATGGCGGGAACACCGGGAACGTCCGGGCCACCGGGGAAAAGAGGTTCAGCGACGGCCGGTGTCACCGTGCCGAGTCCGGCCACAGCGACCGCGACGACCGCCGCGAATCGTGCTGTCCAACCGAGAATGCGCTTGCTCATCGAGTCGTAACCTCTCAACCGTGCCCGCCACCGCGAGTCAACCCGGGTGAGGGGACCATCTCATGGAACGCAAACATGTCGAACACGAGCGTGGAACAGATACCTGGAGGTGTTGTCGATCATCGTGGTAAAGACCCCGATTCACCAAATCAACGCCCGGAAAAAGACCGAATAGAAACCAAAAGGCCGGGCACGCGATCGCGCACCCGGCCGTTTCAGCTGTTATCTCAGAAGTTGATCATGTGCCCCGCGAGGCCGTGGATCGCTTCCTGCACCGCTTCGCTCAGCGTCGGGTGGGTGTGCACATTGCGGGCCACCTCGTTGACGGTGAGATCCCATTTCTGGGCGAGGGTGAGTTCCGGCAGCAGCTCGGACACGTCGGGCCCGATCAGGTGGCCGCCGAGGAGCTCGCCGTGCGCGCTGTCGGCGATCAGCTTCACGAAGCCGGTCGGGTCGCCGAGGCCGTGGGCCTTGCCGTTGGCCTGGAACGGGAAGTTCGCGACCTTCACGTCGTAGCCCTCGTCGCGGGCCTGCTGCTCGGTGAGACCGAAGCTGGCGACCTGCGGCTGGCAGAAGGTGGCGCGCGGCATCATCCGGTAGTCGCCCAGGGTCATCGTCTCGGCGCCGCCGATGGTCTCGGCCGCGACCACGCCCTGCGCCTCCGCCACGTGGGCCAGCTGCAGCTTGGCGGTGACGTCGCCGATCGCGTAGATGTGCCCCACATTGGTGCGCATGTAGTCGTCGATCTCGATGGCGCCACGGTCGGTGAGCGCGACGCCGGTGGTCTCCAGGCCGTAGCCCTCCACCCGCGGCGCGAAGCCGACGGCCTGCAGCACCTTGTCGACCGTGACGGTCTCGATCGCGCCGGACTTGTTGTCCTTGATCTGGACGGTGACCTTGGAGCCGTCGTCGTCGATCGACTGCACTGCCGCACCGGTGCTGATGGTGATGCCGAGCTTCTTGTACTGCTTGGTGATCTCTTTGGAGACGTCGGCGTCCTCGTTGGGCAGCGCGCGGTCGAGGAACTCCACGATCCGCACGTCGACGCCGTAGTTCTTGAGGACGTAGGCGAACTCCATGCCGATCGCGCCCGCCCCGACGATCAGGATCGAGCCGGGTAGATCACGGGTGAGGATCTGCTCCTCGTAGGTGACCACGTTCTCGGAGAGCTGGGTGCCCGGCAGCAGCTTGGTGGTGGTGCCGGTGGCGATGATGACGTTGTCGAACGTGAGCGTCTCGGCGCCGCCCTTGGTGAGGGCCACGTCGATCGAGTTCGGGCCGGTGAAGGTACCGAGGCCGTCGAACTCGTCGATCTTGTTCTTCTTCATCAGGAAGTGCACGCCCTTGACCCGGCCGTCGGCCACCTTGCGGCTGCGATCGAAGGCGGCACCGAAGTCGAAGCTGACCTCACCGGAGATACCGAAGGTCTTGGCTTCCTTCTGGAAGATATGGGCCAGCTCGGCGTTGCGCAGCAGTGCCTTGGACGGGATGCAGCCCACGTTCAGGCACACGCCACCCCAGTATTTCTGCTCGACAATCGCTGTTCGCAGGCCGAGTTGAGCGGCACGGATCGCGGCGACATATCCGCCGGGACCAGCGCCGAGAACGACGACATCGTAGTGGGAAGTCACGTCACCGAGCCTAACTCTGTTTCGAGGAGTTCACCCACCCGTCCCCCACATAGGTGAGATGTGCCCCGACCGGCCGCCGGTCACCGTCGACGCGGACGCGGCGCGGCCAGATCGGTGGCGCCGAGCACTTTGCGCAAGGTGGCGGCGAGGGCCTCGAGTTCGCCGGGGTCCGCGTGGGCGCCGAGCCGGCGTTCGATGCCGTCGAGGTAGTGCGGTGCGGCCTCGCGGAACCGCTGCCTGCCGAGCTCGGTGATCGCGACGATCGCGGATCGGCCGTCGTCGGGGTTGTGCTCGCGGCGCAGGAGGCCGTTCGACTCCAGTTCCGCGACAAGGCGACTCACCCTGGTGCGACTGAGGACGACCTTCTCACCCAGGTCGCTCATCCGCATCGGTCCGGCGGCGTCCAGTTCGAGCAGGACGTCGTACCAGGTCAGCGGGAGTCCGGCGGCTTTGCGCAGTTCGGCGTCGAGCTCGGGAACGAGGGCGGCGTGCACTTGCAGCAGCGCGGCCCACGCGGCTACCGCGGGACGACGGGACGACTGTTCGTTCGGCACCACCTCACCTTAACCACTTGCGTGCGTGCGCACACAACTAGTAGCGTGTGCACGCACATAAATTCTTTCGAACGACATGAGGTGAACGCCATGACCGCACTCATCACCCGCGACGAACTGGCCGCGGAAATAGCGGCGAACAGCGTGATCGTGCTCGATGCCCTAGGCCCCGAGTACTACGCGAAAGCCCACCTGCCAGGTGCGCTGAACCTGACCGCCGACGAGGTCGCCAACCGCGCCGCCGGGCTGCTCCCCGACCGGGACGCCGCCATCGTGACCTACTGCTCGAACGCGGCGTGCGGCAACAGCGAGGCCGTCGCGATGAAGCTGGAAGCACTGGGCTACACCAACATTCGCAAGTACCGCGAGGGGATCCAGGACTGGTCCGACGCGGGCCTGACCATCGAAACCTCGGCCTGAGCACAACGTCGGCCCGCCACCGCTCACTACCGCGCCCAGTACTGTCGGTCCGGTGAGCGGTGGTGCGTCGGCGGAAGGCATCGGTAGCCGGCTCGATGGCACCGCGTCCACCCACCTCGTCCGGCTGCTCGTTCAGGCGGCCAGGGAGGCGGCGGTCGCCGAGGAGCAGCTGGCCCGCGTGGCCGGCATCGACGAGGCGACTCTGCGCGGCGAGCTCAATCGAATCCCGATGGGTTCACTGCTGCGATTGTGGGAATTGATCGCCCACGCCCGGCCCGGCGCCGGATCAGGGGCCGCGATCGCCGCCGCCGCACCACTCGGCGCACTGAACACCTGGGACTATCTGGTGACAACCGGTGCGACACTCGTGGATTCGCTGCGCGCGGCCCAGCCGTACCACCGCCTGGTCACCGCTGCCACCGAGGGTTTCGACCTGTCCGGCGACGGGGATCTCACCATCGGCTACCGGACGTCGGCCAGCGATCCGGCGGTGGCCTCGGTGGTCAACGAGTACGTGCTCGCCTACTACTTGCGCCGGGCGCGCGAAGCGACCGGCCGACCGCTCGTGCCCACCCGGGTGAGCTTCGGTCACGCCGCCCCGGCCGAACACTCCGGACTGGTCGCCGTATTCGGTACCGCCGATATCGAATTCGACGCCGAATCGGACGCGATCACCTTCCACGCCGACGACGCCAACGCACCGTACACCCGCGCGGACCCGATGCTGGCCGACTTGATGCGCAGCCACGCCGACCTGGTCCTGGCCTCCGCCCGCCCGATCGCCGATCCCCTCGACGCCTTTCGCAGCGCCCTCGGCGCGGCTCTGGACGCGGGCGATCCAGCCCTGCCCCGGGTCGCGAAAAGCCTCGCCATGAGCCAGCGCACCCTGCAACGTCACCTCGCCGAACACGGCACGTCCTGGCGCGACGAACTCGACCTGCTCCGTCACGAACGGGCGAAAACCCTGCTGGACCAGGGACACAGCACCGCCACCGTCGCGGGCCGCCTCGCGTTCACCGACGACCGGGCACTGCGCAAGGCCTTCCACCGCTGGACCGGCACCTCGCCCACCGCGACCCGCTAGTCGCGCTCACCGGGCCGTAGCGCTCCCACGATCTCGTCGGCGAGCAGCAGACTGGCCAGGCCGTGACCGTGTTTCTCCCGTCGCACGAGGGAGATGACGTTGTCGCTGAAGGCGTCGCGGACCGACCGGAAGGCCAGACGACCGTCGCGCATTTCCTCGGCGATGTCGAATTCGCTGAGGAAGGCGATGGCCTCACCGGACGTCGCGAGCCGTTTCATGGTCTCGATCGAGTTGGTGTGAAACGCGGGCTGGATATCGAGATCGGCTTTCGCGAAAGCCTCGGCGACGATGCCGTGGATCACCATCGAGCGATCGGCGAAGATCAGCGGAAACGGCGTGCACTGCGCGAGCGGGACCGTGTCCATGGCCGCCAGCGGATGACGCGGGGAGACAACGACTCCGAGCCGGGTGTTGATCCGCCAGTAGGTCTCGAGCCGCGTGGAAGACGGAATATTGAAACCGAGACCGAGGTCGGCCTCGCTGTTCTCGACCGCCTGCACGATATCGAGGGTCGACATGGTGCGGATCGATATCCTGACCTGCGGATGACGGGTACGAAACGTCGCCGCGGCGGTGGCGACGACGCTGCTGGCCAGGCCGGTCATCGTGGCGATCACGACCTCACCGCTGCCGAGGGCACGCAGATCGCGGATATCGGCCACGGTTTCCCGGTATTGCCGCAGCGTCTGCCGGATGTGCGCGAGCAGCGCCTCACCCGCCGGGGTCAGGCGCATGCCGCGGGGCAGGCGCTCGAACAGCGGCTGGTCGAGTTCGGCCTCGAACAGCAGGATCTGGCGGTTGATCGCCGAGGGCGCCACGTGCAGGCGGGCACCGGCCGCGCGGATGGACCCCAGACGCGCCACCTCGTCGATGTACTGCAGCAAACGCGAATGGAGCATTGCGCACCTCCTCCTCGGAACTGTACGAAAATTTAGTACACCTCGTGCGAAAACGCATGCTTGTGGGCAACGGTGTTTGTCGCGTCCAATCAATACAGGCAAGCAACAGTGAATTTCGAAGTGAGGACCACCATGGCCCAGCAGAATTCGACCACCGAGGTCGCCACCCAAGACGACCACGTACGGACAATCTTCGGCATCTTGGAGGGGGAGCAAGAAGCCGACCTGCTGCTGCGCAATCTGCATATCCTCGATGTGCACACCGAATCCGTTTACCCCGGTTCGCTCTTGATCCACGGTGAGCGCATCATCGCGCTGAATCCCGACGAATCGATCGTGCGATACCGCGAATCCTTCGACGGCGAGGGCCTTTACGCGATTCCCGGCCTGATCGACGCGCACCTGCACTTCGAATCCCAGCTCGCGCATCCGGCGGCATTCGGTGAGGCGATCGTGCCGAGCGGAACGACCACCGTTTTCGGGGAAACGCTCGATTTCGCCAGTGCCGCAGGCGACAATGCGATCGATGCCGCCCGCGCGCTGTTCGCCGACCACGAGAAGCTGCCGTACCGGCTCTATGCCTTCGCACCGGGAAAGAAGACCTCACCCGAGGTCACCGAGGCGATGCTGGCGATGGATCCGGTGATCGGCCTCGGCGAACTGGCCCACCTGTCCTATATGACCGGCAACGCCGACGATTTCCGCAAGTCCGCGCTCGGACGCGCGAACGCGGGATTCGTGAACTGCCACTGGGGCGTCACCTCACTGTCGGACATGCTGCTGAATTACATGCCCGCCATCGGCGTCGACAACAACCACGACGTCTGGAACGAAGACGATATCGAGAAGAGCATCCGCTACGGGCTCAATACCCAGATCAAATTCGGTGTCGGCAGTCCCGAGGTCATTCGAACGATGCTGCGCGCCATCGTGAAACGCCGTTGGCCCGCCGAGAACTTCCAGCTGTGCGCCGACAATATCTCGGTGGATCGGGTGCTGCGGCAAGGCCATATCGACTGGGTCATCTCGCTGGCCGTCGAGATGGGCATGCCGCCGATCCAGGCGATCAAGATGGGCACGCTGTACACCGCGCGCTCGTTCCACAAGGACCGCGACCTCGGTTCGCTGAGCCCGGGACGATTCGCCGACATCGTGCTCACCGACAGCCTCTCCACGATCAACCCCCGCTATGTGTTCAAGGGCGGCAAGCTCGTCGCCAAGGACCGTCGCCTGCTCGAACCGGTCGGCATCGACTACTCGGTCCTGACCAAGCAGCCCCGGCCCGGCCTCGCCGACCTGCGCGCCGAGCAGCTCGAGCTCACCCCGATCGAGATCTCCGAGGACGGCACGCGGGCGAAAGTACTGCTTTTCGACGTGTACGGACGCGGGCATCTCAAGTTCGCGCAGGAGGTCTGGGTCCCGGTGCGCGACGGTGTCGTCGTCCCCGAGCTCGAAGGCGTTCGCCTCAACCGGATCTCGGTCGTGCAGCGCTATGCCGACGGGCAGCGCCACATAGTCAACGCGCTGTTCACCGGCGTTTCGCTCGACCGCGGCGCGGTCTCGACCTTCTGGCCGGCTCCGGCGGCCTACTTCGTGGTCGTCGGCAGCGACAGTACCGAGATGCGCGAGAACCTCCGGCACCTGGACGGTCTGGTCGGCGGCTGCGTCGTGACCGAGGATGCGCAGGTGAAAGCCGTTCTGCCGCTCGACTTCTACGGAGTGATGGCCGATATGGACCTCGCCGAGCTCGTCGAAGCGACCCGCTCGATCGACGACGCACTGGCGAAGCTGGGCAACCACAACGAAGGTGAGCCGGTCGTCAACAAGCTACTCACCCTGTTCATCTCGCTCGACCGCTTCGGCTTCATGAAATAGCCTCGGCTACCAGAGCAAGGGATCCACCGCTATGCAACACGACAACGACGCGGCAGTCATCGACAACGGAAACAAGGCCCGCCGCTGGATCACCTACGTCGCCGGAATCTATATCCTCACGCTCGGCCTCAGCCTCGCCATCAGGGCCGGGATCGGCATCTCCCCGCAGAGCAGCCTCACCCGCACGATGACGCTGGTGTTCACGCCGCTGAGCCAGGGCAACTACAACCTCATCCTCGAGGTCATCATGCTGGGCCTGACCTTCCTGGTCAGACCGAAGGCATTCAAGGCCGGCTACCTGCTCTCGATGATTCCGGCGCTGGTCCTGGCGGTGCTGCTCGACGTGAACCTGTGGCTCACCGAGTGGATCCAGCTCGAGCCGTACGCGGCCGACGTCGTACTGCTGGTCTTCGCCGACGCGATGCTGGCCTTGGGCCTGTTCATGATGATCCGGGCGAACCTGATCCTGATGCCGATCGATCTGTTCGTGAACACGATCCAGCAGAAGACCGGACGGAAGTGGGGCAACATCAAGACGGTGTTCGACTGCACGCTGCTGGCGCTGTCGGCGGGCATCGGCCTGCTGTTCCTCGGCGCACCGCATTTCATTCGCGAGGGCACGATCGTCAACGCGATCCTCGTGGGGCAGTACGTGAAGGGGTACTTCTTCCTCTACGAGAAGTTCGTGGCGCGCAAGCGCTCGGCCACGCTGGTGCCGACGCCCGTCGTCGACTAGGAGTAACCACCACCGCCCGGTCTGTCGTGAACGGACCGGGCGGTGGCGTGCGCGGACCTGGGAAGGTGAACTCGGCCGCCATAACGTAGTCATCACCGGCAAGAAACACCGGCTGACCTCGAAAGAAGGCTCGATCATGTCGAATACGGCCACCCGCGCACTGCCCACCCGCACCCGCGAGATCCACCTCGCCGCCCGCCCGAACGGCGCACCGGTCGCCGGCGACTTCGCCCTCGTCGAACGGGAACTGCCGGAGCTGGGCGAAGGCCAGATCCTGGTCCGCAACACCTGGATGTCGGTCGACCCGTACATGCGCGGCCGGATGGACGACAAGGCTTCCTACATCCCGCCGTTCGAACTCGGTGCGGCCCTCGACGGTTCAGCCGTCGGCGAGGTGATCGCCTCCCGCTCGGCCGATATCGCGGTCGGCGCGACGGTCTCGCACTTCGCGGGCTGGCGCGAACACGCCGTCGTCGACGCCGCGACCGTCACCCCGATCGACCCGGAACTCGCCGCGCCGCAGCACTTCCTGAGCGTGCTCGGCACCACGGGGCTGACCGCCTACGCCGCACTCACTGATGTCGCCCAGGTGAAGCCCGGCGACACCGTGTTCATCTCGGCCGCGGCGGGCGCGGTGGGCAGCGTCGCGGGCCAGATCGCCAAGGCGCTCGGCGCGAAGCGGGTGATCGGTTCGGCCGGTGGTCCCGTCAAGGCCCGAAAGCTGCTCGAGGAGTTCGGTTTCGACGCGGCGATCGACTACCGCGCCGGTGATCTCGGCGGTCAGCTCACCGCCGCCGCACCTGATGGCGTCGACGTCTACCTCGACAGCGTCGGCGGCGAACACCTGAAGGTCGCCATCGAGGCGCTCAACCAGCACGGCCGGGTCGCCCTGGTCGGCGCGATCAGCGGCTACAACGGCGCCACCGCCCAGCAGACCCCGGACCTCTACCTCGCGGCGACGAAGGAGGCCACACTGCGCGGCATGCTGGTGACCAGCTACTTCCCGATCTTCGGCGAGTACATCGCCAAGGCCGCGGGCTGGCTCGCCGACGGCACCCTCACCACCACCGAAACCGTCTACGAGGACCTCGACCAGGCCCCCGCCGCGTTCCTCGGCGTCCTCACCGGCGCCAACACCGGCAAGATGCTCGTCCGCCTCGCCTGAGCGAGACCCGGAACGCCCCGCCGCGCACCGAACACGGTCCGGCGGGGTCGATCAACCGGCTTCGGCACAGGTCACGCCCGCCAGACGTGGCTCGCTGCCCGGGCGAAGTTGCCGCCGAAGATCGCCGCACGCTCGGTGGGCGTGAACCCGCGCGCGGCGAGGAGCTCGTCCAGGCCCGGCACCTCGGATTCGCCGAACAGGTCCTCGGGCGGAGTCCACTGGAGTGGGCCCCATTTCGTGTAGGACTCGGAGAACGCACCGGGGTTGTCGCGGATCTCGTCGTTGAACTCCTGGCCGTCGAACGAATAGTCCGACCCGATCCCGATGTGGTCGATCCCGACCAGATCGACGCCGTACCTGATGTGATCGGCGACCGCCGTGACCCGCTCGGCACGGGCGGCAGGCTCGTTGCGGCCGAGGAAGATGCCGACGCCGTTCACGCCGATCACCCCGCCCGTGGCGGCACACGCTCGCGCCTGCTCATCGCTGATGTTGCGCGGATGCTCCCACAGCGCGGCGAAATTGGAGTGACTGTAGATCATCGGGACGCTGGTGTGCGTGGCGATGTCGAGCCCGGTGCGGCGCGAGCAGTGCGAGCCGTCGGCGAACATCCCTACCTCGTTGAGCTTGCGCACCAAGTCTTTTCCGTACCCGGTGAGCCCGGTGTCCTCGGTGTCGAGACAACCGCAACCCGCCGCGTTCGCATGGTTGTAGGTGGGCAGCAGCGAACGCACGCCGAGGTCGTAGAACAGCTCCACATTGTCGAGATCGCCGTCGAGCGGCCCGGAATCCTCCAGATCGAACGCCAGCGAGATCACCTCCGGCGCGCCGATATCGCCGACCCGATCCACCAGCCGCAACCGCGGATCCGCCGCCGCGTCGTCGCGGAACCGGTGCAGCAGCGCCAGCGAATCGTCCTTGGTCTGCGCCGAATACCCCACGTTCACCGAAAGATACGACCCCAACGGATACCGAGCCAGCTCGGCGACCCGCGCCGTGTGCCGCAACGGCAGACAGCAGTGCTGCTCCCACAGGAACACATCCACCTCCGGTTGACTCGTGACCTGCGATCCTACGTTTCGCCGCGCACTCGACACCGGACCGACGCTAACGCGATGCCTGATCCGTTCGATAAATCGGTACTGCTCCGCTAGCCCGAAGGCCCCAGATCAAAGGCGGTGCGACATGCGTCGCTTCCTCGTCCTGTTCGCCACACTCACCGCCTGCGTCGGCCTCTCGACGCTGCCCGCGGCCGCTGCTCCGTCCGACTGCGGACTCACCTGGGGTTCACAGGACAAGACGTCGCCGAACTACTCCACCGCCACCGTCGCCGATGTGCGCGCGGGCCGCCACGAGTGCTTCGACCGACTCGTCATCGACCTGTCCGGCCCCGCCGCCGGTTACCTCGTCGGGTACGTCGGCACCGTCACCCAGGACGGCTCCGGCGCGACCGTCCCCCTCCGTGGCGGCGGGTTCCTCCAGATCGCGGTCTTCGCCCCCGCCTACGACGACGCGGGCAACAGCACCTACAACCCCTCGAACCGCACCGACCTGCTCTCGACGAGCGGCTATCCGACCTTCCGCCAAGTCGCGTTCGCCGGCTCCTTCGAAGGCCGGACCACCTTCGGCCTCGGCGTCCGCGCCCGCCTCCCCTTCCGCGTGAGCACCTTCGACAACCCGACCCGCGTGGTCGTCGACGTCGCCCACTCCTGGTGACTCACCACCCCTGCCGCTCCGGGCGCGAGCCGATCAGCTCATCAGGCTTGGCGGTCGCCCGGGAGCGGTACACGATGTAAGGGCGGTAGAAGTAGCTCAACGGTGCGCTGAAGGCGTGCACGAGCCGGGTGAACGGCCAGATCGCGAACAAGATCAACGCGATCGTCACATGGATGTGGAACGACAGCGGCGCCTCGGCCATCAGGTCGCCGCGCGGCCGCAGGATCCAGATGGAACGGAACCACGGCGACACCGTCTCCCGGTAGTTGTGCTCGGGACCGACGGCGCCGGAACCCAGCAGGGTGGTCGCCAGCCCGGTGATCAACGCGCAGACCAGGACCAGGTACATGAGCTTGTCGTTGAGCGTGGTCGCGGTGAAAACCGGGCCGTTGCGGCGGCGACGATAGATCAGCAACACGATGCCGGTGAGGGTGGCGACCCCCGCGATACTGCCGAGCACGATCGCTTGGATGTGATAGACGTGCTGGCTCACGCCGATGGCGTCGGTCCAGGATTCCGGGATGACCAGCCCGATGATGTGGCCGACGATCACCACCATCATCCCGTAGTGGAACAGCGGACTGCCGATGCGAAGCAGCGTGGACTCGTACAGCTGGGAAGACCGGGTGGTCCAGCCGAATTTGTCGTACCGGTAGCGCCACCAGGTGCCCACGATCAGGATCGCCAGACTCACATAGGGGACGATGTCCCAGTAGATCTCGCCCGCCGACACCTCGTTGGCTGCCATGTCACCGATGTCCTTTCACTACAGCGGGTTCGCGCTCGTGCGCGCTTCGGCGCGGCGGCACGGTGAGAGTGAACGGCGCCAGTCCCACCGATTCGGCGGCCGGTCCCACCTCGACCAGCCTGCGGGCCCAGCCGAGATCCTGTTCGGTCGCCGGCGGCAGGGTCGCGACCACCGCGGCCAGCACCGGGGCATAGAGCGAATCCTCGTCCGACAGTGCGAGTCCGATCGCGTGGATCGCGCGCCGATACGCGGTGAGCAGGGCCGCGCCGGCGACGGGGTCGACGGTGGCCGCGAACTCCAGCACGACGGGAAGGTGGTCGGCGACCTCGCCGGTCGGCGGCTCCACACCCGCGCCGCGGTACGCCTCGGTGAAGGCGAGCATCGCCATGCCGCGATTGCGGGTATCGCCATCGGTCCAGTAGGTGAGCAGCAGCGTCGCCCGCCTGCGCAGGTCGAAGGTCGCGGTGAACTGTTGTGCGGCAACGACTTCGGAGAGCTCGCCCAGTTCTGTCACCACCCGCAGCAACGGTCGGGCCTGCTCGCGCGGCAGGTGGGCGCACAGTCGCGTGACGAGTTCGAGCCGCGTTCGGTGTTCGCTGTCGGGGTAGGCGAGCAGCAGCGAGGCCGCCTGCCACACCAGCCGCTGCTCGGCGGCGCGCCGGGCCGCGCGAGCGCGCATCATTTCCGGCCACCGGGGAACATGCCTTCCGGTGCGCCCTTGCCGTCCCAGTTCAGCAAGTTGACCCGGGAGCCGCCGGTCGAAGGGGCGGATTCACTGGTCTGGCGCTGTTTGAGCGCGTGGAAGGTCTCCACCGCGACCGGCACCGGCTTGCCACTGGTCTCGCCGAAGGGGCCCGAGACCTGTTCGTACATGCCGGGTCCGCCGTCGAAGTCGAGGGCGCAGTCGGCTACGGATTCCTCGAGCTGATGCCCCTGATCGGCGTAGGCCGAGGGAATCACGTAGCGGTCCTCGATTTTCGCCAGTGCCAGCAGCCGGTACATCTCGTACATCTTCTCCTCGGTCATCCCGACCGCCGCGGGAATCTCCGCTCGCGGTTCACGTCCGAGGTTGATGTCGCGCATATACGACCGCATCGCGGCCAGCTTGCGCAAAACCACCGCCACCGCGTCGGTATCGCCGGCGGTGAACAGCCCGGCCAGGTATTCCAGGGGAATTCGCAACGATTCGAGCGCGCCGAACAGGTTGCCCACATCCTCGCCGTCATGACCGTCCCGGCTGACGGCGTCGACCACCGGCGACAGCGGCGGGATGTACCACACCATCGGCATCGTCCGATATTCCGGATGCAGCGGAAGCGCGACCCGGAAGTCCTTGATCAGCGCGTGAATCGGGGATCTCCGCGCCGCCTCGATCCAGCTGTCCGGAATACCCGAGGCACGCGCTCCCGCGACAACGTCCGGATCGGCGGGATCGAGGAGTACATCCACCTGCGCCTCGTACAGATCGCGCTCATCGGCGACGGCGGCGGCGTCGAGCACCTTGTCCACGTCGTAGAAGATCAGCCCGATATAGCGCAACCGGCCCACGCAGGTTTCCGCGCACACCGTCGGCAAGCCGACCTCCACGCGCGGATAGCAGAAGGTGCACTTCTCCGCTTTGCCCGTCTTGTGGTTGAAATACACCTTCTTGTACGGACATCCGGAGATGCACATCCGCCAGCCGCGGCACTTGTCCTGATCGACGAGCACGATCCCGTCCTCGGTGCGCTTGTACATCGCACCGGAGGGACAGGACGCGACGCACGCCGGGTTGAGGCAGTGCTCGCAGATGCGCGGCAGATAGAACATGAAGGTCTGTTCGAGATCGGCCTTGACCTTCTCGCTCACCTTCGCCAGCACCGGGTCGCCGGGGAGGATCTCGGGCGACCCGGCCAGGTCGTCGTCCCAATTGGCCGAGCCCTTGATCATCATCGGCTCACCGGTGAGCAGGCTGCGCGGCGCTGCCACCGGGATCTGATCGCTCAGTGGGGCATTGGTCAGGTTCTCGTAGTCGTAGGTCCACGGCTCGTAGTAGTCGCCGATCGCGGGCATCTTCGGATTCGCGAAGATATTGGCGAGCTTGCTGAACCGGTCGCCGCCGAGCAGACGCAACCGGCCCTTCTTCATGGTCCAGCCGCCCCGCCACTTCTCCTGATCCTCGTACGTGCGCGGATAACCTTGTCCCGGGCGGGTTTCCACATTGTTGAACCACACGTATTCGGTGCCGGTGCGGTTGGTCCACGCCTGTTTACAGGTCACCGAACAGGTGTGACAGCCGATGCACTTGTCCAGGTTCATCACCATCGCCAACTGCGCCATGACTTTCATCAGTACGTCACCTCCTGGCTACGGCGACGGACCACGGTGACTTCGTCGCGCTGGTTTCCGGTCGGGCCGAGATAGTTGAACGCGAACGAGGTCTGGGCGTACCCGCCCGCCAGGTGGGTGGGTTTGATGAGCAGCTGGGTGATCGAATTGTGAATGCCACCGCGGGTTCCGGTCGTTTCCGACAGCGGAACATCGATGGTGCGTTCCTGGGCGTGATACACGTAGACGACGCCCTCCGGCATCCGCTGCGACACCACCGAGCGGCACACCAGCACACCGTTGCGGTTGAGGGCCTCGACCCATTCGTTGTCGCGCACGCCGATCTTCGCGGCGTCGGCCGGGCTCATCCACATCGTCGGGCCGCCGCGCGAGAGCGCCAGCATCAGCAGATTGTCCTGGTATTCGGAGTGGATGGACCACTTGGAGTGCGGTGTCAGATAGCGCACGCTCAACCCGATACCGTCGCGCTCGCCGATCGCCGGTTCGCCGTAGAGCTTGGCCATGTCCAGCGGCGGGCGGTAGATCGGCAACGCCTCGCCGAGCTCCTCCAGCCAGTCGTGGTCGACGTAGAAGTGCATGCGGCCGGTGAGCGTGTGGAACGGTTTGAGGTATTCGATGTTCTGGGTGAAGGGCGCGTAGCGGCGGCCACCGGTCTCACTGCCCGACCATTCCGGGCTGGTGATCACCGGCACGGGGCGAGCCTGGGTCTCCGCGAAGGTGATTCGTCGTTCCTCGCTGCCCTCGGCCAGCTCGACCATGTAACGCCCGGTGCGCCGGTCCAGCTCTTCGAACCCCGCGACCGAGAGCCTGCCGTTGGAGGTGCCCGACAGCATGAGGATGGTCTCGGCCGCCTTCTCCGCCGTCTCCATCGCCGGACGACCCACCGCCACACCGGAATCCATCACCCCGTGCAGGTGTCCCAGCTCGATGACCTCCTGATCGGGAAACACGGTGACGCCCTTGGTGGTCATCCCCTTCTGCTCCACCAGCGGTCCGAGCGCGGCCCACTTCTGGGCGATCGCCGCGTAGTCGCGTTCGACGACGGCCAGTGGACTCATCGTCTTGCCCGGTATCGGCACCTCGCCCGTGGTCTGCCAATTCGACTGAGTGCCATGGGGGTAGGCCATCGCGCCGGGTGTGTCGTGCTGAAGGGTGCCGAGCACGACATCGGTTCTCGTCCCCAGGTGCACGCGAGCCATCGCCGAGAAGGCGCGCGCGATCGCGGCGAAGGCGTCGAAGTCGGACTTGGTTTCCCACGGTGGATCGATGGCCGGGGTGAAGGCGTTCATGAACGGGTGCATGTCTGTGCTGGACAGGTCGGCCTTCTCGTACCAGGTCGCCGCGGGCAGCACGATATCGGAGAACAGGGTGGTCGAGGTCATCCGGAAGTCGATCGACATCAGCAGATCGAGCTTGCCCTCCGGCACCGGATCAGGCGAGACCACATCCACGGGACGGTGCCCGGGACCCGCGGGTGTGTTGCGCACGTTGGAGCCGGTGCCGAGCAGATGTTTGAGGAAGTACTCGTTGCCCTTGGATGACGAACCGAGCAGATTCGACCGCCATACACTCAGGACCCGGGGCCAGTTCTTCGGGCTGTCCGGATCCTGAACCGCGAAACGCAGTGTGCCGCTGTGTAATTGGTCGACGGTGTAGGCCACCGGGTCGAGGCCCGCGGCGGCCGCCTCGTCGGCCAGGTCCAGCGACGAACGGTCGAACTGGGGGTAGAACGGCGTCCAGCCCATGGCCACCGCCGAGCTCATCACGTCCATCGTGTGCTTGTCGCGGAACAGACCGCGACCGGTCGGCGCCGCGAGCACGTCGGCGCGGTACCCGTCGTAGCGCCACTGGTCGGTGTGCGCGTACCAGTAGGAGGTGCCTGCCATCAGGCGCGGCGGGCGCGACCAGTCGGTGCCCATCGCGACGGTGGACCAGCCCGTCACCGGTCTGCATTTCTCCTGCCCGACATAGTGGGCCCAGCCGCCGCCGTTGCGGCCCATCGAGCCGGTGAGCAGCAGCATCGCCAGAATCGCGCGGTAGGTGGCGTCGCCGTGGAACCACTGGCAGATGCCCGCGCCCATGATGATCATGCTGCGTCCGCCGGAATCGACGGCGTTGGTGGCGAATTCGCGGGCGATCCGGATCACCTGCGCGCTCGAGACGCCGGTGATCGGCTCCTGCCAGGCGGGGGTGTACGGCGAACCGGGATCGTCGTAGCCGCTCGGCCATTCCCCCGGCAACCCCGGCCGTGCCACGCCGTACTGGGCGAGCATGAGGTCGAAGACGGTGCAGACCGGGCGGCCCGCGACGATCCGCACCGGCACACCACGATCGATCGTCTCGCCGTGGCCGTCGACGGTGTCGAAACGCGGCAACGTCACGATCACCGACCGCCCGTCGCCCGCGTCGGCGGTCAGCGCGGGCTGTAGGTCGCCGAGGTCGAGGTTCCATTTCCCGACGCCCTCCGGCCCGAATCGGAACCCCAGCGAGCCGTGCGGTACCGCGGGCTCACCGGTGACGCTGTCAATGAACACGGGCTTGAAGGCGGCGTTCTCCGCGCTGGAGCCGAGATCGGCGGCGGTGAGATTCTTGCCGGGAACCAGACGACCGTCACGTTCGACCACGCTGATCAGGAAGGGCAGATCGGTGAACTGGCGGACATAGTCGACGAAGAACGGCTCCCGTGCGCGCACGAAGTAGTCGGTGAGGATGACGTGGCCCATCGCCATCGCCATCGCGCCGTCGGTACCCGCCGCGCACGGCATCCATTCGTCGGCGAATTTGGTGTTGTCGGCGTAGTCGGGGCTGACCGTGACGACCTTGGTACCGCGGTAGCGCACCTCGGCCATCCAGTGGGCGTCCGGCGTGCGTGTCACCGGCACATTGGAGCCCCACATCATCAGATACGAGGCGTCCCACCAGTCACCCGACTCCGGCACGTCGGTCTGGTCGCCGAAGACCTGCGGCGAGGCCACCGGCAGGTCGGCGTACCAATCGTAGAACGAGGTCATGACCCCGCCGATCATCTCGACGAACCGGGACCCCGCCGCGAAGGAGACCATCGACATCGCCGGGATCGGCGAGAACCCGGCCACCCGGTCGGGACCGTATTCGGCGATGGTGTGCACGTGCGCCGCGGCGATCATCTCGACGGCCTCGTCCCAGCTCACCCGTACCAGACCACCCATCCCCCTGGCCTTTTGATACGCGCGGCGCCGCTCCGGGTCGGCTTGCAGGTCGGCCCAGGCCAGCACGGGATCGCCCAGCCGCCGCTTGGCCTCGCGATACATCTCGACCAGCACCCCGCGCGCGTAGGGGTAGCGCACCCGCGTCGGCGAGTAGGTGTACCAGGAGAAGGCGGCGCCACGGGGGCAGCCGCGCGGCTCGTAACCCGGCCGGTCGGGACCGGCCGAGGGGTAGTCGACGTCCTGGGTCTCCCAGGTGATGATGTCGTCTTTGACGTAGACCTTCCACGAACACGACCCGGTGCAGTTCACCCCGTGGGTCGATCGCACCACCTTGTCGTGGCTCCAACGGTTGCGATAGAAGATGTCGCCCTCACGACCGCCGATGCGGCTGACAGTGCGCAGATCCGCGGATTCGACACCGGGGGTGAAGAACCGGCCGCTGCGCACGAGCAGGTCTTCGACGGCACCGCCGATTCGCGCTGGGGATGGCACTGGATCTGTCTCCTTCGACGAGGTCGGATCAAGGTGCGGCGGGGCACTGTTCGACGGCGCGCAGTTTTACCGAGGTGTAGACAAGGGCGGCCAGCGCGGTAGCGGCGAGCAACAGCAGCCCGATGGTGTAGCTGTGGCCTGCCTCGTCGTAGGTGATACCCATGATCAGCGGCGGGAAGTAGCCACCGAGGCCGCCTGCGGCCGAGACGATTCCGGTGACACTGCCTACACTGGAACTCGGCGAGCGCCTGGCCACCCAGGCGAAGACGCCGCCGGTGCCGATCCCGAGGAACAGCGCCATCGTGATGAACGTGGCCGCCGAGGCCACGTCGGCCGGCGGTTTGAAAGCCGCGACCACCGCCATCACCGCCGTCCCGGCCAGCGAGGTGACCACGATGTACTTCGGCGCGATCCGGTCCGACAGCGCGCCGCCGATGGGCCGGGCGATCACCGCGGCGAGCGCGAAGGCGGCGGTGCGCGTGCCCGCGTCGACCGCGGAGAACCCGTACACGTTCTTGATGTAGGTCGGCAGATACGAACTGAAGGCGACGAAGCCGCCGAACACCACCGCGTACAGGAACGACATCTCCCAGGTGACACCGAGCTTCATCGCGGCGCGCAACTTGGGCAGCACCGGGTCGGTGTTCGGAGTGAAGTCCGGCGAGTTGCGCATGAACAGGATGCACAGCACCGCGGTCACCGCGAGCGCGGCCGCCACGATCAGATGGGTGGGCAGCAACCCGAACCAGCGGACGAACCGGGGTGTGAAGAACGCCGACACCGCCGTGCCGACCATGCCCGCACCGAACACTCCGGTCGCGAAGCCGCGCCGGGCGGGCACGTACCAGGAATTCGCGAACGGGATACCGACGGCGAACACCGTGCCCGGGATGCCGAGCAGGAAAGCCGACGCCAGCATCATCGGGTAGGACTCGATGCTGCCCGCGATCCCGACCGCGACGACCGGCACGATCGAGGCCAACGAGACCCCGATGAACATCATCCGGCCGCCGATCCGGTCGGTGAGCGCGCCCGACACGATCCGGCCCAGCGAGCCGACGAGAATCGGCATCGCCACCATGATCGAGGCCGCCATACTGCTGAGCGCCATCTTGTCGGCGTAGTTCGGCGAGAGAGGACCGATGAGGTTCCACGCCCAGAAGTTGATGGCCGAAACCCAGGTGGCCAAGACAAGGTTGAGGGTCGGGGACCCGGTGCGTACCGCTGTCTGTAGCGAGGTCACCGAATCAGGAGAACACACTCCCCTACCCCGACCGGGGCAACACGCAACAGCACGGCAACCTCGACCACTACCCGTACCTACCAGGTATGGGGATTATGCGCGCAGGCCCGATGCCCTGGCGTGGCAAACCACAAACCGGCACGAGTGTGACCGCGATCGGCCGCATCGGCAACAATGTGGGGATGAGCGGCGTTGAAGAAAACGTGACCGATCCCTATCTCTGGCTCGAGGACGTGACCGACGAGGGCGCGCTGGACTGGGCGCGCGCCCGCAACGACGTGGTGGGGCGGCGGTTCGCGGCGACCGACCGATTCGCCGAGATGGAGCGTCGCGTACTGGCGATGCTCGACGACGACACCAAGATCGCTTATCCCGGCCGACGGGGGCCGTGGCTGTACAACTTCTGGCGTGATGCCGAGCATCAGCGCGGGTTGTGGCGGCGGACCACGTTCGAGTCCTACGCCACCGACGCCCCCGAGTGGGATGTGCTGATCGACGTCGACGCGCTGGCCGAGGCCGACGGGGAGAACTGGGTGTGGGCGGGCGCCGCGGTGCTGCGGCCGTCGCAGGAGCGCGCCATCATCCACCTGTCCCGTGGCGGCGCCGACGCGACCGTCGAGCGCGAATTCGACCTGACCACCAGGCACTTCGTCGCGCCCGAGGACGGTGGGTTCTTCGTCGCGGAGGCGAAGTCGCGGATCGGCTGGATCGATGCCGACACCGTCTACCTCGGCACCGATTTCGGGCCGGGATCACTCACCGATTCCGGATACCCGCGCATCGCCAAGCGCTGGCGGCGTGGCACCGAATTGTCCGCTGCCGAAACGGTGTTCGAGGGCAAGTCGAGCGACGTCTCGATCGGCGCCGGATACGACCGCCACCCCGGCTACGAACGACACTATCTGCACCGGTCGACCGACTTCTTCAACAGCGAGGTATCGCTGCTCGACGACGGGGAGTGGCGGCTGATCGAGACCCCCACCGACGCGGACGTGGACTGGTACCGCGACTGGCTGCTGGTGCGCTTGAAGACCGAGTGGACACCGGGCGAGACCTCCTTCGCTCCCGGCAGCCTGCTGGTCACCGATCTGAACGAATTCCTCTCCGGGGCTCGGGAATTCGAGGTTCTCTTCGCCCCGGATCCGCACACCTCACTGGAATCGTGGGGCTGGACCGAGAACCACCTGATCCTCACCACCCTGCGCGATGTACAGACCGGATTCCGCGTGCTCACCCCCGGCCCGGACGGCTGGGCGAGCAGCGAACTCGCCGACTCCCCCGCCATGTCGTCCACCTCGGTGGCCAACCTCGACCCACTCGAGGGCGGCGACGAGTTCATGCTCACCACAACCGGTTTCACCACGCCGACCACGTTGCTCAGCAGCGCGATCGGCGAAACCGCGGTGACGCTGAAGCAGGCCCCCGGCTACTTCGACGCCACCGGCATCGAAACCGAACAGTTCTTCGCGACCTCCGACGACGGAACCGCGGTGCCCTACTTCGTGATCCGCCATCGCGACCGGCGCGGCACGCCGGGCCCGACGATCATGAACGGCTACGGCGGCTTCGAAATCTCCAAGACTCCGGCCTATCTCGGCTCGGCGGGCATGAACTGGCTCGAACGCGGCGGCACCTACGTGATGACCAACATCCGCGGCGGCGGCGAGTACGGCCCCGAATGGCACACGGCCGCACTGAAGGAGCACCGCCACCGCGCCTACGAGGACTTCGCCGCCATCGCGCGCGACCTCGTGACCCGCGGCATTACCACCGCGGACCGGCTCGGCGCGATCGGCGGCAGCAACGGCGGCCTGCTGATGGGCGTGATGCTCACCCGGTACCCGGAACTGTTCGGCGCCATCGTCTGCCAGGTGCCGCTGCTGGACATGAAGCGCTACCACCTGCTGCTGGCGGGCGCGTCGTGGGTCGCCGAATACGGTGACCCGGACAAGCCGGAAGAATGGGCCTACATCAGCGAGTACTCGCCGTATCAGAACACCGACACCGGCAAGCAGTACCCGCCGATCCTGCTGGCCACCTCCACCCGCGACGACCGGGTCCATCCCGGCCATGCGCGAAAGATGGCCGCGCTCCTGGAGTCCCAGAATCGCACCGTCTGGTACTACGAGAACATCGAGGGTGGTCACGGCGGCGCCGCCGACAACAAGCAGTCGGCGTACCTGTCCGCGCTGGTCTACGAGTTCTTCATCCAGATGCTGATCGAGGGGCGCCGCTCGGCCTGAGGGTCAGCGGTCGCGCAGCCACTTCTCCACCGCGTCGACGGTGGAGTCCGGATCGGTGATCCAGCCGTTGTGCCCGAGGGCCTCCGGCTGGAACCACCGGGTGACCTGTGTGCCGGGCAGCTTGCTCAGCAGGTGATCCGCGGAGGTCTGCGGGGCCATGTCGTCACCGGCGACGGTGATCGACAGGACCGGGAACTTCAGCCGCGACATCCGCTCGTCGTAGTCGATATCGGCGCCGACGGGCACGAAGCGCCCGGTACGCGCCAGCCTGGCCCAGTCCGACATGAGAACTTTGGACTGCCTGCCGTAGGCGCGCTTGCCGAGCAGGTCCCCCGGCCAGAACCCGGCCAGGTTCGACGCCACCGCCACCGCCGCGGTGCCCACCAGCACGCCCGGACCGAACACCCCGCGATACCCCCGGAAATACGGTGTGCCGGAGGCGATCAGGATCAGGCCGCCGAGCCTGCCGCGCACCCTGGCCGCGTACATCGCCGCGAGTTGCCCGCCCATGCTGTGGCCGAGCAGGTACGGCGTGCTGGCGGGGAACCGGTTGCGCACCGCGGCCAGCATCGCCGGAAAGTCCACCGAGACCAATTCGTGGTAGCCGTAGGTACTCTCGCCATCGGGTCGGCGGGTGCTCTCGCCCTGACCACGCAATTCGCCGATGGCGACATCGAATCCGCACGCGGCCAGCCGGTGTCCGAAGTACTCGTAGAACTCGCCGGGCACGGCCAGACCGGGGACGATGACCACGACCGCGCGTGGTGCGTCCGGGGTGACCGGATGCCGGTGCGCACCGGTGGCCGGAATGAGACGCACCGGCAAGGTGCTGCCGTCGGGTACCTGGATCGGGACGATCTCGACCCGCGCCATCAAGCCCCGACCGCGCCCAGGATCACCCGGCTCAGCACCTTGATCACTTCGTCGAGCGGCGGGCGTGGGTCGCTGCCGCTCCAGCCGTCGACCACGTAGTTCACCGCGCCGATGATGGCGAGCACGCGCAGTTCGTAGTCGCCGGGCGGGATTTCGCCGTGCATGGCCGCGTCCTCGGCGGCGCTGGCCAGCAGCGAACCCCACACGCGGCGCAGTTCCAGGCGGAACTTCTCGACCTTGGGGCCTGCTCCGACCACCTCGACCAACGCGACCCGCGCCTTGCGGGGATCGTTGCCGATCGACTCGACGTAGGCCCGTACGGCCGCATCGATCTGCTCGAGTACGGTCGCCTCGGACTTGTCCTCGAGCGCGGTGGCCACCGCCTCGCGCGAATGTCGGTCGATCTGCTCGTACAGCTCCAGCAGCAGAGATTCGCGACCGGTGAACTCCTCGTAGAACTGCCGAGACGATAGTCCCGCGTCCTTACAGATCGCACCGACCGAACTGTTGGCATACCCGTCGCGCGCGAAGACCGTCAGGCCTGACTCCAGAAAACGCGCACGCCGCTGGCGTTGCCGGTCCTCTACGGGTTGCCCGGCATACATTCGTCCCGTATTCGCATCCTGTGACATTGTCGCTGACAATACCGAAGGGCCTGATCCCCTCGTCATGGATCAGGCCCTTCGGCTGCCCAATCGGCCAACCGCGCGTTAGCCGAAAGATGGCTACAGACGGCTCAGTTGCCCGAGCCCTGCACCGAACCGGTGCTCAGCGAGCTGGTGAGCAGGCCGAGCAGCAGGGTCAGGATGTTGCCGTCGCTGCTGTCGTCAGTGATGTTGTAAAGCATGTGTCACTCCAAGTCGATGTTTTGTGACTTCGTTGTCACTGGCCATTTGCCGTCTCGGACGATACCCAGTGACAATGTGAAGTGGGAGTGTTTTAAAGGAATTTTCTAGAATTTTTTGTCATGGGACACAAGACCAAGGAACTCGGGGCGCGCGCGGGCCCTACATGAGCCGATTCACTCATGAGAACGAAGCCGTCGACAGCACGGGATCGTGAATATCGGCATCGCCGACACGTCATCGACGCGCTGGGGCAACCGCGATGTGAAACGTGAGTGTACCGAAGCGTGGTACTCACATCCGTTGATCGCCGATACCCACGAGCAGACGGATCCGGCGGCAACCGATGTGACTGCCGGACAGTCGAATACGGCGTTATCGGATCAGCGCAGGGTGCGACAAATCATTGCCGCCGAGCGCTGGGCGGGGTACTCCTGTTCCCATGACCACTCCGCTGAGCGACGGGCTCGAGCCCGTCGGCGACTACTGAAACGACGGACCGGGGGTGAGCGCCGACAGGCAGAACAGCCGCGACAATCTGTGCCGTAGGGATTCTCGTCGCCGGACAGCTCTACGTGGCGCTGCCGATGCTCGGCGACCCGACCGAGGCGCAGGACACCGCCCGCGGCGCGGCGACCTGGACAATCCCTGCTTTCAGGCTCGCCCACCACGCCGGCCGTCCGGCCACCGGCCCGTCGTGGAACCGGTGGAGCCCGGTGATCGCCGGGAGTCCGACGGCCTTGTCCACCCCTGCGGTGATCGCGATGCGGAATTCGAGCACGGGTCCCGCCGTACGGGGTTCGCCTCCGCGTTCCGCGCGCCGCGGTTGGTTCTGCGCTGCCTCAGCCGCCGCGCCCGGGTTGCGATCAGCCTGCAAGAATTCACCTACGGGCGGAGGCCGGTCCCCATGGGGGTGCCTATGCTGAGCGTGACAGTCCGTCACGCATACCCGGAGGCACCGTTGCCGAACACTCTCGAAGCCAGCATCGACATCGCCGCACCGCCGGAGAAGGTCTGGTCGGTACTCGCCGATCTGCGCCGCATGTCCGAGCTCAGCCCGACAACCGTGAAGATGGTCGCGCTCGGCGGCGTTCGCGACGGCGCCTTCACCGTCAACGTCAACAAGGTGGGCTGGAAGGTCTACCCGACCACCTCGCGGATCGTGCGCTTCGAGCCGAACAAGGCGCTGGCGTTCCGGATGAACGAGAACCGCACGGTCTGGGCCTACGAGCTCGAGCCGACCGCCACCGGCACCCGCGTCGTCGAGACGCGCACCGTCGACGCCAAGGGCCTGCCGGGCTGGCTGCGGGGCACGATCAAGGTCGCCATGGGCGGCGAGGAGAAGTTCGAGGCCGACCTGGTCTCGGGGATGCACGAGACGCTGAGCAAGGTGAAAGTCGCCGCCGAGCGCTGACGCCGAGCTACGCCCGAGCCCGCCGGAACTTTCCGGCGGGCTCTTTTTCGTCACGGCAGGTTGTCGCGGATCTCGTCGAGTGCCTGCGCGCTGCGCGTGAGCAGCTCCTGCACCGCCGCCAGTTCCGCCGCGGTGAATCGATCGGCCAGTGTGCGCTCCACCGCGATCGCGCGGGTGTCGGCATCGGCCATCACCGACCGTCCCGCCTCGGTCAGGCGAGTCTCCAGCACGTTCTTGTGCCACTCGTGCGGGGTCCGATCCACCAGGCCGCGCTCCTGGAGGTTGGTCAGCACGGTGTTCATCGTCGGCGGGGTGACGCCGGCCAGCCGGGCCAGGGCGGCCGCCGAGATGCCGGGGTTCTCCGCGAGGTGCAACAGCGCGCTGTACTGCGCGACGGTCAGCCCGGCCGGTTTCAACGCGGCAGTCTTGGTCGCGATCAGGGCTTGCTCGGCGCGCTTGATGTACGAGCCGAGCCTCTCGGCGGCGGGCATGGACGTCATGAGTGCATGATATCCGCCCATCACTTCGTAACTCCCTTGACGATCATAACGACTCTAATTTACATTACTGCCTATCGCTTGATGTTCGGCATTACATCACTGAGAGGCTTCATCATGTTGCGAACCATTGCCGTCGCCACCGCATGCCTGGCCCTGACCGCGTGCGGGACCTCGCCTGCCACACCCACGCTGAGCACGGCCTACGAACTGCCGGGCAGCGCCGTATATCCCGAGGGCATCGGCTTGGACGCGCGCAACGGCGACACCTATGTCGGGTCGTTCGCGGACGGAGCCGTCTACCGGGCGACGGCCGACGCCGCGCGCGCGGAGGTGTTCCTGCCCGCGGGCGCCGACGGCAGGAAGACAGCGAACGGCGTGAAGGTCGATCGGAGCGGTCGGCTGTGGGTGATCGATTCCGGTGTGGGCGTGAGTGTGTACGACACCGGGTCACGCGCACTGCTCGCGAAGTTCGCAGTACCCGGTGACGCACCACGTTTCGTCAACGATCTGGATTTCGGGGCGGACGGGTCCGCCTACCTGACCGACAGCGTGCGCAATGTCGTCTACCGAGCGGTCGTCGGCTCCGGCCGTGACGAATTGACCGTGGCCTACGACCTGACCGCCACCCTCGGACCGCGTGAGCCGAAGGTGTTCGAGCTCAACGGAATTGTCGCCGACCCGGCCGGGACGTATCTGATCGTCGTCGCCATGTCAGCGGCCGAGCTGTACCGCATCGACCTCACCGGCGGCCAGGAAACGATTCGTAAGGTGGCGCTGACCGGTGGCGATGCGCGCCACGGCGACGGCTTGGACCTGCGCGGGGACACCCTGTGGATCGTTCACAACCTCGACAACACCATCAGCCGCTGGACCCTCGGCGACAACGGCGCCACCGCCACCCGCACCGGCGAATTCCACGATCCCGCGCTGAATGTTCCCACCACGATGGTGCATTCGGGCGAGCAGGCGCTGATCGTCTCCTCACAGTTCGACAAGGGCGGACCACTGGGGGCGCAGGGCACACCGGGGACGTTCGTGGTCTCCGCCGTCAGTGGGATCTGATGAATTCGCCCAGCACGGAGACGAACTCGTCCGGTTGCTCGACCTGGGGCGAATGGCCCGCGTGCTCGACGAGGTGGGTGTCGGCGCCCGCCGCGGCGAAGCGGGCGAGGGTCTCGGTGCTGTCGTAGAGGTTGTCGTGACGGCCGTGGACGGCGAGGACGGGCTGGTCGAGGGCTTGCGCGCGGATGTCGAGCGGGGCGGCCGCGAAGTCGGCGGCACGGCCGCCCACCGCGTAGGCGAGGCCGCCGGGAAGGGCAGTGCGGAAATCGCGGACCAGCGCTTCGGCCAGGCCGGGCGCCGAGTCGTAACGGAATCGGGGCGCGAAGACCGAACGGTTCGCCAGGCGGATCACCGGTCCGGGTGTCCACCGTTGCGCCAAGCGCACCGACCACGGACGGACCACCCATCTCGCGGCGGTCGGGATGCTCGCGGCCCGGTAGTCCGGAGCCTGGCCGACGACCACGACGCGAGCCACCCGATGCGACGCGGCGGCGAGTTCCAGCGCGATCTCGGCGCCGAACGAGTGGCCGACCACCGTCACGTCGGTGAGGTCGAGGTCGTTCATGAGGGCGACGAGCGGAGCGGTGCGGGCCGCGGCGCTGAAGTCGCCGTCGGCGCCCAGGTCGTGCATGTCCACGCGGATCACCCGGAAGGTCGCGACCATCCGCTCGGCGACCGCGGCGAACCAGTCGACCGAGCCGGGGATGCCGTGCAGGAACACGATCGCCGGTGCCGTGGGTTCGCCTTCGTCCACAACCAACACGTCAACCACCCTAGTCGCGCACGGCCGAATAGGCTCTCGGCATGTCTACCGCCCTGCTGTACGGCCTCGGTACCGCGGTCCCGCTGCTGATCGGGGTGGCGGTGGGGCTGCGGTGGACGCTGCCGAAAGCCGTGCTCGCCGCGATGATGGCGTTCGGCGCGGGCACGATGATCGCGGCGATATCGGAGGAGCTCTTCGCGCCCGCCTTCCACCGCGACGGCGCGCTGCTCGCCGGCAGCGCGCTGTTCGCCGGTGCGGGGGTGTACGTGGTCGCCAACCATCTCATCGAGAACAAACTGGGGCCCGCCGCTATCGGCTGGGCGTTGTTGCTCGGGACGGTGCTCGACGGCGTGCCGGAGAACCTCGCACTGGGTGTATCCCTCAGTGGCGGAGGCGGATTGGTGTTGGTGGTCGCGATCGCGGCGGGCAATGTGCCCGAAGCGGTCAGCGGGGCGGTACTCATGCGCGAGCAGCACGGGTTCGAGGCGGGCCGGACCTTCGCGCTCTGGGCGGTGACCGCCGCGGTGCTCGTCGCGGTGACCGTGCTGGGAAACGCTTACGCCGACTCGGTTTCGACGACCGCGATCAGCGCGGTCCAAGCGTTCGCGGGCGGCGCCACGATCGCGGTACTGGCCGACTCGCTCGTCCCCGAGGCTTATCGCGAAGGCGGCTGGTGGGTCGGAATGGCAACCGCGGCAGGATTCTTCGTCGCTTTCGCCATCGGCTGAGCCATTCCGCCCGGTCGCGGCCAGAATTTCATCTCCGTACCGGTGGCAATATTCCGCCGGTTCGCATACGCTTCGCCGCGGATGAAAACGCCTCTTGGAGGGACGAGTGATCACTCCGAACAGGCCGGAGGACGTAGCCGATGCTCGGCACGCGGTGCCGTTGACCCAACTGATACACCTGATGGCGGAGTATCAGCAGCTCGGCGCGCACCGTGACACCTTTCTCGCCACCCCCGCCGACGACACCTTCGTGCGCGGCTGTGGCATCGTCGCGGGCTGTATCGCCACCATCGGCATCATCGTCGCGGCCGTCGGCGGCTGGCAGGGCGGTGTGGCACTGCTCGTGATCGCCGGCGCGCCCGTCCTGCTCGCACTGCGCCGCGGGGTGATCAACCGGCAGAACCGCGCCGCCCGCATCGACCTGTTCGACCAGGGCGTCACCGTCTACCGCTCGGGTCAGCGCGTGGCCGGATTCCGGTGGGACAGCACCGAAGTGCGTCAGCACGCGATCCCGTTCCACGACACCACCCCCGTCACCTACCTGCTGGAGCTGTCGGGCCCCGGCGGTGTCGAAGCGACCATCGACGAAGAGGGTTTCGCCCGCGCCCGTGAATGGGCCCGCGCCATCCAATCCGCCGTCACCGCAACCCAACTCCCCGCCGCGGTGGCCGCCATCGACAACGGCGAAACCGTCCCCTTCGGCGACCTCTCCCTCTCCCTCGACGCCCTCACCTTCCGCAGCGAAGCCCTGTCCTGGGAAGACATCCAGCTCATCGACGCCCGCAGCGGCCACATCCGCATCAAACTCTCCGGCGTGTGGATGTCGCTGGCTCCCGTCAGCACCATCCCCAACTTCTACATCTTCAACGAACTCGCCGAACGCCTCCGCCTCACACCGGTCGGCTGACTTCGCCACCTCGGCGAAGCCGCCGTTGTCACTCCCCTTTTTGTTTTTGCACGCCGAAGGCCGGCCCACCGTGGTGGACCGGCCTTCGTGACTTGCGTTGGAACCAGCTGATCAGCGGATCAGAAGTCCATGCCGCCCATGCCGCCGGTGGGATCGCCGCCCGCGGGGGCGGACTTCTCCGGCTTGTCGGCGACTACGGCCTCGGTGGTGAGGAAGAGCGCGGCGATGGAGGCCGCGTTCTGCAGGGCCGAGCGGGTGACCTTGACCGGGTCGGCAACGCCGGCGGCCAGCAGGTTCTCGTAGACACCGGTGTCGGCGTTCAGGCCTTCGCCCTCGGGGAGGTTGGAGACCTTCTCGGCCACGACGCCGGGCTCGAGGCCCGCGTTGAAGGCGATCTGCTTGAGCGGAGCCGACAGCGCGACGCGCACGATGTTGACACCGGTCGCCTCGTCAGCGGTCAGGCCGCTGAAGCCGTCGAGCGCGGGGGCGGCCTGCAGCAGCGCGACGCCACCACCGGCAACGATGCCCTCTTCGACGGCGGCCTTGGCGTTGCGCACGGCATCTTCGATGCGGTGCTTGCGCTCCTTGAGCTCGACCTCGGTGGCGGCACCGGCCTTGATCACCGCGACACCGCCGGCCAGCTTGGCCAGACGCTCCTGCAGCTTCTCACGGTCGTAGTCCGAATCCGAGGACTCGATCTCGGCGCGGATCTGCGCCACGCGGCCCTTGATGGCCTCCGCGTCGCCCGCACCCTCGACGATGGTGGTCTCGTCCTTGGTGATGACGACCTTGCGCGCGGTGCCGAGCAGCTCGATGCCTGCGGTCTCCAGGGAGAGGCCGACCTCTTCGCTGATGACCTCGCCACCGGTGAGGATGGCGATATCGGCCAGCTGGGCCTTGCGACGGTCACCGAAGCCCGGCGCCTTGACGGCGACAGACTTGAAGGTGCCACGGATCTTGTTCACGACCAGGGTCGACAGGGCTTCGCCCTCGACGTCCTCGGCGATGATCAGCAGCGGCTTACCGGCCTGGATGACCTTCTCCAGCAGCGGCAGCAGGTCCTTGACCGTCGAGATCTTGGACGAGACGAGCAGGATGTACGGATCCTCGAGGACCGCTTCCTGACGCTCGGGGTCGGTCACGAAGTAACCGGAGATGTAGCCCTTGTCGAAGCGCATGCCCTCGGTGAGCTCCAGCTGGAGCCCGAAGGTGTTGCTCTCCTCGACGGTGATGACACCTTCCTTGCCGACCTTGTCCATCGCCTCGGCGATGAGCTGGCCGATGGCCGGGTCGCCCGCGGAGATACCAGCGGTAGCAGCGATCTGCTCCTTGGTGTCGATCTCCTTGGCGGTGTCGAGCAGCTTGGCGGTGACGGCCTCGACGGCCTTCTCGATGCCACGCTTCAGGCCGAGCGGGTTCGCGCCGGCCGCGACGTTGCGCAGACCTTCACGCACGAGCGCCTGGGCGAGCACGGTGGCGGTGGTCGTACCGTCGCCGGCGACGTCGTCCGTCTTCTTGGCGACTTCCTTGACCAGCTCGGCGCCGATCTTCTCGTACGGGTCCTCGAGGTCGATCTCCTTGGCGATGGACACACCATCGTTGGTGATCGTGGGGGCGCCCCACTTCTTCTCGAGTACGACGTTGCGACCCTTCGGGCCCAGCGTCACCTTGACAGCGTCGGCGAGGGCGTTCAGACCCCGCTCGAGACCGCGACGGGCCTCTTCGTCGTACGCAATTGTCTTGGCCATTGCGTTGAGATCCTCCACATGTCTATGGCTGACACACGAGACGACCACAGGTTGGATCGCCCCAAAGTACGCTGGCCAGGAGGTGCCCGCGACGGACGACCGAGGGTGTCGATGGAACCCGATCTCACCGTCCCGACCTGGCACTCAACAGTCACGAGTGCCAAGCCATTTTTAGCACTCAGGTGGTGAGAGTGCAAGGTCGCGCCCAGCGCGCAGGACACACCGGGCGCGCCCCCGCGTTCTCAGGTCTCGTCCTGCACCGAAGCCAGGAACTGATTCAGCAGCTCGACGAGCTCGGCCTCTACGACGGCCTTGTCAAGGCCCAGACCGCTGAGTACGCCCGCGCCGTTCTCCTGTTCCAGCAGAGCCAGCAGGATGTGCTCGGTGCCGATGTAGTTGTGACCGAGCCGCAGCGCCTCGCGAAAGGTGAGCTCGAGGACCTTCTTCGTGTCGCCGTCGAAGGGGATGAGCGCGGGCACGTCACCGTCGGCGGCGGGCAGCGAGGCGGTCGCGGCAGCGCGCACGGCGTCCAGTGCGACACCCCTGGCGATGATCTCCTTGGCAGCCAGACCTTCCGGCTGGCCGATCAGGCCGAGGATCAGATGCCCGAGCGCGATCTGGCTGCTCCCCGAGGCGCGGGCCGCCTCCTGCGAGCCTACGACCACCTGCCGGGCCCGGTCGGTGAACTTGGCGAAGCCCGCCTGCGGATCCATGGCGGCCGCATCGCTCGGACCCTTGGGCACGAATCGTTTCTGCACGGCCTGCTTGCTCACGCCCATGCTGGCGCCGATATCGGTCCAGGAGGCGCCGGAACGGCGAGCCTGGTCGACGAAGTGGCCGATCAGGTGGTCGGCGGTCTCGCCGAGGTGATTGGCGGCGACCACCGCGTCGGAGAGTTGGTCGAGGACGTTGTCGGGGCGGGCCTTCTTGATGCCGTCGATGAGGTCGTCGAGGCGAAAGTTCGGAGTGCTCATGCGTCAACCATAGGTTGACGATGCCGGATCGTCAACGATTGGTTGACGGCAAATTCCTGGCAGAGTGTCGCCATGGGGAGAATTCGGCGCTGGGCGCCGCGCGTGATGGGGATCATCGTGACGGCGGCGTGCCTGATCGGAGCCGGGCGACTGCTGTGGCCGCAACCGGGCCTGGACGGGCAGCCCGGGTCGACCGCGCGCCAGCTGGCCTTCGTGCGTGACGCGCTCGACGACGGCTCGGATACCGCTGCGCAGCAACTGTTTCCGGAGGGGTACGTCTTCTCGAACGTGCTCTACGGTCTCGCCTGGGTACAGGCCGCGCACACCGATCCAGGACTGCGTGACAACGCGCTCCGCGAAGCACGCTGGGCGCTGGCCAGAACCGAATCCGACGAGGGCCGTGCGGTTTTCAGCCCCGGGTTGCAGCCCGCGTACGGAGTGTTCTGGGCCGGGTGGACCAACTGGCTGCGGGGCGCGATCCTGTCGCTCGACCGCTCCGATACCACTGCGGTGCACCAGTTCTCCACGCACAGCGCCGAGATCGCACAGGCGTTCTCCGCGGCCGGCACACCGTTTCTCCAGGCCTATCGAGGTCAGGCGTGGCCGGTCGATTCGACCGTCGCGGTGGCTTCCCTTCGCCTGCACGACAAGCTGTTCGGGGCGCGGTACACGGCGGTGATAGATCGCTGGCTCGCGCAGGCCGAGACCCGCCTCGACCCCGCGACCGGCCTACTGCCGCATCAGGTTTCACCGACCGACGGATCGATGTTGACCGGCGCCCGGGCAACCTCACAGACAGTGATACTTCGATTCCTGCCCGAGATCGACCCAGCATTCGCGAAGAGCCACTACGCGCGGTACCGAGACCGATATCTCACCTATCCAGGCGGTTTCGGGCCCGCCATTCGCGAATATCCGAAGGGTGTCGACGGGAGCGGTGACGTCGACTCGGGACCGTTGGTCGCCGGAGTCAGCCTTTCCGCCACTGTCGTCGCCCAGGGCGCCGCCCGCGTGAACGGCGACAGCGACTTGGCGGCCGCGATCGGCTCCGCAGGTGAGCTGCTCGGACTGCCGATCGGCCTGCCTGGCTCCAAGCGGTACGCCTTCGGCCTGATGCCCATCGGGGACGCGTTCGTGGTGTGGTCGTCAACGGCACGTCTGCTGACCGAGCCGACGACGGCGCTCGCACGAGATGTGCGCTGGTGGTGGCGGCTGCCATGGCTCAGCGTGCTCCTCGTGATCGCGATCGCGCCCTGGGCAGGGCCGCTGACCCGACACGCTCGACGCCGGTGGCCGCGCCGCAGACGAGACACCGCCACCTGACCGCACCGGACGACCCCGGCGCAATCGCCCCACTTCGCGGCCCCCGGTCAGATCTGACCCAACGGCCGCGAAGAGGGCGACTACGCCAGTCGGTCGGACTATCGCAGGCCGACCGTGAAGGCCGTGCCACGCACGATCAGTTCCTTGATCAGCGCGCCGACACGGCCCGTGAGCACCGTGCTCGTCGGGGTGTCATCGGCCTTGACCACCTGGAACACCGCGTCACGGCGGCCCAGGCTGATGCACTGCGCGACGTAGCGGCCCTTCATCGGCTCGGGTTCGCGGCCACGCGCCCGCGCCGTGATGGCCCCGACAACGTACTGGCCGGCGGGAATCGCTGTCGCGCAAGCCATCCGCAGCGGGCGGCCGTCCACGCCGACCATCAGCGCGGCGTCGCCGACGGCGTAGATGTCGGGGTGCGACACCGAGCGCAGCGTGTCGTCGGTGCGGATACGGCCGTCGTCGGCGACCTCCAGACCCGCGCGACGAGCCAGATCGGGGACGGTGAAACCGGTGGTCCAAACGGTGGTATCGGCGGGCACCAGGGTGCCGTCGGCGAGGCGAACCGCATCGGAGAGCACCTCGACAACCTTGACGCCGGAACGGATTTCGACGCCGGCCCACGTGAGCGCGTCCCGGATCAACTGGTGCGCGCGCGGCGAGAGCCAAGCGCCCGGGTCCTCGGTACCGAGCAGGCTGATCCGCGAATCCGGCTGCGACTCAGCGAGTTCGGTGGCCAGTTCGATGCCGGTCGGGCCCGAGCCGACGATGACGATCTGACCCGACAGTTCCGTCAGATCCTCGGCGGTGGCGACGAACTTCGCGTGCTCGGCCGCTCCGGGCACGGCGTCGCGGTCGGCCTGGCTGCCGAGCGCGTAGACGAGGGTGTCGTAGTGCAACGTCCACTCGCCGTCCAGGGCGACGATCTTGCGATCCGGGTCCAGGTCGGTGACCCGCGCCTGGAGGAATTCGATGCCCTTGCGTCCCAGCGACTTCCGCAGGTCGAGCCGCTTGACCGGCTGACCGGCGGCGGCCTGGTGCAGACGCACCCGCTGCACGAATTCGGCGCGGCCGTCCACGACGGTGATCTGGGAGTCGCGAGTCTTCTTCGCGAGGGCACGGGCCGCGGTGAGTCCCGCGTACCCGGCGCCGAGGACGACGATCCGATGCTGACCGGTCATGGTGTGGCTCCTTCTCTCGAAATGCCTACACACACCAGACCGATCAGCCCCCGAGTTCCTGACAGCTTCTCTAAGTGATCTGTATCACACGGTTATGGCGCCCAGTTTGATCGGGTTCACGACCGTGCGGACCGCCGCGATCGAGCCCGCTTCGTCGAAGTCGAACACGAGTACACCGGCCGGAATCTCGTCCTGGATCAGGATCAGGCCCACGTCGCCGTTGATCTCGGTGAATTCGAACCGCGACGTGGGGCTGAGGAAGCGCCGCAGGTTGGACAGGTAGCGCGCGACCACATCGCCACCGACCACCGGGATCTTGGCCGCGACCACCCGGCCGCCGCCATCGGCGACCGACACCACGTCGTCGGCGAGCAGTTCGCGCAGACCGGCCACATCGCCGGTCGAGGCCGCTTGCAGAAACTTCTCGATCATCGTGCGCGCGTGCTCGGCCGACACCACGAAGCGCTGCTTACCGGTGCGCACCCGCTGACCGGCCCGATGGAATATCTGCTGGGTGTTGGCCACGGTGAGGTCGAGCATCTCCGCGATCTCGCCATGGGAGTAGCCGAACGCCTCACGCAGCACGAACACGGCGCGTTCGATCGGGCTGAGCCGTTCCATCGCGGTGAGCACCGCCAGGGACACCGATTCGCGTTCCTCGACGGTGCCCAGCGGACCGAGCGCGCCGCCGCCGGTCGGTACCGGCTCCGGCAGCCACTGCCCGACATAGGTCTCGCGCCGGGCGCGAGCCGAAACGAGCTGGGTACGACACAGATTCACGGTGACGGTCGTCAACCACGCTTCGGTATTGGCGATCTCGGCGTGGTCGGCCAGCGCCCACCGCAGGTATACCTCCTGCACGACGTCCTCGGCCTCACTCGCCGCACCGAACATCCGGTACGCAAGCGAGAACAGCCGCGGCCGATGCTCCAGAAACTCAGTGATATCGGTGGCCGGCGCCGCGGGGTCCTCGGGTGGCGGAGGTGGCGTTGATTGCTCCATGTCGAAACGTCCAGTCGCGAGGGTCGGATGCCTGGTCAGTCGTCGTTGCGCGGGCGACGCAGGCGCAGGCGCGCCGAGCCACGGATCGCCGGTCGGCGGATCGCGGGCATCCGTCGCTGCGCCCGCCGTTGAGCCCGCCGCTCAGCCGGCTTGTGCTGCCAGGTCTCCGGCCGCGCGGCCACCCAGCGGGCCGACCGCCAGGCGAACGGGATGTGCGCGAGGTAGAGCGCGACCAAGATCAGCAGCAGCACGATCGGGTACGTGACCAGCAGCGCGGCGGCCAGCGCGGTGAGCACCAGCAGCCCGGCCGCGGCCTGCGGAGCGACCGACACCGACTTCATCGCCAGGGTCGGGATGGTGCTCACGCACAGCAGCGCGGCGAAGACCGTCCAGGCGGCGACGAAGGCGAAACCGTCCCACCAGCCGTCGCCGAACTGCACCTTCAGCGCGATCGGCACCAGCGCGATCAGCGCTCCGGCGGGCGCGGGGACACCGACGAAGTACTCACGCGCCCAGTTGGGCCGGGAATCGTCGTCGAGCAGGGTGTTGAAGCGGGCAAGGCGCAAGACCAGGCTCACCGCGAACAACAGCGCGACGATCCAGCCCGCGCTGTTGCCGTCGAGCAGGGTCACGTAGATGACCAGCGCGGGCGCGACGCCGAACGAGATCGCGTCCGAGAGCGAATCGAGTTCGGCGCCCATCTTGCTGGTGGCGTCGAGCATGCGCGCGAGCCGCCCGTCGAGCGTGTCGAGCACGGCGGCGGCACCGACCATCGCCAGCGCGATCCCGAGCTCACCGTCGAGCCCGAACTTCACTGCCGACAGGCCGGCGCACAGCGCGAGAATGGTGACGACGCTCGGCAGCAATCGCACCGAGCGGGGTCGTTTGCGAGGTGCTGTGCGAGCCTGTTCGATCATCCCAGCACAGCCAGGACTGTTTCGGCCCCGATCGTGCGCTGCCCGGGGGCCACCAGCAGTTCGGTGCCGATCGGGAAGTACGTGTCGACGCGAGACCCGAACCGGATCAGGCCGTAGGTGTCACCGATGGTGAGCAGGTCACCGACGCGGGCGTCGCAGACGATGCGACGGGCCAGCAGTCCGGCGATCTGCACCACGACGACCTGCTTACCGTCGGCGGTGTCGATGACCATGCTGTTGCGCTCGTTGGCGTCGGAGGCCTCCGGCAGATCGGCCGAGAGGAACTTGCCCGGCTGATGCAGCACCTCGCGCACGGTTCCGGACACCGGAACGCGCTGCACGTGCACATCGAGCACCGACAGGAAGATGCTGACGCGCGGCAACGGCTGATCGCCGAGTCCGAGCTCGACGGGCGGCACCGCGGTGTCGACCAGCGCCACTTCACCGTCGGCGGGCGCGACCACGATGCCCGCCCGGTTCGGCGGCACGCGATGCGGGTGCCGGAAGAAAGCGGCGCAGGCGGCGGCCGAGGCCAGACCGGCCCTCCGCACCCATTTATTACGTCCGCCGATGACCGCCACTGCCAACGGCACCGCCACGAACGGCAGTCCGGCGGGATGTAGTGGGGGTACAGCGGCCCGCACCAAGTCGACGACATGTCCGACGCCGGTGGTATCGGGCGTGCCGGGCGGGGTGGGGCGGCGTGCCACGGGCTCCCTCTTTCGTGTGATGACTACAAGCGATCACACCTTACGGGAAGCCCGGGGCAAGCACCTGTGGTCAGTGGACCGATTTACGCCCGGTGAACAGCTTCACCAGGTACAACAACACGCAGGCGCCCACCAGACAGGTGATGAAGCTGAAGATCCAGCCCGCGCCTTCCACATCGACGCCGAACAGACTCAGCACGAAGCCGCCGAGTAGCCCGCCGATGATCCCGACCACGATATTGAGCAGGATGCCCTGCTGTGCGTCGGTCTTCATGAACTTGCTCGCGATCCAACCGGCCAGACCGCCGATGATGATCCAACTGATGATGCCGAGTCCGAGCATGCTGTCCTCGATCCCTCGAAGGGTCGGCGAGCAATCGCCTTGTCCCCAAGATACCCCCGGCTCCACTGTGACAATCGACACTCTGATCATGAGACGCTAATATGAGGAAGCCTCATGTCTGAGCGTTCACATGGTGTCCACGTACGGGTCACGGGCGATGAGGGACAGATTTCGATGCTTCGGGTACACCCAGCGGTACTGCCGCAGGTTGACAGGTACATAGGAGACGCACAATGGCTCGAATCGCCCAGACGACGGGTACTGAGCACACCGCCATCCTCGGATTGGGCGTCTACCGCCCGGCTCGGGTGGTCACCAACGACGAGGTAGCGGGGCCGATCGACTCCAGCGACGAGTGGATCCGCACCCGGTCCGGCATCCATACCAGGCGCTTCGCCTCGGACGAGGAAACCATCCAGTCCATGAGCGTCGCCGCCGCGCGCGACGCGATCGCCGCCGCCGGGGTGCAGGTGGACCAGATCGACTGCGTCATCGTGGCGACGTCGACCCATCTGATGCTCACCCCGGCCATCGGCCCACGCATCGCCACCGAGCTGGGCATGACCGGCGCGGCCGCCTTCGACATCTCGGCGGGCTGCGCCGGGTTCTGTCACGCGGTGGGCATGGCATCGGACCTGGTCCGGGCAGGCACCTCGAATCACGTGCTGGTGCTCGGCGTCGAAAAACTCACCCCCACCGTCGACTTCACCGACCGCGCGACGGCCTTCCTGTTCGCCGACGGCGCGGGCGCGGTGGTCGTCGGCCCGTCCACCGAACAGGGCATCGGCCCGACCGTGTGGGGTTCGGACGGTACTCAGCACCACGCCATCCGCCAGACCAAGGACTGGGTGGAGTTCTTCGACGAGATCGAGGAGAAAGGCACCGACGCGGTGCGCCCCTATCTCACGATGGAGGGCACCGCGGTGTTCCGCTGGGCCGCGCACTCGCTGGAGAAGGTGTGCCGCGACGCGATCGACCGCGCGGGCCTGACCACCGGCGACCTCGACGCGATGATTCCGCACCAGGCCAACGGCCGGATCATCGAGATCATGGCCAGGGTGCTCGAGCTACCGGAGCACTGCGCCCTCGCCAACGACATCGAGGATTCCGGCAACACCTCGGCAGCATCGGTCCCCCTCGCGATGGAGGCGCTGTTGCGCAAGGGCGAATCGAAGCCGGGCGACACCGCGCTGCTGATCGCCTTCGGCGCCGGGCTGTCCTATGCGGCACAGGTTGTCACCATGCCCGCCTGGAAATAACCGATCAGCAAATTCTCACAAAACCGGGGTGGCCTGCGCCGAAGCAGGCCACCGACCGGTTGGCTCGCCGTGTCCACCTTGTCCCGCTTGCACCAACTCGGACATGCTGGCAAACTTTTCGCTACCGACGTTTGCTGATCGACGAAGCTCAGCCTCCAGCGTTCCCGTCGTCAACCCGAGGTGATCGGCCGTGAAACTGCGCTCACTCCTGCCACGCAGGCACATCAACGAGGTCCCGCTCCTGCCGAGCATCGGACCGGACGACGCCTTCGCGCTCCCCAGCGCGTTCGTGCCCCGCGGCACCCGTCTCAAACGCGAGGAACGCCTCGAACGATTGCTCACCCCCACCGAACTAGACCTCGTCCTCCACCACCAGCTCTGACGGCTACCTCACAGCAGGGGGATACTCGATCGGGTGAGCACTCCCTCGGTAACCAAACCGGCCATTCTGAGCGTTGACGACGATCCCGGCGTATCGCGCGCCGTGGTGCGGGACCTGCGCCGCCGCTACGGCGCCGACTACCGGATTCTGCGGGCCGAATCGGGACCGCAGGCACTCGAGGCGCTGCGCGAGATGAAACTGCGCGGGCAGCCCGTGGCGGTGCTGATCGCCGACTACCGGATGCCCGGCATGGACGGCATCGAATTCCTCGAACAGGCGATGGACCTGCACCCCTACGCACGCCGGGTGCTGCTCACCGCCTATGCCGACACCGACGCCGCGATCGACGCGATCAATGTCATCGATCTCGACCACTATCTGCTCAAGCCGTGGGACCCGCCGGAGGAGAAGCTCTACCCGGTGATCGACGGGTTGCTCGAGGTGTGGCGCAGCGCCGAGCAGCGGCCGGTGTACGAGACCAAGGTCGTCGGCGATCGCTGGTCGCCGCGGTCTTCGCAGGTGCGAGAGTTCTTGGCGCGCAATCAGTTGCCGTATCGGTGGTATCCGGTCGACGAGCCGGAGGGCACCCGGTTGCTGGAGGCGGCGGGTGCCGATCCGCTGACCTGTCCGGTGGTGATCACGGCCGCGGGCACCGCCCTGATCCAGCCGACCGACAGCGAGCTCGCCGAAAACGTCGGGCTCACCGTCGAACCCAGCGGGGACTTCTACGACCTGATCGTGGTCGGCGGCGGACCCGCCGGACTCGGCGCGGCGGTCTACGGTGCGTCGGAGGGCTTGCGCACCGTGCTGGTCGAGCGCACGGCCACCGGCGGACAGGCGGGGCAGAGCTCACGGATCGAGAACTATCTCGGATTTCCCGACGGGGTCTCGGGGTCACAGCTGGCGGATCGGGCGCGGCGACAAGCGGCGAAATTCGGTGCGGAGATCATCACCACTCGCGATGTGGTCGCGCTCGAGATCAACGGGTCGGCGCGCACCGTGCGATTCGCCGATGGTGGAAAGCTGTGCGCGCATACGGTTCTGATCGCTACGGGCGTGGACTATCGACGCCATCCGGCACCGGGTGTGGACGAATTCACCGGGCGCGGTGTGTATTACGGTTCGGCGATGACCGAGGCGGCCGAGTGCGCCGAACAGGAGGTCTACATCGTCGGCGGGGCAAACTCGGCCGGACAGGCCGCGGTGTTCCTGTCCCGCAACGCGCGTCGCGTGCACCTGGTTGTCCGGGGCGACTCGCTGGACAAGTCGATGTCGCACTATCTCGTCCAGCAGATCGCGGCCATCCCCAACATCGTCGTACACACCGAGACCGAGGTCGTCGGCGTCGACGGTGACACACACCTGGAACGCATCGTTCTGCGCGACAACAGCACCGGCACCGAAGACAAGGTCGACGCGCAACGGCTGTTCCTGTTCATCGGCGCCGCGCCACAGACCGGGTGGCTCGACGGCGTCGTCACCCGAGACGCCGCCGGATACGTGCTGGCCGGGCCCGATCTGATGGTCGACGGCGCGCGACCACCCGGCTGGGAACTGCCGCGCCCGCCGCAACACCTCGAGACCAGCGTCCCCGGCGTGTTCGTGGCGGGCGATGTGCACGCCGAATCGGCCAAGCGGGTCGCCTCGGCGGTCGGCGAGGGTGCGATGGCGGTCATGCTCGTCCACCGGTATCTGGCATGAGAGGTCAGCGGCCGGAGGCGGTAGCGGAGCGTAACCACGCAGGCCGCCCGATCATGCCCATTGAGACAGCGTGAGTGAGGACTCTATGATCTGCGATCCGGAAGAACTGCGCACTCTGTTCCTGTTCGAGAAGCTCGACGACTCCCAGCTCGCCGAACTGTGCGCCATCGGGCGCATCGAGTACGTCGAACCGGGTCCGGTGTTTCGCGAGGGCGAACCCGCCACCTGCTTCTACGTGCTGATCGACGGCGAGGTCCGGCTCACCAAACTGTCCGGCGGGGTGGAGATCGAGATCAACCGCACCGACCATCGCGGGGTGTACGCGGGCGCCTGGATGGCCTACCTGGGCGATCGGGCGAATCAGGACTACAACGGCTCGATGTACGTGCTGCGCCGCTCCCGGTTCCTGGTCATGGACGCGGCCGATTTCTCCCGGATCATGCACGAGTGGTTCCCGATGGCCGTGCACCTGCTCGAGGGCGCGTTCTTCGGCGGGCAGAAGTCGAACCAGCGGATCGCCGAACGCGAACGGCTGCTCGCCCTGGGATCGCTGTCGGCCGGGCTCACCCACGAACTCAACAATCCCGCCGCCGCCGCGGTGCGTGCCACCTCCGGCCTGCGCGAACGCGTCGCCGGGATGCGGCACAAGCTGAAGATGATGGCCGAGGGCAAGTTCCCGGCCGACGCGCTGGTCAAGCTCGTCGAGATGCAGGAACAGGCCGCCGACCAGGTCGCCAAGGCACCCGACCTCAGCCCACTGGAAGCGGCCGATCGGGAGGACGCGCTGGCCGACTGGTTCGAAGAGCGCGGCATCGCCGACGGCTGGAATCTGGCGCCCACCTTCGTGCAGGCGGGCCTGGACACCGACTGGCTGGAGGGTGTGCACGCGACCTTGGAAGCCTGCCAGGCGCCGGTGTTCGAGGGCGCCGTGCGCTGGCTGAACTACACCATCGAGACCGAGTTGCTGATGAACGAGATCTTCGACTCGACCACCCGCATCTCCACTCTCGTCGGGGCGGCCAAACAGTATTCGCAGATGGATCGCGCGCCCTATCAGGTCGTCGACCTGCACGAACTGCTCGATTCCACCCTGGTGATGCTCAACCGCAAACTCGGTGACGGCATCCGCGTGGTGAAGGACTACGACCGCGCGCTGCCGCCGATCCCCTGCTTCGCCGCCGAACTCAACCAGGTGTGGACCAACCTGATCGACAACGCCGTCTACGCGATGGGCGGCGAGGGCACCCTGACGATCCGCACCTTCAAGGAGAACGACTGCGCCGCGATCGAAATCGGGGACACCGGGCCGGGCATTCCCCCCGAGGCGCGGGGCCGGATCTTCGAGCCGTTCTTCACCACCAAACCGGTCGGCGACGGTACCGGTCTCGGTCTCGACATCTCGTTCCGGATCGTGGCGAACAAGCACAACGGTGACATCCGGGTGGAATCGGAACCCGGCAACACGCGCTTCATCGTCCGCCTGCCGTTGCACCCGGCGGCGGAGGATGTCAGCACACCTACTACAGGAGGTCTAGATGGCTGAAGCGGGGATCGATCCGAGCGTGCCGCCCAGTGGCGCCGGGTGCGTCGAATGCGACGCGAGCGGCGGCTGGTGGGTGCATCTGCGCCGCTGTGCCGAGTGCGGGCATGTGGGCTGCTGCGACAGCTCTCCCAGCAAGCACGCGACGAAGCATTTCGAGGCCACCGCGCACCCGTTCATGCAGAGCTACGAACCGGGCGAGGACTGGTTCTACAACTTCGCCAGCGGCGAGATGTACAGCGATGGTCCCGAGCTCGCCGCGCCGACCAGCCATCCCACCGATCAGTCGGTCCCCGGACCGGCCGCGCGGGTCCCCGCGAACTGGCAATCGCTGCTGGGCTGAGCGATGGCTAGGGCTTCATCCCGGCGGCGTCGGCAACCGGCTTGTCGGCATTGGCCGGGACGAGGCAGACCAGCTTCACAGTGCTGAGCGCCACGTTGGGGCTGCCCTCGAACGGACCGCCGGGGTGTGCCGCGAGGATCTGATCGATGGCCTTCTTCTCGCCGTCCGGGTCGAGCGTCTTGAACTGTGTGCAAGTGATGTCGGTGCCCGCCGCGGCCGAGCTCGGCGCCGCGCTCGACGTGGGCGCCTTGGTGGCGGTGGCGGACGCGCTGGAGCTCGGCGTGCCCTTGCGCAGCCCGCTCGCATCAGCGGAGTCGTCGGACCCGCACCCGACCAAGGTCAGGGTCAGTGCCCCGGCGGCCAGAACGGCGAGGGAGATTCGGTTCATCTGCTGCTTCCCCGGTAGATCGCGGCGCCGGCACCTCCGGCGCGTCCGGTGCAGCGTACCGACTGGCGGCGATAGTTCGTCATGTCAGCCAGAATGGCCGTCTGACCTTGCCGTCGGCCTATCGATTCCTGATCGCGGCGAGAAGGGCAGAATGGGGCGGTGGCTGAACTTTCGCTCACCGCCCGGCTCAATCCCTCCGCAGCCGACGCTCGTCGCGGGGTGGTGCGCCTGCACCCCGAGACGCTCACCGCGCTCGGCCTGCGCGAATGGGACGGCATCGCGCTGATCGGCGCGCGCCGGACCGCGGCGGTGGTGGCGAAGGCGCCCGCGGACAGTCCGCCGGGGGTGGCGCTGCTCGATGACGTGACGCTGTCGAATGTGGGACTGCGGGAGAACGCGGCGGTGACGGTCGCCCCGGTGACCGTCTTCGGCGCCAGACAGATCTCGCTGAGCGGCTCGGCGCACGCTGTGGCCAGCATCCCGGCGGCCACCCTGCGGCAGGCGCTGCTCGGCAAGGTGGTGACCGTCGGTGACACGGTGTCGCTGCTGCCGCGCGATCTCGGACCCGATATCAGTTCCTCGGCGGCCACCCAGGCGCTCTCGCGTGCCTTCGGGATCGCCTGGACCACCGAACTGCTCACCGTGACGGCGATCGAGCCCATGCCGGGACCGGTGAGCGTGCAACCGAATTCGGCCGTCGGCTGGGGTGCGGGTGCGGCAGCGATCCAGCACACGGTGGAACGTGACGGCGACGTACGCCAGCCTTCGAGCACGCCGGGCCGGCAGTGGTTTTCGGAGCCGGACCAGCCGGGATCCGGCGCGGTGAAGGTGAGTTCGGGGAGCACGCCGGTCCAGATCGAGGATCTGGCGGGCGTGCAGAGCCAGGCGGCCAAGCTGGCCGAATGGCTGAGCCTGGCTCTCGATGAGCCGGAGTTGCTGAAGACGCTCGGCGCACCGGCCCATCTCGGTGTCCTCATCACCGGACCCGCCGGAGTCGGCAAGGCCACCTTCGCCAAAGCTGTTGTCGCACCGCGTCGTATCGTCGAGCTCGACGGCCCGAGCGTCGGCGCGACCGAGAGCGGCACCCGGCTGCGTGAGGTCGCCGAGGCGGTGGCCGATGTCGCCACCGGACAGGGCGGCGTGCTGCTGATCACCGATATCGACGCGCTGCTGCCCGCCGAGGCCGAGCCCGTCGCCACCCTCGTTCTCGACCAGCTGCGGGCCGCGGTGCGCGCACCGTGCGTTGCCCTGCTGGCCACCACCGCCCATCCGACACAGGTGGATTCGCGTCTGCGCGCTCCGGATCTGTGCGATCGCGAACTGGCGTTGCCGCTGCCCACCGCGGCGATCCGGCGGGCACTGCTGGAACAGCTGCTGCGCAAGGTGCCGGCGGGAAAACTGGACCTCGACGTGATCGCCGCACGCACACCGGGTTTCGTGGTGGCCGACCTGACCGCGCTGTGCCGGGAAGCGGCCGTGCGCGCGGCAGGCCGGGCCAGCCGGGAGCACACCGAACCCGAACTCGTCCAAGACGATCTGATCGGCGCGCTCGACGTGATTCGCCCGCTGTCCCGTTCGGGCACAGAGGAATTGGCGATCGGCTCGCTCGACCTCGACGACGTCGGCGACATGATCGAAACCAAACAGGCACTCACCGAATCGGTGCTGTGGCCGCTGCGCCACCCCGACTCCTTCGCCCGCCTCGGCATCGAACCGCCGCGCGGGGTCCTGCTCTACGGACCGCCCGGCTGCGGCAAGACGTTCCTGGTGCGGGCGCTGGCAGGGACCGGCCAGCTCAGCGTGCACGCGGTGAAAGGCGCTGAGCTGATGGACAAGTGGGTCGGCTCCTCCGAACGCGCGGTGCGCGAGTTGTTCCAGCGGGCCCGCGACTCGGCACCCTCGCTGATCTTCCTCGACGAGGTGGACGCGCTCGCCCCCCGACGCGGCCAGAGCAGCGACTCCGGGGTGTCGGACCGGGTGGTCGCCGCGCTGCTGACCGAACTCGACGGCGTCGAACCCCTGCGTGATGTGGTGGTGGTCGGCGCGACCAACCGCCCCGAACTGATCGACCCCGCACTGCTGCGGCCGGGTCGGCTCGACCGGCTCGTCTTCGTCCCACCGCCGGACGGTCCGGCCCGGCTCGAGATCCTGCGCACGGCGGGACGCTCGGTACCGCTGGCCCGGGATGTCGACCTGGCCGCGCTGGCAGAGGATCTCGACGGCTACTCGGCCGCCGACTGCGCCGCCCTGCTGCGCGAGGCCGCGCTCTCGGCACTGCGCCGCGATATGGCCGCCGCCGACGTCACGGCCGAGGACGTGGCCACCGCCCGCGCGAGCGTGCGGCCGTCCCTCGACCCCGCGCAGGTCGAATCGCTGCGTCGCTATGCCGAGAGCAGGGTTTGAGGCCGAACTCGCCACCCTGATCCGGCCGCGACATCCCCGGTGCGGGCGTGTGTCGCCGGTAACGTCGGCACGGTGCCCAAGATCGGTGATGGTCTGGACGTGGTCACGGCGTTCGCCGGCGCCGCGGCCGCGGGGATGTCGCTGTTCCTGCCGTTCAGCTTCGGTGACGATTCGTCGATCGATTCGCCGTACCGCGTCACCAGTCTGATCAACAGCGTTCCCCGCGCGGCCGCACTCGGTCTCATCGTCGCTGTCGTCGTCGCCGTGCTGGCCAGGCCGATCACCCGGCCGGGGCTGATCTGGCTCACCGCGACGGGCGGGGCGGCGGCGCTGGCGATCAACTACTTCATCGGCGAGGCGATGACCTCCGCCGACGTACTCACCACCCAGAACTACATCGACTCGCTGTGCGGCGGTGTGCTGTTCGGGGCGCTGTGCATCTGCGCGTGGCGGATGCGCTGGTCCGCGGTCGGTTTCGGGCTCGGGGTCCTGGTCGTGTTCGTCTACGGCGAAGTCGTGGCGGTGTTCACCTCGAACGCCGCGGCGACGGCGGACAAGGCCGTGCACACCCCGTTCTGGCTGATCGGCTCCGCCGTCGTGCTGCTGGCGGTGAACACCGCGCGCCACCGGCACGGCATCATGCTGCCCGCGGTGCCACGGATGGCGGCGGATCTGCCGATCGCCCCGATCATCGCCACCACCGTGCTGTCGCTGTCGCTGCTGATCGCCACCGAGTGGCTGGGCCGCGAGTTCGACGGCCGCCGCGGAAACTCCTGGCAGGTCGCGCTCGCCGTGATCGTCACCCTCGTGGCGGCGTTCGTGGCCGCCGCGCTCCTGCCGGGCCGCGACGGCACCGGTGTGCTGATCGCCGTGAGCGTCGCCGCCGCGGCCGATTCACTCAGTGACGCACCCCGCCTCGGCTGGCATCTCGTCCTCGTCCTGGTGGTCGGTGTGGTCGCCATCCTGGCGGGCCTGCGGTGGGCGACACCGTGGGGCGTGTTGCTCGGCGTCGCCGTGATCTGCGGTTTCGCCATTGTGGCCGAGCGTCTTCCGTGGGCATTCGTGTGGACGGCCGGGGTGGTGCTGCTGACCTGTGTCACCGGTTTCGCGATCGGCTCGATCCGGGTCAGCTACCTGCCGAGCGCGATGCTGGCGCTCGGTGCGCTGTACCTGCCGTCGATCCTGTGGTCGATTCCCACCGGGCAGCGGCACTGGCCGACGGGCAGCACCGCCGTCGCCGATCGAGTGCCGGGGCAGGTGGCACTGGCCATCACCGTCGGCGCCGCGGCCGGACTCGCGGTGCTGTATCAGATCCGGCCACCCGCGCAGCCACGGGCGGCGCAGCCATAGCCGAACCGCTCGCGACATGGCCGACGCGACAACCTCGGTGCCGCCGAACATCCCGTCCGCGCCCGTAGGATCGGGACGCGCTACTCGACCGCTACCTACCCGACGGAGGGGGAGTTGCTAGCCGTACTGCTCGTTCACGCACTGGCCGCCCTCCTGGCCCCGCTGTGTGTACGAGTGCTCGGCCGCAACGCTTTCTACCTGCTCGCCCTGGTACCGCTGGGCAGCCTCGGCTGGGTGATCGCGCACTGGGGAACCACCGTGCGCACGCATGTGCAATGGGCGCCGCAGATCTCGATGGACATCGATCTGCGCTTCGATGCCCTGTCCGCGGTGATGTGCACGCTGGTGCTCGGCGTCGGCGCGCTGATCCTGGCGTACTGCGGGCGGTACTTCGAGCGTGACGAGGCCAGGCTCGGGGTGTTCGCGGCCGAGCTCACCGGGTTCGCCGGTGCCATGTTCGGGCTCGTCACCAGCGATAACATGCTGCTGCTGTACGTGTTCTGGGAAATCACGACGGTGCTGTCGTTCCTGCTCGTCGGCCACTACGCCGAACGCGCGGTCAGTCGAAGAGCCGCGATCCAGGCGCTGCTGGTGACCGGCGCGGGCGGGCTGGCGATGCTGGTCGGCATCGTCGTCCTCGGGCTGCGCTACGACAGTTTCCTGCTCTCGGACCTGCTCGCGGCGAGCTCGGTCCCGGCCGGGAGCGCGGTGCCGGTCGCGATCGGTTTGGTACTGATCGGGGCGATCAGCAAATCGGCGATCGTGCCGCTGCACTTCTGGTTGCCCGGCGCGATGGCGGCGCCGACACCGGTGAGCGCGTATCTACACGCCGCCGCGATGGTGAAAGCCGGTATCTACCTGGTGGCCCGGCTGGCGCCCGCGCTCGCGCAGACCCCGCCCTGGCATCTGATGCTGCTGCCACTCGGCATCGTCACCATGCTGCTGGCCGGGTGGCGGGCGATCCAGGTACACGATCTCAAGCTGGTACTGGCGTTCGGCACCGTCAGCCAGCTGGGGCTGATGATCATGATGATGGGCATCGGCACGCCCGACGCGGCGCTGGCCGGGCTCGCTCTCCTGGTGGCGCACGGACTGTTCAAGGCGTGCCTGTTCATGGTGGTCGGCATCATCGATCACGGCGCGGGGACCAGGGATCTGCGCAGACTGTCCGGGCTCGGCCGGCGCGCGCCGGTGCTGTGCGCGATCGCGGTACTCGCCACGCTCAGCATGGCCGGGCTGCCGCCGCTGCTCGGTTTCGTCGGCAAGGAGTCGGCGCTCGGCGCGCTGTGGTCGGCCGAGATACTGAGTCCGCCGGTGCGGTTCGCCCTGCTGGCCGGGGTCACCGTCGGGTCGGCGTTCACCGTGGCCTACAGCATCCGATTCGTCTGGGGCGCTTTCGGAGTCACCGCGAATCCCGAACGCGCGGTCACCTGGCACGCGCCCGGCCCATTGCTGCTCGGTCCGCCCGCGGTGCTCGCCGTGGCCGGGCTGGCGGGCGGTCTCGACACCCAGGCGGTCGATCGATGGTTGAGCCCCTACGCCGAGTCGCTGCCGGGCGTGCTCGACACCCATCTCGCCCTCTGGCACAGCTTCACCGGACCGCTCGCGCTGACGATGGTCATCGTCGCGGCCGGTATCGCCCTGTTCCTGATCCGCGGCCGGATCGGCGAACCCGCGCACCCGCGTCTCGGCAACGCCGATCGCAACTACGACGCGGCCCTGCGCGCGATGGACCGACTGTCGTTGCGTATCACCGGAACTGTGCAGTCCGGTTCACTGCCCGCCAGCCAGGCCACCATCCTCGGCACGCTCATCGTGTTGCCGACGGTCATGCTCGCGATCGGCACGCGGACCGGAGTGCAGCTGCGACTGTGGGATTCACCGTTGCAGGCGGCGATCGGCGCGATCATGATCGCGATGGCGCTGGCCGCCACCGTCTTGCGCAACAGGTTGGCCAGCGTGCTCGTCGTCGGGGTGACGGGCTACGGCTGCGGCGTGATCTTCGCGCTGCACGGCGCCCCCGATCTCGCACTGACCCAATTCCTGGTCGAGACACTGACTTTGGTCGTCTTCGTGCTCGTGTTGCGCGCCTTCCCGGCGGAGATCGCCGAAAGCCAGGGCACGGCGTTCAAGTTCCGCCGGGCACTGCTGGCCGTCGGCGTCGGCATCACCGTCCCCGTACTCGCCGCGTTCGCCATCGCCGCCAAGCACGGGAACCCGATCTGGGACGCCATCCCCGATGCCGCCTATCGGATCGGCGGCGGCAAGAACGCGGTCAACGTCTTGCTGGTCGACATCCGCGCCTGGGACACCCTCGGCGAGATCTCGGTGCTCGTCGTCGCCGCGACCGGCGTCGCGTCGCTGGTCTTCCGCAGCCGCCGCTTCGGCAGCGCACCCCGCGCCGCCGATTCCCCGAACTACGATCCCGACGCGGTGAGCTGGCTGCCCGCCGCCCGCCTCCTCGATCGCCGCGATCGCTCGATGGTCCTGCAGATCACCACCCGCCTGGTCTTCCCCACCATCATGGTGCTGTCGGTGTACTTCTTCTTCGCCGGCCACAACGCGCCCGGCGGCGGCTTCGCGGGTGGCCTGGTCGCCGGATTGGCCCTGACCCTGCGCTACCTGGCGGGTGGCCGATACGAACTGGGCGAAGCGCTCCCGGTCGACGCCGGGCACCTGCTCGGCGCCGGCCTCACCCTCGCGGCGGGCACCGCGACCGCGTCGCTGCTGCTCGGCGCACCGCCGCTGTCCTCGGCGATCATCGAGGTGACGCTGCCGCTGCTCGGCCACCTCAAACTGGTCACCGCCATGTTCTTCGACCTCGGCGTCTACCTGGTGATCGTCGGGCTGGTGCTGGACGTCCTGCGCAGCCTCGGCGCCCGCCTGGACAAGGAAATCCGATGAGTGCCGACCTCGTTCTCCTGATCACCATCGGCGTGCTCACCGCGTGCGGTGTCTACCTGCTGCTCGAGCGGGTGGTGTCGAAGATGCTGCTGGGGATGATCCTGCTCGGCAACGCGGTGAACCTGCTGATCCTCACGATGGGCGGCCCGGACGGGAAGCCACCGATCCTCGGCAGCGCCGACACCTCCCCCGACGGCATGGCCGATCCCCTCGCGCAGGCGATGGTGCTCACCGCGATCGTGATCACCATGGGCCTGGCGGCTTTCGTGCTCGCGCTGGCCTATCGCTCCTACATGCTGACCACCACCGAAGACGTGACCAACGACCCCGAGGACGCCCAGGTCGCCGCCCGCCGCGAACGGGAGGATCCCGAACAGTGACCCTGTCCCCGGAACTGTTGCCCGCCATCGCCCCACTGCCCGTACTGGTTCCGCTGCTCGCCGCCGCGGCGACGCTGGTGTTCGGCCGCCGCCCACGGCTCCAGGCGATGATCACGCTGACGGCACTGTCGGTGGTGCTGCTGATCAGCGCCCTGCTGCTGTATCTCGCCGACCGCGACGGCACCACCGCGGTGCAGGTGGGTGGCTGGCCGACCCCGATCGGCATCACGCTGGTGGTGGATCGGCTCAGCGCCGCGATGCTGCTGGTCTCGGCCTTCGTGCTGCTCGTGGTGTCGATCTACGGTGCGGGACAGAACATCTCCGATGGTGGCGAACACCAGCCGACCTCGATCTACCGGCCCACCTATCTGGTTCTGACCGCGGGCGTGTCGACCGCGTTCCTGGCCGGTGACCTGTTCAACCTGTTCGTCGGGTTCGAGGTCCTGCTCGTCGCCTCGTTCGTGCTGCTCACCGTGGGCGCCACCGAGGAACGGATCCGCACCGGCATCGCCTATGTGATGGTGTCGATGGTGTCGTCGCTGATCTTCCTGATCGGCATCGGCCTCACCTACGCGGCGACGGGCACCCTGAATCTCGCGCAACTGGCCGTGCGCCTGGAAGCGACGCCCAGTGGCGTGCGCACCGCCTGCTACGCGGTGCTGCTGGTCGCGTTCGGGATCAAGGCGGCGGTGTTCCCGCTGTCGAGCTGGCTGCCCGACTCCTACCCCACCGCGCCCGCGCCGGTCACCGCGGTGTTCGCGGGTCTGCTCACCAAAGTCGGTGTGTACGCGATCATCCGCACGCACACGCTCTGGTTCCCTGACGGCGCGTTCGACAACATCCTGCTGGTGTGCGGACTGGCGACGATGATCGTCGGTATCCTCGGCGCCATCGCGCAGACCGATATCCGGCGACTGCTCTCGTTCACACTGGTCAGCCATATCGGTTACATGGTGTTCGGTATCGGTCTCGCCACCACCGCCGGCCTCACCGGCGCGGTGTTCTACGTGGCCCACCACATCCTGGTGCAGACCGCGCTGTTCCTCGCTGTCGGACTGATCGAACGCCAGGCCGGTTCGGTGTCGTTGCGCCGGATCGGCGGACTGGCCACCGCCAGTCCACTGCTGGGCGTGCTGTTCCTTGTCCCCGCCCTGAATCTCGGTGGTATCCCGCCCTTCTCGGGATTCATCGGCAAGGTCACACTCCTGGAAGCCGGTGCCGCCGAGGGCAGCGTCCTGGCGTGGGTGCTGGTCGCGGGTTCGGTGATCACGAGCCTGCTCACGCTGTACGCGGTGGCGCGGGTCTGGAGCAAAGCGTTCTGGCGACCACGCGAAGAGGCGCCGGAAGGTCATCTCACCGCGGCGAATCTACCGACACTGGTGGAGGATTCGACCGATGTGTACTACGAGGATCGCACCGATCCCGGCCGGATGCCGGTCCTGATGGTGCTGGCCACCATCGGGCTCGTCTCCGCGGGCCTCGCGCTCACGGTGTTCGCCGGGCCGGTCCTCGGCATCGCCGAGCGCGCCGCCGGCGACCTGAACAACCCGTCGGTCTACATCGACTCGGTCCTCGGCCCGGTGCTGCGATGAGCCGATTCGTGAATCGCGACAATATCCTTCGCGTCGCCGTGCTGATCTGGCTCACCGCCGTCTGGGTCGCGCTGTGGGGCGATCTGAGCCTGGCCAACACCCTCGCCGGGGCCGTTGTCGCACTGATCGTGGTCTTCGCCCTTCCCCTCCCGTTGGTCCCGGTGTCCGGGCGTTTCCATCCGCTGTCGTTTCTCGAATTGATCGCTGTCGGTACCTATTACGCGCTCGAATCGAGCTTGCAGGTGGCCTGGTTCGCGATTCGGCCCAGCGGCCCGCCGGTCTCCGGCGTGCTGCGCGTGCATCTGGGCATCCAGTCCGATCTGGTGCTGGTGATGTGCACCGATCTGCTCAACCTGATCCCCGGCACCATGGTCCTCGAACTCGACCGCGCGCGCTGCGTGGTCTATGTCCACGTGCTCGATGTGGGCAGCGACGAGGCGGTGGTGAAGTTCTACCGCACCACCCGGCGCCTGGAACACCTGATGATCAATGCCTTCGAACGACCGAGCGAACGCCGCCGCGTCGAAACACCACCGGAGGTGCAACCATGACTGTCGTCGCCGTCATCGCCGCCGTCCTGCTCACGGCCGCCGCGGTGATCACCAGCTACCGCGTCCTCGCGGGGCCGAGCACCCTCGATCGCGTCGTCGGCATCGATTCACTGATGGCCATCGCCGCGTCCGGGCTCGCGGTGTGGGCCGCCTACAGCGGCGACACCACGGTGATCCCGGCGATCGTGGCGCTCGCGCTGGTCGGTTTCCTCGGCTCGGCCGCGGTCACCCGATTCCGGGTCAGGGACGACCGATGAGCGTCTGGGAATGGGTGTCGGCGGTGCTGATCCTCACCGGCTGCGCACTCGCGTTCACGGCGTCGATCGGCATCGTCCGCTTCCCCGACACCCTCACTCGGATGCACGCGGCCACCAAACCACAGGTGGTCGGCCTCATGCTGGTTCTCGTCGGCACCGGCATCGACATCCGCGACGACGTCAATGTCTGGATGCTCGTGCTCACCGGCCTGTTCACGATCATCACCGCGCCGGTCATCGCCCATCTCATCGGCCGCACCGCCTACCGCGAACAGCGCCACCGCGACGGGTTGTTCTAGGTGGCGGGCGTCGCGATTCGCTCGAGGGCCGGTGCGGGCGCGGTGGCGAACCAGGTGTTGTGGAAGGCGATCGCGACCGCGGCCAGCAACCCGATGACGATCGCGCCCGCCGCCACCGGATACTCCGCCATCGGCACCGCCAGGTACCGGTAGGACAGCAGCAGCCCCGCGAACACCGCCACCCCGAAGCCGACCAGCCGGATCCGGAAGCCGCCCCAACCCCGCTCGGGCGCGCGCAGCGCCGACTCGACGGTCAGGCACAGCACCGCGCCCGCCACGAGGTCGACGCCGTAGTGATACCCGAAACCCAGTGTGGCTGTGACCGTGGCAGCCAGCCAGAACGCCCCGCCCCAGCGCATCCAGACCGGGGCTCGCGACCCGTCGACATCGCGCCGGGTGTGGATGAACAGCGACAGTGCCCACGCGGTGTGCATGGAGGGCATGCAGTTGCGCGGGGTGAACTCGTCGAAGGTGAGCGCGGCCGGGTTCGAATCGAGCGGCGGCATCGCGGCGGGCCAGAAATTGCCCACCTGGAAGCCGTGCCCGTCGGCGCCGAACGCGAACATCGGCCCGACCACCGGGAACAGCACGTAGAACAGCGGCCCGACCAGACCGAGCACCAGGAAGGTGCGCACCAGGTAGTGGGTCGGCCACTGCCCGGTCGTGACCACGGTGCGCAACTGCCATACCGCCACCGCGATCGCGGCCACCGGCAATTCGATGTAGACCCAGTGCAGTACCGCGTACACCTCGGGCCCGAGCACATCCAGCACACGCCCGACGACCCACGACGGATCACCGAGCGCGTGATCGGCGAGCAGCACGTATTCGTCGAGCACGGTGGGCCGCACCGCCGAAGTCAGGTGCAGCCACACATCGCCGACCTTGGTGGCCAGCACCAGCAGCGCACCGAGCGCGACCGCCGTCAACGCGTCGCGGCGTTCACGACCCCGCCATCGCACTGCCGCGACGACAGCCAGCGCGGCCAGCACGATCGTCGGCCCGTTGCCGACGGTGAACGGCTTGCCGTCGATGAGTCGCAGCGCGACCCACACCGCGTCGATCCCGATCGCGGCGGCCAGCGCGAACACCCGGCGGCGCGTGGAGATCCCGACGAGCGCGAGCACCAGTCCCGCCCACGGCACCGACATCGACTTGGGCGTACCGACGAAGTCGCGAGCCAGGCTGGCCAGCGGTCCGTCGAAACCCATGATCCACGCGACGATCTGCAATCCGACCAGCAGCGCGAGCACTGCGGCCACCCCGGCGACGGCGAGTGTGCGTGGTTCACGCAGACGCGAACCGAGGGTGGCACCCCCCGCAACGGCGCGCGGATGTTCGACAAGCATCCGACCATCGTAAACGGCGGGTGAACGCGATCTCCCCGGGCAGCTGAACGCTACTGGTCCAGCTCGCGCACCAGCGCGTCGACGACGGCGACCATGTCGCCCTGTGTCTGCGCGGCGACCCGGCGTTGCCGCTGGTAGGAGGCCCCGTGACGGGGAATGTCGGCCACCGCCGCCAGCTCGGCGGCGCAGCCGAGACGCTTCGCGGTCGGCTCGAGCCGGGTGAGCAGATCCATCAGATCGTCGGTGACCAAACGCTCATTGCTGGCGTCGTCGACGATCACGATCGCGTCGAGCCCGTAACGCGCGGCGCGCCATTTGTTCTCCTGCACATGCCATGGCGGCAGCGTCGGCAATTGCTCGCCGTTCTCGAGGCGCTGATCCAGGTCGACGATCAGGCAGTGGATCAGCGCGGCCACCGAGGCCAGTTCGGTGCGGCTGGACAGCCCGTCGCACACGCGCACCTCGATGGTGCCCCACTTGGGCGCGGGCCGGATATCCCAGTGCATCCCACCGAGCTGTTCGAACACACCGGTTTTCATCTGGTCGTGCACGAAACCTTCGAACTGGCGCCAGTTCTCGAACTGGAACGGCAGCCCGGCGGTCGGCAACTGCTGGAACATCAGCGCCCGGTTGCTGGCGTAGCCGGTGTCGTCGCCGGACCACATCGGCGACGACGCCGACAGCGCGAGCAGATGCGGATACGACAGCAGCAGCGAGTTCAGGATCGGAAAGACCTTGTCCCGGTGCGACACTCCCACATGCACGTGGACGCCCCAGATGAGCATCTGGCGGCCCCACCACTGGGTGCGCTCGATCAGTTCGTCGTAATGCGGTGAGCGCGTGAGCTGTTGGGCCGACCACGCCGCGAACGGGTGGGTGCCCGCGCAGAACAGGTCGACACCGAGCGGATCGGCCGCGCGCCGCACCGCGTTCATGGTGCCGTGCAGGTCTTCGACCGCGCCGCCGACCGTGTCGTGCACGCCGGTCACCAATTCGACCGTGTTGCGCAGCAGTTCCTTGGTGACCTGCTGGGTGCCGTCGTGGGCGCGCAGGTCACCGACCGCGTCGAAGACCGCCGAAGCCGTGTTGGACAGATCCCGCGTCACCTTGTCGACGAGCGCGATCTCCCATTCGATGCCGATGGTCGGCCGGGGCGAACCGCGAAACGAAACCGACTCGAATGCCCCGGCCATGGGAGTGTCTCGCTAACCGACGACGCCGCACGCCACCCGGGCGCCCGCATCACCGGTGGTCAGCGTGGTTTCGTCCGGCCCGGTGCCACCCTCGCGGGTGTAGCGCGGCGGGATGTTGCCGAAGTTGTCGGCGCCGCCGTGGATGATCAGCGCCTTGCCCTTGACGTTGTCGAGGGTGACCGAGTCGGTCCGGGTGACCAGCTTCGCGGAGCCGTCGGCGCCGACCTGCAGCGAGGTGAGGTCACCGCTGGCCGGGTGCGCGGTGGCACCGCCGACCTGCAGATGCCCACCGGCCGAGGCGAAGTCGCCCTCACAGGTGCCGTTCTGGTGGAAGTGCAGGCCGTGGAAGCCGGGCGTCAGACCGCGCGCCTCGACGGTGACGACCAGGTGGCTGCCCTCCTGGACGATGGTCGCGGTGCCGACCTCGGCGCCCGCACCGTTCTTGAGCGAGGTCTTCAGGCCGCCCGCCACGCCACCGTGGTCGTCGCCGTGGCCGGGAGCCGCGGTCTCCGACGGTGCGGCGTGACCGCCACCATGACCGCCGCTTTCGCCCGCGGGTGCCGCCGAGCTGGTCCACACCGGCGGCGTGGTGCCCTTGACGTCACTCGACTCCTGGCTGTTGGTGCAGGCTGCGAGCCCGAACGCGGCGACCGCGAGCACCGGGGTCACAATGCGCCAGGACGGGCGACGAGTTGTCGACGTGGCCATCAGGGGACTCCTTATCGGACTGGGGCTATACCGCTCAAGATGATGCCACAGCGGCGACACGGCCTACGGCACCGCGTGCCGCGCCTGGTTCAGCGACCGGTCAGTACGACGACGACACCCGGCGAGGTGTCCCCCGACTTGGGCGCGACCGTCCCGCCGACCTGCTCGGCGATCTCGGTGGCCGCGGCCTTGTCGCGCGCGCCGCCGCCGTAATACACGGTGGTGGTGGTCAGGTTCTCACCGCTGTAGTTGCCGGTGCTCACGTTGGTCCAGCCCGCGGTGGTCAGTTCGCTCGCGGTGCGCGCGGCCAGGCCGGCGACCAGGCTGTTGTTCAGCACCCGCACCGATACCGTCTGATCCGTGCCGCCCGTCGCGGGTGCCGTGGTGGTGGTCGTCGGTGCGACGGAAGTCGTGGTGGTGGTCGGGGCGGCGGCCGCGCTGGTGGTCTTCGGCGCGGGCGTGGTGGCAGGCGCCTGCGCGACCGCGCTGGAGGTGGTGGTCTCGGTCTGCTCGGTATCCGATGCCACGGCATCGGAGTTCGACAGCGACATCGCACCCAGACCGGCGAAGACAATGGCCAGCGCGATCAACACCATCGCCAGCGCGCGCAACGGCGGGCCGCCGGGGGTGGGGTTCGGGTTGCTCACCCGCCCAACCCTAGTCGCAACGAAGGGTGTGTGGCCGTCATGTCAGACCTGGAAACCGAGTTTGCGGGCCGCACGCGATTTCTGCCTGCTCGCTCGCAGCCTGCGCAGCCGCTTGACCAGCATCGGGTCGGCGGCCAGCGCCGCGTCGGAGTCGACGACAGCGTTGAGGACCTGGTAGTACCGGGTGGCAGACATGGCGAACAGCTCGCGGATCGCGTCTTCCTTGGCGCCCGCGTATTTCCACCATTTGCGCTCGAAGTCCAGGATGTCGAGTTCACGACGACTCAGACCGGTGCTCTCGTCGGCGGCCGAATCCTGTTCGCCCGCAGTGTGGCCCTGCGCGATGTGCCGAGCTGCTGCGCCGTCCATCTTGCTCCCTCGCCGAGTATCACGAGATGGGTAGATACCGTCGTCATTCAACCACGGGTTCCCCCGATCCTTCGACCCATGTCACGGCGTGTTGACTGAAGGCCAGTAGGGGTGGCGCGGCCCACAGGGGTCCGCCGATCGTCCGCCCGCGCCAGCGGCGATAATGGCGACCATGGCAATTCTCCCGATCGTGATCGTCGGTGACCCCGTTCTCCACAACCCCACCGCGAAGGTGACGGAGACCCCCGCGGAGCTGGCCGAGCTCATCGCGGATATGTACGACACTCTCGAAGAGTCCAAGGGTGTCGGCCTGGCGGCCAATCAGGTCGGCGTCGGCAAGCGCCTGTTCGTCTACGACTGCCCCGACTTCGACGCCACCGGCAATCCCCTCCGCCGCAAGGGCGTGGTGGTGAACCCGGTGCTGGAGACCTCGGCGATCCCCGAGACCATGCCCGACCCCGATGACGACGAGGAAGGCTGCCTGTCGGTGCCCGGCGAGCAGTTCCCGACCGGTCGCGCGGACTGGGCGAAGGTCACCGGGACCGACGCGAACGGCGAGCCCGTGGAAATCGAGGGCACCGGCTTCTTCGCGCGCATGCTCCAGCACGAGGTCGGCCACCTCGACGGTTTCCTCTACGTCGACGTGCTGATCGGCCGCAATGCCCGCGCCGCCAAGAAGGCGATCAAGCGAAACGGCTGGGGCACACCGGGTTTGAGCTGGATCCCGGGAACGGTTCCTGATCCGTTCGGTCATGACGACTGATATCCCCCTCGGCCGCCGGGTGGTGATGCGGTACCAGCTGCCCGCGGGTTATCCCCAGCCACTCACCGACGTGATCGGCGAACTGGTGTCGCTCACGCCGCCGTCGGTGCGGACCGCCGAGGGTGAGCTGGTCTCGGTGTCCGCCGATCGCGTTGTGGCGTTGAAGGCGCTGGGGCCCAGGCCCATTCGGACCAAGGAGATCCGGTCGCTGGAGACCGCGGCGGCCATGGCCTGGCCGGGCAGCGCGCACCTGTGGATCGACGGCTGGCTGGTACGAGCGGGCAACGGCTACACCGGGCGCGCGAATTCGGCGGTGCCGCTGGGCGAGTCGGGTGTGCCCGCGGTGTTGTCGATCGACACCATGCGCAAGATCGCGGACTGGTACACGAGTCGGGGGTTGCCGCTGCTGCTGCAACTGCCCGACCGGCTCGCTCCCGTCCCGCCGACCTGGAACACCTGGAGCGAGACCGTGGTCCTCGGTCTCGACATCGCGAATTTCGTGCTGCCGCAGGGACCGTCGATGGTGCGCATCACCGACGAGCCAGAGGACGGTTGGTTGCGGACGCACCGCTACCGCGGCGAGATTCCCCTCGACCCCTCCGTGCGCGAACCGGACCGTGCCGTGCTCACCTCGGTCCTGGACGGCACTCTCGGTTTCGCGTCCCTCGGCCTGCCCGAACCCCTGTCCATCGGCCGCGGCGCGGTGACCACCGCCCCCGACGGCCGGCGCTGGGTCGGGCTCACCTGTGTGGCCGTGGCGACCGCGCACCGCCGCAACGGACTCGGCGCGCTGCTGTGCGCCGAACTGATCCGGTGGGGTGCCGAGCTGGGCGCGAGCCACGCCTACGTCCAGGTGGAGGTGGGCAATTCCGGCGCCCTCGCCCTCTACCGCGAACTCGGCTTCATGGAGCACCACGCCTATCGCTACGCCGCCCCGCAGAGTCATTAGCCTCGAAAGGACCGTCACAACCGTGCGTCTCGCCACCTGGAACGTCAACTCGATCCGCTCCCGCGTCGATCGGGCGATCGCTTTTCTGGACCGTCACGACATCGATGTGCTGGCGTTGCAGGAGACCAAGTGCCGTGACGATCAGTTCCCGTTCGAGCAGTTCGAGGCCGCGGGGTACGAGGTGGCGCACGTGGGGATCAATCAGTGGAACGGTGTCGCGATCGTGTCGCGCGTCGGGCTCACCGATGTCGAGCTCGCGTTCCCCGATCAGCCCGGCTTCGACAAGAACGCCGGCGATTCGCTGATCGAATCGCCGGTGGTCGAGTCGCGCGCGATCGGTGCGACCTGCGGCGGGGTGCGGGTGTGGAGCCTCTATGTCCCCAACGGGCGCACGCTCGCCGATCCGCACTACACCTACAAACTGAACTGGCTCTCGACCCTGCGCGCGCAGGCGGCAGGCTGGCTGGCCGACGACCCGCAGGCGAAGATCGCGCTGGTCGGCGACTGGAACATCGCCCCCACCGACGACGATGTCTGGGCGCCGGAGCTGTTCGTCGGCAAGACCCACACGTCCGCGCCCGAACGCGAGGCGTTCCAGTCCATGCTCGACATCGGCTTCCGCGACGTGATGCGCCCGTTCGCCCCCGGCCCCGGCGTCTACACCTATTGGGACTACACCCAGCTGCGGTTCCCCCGCAAAGAGGGCATGCGCATCGACTTCATCCTCGCCTCCCCCGCCCTCGCCGACCAGATCAAGGACGCTTCGGTGGATCGCGAGGAACGCAAGGGCAAGGGCGCCAGCGACCACGCACCGGTGATCGCCGAATTCTGACGGATCCGCCACGCGTTCTCGGTTACGTTGGAGGTGGAAGTTTCAGCCTGCAACGTAGCGGGAGGCGCGCCTCATGTCGTTTTATCGCAGGGTCGGAACGGTGCCGCCGAAGCGGCATACGCAGCATCGGGATGCGCGCGGCAACCTCTACTACGAAGAGTTGATGGGCGAGGAGGGGTTCTCCGGGGACTCCTCGCTGCTGTATCACCGCGCGCTGCCGCCCGCGATCGTCGACGCTACGGTCTGGGAGCTGCCCGACCAGACATTGACGCCGAATCATCCACTGCACCACCGGCATCTGCGGCTGCCGCTGCTGTTTCCCGGCGATACGGCAACCACGACCGACCCGGTGACCGGGCGCAGGTTGCTGCTGGCCAATGCCGATGTGCGGATCTCGTACGTGGTCGCCAAGGGCGCGTCCCCGCTGTACCGCAATGCCATCGGCGACGAGCTGGTGTACGTGGAATCCGGTGCGGCCGTGGTGGAGAGCGTCTTCGGGATCGTGCCGGTCCGCCAGGGCGATCAGGTGCTCATGCCGCGCGCCACGACCCACCGCTGGCTGCCGATGGGTGAGGAACCGTTGCGCGCGTATGTGATCGAGGCATCGAGCCACATCACCCCGCCCAAGCGCTATCTCTCGAAGTTCGGTCAGCTACTGGAGAATTCGCCGTATTGCGAGCGGGATCTGCACGGGCCACTCGAATTGCTGCTCGTCGAGGACACCGAGGTGGAGGTGCTGGTCAAGCATCGGGCGGGCACCGAGGTGATCGGCACCAGGATGACCTACGCGACGCATCCGTTCGATGTGGTCGGCTGGGACGGCTGCCTGTACCCGTACACGTTCAACATCGCCGATTTCGAGCCACTGACCGGCCGCGTTCATCAGCCGCCGCCGGTGCATCAGGCCTTCGAGGCCACCAATTTCGTCATCTGCAATTTCGTGCCGCGCAAGGTCGACTATCACCCCCTGTCGATTCCGGTGCCGTACTACCACTCGAATGTGGATTCCGACGAGATCATGTTCTATTGCGGCGGGAACTACGAGGCGCGCAAGGGTTCCGGTATCGCCCAGGGTTCGGTGTCGGTGCATCCCGGTGGTTACGCGCACGGCCCACAGCCCGGTGCCTATGAACGCAGTATCGGGGCGGAGTTCTTCGACGAGCTGGCGGTGATGGTGGATACGTTCCGCCCGCTGCAACTCGGCGAAGGGGCGCTGGCCTGCGAAGACCCCGCGTACGCGTGGACCTGGTCCGGTCGCGGGCCGGGGCTCGCATGAGTGAGCGCAGCGGCGTGGACGGCGGCCGATGACGGGCGCGCAGGTGTTGCGCGTCGAGGTACCCGAAGACTCGCTGTTCGGGCCGGAGAATATGCCCTACGGCGTATTCGCACCCCCCGGCGGCACCCTCCGGGTCGGTTGCCGCTTGGGCGATATGGTGCTCGATCTGGCTGTGCTGCTGGATGATCCGGTGTTCGCTCGCCCCGAGATGAACGCGTTCCTGGCACAGGGTTCCGGCCGCTGGCGTGAGGTCCGCGCGAGGTTGCGCGCGCTCGCGGACACGGCGCTGCCGATCGATGCCGTGTATCCCTTGTCCGCTGTGCGGATGGCACTGCCGGTACGGATCGGCGACTATGTCGATTTCTACGCCAGCATCGACCACGCCACCAACCTCGGCAGGCTCTTCCGTCCGGACAGTGCACCGCTGCTGCCGAATTGGCGGCACCTGCCGGTGGGGTACCACGGCCGGGCGGGCACCGTCGTCGTCTCGGACACCCCGGTCATCAGGCCGCGGGGACAACGCCGAACCGCCGCGGGCACACCTGATTTCGGACCGTCGCAGCGGCTGGACATCGAGGCCGAACTGGGCTTCGTCGTCGGCTCCGGATCCACGCTCGGCGCACCGGTCACCGTCGACGAGTTCACCGAGCACGTGTTCGGCGTCGCCCTGGTCAACGACTGGTCGGCCCGCGATATCCAGGCCTGGGAGTACCAGCCGCTCGGCCCCTTCCTCGGCAAGTCGTTCACCACGTCACTCTCGGCCTGGATCACCCCGCTGGCCGCGCTGACTCAGGCGCGGGTGCCGCTACCCGCACAGCACCCAGAACCTCTCCCCTACCTGCGCGGTACCGGCGACTTCGGCCTCGACATCGACCTGACCGTCGCCTGGAACGGCGAGGTCGTCGCGTATCCGCCCTACTCACGCATGTACTGGTCACCCGCGCAGATGCTTGCCCACCTCACCGCGAACGGCGCCTCGATCCGGCCCGGCGACCTCTACGCCTCCGGCACCATCTCCGGGCCGGAGCCGTCCCAGCGCGGGTCTTTCATCGAATTGTCCTGGGGTGGAACACAACCCATCACAGTGAAGGATCAGACCCGCACATTTCTGGCCGACGGCGACGAGGTGACGATCACCGCCACCGCGCCGGGCACCGCGGGCAGGCGAATCGGCCTCGGCGCGGTCGGCGGCCGAATCCTGCGGGCACGCGATACCTGAGACACCGCTAGCGGTTGTGGGCCGTCCTCCGCGTCCACCCAGGGGCGGAGATGGTACTCGGCCGGCCTCCACCCCGAGGCGGTATCGGATATAATTCGACGCGGGATACGGTGACGGTTCGAACGTTTCCGAGCAGAGGGCACCCGACGATGTTGACGAGAATCGCCCGCACCGCCGTTGCCCGACCACGATGGGTGGTCGCGGTTGCGCTGGTGCTGATGGTGTTGTGCGGCGCGATCGGCGCCACCGTGCACTCGCACATGAAATCGGGCGGATTCGTCACCTCCGATCTCGATTCGGTCCAGGCCAGTCAATACCTGAGCGAACACTTCCCCGGCAGCGAGCCCAACTACGTCCTGACGATCACTGCCGAGGGCGTGGCCGACTCCGCCGCCGCGCGCGCCGCCGCCGACCGCGCGCTCGCCGTCCTCGGCGCACATCCCGAGATCGTCAGCGGTGTCCAGTCGTACTGGACCGCGCGCCCCGATCTCAAACAGGCGATGCTCAGCAAGGACCGCACCCACGCGCTCATCCTGGCCAGCATCGAGGGCGACGACGCCGAACTGCCCGTCCGGGCGGCCCAGCTGAGCGAAGAACTACAGGTCGAGAGCGGTCCGGTGACGGTCAAGGCCGGTGGGCTCGCCGCCTCCTTCGCCGATATCAACACCCAGATCAGCAAAGACCTGATCATCGCCGAGGCGATCGCGATCCCGATCACCGGCCTGCTGCTGGCCCTGGTGTTCGGCAGCCTCATGGCCGCCGCGCTGCCGGTCGCGATCGGGCTGTTCGCCATCGCGGCGTCGCTGGGCATTCTGCGCGTGCTGACCGCGCTCGCCGATGTGTCGATCTTCGCGCTGAACATGACCACGGCACTCGGACTGGCGTTGGCGATCGACTACAGCCTGTTCATCGTCAGTCGATATCGCGAAGAGCTGACGGCGGGCCTTACCCCGACTGCGGCGGTGACCCGTGCGATCCAAACCGCCGGTCGTACGGTCGTGTACTCGGCGCTGGTCGTCGCGCTCTCGCTGTCGGCGCTGCTGGTGTTCCCGCAGTACTTCTTCAAGTCGTTCGCTTACGCGGGTATCGCCGTGGTCGCCGCCGCGGCGGCCGCCGCGGTGATCGTGCTGCCCGCCCTGCTCGTTCTGGTGGGTCACCGCATCGATTCGGGCGACCTGCGCGCACCGATGCGCCGGCTGTTCCGGCTGGCCCCGAGGACGGAAAAGGAACCGCGCCAGACCTTCTGGTATCGCCTGGTCAACGCGGTGATGAAGCGTCCGTTGCCGATCGCCCTGGCCACCACCGCGTTCCTGCTGCTGCTCGGCTCGCCGTTCCTGGGTGTCCAGTTCGGCTACCCCGACGACCGGTCGCTGCCCACCGATGTCGCCAGTCGCGAAGTGGGCGACATCCTGCGTACCGAATTCGATGCCGACCTGGCCTCGAGCGCGACCATCGTGCTACCCGAATTCCGGGGCAGCACAGCAGAACTCGACACCTACGCCCGCGACCTGTCCAAGGTGCCCGACGTACCGGCCGTGCTCAGCAGCGCGGCGGTGTACCGCAACGGGCTGCGGGTGGCCCCTGGCGTGCCCGAGATGACGGACCCGCAGCACGGCGCCTACCTGTCGGTCGCCACCACGGTCGACCCCTACTCCGACGCGGGCGGCGACCAACTCGACACCCTGCGCGCCGTTCCGGCGCCGTCGAAAGCCCTGATCACCGGCCCGGCCGCGCTGAACCAGGACTCGGTCAACGCGATCACCGGCAAACTGCCGCTGGCGGGCGCGCTGATCGCGCTCACCACGCTGGTGCTGCTGTTCCTGTTCACCGGCAGCGTGGTGCTGCCGGTGAAGGCACTGATCCTCAACATCCTGTCGCTGGCGGCGACGTTCGGCGCGATGGTGTGGATCTTCCAGGAAGGCCACCTGTCGGGCCTGCTCGGCTTCACCGCGACCGGCACCCTCAACCTGGCCATGCCCATCCTCATGTTCAGCCTGGCGTTCGGCGCGTCCATGGACTACGAGGTCTTCCTGCTGTCGCGGATCCGCGAGGAATGGCTGGCCGGGCCGAAGACCACCGAGGGCAATACCGAGGCGGTCGCGATGGGCGTGGCCCGCACGGGACGCATCTTCACCGCCGCCGCGCTGCTGATGAGCATCGTGTTCCTCGGCGTCGCCAGCTCCGGCGTGTCGATGATGAAGCTGTTCGGCCTCGGCTGCGCACTGGCGGTGATCAGCGACGCGACCGTGATCCGCGGCCTGCTCGCCCCCGCGCTCATGCGAATGATGGGCACCTGGAACTGGTGGGCGCCGAAGCCACTGGTGGCACTGCACAACAAGTTCGGGCTGCAAGAAGCCGACGACATGCCGGCCTCGGTCGAGCGCCAGCTGACCGAATCCGGCACCCGATAGCGAACGCTCAGGCCGCCGCCTAGACTGCACACCAGCCACGCATGCCCCGACCTCGAGGAGGGGCTCGCCGCGAAGCGGCGGTTCGCGGCCGTCCCGCCGATGGGAGGCCGTTGCGTAGGCGACGAAGGAGCAAGCAACGGCCTCCCATCGGCGGGACACCAGGGGCCGCGAACTCGAGCGCGCCAGCGCTCAAAGAAGCACGGGGGCTCGCACCAGCGGGCTGAGAGGACGGCTAGCCCATCTCGGGCGTTCAGGGCCGTCGACCGTATGAACCTGACCGGGTAATGCCGGCGTAGGGAGGAAATATCGTGGGCTCGAACACGTCTTCTGACAGGACGGTCGACACCGTCACCACCGGTCCGATCCAGGGCAGCGTCAAGCACTACCAGGAGGTAGACGGCCTGCGCATCCCGGTGCGCCGGATCAACCTCACCAACGGCGACCACTTCGATGTCTTCGACACCTCGGGGCCGTACACCGACGACAACGCGGTGATCGACCTCGAGGCCGGGCTGCCGAAACTGCGCGACGAATGGGACTCCCCGACCGTCGACGGTCCGCCGACCCAGCTCGCCTGTGCTCGTCAGGGCATCATCACCCCCGAGATGCGGTTCATCGCCGCCCGCGAGGGGGTCTCGCCCGAACTGGTGCGCGACGAGGTCGCACTCGGTCGCGCGGTGATTCCGGCCAACCACAACCACCCGGAGCTGGAGCCGACCATCATCGGCAAGAAGTTCCTGGTCAAGATCAATGCCAATATCGGCAATTCGGCGGTGTCGTCGTCGATCGCCGAAGAGGTGGAGAAGATGGTGTGGGCCGCGCGCTGGGGCGCCGACACCATCATGGACCTGTCCACCGGCAAGAACATCCACGAGACCCGCGAGTGGATTCTGCGCAACTCCCCCGTCCCGATCGGCACCGTCCCGATCTATCAGGCGCTGGAGAAGGTGAACGGTGATCCCACCAAGCTCACCTGGGAGATGTACCGCGACACCGTGATCGAGCAGTGCGAGCAGGGCGTCGACTACATGACCGTGCACGCGGGCGTGCTGCTGCGCTACATCCCGCTCACCGCCAAGCGCGTCACCGGCATCGTCTCGCGCGGTGGCTCCATCATGGCCGCGTGGTGTCTGGCGCATCACCAGGAATCGTTCCTGTACACGCACTTCCGTGAGCTGTGCGAGATCCTGGCGCGCTACGACGTGACCTTCTCCCTCGGCGACGGCCTGCGTCCCGGCTCCATCGCCGACGCCAACGACGAGGCCCAGTTCGCCGAACTCCGGACTCTCGGGGAGCTCACCAAGATCGCGAAATCCTATGGCGTGCAGGTGATGATCGAAGGCCCAGGCCACGTGCCGATGCACAAGATCGTCGAGAACGTGAAGCTCGAGGAAGAGCTCTGCGAAGAGGCGCCGTTCTACACCCTCGGCCCGCTGGCCACCGATATCGCACCCGCCTACGACCACATCACCTCGGCTATCGGCGCCGCGATCATCGCCCAGGCCGGCACCGCGATGCTCTGCTACGTCACGCCCAAGGAGCACCTCGGTCTGCCCAACCGCGACGACGTCAAGGTCGGCGTGATCACCTACAAGATCGCCGCCCACGCCGCCGACCTCGCCAAGGGTCACCCGCACGCCCAGGACCGCGACAACGAATTGTCCAAGGCCCGTTTCGAATTCCGCTGGCACGACCAGTTCGCGCTCTCGCTGGATCCCGACACCGCCCGCGAGTACCACGACGAGACCATGCCCGCCGAGCCCGCCAAGACCGCCCACTTCTGCTCGATGTGCGGTCCGAAGTTCTGCTCGATGCGCATCTCCGCCGACGTGCGCGAATACGCGGAGAAGCAGGGGCTCACCGATGTGGCCGCCATCGAGGCGGGCATGGCCGAGAAGTCCGCCGAGTTCGCCGACCAGGGCAGCAAGGTGTACCTCCCGGTCGTCTCCTGACCCCGCTCCGCCCTCGTCGACGCCCGTCCGATCTTCGCGATCGGGCGGGCGTCGCAGCGCGTGCACCCTGGATTTCGGGGCTTTCGCTCACCCTGGCGATCGGTAACGATTGGCAATCGTGTCGACCTACCGGCACGCCGAGCACTGGAGTGAATCAATGAAACGCATCGTCGCCGGGGCCCTCGCGGCCGCCGCCCTGTCCGTCGCCGCCCCGCTCGGCACCGCCCAGGCCGCGTCCCTCCCGGTCGCCGACTCCGGTTCGTCGTCCATCGGCTGCACCTCCGACACCAGCCCGTGCGCCCTGCGCCCACTGTTCGACCTGTTCACCGCCCTCTTGACGGGCAGCGCCTAGGCCACGGGGCGCGCGGGGTAACGTCGGCCGGGTGGCCGATGCCTTCTACCGCCGAGACCCCGCGGACCCGAACCGGTACCTCTCGACCGAGCTGACCCGGGGCCCGTGGTCGCCGGACGCCCAGCACGCCGGACCGCCGTCCGCTCTGCTCGGGCATGTGATCGAGCGCTGCGAGCCCCGGCCGGGATTCCAGGTCGGACGAGTCGCCGTCGAGATTCTCGGGCCGGTGCCGCTGGCTCCGCTCACCGCGCAGGCGAAGGTGGTGCGGTCGGGGCGCAGTGTCGAACTGATCGAGGCGACTCTGTCGTCGGAGCGCGGCCCCGTGATGCAGGCCAACGCCTGGCGGCTCAAGCTCGCCGAGCCCGCCCTCGATCTGCCCGCCCAGTTCCTGCCGACCGGTACCAGGCCACTGCCCGCGGCGACGGAGCCGGAGCAGTTTCCCTCCGATCAGGAGATCGGTTTCCACACCGGCATCGAATACCGTTTCTCCGCAGGATCATTCGCCGCGCCGGGGCCCGCGATCTGCTGGATCCGGTTGAAGTACCCGATCGTCGCGGGGACCACCCCGAGTCCGCTGGAGCGCACGCTGGCCGCCGCCGATTCGGGCAACGGGGTCAGCGCGGTCCTCGACTGGTCGAAGTACCTGTTCATCAACACCGACCTCACCGTGACCCTGCATCGTCAGCCGGTCGGCGAGTGGGTGTGCCTGGACGCGGTCACCCATCCCCAGCCACACGGCATCGGCCTCGCCGAATCCGCGCTGTTCGACGAGACCGGGCCGATCGGGCGCAGCACCCAGACGCTGCTCATCGCGCCTCGGGGCTGATCAGGGACGCGGCTTCACCAAGTCGGCGTTGCCGTGCTTGAGCAGTTCCGACTCGCCGGTGCTCGTGCGCCGGAACGGGTCGCCTTCACCGGTGGTGAGCAGACCGCGCAAGCTGGTGGTGATGTAGGCGCCCCAGGCGTTGGAGCACACCTCGTAGCATTCCCCGGCGGGCACCAAACCCACATGGGTGAAACGGATTTCGGTGCCGTCGGCGTTCTCGGTGATGTCGAAGACGACGTCGGTGTCCTCCCATTCGGTGGTGTCGGCGATGAAGGACAGGTGCGAGTCGGTGACGTGCCAGACCAGGCGCTCGCCCGGAATCGACGTGGTGGTCGTCATGGTGCAGCGGTGCAGGCCGGGAACCTCGAAGAGGTAGCTGTCACCGACCGTGCCGGTGCTGCCCTCGATGGTCTCCGACCACCAGGCCCACACGTTGTTGATGGCCGCGAAGGCCTCGTCGGGTGTCTTGTCGACGGTGATGGTGGCGGTGAAATCGTTGTCGCTCATTGCGTTTCCTTCCGGCTCAGCCGTCGAGATGCCGGCGGAGCGCGTCGAGTGGGCCGTCCCAGTCACGGGACAGGGCGGCCAGAAATTGTTGTGCCACGTGCATCGGAGCGGAATCGAGGCGGTAGCGCACGCGCCGCCGCTCCCCCGGTTCCGCGATCACCAGGCCCGCATCCGCTAGCAGGGCAAGGTGTTTGGCGATCGCCTGCCGGGTGATGGGCAGCCGATCGGCGAGGTCGGTCGCGGTGGCCGGACCGTGCGCGGCGAGTGCGGCGAGTACCGACCGCCTGCTCGGATCGGCCAGCGCGACGAAGACCCGTTCGGCGGTGGCCTCCTGCTCAGGCCGCATCGAGGTACTCGACGAGCTCGCCCAGCTCGCTCTTCCAGCCGCCGACATTGCCCTCGAACGCCGCCTTGTGCGCCTCCTCGGGCAGCTGGGCGAAGCCGGTCTCGGTGACCGTCAGCCGGGTGCCGTCGCCGACCGGCTCGAGGCTGAATTCGACATAGGTGCGTCGCGGGTCGTCGTCGGGCAGCCCGTTGATCGGCCAGGTGTAGCCGAACACCGAGGGCTCCTCGACCCGCTCCACCCGCATGTCGGCGGCGAACCCTTCCTTCCAGGTCATTCGCATGTCCCCGCCCGGTCGCAGGTCGATCTCGGCGGTATTGCCGAACCAGCTCCCCAGCCCTTCCTCGGTGGTGATGGCCGCCCATACCTTGGCGGGCGGATGCGCGAGCTCGACGGTCCGGACGATCTGATCAGGAAATCCCATGATGCCTCCTCATATATTGCAACCGACTGGTTGCAATTCAGGGTATTGCAACCGTTGGGTTGCGTCAAGGGTGTGGTCATCCGTGGCCGCCGGTGACGCGGAAGCCTTTCGGGACCAGCCAGACCGTGCCGACAGCAACCACCGCGACGACGGCGGCCGAGATGTAGGACGTGGTGGTGAGGGCGACGTCGAAGGCATGACCGGCGGCAAGGGCGAGTTCGTCGCGGGCGGGTTCGGGTAGGTCGGTGGCCACCTCGGCCGCGCCGCCGATCGAACCGCTCGCCTGATCGAGCTTGTCGGCGGGGACGGACAGGCCCGTCATGTGCTGACTGAAGATCCTGGCGTGCAGGCTGCCGAGCAGGGCGACGCCGAAACCGACGCCGACCTCGTAGTTGGTCTCCTCCACCGCACCCGCCTGGCCCGCCCGGTCCGCGGGCACGGCGCCGACCAGGACTGCGGCCGCCGCGGTCACAGCCATACCGTCGCCGAGACCGAACGACACCAGCACCAGCGCGACCACCGGATAGGTGGTGGGTTCCGGACTCACCGCCAACAGCAGGAACCCGAGGGCGACCGCGCCGAGGCCGAAACCGAGCACCGCGCGGACACCGAACCTCTCCATCAGAAACGGCGTGAGCAGGGAGGCGGTGAGCAGCGTGAGCGCGGCGGGCAACATCCGGATGCCCGCCTGCGACGGGCTGTAGCCGTGGACGTATTGCAGCCACAGCGAGATCAGGAACATGGCCGCGCCGATCGCCATCATGGCCAGCAGCGTCGCGACGGCCGCCGCGGTGAACGCGCCGTTGCGGAACAGCCGCACATCCAGCAGCGGGTCGGCCGCAGTGAGCTGACGTCGGGTGAACCAGGCCAGCGCGGCGATGCCGATCAGCAGGATCGCCCAGTCCACCTCGCTCGCTTCACCTTTCGCGAGATGCTTGACGCCCCACGCCAGACAGACGATGCCTGCCACCGACAGCGCGGCGGCGAACCAGTCCAGGCTCCCCGCCTGCGGCGCACGATATTCCGGCAACACCCACAGCCCCACCACCACCGTCACGACCACCACCGGCACATTGAGCCAGAACGCCGACGACCACCCGAAGTGCTCGACGAGGAACCCACCGACGATGGGCCCCACCGTGGCGCCGACCCCGGCGACCGCCGCCCAGATCCCGATTGCCATGGTGCGTTCGCGCACGTCGGTGAAGATGTTGCGGATCAGCGACAGCGTCGACGGCATCACCATCGCACCGCCGATTCCGAGCAATACCCGGCCGCCGATCAACTGCGCCGCGCTCCCGGCGGTAGCCGCGACCACCGACGCGATGCCGAACAGCACGAACCCGCTGATGAACAACAACTTTCGCCCCACCCGATCACCGAGCGCACCGGTGGTGATCAGCAAGCCGCCGAGCACGAGCCCGTAGATATCGATGATCCACAGCTGTTCCATCGGCCCGACCTGCAAATCCTCGATCAGCGACGGCAGCGCCACATTGAGAATCGTGGCATCCATCGCCACCAGCAACAGACTGGCGCACAGCACCCCGAGCATCACCCAGCGCACCGACCCGTAGGACTCGTCCCGCGCTTCGCTCACCCTGGCCACCTCACCGGCCGCTCGGCCCTCGACGTCCGTTGACGACAAGCTACCCACACCAGTGACGCCCGCCCGGCAATGCTCGCGGCAGGTCCAGCCGCGATCCGGGCACGCGAAGGCCGATCCGGGCCGGATGAGACCCGATCACCGACGGGCGCTCAGCCGGGCAGGACCGCCGCGATGAGGGTGCGCGCGGCGCGGCCCGTACGTTCCCGGTCGCCCGTGATCACGCGGTCCTGGATGATGCCGCGCAATCCGGAGACCAGCAGCGTGGACACCACCTCGGGATCTTCGGCCAGCCCGGTCCGGCGCAGCGCGGCGGCGAGTTCGGTGACGAAGGTGGCGATCGCGGCCTCGGCGTAGTCCTGGTACGGCGAGCCGGGGGCACACGCGGCACCCAGCACCTGCAGCAGCACTCGCACGCTGTCGGCCTCGGCACCCTCGGAATTCACGTCGAAGAACCCGATCAGCCGCGCGGGTAGCTGCGCGGGCTCGGCGATATCGGCGAAGACCGCGGCGAGGTCGGGTCGCTGCGTCGCCAACGCCTGGACCAGCAGCTCTTCCTTGGTTCCGAAGTAGTAGATCAGCATGCGCGAGCTGGTTCCGAGCGCCGCGGCCAGCGGTCGCAGCGAGAGCTCGGCCAAGCCGTGCGAGGCGATGTAGGTGACGACACCGGCCAGCATCTCGGCGCGCTTGCGGTGGTCGAGGGGACGGGCCATGGGTTGACTGTAGCGAGTGCTACAGGTATTCATGTCATCGTGACTGTACCGATCGCTTCAGAAACTCGGGGCGGCGTGGTGGTGACCGCGTACGCGGCGACCACCGCACTGGCCGACACCATGGACGAGACCTGGTCGCGCCTGCTGCGCGGCGAGAGCGGAATCCGCGCGCTACCCACGCGGTTCCTCGCCGAGCACGATCTGCCGGTGCGAATCGGCGGACCACTGGTCACCTCGCCCGATGCCGAACTGACGCGGATCGAGCAGCGCAGGCATTCCTACGTCGAACGCATGGCGCTAGTCCTCGGCAGACAGGTCTGGCAGGCCGCGGGCGCGCCGGAAGTCGACCGTGAGCGACTCGCCGTGGCCATCGGCACCGGCCTCGGCGGGGGCGACGCACTGATCGATGCCGTCGACGCGATGCGGGCGGGCGGCTACCGCAAGGTCTCGCCGCTGGCCGTGCCGATGGTGATGCCCAATGGACCCGCCGCCACCGTCGGACTCGACATCGGCGCGCAGGGTGGGGTCTTCGCGCCGGTGTCGGCCTGCTCGTCGGGGTCGGAGGCGATCGCGCACGCCTGGCGGCTGATCAGCACCGGCGAGGCCGATGTGGTGGTAACCGGCGGCGTCGAAGGGCATATCGACCCGGTCCCCATCGCGGGCTTCGCGATGATGCGGGCGATGAGTACCCGCAACGACGAGCCCGAACGCGCCTCCCGGCCGTTCGACCGCGACCGCGACGGCTTCGTCTTCGGCGAGGCCGGCGCGCTGCTCGTGCTCGAATCCGAACGGCACGCGAAGGCGCGTGGTGCGCGCATCCACGCGCGAGTGCTCGGTGCGGGCATCACCTCCGATGCCTTCCACATCGTGGCCTCCGACCCGGCGGGCACCGGTGCGGCGCGGGCGATGCGCAAGGCCGTTCACACTGCGGGGCTGCGGGTTCGCGACATCGATCACGTGAACGCGCACGCGACGTCGACATCGATCGGCGATGCTTCCGAAGCGGCGGCGATCACCGCGGTCGCTCCCGATGCCTCGGTGTACGCCCCGAAGTCAGCGCTCGGTCATTCGATCGGCGCGGTGGGCGCTCTCGAAGCGGTGCTCACGATCCTGAGCCTGCGTGAGCAGATCGTCCCGCCCACACTGAATTTCGACAACGCGGACCCGGCGATCGATCTCGATATCGTCGCCGGGGCCGCACGACCGCACAAGATCGACTACGCCCTCAGCAACTCGTTCGGATTCGGCGGCCACAATGTCGCGCTCGCGTTCGGAAAAGCGTAGCGGCGCCGCCGATCCGGTGGGATCGACGGCGCCGTGACGGCTCAGCGCGACTTACGCCTTGTCGAAGCGGGTGTCGACGAACGACTTGAAGTCGACCTTGCCGGGGATGGCCTTGGCCTTGGTGAAGGCATCCGCGATTTCCTGTTCGGAGGCGATGACCTGGTCGGTGAGTTTGATCGGCTCCTTGATCGAGCGAGTCCAGGTGGTGCGGGAGGCGTCGACGCTGATCTGGGTCAGCTCGGCGTATTTGGTCGACCAGGTGTCGAGATTGTCCGAGGACCACTTGGTGGCGGCGGCGTAGCGCTGGAAGAAGTCGGCGAGAGCGGCGGACTTGCCCGCGTCGGCGACGGTCTTGTTGCCTGCCACCCAGAAGTTGTAGCCGTTGGCGGCCTGGTCGGCGGTGGCGATCGACTTTGCGCCGATCTCCTTCTCCGCGATGGCGGTGTAGGGGTCCCAGGTGGCCCAGGCGTCGACGTCACCGCGGGTGAGCGCGGTGTAGCCGTCGCCGGGAGCCAGGTAGACCGGCTCGACATCGCTCAGCGACAGGCCCGCCTTCTGCAGTTGCAGGAGCAGGTTCGCGTTGGCCGAACTGCCCTTGTAGACGGCGACCTTCTTGCCTTTGAGGGCCGCGACCGAACCGATTGTGGAGTCCTTGCCGACCAGGATCGCGTCACCCTTGCCGGTGGCCGAGAGCGCCCCGACGATCTTGATGTCGGCGTCGGCGGCCGCGCCGAAGATCACCGGGGTATTGCCGGTTTGGGCGATGTCGATGCCGCCCGCACTCGCCGCCTCGACCAGCGGCAGACCGGCGGTGAAGGTGGAGAATTCGATCTTGTAGGGCAGGTTCTCCAGCTGACCCGATGCCTTCAGCAACACCTCGATCGAAATCGCCTTCTGGTCACCGACTTTCAGCGTGACGGTGCTCAGGTCGACCGGGCCCGAGGGCGCGGCCTCGGTCGCCGTGTCGTCGCCGCAGGCGCTCAGTGCGAGCGTTGCGACGACGGCGAGGGCAAGGCCTGCCAGACGGGACATCGGAGTGCGTTTCACGGGAACAACTTTCGTGCGATGGTGCGGAGGGTTCAGTGCACGCCGAGCAGCGCGAGCAGGTGCGTCGCGTACTCGGCGACTTCCGGCGCGGCGGCGGTGCGGGGGCGTGGTAGCTCGATGGGCACGTCGGCGGCGATGCGGCCGTCGTCGAGAACGAGAACGCGGTCGGCCAGGGTGATCGCCTCCAGCACGTCGTGGGTCACCAGCAGGACGCCGAACTCGCGCTGAGCGTGCAGGCCGAGGAGCAGCTCGTGCATCGTCAGCCGGGTCAGCGCGTCGAGCGCGCCGAAGGGCTCGTCGAGCAGCAACAGCGTCGGCTCGGCCACCAATGCCCGTGCCAGCGCGGCACGTTGGGCCTCACCACCGGACAGGGTGAGCGGCCACGCGTCGGCGCGACCGGCGAGGCCGACCTCGGCGAGCAGGTCGCGGGCGGCTTGCTCGTCGGCACGTCGATTGCGCGGCTTCGGCCTGCCGAGGGCCACATTGCGCACCACCGGCTGCCACGGGATCAGGCGGGGTTCCTGGAAGACGATCGTCGGCCTGCCTTCGACGGAAGCCGCACCGCGAGTCGCGGTATCGAGGCCGCCGATGATCCGCAACAGCGTGGACTTGCCCGATCCACTGCGCCCGACCAGCGCGACGATCTCGCCCGCGCCGATCTCGAGATCGATCCCGTCGAGCACGGCGCGGTCACCGAATCGCTTGCTGAGAGCGGTGATCCGGGCGGCGGGCACGCGAGCCGATCGCGACGAGATGGGGGTGACGGTCGTGGCTGCGGCAGCGGTCATGGGGTGAACCTCGCGATCGAACGGCGGCGGGTAGCGGGCCTGCCTGCTCTCGGGACGGGGTGGGTCCTCGAGCCAGCGGAAGAAACGGACATCAGCGGTGCACCGCCGGGCGCCAGCGCAGTGCGCGGCGTTCGAGCAGCCGCACGATCGAGTCGGTGAGCAGGCCGAGCAGGCTGTAGACCACCAGGCCGAACACCACGATGTCGGTTCGCAGGAATTCGCGGGCATTGTTGACGACGAAGCCGAGTCCGGCACTGGCATTGATCTGTTCGGCCACGATGAGCGAGAGCCAGGCGATGCCTAGACTCTGCCGGGCGCCGACCAGGATCTGCGGCAGGGCGCCGGGGAGCACGAGCAGGCGCAGTCGTTCGGTGAGTCCGAGGTGCAGGGCACTGCCGAGTTCGAGCAGTTTCGGGTCGAGCTGGCGGATGCCCGAGAAGGTATTGAGGTACAGCGGGAAGAACACACCGAGGGCGATCAGGTAGACCTTGGGCTCCTCGCCGATGCCGAACCAGATGATGAACAGCGGGATCAGGCCGAACAGCGGGATGGTGCGGATCATCTGCAGCGGCGGGTCGACCGCGTACTCACCGATCTTGCTCAGGCCGGAGAGCACGCCGAGTACCAGCGCGAGAACCGCGCCGAGGGCGAAGCCGTACAGCGCGCGCTGGCCGGAGACCAGCAGGGCCTCGGTGAGCTGGCCGGATCGGTAGGTTTCCAGACCCGCGTCCAGCACCGCGGACGGCGCGGGCAGTTTCTTGGCCGGGATCGAGCCGCTGGCGCTGGCGAGCTGCCAGATGACCAACACCGCGAGCGGCGAGAGCGCGCGCAGGAACCCGGGGCGACGGTACAGCGGGATCCGTCGCTCGCCGGTTTCGGTGGGCCTCTCCAACAGCATGCGAGCATGGTGCCCGCCCGAAGCGGTATACCGACAGGGTTCGAATCAGCTCGAGGATTTGTCGGCTCGGCTGGAGATCTGCTGCACCGCCCAGCTATTCCCGTCGGGATCGCTGAAGAAGACGAAACCGACATTGTCGAGCGGGTGCGGGACGGGCCGTGGATTCTTGCCGAGCTCGCGCACCTCGCTGACCTCGACTCCCCGCGCCACCAGCTCCGCGTGCGCCTGCTCGATATCGGGAACCACGAGTTGCAGGCCCTTCAGCGAGCCCGGCGGCATCTGCGGCACCGCCCCTTTGCCGATGACGATCGAGCAGCCCGAGCCAGGCGGGGTGAGTTGCACGATGCGCACGTCGTCGGAGATCACCGTGTCGTGGTCGACGGCGAACCCGAGCTGACGCGCGTAGAAATCTTTGGCCCGATCGATATCGGAAACCGGGACGATCACAACTTCCAGGGTCCAGTTCACTACGCGCCTCCGCGTTGCAGTCCGGGTGATGCGCCAAGTCTGCCAGCTGCGTGCTCGGGAGCAGAGCCGTATCGGCGGCGGTCAGGGCTTGCGTTCCCATCGCCAGGCGAATTCACCGGTCACCGGGGGTGGGCCCGGCAACTCGCCCTCGGCGGTGAGCCCGTCCACGATCAGCGCGAGGACACGGTGGCGCAGTTCGGCGGTGCGCACCGGGTCGGGCATCGTGACGGCCGAGCAGGCCTCGAAAATCAGGCCGAGGTCGAGGGCGTCGACATCGGGCCGAAGGCGACCGCTGGCGTGGGCGCGGCGGACCAGCTCCTCGCCGGCCTCGCCCGAGTGCACGACGTCGGGCAGCATCGACTCGTCGGGCGTGAAGGTGCCCGCCAGGCGCACGGTGAGCGAGTGCACGTCGGCCTCGACGACCCGTTCCAAGAATCCGACGAACCCGCGCCAGCCATCCGAATCCGCCAGCGCCGCATCGGCTTCCGCGTTGAATCGGCGTAGCCCTTCGTGACAGAGGGTGCGCAGCAGTACCTCCTTGCTCGGATACCGCCGGTAGAGCGCACTGATCCCGACGCCCGCCCGTTCGGCCACGGCGGCGATCGGTGCGTTCGGATCGTCGAGGAACACCGCGCGGGCGGCGTCGAGGATCAGTCCGTCGTTGCGCGCGGCCTGCGCCTTGCGACCGGGCAAGCGGGGCTGATCTGCGGTTTCGGTCTGGTTCGCCATGAATATCAGCCTACCACTTGAAACGGAATGCTCCGTTCTGCTACGGTTGGAACAGAACGAAACATTCCGTTTCAATTTGAGGAGTCGACATGGCCACCATCACCCCGTTCCGAATCGACGTTCCGCAGGCCCGCCTCGACGACCTCGCCGACCGGCTGCGCGGCGCCCTGTACCCCGACGAACTGCCCGGCGTCGGCGACGCCTACGGCGTCCCGGCCGGTCGCGTCCGCACTCTCGCCGAGTACTGGCTCGAGGAGTTCGATTGGCGCGCGCTGGAATCCGAGCTCAACGCCTACCCGCAGTTCACCACCGAGATCGAGGGCGAGGACATCCACTTCCTGCACATCCGCTCCTCGCGCGCCGATGCGACGCCGGTGATCCTCACCCATGGCTGGCCCGGTTCGATCCTCGAATACCTCGACGTGATCGCGCCCCTCACCGAGCCGGAATCGGCCGACGCGCCCGCCTTCCACCTCGTCATCCCCTCGCTGCCCGGCTTCGGCTTCTCCGGCCCCACCCGCAGCACCGGCTGGAACCGCTACCGCACCGCCCGCGCCTGGGCCGAGCTGATGACGCGCCTGGGCTACCAGCGCTACGGCGCCATCGGCAACGACGGCGGCTCGATGGTCTCCCCGGAGATCGGCCGGATCGCGCCCAACACGGTGATCGGCGTGCACGTCACCCAGCTGTTCTCGTTCCCGTCCGGCGACCCGGCCGAGTTCGAGGGCCTGTCCGAGGCGGATATGGCCGCGCTGCAGCACCTCCAGTGGTTCCACGAGAACAAGATGGCCTTCAATACCCTGCACAGCCAGCAGCCGCAGACGCTGGCCTACGCGCTCGCCGATTCCCCGGTGGGCCTGCTCGGCTGGAACGCGCAGCTGTTCGGCGAGTCGCTCGACGCGCAGTTCGTGATCGCGAATGTGGCGCTGTACTGGCTCACCGGGACAGCGGGTTCGTCGCTGCGCTTCTACTACGAGGACGCGCACGCCACCGAGCAGCCGACCGAGCCGACCACGGTCCCGACCGGGCTGGCCATGTTCGCCGGCGATTTCCAGTCGATCCGCCGGTTCGCCGAGCGCGACCACAGCAAGATCGTCAGCTGGAATTCCTACGACATCAGCGCGGGTACGGGCGGCGCGAACGACGCGGCCGGGCACTATGCCGCGCACGAGGCGCCCGCGGTGCTGGTCGGCGACATTCGCGAGTTCTTCGCCGGGCTGGCCTGATCCGTCCAGGTGCCGCGGCCCACGCTCCCCTCATCGGTGCGTGGGTCGCGACCCATTCGAATCATGCACCAGCGCAGTGTGATACGCGCAGCAAAGATGCCAATCAGTGATGCTCGTGCAGGTCGGCCCAGGCCGGAAACGGATCGGCGTAGCCAATCCACGCGCTCGGGCCCGCCGCGAACTCCGCGTCGGTGAGCAGCGCGGCGTCGAGTTCGCGCCGCACGGCGGGGGCGTCGAGGCGTACTCCGATGAACACGAGCTCCTGTCCGGCAGGCACTTCCAGTTCCGACCACCACGCGCCGGGTTCGAAGGTCAGATTCGGGCCCGCCTGCGACCAGATCGCCGCCAGCTCGGGACGGCTCGCGATCCAGCAGAATCCCTTGCTGCGCAACATCCCCCGCAATCGCTCCAGCACGGCGGCGAGGCGTTGCGGATGGAAGGGCCGGTCGGCGAGAAAGGTGATGCTGCTGATCCCGTATTCCTCGGTCTCGGGAGCGTGTCCCCCCGCCAATTCCTCTGCCCAACCTTCGGATTCGGCCGCGACCACCGGGTTGTAGCGTCCCGTGGCAAGCACTTCGCGCAGATCCACGACGCCCTTTTCGGTTCGCAGCACGTGCGCTCGCGGGTTGAGCCTTCGTACGGTCGCCTCCACCGTGGCCGCGGCGTTCGCACTGACCAGGTCGGTCTTGTTGATCAACAGCACGTCGGCGAACTCCACCTGATCGACCAGCAGATCGGCGATCGAGCGGGCATCACCCTCGCCGGCTTCGAGGTCGCGTTCCGTGAGCGCCTGTCCGCGGACGAGTTCGGCCAGGAAGGTCGAGGCGTCGACGACGGTGACCATGGTGTCGAGGCGGGCGATGTCGCCGAGGCGGAACCCGTCGTCGAACTCCCAGTCGAAGGTGGCGGCCACCGGCATGGGTTCGGAGATGCCGGTGGACTCGATCACCAGCTGGTCGAAGCGGCCCTCGCGTGCCAGACGCGCGACGGCTTCGATCAGGTCCTCGCGCAGGGTGCAGCAGATGCAGCCGTTGGTGAGTTCGACCAGCTTCTCCTGGGTGCGGTCGAGGTGCCCCTGGCCCGCGATCAGCGCGGCGTCGATATTGACCTCGCTCATGTCGTTGACGATCACCGCGACCCGGCGGCCGTCGCGGTTGGCGAGGATGTGATCGAGCAGCGTGGTCTTGCCTGCGCCGAGGAAGCCGGACAGGACGGTGACGGGCAGAGGTGTCAGGGTGTTGGTCACAAGTTAATGATAATGGTTTTCATTTGCAGTGCCCAGGTGGGGTCTCGCGACGGCGAGTGCGGTCGTAGGGTTGGGGCGTGAAGATGTTGCCGCTGACCCCCGATGGCCAGACCCCCGTTCGCGCGCTCACCATCGCGGGCACCGACTCCGGTGGCGGCGCGGGCATCCAGGCCGATTCGCGCACCATGGCGCTGTGCGGCGTGCACGCGTGCGTGGCGGTGGCCGCCGTGACCGTGCAGAACACGGTGGGCGTCAGCGGGTTTCACGAGATTCCGCCGCAGGTCGTGGCCGATCAGGTAAGGGCGGTCGTGCGCGATATCGGCATCGGCGCGGCCAAGACCGGCATGCTCGCCTCCACCGCGATCATCGAGGCCGTCGCCGGGGTGTGCCGCGAGCTCGGAATCGGGCGCGAGGGCACCATCCCCCTGGTGGTCGATCCCGTCGCGGCTTCCATGCACGGGGATCCACTGCTGCACGCGGAGGCCCTGGAGGCAGTGCGCACTACGCTGATTCCGCTGGCGACCGTCGTTACCCCCAACCTCGACGAGGTGCGTCTGATCACCGGGATCGAGGTGGTCGACGACGCCACCGCGCGCAAGGCCGCCGAGGCATTGCACGCGCTGGGCGCGCAGTGGGCGATCGTGAAGGGCGGGCACCTGCGCGCCTCGGAATTCAGCACCGACCTGCTCTACGACGGCGACACCTTCCGCGAGTTCAGCGCACCGCGCATCGCCACCGGCAACGATCACGGCGGCGGCGACACCCTGGCCGCGGCGATCGCCAGCGCGCTCGCCAACGGCTACCCGGTTCCCGACGCGGTGGAGTTCGCCAAGGAGTGGACCTACCGATGCCTCGCCGCCTCCTACGATCTCGGCGCAGGCCACGGCCCCGTATCACCGCTCTGGAGACTTCACGTCGACGCATGATCGGCGCGGCCGCGCACGGCCGAGGTATGCCTAGCGTGGCGTCCCGAACATGTCGGTACCCAGGTTCATACTGAACCCATCGCACCCCCGTCGACCCCAACGACGTGATCGACGAGAACAACGGAGTTCGTGTCGGGCGCGAGATCTCAGTCGAGACCGAAAGCCGAGCGCAGCGGTTCCGACGGGTCGATCTTGACCCCGTTGAAGCGAGCGTGCGCCTGCGCCAGCGCCGAGATGCTCTCGGCCAGATAGTCGACGAAGCGCTCGACCGGCATCGCCGATACTTCGCGCTGGTTCGCGCCGAGCCACCAGTCCGTGGCCGAGGCGACCGCGCCGAAAATCGAATAGTTCACCAATTCGATCCCGGTCACGTCGATCGATTCGGTCGGCAGCAGGCCCGCGAAGAATTCCGCCGCCCGCCGCGCCGATTGGCGGGCCGCGACCAGCGCGCGTTCGGTTTCCTTGGCCTGCTGACTGAAATGGCTGTGCAGCATGAACCGGAAGACGTTCGGATGCGCCGACACGACCGCCACGTATTCGGTGGCCGCGGTATGGACGAGTTCGCTGATCGAATCGTCGGTGAGATTCACGCTGGTGAGCACGCGCTCCCAGAGCATGTCGCGTACCCGGTCGACGATCGCGTTGTAGAGGTCGGTCTTGTCCTCGAAATGGCGATACAGCTTCGGCTTGGCCGCACCGGCTTCCTTGGCGATATCGCCCATGCTCACATCGGGCCCGACCTGATCGAGCGCCCGGAACGCGGCGTCGACGAATTCGATCCGCACCTGCACGCGATGCTCACGCCAGCGTTCGGTCCGCGCGTCGACACGACGCCGCGGCGCCTCGTCCGTCTTGGGGTAACCGCGCGTCACGGTAGTAATACTAGGGCGGGCCGTACCGCGGGTTACGCACCCCACCGAGAGCGGGAACACATTTGCTGAAACAGCAAGATTTCTGGCGCCCGCCGGAGCCGCCGATGCACTATCGGATGATCCTTTCACCCTGACTGACCAGGAGCATCGATGACCGAGACCGTGGCGAACGCCGAAGAGTTCTGGGAAGACTTCTACCGCGAACGTGCGCAGATCTGGACCGGTAACCCGAACCCCCTCCTGGTGCGCGAGGTCTCCGAGCTTACCCCCGGGACCGCCCTCGACCTGGGCTGCGGCGAGGGTGCCGACGCGATCTGGCTGGCGGAGGGCGGCTGGCAGGTCACCGCCGCCGACATCTCCGCGACCGCGATGGAGCGTGGCGCGCGCCGGGCCGCCGAGGTAGGCGTGACGATCGTGTGGGAGCGCCACGACCTCCAGGCGAGCTTCCCGGCGGGCACCTTCGACCTGGTGTCGGCGCAGTTCCTGCACTCCCCGGTGGAGCTGCCGGACGAGCGGGCCGGGATTCTGCGCAGCGCGGCGGCCGCCGTCGCGCCGGGTGGCGTACTGGTGATCGGCGCGCACGCGGCCGCGCCGAGCTGGGCCTCCAGCCAGATGCACGCTCATGTGTTCCCGACCATCGAGCAGGTGCTCGAGCAGCTCGAGCTCGGGCCCGAGTGGCAGGTCGAGACCGCAGAGCTGGTCCACACCCCCTCGACCAGCCCCGACGGTGTGGTCGGCGAGCGCGCCGACAGCGTGCTGCGCCTGCGTCGCGGCTGACCACGATCCCCAGCAACCTCCCAGCTCGGTCCCAGCTCGGTGGCAGCGCGGCCATCGAGTCTGGGTGTCATGACTCAGACCGAGGCCGAGCAGAAGGCCATGCAGAGCAGCCGCGCGCCGGTGCTCGACGTAGTGATACCCGTGTACAACGAAGAGGTCGATCTCGGCCTGTGCGTGCGGAGGTTACATGCCTATCTGCGCGCCGGATTCCCGTTCACGGCCCGCATCACCATCGCCGACAATGCCAGCACCGACGCCACCCTCGCGGTGGCGGAGTTGCTGGCCGCCGAACTCGACGGCGTCGAGGTGCTGCACCTGGACGCCAAAGGGCGTGGGCGGGCCCTGCGGGCCGCGTGGGAAGCCTCGGACGCGGCGGTGGTCGCGTACATGGATGTCGACCTGTCGACCGACCTGGACGCGCTGCTGCCGCTGATCGCGCCGCTGGTGTCCGGGCATTCCGATCTCGCGATCGGCACCAGGCTCGACGCGTCGGCTCGCGTGGTGCGCGGACCCAAGCGTGAGATCATCTCCCGCTGCTACAACCTGCTGCTGAAAACCACGCTGCGGGCAGGCTTTTCGGATGCGCAGTGCGGATTCAAAGCCGTACGCACCGAGGTCGCGCGCGAACTGCTGCCGCTGGTTCGGGATGGCGAGTGGTTCTTCGATACCGAGCTGCTGGTGCTGGCCGAGCGGGCGGGTCTGCGGATTCACGAGGTGCCCGTCGACTGGATCGACGATCCCGACAGCCGGGTCGACATCATCGATACCGCACGCAAGGACCTGCGCGGAATCTGGCGGTTGACCAGGGCGCTGACCACCGGCGCCCTCCCGCTGGACGAGCTGCGGGCCGCTGTCGGGCGGGAACCGCTGGTCGCCGGAGTACCCCTCGGCATGGTCGGGCAGCTGGTGCGGTTCGCGATCGTCGGGGTGAGCTCGACCCTCGCCTACATCGTCCTGTATCTGCTGCTGCAGCCGCTACTCGGCAGTCAGGGCGCCAATCTGATATCGCTGCTGGTCACCGCGGTGGGCAATACGGCCGCCAACCGGGCATTCACCTTCGGCGTGCGCGGACGCGGCAACGCGATCTCGCACCAGTTCCAGGGCTTGGCCATCTTCGCGTTCGGGCTGGCGGTCACCAGCGGGTCCCTGTTCGCCCTGCACCGCTGGGCACCCGACGCACCCGTGGCGGTGGAACTCACCGTCCTGATCACCGCCAATCTCGTGGCGACACTCGCTCGTTTCGTCGGCCTGCGCTGGGTGTTCCGGCACGCGGGCGCCGACCGGAGCACGAGCGTCTCGCCGGTGTTCGCAGCCACCGAGAGCGCGGAGTCGGCAGCGCGCACGCACGCGGTGGAGGTCCGTCGATGACCACGACCATCGCACCCACCCCACCCGCCGGCATCGCGAAGACCACGCCGACCCGAAAGCGTTGGGAGCGAACCGCATTGGCGGCGTTGCTGCTCGGCACACTGATCGCCTATCTCATCAATCTGAGCGCCAACGGCTGGGCCAACGACTTCTATGCCGCTGCGGTACAGGCAGGTTCGCAATCGTGGGAGGCGTTCTTCTTCGGCTCCTCCGACGCCGCGAACTCGATCACCGTCGACAAACCGCCCGCTTCGCTGTGGGTGATGGAACTGTCGGTCCGGCTGTTCGGGCTCAACAGCTGGAGCATGCTGGTGCCGCAGGTGCTGCTCGGCGTCGCGAGCGTCGCACTGTTGTGGGCGACGGTGCGCAGATCGTTCGGACCCGCGGCGGGGTTGATCGCGGGCACGGTGCTCGCGGTGACTCCCGTCGCGGTGCTGATGTTCCGGTTCAACAATCCCGACGCGCTGCTCGTCTTGCTGATGATCGCGGCCGCGTGGGCGATGACACGAGCGGTCGCGGACGGACGGTGGCGATGGTTGCTGCTCACCGGCGCGTTCATCGGATTCGGGTTCCTGGCCAAGCAGTTGCAGGTGCTGTTGGTGGTGCCACCGTTGGCCCTGATGTATCTGATCGCCGGATCCCCGAAGCTGGGAAAGCGGGTCGCGCAATTGTTCGCCGCCGGAGCGGCGATGGTGGCAGGCGCGGGTTGGTGGATAGTGGCGGTGGAGCTGTGGCCGTCGGATTCGCGGCCGTGGATCGGTGGGTCGCAGAACAATTCGATCATCGAGCTCACTCTCGGATACAACGGCCTCGGCCGGTTGAACGGCAACGAGACCGGCAGTGTCGGACCCGGCGGGGAACTGCCCGCCGGCGGCAACGGGATGTGGGGAAGCACCGGGATCACCCGGATGTTCGAACCCGCGCAGGGCGGTCAGATCGCGTGGCTGATTCCGGCGGCGTTGCTCGCGCTCGTGGTCGGGCTCGCCTTGCGCGGACGCGCGCCGCGCACCGATGCTCGGCGGTCCGCGCTGATCCTCTGGGGCGGTTGGCTTCTCGTCACCGGACTGGTGTTCAGCTTCATGGCGGGGATCTTCCACCAGTACTACACGGTGGCGCTCGCGCCCGCCGTGGCGGCGCTGGTCGGGATCGGCGCCGTGCAGATCTGGGGTTCGCGTGATCGGCTGTGGGTGCGGTGCGCGGGCGCAGTGGCCATTGCGCTCACCACGGCGACCGCGTGGATGTTGTTGTCACGCAGCGCTTCCTTCCAGCCGTGGTTGCGCTGGACGATCCTTGTCGTCGGTGTCGTCGCCACCGTCGCGTTCGTGTTCCCACTGGCTCGCAAGCAGTCGGTGATCGTGGCGCTCGCCGCGGCCTTCCTCGGCCTCGCCGGGCCGATCGCCTACTCGATCGACACCCTCGCGTCCGCGCATTCCGGTGCGATCCCTTCCGCCGGACCGAGTTCCGGCGGGATGCACGGTATGGGGGGACCCGGTATGCGTCCCGGGGGCGACGGTGGCAGGCCCGGCGCCGACGGATCCGCGAGGGACGGTGCCGCACCTGGCGGGACGACCCCGGACGGTGCGGCCACGGGTGCGCCGGACGGTGCCGCGCTGGGGCAGGACGGCGCGGCGACGCCGGACGGTGCCGCGCAGGGAACGAACGGCGACCAGCGCATGGGTGGCGCCGGCGGATTGCTGGGCGGATCACGGCCGAGCGATCAGATCGTCACCCTGCTCGAGTCGAACGGCACCGACTACACCTGGGTCGCGGCGGCCGTCGGTTCCAACAGCGCCGCCGGGTATCAGTTGGCCACCGAACTGCCGGTGATGCCGGTCGGCGGGTTCAACGGCAGCGACCCGTCGCCCACCCTCGAACAGTTCCAGCAGTACGTGGCCGACGGAAAGATCCACTACTTCGTCGCCGGTGGGCGCGGTGGTCCCGGCGGGAACAGCGCGTCGACCAGCTCGGCGATCACCGCATGGGTGACGGCGAACTACTCGGCGACGACGGTCGACGGGGTAACGCTCTACGACCTCACCCAACCGAAGTCGTAGCCGTCTCGACGACAGGCTGGGCCCGGCGGATCACCCCGATCCGCCGGGCCCAGCCTTCGTGTCGCCTCACCCCATCGCGCCGCCGGCACCCTGCGTTGCCGCCCAGATTTCATCCACCACGCAATCACAATTCGGCCCGACGTCGGAGAACGGGAGCAGCAGCCTTTGCACGAGCTCCCCGGGGAAGCAACATCGGACAGGCGAGCGTCGTTGATGTGCCGAGCAGCACTGGAGCGCCGAGCAGCGTTAGAGCGCAGCGGCGACCCACTCGGCGAAGGAGGGACCGGCCAGGGTGGCGTGCGGGGACGGCAGGAGGGTGCCGTTTTCGAATTGCTCGCGGTCGGGGTTGGCCGAGTCGGAGGTTTCGATGATCTGTAGCGCGTCCCCGCGGGTCTCGACCAGAACGGCGGCCGCACCGGCCATGGTCTCCGGCTGCGGGCCTGCGATCTCGGGGAACGGAATATCCTCGGCGGCAATCGGATTCGCGGCGAGATCGACCAGCGCCTCGGCAACTGTTCGCGCGGCGACCAGCTGGGTACGCATACCCGCAACGTAGGCGACGGAGCCTTGCGTGCCCCATCCGACCATCACCTCGACGAGTTCGTGGAACTGCGCCGCACGCAGGATCTGCACCGGCAGTGCACCTTTGAGCAGTTCCTGCTCATGGGCCAGCTTGGCGGCGTTGTACCCGGCGAGCGAACCGTCGATCCCGATGATGGACACCACCACCAGCCGCTCGACCCCGGCCCGCTCCCCCGCCGCATGCAGGTTCCGCGCGGAAGCGGTGAAGAACTCGGTCGCCACCTGCTGATCGGCCGACGGCGTACTCGACGCGTCGATAACGATGTCGACCCCGGTCAACGCCTCGTCGAGACCCGCACCGGTCTCGATGTCCACACCGTCGGCGCGCGAGAAGGCGACAACGTCATACCCACGCTCGACCAGCACATCCACCACGTGCCGACCCAGCCGCCCGGTTGCCCCCGCCACCGCGATCTTCTTCTGCTCCACCATGATCCACTCCTTCATCGCTTCTTGCGGGTTCACAGAGACGACGACGTAGGCGACCGGAGTGTGACATCACCTGGTCACGATGTCTCGAGACTCCCCCGAGGCGCGACCCAGCGGTGATTGAGGTCCACCACCGATGCGACCGTTTCGAAATCGGAGTCGTAGTGGAACAGGACGAGGCGGTGTTCTATCGCCAACACCGAAGCGAGCAGGTCATGGATGCCGACCGCGCGGTGGCGGCCGGACCGCGCCAATTCGCGCTGGATAGCAAACGCGCTCTGCCAGTGTTCGTCGTTGGTCGGTAGATACTCGAACAGCGCGCGCCGATCCGATCGGAGCTGTTCGTATTCGACAGGATTGCGCGCGCTGTAGAGGATCTCGGCGTCGATAACGGCACAGGTGGCGACCACTCCCGCGTCGATGAGCGGCACGAGATGACCGGCAACCTCCGGACGAGGCATTCGCGCGAGTGCGCTGGTGTCGACCAGGTATCGCGCTGTCATCGCCATACGTCGTCGCGCCGATCCTTATCGGCCATCTCTGCCAGCCCCCCGTTGATGAGCCACTCGACATGACGGGCTCGGGCCGCGGTGACCGCTGCCGAGTGCAGGGCCGCACGCACGGTATCGGAGACGCCGGTAGTCCCGAGCGCGTCCTGCGCGGACTCGAGTAGCTCGTCGTCGATCTCGATCAGGCGTTTGGTCATCGCACAGTCCCTCGATATATATTCCCCCATGCCCGAACTATATACCTCGAAACGACCAGGTCACAAGGGTTCAGTGGGACAGGTTCAGGGCGGTGTGCAGGGTGGCGGCCCACTGGTCGACGATCAGTTTGCGGCGAGCGGAGTCGTCGGTGAGGACGTCGGCGAGGCCGAGGCCGCGGGCCAGGTCGAGGGTGGCCTGGACGAGGTGGTGGGTGACCGGGTCGGAGTCGTCGACGCCGAGGGCCTCGATGGCGCGGCGGTGGGAGATACGGCCGAACCGGGCCTCGAGGGGCAGGATGCGTTCGCGCAGGGCCGGGTCGGCGGCGGCGTGGGTCCAGACCTGGAGCGCGGCTTTGAAGAACGGGGTGGTGTAGGACTCGACGAGCGCGGAGACGACGGCGCGCGTGCGGCCCGCACCCTGGGCGACCGCGTTCACCGTTTCGGCCTCGGCCTTGGCCTGGTCCATCCGGAACTCGAACATGAACTCGAGCGCGGCCGTGATCAGATCCTCGCGGGTGGGGAAATGGTGCTGGGCGGCACCGCGCGACACCCCGGCCCGCTCGGCGACCACCGACACGGTGGCGGCTGCCCAGCCGGTTTCGGCCAGGCAGTCGATGGTCGCCTCCAGCAGCCGCTGCCGGGTGGCCCGGCTGCGGTCCTGCTTGGGTTCGTGGGGTGTCGCCATCGGACTATTGTGCCCAGCTGGGCGGACGCTTCTGGAAGAAGGCCGTCATGCCCTCGATCACCTCGGGGGTGCCGAAGAAGCTCGCCGACCGCTTGGCCAGTGCTTCGGCCTCGGCGTCGAACGTAGCCAGCACCGCCGCGTTGACCAGTTTCTTGGACTCGGCCAGTCCCTGCGGCGACCCCTTGCGCAGCTCGCCACTCAGGCGTTTCACCTCGGCGGCGGCGTCCTGCGCGGCCACGGTGACCAGGCCGATCTCCTGCGCGGTCGCAGCATCGAATTTCTCGCCGGTCAGGAAGTAGCGGCTCGCAGCCCGCTGGTCCAGCCGCGGCACCAGCGTGAGCGAGATCATGAACGGCGCCATCCCGATGCGCACCTCGGTGAGCGCGAAACTACTGCCGGGCCCCGCGACGACCAGATCGCAGGCCCCGATGATGCCCATGCCACCGGCCCGGACATTGCCGTCGATCTGCGCGATCACCGGCTTGGGCGAGGCGAGGATGCCGCGCAGCACGTCGATCATCACGCGGGTGCGCTCATCGGCGGCCACCGCGGGATCGGCGTTGCTCGCCTCCTTGAGGTCAGCGCCCGCGCAGAAGGTGTCACCGGTGTGGGCCAGCACGATGCCGCGCACGGCGGGATCGGTGGCCGCCGCGTCGAATCCGGCGAGCAGCTCGCGAACCAGCCTGGACGAGAGCGCATTGCGGTTGTGCGGCGAGTCGAAGGTCAGCCTGGCGAACCCGTCGACGACCTTGTAGCGGACGAACGGTGCTTCCGTCGCGTCACTCATCGGGACTCCTGTTCATCCGGTAGGGGTGGTCGCCCCACCTCCGGGGCGACCACCGTTGTGCCTAGTACGAGCGCGGCAAACCCAGCGAGTGCTGGGCGACGAAGTTCAGGATCATCTCGCGGCTGACCGGTGCGATGCGCGAGATGCGCGCGGCCTGCAGCATCGCCGCCAGCCCCACCTCACGCGTCAGACCCGAACCGCCGTGGGTCTGAATCGACTGGTCCAACGCTTTGATGCTGGCTTCCGCGGCCGCGTACTTGGCCATGTTGGCCGCCTCGGCGGCGCCGAACTCGTCGCCGGTGTCGTAGAGCGTCGCGGCCTTCTGCATCATCAGCTTGGCCAGTTCCAGCTCGATCTTCACCTGGGCCAGCGGATGCGAAATACCCTGGTGCGCACCGATCGCCGTCTTCCAGACCGTGCGCTCCTTGGCATACTCCACCGCCCGGTCGATGGCGTAGCGACCCAGGCCGACCGCCATGGCCGCGCCCATGATGCGCTCGGGATTCAATCCGGCGAACAGCTGGGCGATGGCCGCGTCCTCGGAACCGACGAGGGCGTCGGCGGGCAGGCGCACGTCGTCGAAGAACAGCGTGAACTGGTTGTCCGGCTCGATCACGTCCATCTCCTGGACGTTCTTCACCAGGCCGGGCGCGTCCACCGGCACGATGAACAGCGCGGGCTTGAGCTTGCCGGTCTTGTGGTCCTCGGTCCGCGAGACCACCAGGATGGCGTCGGCCTGATCGACACCGGAGATGAAGATCTTGCGGCCGTTGAGGATCCAGTCGCCGCCGTCACGGCGGGCGGTGGTGGTGATCTGGTGCGAGTTGGAGCCCGCGTCGGGTTCGGTGATCGCGAAGACCATCTTCGACGAGCCGTCGGCCAGCTTGGTCAGCCAGTTCTGCTTCTGCGCCTCGGTGCCGTACTTGGTGATGATGGTGCCGCAGATGGCAGGCGAGACGACCATCAGCAGCAGCCCGGCGCCCTGCGCCGCCAGTTCCTCCTGCACCAGCGCCAGCTCGTACATGCCCGCGCCACCGCCGCCGTACTCCTCGGGCAGGTTCACGCCGAGGAAGCCGAGCTTGCCCGCCTCGTCCCACAGCTCGGTGAGCGGCTCGTTCTTGCGCGAGAGCGGCAGCACGTAGTCGCGGTAGTTGTACTTGCTCGCCAGCGAGGCGACCGCCGCGCGCAGCGCCTTCTGCTCTTCGGTCTCGATGAAACTCATGCCTGCTCCTGCTCTTCTTCCTCGACGACGGCGAGGACGGTTCCGACCTCGACCTGCTGGCCGACGGTCACGTTGAGTGCACTGAGAATGCCGGTCGCCGGGGCCGCGATGGTGTGTTCCATCTTCATCGCCTCCAGCCACAGAATGGGCTGCCCCTGCTTGACGTGGTCGCCCTCAGCGGCGCCGAGGCGGATCACGCTGCCCGGCATCGGCGCGAGCAGCGAACCGGCGGCCACCTGCTCCGACGGATCGGTGAAGCGGGGCAGCCTGCGCACAGCCACCGGGCCGAGCGGGGAGTCGACCGCGACGTGATCCCCGTAGCGCGCGATCTCGAATTGCCTGCGCACCGAACCACGTTCATTCGGCACACCGAGAACTACCCGATCGGGCGCGACCGAGATCAGCTCGAGACCGTCGTGGCCCTCGACCGCCACACCCGTGCGGGTGAAGCGGTAGCGCACCTCGTGGGTGCCGGAGGTCCGGCTCTCGTACGACTTGGTCTGCGGCAGCGAAGACAGGTTGCGCCAGCCACTCGGGGTGAGTCCGGCCAGGCGAGAGGTGCCGCGATTGGCAGCCGAATCGGCAAGTGCCGCAGCGACAATCGACAATGACTCATCGGCCTCCGATACCAGCGGCGCAGCGAGCACGGCCAGGTCGTGGGTGGCGAAGAAGGCGGTGTCGGTGTCACCGGCGAGGAACGCCGGGTGCCGCAGCACGCGCACGAGCAGGTCGCGGTTGGTGACCAGGCCGTGGATCTTGGCGCGCTGGAGCGCGGTGGCGAGCAGATGTGCTGCCTCCGCGCGGGTTTCGGCGTAGGAGATCACCTTGGCGAGCATCGGATCGTAGTGGACGCCGACCACCGAGTCGTCGACGACACCGGTGTCCAGGCGCACGCCCGGCTGGTCGAGAACAGTGAATTCACCGGCGGTGAACGGGATCTCGATCTTGTGCACCGGACCGCTCTGCGGCTGCCAGTCGTGCGCGGGGTCTTCGGCGTAGAGGCGAACCTCGATCGAGTGACCACGCTGGGCGGGCTGGGTCGCGGGCAGCGGCAGGCCGGACGCCACCTGCAACTGCAGGCGGACCAGGTCGAGCCCGGTGGTCTGCTCGGTGACCGGATGTTCCACCTGGAGACGGGTGTTCATCTCCAGGAAGAAGAAGTCACCCTTCTCGTCGGCCAGGAACTCGACGGTGCCCGCGCCTTCGTACCCGATCGCCTCGGCGGCCAGACGCGCCGCCTCGAACAGGCGATCACGCATGCCGTCGATCTTCTCGACGAGCGGCGACGGCGCTTCCTCGACGACCTTCTGATGACGACGCTGGACCGAGCACTCACGCTCGCCGACGGCCCAGGTCTTGCCGAAAGTGTCCGACATGACCTGAACTTCGATATGACGGCCGGTCTCGAGGTAGCGCTCGCAGAACACCGTCGGATCACCGAAGGCCGACTCGGCCTCGCGCCGAGCGCCCGCGATCTGATCCTGCAGTTCGCCCAGCTCGCGCACCACGCGCATACCGCGTCCGCCACCACCGGCGGACGCCTTGATCAGCACGGGCAGGTGCGCGTCGGTGACCTCGGCCGGATCGAGCTCGGCGAGGACGGGGACACCGGCGGCGTCCATCATCTTCTTGGACTCGACTTTGGAGCCCATCTGCTCGATCGCCGCGACCGGCGGGCCGATCCACACCAGACCCGCGTCGAGCACGGACCGCGCGAATTCGGCGTTCTCGGAGAGGAATCCGTAGCCGGGATGGATCGCATCGGCACCGGCCGACAAAGCGGCCTCGATGATCAGCTCACCGCGCAGATAGGTCTCGGCCGGGGTGTTTCCGGGCAGCCGGATCGCCGCGTCGGCCTCGGACACGTGCGGCGACGCGGCATCAGCATCGGAGTAGACCGCGGTGGTGCCGATGCCCATCCGACGGCAGGTGGCGAAGACGCGGCGAGCGATCTCACCACGATTGGCAACGAGGACATTCGTAATGGCCACAGCGCATCTCACATTCGGAAGACGCCGAAGCCCTCGGCGCCCTTGATCGGGGCTGTGTGAACGGCCGACAGAGCCATTCCCAGCACGGTGCGGGTGTCGCGGGGGTCGATGATGCCGTCGTCGAACAGCCTGCCCGACAGGAACATCGGCATGGCCTCGGCCTCGATCTGCGCCTCGACCATCGCGGCGAGACCGGCGGCGGCCTCCTCGTCGAACGGCAGGCCCTTGGACTCGGCCGCGCCGCGCTGCACGATGGTGAGCACGCCGCCCAGCTGCGCCCCACCCATGACGGCGGATTTCGCGCTCGGCCAGGCGAACAGGAAGCGCGGGTTGAACGCGCGCCCGCACATGCCGTAGTGCCCGGCGCCGTAGGAGGCGCCGATCAGCAGCGAGATGTGCGGGACCGTGGAGTTGGCGACCGCGTTGATCATCATCGCGCCGTGCTTGATGATGCCGCCGTGCTCGTACTCCTTGCCGACCATGTAGCCGGTGGTGTTGTGCAGGAACAACAGTGGCGTGTTCTTCTTGTTGGCCAGCTGGATGAACTGGGTGGCCTTCTGCGATTCCTCGGAGAACAGCACGCCGCGCGCGTTGGCGAGGATGCCGATCGGGTAGCCGTTGATCTCGGCCCAGCCGGTGACCAGGCTCGAGCCGTAGAGCGGCTTGAACTCGTCGAAGTCGGAACCGTCGACCACGCGGGCGACGACCTCGCGGGGATCGAACGGGATCTTCAGGTCCGAGGGCACGATGCCGAGCAGTTCCTCGGGATCGTAGATCGGCGAGATCACCTCCGCGCGCGGCTCCGGTCCCTGTTTCTTCCAGTTCAGGCGACGAACGATATTGCGGCCGAGGCGGATCGCGTCCTGCTCGTCGGCGGCCATGTAGTCGGCCAGACCGGAGGTGCGGGCGTGCATCTCGGCGCCGCCGAGGGTCTCGTCGTCGGAGTCCTCACCGGTGGCCATCTTCACCAGCGGCGGGCCCGCGAGGAAGACCTTCGCGGCTTCCTTGACCATCACCACGTAGTCGGACATACCGGGGATATAGGCACCACCGGCGGTGGAGTTGCCGAAGACCAGGGAGATGGTGGGGATTCCGGCCGCCGAGGCCTGGGTGAGGTCGCGGAACATCGCGCCACCCGGGATGAACACTTCCTTCTGCGTCGGCAGGTCCGCGCCGCCGGACTCGACCAGCGAGATCACCGGCAGCCGGTTCTCCCGGACGATGTCGTTGATACGCAGTGTCTTACGCAGCGTCCACGGGTTCGACGTACCGCCGCGCACCGTCGGGTCGGGCGCGACGATCATGCACTCGACGCCCTCGACGAGGCCGATGCCGGCGATCGTCGACGCGCCGACGTGGAAGTCGCTGCCCCACGCGGCGAGTGGGCACAGCTCGAGAAACGGCGAGTCCTCGTCGAGCAGCAGTTCGATGCGCTCACGCGCGGTCAGCTTGCCGCGCTTGTGGTGCCGGGCCACCTTGTCGGGGCCACCACCGGCGATGGCCTTGGCGAACTCCGCCTCGACCTCGGTGAGCTTGGTGGACATCGCCTCGGCGGCCGCGGTGTACTCGGGCGAGGCGGTGTCGATGAGGGAACGGAAGGTCGTCACGACTGGTACCCCAATACTTTCGACGCCAGCATGGTCAGGATCTCGTTGGTGCCGCCGCCGATGCCGATGATGCGCACATCGCGGTAGATGCGCTCGACCTCGGCCTCGCGCATGTAGCCCATCCCGCCGTGCAACTGCACGGCCTGGTTGGCCACCCATTCGGCGGTCTCGACGGCGTTGTTCTTGGCGAAGCACACCTGAGCGATCAGGTTCTCGTCACCGGCGACGTAGCGCTCGACCAGCGCCCGGGTGTACGTGCGCGAGATATCCACGCGCTGTGCCATATCGGTGAGTGTCATCTGCACCTTCTGACGGCTGATCAGCGGCCGGCCGAAGGTCTCGCGATCGCGGCACCACTGCACGGTGAGGTCGAGTGCGCGCTGGGCCAGCGAATACGCCTGCACCGCGAGGCCCACCCGCTCACTGACGAACGCGGCGGCGATCTGCGCGAAGCCGCTGTTCTCGGCGCCGACCAGGTTCGAGGCGGGCACCCGTACGTCCACGTACGACAGCTCGGCAGTATCCGAGGCCAGCCAGCCCATCTTCTCCAGCTTGCGGCTGACGGTGAAGCCCGGCGTGTCCTTCGGCACCAGGATCAGCGAAACACCGGCCGCGCCAGGGCCGCCCGTGCGCACCGCGGTGACGACGAAGTCGGCACGACAGCCCGAGGTGATGAAGGTCTTGGCGCCGTTGATGATGAAGTCCTCACCGTCGCGCACGGCGGTGGTGGTGAGGTGGCCGACATCGGAACCCCCGCCGGGTTCGGTGATGGCCAGCGAACCGATCAGGTCACCGGCCAGCGTCGGCTTGGCCCACTGGTCGATCTGAGCCTGGTTGCCCGAGGCGATCATGTGCGGCAGCGCGATTCCACAGGTCAGCAGCGAGGCCCACAGCCCGCCGGACGCACCGGCGACATGGATCTCCTCGCCCACGATCACCGAGTCGATGGCGTTGCCGCCCTCGCCGCCCGCCGATTCCGGGTACTCGATGCCGAGCAGGCCGAGTTCGCCTGCCTTCTTGTGCAGCTCGCGCGGTAGTTCGCCCGCCCGCTCCCAGGCATCGAGGTCGGGCAGGATCTCCCGTTCGACGAACCCGCGCACAGTGGCGCGCAGCTCTTTTCGCTCCGGCGTTTCCCAAACTGAGGTCATGCGAACAGCTCCGTCGGCATATCGATGTGGCGGGAGCGCAGCCATTCGCCGAGCCCCTTGGCCTGCGGGTCGAAACGTGCCTGGTAGGCGACGCCCTTGCCCAGCAGCCCGGAAATGATGAAGTTGACCGCACGCAGATTGGGCAGCACGTGGCGGGTGACGGTCAGGTCGGCCGTCTCGGGAAGAAGTTCTCGCAGCTTCTCGACGGTGAGGGTGTGCACGAGCCAGCGCCACTGGTCGTCGGTGCGCACCCACACGCCGATATTGGCGTCGCCGCCCTTGTCGCCGCTGCGCGCGAGCGCGATAGTGCCGAGCGGGACTCGACGGGTTTCGGCGGGCGGCAGCGGTGCGGGCAGTTCGGGTTCGGAAACAGGTTCGAGGACAACGGTTTCCGTAGCGGGGGCGATGTCGACACGGGTGCCGTTCGCCAGCACGGCGATATGCGGCACCTCGTGCGCGTCGACGAAACCCGGGGTGAAGACACCGTAGGGCGAACCGTTTCCGGGCAGCGCGGTGAAGCTGGCACCCGGGTAGCTCGCGAGCGCCAATTCCACAGCGACACTGGAGAACCCGCGACCGACCTTGTTCGGGTCGGCATCGCGCACCACGCAGCGCAGGATCGCGCTGGCCTGCTCTTCGGTCTCGGCGTCGGGGCGATCGAGGCGAGCCAGGGTCCAGGTGAGCTCGGCGGGTTTGTCCGGCAGCCAGGATTCCAGCTGTCGTTGTGCCAGTGCGGCTTTGGCCTCGATATCGAGTCCGGTGAGGATGAACGACATCTCGTTGCGGAAGCCGCCGAGGGTGTTCAGCGAGACCTTGAGCTGTGGCGGCGGGGCCTCACCGGTGACGCCGCTGATCAATACCCGGTCCTTACCCTCCTGGCTCAGCACGATGCTGTCCAGGCGGGTGGTGACGTCGGGTCCGGCGTAGCGCGCGCTCTGGATCTCGTACATGAGCTGGGCTTCGACGGTGTCGACAGTGACCGCGCCGCCGGTGCCGTCGTGCTTGGTGATCACGCAGGACCCGTCGCGACGGATCTCGGCGATCGGGAAGCCGGGGCGGCCGATGTCACCGAGTTCGGTGAAGAAGGCGAAGTTACCGCCGGTGGCCTGAGTGCTGCACTCGATCACGTGGCCCGCGACCACCGCACCGGCGAGCGCGTCGTAATCGGTACGGGCCCACCCGAAGTGGGCCGCCGCCGGACCCACGATCACGGAGGCGTCGGTGACGCGGCCGGTGACGACGATGTCGGCGCCGGAGTTCAGGCACTCGACGATCCCCCACGCGCCGAGATAGGCGTTGGCGGTGAGCGGCTGACCCAGATCGAGCTCGGCGGCCCGCGAGACCAGGTCGTCGCCTTCGACGTGTGCGATCTCGGCGTCGAGCCCGAGCTCGGCGGCGACCTTGCGCAACTGCTCGGCCAGCCCCGCCGGATTCAGCCCGCCGGCATTGGTGACGATCTGGACGTTCTTCTCGAGCGCGAGCGCGAGGCAGTCCTTGATCTGCTTGACGAAGGTCTTGGCGTAGCCGAGGCTCGGATCCTTCATCCGGTCGCGGCCCAGGATCAGCATGGTGAGTTCGGCGAGGTAGTCGCCGGTCAGCACGTCGAGCTGACCGCCTTCCAGCATCTCGCGCATGGCGCTGAGCCGGTCACCGTAGAACCCGGAACAATTCCCGATCCGGATCAGGTCCGGGTCAGCGGAGAGAGCACTCATGGCACCCAGGATCGCAGCGGTTCAGAAAAAAAGCAAGCATGCGTGCTTGTTAATTCCGTACAATCCACCAGGCAAGATGGAACCCATGCTGTCCGTCCTCCTCTTCGCCCTCGCCGGATTCCTGCTCGGCGGCGCGTACACGACCTGGAAGAACAACCGCCCGGTGGCGATCGGTTTGATCGTCGCCGCTGTCCTCGCGGGCCTCGGCGCCGCGCTCTGGCTGGAGTAGCAAGACTTTCGCAAGATCAGGGCAAGGCGAGGGCTGTTGGCTTGCCCACATGTTCACTTGGTATGTCGGCCTGCTCGCGCTCAGCGGCCTCGCGATGATCATCATGGCCAACGTCGACAACGGGCGCAGCCAGCTCTCGCGCGGGCTCAACGCGGTGTTCGGTATCGCGTTCCTCGGGTACGCGGGATACCTGTGGTTCGTGTTCGAAGGCGGCGACTACCTGATCTTCTTCCACGCGTTCATCCTGCCGGTGCTGCTCATCATCGACTTCGTGCGTTCGACGAGCTGGCAGGCGCTGACCGACAAGCCCACCCCGACCCAGAAGGCCTTCCGCGAGTACTGGAAGGAACAGGATCGGCTGGAAAAGCGCTCAGCCCGACGTGTGTAGCTTGAAGATCCTGACGTCTTCCGGGACGCCGTTCAGCGGCGCCGCCCAGAAGTTCCGCTTGTAGGGTTTGGCGACAACGCCCAGCTCATCGAGGGTTTCCGGGCGCAGCGCGGCCAACGTGATGCTGGATATCATCGTGTTGCCGTTACCGCCCGCCTCCATCATCCTGGCGGCGATGTTGACGTCGACGCCGAGCCAGTCGCCGCCGATCTCCCGGGGCGAGCCGGTGTGCAGGCCGACCCGCATACGCGGGGTGTAGCCGTTGATCTCGACCCCGGCGAGATTGCGCCGGGCCGCCAGCGCGGCGCGCACGGCACGATCGGGCGAGGAGAACACCGCCATCAGACCGTCGCCCATCCGCTTGACCACCTGACCGCCACGCTCGACGATCGGCGGCTCGATGGCCTTGGCGACCTTGCGCAGCAGTTCCAGGGTGCGCTCGTCGCCCACCGACAGCGACCAGCTCGAGAACCCGACCAGGTCGGTGAACACGATGGTCACCTCCTCGGAGCCGCGCCCACGGCCGATCCGCTCCAGCCCCGCCTGCCACACCTGTAGGGCACCGAAACCGATTTCCCTGGCCGCGGTCGGGGCGCCGCCCGCGATCTTGTCCGCCGCCCGGGCCACCGCGCGCGCACCGCCGGGTCCTGTCACCGACAGCGGGTCGCCGAAGGACGGGTCGCCCGGCAGCTGGTGGCGTGCCTTGCGTAAGGCGCCGATCAGGTCCGCCCGGCGGTTGGCCGCTTGCAGCTTCGACGAGATCTGGGCGCGCTTGCGGCTCGCGCGCGCATCGGTGTCGGACTCGGCGGATTCACTCACGATCGGCTCCAACGGGATGGACACGTCCGCGGCGTCGCGCCGCCGCGGATTCACCCCGCCAGAAGGCGTTTCACTCACGCTCAAAGGTTAGCCGATCCGCCTCCCCGAGACTTCCAGCCAGACTCAGGTGAGTGGGGACGAGGTGACGCGTCTGACGGTTCCGTGCGTGGGCGCGTTCGCCCGTGCCCGGCGAGTTACCCAGGTCCTCACTGGATATGCGCGAGCCCCCGGCGTCCGGGCAGCGGACGCCGGGGGCTCGTGCAGGGGCGACCTCCCGACAAGGTCGCGGCCCTCGCGACCCGGGCCAATGCGAGGGCGGCCCGGGCAGGATTGTCAGGCGTCGCGGCGGTTGACCAGCACGAGTGCGCCGGCGAACACGATCGCCACGAACACGGCGAAGTAGATCAGGCTTCCCCACACGCCCCAGTGCCAGTCGCCCGCGTACTCCTCGACGCTCAGGAAACGGTTCGCGTTCTGGAAGGGCAGGAACGGCTTGACGGTGCGGCCGAAGCTGCCGAACGCGCCGAGCAGGTTCTCCAGCAGCAGCGACCACAGCACGATCAGCGAGATCGCCGCGGCGGACTGGCGCACCAGCACACCGACACCGATGGCGAGCATGACGCACAGGAACGCGTAGATCGGCACGCTGTAGATGGCTCGCCAGTTGCCGTCGAGCACGAGACCGGGAGCGTCGTCACCGGTGATCAGCTTGGCCACGATGAACGCGATGAGCGCGAGCACACCGGTGAGCACGGCCGAGTAGAAGCCGACCAGCGCGGTCTTCGACAGCACGACCTTGGATCGGTTCGGGACCGCGAGGAAGCTGGAGCGGATGACGCCGAAGCGATATTCGCTGGTCACCGTCAGCGCGGCCATGATCATCAGGACCATGACGCCGAAGCCGGCGACACCCGACACCGCCACGCTCGGGGTGAGCAACGGCGGGCCCTCGCCGGAATCCCCGGTGGAGTCGGCGTTGGTGACCAAGGCGATCAGCACGGCGAGGCCGATGCCGAGCACCACCACGACCGCCGAGCACCACCAGGGCGAGCGGGTGGAGGTGAGTTTGATTCGTTCCGCTGCGAGCACGCCCATCAGAGCGCACCTCCCATCGCCTGTTGATCGAAGCTTTCACCGTGGTACTCCACGGCGCCGCCGGTCATCCGCATGAACGCTTCCTCGAGCGAGGCCTGCTGCGGTGCCAGCTCGTAGAGCGTGACGTTGTTCGTGCCCGCCACCTTGCCGACCTCGTCGGAAGTGACGCCCGCGACGATCAGCGCGGCGTCGCCGTCTTCCTTCACGGTCATGCCGTGCGAGGTGAGCAGGCTGCGCAACTGATCCAGCTGCGGGCTGCGCACGCGCACCGACTGCTCGGAGGCACGGTCGATGAACTCCTGGGTGGTGCCGTCGAACATCAGCTGACCACGACCGATGACGATGAGCTGCTCGGCGGTCTGCGACATCTCCGAGAGCAGGTGGCTCGACACGAGCACCGTGCGTCCCTCGGCGGCCAGGCGCTGCATGAACCGGCGGATCCACAGGATGCCCTCCGGGTCGAGGCCGTTGACCGGCTCGTCGAACAGCAGCACCTTCGGGTCGCCGAGCAGCGCGCCCGCCAGTCCGAGACGCTGGGACATACCGAGCGAGAATCCGCCCGCGTTCTTGTTCGCCACCTCGGACAGGCCGACCAGTCGCAGGACCTCTTCGACCCGCGACTTCGGGATGTCGTTGGAGGCGGCCAGCCACTCCAGATGGGCGCGCGCCGAGCGGTTCGGATGCACCCACTTGGCATCCAGCAGCGCGCCGACCTGCGTGAGCGGGCGTTCCAGCTGCTGGTACTGCTTGCCGTCGATGAGCGCACTGCCCGCCGTCGGCTTGTCCAATCCGAGGATCATCCGCATGGTCGTCGATTTACCGGCACCGTTGGGTCCGAGGAACCCGGTCACCAGTCCTGGTCGGACGGTGAACGTGAGGTCCTGCACCGCGACGGTCTGGCCGAATTGCTTCGTCAGGCCCTTCAGCTCGATCATGCGCCCCAGCTTGCCTCACGATCGCCGTGCCGCGCGTCGCCGAGAAGTAGCGAGTCGGGTCATCCTCGAGGATGACCTTCGACCCCTAGACGGCTGGGGAAGAAGCCTGAGCCCAGAAACGCTTGGGGATACGGCCCGCCTGCCTGGCCAGATAGCCCGCACGCACGGCTGCCGACATGGCCGACGCCATGAGTTCGGGCTCTTTCGCCCTGGTCACGGCGGTAGCGAGCAGGACTGCCGAGCAGCCGAGTTCCATGGCGAGAGCGGCGTCGCTGGCGGTGCCGATGCCCGCGTCGAGGATCACGGGGACCCCGGCGGCGGCGACGATCATCTCGATGTTGTGGGGGTTGCCGATGCCCAAGCCCGTGCCGATCGGGGAGCCGAGCGGCATCACCGCGGCACAGCCCGCTTCTTCGAGGCGGCGGGCGAGGATCGGGTCGTCGTTGGTGTACGGCAGGACGACGAAACCGTCGTCGACGAGCTTCTCGGCGGCGTCGAGGAGCTCGAACGGGTCCGGCAGCAGGGTGCGGTCGTCGGCGACCACCTCGAGCTTGACCCAGTTGGTGTCGAGCGCCTCACGGGCCAGCTGGGCGGTGAGTACGGCTTCGGCGGCGGTGCGACAGCCCGCGGTGTTGGGCAGCAGGGTGATGTCGAGGCGCTTGAGCAGGTCGAGCACGCCGGTGCCGCCCGCGGCGTCGACCCGGCGCATGGCGACGGTGGTGAGCTCGGTGCCCGAGGCGATCAGCGCCTGTTCGAGGACGGCGAGGTTTTCGGCGCCCCCGGTGCCCATGATCAGGCGGGAGCCGAACTCCTTGTCGGCGATCCGCAACGGCGACTCAGCCACCCTGCACCGCCGTGAGCACCTCGATGGTCCAGCCGCGCCCGACCGGCTCGTCCCAGCGCGACTTCGAGAAGACCGCGCCGTCGACCGCCAATGCCACACCCTGGCAGGGCAATTCGAGCTTGGCCAGCAGTTCACGGACGCTGAGCGGCTCGGGGAACTCGTGGTCGACACCGTTGACGGTGACGCCGATCGGAATGGTCGAGGTCATCGAACTCCTCCTTGCGACAGAGATGGCATCTGCGATGCCGGAAAACGTTGAGGTGCTGCGGCTTCGACGACCACGGGGGTCTCGCCGTCGAGCAGCGCGGGCACGACCGCCGCAGTGAGCGCGAGGGTGAGCATGCCGTTACGGCCGTGACCGGTGGCGGCAACGACCCGGCCGTCGAGGTGGCCGAGCAGCGGCAGGTTGTCGGGGGTTCCCGGCCGCGAGCCCGCGTTCGCTTCGGCCAGTTCGTATTCGGCGATGCCGGGCAGGATGGTTTCGGCGTCGGCGATCAGGTCACGGACACCGCCGACGGTGACGGTGGTGTCGAAGCCCGCCTCGTATTGTGTTGCACCGACAACGATTCCGTCTTCGCGGGGGACCAGGTAGACCTGCCTGCCGTGGACCCGGGCGCGGATCACCCTGGTCGGTGGCGGGCTGACGCCGGGCCTGCGACGCAACCGGAGGATTTCACCCTTCACCGGACGCACCGGCAGGCCGGGCCAGAGCTCGGCGGAGCGGGCGCCCGCCGCGAGGACTATCCGGTCCTGCGGTAGCTCATCCAGCGCGGCAACGGCTTCGGCACGGATCTCGACGCCGGCTCCGGCGCAGGCGGATCGGAGCGCACGCAGTACGCGCCGATTGTCGACGGCGGGTTCGGTTTTCGCGTGCAGGCCGGCGCGGACGGTGCGCGCGAGCGCGGGTTCCAGCGCGCGGACTCCCGCACGGTCGAGCACCCGCAGATCGTGACCGAAGCCGGCCAGCCAGTCCGAGACGGTGCGCAGGTCCGTGACATCGGCGCTGTCGAGGGCGACGGTGAGCGTCTCCTCCGCCACGAACATCGATTCATCCGAGACCGCTCGGAGCCGTTCGGCGAAAGCGGGCCACTGCGCCAGCGCGGCCGCGCCGAAGGCGAGCACCCGGTCCTCCCCCGGCCAGCCTTCCGACAGCGGCGCCAGCATTCCACCGGCCACGAAGGAGGCGCCGCGCGCGGGTTCGGGGTCGTAGACGGTGACCGTCCAGCCCGCCTCGGCGGCCCGCCATGCGACGGCAAGTCCGACGGCGCCGCCGCCAACGACCGCCAGAGTTCGCATCCCGTTCCACCTGTCTTTTTCGCCTACCGCCCGCCACGGCGTTCGCACTCCAACGGTAGCGCGACTACCGTCGAGAACGTGCAGCCCTCCCATCCGAACCGTTCCGTCCCGCCAAGGGAGCGCCTGTCGAGTGCACTGCTGTATCTGTGCACCGATGCGCGGCGGGAAAAAGGTGATCTGTCCCGCTTCGTCGACGCGGCGCTGGCAGGCGGAGTCGACATCGTGCAGCTCAGGGACAAGGGATCGCCGGGCGAGGCCGAATTCGGGCAGCTCGAGGCGAAGGCCGAGCTCGGTGCGCTCGCCGAGATCAAGGCCGCGACCCGTCGCCACGGCGCCTTGCTCGCGGTGAACGATCGCGCCGATATCGCACTCGCCGCGGGCGCCGATGTGCTGCACCTCGGCCAAGGAGACCTGCCGCCGTCCTACGCGCGACGCGTCCTCGGCCCCGATGTGGTGATCGGCCGCTCCACCCACAACCGCAACCAGGCGAGTCTGGCCGCGATCGACGGCCACCTCGACTACTTCTGCACCGGCCCGATCTGGACCACGCCGACCAAGCCCGGCCGCCAGGCCGCGGGCGTCGACTTCGTCCGCTCGACCGCCGAGTCCCATCCCACCCTCCCCTGGTTCGCCATCGGCGGCGTCGACGCGCAACGACTCCCCGAGGTGCTGGCCGCCGGTGCCCGCCGCGTGGTCGTCGTCCGTGCGATCACCGAAGCCGCCGATCCGGAAGCCGCGGCTCGCGAACTGAAGCAAGCGCTCCTCGCCGCTGACTGAGTGCCACGACCGGCGTGGCTGCGATGTGCGCGCAGTCGGGTCGAGGAGGTCCGGACTCAGGCGAGAACGTCTGCCCGGGTGAGGACCGGGCCTTCGGTGGGCTCACCGTCGAGAACGACTTCGACGCCGGGGCCGTCGGCCCGCGCGTGCAGCCAGAAGAAGCCCTGGTCGGGCAGTTCGACTGTGCGGGGTAGCGCTTGCGCGAGCTCGGCGTCGGCGTCCAGGCGCACGCGCAACGGCACCGCGCGCAGTTCGATCCAGGCGACGGCGAAGCCGGGATGCAACGGCAGATCGGCGACCTCGTCCTCGGGGACCCAGGCCAGTTCGGCGCTCTCCTTGTTGGCGACCGTGGGCAGCGGCTTGTCGGCGTCGGCGACGACGGTGATGTAGGTCCAGCCGCTGGGGGCGGTCATGGTCAGGCGCTCGGCCCTGACCCGGAGGTCGGCGGCGGCGATGCCCGCTTCCTCCTCGGCCTCCCTGACCGCCGCGTGCTCGGGCGACTCGTGCGAGTCACGCGCCCCACCGGGCAGCGCCCAGGTGCCGCCCTGATGACTCCACGGCGCCCGGTGCTGCAGCAGCACCGCGGAACCGCCACCGGGCAGCGGTGCGCGCAGCAGCAGACCCGCCGCACCGTATTTTCCCCAGTGCTTGGCCCCATCGGGGCCCTTGAACCAGCCGTCTCCGTCGCCGCGCATCCCATACTCTTTCCTCCGAGCAGCCGTACAGCAACCGCTGCGGGGGTGTGTGAGGGGCTGCGCTACCCGTAGGCCCACAATAAACTCCGCACAGGTAGGTGTGCACGGACAGCGCCGGGAGGTGAACGATGGTCGAACCGGGGAATCGCAATGCCTCGACGGAGGTGGCGGCCGTCCGTGTTCGCCCGTCACCGCAGGCCACGACGGGTGCGAAGCACTCCGAGACGACCGGCGCGGCACCGGTGACACCGCGCTGGGCGCCGCTGCGCCGACCGGCCGCGCCGGTCGACCGGCCGCCCGCGCCCGACGTCAGAGCGTTGCGCGCGCAGTTCCAACCCGCCCGGTTGCGCAGCTTCGCGCAGTCCTCGCCGGGTCGGCTCGTTGCCGCCGGACTGGTCCTGATGGTGCTGTGCGTCACCGCGGGCGCGGTGACTTCGACGACCGTGAGCGAGCGTCAGCAAGCTCTCGGCGTCCTGCTCGACGACACCGAACCCGACGCGCATTCGGCCAATCACCTCTACACCTCGCTCTCCATCGCCGACGCCGCCGCGGGCACCGCGTTCATCGCGGGCGGACTCGAACCCCAAGCGGTGCGCGACCGCTATACCCAGGCCATCGGTGAGGCCGCCGCCGAACTGGTGACCCAGGCCGGGCACGTCTCCGACGAAGAGGCGGCCGATCCGTCGGGCACCGACCGCCGCCTGCGCACCGGCATCGCGACCGGGCTGCCCGTCTACAGCGGGCTGATCGAGACCGCGCGGGTGAACAATCGCAACGGCTATCCCGTCGGCGCGGCCTATCTGAGCGAGGCATCACATCAGATGCAGACCGGACTGCTGCCGATGGCCGAGGAGCTGGAGGACCACCGCTTCGACGCGGTCACCGCCGCGCAGTACCGGCACGTGCAACCACCGTGGACGGCGATCGTGCTGCTCGTGGTGGCGCTCGGCGCGCTGATCTGGGTGCAGGTCGAGCTGGCGCGGCGCTCGCGCCGATTCTTCAACGTGGGCTTGCTGGTCGGCACCGGCGCGCTGGCGCTGACCCTGATCTGGACGGTGGCGGCCGGTTCACTCTCCGCGGTGGCGATGATTCGCTGCCGGGACGAGGGCGCGGTGCCATCGGCGCGATTGGCCGAGAGCCGAATCCTCGTGCAGCAAGCCAGATCAGCGGAAATGGTGAAGCTGGTCCGCCGCGACGCGACCGGTGACTACGACCGCACCTTCGATACGAACGCCACCCGGCTCAACGAGCTGCTCGCCGGTTACCCCGCGGACGCGCCTGCCCGCGACGAGGTGGCGCACGCGCGCGCCGCGCTCACCCGCTGGCAGTCGGCCCACCAGCGGATGAACGACACCCTCCAGCGGGGCGATTTCGTGGGCGCGGCCACCGTCGCGACCGGTCCGAGCGCCGCCGATTCCGCCGCCCAGGTCGACGCACTCGACCGGGCACTGGACAAGGCGGGCGCGGTGACGCGAGATACCTTGCGCGCCAGGGTGTCGCAGGCGATCGATGTGCTGTCGTTCCTCGCCCCCGGCGCGTTCGTGCTCGGGATCGCGGCGGCGGCATGCGTCGCGCTCGGTTTGTGGCCGCGACTGCGGGAGTACCGATGAGGCGCGGCCGAGTTATCGCGGCACTGATGCTGGCCGGACTGCTCGCAGGCTGCTCCGAGGGCGCCCCCGCGCCCGCTGAGCGGGGTGTCTATTCCGAACCTCCGTTGCCCGCCAAGGCCATTCCGATCGGCACCGACACCCCGGTGCCGCCCACCGGCGGCGAACAGTGCGGCGATCCGACCGCGAGTCTGCGGCCGAGCACCGCCACCGGCCCGACGATCGATGCCATTCGCGCGCGCGGCAGGCTCGTCGTGGGCCTGGACGCGGGCAGCAACCTGTTCAGCTTCCGCGATCCACTCACCGGTCGCATCGTCGGGTTCGACGCCGACATCGCCCGCGAGATCGCCCGCGACCTGCTCGGCAATCCTGATCTGATCGAATACCGCAGTCTCGCTTCGGAAGAGCGCGAGCGCGCACTGCAGGATCACACGGTCGACCTGATCGCGAAGACGATGACGATCACCTGCGAGCGACGTCAGCGGGTGGCGTTCTCGACGGTGTACCTGCGGGCCGACCAGCGGGTGCTCGCGGTGAAGGGTTCGGGCATCGACGGCCTGGCCGATCTGGCGGGCAAGCGGGTGTGCGTGGTGCGCGGCACCACCTCGCTCGACCACATCCGCCGCGACCAGCCTGCCGCCACGATCCTGACGGTGCCCACCTGGGCCGACTGCCTGGTGGTGCTGCAACAACGCCAGGTCGACGCCGTGAGCACCGACGACTCGATCCTGGCGGGCCTGGCCGCCCAGGACCCCTACACCGAAGTGGTGGGCGGGAGCATCAGCGCCGAGCCGTACGGCATCGGGATTCCCAAGGGCAACGACGACCTGGTGCGTTTCGTCAACTCCACCCTGGACCGCATCCGCAACGACGGCACCTGGACCCGCATCCACCGCCGCTGGCTCGCGACGCTCGGCGAGACACCGAGCCCGCCCGCACCGAAGTACCAGGACTGACGGCCATGAGCACGAACCCGACCAGCGAAGAGCCAGGGCGACGCGATCCGGCCCCGGAGGATCAGGCGCCCGCCGAATCACCGGTGCACCCCCGAGCCCGGCACGACGCCGACCACGACCCGGCACCCGCCGAATCGACACCCCACGCCGCGGCACCGGACGACCAGGAACGGCGCGAGCCGACCCAGCTGACCCAGCGCCACCGTCCTGGCACGCTGCCCGGTGGGTGGACGCTGCCCGGCGACGACGAGACGCGGCCGCTGCCCAAACTCACCGCCGAGGCCGCCTCGGAGTTCGCCAGGAAGCAGGCGAGCAGCCGCGACCAGACCCCGGCGACCGATGCCACCCGGCGCGCCGAAGCGTCCGGGGCCGTCCAACAGGGCGACGTTTCCCCGGCCGACTTCGAAGCCTCGCAACACGCGCGGGACCATCTCGCTACGCAGCGGGCGAGCCGCCCCGCGCCGACGGCACAAGAATCCGCCGCGTATGTCCCCACCGAAGCGACGCAACGCGCCCCTGAGGCCCCGAACGCGGCGGCCGAGCGCACCCGCGAGACCGCGTCCTACGCGGCAACCGAAATGGCACATCGCCCCGCCGAAACCGCGCCCTACGCGGCGACCGAAGCGGCACAGCGGGTTCCGGTGAACGCACCGCACGCGGCGACCGAGGCAGCCCAGCGCGACGATGCGCCCGGCGCACGAGCGACGTCCGATTCCTGGCCGTCCGCGCCACAGACCGGGGTGAGTACCGCGCGGTCGGGGCGCAGTGTGCGGACCGCGCGGTCGCGGCCCACGCGGCGGCTCGGCGCCGGGCTGGTGCCGATTCCGACAGTCACCCCGGCCGACCCTCGGGACGCCGTGCTGGCCGATCCGATGGTCTCGGAAGGCCGTCGGTTCTGTTGGCGCTGCGGCAATCCGGTCGGGCGGTCGACGCCGGCGCGAGCCGCCTCGACCAGCGGTGAGTGCGAAACCTGCGGGGCCGCCTACGATTTCCGGCCGTCGCTGCACGAGGGCGATATGGTCGCCGGGCAGTACGAGATCCAGGGGTGCATCGCGCACGGCGGTCTCGGCTGGATCTATCTGGCCATCGACCGCAATGTGAGCGATCGGTGGGTGGTACTCAAGGGCCTGCTGCACGCGGGTGACGCCGAGGCGCAGGCCGTCGCGGTGGCCGAGCGCCAGTTCCTGGCCGAGGTGGCGCACCCGAGCATCGTCAAGATCCACAACTTCGTCGAGCACACCGCGGGTGACGGGTCCATCGGCTACATCGTGATGGAGTACGTGGGCGGGCATTCGCTGCGCGACATTCTCGATGCCAGGCCACGTGGCGAGCAGATGCCGCTGGCCGAGGCCATCGCCTATGTGCTGGAGATCCTGCCCGCGCTGGAACATCTGCATTCGATCGGCCTCACCTACAACGACCTCAAGCCCGACAACGTGATGGTCACCGAGGATCAGGTGAAGCTCATCGACCTCGGCGCGGTCGCCACCATCGACGCCTACGGCAACCTGTACGGCACCAAGGGTTTCCAGGCGCCCGAGATCGCCCGCACCGGGCCGACGCCCGCCTCCGATGTCTACACCGTGGGCCGGACGATCGCCGCGCTCACGCTGGCGCTGCCCAGCGAGCACGGCCGCTACCTCGACGGCATCCCCGACCCCGCCGACGAACCGCTGCTGGCCCGCTACGAGTTCTTCCATCGATTCCTGCTCACCGCCACCGATCCCGATCCGGCACAGCGTTTTCCGTCGGCGCGGGCGATGTCGGCGCAGCTGGCCGGGGTGTTGCGCGAGATCCTCGCCTACGACACCGGCACGGAACATCCACAGCTGTCCACAGTGTTCAGTCCACAGCGCACCAGCTTCGGGACCGAGGAACTGATCAGCCAGACCGACGCGTATCTCGACGGTGTGGGTCGCTCGCCGCTGCTGGATTCCCGCGATGTGGTGGCCGCACTGCCGATTCCGCTGATCGACCCCGCCGATCCGTCGGCGCCGCTGCTGGCCGCCACCGCCAATCCCGAACCGGAGCGGGTACTCGAGGCACTGCACGACTCCCGCGAGCGGGCCGAGGCCGATCCGGACAACGCACCCGACACCCTGGCGGGCGAATTGCTCTTCGCCGAGGCGCGAGCGCGGCTGGAACTGGGCGAGTCGGCGGCGGTGTTGCACATGCTCGATCGGGTGCCCAGCGAATCCGATTGGCGCACCGACTGGTTCACCGGTCAGGCCCATCTGCTCGAACTCGACTTCGAGGCCGCCTTCGCGTCGTTCGAGGCGGTATTGCGAGTGCTGCCGGGCGAGATCGCGCCGAAGCTGGCGTTGGCCGCCACCGCGGAACTCATTCTGCAACACTGGGATTCCGACGCCCCCGAACAGTGGCGAAGTTTCGCCGAACGTTATTACGACACCGTCTGGCGCACCGACAGGGCGGTGGTGAGCGCGGCATTCGGCCTGGCCAGACAACTGGCGGTGGCCGGGCGAGTCGGCGAAGCGGTCCACGCCCTCGACGATGTGCCCGCCGCGTCGCGCCACTTCACCACCGCTCAGACCACGGCGATCCTGTTGCTGCTCACCAGCTCTCCCGTCGCCGAACTCGACGAGCAGATCCTGCGGCTGGCCGCCTCGCGCGCCCAGTCCATCCCAGCGGGCGAGCACCGCGCCACCCTCATGCGCACGCTGGTCCAGGGCTCGGCATTGGCCTGGCTACAGGCCGGGAACACACCGAAACGTAAGGACGCCAAGCTGTTCGGCCGCGCCTTCACCGAACGCGAACTGCGCGACGGCACCGAATCCGGACTGCGCTCGCTCGCCCGCAACGCCCCGGACCGGACGCACCGCTACGCCCTTGTCGATCTGGCGAACTCACTACGACCGAAATCCTGGTTCTGAGCTCAGTGCCCGCCGACCAGCTCAGCGCCCGCCGACCAGCGCGTGGGCCGCGCGGGCAATGGCCAGTTCTTCGTTGGTAGGGACCACCAGCACGGTCACCGGGGCGAACTCCGGCGAAATGCGGCGGATGCCCGGTGCTCTCTTCTCATTGCGGGTCGGGTCGATTTCGATGCCGAGCGCCTGTAGACCCGCCAGTGCGTCGGCGCGCACCGCCGAGCTGTTCTCCCCCACACCGGCGGTGAAGATGATGGTGTCGACGGTGCCGAGTTCCACCAGGTAGGCGCCGAGATAGCGGCGCAGGCGGTGGATGTAGACGTCGTAGGCGAGCTTCGCCTGGGTGTCGCCGCTGTCGATGAGCTGCTGCAATTCGCGGAAGTCGTTGACCCCGCTCATGCCTTTGAGGCCGGAGCTGCGGTTGAGCAGTTGCTCCACCTGACTCACGTCCAGATCGGCCGCCCGCATGAGATACGGCGTGACACCGGGATCCAGATCGCCCGGTCTGGTTCCCATCACCAGACCTTCGAGTGGGGTCATCCCCATGGTGGTGTCGATCGCGATGCCCCCGCGGATCGACGAAGCGGACGCCCCGTTGCCCAGGTGGAAAACGATCTGGTTCAGCTCTTCGGCCGGTTTCCCCAGGTACTGCGCGGCCTTCTCCGACACGTACTGGTGCGAGGTCCCGTGGAAGCCGTACTTGCGAATACCGTGGGCAGCGGCGAGTTTCGCGTCGATCGCGTAGGTCTTGGCGGCGTCGGGCAAGGTGTGGAAGAACGCCGTGTCGAAGACCGCGACCTCGGGAATGCCGGGCAGCAGCTCCCGCGTCGACTCGATGCCGACCACATTGGCGGGATTGTGCAGCGGCGCGAGCACCGACAGTTCGTCGATCGCGTGCAGCACATCGTCGGTGATCAGGGTCGGTTCCCAGAACACCTCGCCGCCGTGCACCACCCGGTGCCCGACCGCGCCGATGCCGATCGTGGTCAGGTCGAGGCCGGTCTCGCGGAACATCTCGAACGCCCGCAGCAGACCGGCTCTGTGGTCGGGTATCGCCCCGTCGTAGTCGAGTTTCGCGGGCCCCGCCTCGTGCACGATCCTGCCGCCGTGCGACTCGCCGATCTTCTCCACGAGGCCCGATGCCAGCACCTGGGCCGAGACAGCGTGCAGCAGTTGATATTTGATCGACGAGGAGCCGCTGTTCAGTACTAGAACCAGGTCACTCACTTGCCATCCCCCTGAGCCTGGATGGCGGTGATCGCCACCGTGTTGACGATGTCGGCGACCAACGCGCCGCGTGAAAGATCGTTCACCGGCTTGCGCAGCCCCTGCAGCACCGGCCCGATCGCGACCGCGCCGGCGCTGCGCTGCACCGCCTTGTAGGTGTTGTTGCCGGTATTGAGGTCGGGGAAGACGAAAACCGTTGCCTTGCCCGCCACTTCGGAATCGGGCAGCTTGGCGCTGGCGACGGCGGGCTCGATCGCCGCGTCGTACTGGATGGGGCCTTCCACCGGCAGTTCCGGCGCACGCTCACGCACGAGTTCGGTGGCCGTGCGCACCTTGTCGACGTCGGCGCCGGTGCCGGACGCGCCGGTCGAGTAGGACAGCATCGCCACCCGGGGGTCGATCCCGAAACGGGCCGCCGTGCCCGCCGAGGACACCGCGATATCGGCCAGCTGCTCCGAGGTCGGATCGGGGACCACCGCGCAATCGCCATAGGCGAGCACACGATCGGCCAAGCACATCAGGAACACACTCGACACCGTGGAGACGCCCGGCACCGTCTTGATGATCTCGAACGAGGGCCGGATCGTGTGCGCGGTGGTGTGCGCGGCACCGGAGACCATGCCGTCGGCGATCCCCTTGTAGACCATCATGGTGCCGAAATACGAGATGTCGGACATGGTTTCGCGCGCGCGCTCGAGCGTCATGCCCTTGTGCTTGCGCAATTCGGTGTATTCGGCGGCGAATTCGTCGAGGTAGCCCGAGGTGCGCGGCGCCATCACCTGGGCGTCGGCGATATCCACACCCAACTCGGCGGCGCGGGCCCGTACCGACGTCTCGTCACCGAGGATGGTGAGGTCGGCGATCTTGCGCTGCAGCACCCGGCCGGCGGCGCGGAGGATGCGATCGTCGTCGCCTTCCGGCAGCACGATGCGTTTGCGGTCGGCGCGGGCGCGTTCGATCAGCCGGTACTCGAACATCTGCGGCGTCACGACGGTCGAGGACGGAACCTGGATGCGCCGCAACAGTTCCGGCGCGTCCACCCGCTGTTCCATCAGCGCGAGCGCGGTGTCGACCTTGCGCGGGCTACCCGCCCACATCCGGCCGCGAGTGCCGTGCACGGCACTGGCGGTGTCGTAGGTCCCCAGCTCGGTGGCCAGGATCGGCAGCCTGGGGTGCAGGCCCTCCATCAGCCGGGCGATGGCCGGATGCGGGCGAAGGCCGCCGTTCATGATCACGCCCGCCAGCGACGGGAACCCCTCTGCCTCATGGGCATTCACCAGGCTCAGCAGCACGTCGGAGCGGTCGCCAGGAGCGATCACCACCACACCGTCGGACAGTCGCTCCAGGATGTGTTCGGCGGTCATGCCGCCGACCATGATGCGCAGCGCCTCACGCTGCAGCAATTCCGGGTCGCCACTGTAGATTTCGCCGTCGATCGCCTCGCACAGCTCGCCCATGGTCGGCGCCATCAGCAGCGGCACCTCGGGCAGCGTCCAGGACGGCACGTCGAAACCGGCCAGTGCGGTCGCGATGTCGTCGAGCTCGTCGGGTGCGCAGCGATTGGCGACGATCGCGACCAGGTGGGCGTGCTCGGTGGTGAGCTCGGCGGTACACAGTTCGACCAGTTGCTTGACCTCGCCGGGCGTCCGTTCCGCGCCGCGAACGACCAGCAGGACGGGCGCGCCCAGGTTCACCGCGATCCGGGCGTTGAAGCGCAGCTCGCTCGGGCTGGCGACGTCGGTGTAGTCGCTGCCGACGATCACCACCGCGTCACAGGCCTTGGCGACGTCGTGGAAACGCATCACGATGTCGCTGATCGCCGCGGTGGGGTCGCGGTGCACGTCCTCGTAGGTGACGCCGATGGCCTGTTCGTAGCTGATATCGGCGGTGCTGTGCTCGAGCAGCAGTTCGAGGATGTAGTCGGGTTCGTCGGTGGAGCGGGTGATCGGACGGAACACGCCGACGCGTGCGGTGGTCGCGCACAGCATGCCGAGGACACCCAGTGCCACCGTAGATTTTCCGGTGTCGCCCTCGGGCGAGGCGATGTACACGGTGGACGGCGCTTGTTCGACCATGCTCGCGAGCTTAGTGAATCGTCGGCGATTCAGGGGTTCGGTGGGGTCCGATCGGTCGCGTTATAGTCCGGCCCATGACATCGCAGTTCCCGGATCGCCAGTGGGGCTCCCGCGCCAATCCGCTGTCCCGCGCCGCCAACCGATTCGCCGCGACCAAGCCGGGTTCCTGGCTGATCCGCACCATCACCCCGCTCGACCGCGCGCTGCTCGAGCGCACCGACGCCAAGTACACCGTGCTCGGCCCGATCGGCGCCCCGGTGATCCTGCTCACGACCACCGGCCGCAAGTCCGGCGTCGCGCGCACCCAGCCGCTGCTCTACGTCCACGACGGCGACACCCTGTACGTGGTCGGTTCCAACTTCGGCCAGGCCCACCACCCGGCCTGGACCGGCAACCTGCTCGCCGATCCGACAGCCACCGTCGCCATCGCCGGCGAACGCATCCCGGTGACCGCCACCCCGGTCACCGACGCGGACAAGGACGCGATCTTCGCCCGCTTCATCGACATCACCGGCGCCTACGCCGCCTACCGCGACCGCACCACCCGCGACCTGCGCATGTTCGCCCTGCGCCGGGCGTAACCGCTGGTTTTCAGGCCAGATCGGCGGGGCGCACGCGCAGCTTGGCGGCGATCCGGGCCAGCGCTCGTCCATCGGCGGCGCTCACCTGATCGAGGAAGCGCTCGCGGACCGCGCGCACATGCGTCGGCGCCGCCGCCACAACCGTCGCGTACCCGGAGTCGGTGAGCGAAGCGACCGTGTACCGACCGTCGTCGGGGTCGGGCGCTCGGGTTACCCAGCCCCGCTGCTCGAATCGCTTGACGACGTTCGAGAGCCGCGACAGCGATCCGTTCGCCAGGAAGGCCAGCTCGCTCATCCTGATCCGGTACTCGGGAGCCTCGGACAGATGGCTCAGCACGAGATACTCGAAGAGCGTCAGCCCCGCTTCTGCCTGCAGCGGCGCCTCCAAACGGCCCGGTAGCAGCAGGATCAGTGAGACCAGGCCGGTCCAGGCTTCCTTCTCCTCCGCGTTCAGCCACGTCGGCGCCTCGGCGTCCGCGCCGTCGGATCCTGGGGTCACCGCAGTCATCGGGTAATCATAGCGAGGATAATTGAGTTCACACGTGAAGTCATTCCGTGCTAGTTTGACTTCATAGTTGAAGTCAAATGAAAGGTTTGTCGCGATGAGCACCGCCACCTTCGCCAGCACCCCGGGATACGGCCGGACCCTCTTCGACCTGCTTCACTACCGACAGGCGGTCCGCGTCGGCGACCGCGTCGACATCTCGGGCCAGGGCGGCTGGGACGACGACATCACCTTCCCCGAATCCCTCGAGGAAGAAATCGTCCAGGCCTTCGAGAACGTGGAGCGCACGCTCGCGACGGTCGGGGCGACCTGGACCGATGTCATAGCCGTGGACAGCTTCCACATCCCGGCGGTCGAGGACACGATCGGCGACGCGCACAACCGCGTCATGGTCGAGCAGTTCCGCAAGCGCATGGGCGAGCGCGCGCCGATCTGGACCCAAATCGGCGTCGCCGCCCTCGGCGCTCCCGGCATGCGCGTCGAGATCCGGGTGACCGCACTCGTGAACCAACAGGACTGACCTGGTATCCGGTCAGCCCTGCCGGTTCGAGTACTCGGGCCGCGCCGTGGCGGCGATCAGACCTTGTCGACCTCGCCGTTCGACAGGGCCTTCTGCAGGGAGTTGAAGACCGTCAGGCCCTGGCCGACCATGCCGTTGAGCAGCTCGCCGACGCCGTCGGGGCCGTTGAGGACGGTGAGGTTGGCGCCCGCCAGGCCGTGCGAGGCCTGCTTGACGATTTCCGGGAGTTGCTCGATGAGCATCTGGTCCAGCGCGATGCGGTTGTTGGACGCCGCCGCCTCGGCCTGAATACGGGTGCGGTCGGCTTCGGCCACCGCGAGGATGCGGACTCGTTCCGCCTCCGCCTCAGCGGGTTTCACCACTTCCGCCTGGAGTTGCTGTTCGCGCAGTTCGGCATTCTTGCGGGCTTGCTCGGCCTGGGCGTGCAGCACGGCCTGCCTGGCGATGGCGTCGGCGAGCGGGCCCGCCTGTGCCGCTTCGGCGTTGGCCTTGTCGATGTCGCGCTGATACTCGGCCTTGAGGATCGAGGTTTCGCGTTCGTATTCGGCGCGACGGCGCAACGACTCCTGCTCGGCTTCGGCGGAGCGCTGCGCGGCCTGGGCCTGAGCGATCTGGGCATCGCGCTGGACGGCCGCATTGTGCGGTGCCGCCAGGGCATTGATGTAGCCGAGGTTGCCGTCGTCGATGGACTGGATCTGGAACGAGTCGACCCACAGGCCGATATTGCTCATCTCCACCTTGGAGGCGATGAGCACCTCGTCGGCCAGCTTCTGACGTTCGCGGATGATCTCCTCGACGGTCATCGAGCCCACGATCGAGCGCAGATGGCCGGAGAAGATCCGCCCTGTCAGCACCGACATCTCCTGCTCCTGTTCGGACAGGAAGCGTTGTGCCGCATTGACGATCGACTGGGTGTCGTTGGCGACCTTGAACGCGATCACCGCACGCACATCGAGCTGGATGGCCTGCTTGGTGACACAGCGCTCGCGGATCTCGGACTCGAACATGGCCAGTGACAGGTATCGGACCTTGCGGAACAGCGGCACCACCCAGGTGCCGCGCCCGATGACCACCTTGAACGGGGTGTCGTCCTTGGTCTTGGCGCCACTGACCAGCATGGCTTCGTCGGGATCGGGAACGTGATAGCCCAGCATCGCGGGCCCCTTTCATTCAGAGGGAAGCGGAATCCAGGTGACCACGTCGACCAGGCGACCCGGGTGGACCGCGACGATCAACACGGTGGTCCAGGCGGCGATCGGTTCGTCGGCTCGGGCGAGATAGAGCTCGGTGCCCCCGCGAATCGAGATCAGTACCTCACCCAGTGCGCCCGCCTCCCGAATCGGTGACGTGATGGTGCCCGTCATGCCGTGCACGGAGTCGGTCATCGCGGGTGAACCTCCCTGTCTCGCACCGGATGCCGTCAGCGTACGGAGGGTCGGCTATAAGCCGGTAGCAAAATTCTTATTGACAGCATCCTGTCAAACATGACAGGATGCTGTCATGTCGAAGAAAACAGTTCACGTAGCCGTCTACGACACCCTCGCCGACTGGGAAGTGGGGGCCGCGACGGCGCACATCGCCAACGGCAACTGGCACCGGGAGCCCGGAACGTTCGAGGTCGCGACGGTCGGCCTCACCACCGAACCGATCACCACCATGGGGCGTCTGCGCGTGACGCCCGACCTCGCCGTCGCCGATCTCGACCCGGCCGACAGCGCGATGCTGATCCTGCCCGGCGCGGACCTGTGGCTGGGCGAGGACCTGATCACGTTCGCGCACAAGGCGAAAGAGTTCGCCGACGCCGGGGTCCCGGTGGCCGCGATCTGCGGCGCGACCTTCGGACTGGCCACGGCGGGCCTGCTCGATGATCGCGCGCACACCAGCAATGCCGCGGAATTCCTTGTCTACAGCGGATATTCGGGTGCGCAGCACTACGTCGAGGCCCCCGCGGTCACCGACCGTGACGTGATCACCGCGGACGGCATGTCGCCGTTCGAATTCGCCAGAGAGATCTTCGCGCGGCTCGACCTGTACGAACCGCGGGTACTCGATGCCTGGTACAAGCTGTATGCGCGCAAGGACCCGGCCGGGTACGCCACGCTCGCCGAATACGAAGGGAGCCACGCGGCTTGAACTCCGAACAGGACCTGCTCGACGGCGCCGCCCTCACCGTCTTCCGGCTCAACGGTCAATTCCTGACCATCGGCGACGGCTTGTCCGCGCCTGCCGGAATCTCGGTGGCCTGGTGGCAGGTGATGGCCGCCGTGCAGGACCAGCCACAGCCGGTCGCGGGGATCGCCCGCGCGATGGGCATCACCCGGCAGAGCGTGCAGCGGATCGCGGACCTGCTGGTCGGCAAAGGCATGTGTGAGTACCGGCCCAACCCCGCGCACAAGCGGGCCAAGCTGGTCGCGATGACCGAGGAGGGTACGGCCGCCATCCGTCGCATCGATCCGCAGCACGCGGCCATGGCGCACCGGCTGGCCGAGGCGCTCGGTCCGACCGAGTTCGCCGCGACGGTCGAGACCCTCACCCGTCTCGCGGCGACACTCGACACGATCATCGCCGACGAGGACTAGCCACCGCGCACAGCGGCCGACGCCCCCATCACCACACAGGCGATGGGGGCGTCACGTCGGTGCCGGGTCAGCCCTGGAGGACGGCCTCGATCTCGAGGGTGAGAGTGATCTTGTCGCCGATCACGGCGCCGCCGTCGGGCAGCGGCATGTCGATGTCGAGGCCGAAGTCGCGGCGCGAGACCACAGTCTTTGCTTCGAAGCCGGCGACCTGGCCGTTGCCCATGCCCGGGCTCACGCCGACGAACTCGACCTCGAGGGTGACCGGCTTGGTGTTGCCGCGCACGGTGAACTCGCCGTCGACGACGAAATCGCTGCCCTCGCCGCGGAACCCGGTGGACTTGAAGGTCATCAGCGGGAATTCCTCGGCGTGGAAGAAGTCGGCGGTGCGCAGGTGGCCGTCGCGCTGAGCGTTGTCGGTGGTGAGGGAGTCGACGCGGATCTCGGCGTGCGCGGTGGCGGTGCCGTCCTCGGCGATCACGAGGGCGCCGTCGAAGTCGGTGAAGCGGCCACGGACCTTGCTCACCATCAGGTGGCGTACGGAGAAGCCGACGGTGGAGTGGGTGGGGTCGATGGCCCAGGTGCCCGCGGTGAGTCCCTTGGCGATGGCGGTGGTCATGAGTGTGCTCCTTGGGGGTTGGTGTGCATCAGTGATTTGCTGCGAGAAGGTCTTCGAACGGGGTTGTATCGGTGTAGGGATCGGTGGGCCGAGTGGCGGACTTGCCGAGCAGCAGCGCGCCGAATTCGGCTGCGGCGCGGTCGATTCGATTGTTGACCGCCTTGTCGCCGCCGTTCGCGCCCCAGTCGGTCGACGCCGCGTAGACCGCGGTGGGGACGACGATCGAGCGCAGGTACGCGAACAGCGGGCGCACCGCGTGCTCCAGCGCCAGGGAATGACGCTCGGTGCCGCCGGTCGCGCCGGTCAGCACCGGCATCCCGGCGAGCGAATCCGGTTCCAGCACATCGAAGAACGTCTTGAACAGGCCGCTGTAGGAAGCACTGAAGATCGGCGTCACAGCGATGAGGCCATCGGCGGTGACGACCTTGTCGATCGCCGCGCGCAGTGCGGGGGCCGGGAAGCCGGTGAGCAGGTTGTCGGCCAGATCGCGCGCGTGATCGCGCAGGTCGACGAAGTCCACTTCGACCTCGGCGCCTCTCGCGCGCAGCTCGCGTGCTGCCGCGGCGGCCAGTCGATCGGCCAGCAAACGTGTCGACGAAGGCTGTGAAAGCCCTGCCGACACCACGGCGATACGGGTTGTCATGCGATCACCTCCGTGGTGTGCGGGCTGCCGAGTGCGCGGCGCGGCGTGGATGTCACGCGCCGACCTCCGCCGTGGTCTTGGCGGCGAGCAGCGAGTCGTGTGTCGGCGCGTCCGGGACGTGGGCCGGGCGTCGAGCCGCGAACTCCTTGCGCAACACCGGGATCACCTCCTCGCCGAGCAGGTCCAGCTGCTCGAGCACCGTCTTCAACGGGAGTCCGGCGTGGTCGACCAGGAACAGCTGGCGCTGATAGTCGCCGAAGTGCTCACGGAAGGTGAGGGTCTTCTCGATGACCTGCTCCGGGCTGCCCACGGTCAGCGGGGTCTGCTCGGTGAAATCCTCCAGCGACGGGCCGTGTCCGTAGACGGGCGCGTTGTCGAAGTAGGGCCGGAATTCACGGACCGCGTCCTGAGAGTTCTTGCGCAGGAACACTTGTCCGCCGAGCCCGACGATCGCCTGGTCGGCGCTGCCGTGGCCGTAGTGCTCGTAGCGCCTGCGGTACAGGTCGATCAGCCGCTTGAAATGGTCGGTGGGCCAGAAGATGTGGTTGGCGAAGAAGCCGTCACCGTAGTACGCGGCCTGTTCGGCGATCTCCGGGCTCCGGATCGACCCGTGCCAGACGAACGGCGGCACGTCGTCGAGCGGACGCGGGGTCGAGGTGAACGACTGTAGCGGCGTACGGAACTTGCCTTCCCAGTTCACGACGTCTTCACGCCACAGCCGGTGCAGCAGCGCGTAGTTCTCGATGGCCAGGGGGATGCCGTCGCGGATGTCCTTGCCGAACCACGGATAGACCGGGCCGGTGTTGCCGCGGCCGAGCATCAGGTCGACGCGGCCGTCGGCCAGGTGCTGCAGCATCGCGAAGTCCTCGGCGATCTTGACCGGGTCGTTCGTGGTGATGAGCGTGGTCGAGGTGGACAGCGTGATGTTGTCGGTGCGGCCGGCGATGTAGCCGAGCATCGTCGTCGGTGACGACGGCACGAAGGGTCGATTGTGGTGCTCGCCCATCGCGAACACGTCGAGACCCACTTCCTCGGCCTTCTGCGCGATCGCGACCATCGCCCTGATCCGCTCGGCCTCGGTGGGGGTGCGGCCGGTGGTGGGATCGGTGGTCACATCGCCGACGCTGAAGATTCCGAACTGCACGGGCCCTCCTTTGGTTGCCATGGCAACTATAACCACGGCAGGCGGGCACCTATTCCGATGAGATGCGGATCACATGGTTACTCGGCGAACGGCCGGCGCGTTCGGCCGATCAGGTCGGCCACCGAGCCCACCACCATCGTCGGCCGGAACGGATAGGCCTCCACCGAGGACTTCGTCGAGATGCCGGAGGTCACCAGCACCGTGCGCAGACCCGCCTCCAAGCCGGCGATCACGTCGGTATCCATCCGGTCGCCGATCATCACCGTCGATTGGGAATGCGCGCCGATCTGACGCAGCGCCGAGCGCATCATCAGCGGATTGGGCTTGCCGACGTAGTACGGCTCCTTACCGGTGGCACGGGTGATCAGCGCGGCGACCGAACCGGTGGCGGGCAACACGCCGTCGCGCGAGGGTCCGGTGGCATCAGGATTGGTGGCGATGAACTTCGCGCCCCTGTCCACCAGCCGGATCGCGGTGGTGATCGCCTCGAAGGAGTACGTCCGGGTTTCGCCGAGGACCACGTAATCGGGGTCGCTGTCGGTGAGCACGTAGCCGATCTCGTGCAGCGCGGTGGTGAGACCGGATTCGCCGACCACGTAGGCGGTGCCGTTGGGGCGCTGGTCGTCGAGGAAGGTCGCCGTGGCCAGCGCCGAGGTCCAGATCGACTCCTCGGGGATGTCGAGGCCGGTGTGGCGCAGGCGGGCCTGGAGGTCGCGTGGCGTGCGGATCGAGTTATTGGTCAGCACGAGGAACGGGATCTCGTTGGCCCGCAGTTCGGCGAGGAACTCGTCGGCGCCGGGGATCAGTTGATCCTCGTGCACCAGCACGCCGTCCATGTCGGTGAGGTACGACAAGATCTGCTCATCCTTGGTGGCCACCAGTTAATTGTCCGCTAAAACTCGGCGTGGTGGGTGACGAAACGGCATGGGCGCGGATGACGGGCTGCGCGCTAGTGTCGTGTTGGCAGGGGTCAACGGACGACAGGAGTGGCTGGAATGGTTGAGCTCAAGCTCGGGTACAAGGCATCGGCAGAGCAGTTCGGGCCACGAGAGCTGGTCGAACTCGGCGTCGCCGCCGAGCAGCACGGTCTCGACAGCGCGACCGTGAGCGACCACTTCCAGCCGTGGCGCCACGACGGCGGCCACGCGCCGTTCTCACTGGCCTGGCTGGCGGCCGTCGGCGAGCGCACCGAACGCATCCAGCTCGGCACCTCGGTACTCACCCCGACCTTCCGCTACAACCCGGCGGTGATCGCGCAGGCCTTCGCCACCCTGGGTTGCCTGTACCCGAACCGGGTGATGCTCGGCGTGGGCACCGGTGAGGCCCTCAACGAGATCGCCACCGGTTACAAGGGCGAATGGCCCGACTTCAAGGAGCGCTTCGCCCGCTTGCGCGAAGCGGTGAAGATGATGCGCGAGCTGTGGACCGGCGATCGCGTCGATTTCGACGGCGAGTACTACCACACCGTCGGCGCCTCCATCTACGACGTTCCCAAGGGCGGCATCCCCGTCTACATCGCCGCGGGCGGCCCGGTGGTCGCCAGGTACGCGGGTCGCGCGGGCGACGGCTTCATCTGCACCTCGGGCAAGGGCATGGACCTCTACACCGAGAAGCTGCTGCCCGCCGTCGCCGAGGGCGCCGAGAAGGTCGACCGCGATGTCGCCGAGATCGACAAGATGATCGAGATCAAGATCTCCTACGACACCGATCCCGAACTGGCACTCCAGAACACGCGATTCTGGGCCCCCCTCTCCCTCACCCCCGAACAGAAGCACGACATCACCGACCCCATCGAAATGGAGAAGGCCGCCGACGCCCTCCCGATCGAACAGGTCGCCAAGCGCTGGATCGTCGCCAGCGACCCCGACGAAGCCGTCGCCAAGATCAAGCCCTACCTCGACGCGGGCCTCAACCACCTGGTCTTCCACGCCCCCGGCCAAGACCAGCTCCGCTTCCTCGACCTCTTCAAGCGAGACCTGGCCCCCCGCCTGCGCGCGCTCGGCTGAGACCGGTCTGCTCAGATCCCTGGCCGGGCGCCCATTAACGGCGCCCGGCCAGATGTCGATCCATGGTCACGAACACCGGAACGACACAAGGAAATGAACCATGGGATTGTGGATCGGTAGCCCCGCGCTGAACGCCACCGAGAAGGTCGTCTGGCAGAAACTCGCCAATCGAGCACAAGGGAGCAGGGCCGTCGGCGGACGCCTCCATCTGACCGAAACCCGACTGCTCTTCGTACCCAATCACCTCGACGCGATCACCGGCGGCAAGCGCTGGGAAGCGCGCCTGACCCAGCTGCGCGCCGTCGGGCAGCAAAGCCCGGATGGCGGCCTGTTCAGCGGCGGCCTGCGCACTCGTCTGCGCGTCGACACCGACACCGGAACCGAACTTTTCGTCATCGATCCGATCGACGAGGCGATCGCGATTCTGGACGCCGCACGACAGTGAATCCGCTCAGGGCATGGTCGAGGCCACCGAGAAGCTACCCTGAAGGCTGTAGACAATAGTAGACAATTTTCGGCTAGACTGATTTCATGAAGTCGATCAGTGTCGGCGAACTCCGCCAGAATCCGTCCGCGATGGTCGCCGACGTCGAGTCCGGCGAGGTCTATGAGTTGACGCGCCACAACCATCGGGTCGGCTACATCGTCCCCGCGGTCTCGTCGACCCAGATCATCCGGCGCGCGGTCGACGGCGGGGCACACACGAGTGCCATCGCCCGGCACGAACTCCGCAGCGCTGCGTCGATCGACGAGCTCCTCGAGTCCGAGAAGGGCGAGTGGTGAGGGCCTATTACCTCGACACCTCGGTGGCAATGCGGATCATGCTGGGGCATTCCATCGAAGCCGCACGGTGGTTCGATGAGACGACCGCGGACAAAGAGTGCCGGATCGTCTCTTCGCGACTGTTGCGCACCGAGATCACTCGCGTCCTTCGCCGGGAAGGCCTGCCCGTGCTCGACCGAGGTCAGATCATCGACCACATCGACATCATTCCGATCGATCACGCTGTGCTGAACGAAGCCGAAGCGATCATCTCGCACATCCGGACACTCGACGCGATTCATCTCGCCTCGGCACTGCGCAGCGGCTTGGACGATCTCACGGTGGTGACCCACGACAAGAACATGGCCACCGTCGCGGGCCACCTGGGGTTCGCGGTCTACGACCCGGTCCGGTAGGCGATCCACGAGTCCGACGTCGACCTGCCGAACGTGGATCGTTGCGACAGGCCGACTCGGGACGTTCGGACGAACTAGCTCAGGGCGTTGTCGAGGTCGCCGAGGAGATCTTCGAGGTCTTCCAGACCGACCGAGATGCGAACTACCCCGTCGGACAAGCCGATTGACGCACGCCCCTCCGGGCCCATGGCTCGGTGGGTGGTGGTGGCGGGGTGGGTGATCATGGTTTTGGCGTCGCCGAGGTTGTTGGAGATGTCGATGATGCGGAGGCGGTTGAGGACCTCGAAGGCTCGCTTCTTGCCGTCTTCGCCGTTGAGGGCGAAGGTGACTACGGTGCCGCCGCCGGTCATCTGCTCTTTGGCCAGTGCGTGTTGCGGATGTGATTCCAGGAAGGGGTATTTCACCCAGTCGACCGAATCCTTGGTCTCCAGGAACTCGGCTACCCGCAGGGCCGACTCGGTGGAGTGGCGCACGCGCAACGGCATGGTTTCCAGGCCCTTGAGCAAGGTCCAGGCGTTGAAGGGGCTCAGGGCAGGGCCGGTGTGGCGCATCAGGGTTTTGACGGGGCCGTCGATGTAGTCCTGGGCACCGAGGATGGCGCCGCCGAGGACGCGGCCCTGGCCGTCGATGTGTTTGGTGCCGGAGTAGACCACCACGTCGGCGCCGAGTTCGAAACCGCGCTGGAGCAGGGGGGTGGCGAAGACGTTGTCCAGCACCACCTTCGCGCCCGCGGCGTGGGCGAGCTCGGTGACCTTGCGGACATCGACGAGGGTCTGCATCGGGTTGGCCGGGGTCTCGAAGAACACGGCCTGGGTGGGGACGGAGAGGGCCTGCTCCCACTGGTCGAGGTCGTCACCGTCGACGAACACGGTTTCGATGCCCCAGCGCGGCAGGATCTCGTTACAGACCACGAAACAGGACCCGAACAGGCTGCGGGCGGCGACGAGACGGTCGCCCGCCTTCAGCAGGGCGCCGAGCGCGGTGAACACCGCCGACATGCCGGACGCGGTCGCGAAGGCCGCTTCGGCGCCGTCGAGCAGGCGGATGCGCTCCTCGAACATGGCCACGGTCGGGTTGCCGAAACGCGAGTAGACGAAGTGCTCGACGTCGCCGGTGAACGCGGCCTCGGCGGCTTCGGCGTTCTCGTAGACGAAACCGGAGGTCAGGTACAGCGCCTCGGAGGTCTCGTCGAAGCCGGAACGGCGCAGACCGCCGCGCACGCCGAGCGTGCCGGGACCGACGCCTTCGGGCAGTGGCTTGTCGAACGAACCACCGGTGATCATGCTTTTCTCCTTATGCCTGACGCCACGGCAGGCCGACAGCGCGCCAACCGGTGCTGCCGCGCTGACCGAACGCGTCGGGACCACCTTCGAAACCGTCGAGCACGTTGTAGGACGGTGCCACGCCCGCCGCGGTCGCCAGGTTCGCCGCGTGCGCGGAACGCTGACCGGAGCGACACAGGAACACCACGGGTGCGTCGTCGGGGCGACCGGCGAGTGCCTTCTCGAGCTGCACGCCGAACTCGGGATTGCGGGTGCCGGTGCCGTCGACCCACTCGATGAAGTGGGCCGGGCGTTCGATGGAACTGGTGTCGGGAATGCCGATGTGTGCCCACTCGCCTTCGGTGCGCACGTCGACCAGCACGGCGCCGGGGTGCTCGGTGAGCAGCTCCCACGCCTTCTCAGGGGTGATGTCGCCAGCGTAAGTCATGTCGATCCTCCTGCGTGAATCCGCTCTTGCCGTGCCGGAAATCCCCGAACACACGGCCAGGTCGTCACCCGGAGCACCCCACCGCGGAGGAGGGTTGCCGACCAGCGAGCCGGGGCTTGACGCTGGCACTCATGACCTTGCGATCTGAGATTGCCTCGGCACCGGTCATCGTGTCAAACGATTCAGAAGGAACACACCAGCCACGCGCTGTCGACGCGGGTCAGTTTCCAGTTGCTCGCCGCCGGGTTGCCGTTGACCACGAGCGCCGCGTCGATCTTGGCGCGGTCGCCGTTGACGGTGGCGTTCTCGAAACCCTTGCCGTCGATCGTGACAGTGGATTTCGGGCCACCGAGCTGTTCGCCGAGGCCGGATTTCTCCTCGTCGAACCCGGGGCAGGCCACACCGGTCGGCGGACGGAGGTCGCTGCGCGAGCGCGCGTCGATATAGTTGGTGACGGCGGCCGCGAGACGGTCCGCCTCTGTGACATTTTTCTCAGCGGGTGAGAGCAGTCCACCCGCCACGATGCCGATGAGCACGATGATCGCGATCACCGCGGCCGCGACGAACGGGACGATGGAACGCTTGTCGGTCTGATCCACCACTACGGGCTGGTCATCCGAGCCTGTTTGCTCCTCGTTCATGCTGTAATCCTGACAGACCCGCGCGGGCAGCTACACCGCGCGCCGGGTGGCTGCAACGCCGCAGCTAGAATCGCCTTGATTGCGGTCGGCTGCCGACGTCGATGGCAGCTGCCAGTAAGCGGATGTCCGACTTAGCCTAAGCTAAGTTGACGCCGTCAAATCAGTTCTCGACCAAAGGGTGCGCGTAGAAATGACCGAACAGAGTGCAGCGACTCGCCCACTTCGCATTGCGATCGTGGGTGCGGGACCGGCCGGTATCTACGCCGCCGACGCGTTGATGAAGTCCGATGCCGACGTGAGCATCGACCTCTACGAGCGTATGCCCGCGCCCTTCGGCCTGATCCGCTACGGCGTCGCCCCTGACCACCCGCGCATCAAGGGCATCATCACCGCCCTGCACAAGGTCCTCGACAAGGACCAGGTCCGCCTGCTCGGCAACATCGACTACGGCACCGACATCACCCTCGACGACCTGCGCCAGTTCTACGACGCGGTCATCTTCTCCACCGGCGCCAACGCCGACCGCGCCCTGGCCATCCCCGGCATCGACCTCGACGGCTCCTACGGCGCCGCGGACTTCGTGTCCTGGTACGACGGCCACCCCGACGTCCCGCGTTCCTGGCCCCTCGACGCCGAGAAGGTCGCCGTGCTCGGTGTCGGCAACGTCGCCCTCGACGTCGCGCGCGTGCTCGCCAAGACCGGCGACGAACTGCTGCCGACCGAGATCCCGCCGAACGTCTACGAAGGTCTCAAGGGCAACAAGGCCCTCGAGGTCCACGTGTTCGGTCGTCGTGGTCCCGCGCAGGCCAAGTTCACGCCCCTCGAGCTGCGCGAACTGGATCACTCGCCGACGATCGAGGTCATCGTCAACCCCGAGGACATCGACTACGACGAGGGCTCCGAAGCCGCGCGCCGCAACTCCAAGCAGGTCGACATGGTCGCCAACACCTTGGAGCAGTGGGCCATCCGCGACCACGGCGACCGCCCGCACAAGCTGTTTTTGCACTTCTTCGAATCGCCCTCGGAGGTCCTCGGCGCAGACGGCAAGGTCGTCGGCCTGAAGACCGAACGCACCCAGCTCGACGGCACCGGCAACGTCAAGGGCACCGGCAACTTCACCGACTGGGACATCCAGGCCGTGTACCGCGCCGTGGGCTACCTCTCGCAGAACGTCACCCAGCTGCCGTTCGACGATCAGGCGGGCACGGTGCCCAACGAGGCCGGCCGCGTGATCGCCGACGACACCGCCGAAGGTGACGCCCGATTCATGCCCGCCACCTACGTGACCGGCTGGATCAAGCGCGGCCCGGTCGGCCTCATCGGCCACACCAAGGGCGACGCCAACGAGACCATCGCCTGCCTGCTCGACGACGCCAAGGCCTTCGCCCCCGCGCCGAAGCCCGAGCTCGACGCCGTCACCGAGTTCCTCGAGGGCAAGGGCATCCCGTTCACCACCTGGGCGGGCTGGTACCGCCTCGACGCCCACGAGCGCGCCCTCGGCGAGCCCGAAGGCCGTGAGCGCGTGAAGGTCGTGGAGCGCGAGGACATGCTGCGCGCCTCCGAGCCGAACAAGGCCTGAGTTTTCGGCGCGCTGGCGCGCGCGTGTTCGCGGCCCTGAATGGCCCGCCGATCCCTCCTCGGGGTCGGGATGTGCGGGAGTTGGGTGTGCTGTCATGGCAGAACTCGGGGTTTCAGTGGTCCCGTCCTAGTGGGGGCGCGACGTTGAGCGCGCTCGCGCCGCAGAGATAAGGCATTCTGTACTGGTGTTCGATGCCCACGTCCACATCATCGATCCGCGGTTTCCGCTGATCGAGAACGAAGGCTATCTCCCCGAGCCCTACGTGATCGATGACTATCGAAAGCGTATGGCGCACTTCGATGTTCGCGGCGGTGCTGTTGTCAGCGCGTCTTTCCAAGGCGCTGATCAGACGTACCTGAAGGCAGCACTGGCCGCGCTCGGTCCCGACTGGGTCGGCGTGACCCGGCTCGATCTCGACGCCACCGACGACGAGATCCTCGCGCTGAACCGGGCAGGCGTACGCGCCCTGCGGTTCAACCTCAAGCGCGCCGCCGCCGACATCACCGAGATGACATTGCAGGCGTTGCGCGCCCACGAACTGGCGGGCTGGCACGTGGAGCTCTACATCGACGGTCAGATGCTGGCCTCGCTGCAACCGGTGATCTCGAAGCTGCCCGCGCTCTCGATCGACCATCTCGGCATGTCCGACGAGGGTCTGCCGTACCTGCTCGACCTGGTGGACCGCGGCGCCAGGGTGAAGGCGACCGGGTTCGGCCGGGTCGAGATGGATGTGGCCGAGACGCTGCGACGCATCCACACCGTCAACCCGGGTGCGCTGATGTTCGGCAGCGATCTGCCCGGCACGCGCGCAGGCAGGCCGTTCGAGGAGCGCGATGTGGACCTGATCTCGCAGGTGGTCGGCTCCGATATCCACGCGGTGCTCGAGGACAATGCCCGCGAGTTCTACCGGCTGCCCGCGGTGCGTCGCCCGAAATCCGAGCCGCTACCCCGCACCGAGAATCCGACTATCCCGATCCCGCGCAATCAGCTCCCCGGCGCGGACGACCACACCCGTCCGCTGCCGATCATCGAGTAGTCAGCTGATGATCGCGCCGGTGAGCCACACACCGGACGCGATCAGCGCGCCGAACAACTCGACCAGCATCGACAAGCCGACGCCCTTGAGCGCGTGCACGGTCGCGGGCCAGGCCAGGTCGTTGGTCTTCAAGCGGTACAGCTCGGCCAGGTACACACCGAGCACGAAGCCGATGAACAGGCCGACGATCGGGATCACGAAGAAGCCGGCGATGCCGAGCACCGCACCGGCCAGCAGCGCACGGTTCGACACTCCGGCTTCGCGCATCCGCTTGCCCGGCCAGGTGTACTTCACGATGCCGGAGAGCGCCAGCGCGACGGTGGCGATCGCCAGCACCGTCCAGGCCGTCGTACCGCCGGTCATGAACGCCCACACCGCGATTGCCGCGAAGATGAGGATCACGCCCGGCAGAATCGGTACGATCACGCCGACGATGCCGACCAGAATGACAAGGCCGACAACGACCTCACCCCACACGCCCACTATCGGGTCCTCCCGTTGCCACGCCGAGTCGCGCTCGTGCGAATTCTCGCCCATGCTCTACCCGAGCCGCCACCCCAGCGCTATTGTCGGAGTGTCAATACCGTTCGACGACGAACTGAGGTCACCGCGTGAGCACGGAGTCCACCGCCAAGCAGGGGCCCCTTGCGGGCATCAAGGTCATCGAGTTGGCAGGCATCGGGCCAGGTCCGCACGCCGCGCTGCTGCTGGCCGACCTCGGGGCCGACGTGGTGCGCGTGCAGCGCCCGAACCAGCTGCCCGGCTTCATGGAACGCCCCCAGTGGCGCGGGCGAACGATCGTCGAGGCGAATCTGAAGGACCCCGCCGACGTCGCCAAGATCCTCGACCTGGTCGAGAAGGCCGACGTGCTGCTCGAGGGCTTCCGCCCCGGCGTCACCGAGCGCATGGGCCTCGGACCCGACGAGGCGCTGGCCCGCAACCCGCGCCTGGTGTACGGCCGGATGACAGGCTGGGGCCAGCACGGCCCGCTCGCCGATCGCGCGGGACACGACATCAACTACATCTCGCTCACCGGTGTGCTCAATGCCATCGGGCGCAAGGGCGAGCGGCCGGTGCCGCCGCTGAACATGGTCGGCGACTTCGGTGGCGGCTCGATGTTCCTGGTGTTCGGCGTGCTCGCCGCGCTGGTGGAGCGGCAGAATTCCGGCAAGGGCCAGGTGATCGACGCCGCGATGATCGATGGCGCGCTTGCCCTTTCGCACATGATCTGGGGTATGCGCGGGGTCGGCCTGTGGTCCGACGAGCGCGGCACCAACCTGCTCGATACCGGCATGGCCTTCTACGACACCTATGAGACCTCCGACGGCAAGTACATGGCCGTCGGCGCGATCGAGCCGCAGTTCTACGCCGAACTGCTGGCCGGGCTGGAGATCGACCCGGAAGGTCTGCCGATGCAGATCGACCCGAACGGTCAGGAACAGCTGCGCAAGCTGTTCACCGACAAGTTCCTGACGAAGACCCGCGACGAGTGGGCCGCGATCTTCGACGGCACCGATGCCTGCACCACACCGGTGCTGACCTTCACCGAGGCCACCGAGAACCCGCACATCGTGGCCCGTACCGGCCTGATCGACATCGACGGTGTGGTCCAGCACGCGCCCGCGCCGCGCTTCTCGCGCACACCGGGCGGCACACCCACTCCCCCGCCGAACGTCGCGACACCGATCGAAACGGTCTGGGCTGACTGATTTGGCGGCCTGTCGTCGGTAAAGTTTTCCACTATCGACGACAGGCCGAGGTTCCGAACCGTCAGAACCCCACCGAAGGTGCTCGCCGCCCTCATCGCGGTCACCACCTTCGGCGCGGCAGTGCTGTGCTTCATCCTGGCCGAGGGATTGTTCGACACCCGTACCGCGCAGATCGCCGAAAACCATTGCCACAGTGCGGCACCGGTGCCGGTGATGGTGAGCGTGCTGAACGGGCTGGCGACCGGGATGCTGCTGGCCGCCGCCGTTTCGCTGCTGTGTCTGCTGGTGCTGCTGTTCCGCTATCCGTCCGAACGCGGCGCCGTCGCGGTGCCGCTGACCGCGCTGGGGTTGGTGGCCTCGGTGCTGTTCATGTTCGGGGCGGGGTACGAAACCGTGCGCCCCGAACCGGCTTCCACCGGGCACAACCCGTGCGCGTTCAGTAGCAGGTGAGTGGCTGGAGCGGATCGGCGGCGCGGGGCGTGAGGGCGTCGTAGGCCGCGGCGATGGATTTGACGGCGATGCGTAGCTCGGCTTCGGGGTGGGTGTACGGCAGCCGGACGAAACGCTCGAACGCGCCCTGGACGCCGAAACGTGGTCCGGCGGCCAGCAATACGCCGTGATTGGGCGCGGTGGCGGCGAGCGCGGTGGAAACCGGGCTCGGCAGCTGGGCCCACACCGACATACCGCCCGCGCCGACCGTGATGTGCCAGCCGGGGAGGTCTTCGGCGACGGCGTCGAGCAGGGCGGTGCGCTGGGCGCGCAGCTGTTCGCGACGACGCTCGAGAATGGGTTCGGCGTTCTCGAGCAGGTGGACGGTGGCCAGCTGATCCATCACCGGGGTGCCGAGGTCGACCGTGGAGCGGATGCCGAGCAGTTTGGTGATCAGCGGCTGACTGGTACGGATCCAGCCGACCCGCAGGCCACCCCAGAACGACTTCGACGCCGAACCGATGGTGACGATCTCCGAGCCCTTCGCGAACGCGGCCACCGGCGGGGGCATGGTCCCGTCCGACAGGTTCAGCTCGCCCATCGACTCGTCGACGACGACGGTCATCCTGGTGTCGCGGGCGATGGCGGCCAGTTCGGCGCGGCCCTCGGCGCCGAGCAGCAGTCCGGTGGGGTTGTTGAAGTCGGGAACCAGGTAGGCCAGGGTGGCCGCGGTCTGCCGCGCCGTACTGCGCAGACCTTCGAGATCCCAACCGGCATCAGGGAATTCGGGCCGTAGCGGAATCGGAATGGGGCGGGCGCCGACGTCGCGGATGGCTTCGATGGCGTTCGGGTAGGACGGGTGCTCGATCAGAACCCGGGCGCCGGGCGAGGCGAGCACGTTGAGGAGCAGCCGAAGTCCGTGCTGCGCACCGAGGGTCACCAGGATCTGGTCCGGTTCCGTCGGCAGACCGCGCGCGGTGTAGCGGCGGGCCAGTGCTTCGCGCAGCGCGAGGATGCCGACCGGGTCCATCCCGTGGGTGCCGAGGTAGGACGGGATTCCTTGCAGCGCTGTCGAATACGCGTCGTGGAGTTCGGGGGACGCGGGCATCGCGGCATAGGTCATGTCGATGGTCGGCAGTTCCGGCTGCGCCATCAGGGCCATGATGCCGCGGCTGGGCTTGGCGCCGTCGTGCTGGATCGCGGGCGGCAGCGCGACAGTGCTGCGAGAACCCTGGCGGCTGATCAGGTAGCCGTGTTCGCGCAGCAGCGAATAGGTGGAGGTGATGGTGGTGCGGCTGACGCCGAGAGTCCCCGCCAGATCGCGCTCGCTGGGCAGGGCCACGCCGAGTGGGGCGCGGCCGTCGTGGATCAGCAGGCGGATGGCTTCGGCCAGGGCCAGGTAGGCGGGCCGGTGCGGGCGGCGTTCGGCCTCGCCGCCGGTTTCGGGATCACGCCACCGGCCGAGGTCGCGAGCCAAGCCTGCCGCACCGATCACTCTTGTCGCCATAAAGTCCAGTATTCCCTAAGTGGATATTTTGAAGCAAGGCCAGTGGGTGGATTCTTACTGGCATGACCACTTTCCTAGCCCTCACCGTTGCCGTTGCCTTCGGGTTGGCGGTCTACCACTTTTCGCCCAAGAAGGGCGAACTACCCTTCTGGCCCTTCCAATATCTGCCCCATGACCGGGCATTCGGCACCTACGACGAGCAACGCCTCTACCGGGATCTCGATGCGATGCGTTCCTACGAGGTGGGCGACTATGCAGTCCAGTCGCCCGAAACTGGCCTTGAAGTCCAGTCGACAGACACGCAGCGAGGGTCGCTCGCCGCGTGAGTGTGTCTTTGTCGGTGGGTCGGCGCACACTGTGACCATGAGTGACTCGACGCAGACCGAGACGGTGGTCTCGGCACTGTTCGACACCGCTATCGGGCTGTGCGCGATCGCCTGGCACGGTGACGCCGTTGTCCGGTTCCAGCTGCCCGAGGCCAGCGAGGAGGAAACCCTCGCCCGGATCACCCGGCCGTTCGCCGGGTCACCGGTGCCGGAGAGCGCGCCGGGGCCCGTGATCGTCGAGGCGATAGCGGGAATTCGCGCCCACCTCGATGGAGCGGTCGACGCACTGCGCTGGATCGAGGTGGACCTGCGGGGTGCACCGGAATTCCATCGCGCGGTATACGCGGTGACGCGCGAGATCGACCCGGGTCACACGCTCAGCTACGGCGATATCGCCGGCCGGATCGGGGCTCCCGGCTCCGCGCAGGCCGTCGGACAAGCGTTGGGGCGCAACCCGGTGCCGCTCATCATTCCCTGCCATCGGGTGCTCGCGGCCGATCACGCGCTGCACGGATTCTCGGCGCCGGGCGGGATCGGCACCAAGGCGCGGCTGCTGGAGATCGAACGGACGCCGGGCTTCGGTGAACCGATGCTGTTCTGATCGGCAACCCGTTCAGCAGCGCACCGATGAATTCTCGCGACGCGTCCCGTCTCAACGAACAAGATCGGACTCGCCCGGCTCGTACCAGCTGCCGGGTCCGCGAAACCCACGCGGACCTGCGGTCGAGATGATCGCGTACCGTCGAGCGCGGCGGCCCGTTATCGAGAGGAATTCCCCCATGCAGACTGTGACGTCGGCCGACGGCACCACGATCGCCTACGACCGGATCGGTGAGGGGACCGCCGGGACCGTCATCCTGATCGGTGGCGCCTTCAGCTACCGCGCGTTCCCCACGATGGTCGAACTCGCGCAGGCGCTGGCCGACGACTACGGGCTCACGGTGCTCAACTACGACCGGCGTGGGCGCGGTGACAGCACCGACTCCCCCGGCGTGTACGACGCGGCCAACGAGATCGCCGATATCGCGGCGCTGGTCGAGGCCGCGGGCGGGAAAGCGGCGCTGTTCGGCTGGTCCTCCGGCGCCGCGCTGGCGCTGCTGGCAGCGCGGTCCGTGCCCGGCGTCAGCGAGGTGGTGGCGTTCGAGCCACCGTTCGTGGTCGACGCGAAAGGCCATGTGCCACCGAAGGATCTGGCAGCCAAGCTGCACCCGATGATCGCGGCGGGCGATCGCGGGAAGACCGTGCGGTACTACATGACCAAGGCGATGGGGATGCCGTTGCTCATGGTGGCGGCGATGCGGGTGACACCCTTCTGGAAGACGCTGACGGCAACGTCGAACTCGACCGCGCACGACTGGGCCGTGATGAAGCCGTACATGCAGGGCAAGAAGCTGGACCCCGCCGACTGGCGAGGAGTAGAGGTGCCGGTGCTCGTACTGGCGGGCGACCGCACCGCACCGCTGCTCATCAAGGGCTCGAAGGCCGCCGCCCAGGTGCTCCCGAACGCGCGATTCGCCGAACTCCCCGGCGTGAGCCACAACCCCAAGATCTCGATCCTCGCCCCCGCCGTCGGCGAATTCCTCACCCGCACACAGTAATCAGGGCGGTGGTGGGTGATCGCGGAAGAACTGGCACGGCTCACCGGTGAGGTAGCCGTCCAGACACGCGAAATAGACCTGGACGCAGCTGTTACTCGTGCAACCGACGGTATAGAGCATCCCGCGAATGCGTTCGTTGCGCTGCTGCGAGGGGGCGAGAGTCTGCGCGGGCGGCGGCGCTGAACTCACCGGGGAGACGCTGGGCGAGGGAGCCGGGTCGTCCGGGGCGGCGCAAGCGGGCAGGACCGCCAGCGCGAGCAGAGCCGCCGCGGCTGACCCACGTCGCAGAGCCATCATCCACCTCCGTCCGAAACCCTTCTCGACGCTACCCCGGCGAGTATTCCGACGCCGAAGTGGTCGCCGGGGGCCGATCCCACCGGGATCGCAGGACTACGGCCGTGCGGTTGGGGACCTATTACGCCGAGCGCCCGGTCCGGCCGGAGTTCCGACCGGACCGGGCGATGGGTGAGCCCGGCCGACAACCGATCAGAGAGTCGCGCCGTAACCGCTGCCGAGCACGCCGCCTGCGACGGCACCCGCCGCGGCTGCGGGGACGCCGAGCACTGCGGCGCCGGTAGCCGCACCCGCCGCGGCGCCGATGGCAGCGCCCGCACCGGTGCTGGCGGCTGCGATCGGCCACGCCAGGGCAAAGCCCGCGGGAATCGCCGCCAAGGCGCTCGCGCCCGCGGTCGGGACCGCGGCCGCGGCACCGAGAATCGCGGCCGCACCCGCGGTGCCCGCGGCGCCCACCGCGAAGCCGACCCCGGCACCGATGCCGGCGCCGATGAGGCCGCCGCCGACCGCGCCGACCGCGGCAGCCGGAACACCCGCGATCGCGGCTCCGGCCAGCGCGCCACCGACGGTCGCCGCGGCGATCTTGTCCGAGCGGCTCGGGTTGATGCCGACCGAGCGGCCCTGGGTGGCGATCGCGGCTTCGGCGTCGGCGGCGGTGCCGTTCACACCATCGAGGACGTCGTTCGGAACCTCGTCCGGGACCGGGCTGGTGAAGTCGCCGATGCGCAGTGTCCGCTCGGGCGGGGCGATCGGGGCCACCGGCTCGACCGGCTCCGGAAGGTGGAGCTCCTCGATGACGATCGGCGGGGCCGGGGTGGTGTACTCGGGCACCGGGCGCGACTCCGGACGCTCAGGCGTGAGATGCCCGAGCGAATCCGGACCGTCGAACTTCGCCAGATCCGAGCGACCGCCTTCGTCGGCAGGCGACTCGGTGGTGACACCCGGCTGCACCGGAGCCACATTCACACCCGGCTGCGGCACCGCGATAGCGACACCCGCACAGGCGAGGGCCAATGCCATGGGCACCACCCCGATCACCGGCCGAGCGACCCGCCGCACCGTCGAAGAGTTCACATTCACAGACCGACGGATCACGCCGACACCCGCTAACACTCGAGGAGAACGGCACGTCCCCGCGTGCCGCCCCGCGACGATAGCGTTAGCCAGCTGGATGCCACAAATCGATAGCGAGTCCACATAATTCGCGCACACCGCCCTGACCAGTACCGATACTCGGAACCCCACCCAAAACAAAGGTCCGGTGCCGTAACCGGCACCGGACCTCCGACTGGTTTCCCAGGCTCACATCACCCGAGCACGTCGTGCCGAACGATCGTCTGGTCGCGACCCGGACCCACACCGATGCACGAGATCCGCGCACCCGACAGCTCTTCCAGCCGCAGCACGTACGCCTGGGCGTTGGCGGGCAGCTCCTCGAAGGTGCGGGCGTGGGAGATGTCCTCCCACCAACCCGGCAGCTCCTCGTAGATCGGCTTGGCGTGGTGGAACTCGGTCTGCGTAGTCGGCATCTGCTCGACCCGCTTGCCGTCGATCTCGTACGCCACGCAGATCGGCACCGTATCCAGCCCGGACAGCACGTCCAGCTTGGTGAGGAAGTAATCGGTGACCCCGTTGACGCGCGTGGCGTACCGGCTGATCACCGCGTCGAACCAGCCACAACGCCGCGCACGACCGGTGGTGACACCGACCTCGCCGCCGTTCTTGGCCAGGAACTCACCGAAGTTGTCGAACAGCTCGGTCGGGAACGGCCCGGAGCCGACGCGGGTGGTGTAGCACTTGAGAATGCCGAGCACCGTGTCGATCTTGTTCGGTCCGATACCCGAACCCACCGCCGCGCCACCCGCGGTCGGGTTCGACGAGGTGACGAACGGGTAGGTGCCGTGGTCGACGTCGAGCAGCGTGCCCTGCGAGCCTTCGAGCAGCACGGTGTCGCCGCGCTCGAGCGCCAGGTTCAGCTCGAGCCGGGTGTCGGAGATGCGGTGCTTGAACGATTCAGCCTGCTCGAGCACCTCGTCCACCACCTGCTGCGGGTCGAGCGCGCGGCGGTTGTAGATCTTGACCAGCACCTGGTTCTTGAACTCCAGGGCGGCTTCGACCTTCTGGGTGAGGATCTTCTCGTCGAGCACGTCTGCCACGCGGACGCCGACGCGGGCGACCTTGTCCTGGTAGCAGGGACCGATACCGCGACCGGTGGTGCCGATCTTGCGGTTGCCGAGGAAGCGTTCGGTGACCTTATCGATGGCCACGTGATACGGCATGATCAGGTGCGCGTCAGCGGAGAGCAGCAGGCCGGAGGTGTCGACTCCGCGCTCTTCCAGACCGGCCAGTTCGTCGAGCAGCACGCCCGGGTCGACGACGACACCGTTACCGATGACGTTCTTCACACCGGGGGTGAGGATGCCGGACGGAATCAGGTGCAGCGCGAACTTGTCGCCATTGGGAAGAACCACCGTGTGGCCGGCATTGTTGCCGCCCTGGTATCGGACCACCCACTGCAACCGCTCACCGAGCAGGTCTGTAGCTTTGCCCTTACCCTCGTCGCCCCATTGGGCACCGATGAGGACGATTGCCGGCATTTCGGAGTCTCCTACAGATCGACGGCAGCACACGCGGCACTGCAGCTACCTGCCGTACTGAGGCGGTGGCCGGAGACACAGTCTAGCCGACGCCTGATCAGGTCCCGTCGACCTGCCCCGCCGGAGCGGTTCGACCCCGCCCTACCGCACCTGCCCTGATCGGTTACGGTTACCAGTCGGCAGTGATTTTGCGTGACCGAGGAGGGTGTACCGCAGTTTGAGTACCCACGTTCTCCGATGCGGTGAAATGCCGGTCCCGATCGCGCTCTCCTCGTTACCCAACACCCAGACCGGGCGTGTCCCCGATGTCGCGGTGATCGACGAGTTGCTTCCGGTGCTGGCTGCCGACAGCCTGCCGCGCCTGATCGTGCTCGGCGCCGATGCCTCGCTCGCGGCCGTGCTCACCCATCTGATGCGCACCGAGCGATTGCACGTCGAAGTCGGTTTCGTCCCGGTCGACACCACCTACGCCTCGCGGGTCTATCAGACCGGAACCGGCAACGGCGCCGCGAAGCGCGCGGTGGAGGGCCGGGCGATCGAGACCCCGCTGATCCGCGACGACACCGGCACCGTGCTGGTCGGCCGCGCGAGCATCACCGGTGTCGACGGCGCGAAGCTCGAGGGCGAAGCCTATGTCGACGACACGCTGCTGTTCACCGGCAAGGTCACCACGATGCTGATCTCGCCCACGATGACCATGCCCGGCGTCCGCGCGCGAGTGCGCAAGGGCCTGCGCAAGCGCACCTGGGTGTCCGGCCGCGCCGCCCAGCTCGGGACGCCGGGGGCGGTCGTCACCCGCGACGGGATCACCGCCGAACGTCCCGTCCCCCGCTCGACCTTCTATCGATTCGAACAACCCTGGCTATTGGTGCGATGACCTATTCCTTCCCCTCGGATCGGCGGTCCGGGCACAGCGCGGTCCGGCCGAGCCCGGTTTTCCTGCTGATCGTCCTGATCACCGTGGGCGGCGGTGCGCTCGCCTGGGACGCCGACATCGATTCGGTGCGCGCCAAGGTCGGCGTCTTCGTGCTCGTGGTGTTCGGCTGGATCATCAGCTTGTGCCTGCACGAGTTCTCCCACGCGTACGTGGCGTGGCGGGCAGGCGATCACGAGGTGGAGGTGCGTGGGTATCTCACGCTGAATCCGCTGAAGTACAGCCACCCGGTGCTGTCGATCGGTCTGCCGCTGGTGTTCATCGCGCTCGGTGGCATCGGGTTGCCCGGCGGTGCGGTGTATGTGGACACGACACGGTTCAAGACGAGTGTGCAGCGCCTGGTGAGCGCGGTCGGACCCGCGTCGAACGCGCTGTGCGCGGTGGTGCTGCTGATCGTGATCCGGGCTTTCGGCTCGGTCGCCGAACATCCCGCGTTCTGGTGCGGGCTCAGCTTTCTGGCGTTTCTGCAGATCACGGCGTTTCTGCTGAACATTCTGCCGGTGCCGGGGCTGGACGGCTACGGCATCATCGAGCCGTCGCTGAGTTACCAGACCCGGCGCTCGCTCGATCAGTTCAAGCCCTACGGCATGTTGATCCTGTTCGCTGTCATCTTTTTCACCCCGCTGAGTCAGGTGTTTTTCAACGGTGTTTACGCATTGTTCGAACTGTCCGGGGTACCTGAGGTGTGGGCCGCCTATGGTGGCCAATTGACCCGATTCTGGCGTTAGCCTCGGGTCAGCATCGACCCTGGAACGGAAATTGCGTATGAGCTCCACCGGATCGTCCGCTGTCCTGTCCGTCGTCATCCCGGCGCTCGACGAAGCAGCGGGCATCACCGCATGCCTCGAGCGCCTCGTCGACCAGGACACGATCGATGAGATCGTCGTCGTCGACAACGGCAGCACCGACAACACCCGCGAGATCGTCGCCGAACTCGCCGCCCGACATCCCAAGATCGAGCTGATCTGTGAGCCGCAGCCCGGCGTCGCGTTCGCTCGCAACACCGGCTTCGACAAGGCTCGCGGCGACTACCTCGGCCGCATCGACGCCGACACCCTCGTCTCCCCCGAGTGGGGCGCCACCGTGCGCGCCCACCTCGACTCCTACTCGGACACCATGGCGGTGACCGGCATCAGCACCTATCACGACTCCCCGATCGGCATCTTCCTCGCGGCCGCGATCGGCGGCCAGGAACGGCTCGGGATGATCAAGACCCAGCCCGTCGGCAATGTGCACGGCGCCAATATGGCGATCCGGCGCTCGGCGTGGGACCAGGTGCGTGCCGCCACCACCACCCGTCGCGACCTGCACGAAGACCTCGACCTGGCGCTGTGCCTGTCGAAGGCGAAGCTGCGCATCGACCAGCTGCCTGCGCTGCGGGCCGAGATCTCCGCGCGCCGTCGCAAGACCCCGCCGGACGTGTGGTGGCAGTACCAGTTGCGCGGCCTGCAGACCATCGCCAATCAGGGCTACGCCATCGTGCCGTTCCACCGCGCGGTGATCACCGGCGCCTGGATCATGCACACCTCGCAGTGGCCGATCTACCGGGCGTGGGATTTCGATCGCAAGCGTTTCTCGCTGCGATCGGGGCGCCCGCGCGTTTCCCCCGTCGGCAACTGAAGTCACTCCTCGGGCGTCACATACGGATTGGGCACAGTGGGCGGAAGCAGAGCGATCGCCGAGATGCGCTGCATTCCGCACACCACCATCAGATCCACCACGATCGAGCGCAGCTGCGCGAACACGACATGCGCCGACAATCCCGCCCCGACAACGAGTTCGGGGCGGGCAGCCTTGGCGACGCCGCGCAACGAGGTGAGAGCTTCGGCCTGATCGGGTTGCTCGCCCGGATCGGCCAGCATCATCTTGCGGACCACGTCGGTGGCGTGGCCCAGCTGGTCGACCAGGTCGATCAGGCGCGGATCGAGGACCTCGTCGTCACGGACCAGAGTGAGCGAACGGCGCAGCAGCACGCGGGTATTGCGAACGGCGTTGTCGAGCGGATCGGCCGCGTTGTGGATGCGTTCCAAACGCTTTCGGGAGTTCCAGTACAGCGGTGAGATGCGGCTGATCTCACGGCCGCCCGCGAGCGCGTCGCGCAGGGCGTCGATCTGGGGCTGGGTGTCGCGCACCGCCGACAGCGAGTCGGAGACCTTCGTCGAGTTCTGTTCGAGCAGGCCCTCGGCGCAGGTGATCATCGATTTGCTCATCACCGACAGCACGCCGGCAGCGTGTTCGCGGGCGCGGCGCACCGGGTGCAGGGGGATCAGCGCGACCATCACCACACCGACGAGTCCGCCGATCAAGGCGTCGATCATGCGGTTCGGACCCGCGCCGGGCGCCTGATTCAAGGTCGAGACCAGCACGGCCGAACCCGCCGCCTGCATGGTCATGAGCGCGCCGCTGCCGAGAAAGACCGACACCGACATGGCGCCGCCGACCACCAGGGCCACCTGCCAGACGCCGGTCCCGACCTGCGCGATGAACAGGTCGCCGATGCCGATGCCGACCGCGACACCCACCACCAGTTCCACCGACCGGCGCACTCGCGCACCGAACGAGATACCGATGGAGACCACCGCGGCGGTCGGGGCGAAGAACGGTTCGATGTGGCCGACGAGGTTGTGGGCGATGAACCACGCCAGCCCGGCGCCGAGCGCGCACTGGATGATCGGAATCGCCGAGAGCCGCAGGCGCTCGATCGACGCCCGGTACCGGCCGACGGTGCTGACCTTGGCGGCCGCGACAACCGGAGTGGCGACGGCGACGAAAGGCTTGTGTTCGCTCACCTACGACTCGGACCCGGCCACTGGCTCAGTCCAGGCCGAGTTCGTTCGCCGCGCGCGGGTCGCAGTCTTCGAGCAGGTCGAGGCAGCGCGCGTACTCCTCGGTCTCGCCGATCGTCTTCGCGGCGCTCGCCAGCGCGCCGACGCTGCGCAGGAAGCCCTGGTTGGGTTCGTGACTCCACGGGACGGGGCCGAAACCCTTCCAGCCGTTGCGCCGCAGCAGGTCGAGGCCGCGGTGGTAGCCGGTGCGGGCGAAGGCGTATGCCGCGACGGTGTCGTGGTTCACCTCGCCGCCGGCGCGCTGCAGAGCGGCTTCCGCCAGCTGGGCCCACGCGATCGACGCGGCCGGGAACTGCGCGGCGACATCGACCGGGTCGGTGCCCGCGGCAATGGCGTCCTCGGCGTCGATCAGTTCGGGAAGGAGGACCGGCTGCGGTCCGAGCAGGTCACCGAAGGAGGTCATGGGTTCATTGTGCACCGAGGCTGTGGCAGTCGCCGACCGGCCCGCCGCTCAGCGACCGGCGGTCTCGCCCGCGCAGCGCCCGTCACGCATGCCTTCACCTTCGCTCGGGCTGTGCGCGGCACGCCCGGAACCCCGCCCTGCGACGTCGGCTGTCGCCCTTCGCTCCGATCGCGCGCGCAGGCTCGCGACCACTCGGCGGTCGCACCTCGGGAGCCTGCCTGTCTCTTCGCCGCCGCCGTGCGCGCGAGACTTGGGACCGCTTCGCCGCTGTGCCTATTAGGCTGAGCGCAGAGTGCAACGTTCGAGCCTGAGCGAGGGGTACAGAGGTGTCCGACCCGACCGACGAGAACAACCCGGCAGCAGAGTCCGCCGGTCCCGGCGCGCCCGGCCAGCGTGACGATTCGTCCGCGTCCCCTCCCGGCGCACCGGAGTCGGTCACCGAGCCGGACCGGGCGACGAGACCGCCGGTGGGTCCTGATGAGACAGTGGTGATCCGGCGAGGAGATCTGCCGGGTCGACCCGATGACGGTGCGCGCGTGCAGGACGCACGTTCCGGTGGGACGCAGCCCGCCGCGGGGCAGGGCGATCAACCCGGAGGTGCTCAGCGCCCGGGTGGTCCCGATACACCTGGTGGTGCTCAGCGCCCGAGTGGTCCCGATGCACCCGGTGCTCCTCAGCGCCCGGGTGGGCCCGTGGCTTCCGGTGGATCGCGGGCGCAGAGTGGATCTGTACAAGAAGGACCTCGCGCGCCGCAGGGTAACGCCGCTGGTGGGCGGCCGGACAGCACTGCGCCCGGCGCCGGACAGGGTTCCGCGCGACAAGGCACTGTGCCTGGCGGGCAACAGTCTTCGGGACCGGGTGCACAGCAGTCGTGGGGCCGCCCGGGGTTCACGCCCGATGGGGCGCGGCCGGGAACGGGACAGCCGGGCAATGTTGCTGGTACTCAACAACCTTCAGGCCGCCCGGGCAATACGCCCGGTGCACAACCGTATTCGGGCCAGAACGGGCCGCGTGCCGCGGGCCCGGCCGGCGGGCCCGGTTCGCCGCAGGGCGGCGGACCACACGTGGGACGCGGGCCGAGTGGACCCCAGGCGGGTTTCGGGCCGAGCGGTCGTCCCGGTTCGCAGCAGCCAGGTGGACAACCAGCGGGACGCGGGCCGAGCGGCCCGGGTTCGCCGCAAGCGGGTGGACCGCAGGCGGGACGCGGACCGAGCGGCGGGCCCAGTTCAGCGCAAGCGGGTGGACCGCCCGCGGGCCGTGGGCCGGGTGGCCCGGGATCGCCGCAAGCGGGGCGCGGGCCCAGCCCTCAAGGTGGTGGACCGAATCCGGGGTACGGACCGGGCGGTGGTCCAGATTCGCAGCGGGCCGGTGGACCTCGCGTCGAGGGTGGAAACGCCGGTGCGCCCGGCGCTCGGCAGGCGGGCGCACCGAGCAATGTGAGCGGTGGATCGCAGCCCGCCGGATCGGGTGGCGAGGCGCGAGTCGGCGGACCCGGTGGTGGCTCGCCTTCCGCCGGGCGGCAGGGGAACGCGCCCTCGGGATCGAATGGCCGATCAGCGGACCAAGGGGCGGAACAGGATTCAGCTGACGGCGGCTCGCCGTTGGCCGGATTGTCGAAGGGGTTGCCCGGCGGGAGCCGGGACGACCGAGCGAAGGTTTCGGGCCCAGCGGCTCGGGACGAGCAGGGTTCCGACATCGCCGGACCGGACGCGCCGACGACCGCGATGCCGATTCCCGGGCGGAACCCGTCGGTGGGGCGCGGGGGTTCGGCAGATGACCGCACAGTGAAAATGGGTGGCTCCCAGGCGAAATCGGCTCAGGCCGATGTGCCGACTGCCGCGATGAACAGGGCCGATCTCGCGGCGGCGTCGGATGCGGAGTACGGCGACGAACCCACACCGAACGACGCCACCGCACGTGGCGCGGTGGCGGGAGCAGCGGCGGCAGGCGCCGTCGCCGCAGGTGCCGCGGCGGCGAGCGGCGGATCCGACGAGACGTCGGATGCGCGAGGCTCGACGTCGAACGCCGAGGACAGCTCCGACACACGGGCGCAGGACGGCGACAGCTCCGCGGAAGGGACCGCAGCCGAAGCTGATTCGAATGCGTCCGCCACCGCAGAGCAGAAGTACGACCCGACCGCCGCGGCGAAGACGAACACCGAAGCCGACTCTGTCACGACCACCGGGTCCACAGCTTCACGGCCCGCGAGCACCGCACCCTCACCTGCCGAGCAAGCGGCGGACGCCGAGGCAGCAGGCGCACGGTCCGCGGCGACAGGGTCCGCAGCCGCCGGGTCCGCAGCCACAGGGTCCACGACAGCAGGATCCACGGCCGCAGGATCCACAGCCGCACAGTCCGCGGCGGCAGGGTCCGCAGCCGCCGGGTCCGTAGCCACAGGGTCCGGGGCAGCAAAGTCCGGGGCCGTGCAGTCCGGTGCTGTTGCGGGACAGGGTGACTCGCGGGGCGACAAGCCGGTTGATGTCGACGCGACCGAGAAGTTCCAGACCAGTGGGCCCGAGGACGCGGGCTCCGGGGCCGAGGATCGGACCGTGGCGATGCGGACGGTGAGTGCGGCGGATGCGCCGACCACCGCGATGCCGGTGCAGCGGGCGAAGACCGCCGGGCCGGGTGGAACCGACCGGGTGGTGCCACCCGCCGGTGGGCGGCCCGCGATGACGCCGCCGCCGAATACTCCCCGCGGTCCCGCCGGTCCCCGACAGGCCGGACAGCCCGGGCTCGGCGGTCCTACCGGCCCCGGACAGCACCCCGCGGGTCCGGGACAGCAGGGACCGTCGGGTCCCGGCCAATACGGGCAGGGACCAGCACGCGGCCAGCAAGGGCCTGCCGGCTCGCGGCCCGGCGGACCCGGGCCTGTCGGTCCAGGACAACAGGGCCGAAGCCAGCACGGGCCCGCCGGTCAGCAAGGCCCGGCGGCTGCCGGCGAGCGAGGACCCGCCGGTCCCCAGCAGTTCGGGCCCGCTGCGGCCGGTCTGTCAGGACTCGCGGCTGCGGGCAACCAGTCCCCCGGTGGCACCGCCCCGGCCGATTCCGACCAGCAGGGAGTCGAGGAGACTCAGCCGTCGCCGCCTCGCGGCCCGGGTGCGCCGCAGCGGACAGGTGGATCGGCGCCTTCGCCCGCGGATATCCAGCCGACTCGACCCGCCCAGCAGTTGGCCGAGGGTCAGCGGCAGGTGGCGCCGCCGCAGCGGATCGGGTTCGAGCAGGGCGAGGAGGCCGGTGCGCCCGGCGCCGAGCGGTCCAAGAAGTGGCTGCTGGCTGCCGGTGGCGCCGCGGTGCTGGTCGTCGCCTTGATCGCGACGGTCGTGGCACTGATGGGCGGTGCGGACGATTCGCCCGAGGGACAGGTGAAAGCGGTGATCGGGGACTACACCGACGCGCTGCGCAGCGGTGACCTGGAGGACCTGCGGGCGAGCACGTGTGGCGATCTGCACACGTTCTATCAGGGCATCAGTCCCGAGCAGTTCAAGGGCGTGCACGACGTCTCGACCGAGCGCGGTTCCATTCCGGTCGTCGACAGCGTGGACGCGGTCCGGATCACCGGTGACACCGCCCTGGCCCAGGCCACCGTGTACACCACGGCGGATCCGTCGAAACGGACCGCGCGGACGTTCGACCTGCAGCGCACCGACGGTAGCTGGAAGGTGTGTGATCCCGCGGGCACTCCCTGATCGTGCGTAGACCCGTCGTAGTGGGCAGTTCTGCCTGCTATGACGGGTCACACATAACTGGTGATCCAGATGGGTGAACAAGTAAAGTTTTCCGGATCATGAGCAGGGAACAGACAGTGGAGCAGCCGGACATCGATGCTGTGGTCCCGGATGCGACGCTGGTCGGTCAGCGCTTCGCGTTCCGCGATCACTACGAAGTCGGCCGCGAGAAGATCCGGGAATTCGCTCGCGCGGTGCAGAATCTGCACCCCGCCCATCAGCAGGAAGTCGACGCGCGCAAGCTCGGCTACGACGGGGTGATCGCCCCGCCGACCTTCGCGTCGGTGATCGGCATGACCGCCACCCGCGCCCTGCTCGACAGCGTGCTCACCGAGTACGACCTGTCGCAGGTGCTGCAGACCGACCAGGTCTTCGAGCTGTTCCACCCGATGCTGGCGGGCGACCGGATCAGCACCGAGATCGAGATCGAGTCGATCCGCCAGTTCGGCGACAACGACTTCATCAACGTCGGCTTCAAGCTGCGCAACCAGCACGACCAGGTCGCCGTGCAGGGCACCACCACGATCGTGGCCCGCCGCGGCATCGAGGTCGACCCCAATATCGTCGAGGCCGTCGAGAACATCAGCATGCACCCGCGCCCCGACACCATCGGCGGCGTCGGCGCGGGCGATCTCCTGATCCGCCACACCGGCCCTGCCCCCGCGCTCCCCGCGCGCGAAACCGTCGCGGTCAACACCACCCCCGAATTCGACTCTCTGACAAAGGGAACCGAACTTCCCCCCGCCACCGCCCGCCTGACTCGCGGCGACCTGGCCAATTACGCGGGCGTCTCCGGCGACCCCAACCCGATCCACTTCAGCGACCGCGCCGCCGAACTGGCCGGGCTCCCCACCGTGGTCGCGCACGGCCTGCTCACCATGGGCCTGGCCGCGCAGTACCTGACCGACTGGCTGGGCGACCCGACCGCCATCGAGAAACTGAGCGTCCGCTTCTCGGGATTCGTTCCGGTTCCCCCCGCCGAGGCAGGCGTCATCGAATTCTCCGGAAAGATCAAGTCGATCGACAGCGATCGCCGCGCGGCAACCGTCCTGCTGAGCGGAATCTCGGAGGGCCGCAAGCTCTTCGGCCGAGCGGCAGCCGAAATCCGCCTGACGTAACCCATCACCCGGCCCGCCCCCACGACTCCTGGGCGCACGCAGCCCCACCGGCCGCTCGGACCTTCTGCGGTCGGCGGGCTGTTGCGGTGCGGCACGCCCACTCTTCACCTCAGCAGTAGATCGGCGACGGCACCTGGGGCCTCGCGCATCGCGTTGTGGCCGGATGGGATGTCGTGGACGTGCCAGCCGGGCGCGGCTCGGAGCCGGGCGCGGAGTCCGGCGAAGGGAGTGTCGTCTTCCCACCCGGAGCAATAGATGAAGTCGCGCCGGGGGACGCGGTCGACGGCGCCGGTGAGCCGGATGCTCTGGACAAGGGAGGCCAGTGGGTGGGGGCGGCGGCGAGGTTCGCCGCCGTGCGGGGCCCGAAACGGTGGGCGCACGGCGTAACCCGTGTCTGCCGCGCCTTCGACGAACGACTGCCGGTAGGCCTCGGTGGTCAAGGACCAACACGATTCGCCGTCGCGCGGAACGTAGGCGTCGAGATGAACCAGACGAGAGATGCGGCCCGCGGCGCGGTCGGCCGCGGCTGAGATCACCATCCCGCCATAGCTGTGTCCGACGAGCGTCGCGTCGGTGATCTGCGCGGTCTCCAGCAGGCGCACGACGTCATCGGCGTGTGTGTCGAGGTTGGCGCGCGCCACAGTCACGCCATCCTCGTCGGGCCGCAGTCCCGTCAGGGTCAGGGCGTGGACGGTGTGCCCGGCGGCCTCCAGCAGCGGAGTCACCGCCTCGAACGTCCAGGATCCGTGCCACGCGCCGGGGACGAGGATGAACGTTGCCATGGCAGATCTCCCTTTTTGGATCACTCACGAAGGACCAGACCAGATCACCACTTCCGCAGGCCGGCGCGCCACCGATAAACTGCCTCCTGATGCCCATTCCTCGCCAACCGACCGATCCCACGGGCGTGACCTCGCTTGTGTGGCCGTCCGGCGGACGGCACCTGTGGCTGTCGGGCGGCTCCAGCTCCGTGCAGTCGCACGCACGCGGGCACCTGGTCTACGCTGCCACCGGCGTTTTGACCGTCCACACCGACCACGGCATCTCCATCGTTCCCGCCGACCGGATTGCGTGGACACCCGCTGGAATCTCCCACCGGCACAGCGCCCACGGCAACACGGACATGCGGATCGTCTTCGTCTCGGCGTCCCTGGCCAGGCGCATACCGGACCGGCCTGCGGTGTTCTCGGCCACCGACCTCGCGCGTGAGCTCCTGCTCGCCCTGACCGGGCCGCACATATACGGCGACGCCGCGCCGGGCTATAGCCCTTCGGCGCGCACCCGTCTCCTTCGGGTCCTCGTCGACGAACTCAGAGAGACGCAGGAGCAGCCCCTCTACCTGCCGGAACCACGGGACGACCGCCTGCGGGCCCTCGCGCGAAAACTGTCCGACAACCCGGCGGACAACAGCTCGATGGCCGAGCTCGGCAGGGCGATCGGTGCCAGCGCCCGCACCCTCAGCCGGCTGTTACACAACGAGTTCGGCATGACCTTCTACGAGTGGCGCACCCAGCTACGCATCTACCACGCCCTCGTGCTTCTCGCCGATGGATACGACATCACTCGAACCGCCTACGCCTGCGGATGGGCCAACCCCAGCGGCTTCATCACCGCCTTCACGAACATCATCGGCAGTACTCCTGGCCGCTACCGAGCCAACCGACAGAGCGCGGTGACCAGCCCCTGATCCCGAGTGGCAATCAATCGAGCTGCGCCGCACCCGACCGTCGACCCAGGCCGAGCGGACCCACCCCTACTTCACCGCGATGAACACCAGAACCGTTCCGCCGATACGGATTACGTCCCCGTCGGCCAGCAGTGCCCCGTTGTCGATCGGCACCTCGTTGACATAAACCCCGTTGGCCGAGTGCAGATCCTTGATCAGCAGCCCGGCACGGCTGGGCATGATGTGCGCGTGATACCGGCTCGCTTTCGGATCATCGAGAACGAGTTCGTTATCCGTCATCCGGCCGATCCTGATCCCCCCGTGGGGAATCGGCAGCGTCCGCCCATCGGCGAACCGCAGATTGCCGTTGCGAATCGACTGCGGCACCTCGGTGACGGTCTCGGTCATCGCCGCGGCCACCTGGTCAGATCGCCTGGACGCCAGCACATTCAACGGCTCCTGGCGCAGCACCTGCCGCTCCAGCTCGATCAGCGCGGCCCCCGGGTCGATTCCCAGCTCCTCGGCCAGCACGTTGCGCACCCGCCGGCACGCCTCCAGCGCGTCCGCCTGCCGCCCGGACAGATACAGCGCGGTGATCAACTGCCCCCACAGCGGCTCGCGCAGCGGATGCTCGTTGGTCATCGACACCAACTCGCCGATCACCGACGACGCCCGGCCACAGGCGATTTCCGCATCGACGCGCGCGGAGACGGCCAGTAGCCGCTCCTCGTTCATCGCGGTGGCGAACCCGTCGGCGAATTGCAATCCGGCCAGGTCGGCCAGTGCCCGCCCGGTCCATTCCCGCAGCGCCGCACCGAAAAGGTTGGCGGCACCTGGGTGGTCACCGACGTCCAGACACCGCGAGCCCGCTTCGCGCGCACTCTCGAAACGTCCGAGATCGCATGCGGTATCGGGGATTTCGAGCCGATAACCCGCACCCTCGGTCCGCAGCACCTGCGCGGAATCGATCCCGGCGTTGCGCAGCGCTTTACGGATGTTCGACACGAACACCTGCAGGCTGGCCGCGTAGGAATCCGGCGGGTCCTCGTTCCAGACCATCTCGGCGAGCACAGCAGAAGACACCGCGCGCCGCCGATTGACGGTGAGCGCGGCAAGGAGGGCGCGCGGCTTGGGCCCGCCGACCGCTACCGGCTCGCCGCCGACGAGCAGTCGGACGGGCCCGAGCACACGGACATCAAGACTCATGAGCTCGGGCCCCGTTGGTTGGTACGAAAATCAGAAACTGCTCACGGAGCGTCCGGCCGACTTCAGGTCGTTGCAGGCCTCGGTCACGCGCGCGGCCATCGAGGTCTCGGCCTTCTTCAGGTAGCTGCGCGGATCGTAGACCTTCTTGTTGCCGACCTCGCCGTCGATCTTCAGCACACCGTCGTAGTTGGCGAGCATGTGACCGGCGACCGGGCGGGTGAAGGCGTACTGGGTGTCGGTGTCGACGTTCATCTTCACCACGCCGTAGCGCAGCGAGTCCTCGATCTCGGACTTCAGCGAGCCCGAACCACCGTGGAACACGAAGTCGAACGGCTGCGCACCGGACTCGAGGCCCAGCTTCTCGGCCGCGACGCGCTGACCCTCGGCCAGCACCTCGGGCTTGAGCACCACGTTGCCCGGCTTGTACACACCGTGCACGTTGCCGAAGGTGGCGGCCAGCAGGTACTGCCCGTTCTCGCCCGCGCCGAGCGCGGCGATGGTCTTCTCGAAGTCCTCGGGCGAGGTGTAGAGCTTGTCGTTGATCTCGGCCTCGACGCCGTCTTCCTCGCCGCCGACCACACCGATCTCGACCTCGAGGATGATGTTGGCCGACTTACAGGCCTTCAGCAGCTCCTGGGCGATCTCGAGGTTCTCGTCGATCGGGATGGCCGAGCCGTCCCACATGTGCGACTGGAACAGCGGGTTCAGACCGGCGTTCACGCGGTCCTGCGAGATCGCGATCAGCGGACGCACATAGGTGTCCAGCTTGTCCTTGGGGCAGTGGTCGGTGTGCAGCGCGATCGTCACGTCGTACTTCGCGGCGACTATGTGCGCGAACTCGGCCAGTGCCACCGCGCCGGTGACCATGTCCTTCACGCCCAGACCGGAGCCGAACTCGGCACCACCGGTGGAGAACTGGATGATGCCGTCACTGCCCGCGTCGGCGAAGCCCTTGATGGCGGCGTTGATCGTCTCCGACGACGTGCAGTTGATAGCCGGGAACGCGAACGAGTGCGCCTTGGCCCGGCCGAGCATCTCGGCGTAGACCTCCGGGGTCGCGATAGGCACAGCAGTGACCTCCGTCTTGTGGGGAGCAAAAACCAATTCTGTCAGGCCACACCCTAAATTAGGAAGGCGAACGCGAGATCACCCGGTGGGCTGAGGTTCACCCGCAGGGCACTCATGTCACAGATCGGACCGGTACTGTGGGGGCCGTGACTTTGCTGGCGGTATCCGATGCGGTGACGACCAACCTTGCGTTGACCCAGTTGCTGGACCCGATGTATCTACTCCAGGAGACCTGGCTCGCGAACGCGGTGCTGCCCGCCATCCTGGCGATTGTCTTCATCGAGACCGGTCTGCTGTTCCCGTTGCTGCCAGGTGACTCGCTGCTGTTCACCGGCGGCATGCTCGCCGCGCAACCGGGCTCGACCCTCTCGATCTGGGTCCTCGTGCCGTTGGTGATTCTCACAGCCTTCCTAGGCGACCAGTGTGCGTATTGGATCGGCCGAAAGATCGGTCCGGCCATCTTCAAGAAGGAAGACAGCCGCTTCTTCAAGAAGCACTACGTCACCGAGACGCACGAGTTCTTCGAGAAGCACGGCCCCAAGACCATCATCCTGGCCAGGTTCGTGCCGATCGTGCGCACGTTCATGCCGGTGCTGGCCGGTGTGTCGCAGATGAGCTACCGCAAGTACGTGGCGTTCGACATCGTCGGCGCGGTCCTGTGGGGTGGCGGCGTCACGATCCTCGGCTACTTCCTCGGCAATGTGCCGTTCATCCGCGACCACATCGAGGGAATCTTCCTGCTGATCGTGTTCGTCTCGATCCTGCCCGCGATCATCACGGTCGGTAAGAAGGTGCTCGAGCGCCGCAACGCACCGGGCGCGTCGGCGCAGAGCGGCGAGCTGGCTGCTTCGACGAACGAGACGCACTGATCCCTGTGACCGCAGTACCGTCGACCCTCGCTATGGGCAGCTTCGATCCGCTGATCTCAGCAGGCCCCGCTGTGGTCTGCACGGTGGTGCTAGTTTTCGTCTTTCTCGAATGCGCGTTCATCATCGGGCTGTTCCTGCCCGGTGATTCCATGCTGATCACCGCGGGCATCGTGCTCGCCTCGCACGCCAATGGCGAAGCGCAGGTCTGGGCGTTGTCGGTGGGCACCATGCTCGCCGCGATCGCGGGTAATCAGGTGGGTTATGTCGTCGGGGCGCGAACCGGGCACCGCCTGGTCGCGCGCAAGAACGGCCGATATATCAACACCAAGAATCTGGCCAAGGTCACCGATCTGCTCGAACGGCACGGATTCCTCGCGGTACTGGTGGCCCGCTGGATTCCGTGGGTGCGCACGCTGTGCCCGATGGTGGCGGGCGCGGCCGGGATGGATCATCGGCGCTACACCGTCGCCAGCACGCTCGGCGCGGTTATCTGGGCGCCGGTGCTGTTGCTGATCGGGTACTACGCGGGCGAGTTCCTCGAACAGGTTCCGTGGCTGATGCCCGCGGTGATCGGCACGCTGGTGGTCGGTCTGATCGTCGGCACCGTCCTCGGTATCCGGCACTATCGCCAGGAGATGGCGCGGCCGGTCGAGGATTACGACCTCGAGCCGAGCGTCGCGGTCGAGTCCGAGCGCTGAGCTACAGCCCGGCCGCGGTGACCTGGTAGGCCGCTTCCATCAACATCCAGCCGGCCAGCTGCACGGACAGGTCGCGTTCGGGCACCGCCGAGGCCGTCACCGAACCGCCCGCGGTGAATTTGCCCGCGCCCGCGGTGCCACCCGGCAGCCGGGCCGGCTTGCTCCAGTCGAATCCGAACAGCGGCTCGCCTTCGAACTCGAGCCGATTGGCCCAGGCGGCGGTGGCCGAGGCTTTGACAATGGCCGCGGCGGTGCGCCGATCGGTTTCGGCCTGCTTGCCCTCGCCGGGCAACATCAGGGCGACCACCGCGAGGTAGCGCGCCAATACACCGTTGAACAGCCCACCGTCACCGCCGCCGCCACCGTTGATCACCAGGCGGGTGGTCATGTGTTCTTCCACCGCGGCCAGCAAGCCGCTGACTCGTTCGATGTGACGTTCGTCGTCGTCGGTGTGCACGGCCAGCTCGGTTTCCAGACCGAGCACGACTCCCTGGCAGTAGCTGAACACCGGGCGTTCGACCTCGCCCGAGGGTAGGTGGATCCCGTCGAGGATCAGGCCGGATTCGGGGTCGCGGAGGGTGGCGTCGAGCCAGTCGGCCATCTCTCGGGCGCGCTCCACCCGGCCGAGGCGTAAGAGCGCGATGCCCGCCGGGCCGTTGGCGGGGGCGTTGAAGAAGTCCGATTTGATCCGCCACGGAATACCGCCGCCGACCTCGGGTTCCCAGGCGCCATAGAGCTTCTGTTCGAGGGCGAGCAGGCCGCTGCGCGCCGAGGTGAGTTCCTGGGTGCGCTCGGCGCGTTCCAGGGCAATGGCCAGCCAGGCCATGTCGTCGTAGTAGCGATTGGTCCAGCCGGTGATGTTGCGTAGCCGGATGCCGCGGGCGATCGCGCCGATGCGCCTGCGGCGGGCGGGGGTGGGGACACGATTGGCGGCGTCGACCGCGACGTCGAGCAGGTGGGCCTGCCACCAGTAGTGCCAGCCCGCGAACGCTCGTTCGCGACGAGTCGCCGGCCAGCCGACAACACCCAATTCCGTTCCGGGACAACCCCACAGCGTCCGCAGATGCCGCGAGACGATCGCGGACTCGGCCATGTCGGCACGCTCGGACCACAGCGCCGGGGTGGGCACGGATCCGGCGCGATCAGAGGGCTGGGGGCGCCGGCCGCTGCGCGAGGTCATGGCTCCATGGTGCCAGGTGGTACCGACATTCCGTGCCCATTCCGTTACCAGGCCGCAGACAGGTCGGCGTGTTGACGGATCCAGGCGTGCATGGCGATGCCCGCGGCGACACCGGCGTTGATGCTGCGGGTCGAGCCGAACTGGGCGATCGAAACGGTCAGGGCCGCTGCGTCTTTCGCGTCGTCGCTGACGCCGGGGCCCTCCTGGCCGAACAGCAGCAGGCACTCGCGTGGCAGTTCGGCGGTCTCGAGCGGGACCGCGCCGGGCACATTGTCGACGGCAACCACCGTCAAGCCCTCGCGCGCGGCGAACTCACGCAGTTCGGCGAGGTCACTGTGGTGGACGAGGTGCTGGTAGCGGTCGGTGACCATGGCGCCACGCCGGTTCCAGCGCCGTCTGCCGACGATGTGCACCGCGGCGGCGGCGAAGGCGTTGGCGGTACGAACCACGGTGCCGATGTTGGCGTCGTGGCCGAAGTTCTCGATGGCCACGTGGAAGGGGAAACGGCGGGCGTCGATGTCGGCGACGATCGCCTCGCGGGTCCAGTAGCGGTAGGTGTCGACGACGTTGCGGCGATCGCCCTCGGCCAGCAGAACAGGGTCATAGCGCGCGTCGGTGGGGACGGGGGTGTCGTATTCCTGCTCCCACGGACCGAGGCCGTGCGGGTGCTCGCCCCACTCGGTCGGGCCCGCGACCTCTGCTTCATTCACCCGGCAATGCTAGGCGGGGCCTCGCTACGACGAGGAATCGGCCATCGCGCCGACGATCATCAGCACCAGGGCGACGCCGAAGATCAGGACGGTGAAGGCCAGCAAGCACGTACCGACGATGCCGAGGATGTAGCCGGCGTACACCTGCGTGCGACCACCGATCTGCCCACCGGAGCCATCGATTTCAGCGAGCACGCCGCGACCCTTGAGCCAGGCGAACGGAGCGCACAACCCACACAGCGACATGCCGAGCACGCCGAGGACGAGGACCGTGGTGGCCTGCGGATGCTCGGGCGGCGGGCCGTAGTAGCCCTGGGGATAGCCCTGCGGGTAGCCCTGGGGCCCGTTGTCCGGGTAACTCATGACCGAAGCGTAATCGCGACCGCCCCGAATCGCCGTTTATCCTGGAGGGACAGAGTCTTTTCGGTGGTGAGCGTGATGGATCATGCGCGAGTATCGCGGGCGCTGATCGGCGTCGTGGCGGGGTATCTGATCGCGCTCGCGGTGTGGTTGGGGTGGTTGGCTCCGCACGCGCCGCCGGGCACCGCACCGTTTCAGGTGATGATCATGGTCGGGCTGTTCGGTTCGGCGTGCGGGATCGCGATGACGTGGGCTTCGATGCCGACGCGGGCGGATCGGCGATTGCTCAGGCACGGGCTCGAAGGGTGGGCGCGCATCGACGGGGTGCACCCGTTGAGCCGGACCGATCACGCGAGTGAGCTCACCGAGTTCGAGGTGGAGCTCACGGTGCCCGGGTCCGAGAGCTACCACGGGACGATCGTGGTGGACGTTATGCCGGTGCACAAGCCCAGAATGGTTGTCGGACAGACAGTTCCGATTCGGGTGGACCCGCAGGACCGGGATCGGATCATCCTGGCGCTGTGAGCGGGGCGTGTCCGTTCGTCCGCGCGGGGTCGACAGCGGGCTCCGGGTTGTTCGACGGCGCGGGTGACGGGAGACCGACGATCGGGCGACCACGGCGGAGGGTGCGCTGCCAGCGCAGGGGGTCGAAGACGGCCGGATCGGTCTCCTCGATGAACGAGCGGATCAGCGCGACGAAGCGGTCGGGGTCGAAATGATGCGGGAAATGACCTGCGCCCGCGAAGATTTCGATGCGACTGCCAGGGAAGGCACGGTGCGCGCGATCCGCGTGACCCGACGGGATGACGGTGTCGCGGGTGCCGCCGACGACCAGCGTGGGCAGGTGGGCGGCGAGATAGCCGCGGTCGAGCATGGTGATCGTCTGGCCGCGGCGGTCGGCGGCCGCGCGGATGGTGCGCAGGAAGGCGTTGCGAGCGCCGGAGTCGGAGAGGTGGCCGTAGAGGCGGAGCACGTATTCGGCGTCGGGACCGAGGCCGAGGCCACCCAGTGCGGTGACGATCGGCACCGCGGCCGTCACCGCGGTGCGGACCGGCCAGCTGGTGATCGCCATCAGCGCCGGGCCTGCGCCTGCCAGTGTCGCGAGCCGGAACGCGGGGTGCACCCCCGCACCCATTCCCGCCGGGCACACCAGTGCGATCCGCTCCACCTTCTCGGGAAACTGGTAAGCGAACTGCATCGCGACACCGCCGCCGAGCGAGTGCCCGACGACGGTGATCCGCTCGATGCCGAGGATGCTGAGCAGATCGCGCATGCCGTTGGCGTAGGCCGCCACGGCGTAGTCGCCGCGCGGTTTGTCCGATTCGCCGTGGCCCAGCAGGTCAGGTGCGATCACGGTGTAGTGCTCGGCGAGCGCGTCGAAGACCGGCGCCCACGTCCCCGAGCTGTCGGTGATGCCGTGGATGAGCAGCAGCGGCGGACCGGTTCCGGCCATCCGGAACGCCCGGCGATACCCGTGCACCTCGATGAACTGCGCTTCCCCACTCATCTAGGAAGCGTGCGCGCGAGGTGTTGCGGCCCGGCGACACCTGAGTTAGCGCCGTGTGACACCGAGTATCACGAACTCGCCGGCGAGCGGGAACGCGAGACGCTACCGGTGCGAGATCCTACGTTCGGCCCCGATCACGGGGAGGCGGGACAGTGAGCAGGTATTGCGCGCAGGCGTAGGTCGCCAGGATGACGCCCTCGGCGATCCGGCGGGTGCGGTCGTCGCGGGCGAAGAGGCGGCGCACGACGATCAGCGCATCCGAGATCGTGAACAGCAGGGCCCCGACGCCGTAGCGACTGCGCGGGTCGGAGTTCGGAATGTTCAGGCCCGCGATGTTTTTCGCATCCGGGGCGAGAGCCGGGTCCGAAGCGAGGGTCGCGGCCGTTCCCAATGTCGCGCCGTAGGCGGTGAGCGGCAGAACGAGGTTCGGGGCTTTGGCGCGCAGCAAGCCTGCCGCGCCGACCCAGGCCACCACGCGCGGGAGGGCGATCTCGGGGCGCGGCCGGGCACCGCGCTTCCACCACAGCAGGGAGTAGCCGGTTTGCATGACCGCGAACGACGACGCGCCCGCGATGAGGCGGCGGTCGTCGTCGGGGTCGAGCAGCAGCACATCGCCGACCGTCGCGGCGGCCAGCGAGCCGAGCAGCAGCCGGCGTTCGGCCGGATCGAGATCGACGCCGCCGGCCACCGTGTCGGCGGCGAGCAGCGGCATCAGCAGTGGCTTGGCGACCCATTGCAGGCGGTCGCGGCCGGTGACGGCACCGAACACGGTGACCGCCGCCGCCCCTAGATAAGCGGCGCGCAGCCCTCGCATGTCAGAAGCTCGGTTCCTTCGGGGCGGGCGGCAGCGTCACTACCTGGCCCGCGTAACTCAGACCCGCGCCGAAGCCGAGCAGCAGCGCGAGCTGACCGCCCTTCGCCTTGCCCGTAACCAGCATTTCCTCGATCGCCAGTGGCACGGAGGCGGCGGAGGTGTTGCCGGTGTTCTCGATGTCGTTGGCGATCGGGACACTCTCGGCCAGGCCGAGGTTCTTCTTCATCAGCTCGTTGATCCGGGCGTTGGCCTGGTGCGGGACGAACACCTCGATGTCCTCCTTGGCCACGCCGGAGGTCTCGAGCGCCGCGGAGAGCGCGCGCGGCAACGTGACCGCGGCCCACCGGAAGACCTTGGGGCCCTCCATGTGCAGCGACATCCGGCCGACGGCCTCGACCGCCGGATCGGTGCCCTGCAGGGCCTGCGCCTTGTTCATGTACTCCAGGAAATCGACGTCCTGTGCGATGGCTTCGGCGTTCTCACCGTCGCTGCCCCAGACTGTCGGGGAGATGCCGTTGTCCTCGGCCGGACCGACGACCACAGCGCCCGCGCCGTCACCGAAGATCATCGCGGTGCCGCGGTCGGTGGGGTCGAGGCCGACGGTCATCGTCTCGGCGCCGATCACCAGCACATAGTCGAACGAGCCGGCGCGGATCAGGTCGGCGGCGACACCGAGCCCGTAACAGAAGCCACCGCAGCCGGACGTTAAATCGAAGGCGGCAACCCCGTTGAGCCCGAGGTCGAAGGCCACCGAGGGGGCGCCGTGCGGGGTGAGCTTGAGCCAGCTCGACGTGCACAGGACGACCGCGCCGATCTTGGATCGATCGATCGGGGTGTTGTTCAGCGCGCGCTCACCGGCGGCCGCGGCGATCGACCGGATCGTCTCGTCGCCACTGATCCAGCGCCGGTTGTGGATACCGGTGCGCTCGAAGATCCAGTCGGGCGTCGAGTCGAGGGTCTCGCACACTTCGGCGTTGGTGACGATGCGCTGCGGACGGTAGGCACCGATCCCGAGCATCGCAACGTTGTCGCGACCTTTGTTTACTGCAATGCTCACCACAGGTGACTCACACGTCCTTCAGACTTTCCGGACAGACCACGTCGTCATCCGGGTTCGGCGTTGTTCAGGCTATCCCAGGGCGAGATCATCGAGACCGAGGATGGATCGATATTCCAGCCCCTCCTCGGCAATCACCTGGTCAGCACCGGTTTCCCGGTCGACAACGGTGGCAACGCCGACCACGATCGCGCCCGCGTCGCGCAACGCGCGCACCGCGGTGAGCGGCGAGTTGCCGGTGGTGGTGGTGTCCTCGACGACGAGCACGCGCTTGCCGACGATATTGGGGCCCTCGATCTGGCGCTGCATGCCGTGCGCCTTGGCGGCCTTACGGACCACGAAGGCGTCGATCGGACGGCCCGGCGCGTGCATCACGGCCATCGCGACCGGATCGGCGCCCATGGTGAGCCCGCCGACAGCGTCGAAGTCCCAGTCGGCGACGAGCTCACGCAGCAGCGTCCCGATCAGCGGCGCCGCCTGGTGATGCAGGGTCGCGCGGCGCAGGTCGACGTAGTAGTCGGCTTCCTTGCCCGAGGACAGCGTCACCTTGCCGTGCACGACCGCGAGCTCGCGCACGAGGGCGGCCAGCTGGTCGCGATCGGCCTTCGTGAGCGCCTGACGTGCTTGGTCGATCATCTAAGTCATGTCCTTCCGCGTGCGTTGAAGAGTCCGCGATTCATGCGGGCCACCAGGGTGCGCGGGATGAAGCCCGCTACCGCGGTGAGCACCTTGTACTGCACGCCGGGCACGCTGATCACCCGGCCGGAGTCCAGATCCTGCAGGCACCCGTCGACGACCTGGTCGACGTCGAGCCACAGGCGCTCGGGCAGCGAACTCATCTCGATGCCCGCGCGCTCGTGGAACTCGGTGTGCACGAATCCGGGGCACAGCGCTTGGATGCGGACACCGGTGCCCACCAATCCACCCGCTAAACCCTCCGTGAAGGATACGACGTAGGCCTTGGAGGCCGAGTAGGTCGACCCCCGTCCGGGGATCAACCCGGCCACACTCGCCACATTCACGATCGAACCCGCGCCCGCCGCGACCATCGGTGGCAGGGCCGCCCTGGTGAGTTGCAGGACCGAGGTGACGTTGACGTCGAGCTGGGCCTGCAGCTCCGCGGGCTCGAGGGTCCAGAACTCACCCGAATGCGCGAAACCCGCGTTGTTCACGAGGAATTCGATGCCCTGGGCGGCTCTGGCCGCGACGCGAGCGCGATCGTCGTCATCGGCCAGGTCGGCGACCACGACTTCGGCCGACGTGGCGAAACGGCGGGCCACATCGTCGGCGAGTGCGCGCAGGCGTTCCTCGTTCCTGGCGACGAGGACCAGGTCGTAGCCGAGGGCGGCGAGACGGTGGGCGAAACCCTGCCCGATGCCGGACGTCGGTCCGGTGATCATCGCGACGGGGCGGTGCACGCCGGGCAGACTTGAAGGACTATCAGACATCGCTGGTCGATTCCGGTCGACGGGGTGCCGCGACGACTACCGCGGCAGGTGGATCACTTCGGAACAGGGCCCTGGTAGGGGCGGAATCCGGGGTGGAACGGTCCGCCCGGCTGACCCGATTCCGCGTCGTCGAGCGGTGGCTCGGGGCGGGGACGCGGCTCGGGGACGACGGCCAGCGACGGGCGCTTCGGCGGTTCGCCGAGCGGGCGGCGGCCGGGCGCGGGCTGGTCTTCGAACTCGGGGTCGTCGAGATCGGGGTCGTAGTCGGCGGGCAGAGCGGGGGCGCGGCCGCCGATCGGTGCGCGATCGTCTACGTCGCGGGTCGCGGAGCCACGCGGCGCGGAGGGCGCGTCGACTTCGGGGAAGCGGGCGCCACGGTAGGGCTCGTCGTCATCGGGCAGGCGGGCCGCGGAACCACGCGGGGCGAAGGGCTCGTCATCGGAGTCGAGTTCGTCGGGGCCGGGGAAACGGGCGCGGCCACGTTCTTCCACGTCGGCGTATTCCGCACGGCCCGCGGCGAATTCGCGATCGTCGTCTTCGTCGTCGTACTCGGGTCGGAAACCGGGTGCGAGATTGGCACTCGACCGCGGCCGGGTGAACTCGTTCGGCTCGGCCACCGGGGGCAGCACGTGCAGCAGGCCGGATAGGCGGAGCACCACGTCGATGGCGGTCTCCCAATCCTTGGATCCGCTGCCGACGGGGAGCATGCCGAGGGTCCAGTTGCCCTCACTCCACAGCATCTGCACGGTGTCGGACAGCGACTCGATGAAGCCGACCATCCGCTGGTCCACCGCGTGGCGCGCGATCTCGGGGTCGGTGGCGAACACGACCCGGTCGCCGATGGCGCCGAGCAGTTCCAGATCGTGGTCCTTCGGCGGCGCGGCGGTCTTGAGCCGCATGTCGACATCGATCTCGGAGCCGATCTGGCGTCGCACGGCCACCAGGGTCGCGGCGTCCTCCAGGTCGAAGAGCACGAACTTCTCGCCCTTGCGAATACCGGAGACCACGTCGACCGCCGAGAGATAGCCGAGCTTGGCCAGCGCGCCACGGCGCCACGTCGAGGCGAGCGCGGGCTCCACCGACACGTAGGTGTAGCCCTGGGACTTCGCCCACACCTGTCTCGCGTGTCCGGTGCGCTGCCGCTGGACCCGATCGAAATACAGCAGGACGACCGCACCCACGAGTGCGATCGCTGCTAACCCGAACCACATAGCCGTCATCGTCGCCTAGCCTATCCAGCCGTCGCCGTGATTGCCCGGTAGCACCGGGGATTCGACGCGCGGGTCGCTCATCGGGGGCCGCCCGGCAACGCCGTACTGATAATGATCTTGGCGTGGATCGACCCGTCTGGGTTCTTGTCGCCCTGCACCATAACCATGTCGCCCACGGGAAGCTCGCTCGCCTTCGTGCTGGTCAGCGAGATCACCTGGGTGGCATCGTCGATCAGCACTCGCACATCGGATCCACCGAGGGTGCTCATGGTGATCTCGGTGCCGGTATTGGCGGTGATACTGCCCATGGTGGCGCCGAGATCTTCGCCGCCGCCGAGACCGGGCAAGCCGGGGAGCCCGCTCGTGCTCGGCGGAGAACCCGGCGTGGTTTGTTTCGGTGTCGGCGGGACGAGCAGCTGGCTCGTCGTCGGTGCCGATGCGGTGTTGCCGCCCGAGTCGTTACCGCTCAGCACGAGACCGGCGAGCACCCCGCCGACCGCGATCAACGCCAGCACGCCCAAGCCGAGCGCGATCCACAAACCGATGTGACGTTTGGGAGGTTCCTCCTGGTCACCGTCCTGCGGCCGCGGTGGATACCCCGGCGGCGGCGCGGCGGGATAGCCCTGGCCGTAGCCGGGTGGCGGCGCCTGGTAACCCTGGTCGTACCCCGGCGGCGCCTGCTGCGGCGGTGGTTGAGCTGCCGGATAACCACTCTCGTAGTCACCCCATTGCGCGTCGTGCGGCGGCAACGCCTGCGTCGGGTTCGACGGTTGCCCCCACTCGTCGAACGAATTGCCTCCGTACGGCGTGGTCGAGTCGGTGCCCGGCGAACCCAGCCGTTCGGTCGGCGAATCCTCCGGGCGTTGCCCCCACGGATCGTTCGGGTTCGTCATGGGCTCCAGGGTAGGACAGCCCGGTGCGTTTGGGAGGTCCCTACGCACCGGGCTGTGGATAAATCACGAGCTGTGGACAACTTCGCCTTCGACGACGAGCTTGTCGGTGGCGTCGTCCACACTCACCTTCACCGTGTCACCGTCGGCGACCGAACCGGAGAGCAGTTCCTTGGCCAGGCTGTCGCCGATGGCCTGCTGGATCAGCCTGCGCAGCGGTCGCGCGCCGTAGGCCGGGTCGTAGCCGCGCACGGCCAGCCACTGCTTGGCCTCCTCGGTGACATCGAGGGTCAGCCTGCGCTGTGAGAGCCGTTTCTGCAGCTGACGCAGGTTGATGTCGACGATCGACTCCAGTTGCTTCGCGTCGAGCGCGTGGAACATCACCACGTCGTCGAGCCGGTTGATGAACTCCGGCTTGAACGCGCGCCGCACCGCCTCCATCACCTGATCGCGGTCGCCACCGGCGCCGAGATTGGAGGTGAGAATGAGGATCGTATTGCGGAAGTCGACCGTGCGACCCTGGCTGTCGGTGAGCCTGCCCTCGTCGAGAACTTGCAACAAAATGTCGAAGACGTCCGGGTGCGCCTTCTCGATCTCGTCGAACAGCACCACCGAATACGGTCGCCTGCGCACCGCTTCGGTGAGCTGGCCACCCTGGTCGTAGCCGACATATCCGGGCGGCGCGCCGACGAGGCGAGCCACCGAGTGCTTCTCGCTGTACTCGCTCATGTCGATACGCACCATGGCGCGTTCGTCGGCGAACAGGAAGTCGGCGAGCGATTTCGCCAGCTCCGTCTTGCCGACACCGGTCGGGCCGACGAACAGGAACGAGCCCGTCGGACGGTTCGGATCGGCCACACCGGCGCGCGCCCTGCGGACCGCGTCGGACACGGCCTGCACCGCTTCTTCCTGCCCGACGACGCGGCCCGCGACCTCGGTTTCCATCCGCAGCAGCTTGGCGGTCTCGCCCTCGAGCATCCGGCCTACCGGCACCCCGGTCCACGCCGAGACAACATCGGCGATGTCGTCGGGCGTCACCTCCTCGTTGAGCATCACGTCACCGTCGGACGCCCCGGCACTGGCCTTCTCGGCGTCGGCGAGTTCCTTCTCCAAGTCGGGAATGCGCTTGTAGCGCAGCTCGGCGACCTTGCCGAGATCGCCGTCGCGCTCTGCCCGCTCGGACTCGCCGCGCATGGCCTCCAGTCGCTCCTTCAGCCCGCGCGCCGAATCGAGCGCGTTCTTCTCGTTCTGCCAGCGGGTGGTGAGCTGGCTGAGCTTCTCGCGGTCGTCGGCCAATTCCTGGCGCAGCTTCTCCAGCCGCTGCTTGGACGCGGCGTCGGTCTCCTTCTCGAGCGCCACCTCTTCGATCTCGAGGCGCCGCACCGCCCGCTCGATCTCGTCGATCTCGACGGGCCGCGAGTCGATTTCCATCCGCAGCCGCGAAGCCGACTCGTCGATCAGGTCGATCGCCTTGTCGGGCAGAAATCGCGAGGTGATGTAGCGGTCCGAGAGCGTCGCCGCCGCCACCAGCGCGGAATCGGTGATCCGCACGCCGTGGTGCACCTCGTAGCGCTCCTTGATGCCGCGCAGGATGCCGATGGTGTCGGCCACCGACGGCTCGCCGACCAGCACCTGCTGGAATCGCCGTTCGAGCGCGGCGTCCTTCTCGATGTACTTGCGGTACTCGTCGAGGGTGGTCGCGCCGACCAGCCGCAGCTCACCGCGGGCCAGCAGCGGCTTGATCATGTTGCCCGCGTCCATCGCCGAGTCGCCGGTGCCGCCCGCGCCGACGATGGTGTGCAGCTCGTCGATGAAGGTGATGATCTCGCCCGCGCTGTTCTTGATGTCGTCGAGCACGGCCTTGAGCCGCTCCTCGAATTCACCGCGATACTTGGCGCCCGCCACCATCGCGCCGAGGTCGAGCGAGACAACCTTCTTGTTGCGCAACGACTCCGGCACATCGCCTTCGATGATGCGCCGCGCCAGCCCTTCGACGATGGCGGTCTTGCCGACGCCGGGTTCGCCGATGAGGACGGGATTGTTCTTGGTGCGCCTGCTCAGTACCTGCACCACGCGCCGGATCTCGGTGTCGCGCCCGATCACCGGGTCGAGTTTGCCCGCGCGCGCCAGCTCGGTGAGGTCTGTGGAGTACTTCTCGAGCGCCTGGTAGCCGGCTTCCGGATCGGCAGAGGTGACCCGGCCACTGCCGCCGCGGACCGCGGTGAACGCGTCGCGCAGGGCCTCCGGGGTTGCGCCGTGCTTGCGTAGCAGCTGAGCGACATCCGAATCACCTTCAGCCAACCCGACCAGCAGGTTTTCGGTGGAGACGAACTCGTCGCCGAGCTCGGTGGCGAGCTGCTGGGCGGCGGTCATCGCGGCGAGGACCTCACGGCCAAGTTGCGGTTTGGTGGTGGCGCCGGTGGCACGCGGCAGGCGGTCGACGAGGGCACCTGCCTCACGTTCGACTGTCGCCGGATCGACCCCGATGGCCTTGAGCAACGGTGCGGCGATGCCGTCGGTTTGATCCAGCAACGCCACCAGCAAGTGTGCCGGACGGATCTCCGGATTGCCCGCCGCCGCGGCGGCCTGAAGGGCGGTGTTGAATGCCGCCTGCGTCTTGGTGGTGGGATTGAACGAGTCCACGAATCTCCCTTGTGTGTGTCCGATATCGACTTGTTCAACGCTCACAAAGTTGAGCCTGTTCCGCTCAACTACAAAAAATTTCACCGACTGCGAATCCGCGCTTCACGGTACGCCGCGACACCACCGAAGACGACCAATCACCGCATGTCGAACGGCTATCCGCCTAGGATTGCGATGCCCGGCTCACCCCCGATGCGAGGAGTTCACCCCCATGCGCGCGATCGTGGTTCAGAAGTTCGGCGCCACACCCGAGCTCGCCGATGTCCCGGTACCCGACGCGGGTCCCGGCGAGGTTCAAGTGGCGCTCGACGCGGCCGGGGTCAACCCGTTCGACCTGAAAATGGCCGACGGCATCCTGGAGGGCAAGATGCCCACCGACTTCCCGATGATCCTCGGCGTCGACGGCGCGGGCACCGTCTCGGCGATCGGCACGGGCGTCACCAAGTTCAAGGTCGGCGACAAGGTGGTCGGCAAATTCCTGACCGCGCCTGCGGGACACGGCAGTTGGGCGCAGTACGCCACGGTCCCCGAGGACGCGACCCTCGTCCCCATCCCCGACGGCGTCACCACGGTGGCCGCGGCGGCGCTGCCGGTCGCCGGCGTGACAGCCCAGGATCTGGTGGACGCCGCGCATATCCAGCCCGGCCAGACAGTGCTGATCGTCGGCGCGACCGGCGGTGTGGGTTCCTTCCTCGTCCAGCTGGCCAATATCGCCGGCGGCCATGTGATCGCGACCGCCCGCGGCGACGCCACCGACCAGGTCGCGCGCCTCGGCGCGGCCGAGACTGTCGACTACACCCAGATCCGCCCCGCCGACCCGAATGTCGACGATCCGGACCCGGCCACCCGCCAGGACTCGAGCATCACCGACGCCGTGCGCTTCACCCACCCCGACGGCATCGACGTCCTGTTCGACCTGGTCAGCTCAGCAGGCGATTTCGCCTCGCACGCCACGCTCGTCCGGCGCGGCGGACACGCCTACTCGACGATCTGGGCAGCCGACGAAGCCATGTTGCGCGACCGCGACATCACCGGCGGAAACTTCGAATCCAAAGGCCGCTCACCAGAATTGAGCCGCCTGCTGTCCCGGGTATCCGCCGGTGATGTGGTGGTGCCGGTGCAGATGACGGTCCCACTGGAGGCCGCTCCCGCCGTCCTCGGCCAGGGCAGCGCACGCGGAAAAACCGTCCTCGCCATCTGATCCACGGGCGGCCGACAGCTTCCTGGCGTTTGGTAATGCGGCAATATCCAACGCGCACTTCGCGAAGCGACGGCGGCGATGCGACCCGGTCGGCGCTGACCGGCTCAGCGGGGGAGATACGTGCCGGTGCGGGCCTTGGTGGCCGTGGTGGTGAGGATGGTGGCGAGGGTGGATTGGATTCGGGCGGGGGTGGTGGGTTTGGCGATGAAGGTGGTTTCGCCGTAGAAGACGTAGCGGCCGTCGCCGGGGATGTCGTGGAGTTGGAAGTCGTCGCGGCCTTCGGTGTGGCGGTTGTCGACGCTGCCGTGGGCGTAGACGCCGATGTGGGTGAGGGTGGTGGTGGGTTTGGCCAGGAAAGATTCGAGTTGTTCCCGGGGGGTGGGGTTCCAGCGGTCGCGGACGTGCGGGCGAGGGGCCGCGAGTTCCGCTGCGGTGACCCGGATTTCGCGGCCCTTGCCGGGCGCGACTTTGGGGAGGGTGGACAGGACGGCGGCGGCCAGTGCGTCCGGGTCGAAAAGGTGGAGGGTGATGTCGCCGGGGTTGGTCTCGTCGCCGGGGGCTTGGACGGCGAGGGAGGCGTAAGTATCGCGGGCGCCGCCGTGGGCCCGGATCGTTTTGACGCCCTTGGACGCTCCCGCCACTTCGACGCGGGCGTGCGGGGCGAGCAGGGCGGCCATGGCACGGTCGAGATCACTGTCGAACTCGGCCATCAGGTTCTCCGCGGCCTTGCTGCGCAGGCGCAGGACCTCGGCGTGGGTTTCGACGTCGGTATGGCGGTGATGCAGTGGGTACGGGAGGACGTCGCGGCCCGCGGCTTCCCACAGGGTGCGGAAATCTAACGCGGTGAAATGCCAGGTACGCACGGGAGATCTACTCTGTTCCATCAGGATCGGCGACTAGTCGGCGCCGATGACCGGCGGGACCATCTTGGGCAGGGTGTCCAGACCGGTGAGTTCGTCACCGTTCTCCTGAGTGATGAGGTAGTCGGGGATTCCCTTGGTCGATTCGTCGTCCTTGCCGCCACCCTTGCCCGCGCCGGGGCTCATCATGCCGGGCATACCGGAACGGCCCGCTGTGCCCGCGCCGGTGCCACGGCCCCCGGCGCCGCCGGTAGAGGTGGGGCTTCCGGCCACCGCACCACCCGGCGTTCCCGCGCCCGGCGTGCCCGAACCCGGCGACCCACCGCCGGGCGAGCCTGCGCCGCTCGGCGATCCGGACGGCGAGCCCGAACCGGGGACGGTCGAGCTCGGGGTGGTCGAGGCGGGGGTGGTCGAGCCCGGCTCCGTCGACTCGGGAGTGGTCGATTCGGGGGTGGTCGAATCGTCTGTGGAGTCGTCGGTGTCGTCCGGTTCGGTGGTGGGAGTGGTCGACGCCGGGGTGGTGGGCTGCGTCGTCGTCGCCTGGGTAGTGGGCTGCGTAGTAGAACCCTGAGTGGTGGATTGTGTTGTGCTGCTCTTTTTTTCAGGCTCGCCGCCGCCGTCTTCGACGGTCTTCGGGATGGGGATCACCGGGACTTTGTTGTCGGACTCGTAAATGACCGGGGCGTAGACGGTTTGGAGGATGCGCACGGCTTCGACTCGCGCGTTCTCCTGCGCGACATCATCATTGCGCCACCCACGGCCGGTGAGCAGGGCTCCGACATTGTCGAGACCGCTGCGGTGCTCGGGCTCGTGGGGGACGAGGCGTTTTGTCGGTTCGAGGCCGGTGCGGAGTTCGTCCAGTTTGGTGCTGGTGAGCGCGGCGGCGGTGGTGACCTTTTTTCCCGTAGCGTCATATGCCGCAACAGTTTGCGCTGCCGCGTTCGCTGCGGAACCTGCCCAGACGTCGGGGGACATGCCCCGTGCTATTTGCTTGCCGAACTCGTCCAGGGAAGTGCTGTTGCGCGTGGAGATTTCGTTCCAGGCGCCGATCAGGTCGTTGACAGCGTTGAGATCGATCTTGTCGACCTTGGCGCGCAGCTCCTCGACGGTGCCGGGGAACAGGTCGTTCCTCGTCACCACAGTCGGGCGGTAGTCACCGTCGAAACCGAGATCGCCGGCCTTCTGGCGGTTGCGATCACGCTGGGTGTTGTACTGGTTCTGGATATCAGCGATTTCGGAGCTGTCGAGTTCTCCGTCGTCGCCCGAGAACGGGGACATGACGAAGTTTCGGAGGTTACCGAGTAGGTCGACGCCGCTGATGCTCTGCATGCCGGTCATTCAGCTCACCTGCCCAGTGACGTAGTCGAGAGCGTTGGCGTTCTCGATGTCTTTGCCCGCAATGCGTTTGAAGGAGATGGAGAAGACCTCGCGCAACTGCTTCACCGCCTCGATGTCCTGGAGAATGACCTCGTAGATCGAGTTCGGCTCGCCGACTGCTTGAGCGCGGAATTTGGCCTCGAGCTGCCTGGCAATGTCGAAATCACCGAACCCGGTGACGTTCTGCACGCGCTGGGTGACACCGATCAGCTTCTGGAGGTCGGCTAGTCGCGTATCGCAGGCCTTGAACATGTGGAATGCGGCAGCCTCGTCGTTCAGGTAGACCTCACCGGCCCTCGCCTGACCGACCAACTGGCTGTATGGGGTATCGCCCGCCATTCCCAGCCCCTACTTCGGGAACGTCGGCACTAGCAGGGCGCCGGCGCGCTGGAGGTAGACACATGGGTCCTCCAACGGTCCGTCGGCGATTGCCGAATTACCAACCGCGAGCTGAACGACACCCTGTTCGGACGGGAAGACAACATCGCACCATAGGTTTCGAGTGTCACCCTGTACCCGAAATTGGCGCCCCTGCCGATTCGCGATGGTGACGTCGGCGAAGTTGATGTTCCCCGGCTTCTGCTCGAAATAGCTGACCGGCTTGTCTGTCGTATAGACGGTCAGGGCGTAGCTGGAACCTTCCCATCCACAGATCTCCCACCCCGACTGCGGAACCCCCGCGACACCCTTCTCCTCCGTAGCCGGATCAACCCCAGCCTCCGTCAACGCAGCATCCGAAATCTCCGTGCACGGATTCCACAACACCGGCTTGGCCGTGGTCGTCGCCCCCTTCGACGTCGACTCCCCCGAGTCGCACCCGACCAGCCCGACAACCGCCAAACCGGCAACCACCATCGCCGTACCTGCGCGTTTCATCCCCACCCCTTCCGGCCGAGTACTGCCTTGACCAGGCACATTAGCACGGTCAACCGACCAGAGCCGGGGCCGCGTAAGTTGTCGGAGCATGAGCGAACTTCGACTTTCGGCGCCGTTCGACGGGCGCAATCCCGAGGGCAAACCGGTGGTGAACCGGTCGGCGGTGGACTCCGATATCCAGGATCAGGTGCTGTCCTACCTCGAGCACGCGCCGGTGATTCTGAGCGCCCGCGGCCACGACGCCGACGAGTTCGACCCCACCCAGCGCGACGTGCCGTTGAACTTCCACACCGACGGCGCGTTCGTCTGGCCGGGCGCTGTTCCCTACTACCTGCGCAAGTACGGGCTGCCGCCGGAGGCCGCGCTGGTCCAGCACATCGTGGGCAAGGGGTTCGAGATCGGGGAGGTCGACGAAGGGGCACGGCAGGCGGCGGTGCAGAAGGTCACCGGCTGACGCGGTGTCAGCGCAGGCGTTCCGTGGGCAACACGACGGCCGAACTACCAGCGTCGACGCACAGCCGCCTTGGAACCGGCCACCAAGCTGTTCGCCGGGACGTCGTCCGCGACGACCGCACCCGCGGCGATCACCGCGTCGCGACCGATGCTGACGCCGGGCAGAATCATCGCGCCCGCGCCGATCCACACGTTGTCCGCCACGTCGATCGGCGCACCGGTGAGGAATCGGCGCCGTTCCTCCGGATCGACGGGATGGCCCATGGTGATGAAGGTGGCCTTCGGGCCGACCATCACGCCCCGGCCCAACCGGATTCCGGCGTAGTCGAGGAACGTGCAGCCCTGATTGATGAACACACGCTCGGCCAGGTCCAGGTTCAGACCGTGATCGGTATAGAACGGCGGGTAGATCGTGAGACCCGCGGGGAGCGGACGGCCGAGGATCTCCCCCAGCAGCGCCGCCTTTCCGGTCTCGTCGTCGAAGGGCAGACCGTTGAGACGGGACGTCAACGCGCTGACCTGCAGAACTCGCTCGTGCATCGCCGTGAACTCGGCCCCGAGAACCCGTTCACCCCTGGCCAGAAGTTCGGGATCGTGAATCTCCATGAAGTTGTCGCTCGCCATCCTTCGATTCTCACGCACCTTCGCGCGCGACCCGCAAGATCACCGACGCGTATCGATGATGGGGAGATCGTGCTGATCGCAGACGTGGGGTTTACGATCCGTGCGGCTGGGAACGGGCGTGACGAGCATCCCTGCACCGAGACGACGGTTTCGGGGGATACTGGGGACGGCGGCACCGACGGGTGAGCCACATTGCGGCAATTGCAGAGAAATGGAGCTTGACGACGTGGATGCGCGTTCGCTTGCGCTGGTCCGCGCCGATTTCCGCGGGGTGTCGGAGACACCCGGTGGGTCCGAGCGGCTGATCAGCGCTTTCTACGGTCACCTGTTCGCGCAGGATCCGAGGTTGCGTGAGCTGTTTCCGCCTGCCATGGACATGCAGGCCAAGCGGATCACGACGGCGGTACAGTTCGTCCTCGACCATCTCGAGGACTTCGAACGCGCCCAGCGCTTCCTCGAGCAACTCGCCCGCGACCATCGCAAGTACGGGGTCGAGGCCGACCACTACGATCTGGCCGGACGCGCGCTGCTCGCGGCGCTGCGAACCTTCCACGGCAATCGCTGGACCAGAGAACTCGATGAGGGCTGGCGTGACATCACGCTGCTGATCTCGGCGTCGATGGCGATCGGCGCCAACGAGGACACCTCGCAGCCGTACTGGGACGCGACCGTGGTGGGTCACCGGCGGGTGCTCGACGATCTGGCGATCGTGCGATTACAGGCCGACGGACCCATTCCGTTCAAGGCCGGACAGTATGTGCCGGTCGCGGTGCCGCAGCGGCCGAATATGTGGCGCTACTTCTCCCCCGCCATCCCCGCGAACCCGTATGGCGAGATCGAATTCCATGTGCGGCGGATCAGTGGCGGCTGGGTGAGCCCGGCGATCGTCAACGACACCAAGGTCGGGGACCGGTGGAAGATCGCCGGGCCGCTCGGTGGGTTGCACGTGGACCGGGAGTCGGGCCGCGATGTGCTGATGATCGGCTCCGGCACGGGCATCGCGCCGTTGCGGGCACAGCTGATCGAGATGAGCCAGCGCGGGATCAATCCGCGCGTGCACTTCTTCATCGGCGGGCGCTATCCCGGCGACCTCTACGACGTGGACAACATGTGGCAGCTCTCGCAGTCCAATCCGTGGTTGACCGTGGTGCCGGTGTGCGAGGAACACACCAATCCCTGGTGGTATCCCCAGGATTCGGGTGCGACGCCGATGGGCATGCCGCGCCGCCTGGTCGGTAATCTGGGAGCGGTGGTGACCAGCTTCGGCGCGTGGTCGGATCGTCAGATCCAGATCGCGGGATCGCCGTCGATGATCGCCAACACCCGTTACGCGCTCCAGCGGGCCGGTACACCGCTCGAGATCATCGCCGCCGACCCCGTCTGAACCCGCCCGCGACATCGCGAAAGAGGCTGATGAGCAACGCTTTTCCTGACCCCGCCTGGACGGCGACCGTCGTCGGTCACCACCGCCTGCGCCACGACCTCGCCGTGATCCGGCTGATCGGCGATTTCGTGCCGTTCGAGGCGGGCGGTTCGGTGGAGGTCGAGGTGCCGCAGCATCCGGGGGTGCGGCGGCGGTTCTCCCCCGCGCTGCCGCCCTCGCTGGACGGCAAGCTCGAGTTCCATGTGCGCACGGTGCCCGGCGGGTGGTGTTCGAGTTCCATCGTCGCCGACACCAAACCCGGTGATCAGTGGCGAATCAACGCCCCCCACGGGGTTTTCGCGGTCGATCCCGACGCTGTCGAGGTGGTGATGATCGCCGGCGGTACCGGGCTGGCGCCGATGCGCGCTCAGATCCTGGACCTGGCCCGTCGTGACACTCCGCCGCGCACCTACCTGTTCTTCGGTGGCCGCTCACCCCGCGACCTCTACGCCAACGACATGCTGTTCCTGCTGTCGGGCGAATTGCCGTGGCTTTCGGTCATTCCGGTTGTCGAAAGCCCGGAAGATCCTGCGGTGCGCGATGAATGGCACGAGCAGACCCGCTCCGACGTGGGCTTCGGACTCGAGGAAATGCTCCACGGCACCCTCGCTGACGTCGCCGCAGCCCACGGCCCGTTCACCAAACACCAAGTCCTGGTCTGCGGTTCGCCCGCGATGGTCCGCACCACCGTCGACCGTCTGATCGAAGCGGGAACTCCCCCGGCCAACATCATCTCCGAAGGCGCCTGAGGACCACGGGCTCGCGGCAAGCCCGCGGGTCAGAACAAGGGGTCGTGGCGGATCGACTGGGCTTGGGTACCGGCCGCCATCAGGCGGAACTTGGTGGTCTGGACCATCGAGGGGGAGCCGACGATTTGGACGTCGCGGTCTGCCCAGGGGCCGTAGCTGGCGACGACCTTGCCGATTTGGCCGGTCATGCGGGGTTCCAGGCCGGGTAGATCCGGCTGGGGGTCGCCGGAGTCGTAGTACCACCAGGGGTTTTCGTCACTCTCGGTGACGGGGGTGACGGTGAGCCATTTGTTGGCGATGGCGAGTTGGCTCAGGACCTGGAGGTCGTAGAGATCGCAGGGGTGGTGGCCGCCGACGAACAGGTGCACCTTCGGGTTGACCCGGCGCTGGGCCATCGCCATGATCTGCGCGCGCAGGGGGGCGATGCCGGTGCCACAACCGACCATCAGCATCTTGCGTTTGGTGTTGCGCGGTACGCCGAGACCGCCGAGCGGCGAGCCGAGCGCCCACTGATCACCGACGGCGGTGTGCGCGACCATGGCGGGGCTGACCCACCCGCCGAGCACGCCGCGAACGTGGAACTCGATCTCGCCGTTGGGATTGGCCGGGTTCGCGGGTGAGAGATAGCGCCACATCCGTGGCCGCGAGGGGATCTGCACGCTGAGGTACTGACCGGCGGCGTACTGCATCGGCACGTCGAGCTGGACCCGGACGATCGAGAGATTGCGCAGCACCTCGCGATGTTCGACGACGGTGCCCGTCCAGGTAGCCGGGGTGGTCTCCTTGTCGGCGGCGCTGATCATCGCGCCGCTGATGGTGGCCAGACCTTCGTCCCACGCGCTGGCGACCTCGTCGGTCCACATCTCCGCACCGGCGAACAAGCGCATGGCGGATTTCAGCGAGTTGGCCACGGCCACATAGTGCGCCGGTTGCACGCCGTATTTGCGATGGTCGCGACCGAGCTGGGCCAGGAACGGCAGCAGCTTGTCGGGCTCCTCCAGCCGGTCGAGGGCGTAGGAGATCGCCGTGACGAGCCGGTCGCGCTGGGAATCCATGGCAGCCGGGAAGTAGTCGCGGACACCGGGGTAGTCCGTGAAGAGGATCGAGTAGAACGACCTCGACAGCTTCTCGGGTCCACCTTCTTCCGCAGCAACCGCCTTGAACGTAGTACGGATCAAAGCGACAGTCCGCGAATCCATATGTGTCACAACCTCGTTTCGCCATCGAACGCTAGCCGCGCCGGCGAGTGACGGGCTGGGAGGACACTCGTCAGCAGCCGATGCGAGAAGTCTAGGCGAGGTTTGCCAGCTTAGGAATCGTACTCTTAAACATCACGCATGTAATTCGCGAAATACCAGGCGGTTCCCAGTAGTTTCTCATGAAAACATACCTCAAGCCCGTTAATTGCGGGTGAACAGCCGCTCACGATTCTCGAAACCACCAGGAATATCAGACAATTGGTGACCAATGGCCCTGGTAGAGCGACCCTTCCGCTACGTCGACCGCATGCGGCAAACCGGCGCGCCGAGCCATGACACGCATGGTAGGCGCACCGGAGTGGCTGGTAACCGGGAGCGAATTGCCTTCCGATTGGTCCGAATTCAGCATCCGGACAGCAAACTTTTGGACGTCCACGGTGATAAATCCCCACCTCAGCGCGCCGCGACGCGACTTCCGATCAGCAAGATCACGAATAAGTGAGTTGCTGGAGAGTCACCAGCCGGTCGCCGGGGGTTGACCGGAGACGAACGAGCCCCCGGCTCGCATCCACCACAGCGGATGGGCGAACCGGAGGCTCGTCGAATCGAAGACGACTCAGCGCCGATGCCGTGGCTGCCACACCACGAGCGCGGTACTGCGCGCGGGCGGCGACAGATCGGGCCGGTAGCCCGCCCGCAACCGCTCCATCTCCGCGCTCATCTCCTCGACGCGCTGCTGCAACGCCTCCACCTGATTGGTGAGCTCGATGATGCGCTTGATGCCGGCGAGATTGACGCCCTCGTCCTGCGACAGGCGCTGCACCTCGCGCAGCACCTCGACGTCGCGGGCCGAATAACGGCGTCCGCCACCCGAGGTCCGTTGCGGGGTGACCAAACCCAGCCGATCGTAGGTACGCAACGTCTGCGCGTGCATCCCCGCCAGCTGAGCCGCCACCGAGATCATGAAGAACTCGGCACGCGCGGTAGCACCCGAAACGGACTTCGGATCATCGGACATCATCAAGCACCCGCCCATCCTGCACGCGGTTCGAAGCCACTGGCCTTCTCCGCCTCCTGATAGCGCTTGAGCGCATCGGTGGCGTCGGAGTCGAGCGATTGCGGCACCGCGACCTTCACCGTGACCAGCAGGTCACCGGCGCCGCCCGCCGCGCCGCGCTTGGGCACGCCACGACCGCGAACTCGCAGGATACGCCCGTCGGCGGTGCCCGGGGGCACCTTCACGCCGACCCGGCCGTCCAGCGTCGGTACGGAAACTGTTGTCCCCAGTACCAATTCGCTGTAGCTCACCGGGAGCACCAGGGTGAGGTCGTCGCCCTGGCGGCCGAAGACCTTGTCCTGGCTGACGTGCACGGTGACATACAGATCGCCCGAAGGCGCACCGCGCAGACCCGCCTCGCCCTGACCGGCCAGCCGGATCTTCTGACCGTCACTGACGCCCGGAGGAATCCGGACGGTGATGGTGCGGGTGCGGTTCTGGATACCGGTGCCCGAGCAATCGGTGCACGGGTCGTCGATGATCGACCCGGTGCCGCGACAGTCGTCGCAGGGCTCGCTGAAACCGAACGCGCCCTGATTCCGGCTGACCACGCCCGCACCATTGCAGTGCGGGCACACGCGCGGGCTGGTGCCCGGCTTGGCACCGCTGCCGTGACAGGTGGTGCACGGCGAGGGACTCGTCATCCGCAGCGGAACGGTGACGCCCTGGGCGGCCTCACGGAAACCCAGGGTCGTCTCGGTCTCCACGTCGGAGCCGCGGCGCGGACGAGCCGCCGCCCGGCCACCGCCGCCACCCCGGTTGAACAGCCCGCCCAGCAGATCGCCGAGCCCGCCGTCGCCCGCGGCGCCGGTACCACCGGCCTGACCGAAGATGTCACCGATGTTGAAGTCCTGCGAGAAGCCGCCGCCGGCACCGGGATTGAACCCGCCGCCGTAGGCTCGTCCGCCACCGCCGCCGCCCGCGAACATGCGGCGCGTCTCGTCGTACTCCTTGCGCTTGGCAGGATCCGACAGCACCGCATTGGCTTCGCTCACGGACTTGAACCGCTCCTCGGCCTTGGTGTCACCCGGGTTGGAGTCCGGGTGCAGGTCGCGGGCGAGCTTGCGGTAGGCCTTCTTGATCTCGTCCTGCGAGGCGCCGGAGGAGACACCCAGCTCCTTGTAGAAGTCCTTTTCGATCCACTCCCGTTGGCTCACCGGGCATCTCCTCCTTTCGCGTTCTTATTGACTGTCGCCGGCATCCGGATCCGATGCCCCCGCGGCCTCGGCATCGGTTACCCCGACCAGCGCGTGCCGAAGCACCCGGTCGCCGAACCGATAGCCCTTGCGCATGACGATGCCGATCACCGGGTCGGCGCCCGAACCCTCGTGCTGCACTGCCTCGTGCAGCGTGGGGTCGAACGGGTCACCGGCGGAACCGAATTCGACCAGACCCTGCTTGGTGAGCGCGGTCTCGAGCTTGTCGGCGACGGACTTCAGCGGGCCGGAGTCGAGGTCGCCGTGCGCCCTCGCCCGATCCAGATCGTCCAGCACCGCGAGCAATTCGGTGACCACCGACGCCTTGGCGGCATCGATGTTGGCCTGCCGGTCACGCTCGACCCGGCGGCGGTAGTTCGCGTATTCCGCGGTCAACCGCTGCAGGTCGGCCGTGCGCTCGGCCAGCTCGTCGTGCTCCGGCTCGACGACTTCGGCGTCGAGGGCGGAGTCCGCCGGGGCGGCCTCCGCGTTCTCGTCCGCAGTGTCGTCCAGGATTTCCTCGACCAACTCCTGCTCCGAGGAGTTCGCCTCGGTCACTTCTTGTCCGTGTCGACCGGCTCGTCCACGACCTCCGCGTCGACGACCTGATCGTCATCGGCCTGGCTGGGGCCCGCGCCGTTGCCGGACTGCGCGTCGGCGGCGGCACTGGCCTCGTAGATCGCCTGGCCCAGGGCCTGCGACTCGGTGGCCAGCTTCTCCACGGCCGACTTCACCGCGGAGATGTCGGTGCCCTCGAGCGCCTGCTTGGCCTCGGCGACCGCGTTCTCCACCTTCGCCAGCTGATCGGCGGAGACCTGTGCGCCACCCTCGCTCAGCTTCTGCTCGTTGATGAACTTCTCGGTCTGGTGCACCAGCGACTCGGCCTGGTTGCGGGTCTCGGCCTCTTCACGGCGCGCCTTGTCGTCGGCGGCGTGCGCCTCGGCATCGGCGACCATGCGGTCGATCTCTTCCTTGGACAGACCGGAGCCGTCCTGGATCTTGATCTTGTTTTCCTTGCCGGTGCCCTTGTCCTTCGCGGTGACGTGCACGATGCCGTTGGCGTCGATGTCGAAGGTGACCTCGATCTGCGGCACGCCGCGCGGGGCCGGGGGCAGGCCGGTGAGCTCGAAGGAGCCCAGCAGCTTGTTGTGCGAGGCGATCTCGCGCTCACCCTGGAACACCTGGATCTGCACCGAAGGCTGGTTGTCGTCAGCGGTGGTGAAGGTTTCCGAGCGCTTGGTGGGGATGGTGGTGTTGCGCTCGATGAGCTTGGTCATCACGCCACCCTTGGTCTCGATGCCCAGCGACAGCGGGGTGACATCGAGCAGCAGAACGTCCTTGACCTCGCCCTTGAGCACGCCGGCCTGCAGTGCGGCGCCGACGGCGACGACCTCGTCCGGGTTCACGCCCTTGTTCGGCTCACGGCCGCCGGTCAGTTCCTTGACCAGCTCGGAGACGGCGGGCATGCGGGTGGAGCCACCGACGAGCACGACGTGGTCGATATCGGCCACGTTCAGGCCCGAGTCCTTGATCACGGACTGGAACGGCGCGCGGGTGCGATCCAGCAGATCAGAGGTGATCTTCTGGAACTCCGAGCGGGTGAGCTGCTCGTCGAGGAACAGCGGGTTCTTGTCCGCGTCGACGGTGATGTAGGGCAGGTTGATCGAGGTGCTCTGGCCCGAGGACAGTTCGATCTTGGCCTTCTCGGCAGCCTCACGCAGACGCTGCATGGCCATCTTGTCCTTGGTCAGGTCGATGCCCGAGGACGCCTTGAACTTGTCGACCAGCCAGGACACGACGCGCTCGTCCCAGTCGTCGCCACCGAGGTGGTTGTCACCGGAGGTCGCGCGGACCTCGACGACGCCCTCGCCGATTTCCAGCAGCGAGACGTCGAAGGTGCCGCCACCGAGGTCGAAGACCAGGATGGTCTGCTCTTTGTCGCCCTTGTCCAGGCCGTACGCGAGCGCGGCCGCAGTGGGCTCGTTGACGATGCGCAGCACGTTGAGACCGGCGATCTGGCCGGCTTCCTTGGTGGCCTGACGCTGGGCGTCTTCGAAGTAGGCCGGGACGGTGATCACGGCGTCGGTGATCTCCTCGCCCAGGTAGGCCTCGGCGTCGCGCTTCAGCTTCATCAGCGTGCGCGCGGAGATCTCCTGCGGCGTGTACTTCTTGTCGTCGATCTCGACGTTCCAGTCGGTGCCGATGTGGCGCTTGACCGAGCGGATGGTGCGGTCGACGTTGGTGACCGCCTGGTTCTTCGCGGGCTGACCGACGAGAACCTCGCCGTTCTTCGCGAAGGCGACGATCGAGGGGGTGGTGCGCGAGCCTTCCGAGTTCGCGACGACGACCGGCTCGCCGCCTTCGAGCACGGCGACGACGGAGTTCGTGGTCCCGAGGTCGATTCCGACCGCACGAGCCATAGTGGTTTCCTCCTGTTTGACGTTCGGTTATTGCAACGCTGAGCGCAGTGGGCTCAATCCTGCCTTCGAGATCCACCGTGAGTCAACCCGAAGTTGAGTCAGGTCCGCTCATGTTGTTGATCAGCACAACCAGTAGCTGCGGCGATTCATTCCCGCCACCCGAAAAAATTTCCCGGCCCCCGAGCCATTCTTGCCACGAGTGCGCTCAACTGCAGCCCCCGATGCGCGATCGTGACGGTCCGAAGACCATCGGCGGGCTATCGGGTGAGGCCGGGATGGATGCCGGGACGAAGGCCGTTGCCCTCGGCGGTTCGGCGCAGGAGATCGAGGAAGAGCGCGCGGTCCTCGGGAGACAGGGGAGACAGGAGTTCGGCGTCCAACTCAGCTACCCGCTGCTCGGCTCGGGCCAGGAGGGCATGGGCGGCAGGCAGGAGGTGGAGCGCGTACGCGCGCCGATCGCTGGGGTGACGGCGGCGTTCCACGAGGTTGCGTTTCTCCAGGTCGTCCACCAGGCCGACCATGACATTGCGGTGGATTTCCAGCGCCTCGCCGAGTTCCTGCTGCGTGCGGCCGTCGTGGGCGCTCAGGAGTTTCAGCATGCCGAAGTGGCGGGGCTTGATGCCCAGCGGCGCCAGTAGATCGCTGAAGCGGTAGGCGGTATGGAAGCCCAGTTGGCCGAGGAGGAATCCGGCGTGGGTCGACAGCTGCGTCGGGTCGGTCACACCCCTACGATACGCCGATTAACGCACCATTCATGATTGCCCTATTGATTGATAATCACTCGAGGTGCATAGTTTGGAGGTCCCCTACTCGAAGAGAGACTCTCGTGACTACCTCCCCCACTCCCCCCGCCCCGGATCCGCGGCGCTGGATCGCGTTCGCGGTGGTGCTGGCCGCCGGCTTCATGGATCTACTCGACGTGACGATCGTCAATGTGGCCGTGCCGAGCATCCGGAACGACCTGCACGCCGAGTACTCGCAGCTCGAATGGATCATCGCGGCTTACGTTCTCGCCTTCGCCGCCGTGCTGATCACCGGCGGCCGACTCGGCGACATCTACGGTCGCAAACGCGTGTTCCTCACCGGCATGGCCGGTTTCACGATCGCCTCGGCGGCGTGCGGGCTGGCCACCGATCCCACCGTGCTCATCGGCTCCCGCTTCGCGCAGGGTGCGATGGGAGCGTTGATGGTGCCCCAGATCCTGGCCATCATCCAGACGACATTCCCGAAGGAGGAGCGAGCCAAAGCGATTGCCCTCTACAGCGGTGTCGGCGGGTCGGCCTCCGCGGTCGGTCTCGCGCTCGGCGGCGTGCTGGTGCAGGCCGACCTGTTCGGGCTGGCTTGGCGGCCGATCTTCTTGGTGAACATTCCGGTCGGCATCGCGGGGTTCATCGCGGCATGGTTCGTGATGAGCGATTCGAAGTCGGCCAGACCGCCCCGGCTCGACCCGGTCGGCATGGCGCTGTCGGTATCCGCGGTACTGCTGCTGGTCTACCCGTTGACCGAAGGACGTCGACTCGACTGGCCCGCATGGACTTTCGTGATGATGGGTGCGGCTCTCACGGTGTTCGCCGGGTTCCTGTTCTACGAGCGCGGCCTTGCGCGGAAGGGGCGTTCGCCGCTGGTCGACCTCGGACTGTTCCGGTCGCGGCCGTTCGCGATCGGGCTGGGGACCTGGCTGCTCTTCTGGATCGCCATGGGTGGATTCTTCCTGGTGTGGACGTTGTTCATGCAGGGTGGACTCGGGTGGTCGCCGCTGCGGGCCGGGCTCACCTCGGCGCTGTTCGCGGTGGGTGCCGGGGTGGGAGCGGGGCTTTCGGTCGGCGTGCTGGCCGCCAGGTACGGACGGCGGGTGTTGATGGCCGGGGCGCTGGTGAATGCGACGGGGTTCGCGCTCTACGGCGCGATGGGTGTGCGATACGGGAGCGAGTTCACTTCCTGGCAGATGGCGCTGCCGTTGGTGATCACCGGTGCGGGGTTCGGGATGGTGGTGGCGCCCACGCTGGACCTGCTGCTCGGTCAAGTGCCGGTACGGGAGGCGGGGTCGGCTTCCGGACTGCTGAACACGGGACAGCAGTTGGGAACCGCGCTGGGCGTCGCGTTGGTCGGCGTGCTGTTCTTCACCGCGCTGGACCGGGATTCCGATCTCGGGGTGGCCGCAGTGACGCCCGAGATCCGGGCCGAGCTGGCCCTCGAAGGAATGCCGGTACAGCTCCAGGATCAGATCGTGGCCGGGTTCGCGGCATGCGTGCACGACCGGTCGGCGGAAGAGGACCCGGCCGTGACACCCCCTAGTTGTCAGTCGAATCCTGTTGGCGACGCGGCGGTTTCGCGCGTACTCGCGGAAGCGGGCACCGAGGCCAACGCGGTGAACTTCGCTCAGACATTCCGGTACACGCTGTTCTACGGCGCCGGGATGCTGCTGCTGGTGTGTCTCGGATTCTTCGCACTGCCGAAGGAGGCAAAGCTGGAACAGCGCGTGCTCGATGATGAGCCGGAAATCGTCACAGTATGAAACATGAAGGGTGGAAGCACATGTACACAGTTGATCTGCTGACCGTCGGGCGCGGGCGCGAAGTTGTCGATGCCGCGCTCGGCTATGTGGGCGGGCTCGGATATCGCGTCCTCGGGTCGACCACCGACGACGAGGCGCTCGCGATCCTCGAGCGTGAACAGGTTCGCCTGCTGGTGATCGGAGGTGGGGTGGAAGCCGAGTCCCGGAAGGAATTGACGGCTGCGGCTCAGGAGCACGGCGCCACCGTGATCCAGGCGCAGCGCGCCGGGCGCGGGATCGAGCAGTACCTCGCGGAGGAGGTAGTGCCGGCACTGGGTGAGTGATCAGCGCTCGTTGCCCCGATTATTCGGGGCAACGATAGGGCTGCGAACAGTCTTGCCGGACACTAGTTTCGGAAGCATGCGTGCATCGATGGGCAAGGTTCAGTGGAAGCGGGCGTTCGGCGGGGTGGCCGTGATCGCCGCCCTGACCGGCGGGGGGATGGTCGCCTCCGCCGGGAGCGCCGTGGCCGACAGCGGCGTCGCCGTGGCCGATGACGGGTGCACGTTCTCGTCGGTCGGGGGATCGTGCAGTGACCCGGGGCCGGTGGGGAACGCGTTGATCGCGATTCGGGAGTTCGCGAAGAGCCTGGGGTACGGGACCGGAAGCTCCTCGGGAACCGCCTACTTCCTCTGACCGGCTAGGTGGTCCGCGACTGAGGGAGCTCGGCCAGAATTCCCTCGGCGCTGCGGGCCGCGGCGCGGCAGGCAGTGGCGGTCGATCGGTCGGCCAGCGGGTGGGCCGCTCGGGCACGCCAGGTGCGGACGGCGGAGAACGCCGTGGCACGCAACGAATTCGGGTCGGCCTCCGCAGGCAGCCCGAGGCGTAGATGCGCCGCCACGCCGGCGCCGCCCAGCATGCGGTACAGGTCGGCGAGTACCGGTGGCGGCAACGGCAATTCGTCGGTGCGCAGGCGCCCGAGCAGCCGGAGTTCGGTGAAACCGTGCACATCGGCGAGCCGAGCACGCACGCGCGGCCGCAGGCGATCGGCTTCGGTACCGGGGTAGGCGGCCAGGATCCGGTCCAGCGTGCTCAGCGCCGAATGCGCCTTCAATTCCTCAGCGCGCTGGCCGAATTGGACCTCCAAGACCGAGCGCAGTTCCTCGATGCCGCTGCGAGCCGCCAATTCCGCCGCCAGCGCGGAAGAATCGCGGGCGCCGAGCCGAATCAGCATGGTGGCCATGCGAATTCCGAACAAACCGAAGCGATCGACCAGCTGCGCACGCAGTTCCGGATCGACCGGCAGCGCGACATCGGCGCGAGCAAATCGGTCCGCCGAGAGCAACGCGATCCCGAGATCCTCCGCGGGCACCGTGGACAGCGCCTCGAACGCCGCGAACTCCGGCTGTCGCAGGGTCGCCGCGGCGAACGCGAGCAGCCCGGCCACCGGAATCACCGCCTGGCACAAGCCGGTTCGCTCCAGCTCGTCGGCGAACCGGGCGGCGACATCGCGAGCCGAATGCAGCGCGTCGATACGACCGGAGCCGATCTCGTCGGCGCGCGACACCACCCCGATCACACCGAGTGGCCCCGCACCACCGGCGCCCGCACCGATCTGCTCGAGAAAACGCACGTCGGCGGCATCGAGACGGCGCAACAGATAGACAACGGCATCGGCACCGGACACCGACAGCGGCGCGGCCCGCGAATCATCCTCGACATCGGCGGGAGTGAGCAGTCGCGCGGTGCGCAGCGACACCTCACGCGACAGCGACGACGTGCCAGGGGTGTCGATGATCGTGGTCTGCGACAACGCGGCCGACGGCCACCCGACCTCGAGATGGTCCACCGCCCGGGGACCGCGCGCATCCCAGCTCAGACCGTTCAGGTCGAAGGTCAGTCCGTGCGCGCCGCTGCCGCGCCGCACGATCACATTCGCGCGCGAGCCGTCGACCGCGTGCGCGGTGACCGTGGGGGTAGCGGCGTCGCGGTACCAGGTGACGACGCGGGTGCACTCGGTGGCGTCGGTCGGGGCGACGGCCTGGCCTACCAGCGCGTTCAGCAACGTCGACTTGCCCGCCTTGATCGAACCGGCCAGCGCGACCCGCAGCGGCTCACGCAAGCGGTATTCGCAGTCGGCCAGCAGCGCGCGCACGTACTCGTCGCGGCCGAACGCCCGCGCCGCCGCGCCGATCAGCTCGTGCGCTTCGGCCAGGATCCTCGGTGTGGTCCGGTCGCCGGGCGCGGCGGTGTCGAAACGGTGGGTCACCCAGATACCGTACCGTCGGCCCGTCTCAGTTCGATCTGCATCGATTCCGCGTAGCGGCGCAACTCGGCCACCGCGTGCAGTTGGCGTTCCAGCACGACGGTGCGCTCGGCGCGGTGTGTGGCGGCCATCGCCGCCGCCTCCTGTGCGGCCCGCAGGGAAGCGTCGATCGACCGCAGGCTGCGCTCGGCCACCCCGGCGAAGTGGTCGCGCAGCGCACGGTGGATGCGGTGCAGCCGGTCCTTGGTGTCCTTGGCTGCCTGGAACGCCACGTCGTCGAGGAACCGGCGCACCTCACCGTTGGCCTCGACGCGGCGGCGCGCCAGCCGGGCCGACTTGTCGTCGCGATAGGCCTTGCCGCCCACGATCAGGCCCGCGCCGAGCGAGATCGGGTTCAGCATGGCCAGGCCTGCGAAGGTCGTGGCGAGCCCGATCATCAGCACGCCGCCGTAGGAGCCGCGCATACCGACCAGCACCTTGCTCGTGAAGCCGATATCCGGCTCGAGATCGGCCAGGGAACCCGAAGTGGCCAGGCCGCTCTCGTCGTCCATCCCGGAGTGCACCTCCGGCAGATCGACCGCGCCGACCTCGGCGAAATGGCCCGCGATCCGTTCGGCGAGCAGCTCGGCTCGGCGGTGGGTCAGCAGAAGGTTGTCGCCCAGGGCGGTATCGACGGAGCCGGTCAGCCATTCCGTGATCGCGCCCCAATGCCTGCCCGGGTCGTTCTCGTCGATCCACTCCTGGCCCGTGCGGGCGATACCGCGCAGACGATCGCGCAGGTCGTGATCGACGTCGCCCACGAGGTCGGTGATGCCGTCGGTGAGGGTCTGCTGCCAGCTCGCGGTGCGCCGCTGCAACTCCTCGGCGGCCGCACGCGCCGACTGCAACTCGTTGACCGCTGCCGCGCCACCGGCCGGATCGCGCAGCGCCACCAGCTCGCTGCCCAGCGCCAGCGCCAGATGCTCTGCCGCCGAATGTAATTCACGAGCCACGGCCTGCCGCGTGACCGCCTGATCACGGGCGACGACCCGATCGCGCAGGAAACCGAACAGCACGCCGAAACCGGACTCCAGGCCCAGCTGCGCGTCCTGCAAGCGCAGGGCGTGCGCACGCAGCAGCGCCGATACCGGGATCAGGGCGACATCGGTTTCCGCGCGCGTCAGATGGGCTCGGTCGGCCTCCAGCACCTGCCGCCAGTGCGGGTAGAGGTCGGTCTTGGTGAGCAGAACGGCGACCACGGGACACATTTCGCGGATCTGCCGGACGAAGGTGAGTTCGGGTTCGGTGAGCTCGGTGGAGGCATCCGAGAGCACAAGCACGGCGTCGGCGGCCGCAGCCAGGCTGAGCACGCCCGCGGTGCCGGCACTTCCGTGGCCGCCGACGCCAGGGGTGTCGATCAGGACGATGCCGTCGGCCAGCAGCTGACTGGGCAGCTCGGCTTCGATCCGCACAACCTGTCTGCCCTGCGCCAGTGGCGTGCGGGTATCGACGGTTCCGATCTCGTCGAACGGGATCTCGACCCGCGATTCGTCGGTACCCGGCGCGGTGAGCACCAGGTACGCCCGCTGCTGCGCGCCGTAGGACAGTTGCAGGGGCAACACGGTGGTCGCGTCGTCGCCGACCCGGCACACATCCAACCCGAGCAGTGCGTTCACGAACCTGCTCTTGCCCTGACCGAGCTGACCGGTGACGACGATCCGGTGCCGCGGGTCGCGCACCCGCACGGCCACCTTCTCCAGACGCCCGACCAGGTCGTCACGGCCCGCGGCGTGGGCCGCCGCGACGGTGTCGGACAACACCGTCGTCAGCGGCACCACGTTCGGTGCGAGAACAGTCATCCCTTCGCCCGTTTCGCTCAGTGGAACAGTCCGTCGGTGTGCACGTCGGCACCGGTGTCGGTGACGGTGCTCGATTCACCGAACAGCGAGGTCTCGGCACCACCGAGGCTGGAACCGTGCAGGCCCGAACCGAACGCGCTCGATACGTCGACGCCGGACCAGGTGTCGGCTGCGGTGGTGACCGCGCCATGAGTGGTGCCGGAAGCGTCGATCTGGGTGGTCGAGGTCGACGTGGTCTGGCCGGAGACCGCGGCGGTGCCGCCCTGTGCCGCGCCGTCGACGGCGGAGGTGAAGCCGCCGGTCACCTGGGTGCCGCCGGTGATCGCGCCCGACAGTCCCGCATCGCCGAGTCCGCCGAGGCCGGTCTCGAGGCCGGTTCCCGTTTCGGCGCCACCGATCGCGGAACCTGTCAGGCCGGTCTCCACGGCACCGGTCAACCCGGTCTGGGCACCGCCGACGGCGGAACCCGCGAGGCCGGCGCCTGCGTCGGCCACACCGTCCAGGCCCGCGTGGGCGCCACCGGCCAGATCGACTGCGCCGTTCACTCCTGCCTGCGCACCCGAGGCGAGCGAACCGGTCACGTCGGTGCCGACAGTCGTCGCGGTCTCGAGGCCACCGTGCAGACCGGTGGTCAGCCCGATGCCCGACGTGGTGGACAGTGCTGATTCCACTCCGGTCGTGATCTGTCCGGAGCCGCCGCCGGTGAGCAGTTCGTCGACCCCGAACCCTGCCCCACCCGTGAAGCCACCGGTCAGATCCGTACCCGCCGACACTGCGCCGCCCAACCCGGTTTCGAGACCGGTGCCCAGGTCCGCGCCCGCGCCGACCACGCCGTCGAGACCAGTGATCGCCGACGTGGTGGCGGCCGCGCCCAGCCCGCCGGCGGCCTGCGCACCCACGTTGGCTGCGGCGCCGAGCCCACCGGCAGCCTGCGTGCCCGCGTTGGCTGCGGCACCGAGACCACCGCCGACGCCGGCACCGAGTCCGCCCGCGGCGGTGGTCGCACCGCTCAGACCGGCATCGAGACCACCGCCGAGACCAGCGGCGACATCGACCGCACCATCCAAGTCGGCGGCGATATCGCCACCCACGGCCAACGCCCCGCCGAGACCAGCGCCCGCACCGACCGCACTCGACAACGCGCCACCCAGACCGGCACCGGCCGCACCGGTCAGCTCGCCACCGAGACCGACTCCGGTACCCACTGCGCCGTCGAGACCAGCGGCGAGATCCGCGCCTGCGCCTGCCGCACCCGTGAGCGCACCGCCCAGACCCACACCCGCACCGGCGGCACCGCCCAGCGCAGCATCCAGCCCGGTCTCGAGTTCGGCCCCCGCACCGACCGCACCCGTGAGCGCCTCACCGAGACCAGCACCCGCACCGACCGAGCCGGCCAGGCTGCCGCCGAGACCTGCGGCAAGGTCCGTCCCCGCGCCCACCGCACCCGACAGGGCACCGTCGAGACCGGCACCGATTCCACCGGACAACGTGGTGTCGAGACCCGCACCGAGATCCGCGCCGGCACCAGCCGCGCCGTTCAGCGCACCACCGAGACCAGCAGCCAAGTCACCACCAACATCAGCCGCGCCCGTGAGCGCCCCACCCAGACCAGCACCCGCGCCGACCGAGCCGGCCAGGCTGCCCCCGAGACCCGCGGCAAGGTCGGTCCCCGCGCCGACCCCACCCGACACGGCACCATCGAGACCAGCGGACAGCGTGGTGTCGAGACCCGCACCAAGATCCGTGCCGGCACCAACCGCACCGTTCACAGCACCACCAAGACCAGCAGCCAAGTCACCACCAACACCAGCCGCGCCCGTGAGCGCCCCACCCAGACCAGCACCCGCGCCGACCGAGCCGGCCAGGCTGCCGCCAAGACCCGCGGCAAGGTCCGTCCCCGCGCCCACCGCACCCGACAGGGCACCATCGAGACCGGCACCGATTCCACCGGACAACGTGGTGTCGAGACCCGCACCGAGATCCGCGCCAACACCGGCCGCGCCGTTCAGCGCTCCACCGAGACCAGCGGCAAGATCACCACCAATACCCACCGCACCGTTCAGCGCACCGCCAAGACCAGCGGCAAGATCACCACCGACACCCACCGCACCGTTCACAGCACCACCCAGACCAGCAGCCAAGTCACCACCAACACCGTTCAGCGCACCACCCAGACCAGCAGCAAGATCACCACCAACACCCACCGCACCGTTCAGCGCTCCGCCGAGGTTCGCGCCGAGGTCGAGGGCGCTGTCGATCGCGCCGTTCAGGCCGAGGCCCGCGCCGAGGGCGCCGGTCACACCGGCGGCCAGGTCGGCGCCGAGGCCGGCGTTCACATCGACGTTCGCGCCGGTGACCGCGTCGAGTGCCACATCGAGGCCGGCGCCTACCTGGGCGGCGGCGCCGGCGACGACCGAGGCCACAGCGCCGAGGCCGGCGTCGAGACCGAGGTCGAGTTCGGCATCGGCGGCCGCGGCCGCGGTGACGGCGGCGGCAGCAGTGGCTGTTCCTGCCAGGGCCGCGCTCGTGCTCGCCGCGGCGCCGGCGGCTACGATCGCCTGCAACTGGGAGCCGCCGCTGACCAGCGCGGATTCCGCCACCATGGGGGCGACGGCGGAAATGTCCTCCGGGGTCACCACGAGGCCTGCCTCAGCCAGCGCGAGGCACGGGTTGGCGCAGTAGCCTGCCGCGGCCTCGGGGTCGCGCAGCAGATTGAGGATGAACTCCAGAATCGCGTTCGGTGTCATCGAGATCAGCTCCTCCAGATCATGGGCGGTGACGCCCGATCTGTTTGTCGTTGGAATGTCTTTCACGCTAGGCGGGCCCGTCGTTACAGGTAACGGGGCGAATACCTAGTCCCGCCGGGCGTACCCCATTAGGGGCCGACCACCGATTAGGGGAATTTCCCCGTACTTGCCCCATCGCAGGTAACAGCTGTCCCCTAGCAACCGACAGATCGAGTGGGACGCTGCCATCGGCGATCTCGCTGTACACAAGCGTTTACCGGCCCACCGGAAGTCCTGCGAACGGGGTTGTCCAATGACAGAGCGTCTGGCGCTCGGCATCACTGTCGGAGCGGCGAATTCGGCCGCCGCGGCCACGACAGCCGACGGGACCGGTGCCACCGTTCGCACCCATCGCAGCGCACTGATGCTCGGCGCCGACGGATCGGTGAGCTTCGCCGACACCACGCGCCACCATCGCGGGGTTGTGGTCGACGACTACGTGTCCAGGGTCGGCGATCCGGTGGATCTGCTGGCCGAGGACGGTTCCACCCACGACGCAGCCGATTTGGTCGCCGCCGCGACCCGTGCGCTGATCGCCGAACTCTCCGGTGTCGCCACCGAGGTGCCCACCACCGTCGCGTGCTACCCGGCATGGTGGCCGGAGCACACCGTCGAGGCCGCCAGGTCCGCGCTGGCCCGCGCCGGCCTGCCCGAAGTGACGCTGGTGCCCGAGCCGCTGGCCGCGGTGCGCCGATACGAGATCGAGCACGGACAGCTCGAAGACGGCGCGCTGGTCGTGTACGACCTCGGCGCGAGCGGTTCGACCGTGTCGGTCCTGCGCACCGGCGAGCAGGCCGGACTGCTCGGCACCCCGGTGCACAGCACCGCGATCGCCGGTTCCGAATTCGATCTACTGACCATGCGCTATGTGCTGGCAAATGTTCTGAACGGAAACGACATAGATCCATTCGATCCCGTTGTCGAAGAAGAATTGTCGGCATTGCGAGAGCGTTGCAGAATTGCGAAAGAAGAACTCTCCAGAATTACCGCGACGGCGATTCCGGTCGGCATGCTCAACCCCGCGATCCACACCGAACAGGTCCGGCTGACCCGGGGCGAACTCGAAGATCTGCTGCGCCCGATCCTGCTCGACTCGATGAGCCTGCTCCAGGACGCGGTGCGCCGCGCCGAACTCACCCTCGGTGATGTCGGCCGGGTGCTGCTCACCGGTGGCGGTGGCGCGATTCCCCTGGTCGCCGAGCTGATCTCGACCGAATTCGGCGTGCCGGTGATCGCCTGCGCCGACCCGGCGACCTGCACGGCACGCGGCGCGGCCGAGATCGCCCTCGATGTCGCCGCGATCAGCGTGCCCACCGAGGCCATCCCGGTCGTGCCGGTAGCACCGGCATCGGCTGCTGCGGCACCGGTTGCCGAGGGACTCGCACTGCCACCGTCCGAGCCGGTACGGACCAAGATGTTCACGGCCAAACGCTCGGCGATCGTCGCGGCGGCGGCCTTGACCATGGCCGCGCTCGCCACCGGCACCCTCGCCCTCGGTGGCGCCACCCAGTTCTCACCCACCGGACCCGCCGAGACCACCGTCGCCCCATCGGTCCCCGGCGCCCCCGCGGCGACCGGCGCGGGCGGTGCGGCCGGCACGGCGAATGCCACGAACTCCGTGGTCACCGACCCGGCCAAGCCGGGTGCCGTCGGCACACCAGCGACATCGGGCGCGATCCCGGTCGGTACGACCGACGCCGGGGTTCCTGGCGGCACGCCCGCGGCGGGAACTCCGGCACCCGCCGGAGCACCCACCGGTGGAGCACCCGCCGACGGAACACCGGCGACAGCGGGCCAGCCAGGCCCCACCGAGCAGCAACCGGCCCAGGCGCCGCCCGCAGGGCAGTCCCCGGCGCCCGCCCCGGCTCCGGCACCTGCCCCCGCACCAGCACCCGCCCCGGCGCCCGCTCCCGCTCCCGCACCGACCCGGCCGCAGGTCCCCACCATCAAGGTCGACCCCGGCGGCCTGCTCGACGACGTGGGCGGCGCGGTCGGCGAAACCCTCGAATCGGGTACGCAACTGCCCGGCAAGGTCCTCGGAGGAAATGGTGGCTGAGATCGCCCACGACACCTTCCCGAATGCCCGAACCATTTTCCGCGATCTCGACAACGCCGACCAGCAGACGGTGCTGCTCTTGATCCGCGGCCGAGCCGGGACCGGAAAGACTTTCCTGCTCGACGCCGTTCGCGCACGCCTGCGTCGCCGCGGCATACCGGTGGTCGAATCCGCCGCCGACGATGTCGAGAACGGGGTTCCCGACCGGGCAGTGCTCGTCGCCGACAATATCCACAGCTACAGCGACGCCGAGCTTCGCGCACTCTGCGAGGCCATCGAAACCGGGCAACGCTCGGTGGTGCTGACCACCCAGCCTCGGCCACACGATCCCCAGCTGCGCGCGCTGGCCGACGCGGTGGCACGCAACGGCCGCACGGTGGATCTGCGAGCACTGGGAAGTGCCCACATCACCTCGTTCGCCAGGGAACTCGGCGTGGCCGTGTCCCAGCCGCTCGCGGCGCGTATCCATCAGCTCACGGCGGGCATTCCCGGCGGTGTCGTCGCGGCGTTGAAGGGCGCCCACGCCGCGTCGCTGGAGACCTGTGAGGCAGCGGTCGACGAAGCCGTCACCGTCTGGACGCGAACGCTGCTGGAAGCGGTCGAACCCGAGTTGCTCGAAACGCTGGTCATCGCGGCGACCGGAACCGGACTGGACGCGACAGAACTCACCGAGGTGCTCGGTGTCGACACCGCCACCGCCCACGACCTGATCGACCGGGCCAGGTCGGGCGCCCTGGTCACCGATGCCGACCTGCTCCTCGCGCCCGCCGTCGGTCCGCTGCGGACGTTGCTCGGCGATCGTCGATATGTCGATGTGCAGCGCAGGCTGCTCACCGCGCGCCTCGACGCGGGTCTGCTCCGTGATCGCACCGCACTGATCCTGGCCGAGTCCGGCGTCGTCGATGCCCGGCTCGCCGAGTTCCTCTGTCGCACAGCCGAGAAATCCGACGAGGCGACCCGCTGCTACGCCGCGGCGGCCGCGGCAGGCGCGGCAATGGAGTCGATCGCGCTGCGCTGGGCCGAGGCCGCCGCGCACGCGGGCGACACCGACACCGCGCTACGCCTGGCCGAACCGCTGCTGACCGCCGAGAACGTCGCACGCGCCGACCTCGTCGCCGCGGTGCGCATCTGCGCGAGCGTGCTCATCCGCCGAGGACTGGTGAGCCGTGCGGCCGGCCTGTACAACTGGCTCGGACCCGACCGAATCGGCGCCGACTGGGCGCCTGCGGCGATGGTCCTCACCCTGGCCGGTGAACAGGCCGGCGCCGCGCGCATGTCCGAAGCAGCACAGCACTGGCCGCCGACCGAGGCCGACGCGGGCGCTCGGCTGATCGCGGGCGCGCTCGACGAATCGCTCGACCCGCACGGAACCGGAACGGCCGCGGCGATTTCCGCCCTGATCCAGGCGGGCAACACCGACACCGGCGACGATCGCTATCTGCCCTGCTCGGCCGTCTCGATCGCCACGCTGCTCTGCCTCGGCAGCGGCGAGCCCCGTCGCGCCGGTGACGCGCTGCGCCGGGCGGCGGGCATGGGTGGTGGCCGGCAACTTCCGGTGCTGACGGCGTGGACCGCACTGCTCGGCGGCGACGAACGCCGTGCCGCGAGCACTCTCGCCGAGATCGACATCCCCGCCCTCGCGCCCCGCGATCAACTCCTCGCCCACGCCCTGACCGTGGGACTGGCCCGGCGCGGCGGCGATCACGCCGCCCTGGCTCGCGCGTGGCACGCGGCCTGCCCACTGTTCGACGAGCTGGAAGCCGACCTGTTGAGCCTGTTGCCGATCGGCGAACTGTGGCTGGCCGGTATCCGCCTTGGCGACGCGCGCCGGATCGAACCGCTCGTCGATGCCGCCAGGGTGCTGGTCCGCAAAGTGGGCCGCGCACCCGCCTGGACCAATTCCTTTCACTGGTACGGCGTGCAGGCCGCGCTGGCCGACGAGTCGCCCCGAGCGCTGCTGCCCCACGCCCACGCGCTGAAGACGGCGGCGGAAGCGGGTGACCGGCAGGCCACCGTGCTGGCCGACGCCGGGCGCACCTGGGTGCTCGTGCTGCGGGGGCAGGTGGCGGCGGCCGATGTGGAGGCCGCGGTCTCGGCACTGGCCGAGCTCGGGCTCACCTGGGACGCCGCCCGCCTGGCCAGCGAGGCAGCCCTCGCGGCGAGCGACTCGACCACCGCCACCGCCTTGCTCAAGCTCGCGCGTTCGGTGCGCACGCAAGCCCAGCCGGTCGAGCCGCTGCGACCGACCACACAACCACAGCCGCCCGCAGCCGGTCCCACGCCCCTGACCGGCGAGTCCGGCGCACTGAGCGACCGGGAACGCGAGGTGGCCGAGCTGGTCCTGCTCGGTCTGACCTATCGCGAGATCGGCGCGAGGCTGTACATTTCCGCGAAGACCGTAGAGCATCACGTCGCGCGGATCCGACGTCGACTAGGCGCGCGCTCACGATCGGAATTACTGTCAATGCTGCGCGCGATGGGACACGGCCGATTGCTGGTGTGACTCGCGCGGACGATGTCGACGCCGAAGTGAGGGGTGTTCCGCCGATGGCCACTGGGGTCGGCCTGCGTATCGCCGATGACGAATGCATCGCCGCGGTGGTCACCGAGGACGGCACGGTTCAGGTGATCGAGCGTGCTTCGGTTCTGCACATGTCCGACGACGGTGACGCCGCCCTCGGCGGACCAGCTCCCACCGGGCATGCCCACTCGATCGCCGGTTTCGTGCGCGCGATCGGGGATCCGGCCGGTGTCGATGTCGACGGCGGCGAGGCCTACCGTGCCGAAGACCTCCTCGCGACGGCGATGTTCTGCCTGATCGATCTCACCACCGAGCACCTCAGCGGCCCGGCCGAGTTCTACGCCACCCACCCCGCGGCCTGGTCGACCGAGGTCGTGCGCGGCGTTCGCGAGGCTTTGGACTATCTGGGCTTGAAGTCGGTGGCCCTGCTCGGCGAGGACGAGCTGCCCCAGCCCGCGAACGGCGCCGATCCCGGTAAGACCTTCGCCAACGCCGCCGCCCAGGCGGCGCTGGTCGCGGTGCTGGCCACCCCGGCCGGCGCGACCCCGCCCGACCCGATCGTCACCGAGAACGCCACGATCGCCACCGATGTGATGCCCGCGCTGCCGCCGCCCGCGGTGACCGCGCAGGCATACTCGGCGGCGCTGCCGGTCTCACCGCTGCCGACGAAGGCGATGGCGCCGATCGCGCCCGCCCCGATCGCGGAGCCCGCGGTGGTGCCCGCCCGCGAACCCGCGCGCAACAAGACCCCGCTGCTGATCGCCGCCGCCGCGCTCATCGGCCTGCTGCTCGGCGGGGTCGCGGTCTCGGTCCTGATCCGCGATTCCGAAACCGTCGCACCGCCGACGATTTCCGATGCCAGCCCGGAAACGCTGTCGCCCACCTCGGCGCCCGCGCCGCCTCCGCCGCCGGTCGTCGAGTCGACCACGCCCCCGCCGGTCACCACGACCGACGAACCGGAGCCGCCGACCACCGAGGCGCCGCCGACGACCACCCCGGAGCCGACCACCACCCCGCCGACGACCCCACCGAGCCCCACCACCACCAAGCCCCGGTCGCCCTTCGGGACCTACCCGCCGGGCTATCTCCCCGCGCCCCTGACCATCCCGGGGCAGCGCTGAATCCAGCAGCCGGACGGTAACCGCGCCAGCTGGGCGAGCGTGCCCTAGAGTGATGCGCTGACCGACATGATCGCCGCCGGCGGTGTTCTCGGTCACTGGTTGTCGACGAAGGGATTTCATGCGCAAGTTGGTGGCGCGTCGCGCCGCGGTCAAGGCAGCCTCCGCCGGGTTCGCCGCGACTGTTCTTCTCGCACCCCTGCTCGGATCCGGCATCGCGTCATCGGAACCTGCTGCGCCACTACAACTTTCGGCCGATGCGTTACCCGGTGAATTGGTGACCGCACTGTCGCGTGACCTCGGGATGACCCCCACCGAGTACCTCGATCGTGCCGCGCGCGCCCAGCAGTTGCGCGACTACGCGACCGACTTCCGTGCCGCGAACCCCGACACCTTCGCCGGCGCCTGGCTCACGCCCGAGGGCAAGGCCGTCGTCGCCACCACCGATGCCGAGGCGGGCAAGCTCGTCACCGCCGCCGGCTACCAGACCCACCTCGCGCCGATCTCGGCCGGCGGGCTGGAAGGCGCGCTGGTGCAACTGAGTCAGTGGGTCGCCAGCCTGCCGCCCGCGATCTCCGCGCCGATCAGCTCGATCGCGATCGACGTGCTCAACAGTCAGCTCGTGCTCAACGTGGCCAACACCGGCACCGGCCACATGCTCAACCTGCCCACCCTGATCGCCACCATCAAGGTGGTGCTCTCGCCCGGCGGCGGCGGCCCGGTGGAGTACAAGCCGATGGGCGGCGACACCTACATCACCGCGAAGAAGGACCTGCACGACGCCGACCTGCGCGGCGTGGACGTCTGCTCGTTCGGGTTCAACAGCACCGACGCCGCGGGCAACGCGCTCAATATCTCCGCCGGCCACTGCAACCCGAACGTCGACAACGGCGGCACGGCCTCGGTCTACGTCCCGAACGTGCGCGACATCCCCAACAGTCCCGAAGTCGGCACCTTCGCCCGCGCGGTACTCGGCGGCCCCGCCTCGCTGGACTACTCGGTGATCAAGCTCAACGAGCGCGCGGTGAACGCCGGCATGGACCAGCCTCGCGTGCGCGGCGCCGAGGGCACCACCCTGACGATCACCGGCACCGCCGAACCCGTCACCGGCGCACCGGTCTGCAAGACCGGCCAGTCCTCCACCTTCACCTGTGGGTTCGTCTCGGCCGATCACGTGGAGACCCAGCTGTTCACCGAGGCGGGCGTCAGCAAGACGATCCGCGGCTTCGCCAGCACCGCCTGCACCCTCGGCGGCGACAGCGGCGGCGCCATCGTGTCCGGCACGCTCGCCCTCGGCATCACCAGCGGCTCGAACGCCTCCGGTGCGCCCAACTGCACCGAGGCCAACACCCAGCTCGCCCCCTACGGCGGCACCGCGTCGCTCGGCGTCCCGATCCGGCCCATCCTGGCCGACATCGAGGCCACATCGGGCGGCGGCCTCGGCACCGGAATCATGGTGCGCACCAAGCCCAACGCGGGCTGAGCGGGGACAAATCACCGACCGGACCGGGTGAGCGAAATCTCTTGCCCGGTCCGAGTAGGCATAAGTCGCTCGAGCCCATATAGTTCCGATCATGCTCCTGCCACGTATGGGTCGTACCCCGTCCGCGCGAAGCTCGAGAAGAGCTCGGAAATCGATAATCGCCGCTTCGGCGGCGTTTCTGCTGTTCGGCCCCACGATGGCGGTTGCCGACGCGCAGCCCGCGCGCGCAGATCTGCCCGCCCAGCTCATCGAGGCGGTCACCCGGGATCTGAAGATCTCCCCCGACGAATACCTGCGCCGCGCCGATGTCGCGCAGCAGGTCGCCGCGTTCTCCACCACCGCGCAGCGTCAGTTCCCGCAGGTCTTCGCCGGTTCCTGGCTGAGCGACCAGGGCAACGCCGTCATCGCGCTGTCGCACGGCCCCGGCGCCGACCAGGCCCGGGAAGCCGCGCAGTCGGCCGGTTTCGAGGTCCGCAACGTCGCCAAGAGCGAGTCCACCCTGCGCGGCGAGAAGACCGCCTTCGAGAACTGGCTCGCCGCCGCACCGCCGGAGATCTCCGCGCTGGTGCGTGGCGTCGTCGTCGACACCGTGAACAACTCGATCGCGGTCCGCGTGCAGCAGGCCGGGCTCCCGCTGCCCAGCTTCATCGACCCCTCCCGCGTCATCGTCACCGCACCGCCGGTGGCGGGCGAGCGCGTCGACCTGACCGCCACCCCCGTCGCCGGTGACGGCAACGGTGCGCTGGCAGGCGGCGACGGCTACGCCTCGGTGATCGGCCGCAGCTCGCTGCGCTGCTCGCTCGGCTTCAACGGCACCGACCGCTCCGGCAACGTCATCAACATCTCGGCGGGCCACTGCAACCCCGACATCGAGTCGGCGGGCACCGGCAACGCCGCCGCCGTGTACGAGGTCAACGGCGACCGCGCGGGCGCCCAGCTCGGCACCTTCCAGAAGTCGGTGCTCGGCGAGCAGGACTACTCGATCATCCGCGTCAACGACAACGCGCGCGCCCGCTTCGAGAACAACCTGGTCCGCATCCCCGGCCAGGCCCCCATCCCCGTCGACGGCGTGGCCACCCCCGTGGTCGGCGCCCCCGTCTGCAAGTCCGGTGCCCGCACCGGCTTCAGCTGCGGCGTGATCAACGGTGTCGACCAGACCGTCCAGGTCGGCGACCGCCAGCTCACCCAGAGCTTCTCGGCCAACATCTGCGCCCTCCCCGGCGACTCCGGCGGCGCCATCGTCACCGGCCGCCTGGCCCTCGGCATCTCCAGCGCCTCCTCGGTCGCGGATTTCCCGATCTGCGAGATCCCGAACATCATCGGTGCCATCACCGGCGACACCCCCCAGCTGTTCGCCCAGCCCCTGACCGTCGTCCTCTCGGACAACCCCGGTCTGTCGGTCCGCACCAACTGATCACCATCATGTAGGCACAGAGCAGCCCCGAAAAGGCCGGTAGCACTCCCGCTACCGGCCTTTTCGGCTGCCTGGGCCGCCTCCCCCGAGTCTTCAGCGTGTCGTCCGGCAGCTCGACCGTCAGCCCTCGGCCTTACGTCATGTGCGTATCGGCTGAGAGGTGGCTGCGCAGTTACCCATGTCCGCACGTGATCAGCGGGTCACCCCCGCCACCCAACCCCCACCACCTCCGCACAGCCCCCCAACCAGGCGCCTACCGCACTAAAAACATCCACACCCACCTCGTGCCTCTGACCCGCTACCGCACCCCAGCCACGCCCTCCACCCAGAGACCGCCACACCACCGCACTACCAGCCCCAACCTCCACCCAAAGTCCGCCACACCACCGCACTACCAGCCCCAACCTCCACCCACCGTCCGCCACACCACCGCACTACCAGCCCCAACCTCCACCCACCGTCCGCTACACCACCGCACTACCAGCCCCAACCTCCACCCACCGTCCGCCACACCACCAGCCACACCGTGCACCCCAAATCCGCCATGACCGCACTCCCACCCACCACCCGCGACCCCTAGGGAGCGGCGGCCACGAAGTGGCCGGTCCGCGGCCGGGTCGCCGGTTAGGCGCCGCGGAGCCTGGTTCGACCCTGGCTCGCACATCGCCGATCAGCGCAGGGCGCCTTCGAC
>NZ_JBSFTG010000007.1:0-278339 GCF_053590715.1 Nocardia sp. NPDC003183
ATCAGGTGCCGTTGCGTAGGCGACGAAGGAGCAAGCAACGGCACCTGATCGACGGGACCGGCGGGGCCGCGAACTCGAGCGCGCCAGCGCTCCAAAAATAGAGCTCTCAATCGCCGACGGTGATGGCCTGTGCTTCCTCGATCGAGTGGGGGGCCGGGTCGTGGTCGTCGATGTGGGCCAGGGCGCCGCGGCCGATGTAGAGGACCGCGACCGCGGCGGCCGTGCAGACCGCGCCGAGCCAGAACGGCAGCGACATGTTGTGCTCGCCGAGCTTGCCCGCCACCCACGGGGCGGCCGCACCGCCACCGAATCGGACGAAGCTGTACGCCGCCGACGCGGTCGAGCGCTCGACCGGCGCCGAGATCATCACGGCCTCGGTGATCAGCGTGTTGTTCACGCCGAGGAACGCACCGGCGATCACCACACCGACGATCAGCACGACCTTGTGTTCGGTGAACATCCCCATCACGGCCAGGTCGATCGCGAACAGGCCCAGCGACAAGGCCATCATCGGCAGCGAACCGAAGCGCGCCTGCAGTTTCGGGGCGAGGAACACCGAGGACAGGGCGAGCAGGATGCCCCAGCCGCAGAAGATGAAGCCGATCGCGTAGGTGCCCATGTCCAGCGGGAACGGGGTGAACGCGAGCAGGGTGAAGAAGCCGAAGTTGTAGAGCAGCGCGGTGATGCTCACGGTGAGCAATCCTCTGTGCCGCAGGGCTTTGAACGGCGCGGTGATCGAGGTGGGGTGCGCGGCCTTCGGCGTTTCGGGCAGCAGCACGACGATCGCGATGAAGGCGACGGCCATCAGCACCGAGACTCCGAAGAACGGTCCGCGCCAGCTGATTCCACCGAGCACGCCACCCAGCAGCGGGCCGGTCGCGATGCCGATGCCGAGCGCGGCCTCGTAGAGAATGATCGCCTTGGCGACGCCGCCGGTGGCCGCGCCGACGATGGTGGCCAGCGCCGTCGCGATGAACAGGGCGTTGCCCAGACCCCAGCCCGCGCGGAAGCCGATGATCTCGCCGATGCTGCCGGACATGCCCGCCAGCGCGGCGAACACGATGATGATCGCCAGCCCGGACAGCAGCGTCTTCTTCGCGCCGAAGCGGCTCGAGATCACGCCGGTGACCAGCATGGCGACGCCGGTGACGGCCATGTAGCTGGTGAACAGCAACGACACCTGGGACGGCGTCGCGTTCAGCTGTTCGCCGATGGGCTTGAGAATGGGATCGACCAGGCCGATGCCCATGAACGCGATGACGCTCGCGAAAGCGACGGCCCACACGGCTTTGGGCTGGGAGTTGGTGGTTGCGGCGTTGTCGTCGCGAGTCAGCTGGGGGGTGCTCACTGGCGCTCCTGTTTGCATCACTGATGACCGCGGGCAACCGAGCGAAGGGCTGTCAGCAGGTCGTTCATGTCGGTATCGAGGCGGATCAGCCGATCGAGATCGAAATCGGCCAGTCCGGGTGCCATGGCGGCGGCGAACGCGCGTCTGGCCTCGGTGAGGCGGGACCGGCCGGCCGGGGTGAGCTCGATGAGCACTGCCCGGGAGTCGTGCGGGTCTTTGGTGCGGGATGCGAAGCCGTCGGTGACGAGTCGACCGATCAGCGCCGTTGCCGCCGGTTGGGAACATCTGTCGATCCGGGCGAAATCGCTGACCCGCAGCCCGCCGTGCTCGTCGAGCACGGAAAGGGCCCGCAGGACCGCACGGGGCAGGTCGTCGTTGCTGATCGCCCCGGCCAGTCGGGTGAGCCGACCAGCGGTGACCAACAGGTCGACCACGATGTCGTCTGCCGATGGCTGCGCTGTCTGCTTCACAGGAGATTATATTACATAAGCTAATTATCTAAATCCAGACCGGTCCGCGCCCAAGCTCGGTGAAATGGCGCACAGCATGCCGAAAGCCCTGGTCGCGGAGCTGCGACCAGGGCTTTCGATGAATACAGCTAGGCCGCGACCGGACGACGCCCGGTGCCGAACAGCTCGGCGGTGGCGTGCGCCCGCTTGAAATAGAGGTGGGCGTCGTGTTCCCAGGTGATGGCGATGCCGCCGTGCAACTGGATGGTCTCGGCCGCCACCGTGGAGAAGGTCTCGGTGCAGTGCTTGCGCGCGACCCACACGTCCTCCGCGGCCGACGGACTGTCCTCGGCCACCGCGAGTGCGGCGGCCAGCGCCGCCGATTCGGCCGACTCGACCAGCACGTACATATCGGCCATCCGGTGCTTGAGCGCCTGGAAGCTGCCGATCGGACGACCGAACTGCACGCGCGAGGCCGTGTACTCCACCGTCATCTCGAGGCAGCGCCTGGCCGCGCCGACCTGCTCGGCGGCCAGTGCCGCCCAGGCGATCTCGCGCAGCCGGCGGCGCAGCGCGGCGGGGTCGCCGGTGCCGATCCGGGTGGCGGGGGCATCGGTGATGGTGATGGTGGCGAGCTTGCGCGTGGGATCGAGCGCGGGGGTCGCGGTGACAGCCACGCCGGGGGCGTCCGCTGTCGTCTCGAACAGTCCGTCATCGGTCAGCACCAACAGCAGGTCGGCCTGAGCGCCGTGCAGCACGTAATGGGCCGCGCCACTGAGCTTTCCGCCGGTCGCGCTGACCCCGGCCGCATCCCACCCGGTGGCGTCCGCCCAGCACAGGGCCGCCGTGCGTGACCCATCCGCCAGATCGGGCAACAGCCGGGCGCACGACTGCTCGTCACCGGCCAGCAGAATCGCCTGCACCCCGAGCACCGCTGACCCGAGCATCGGCACACCGCTCAGCGTCCGCCCCAATTCGCCGACGACCATGAGCGATTCGACGAGCCCGGCGCCCGCGCCACCCCACTCCTCCGGTACCGCGAGCGCGGCGACCCCGACCTGCTCGCACAGCATCCGCCACAACTTCGGGTCGTACCCGAGGTCGGTGTCCATCGCGGTACGCAGCGCGGCCGACGTGGCGTGCTTGCCGAGCAGGGCCCGCACGGAGGTCCGGAATTCGAGTAGTTCATTCGATGACATGGGGTTCCTCGTAAGGCTCGGTGATGGCGGCGGCGGTGGGAGAGCGTCGGCTGCGGTTCGGCGGGACTCGGCTGCCACCGCGACACAGACCCGCGCGGCATTCGGCCGGTGTCGTCGGTGGCATCGCGGGTCTCAGCTCGTTGCGGCCGCAGGTTCGGCGGCGCGTAGCGCGTCGGCGATTCTGCCGCGATGGAAGTCGGCGGTGCCCCACGCAGTTCGAAGGGCCGCGACCTTGGTCAGCCACAGCGACAGGTCGAATTCCGCGGTGTAGCCGATGGCCCCGTGCACCTGAAGCCCGGCACGCGCGGCACGATGGGCGGCGTCGCCGCAGGTCACCAGGGCTGCCGAGACATCGCGAGCGCGGTCGTCCGAATCCAGTGTGAGGGCCGCGCGGTACACCAGCGGCTCGGCCAGATCCAAGGCGATCAGCACGTCGGCGAGTTGCTGTTTCACCGCCTGGAATTCACCGATCGCACGACCGAACTGCTTGCGCTGCTTCGCGTAAGAGGTGGTCTGCTCGAGAATCGAGCGGCCCGCACCGAGGAGCTGTGCGGCACAGGCGAGAACACCGATGTCGAAGGCGTAGTCGATGGCGGCTTCGGCCTCGGGGCCCTCGGCGATCACTTCCTCGGCCCGCACGCGAAACAGCTTGCGGGCGGGGTCGATCGAGGTCACCGAATCCGTCGGCGCGACGCCGAGTGTCAGTCGGCCGTCGGCGGCGACGAGGACCGGCTCGGCGATGTCGGCGTCGAGGGCGATGCCGCGCTGCGCCTCGAAGGTGATGGTGCCGAGCGCCTCGCCGCTCGCGAGCGCGGGCAACCATCGCTGGGCGGGTGCGTCGTCCGGAAGACGTTGCAGCAGAGCGGGAATCACGGCGGCGGACTCGATCACGGGCCCGGGCGCGGCGCCGCGGCCCAGTTCGATCAGCGCGACCACGAGATCGACGGTGGTGGCGTCCGCCCCGTCGTACTTCTCGTCGACGATCAGACCGAAGACGCCCATGTCGGCGATCTGCCGCAGCAGGGCGCGCCCCTTGGTGGTGTCACCGTCGGCCCAGGCACGCACCGCTGCGGGCACCTGTCCGGCATCGAGAATCTTGCGCAGTTCGGCGGCGAAGTCGAGCTGTTCGGTACTGAGCGCGAATCTCATCGCAGACCTCCTGTGTTCGCAAGGGCGATTCGGCCCGAGAAATTGACGTTCATCGCTTGCTCTCGCGGGGCAGTCCGAGGATGCGTTCGGCGATGATGTTGCGCTGGATCTCGTTGGTGCCCGCGTAGATCGGGCCCGAGAGCGAGAACAGATAGCCGTCGGTCCAGGTGCTGCGCTGCTCGGCGGCTGAGCCGAGCAGGTCCAGCGCCGTCTCGTGCATCGCGATGTCGAGCTCGGACCAGTACACCTTGGTGATCGACGACTCCGCGCCGAGCTGGCCGCCGTCGGTGAGGCGGGTGACGGTGCCGAAGGTGTGCAGGCGGTAGGACTCGGCGCCGAGCCAGGCGTCGACCACCGAGTTCCTGGCCGCGGTGTCGCTCGGGTCGGCGGTCTCGCGCCACAGGTCGATGAGGCGCTGCGCGGTGGCGCTGAACCGGCCGGGGCTGCGCAGCGAGAGGCCACGTTCGTTCGACGAGGTCGCCATCGCGACCCGCCAGCCCTCGTTCACGCCGCCGATCACGTCGTGGTCGGGCACGAAGACGTCGTCGAGGAAGATCTCGGCGAAGCCGGGTTCGCCGTCGAGCTGGGGGATCGGCCGCACGCTCACGCCCTCGGCGGTGAGCGGGAACATCACGTAGGTGAGTCCGTGGTGGCGCTGTGCCTCGGGATCGCTGCGGAACAGGCCGAACGCCCAATCGGCGAACGACGCACGCGAACTCCACGTCTTCTGGCCGTTGAGCAGCCAGCCGCCCTCGGTGCGCCGTGCGGTGGAGCGCAGGCTCGCGAGGTCGCTGCCCGACTCGGGTTCCGACCAGGCCTGCGCCCAGATGTCGTCACCGCGCGCCATGCGCGGCAGGATCCGCGCGAGCTGTTCGGGGGTGCCGTGCTCGAACAGCGTCGGCGCGAGCAGGAAGATGCCGTTCTGCGCGACCCGACCCGGTGCGCCCGCGGCGTAATACTCCTGCTCGAACAGCACCCACTCGAGGATCGACGCGTCACGCCCGCCGAACTCGCGCGGCCACGAGACCGCGGACAGCCGGGCCTGCGCCAGCTTCGCTTCCCATTCCCGATGCGCGGCGAAGCCTTCCGCGGTATCCATCGACGGCAACGGCTCCGCCGGTACGTTGGCGGCGAGGAACTCGCGCACCTCCAGCTGGAATTCCCGGGCAGCCGGGTCGATCTCGAGATCCACTTACTTCGTCCCGTTCTGTTCGGTAGAGGTGGCGGTGGCCTTCATCGAGCGGGCGTTCATCCCGCCGAGTGAATCGGCGCCGACCTCGGCGTTGTGCGCGTGTGCGAAATGATGCAGCCCGAAGACCGAGTCCATGCCGGAGCGCATGCCCATCAGATCCTCGGCCTGGTTGACAGCCTTCTTGGTGAGCGCGAGCCCGAATTGCGGCATGGCGGAGATCTTCTCCGCGAGCCCCATCACCTCGGCCTCCAGCTGCTCGCGCGGCACGACCCGGTTGACCATGCCCCACTCTTTGGCCTGGGCCGCCCCGAACCGGTCGCCGGTGAACAGGAACTCCTTGGCCGCGCGCGGCCCCATCACCCACGGATGCGCGAAGTACTCCACACCCGGAATGCCCATCCGGACCACCGGATCGGAGAAGAACGCGTCATCGGAGCAGACGATCAGGTCGCACACCCAGGCCAGCATCAGCCCGCCCGCGATGCACGCGCCCTGCACCATCGCCACCATCGGCTTGGGGATCTCCCGCCAGCGCCTGCACATGCCGAGATACACCTCGGACTCGCGCGCGAAGCGCTGGTCGCCACCGGGGCGATCGAGGTGGTCCCACCACAGCGCGGCCTTGTTCTCGTAGTGCACGTCGTGGTCGCGGCCCGGGGTACCGATGTCGTGGCCTGCGCTGAAGTGCTTTCCGTTGCCCGCCAGCACGATCACCTTGACCTCGGGATCCTCGACCGCGCGCACGAAGGCGGCATCGAGGGCATAGGTCATCTTCGAGTTCTGCGCATTGCGGAAATCGGGCCGGTTCATGGTGACGACGGCGACCGATCCGCGCACCGCGTAGGTGACGACCTCGGTCTCGGTTTCGGAACTCACGACTTCTCCTCACGTAGCTCACGCTTGAGCACTTTGCCCGCGGCGCTGTAGGGCAGCTGGTCGCGGAACTCGACAAGCCTGGGCACTTTGAAGTTCGCCAACTTGCCTGCGGCGAAGGCGATGACCTCGTCGGCGGTCAGCGTCGATCCGGCCTTGCGGACGACGACGGCCTTGCCGACCTCGCCCATCCGCTCGTCGGGCACGCCGATCACCGCCGACTCGGCGACGCCGTCGAGCCGGGCCAGGGTCTGTTCGATCTCGGCGGGGTACACGTTGAACCCGCCGGTGATGTACATGTCCTTGAGCCGGTCGGTGATCTTCAGATAGCCGCGCTCGTCGACGATGCCGATGTCGCCGGTGTGCAGCCAGCCGTCGGCGTCGATGGCCTCGGCGGTGGCCTCGGGGTCGTCGAGGTAGCCGAGCATCACGTTCGGTCCGCGCAGCAGCACCTCACCGGCGTCGGACAGGCGCAGTTCGAAGTCGGCGATCGGCCCGCCGCAGGTGTTGGCGATGGTGGCCGCGTCGTCGGACGGACGGCACATGGTGCCGAAACCGGCCGTTTCGGACAGGCCGTAGGCGGTGATCACCACCTCGAACGCGAGATCGTCGCGCATTCGCTCGATCAGCACCACCGGCACGGTCGCCGCGCCGGTCACCGCCACCCGCAGCGAGCTCAGGTCACGCTCGGTGCGCTGGGGATGCTCGAGGATGGTCTGGTAGATCGTCGGTGGCCCGGTGAGCACGGTGATCCGCGCGGACTCGATGAGCGCGAGCGCGGCGGGCACGTCGAAGGTGGCCTGCGGCACGATCGTGGCCCCGGTGACCAGGCACGCGAGAATGCCCGCCTTGTAACCGAAGTTGTGGAAGAACGGCGGGATCACCAGGTAGCGGTCGCCCGCGCGCAGGGTCGAGCACTCGACCCAGCCGCGCACCACCCCCAGCGCCTGCCGGTGCGCGACGAGGGTGCCCTTGCTGCGGCCGGTGGTGCCGGAGGTGAACAGGATGTCGGAGATGTCGTCGGGGGAGACCTGGGCCGCCCGCTCCTCGCCGATTTCTTCGGACACCGTCGCGGCCTGTGCGAGCAGCTCGTCCCACGTCACCGTCGTGCGTGCGGGCTCGGCCGTGGCCGGAGCCGCCTCGCTCTCGATCGGAATGACGACGACGGTCCCGATACCCAGTTCCGGCGCCGCCGCCGCGAGTTCCGCCGCCCGATCGCGACCGAGGAACGGACCGGCGACGAACAAGGCCTTCGCGTCGACGCGGGCCAGCACGTCGACGGCCTCGGCCGCCACGTAGCGGGTGTTCAGCGGCACCAGCGCGGCCCCGGCGGAGTGCGCGGCCAGGGCGGCGATCACCCAGTGATAGGTGTTCGGCGCCCACATCGCGACCCGGTCGCCGGGGGAGATGCCACGGGCGATCAGGGCGCGGGCGGCCACCCGGACCTGGTCGAGTAGCTCGGTCCAGTCCAGGCGGATCGCGCCGTCGATCAGGGCAGGCTCGTGCGGATGCGCCGCTGCGATGTGGCGCAGCGCCTGCGGAGTGGTTTGTGCAGGGGGTGTCACGGGGTCCTCACCGTTGTGCGGTTCGCTGTTCTTCCGAAGCAGCTAACAAAGCAAGTGCTTGGTAGGTTATCCTACCGAGGTGGGCGTGATCCAGACCTCAGATTCCGATACCGCGACTTCCGACGCGGAGTTTCGCGCGGAAATACGCGATTGGCTCGCCGAAAATCTTTCGGGCGAGTTCGCTGACCTGCGCGGCACCGGTGGACCCGGCCGCGAACACGAATTCTTCGACGAGCGGCTGGCCTGGGACCGCCACCTCGCCGCGGCGGGCTGGACCTGCCTCGGCTGGCCGGTCGAATACGGCGGTCGCGGCGCCAGTGTGCGTCAGCAGGTGATCTTCCACGAGGAATACGCCAAGGCCGACGCGCCGGCGCGGGTCTCGCACGTGGGCGAGGAACTGCTCGGCCCCACCGTGCTGGCCTTCGGCACCGAGGAGCAGAAGAAGCGCTTCCTGCCGGGCGTGCGTTCGGTCGGCGAACTGTGGTGCCAGGGCTATTCCGAGCCCGGCGCCGGTTCCGACCTGGCCGCCGTCTCGACCACCGCGCGCCTGGACGGCGACAAGTGGGTGATCAACGGCCAGAAGATCTGGACCTCGCTCGCGCACGTCGCCGACTGGTGCTTCGTCATCGCCCGCACCGAGCGCGGCTCGAGCCGTCACAAGGGCCTGTCCTATCTGCTGGTCCCGATGAACCAGCCGGGCATCGAAGTGCGGCCGATCGAACAGCTCACCGGCACCTCCGAGTTCAACGAGGTCTTCTTCGACGATGCCGTCACCGACGCGGACCTGGTGGTCGGCGCGCCGGGCGACGGCTGGCGAATCGCGATGGGCACGCTCACCTTCGAGCGCGGCATCTCCACCCTCGGCCAGCAGATCCGCTTCGCGCGCGAGCTCGCCGACATCGAAGACCTGGCCCGGCGCACCGGCGCCGCCGACGACCCGCTGATCGCCGATCGCCTCGATCGCGCCTGGGTGGGACTGCGGGTGCTGCGCGCGCACGCGCTGCGCACCATGAGCGAGGACCACGACGACGCGGGCGGCGCCTCGGTGTCGAAGTTGCTGTGGGCCAACTGGCATCGCGACCTCGGCGAACTGGCGATGGCCGTCCAAGGCGCGACGGGCCTGCTCACCGGCCCCGACGACATGACCGCATGGCAGCGGCTGTACCTGTTCAGCCGCGCCGACACGATCTATGGAGGTTCGAACGAAGTGCAGCGCAACATCATCGCCGAGCGTGTGCTCGGTCTCCCGCGAGAGGCACGCCCGTGACCGAGCAGACCTATTCGGGCGCGAACAAGTCCCTGTCGATCGCGCCGGCTTCGATCCCCGGACACGGCCTGCTCGCGGGCCGGACGGCCGTGATCACCGCCGCCGCGGGCACCGGCATCGGCTCGGCGACCGCGCGCAGGCTCCTCGAAGAGGGCGCCGACGTGGTCGTCTCCGACTGGCACGAGCGCCGGTTGACCGAGACCGCCGAGCTGCTGGCCAAGGAGTTCCCCGAGCGCCGGGTCGGTGCCGTGGTCTGCGATGTCCGCGACACCGCGCAGGTGAATCAGCTGCTGGCCGACGCGGCCGCCGAACTCGGCCGGATCGACATCATGGTCAACAACGCGGGCCTCGGCGGTGAGACCCCGGTGGTCGACATGACCGACGAGCAGTGGGACCAGGTTCTCGACATCACCCTCACCGGCACCTTCCGCTGCACCCGTGCGGCGCTGGGGTACTTCCGCGGCGCGGGCCACGGTGGCGTGATCGTGAACAACGCCTCCGTCCTCGGCTGGCGTGCCCAGCACGGCCAGGCGCACTACGCCGCCGCCAAGGCGGGGGTGATGGCGCTGACCAGGTGCAGCGCGGTCGAAGCCGCCGAATTCGGGGTGCGGATCAACGCCGTCGCGCCGAGCATCGCCCGCCACCCGTTCCTGGACAAGGTGAGCTCGACCGAGTTGCTCGACTCGCTCAGCGAGCGCGAGGCCTTCGGTCGCGCCGCCGAACCGTGGGAAGTAGCGGCGACGATCGCCATGCTGGCCAGTGACTACACCTCGTATCTGACCGGCGAGGTTGTCTCGGTGAGCAGCCAGCGCGCATGATCGCCGTGGCGGGTTCTCCGAAACCAAGCAAGTGCTTGGTTGTACGATGACGGGTGTGACCGCACCCGACACCGTGAAACGCACCCGCCGCGCCGAACTCCTCGACCTCGCCGCCGACCTGTTCGCCGAACGTGGACTGCGCGCCACGACGGTGCGCGATATCGCCGACTCGGCGGGCATCTTGTCGGGCAGCCTGTATCACCATTTCGACTCCAAGGAATCGATGGTCGACGAGATCCTGCGCGGATTCCTCGACGACCTGTTCGGTCGCTACCGCGAGATCGCGGGCGCGAGCATGAGCTCGCGAGACACCCTGGAGTCCTTGGTGATCGCGTCCTACGAGTCGTTCGACCGCCATCACGCCGCCGTCGCGATCTACCAGGCCGAGGCCAAGAACCTGCGCGACGCCGAGCGGTTCGGCTATATCCGCGACTTCAACACCGAGTTCCGCGACCTATGGCACCGCGTGCTCGCCGCCGGCGTGGCCGACGGCAGCTTCCGGCCCGAACTCGACGTGGAACTGGCCTTCCGCTTCCTGCGCGACACCGTGTGGGTCGCGGTCCGCTGGTACACCCCCGGTGGCCCGATCACCGTGCAAAACCTTGCCCAGCAATATCTCACCATCGTGCTCGACGGGCTGACCCTGCCCGGGAGCACCGCGAAATAGGAGTTCCATCATGACCGCATCCGCCGAGCGCCGCCCCTATGCCCCGTTGCGGGAGGCCTATGTGATCGATGCGGTGCGTACCGCGGTCGGCAAGCGCGGTGGCGCGCTGGCCGAGGTGCATTCCGCCGATCTCGGCGCGGCCGCGCTGCGTGGGCTCGTCGAGCGCACGGGCATCGACCCGGCCGTCGTCGACGACGTGATCGTCGGTTGTGTCGACAACCTCGGCCCGCAGGCGGGCAATATCGGCCGCACCATGTGGCTGGTCGCGGGATACCCCGAAGAGGTCCCCGGCGTCACCGTCGACCGGCAGTGCGGTTCCAGCCAGCAGGCGATCAACTTCGGCGCGCAGGCCATCATGAGCGGCACCGCCGAGGTCATCGTGGCAGGCGGCGTGCAGAACATGAGCGCCATCCCGATCGGCGCCGCCATGCTCGCGGCCAAGCCCTACGGCTTCGAGTCCTCGTTCATCGGCGCCAAGGGCTGGGACTCGCGCTACGGCACCGGCGAGGTCTCCCAGTTCAAGGGCGCCGAGATGATCGCCGAGAAGTGGGGCATCAGCCGCGAGGACATGGAGCGCTGGGCGCTGCAGAGTCATCAGCGCGCCAAGACCGCCATCACCGAGGGCCGCTTCGACAACGAGATCGTGCCGGTCGGCGACTTCACCGTCGATCAGGGTCCGCGCGAGACCAGCCTGGAGAAGATGGCGTCGCTGCAGCCGCTGTCGGAGGGCAGCCCGCTCACCGCGGCGGTGGCCAGCCAGATCTCCGACGGCGCCAGCGCCACCCTGCTCGCCTCGGAATGGGCGGTCAAGGAATACGGCCTCACCCCGCGCGCCCGCATCCATCACGTCAGCGCGCGCGGCGCCGACCCGATCTTCATGCTCAGCGCGCCGATCCCGGCCACCCAGTGGGCGCTGGAGAAGACCGGCCTCACCATCGACGACATCGACGTCATCGAGATCAACGAGGCCTTCGCCCCCGTGGTGCTGGCCTGGATCAAGGAGATCGGCGCCGATCCCGCGAAGGTGAACGTCAACGGTGGGGCCATCGCGCTCGGCCACCCGCTCGGCGCGACCGGCGCCAAGCTGTTCGCCACGCTGCTCAACGAGCTCGAGCGGGTGAACGGCCGCTACGGCCTGCTCACCATCTGTGAAGGCGGCGGCACGGCTAACGTCACGATCATCGAGCGTCTCGACGCCGACAAGAAGTAGCTCCGCCGTTCGAAAAATGGTGGTCCTCGGCGGGTTTCGCCGGGGACCACTCTTCGTTCGCCACCATTGGGTCGCCACATCCCAGCGCCGCAGCGCGGCGGGCACGTCCGGCCCCGGCGGGGGTGATTCATCCCACCTATGATGGCCTGGTGAAGGTGCTCGGTGCATGCCCGCTCGATTGCCCCGACGCGTGCTCGTGGGTGGTGACCGTCGAGGACGGGGTGGCCACGGGGCTGCGCGGGAACAAGGACCATCCGGTCACGCGCGGTGCGCTGTGCGTGAAGGTGAACCGGTATCTCGAGCAGGTCGGCGCGCCGGGCAGACTCCGGTATCCGATGCGCCGGGTGGGGCCGAAGGGGTCGGGCCAGTTCGAGCGGATCAGCTGGGACGATGCGCTCGACGAGATCGCCACGCGCGTCACCGGCATCATCGACGAATTCGGTGGTGAGGCGGTCTGGCCGTTCCACGGCACCGGCAGCCTGGGCTATATCCAAGGGCTGGAAGGCTTTCCGGGGCGCAGGATGTTCAACCTGCTCGGGGCGTCGCATCACGCGCCGACCATCTGCTCGGTCGCGGGCGGCACCGGCCTGCGCTACACCCTCGGCACCTCCGGCGGCATGGACCCCGAGGACTTCGCGCAGTCGAAACTGATCCTGCTGTGGGGCACCAACCCGCTCACCTCCGGCCATCATCTGTGGAAGTTCGTGCAGGACAGCGGCGCGTACCTGGTGTCGATCGACCCGGTGCGCACCAAGACCTCCGAACGCTGCGACGAGCACATCGCCCCGCTGCCCGGCACCGACGCGGCGCTGGCGCTCGGCCTGCTGCACGTGATCGTCTCGCTCGGCGCGCAGGACGAGGAGTTCATCGCCGAACACACCGAGGGCTGGCCCGAATTCCGGGACCGCATCACCGAATTCACGCCGGAACGCACCGCGGCGATCACGGGCGTTCCCGAAGATCAGATCGTCGCGCTCGGTGCGCGGATCGCGCGCACCAGGCCGACCGCGATCCGCGCCTCCCAGGGCATGCAGCGCCACGCCGGCGGCGGGATGGCCCTGCGCGTGCTCGCCTGCCTGCCCGGTGTCACCGGCGACTGGGCGATACCCGGTGGGGGACTGCACTATTCGACCAGCGGGCACTTCCGGCTCGACGAAGCCGCGCTGACCCGCGACGACCTGCTGGCGCACCCGGTCCGCACACTCTCGATGACCAGACTCGGCGAAGCCCTGCTCGAGACCGATGAGCCGCCGGTGAAGGCACTGTTCGTGATCGGGGCCAATCCGGTCGGCTCGAATCCCGACCAGCGTCGCGTGATCGAGGGGCTGTCGCGCGAGGACCTGTTCACCGTGGTCCTCGAGCACTTCGGCACCGACACCGTCGACTACGCCGACATCGTGCTCCCCGCCACGATGCAACCCGAGCACCTCGACGTGCTCGCCGGCTACGGCCACCTCTACCTGATCTGGAACGAGCCCGCCGTCGAGCCGCCGGGCGAATGCCTGTCCACGACAGAGACTTTCCGCAGACTCTCGCATCGGCTGGGTCTGACCGAACCGGCGCTGTACGACTCCGACGAAGAATTGGCCGGCCAGCTGCTGAAGGGCTACGACCTCGACCGGCTCAGGGCCGAGGGATTCCTCAAGGTGCAGGCCGGTCCGGTGCCCGCCGGCAAGCTCCAGTTCGTTTCCGCCAGAGCGGAATCGGCGGGTCACGACCCGCTGCCGGACTACACACCCCCCGCCGATTCAGGCGACGGCCTGGTGCTGATCTCCGCCGCCTCGCACTACTTCCTGAACAGTTCCTTCGGCTCCAACCCGGAATTGCGGCGTCGCGCAGGCGAATCCAGCATCACCCTGCACCCCGGCGACGCCGCCGCGCGGGGCATCGCCGACGGCGCCGCGGTGGTCGTCTCCAACGATCGCGGCTCCTTCGAGGCCGTCGCCGAGGTATCGGACCGGGTGCGGCCCGGAGTCGCAGGCACCACCAAGGGCCGCTGGGCGAAGTTCACCGGCGGTGCCACCGTGAACGCCACGATCGCCGAACGAGATTCGGACTACGGCGGTGGCGCGGTGTTCCACGACAACCGCGTCGAGGTGCGCCCCCGCTGATCGCCGCGTTCAGAACTCGACGGCGTCGCGGATCAGCGGACAGGTCATGCAGTGGCCGCCGCCGCGGCCGCGGCCGAGTTCGGCGCCGACGATGGTGATCACCTCGACGCCTTCCTTGCGCAGGGCCGCGTTGGTGTGGGTGTTGCGGTCGTAGGCGAACACGACGCCGGGTTCGACCGCGACCAGGTTGTTGCCGCTGTCCCACTGCTGGCGTTCGTTGGCGTAGTAGCCGCCGCCGGTCTCCACCACCCGCAGCTTCGGCAGGTTCAGCGATGCGGCCACCACGTCGAGGAACGGCGCGGTCTCCTCGGTCACCTCGACACCGGGTGCGCGGTCGCTGGGCCGCAGGGAGAACGGGTGGATGTTGTAGACGATGTCGGGATACACCGTCACCAGGTCGCGGTCGGCGAAGGTGAACACGGTGTCGAGGTGCATGGCCGAGCGCAGCTTCGGCATCCCCGCCACGATCACGCGCTCGGCGGCACCGGCGGCGAACAGCGACGCGGCGACCTGGGTGATCGCCTGCCGGGACGTCCGTTCGCTCATCCCGACCAGCACCACCCCGTTGCCGACCGGCATCACATCGCCGCCCTCGAAAGTGGCCAGCCCCCAATCCTGTTCGGGATCTCCCCACCAGACCTTCGCGCCGGTGAAGTCGGGATGGAACGCGTAGATCGCCGCCATCAGCAGCGTCTCGTCGTGCCGGGCGGGCCAGTACAGCGGATTGAGGGTGACGCCGCCGTAGAGCCAGCAGGTGGTGTCGCGGGTGTAGAGCGTGTTCGGCAGCGGCGGCATCAGATACTCACGGACCCCGGCCTGCTCGCGCGCCAGCGCCAGGTAACCGGAACGGAATTCGGCGGGCAGGTCCGCGGTCGCGAGTCCGCCGATGAGGTAGGTCGCCAGGGTCCGGTCGTCCACCGAGTCCAGGTAGGCCCTGGTGTCGTCGATCAGCCCGAGCCCGACTTCGTTGGCCACGATCTTGCGGTCGAGAATCCAGTCCTTCGCGCCGGGCACGGCGAGGGTCTCGGCGAGCAGATTGTGCAGCTCGACCACCTCGACGCCACGGTCGCGCATCTTCGTCATGAAATCGAAGTGGTCGCGCTTGGCGTTCTGCACCCACAGCACGTCGTCGAAGAGCAGGTCGTCGCAGTTGGTCGGGGTGAGCCGTTCGTGCGCCAGGCCGGGCGCGCAGACCAGCACCTTGCGCAGTGTGCCGACTTCGGAATGGACGCCGAACGCGGTGGCGGGGGTTCCGGTCATTTCTGCTCCTCGAAAGATCGGGCGGACTCAGATCGAGATGGCGCCGGTCGCCAGGCCGACGATGCCGACAACGGCGCCGAGGGCGACGGCGCCGAACAGGACCGCCTCCCAGAGCGAGAAGATCCGCTTGCCCGCCTCGCGACGGGTCAGGGCGAACAGGATGGTGCCGGGCGCGTAGATGATGCACGACAGCACCAGGAATTCGAGGCCGGCCGCGACGAGCATGAACGCGGTGTAGAAGGTGGCGACGAACGCGATGACGAGCTCTTTGGTGCGGTCGCCCGGCTGGATCCGCTCGTAGGTCTCCCTGGTGTAGGCCAGCTTGAGCGCGTAGGCCGCGGCCAGCAGGTACGGCACCAGCGACAGCGAACTGCACAGCTTGAGGGTGAAGGTGAACGCGTCGTCGGAGAACAGCGTGGTGACCAGCACGATCTGGATCAGCACGGTGGTGAAGATCAGCGCGACCACCGGCACATTCGCGGCGTTGACCCGAGCCAGGAACGACGGCATGTCCCGGTCCTTCGCCGCCACGAACAGCACCTCCGCGGCCATCAGCGTCCAGGCCAGGTAGGCGCCGAGGACCGAGATGATCAGTCCGATACTGATGAACCAGGCACCCCAGGTACCGACAGCGGATTCGAAGACCGGCGACATCGACGGCTGCTGCGCCACGGCGAGTTCGTCACGCGGCATGATGCCGAACGACACCATGGTCACCGACGCGAAAATAGCCAGCACGCTGAGGAAGCCGAGCACGGTGGCGCGACCGATGTCCTCGCGCTTGCGCGCGTACCTGGAGTACACGCTCGCACCCTCGATGCCGAGGAACACGAACACTGTCACCAACATGGTCGAACGCACCTGTTCGACCAGCGATTCGGAATACGCGTCGCCGCCCCAGAAGTTGTCCGCGAAGACACCGGGGTCGAAGTAGAACAGCAGCACCACGATGAACACCAGGATCGGCACCAGCTTGGCCACGGTGACGATCTGGTTGATGGTGGCGGCTTCCTGGATCCCGCGCAGCACCATGAAATGGAACGCCCAGATGCACACCGTCGACAGCAGGACCGCGGGAACGGTGTTGCCCTCACCGAAGATGGGCAGCACCTGCCCGAGGGTGGACTTGATCAGCACCCAGTAGCTGACATTGCCGACACAGGCGCTGGCCCAGTACCCGAACGCGGAGAAGAAACCGAGGTACTCACCGAAGCCGGCCTTCGCGTAGGCGTAGACACCGGCGTCGAGGTCTGGTTTGCGCACGGCCAGCGTCTGGAAGACGAACGCCAGCATCAGCATTCCGGTGCCGGCGATCGTCCAGGCGATGATCGCGCCGAATCCGCCGGTGGCCTGGCCGAAGTTGCGCGGCAGCGAGAAGACGCCCGCACCGACCATGGAGCCGACCACCATCGCCGACAAGGTCAGCAGCGGCATCTTCTTGGTCGCGGTCTGTTCCGAGGCTGTCATCGCGCTACTCCTGCGGGTCGGTGTGGCGATGGGGCGGACACGGGCCGAAGGGCGCGGCGAGGAGGGTGGCAATCATCGCGCATACCGGCACCGTAGAGTCGTGGACCTGCCGTGAGAACTCGGCGTCCATGCGACCTCCCGGTGCGATGTCGATGTCCGGCAAACTTTAGGCGACCGGGCACCGTCGGGAGCGGGTTCGAGCGCGTGTCGCGACCACGAGACGCCCTGAACCGAAAATGCACCGGACCCGATGCGCACCTCGTGAGTGCGGCATCGGGTCCGGTGCTCGATCGCCCCCGTGGGACCGACGGTTGGCTCAGGGCCGTCGATCGGGGCGAGTTCGTGGCGGGAGCCGGGTACGGCTCCGGGTCAGTGGGCTTCGGCGGCGGACTCGACGGTGAGCGCCGAGACCGCCTCGATCCGGACGATGGCGTCGGCGACGATCCCGTCGATCAGCTCCGCCACCGTCGGCAGGCTGTCGATGATGCCGGTGACCTGGCCCGCGGGCAGCACGCCCGCGTCGGTGCGACCCTCGACGAGACCGGCCTTGGTCAGCATCGCCGAGTTCGCCGCCATCACGACCTGAGACCAGCTGAGGTCCTTGGTCTTTCGCATGGCCAGACCGTCACGCATCAGCGTCGACCATTTCATGCCGGTCATGCTCTTGAACTTGGCCGCGTTCGACACCGCCGCCGACAGGCCGCGCCAGCCGCCGGAGTGCTCGAGCTTGGTCACCAGTTCGGTGTTGAGCATCCGATGCGGCATGCCGTCGACCTTCACCGACACCACCGTGTCCCCGAGGCCGCGCGCCAGGTACTCCTGCTTCACGGCCTCGGGAACGGTGCTCTCCTGGGTGAGCAGGAAGCGGGTGCCCATCGCGACACCGGCCGCGCCGTAGGACAGCGCGGCGGCCAGGCCGCGACCGTCGAAGAAGCCACCCGCCGCGATCACCGGGATATCGACCGCGTCGAGCACCGACGGCAGCAGCAGCGTGGTGGCGACCGGGCCGGTGTGCCCACCGCCCTCACCGCCCTGCACGATCACCGCGTCGGCGCCCCAGGACGCCACCTTCACCGCGTGCTTGGCGGCACCGATCGACGGAACTACCACGACACCGGCGTCTTTGAGCCGGGCGATGAGTTCCTTCTTCGGCGCGAGCGCGAAGGACGCGACGCGTACCTGCTCGCGGATGAGCAGCTCGATGCGCTCGCCCGCGTCGGTGGCGTCGGCGCGGATGTTCACGCCGAAGGGTTTGTCGGTGAGCGACTTGGTCTTGGCGACCGCCGCCTCGAGCTCCTCGAACGTCATCGTCGCCGAGGCGAGAATGCCGAGTCCGCCCGCGTTGGCGGTGGCCGCGACCAGTCGGGGGCCGGCGACCCAACCCATGCCGGTCTGTACGACCGGGTGCTCGATGCCGACCAGCTCGGTCAGCGGAGTCCGCAAGCGCGCGCTCATGCCGCTACTTCCTTCTCCCGGAAACCCTTGGGATCGAGCACGGTTCGGATGATCCGCAGCTCTTCCTCGGTCGGCAGCCTGGTCTCGCCTGCCGAACCCAGCTCGGCGATCTCGAAGGAGGTGTTCTCCGCGACCTCGGCCGCGCTCACGCCCGGGTGCAGCGACAGCGCGCGCAGGGTGTGGTCGGGACCGTTGAAGTCGAACACGCCCAGGTTGGTCACCACCCGGTGCAGATGATGGAAGCGGTACGCGGGATTCTCGGGATCGATTCTGTCGTAACCGATTCCGGAGATGATGTCGACCTTCTCGACGAACACCCGGTTGTTGTGGCGGGGCACGAAGTAGCTGGTCGCGTGGTTGATGGTGTTGCCTGGCGCGCCACGCACACCGAACATCTGCCTGGTCGGCTGCTGGAGCGGACCGAAGGCCGACAGGTTCTGGTTGCCGAACCGGTCGATCTGGTTGGCGCCCATCACCACATGGCGACGGCCCGAGGCGACCACGTCGAACACCCGGGAGAACGGAATCCAGCCCTCGACAGGGGCTTTGGCCCCGATCGCCGGTACCTCGGCGAAGAACAGCGCCTCGCCGTCGGACAGCAGCAGGTCGGGTTCGAAGGTGAGCCGGGCCAGCCGGGCGCCGATGGTGGTGACTGTCGACATCGGGCTGGCCATGATCTCACCGGCCCCGCGGAAGATCTCCGCGGCGGCGACGACGCAGACCTCAGCACGAGTAATTGTCATAGCTTCTGCTCCTCAGCGAACGCGGCTACCGCGGACTGGTATTCCTCTTCGGAGACATCCAGGTAGCGGGCCTTGAACTCGGCCCACGACTCCGGCGTCTTCGCGGCCGCCACATAGTGCTTCTGAAACTTCTCGTCGCGCCCGTAGCTGCCGGAGAAGGTGAAGTGCGCGCCACCGGGTGACTCCACCACACCGTCGACCAGCATGCGGTTGAGGATGATCGACTGTTGCGGAACGGCTTTCACCAGTTCCTCGGTCTCGACGATGCGATCCACCGAGACGTAGCGACGCTCCGCCGCCAGGCAGTACAGATCGTCGAAGTACGGGTCGACGCCCGTGTAGGCGGCGTTGCCGTGCTTGTCGGCCAGATCCAGGTGCACGAACGACGCGTCGAGATTCAACGCCGGCATCGCGACCAGGGTCTCGACGCGACCGTCGGCGGCGGGATACGGCGACGCGACGGTCTTCAGCTCGCCCTCCCAGAAGTCGAGCACCGCCGATCCGAGCCCGGCCCGGATCGGCAGGAAGGGCAGTCGCGCGGCGGCCGCTTGCAGCCCGCACTTCACCATCCCCTCGTCCATCTCGCGCACGGTGATCGCGCCCTCGGTGCGCGCCTTCGCGAACCACGGGTCGTAGAACGGCGCCGAATCCAGCGACACGAATCCGTAGTACGCCTTGCGGACCTTGCCCGCCGAACACAGCAGACCCAGGTCGGGGCCGCCGTAGGTGACCACGGTCAGGTCGGTGACGTCGGAGCGCAGCAGGGCGCGCACCAGCGCCATCGGCTTGCGTCGTGAACCCCAGCCGCCGATCCCGATGGTCATGCCGCTGCGCAGCTCACCGACCACCTCGTCGAGGGTCATTCTCTTGTCGCGCATGGCTTTCAGCTCTCCTTCTTCTGCGCGGCGAGATCGTCGTCGAAGCGCGCCCTGATCTCGTCGGCGACACCGGCGAGGTTGAGCTCCATCGTGAAGCCCTGCTCGTAGCGGTAGGAACGGTGCACGTCCTGCACGTCGATGCCGTTGAGCGCGCGTTTGGCGGCGCGGATCACGCGGCCGTCCTTGTTCGCGATGTTCTTCGCCACGTCCATCGCGGCGGCGTCGAGTTCGGCGCGCGGCACCACCTTGTACACCGAGCCGAAGTGGTGCAGCTGCTGGGCGGTGAGCTTGCCCGCGGTGTAGAACATGGTGCGCATCAGGTGCTGGGGGACCAGCCGGGACAGGTGCGTGGCGGCGCCGAGCGCGCCACGGTCCACTTCGGGCAGGCCGAAGGTGGCGTCGTCGGAGGCGACGATGACGTCGGAGTTGCCGACCAGGCCGATGCCGCCGCCGAGGCAGAAGCCGTTCACTGCGGTGACCACGGGCACCTCGCAGTCGTAGACCGCGGCGAAGGCGTCGAAACAGCCGTGGTTGGCGCGGATCAGCGCGGTATGGCCGACGTCGGCGTTCATCTCCTTGATGTCGACGCCCGCGTTGAACCCGCGGCCCTCCGCGCGCAGCACGACCACCCGGGTCTCCTGGTTGCGGCCCGCTGCCCGGACGGCGTCGGCCAGTGCGAACCAGCCGTCCGAGGGCAGGGCGTTGACCGGCGGGTAGTCGACTGTGACGACCTCTACCCCGTCGGCTTCGGTGTGACGGTTTATCCCCATCGCGATGTCTCCTCGTGCGCGCCCCGGCGAACCCGAGACAAAGCAAGCAATTGCTTGGTAGGTTAACACGGTGGCTGTAGAAATCGACCTTTCCGAGCAGATCGTTCTGGTGACGGGTGGCGTCCGAGGTGTCGGCGCCGGAATCAGCCGGGCCTTCCTCGCCGCGGGCGCGACGGTGCTGACCTGCGCACGCAGACCGGCCGACGAGCCGATCACGGTAGGGGACCGCGGCACCGAACACCTCACCTGCGATGTGCGCGATGTCGACGCGGTGCCGGCGATGTTCGCCGAGATCGTCGCCAGGCACGGCCGGATCGACCATGTGGTGAACAACGCGGGTGGTGCGCCGTTCGCGATGGCCGACGCCGCGAGCCCCAAATTCCACGCCAAGATCGTGGAGCTGAACCTCCTCGCGCCGCTGCTGATCTCGCAGCAGGCGAACGCGTTGATGCAGAAGCAGGACGCGGGCGGCTCGATCGTGATGATCACCAGCGTCAGCGGCCACCGCCCCTCACCCGGCACCGCCGCCTACGGCGCGGCCAAGGCGGGCCTGGACAACCTGGTCTCCTCACTGGCCGTCGAATGGGCCCCGAAGGTCCGGCTCAACTCCGTCGTCGTCGGTCCGGTGGAAACCGAACTCAGCCACCTGCACTATGGCGACGCCGACGGAGTCGCCGCCGTCGCGAAGACCGTCCCCCTCGGCCGCCTGGCCAACCCCGCCGACGTCGGCAACGCCGCGCTGTTCCTGGCCTCCCCCCTGGCCGCCCACATCAGCGGCGCCGCCCTGCTCGTCCACGGCGGCGGCGAACGCCCCGCCTTCCTGGACGCCGCCAACACGAACAACTAGCCGCCGATGCGAACCCGCAGTAGTCATCCCGTCCAGCGACTGAACATTCCCCACCTGCCGCAACCAACGCCACCCACCCAACCCAACCACCACGATTTTCGGCCGCCTCGCATCCGAAGGGCGAGACGGAACGCCGAAGGCGCAGTATCGCCCTTCGGATGTGAGGCCCTCAGGGCCGAAAATCCCGCGGCGCCAGCCGCCAATAAACACAGGAGCTACACATGACTGACCAGGTGATCTGCGCAGGCCGCATCGTAATCGTCACCGGCGCAGGCCGCGGAATCGGCCGCGCCCACGCCCTGGCCTTCGCCGCGGCGGGCGCCCGCGTGGTGGTCAACGATGTCGGCACCGCGCTCGACGGCGCAGCCACCACGGAAACCCCCGCTCAGCAGGTCGTCGACGAGATCGTCGCGGCCGGTGGCGAGGCCGTCGCCAACTACGACGACGTCGCCGACTGGGAAGGCGCCCGCCGCCTGATCCGTCAGGCCGTCGACACCTTCGGCGGCCTCGACGTGCTGGTCAACAACGCGGGCTTCGTGCGTGACCGCATGCTGGTGAACCTCGGCGAGGACGAGTGGGACGCTGTCGTACGCGTGCACCTCAAGGGCCACTTCGCCACCATGCGGCACGCGGCCGAGTACTGGCGGGGCGAGTCGAAGGCGGGCCGCCCGGTGGACGCCCGCGTGATCAACACCAGCTCCGGCGCCGGTCTGCAGGGCAGCGTCGGCCAGGGCAACTACGGCGCCGCCAAGGCGGGTATCGCGGGTCTCACACTGACCGCGTCGGCCGAGTTCGGGCGCTACGGCGTGACCGTGAACGCCATCGCTCCCGCCGCCCGCACCCGGATGACCGAGACGGTCTTCGCCGACACCATGTCCGCCCCCGATGCGGGCTTCGACGCGATGGCTCCGGAGAACGTCTCACCGCTGGTGGTGTGGCTCGGCAGCACCGAATCCGCCGGGGTGACCGGCCGGATGTTCGAGGTGGAAGGCGGAAAGGTGGCGCTGGCGCAGGGCTGGATGCACGGCACTCCGGTCGATCGCGGCGCTCGCTGGAACCCCGCCGAACTGGGTCCGGTTGTCAAGGAACTGATCGAGAAGAGCACCCCGCCGGAGCCTGTGTACGGTGCATAGCAAACTTTGAGGCGTGCGGCCGGGGAAATGTCCCCGGCCTGCACTTATGGCATGTCACACACGTCCAGGGGGCTGGACGACTCTTGCTCTCTTCTGCGGTCCCGGGACCGTGGGTTTACTATGGGCTACTGTTCGTCGATCCCGGAATGTGTCGCGACCGGGGGTAATTCTGCGCTGAATAACTAAGGGGATGATCTAGCGCATGGCCATTGGTCGCATGTTGCGCGTGTTTGCCGCTGCGAGTGTGCTGGCCGGCTGTGCGTTGTTAGGGCCCGCGGTCGCCATGGCCGCCCCGGAAAAGCCGCCGACGCCTGCCGCGCAGGCCCCCGGCAGCGGAAGCTCGGGGCAGGGCAACGGCAGCGGTGGCAACGGCGGTCAGAGCACTCCGACTCCCAAGCCCGATGAGCTCAGCCTGCCCGGTCAGGGGCAGAACCAAGGCAACGGCAACGGTCAGGCGACCAACCCGGCTCCCGGTACCGACCCGGTTGCTCCGCAGGCGGGCGCCCCGGTCGCCGGTGAAGGCGAATGGACCCCGCTCACCATCCCCGGCCAGTCCAGCGCTGACGTTCCCAAGAAAGAAGTCGCGGGCCCGCTCTCCGGATCGGCCGCCGCGGGTTCGGCCGCGGCAGGCGCGGGTTCGGCCGCCGCGGGCGTGGTCCTCGGTACCGGTTCCGCGGGGCTCGGAGTGCTGCTCGGTACCGGTTCGGCAGGTCTCGGGGTGGTTCTCGGTACCGGTTCCGCTGGCGTGGCCGCCGTCCTCGGCACCGGCTCGGCAGGCGCCGCCGCAGTGCTCGGCACGGGTTCGGCCGGTGCCGCGGCGGTACTCGGCACGGGTTCGGCCGGTGCCGCGGCGGTACTCGGTACCGGCTCGGCCGCAGTCGGCTCGGCCGCCGCGGGTACCGGTTCGGCCGCCCTCGGCGCGGGCTCTGCTGTCCTCGGAACAGGTTCTGCCGCAGTGGGTTCCGCTGCCGCCGGTTCCGCCGCAGTAGGTTCCGCGGGTGCGGGCTCGGCCGCTGTCGGTTCCGCCGCTGTCGGTTCGGCGGCGGTCGGCTCGGCCTCGCCCCTGCTGTTGTTGCTGATCCCGATCCCTTCGGTCCCGGCCGTTCCGGCGCTTCCGTCGATCGCGATCCCACCCACTCCCGCGGTCCCCGGTGTCCCGAATATCGCTGTGGCAGTACCCATTCCAGCCGCCGCACCACCGGCGGCCGAGGCTCCGGCCCCCGCCGCACCACCCGCCGCGGCGGCACCGGCACCGGCGGCCAAGCCGAACCACGAGTTCAAGCCGACCAGTGACAACAGCGGCCTGCCCGAACCCGAACTCCTGTCGGTGATCGGCGGCCTGATAGCGCTCACACTGGCCGGAACCGGTTCGGGCGCAGTGAGTTTCCAAGGTGCCGCGGCAGCCCAAGCGCGGGTGAACGCGGCGCGTGCCGAGTTCTTCGGACCGAGGTCGTGAGGGGATCTTCGATGAGTAAGAGCAAGACCCAGAGCACCTCCCGGTCCTATCGCCGCGTCGCCGCCGCCGTCGACGCGGTGTGCGCGGTGGCCGCCGACTCCGACGCCACCAGCCTCGACGAGGTGGTCCATGCCATCTCGCTGGAGCGCAAACGCGAAATCGAGATCACCAGCGCGAACCTCGGCCCCGGCGTGTGCGGTCAGCGCCGGTTCTACCCCGAACGCGACATCATCGTGCTCGCCGACGCTCTCCCGAGTCGCGATCACACCCTCGCCCACGAACTCGGCCACATCGTCTTCGACCACGAGGGCGCGCCCGCGGTGGAGACGACCCTCGAGGTCAGCGACGATCTGATCGCCTACATGCTCAGCCAGCGCGCCCACGCGCAGATCGTCGACGACGGCGCCGACGATCTCGCCGAATGGGAAGCCGAGACCTTCGCGGCCATGCTCATGACGCGCCTGCGCGTATTCAGCAACCGGGGCGCAGGCGTCTCGGTCCTTCGATTCGATGAGGCACTCGGATGACACTCTGGTTGACAGCCCTGCTGGTCTGGGTTGCCGCGGGTGCGCGAGTGGGTCGCGTGCTGGTGAAGCCCGCGACGACCGCCCGCGTGGCCATCGTCGTCGCGGTCGCCGCCGTGGCACTCGCGGTCACCGTCGCCATACCCGAGATGGCTGTTGCCATCGACAACCTGATGAAGGGCGGTGTGCACAGCGGCTGGCTGTCCACCGGTCTCGTGATCTCCGCCTGGATCCTGTTCACCACGGCCACCTCGGTGGTGGCCTCGGCGGCGTGGCCGGTGGTCTCGCGGCGCAACCTGCGCCAGGTCGCGATGGTCGTGTACGGCGTCGGCGCGGTGGCCATCGCGATCACCCTGGCGTGGTCGTTCACCTTCGGCTGGATCGCCGTCGCGCTCGGCGCGGTGTTCATCGTCACCACCGGTCTGCGCAACCTGGACTGGACGATCCTCGGTCGTGGCATCGCCATCTACATCACGGGCACCGCGATGGTCGCGGTGCTCGCGGTCGCCAATGTGGGCCGCGCGTTCCAGAATGCCGCGCCGACGCCGCCCAACGAACCGCTGTGGGGCTGGGCCGCGTGGGAGATCGCGGCGCTGCTGATCGCGCTCGGTGCCGTGTCGATCGTGATCGAGCTGTGGTGGCGGGCCAAGCTCCTGCTGCGCAAGATCCGTCCGCTGCACCAGTTGATGGTCGGCCGGTTCCCCGAGGTGGTCGCGCCCGAACAGAACGCCACCTCGGCCCAGCTCAAGGCTTCCGATCACATGGCACAGGTGATGGACGCGCTGTATCTGCTCTCCGGCAGCGGCATCGTGATCCCGGCGGCCGGTGAGCCGCCGAGTTCGGTGCCGCAACGGGCCGCGGTGGTGGCCGAGTGGGCGCGAAATCCGTTGGGGGACTTGTTCGTCGACGCGCGATGGATCGCACCGCCGCCCGGCATCAGCCCCCGCGGCTGGGTGCTGGCGCTGTCGAATCAGTACGAGTACGCGGTGGCCGACGCGAAGACGGCACCGCAGAACGCCGCTTCCTCGACCTAGGTCGGATACGCAGAAAACGGGCCTGAGCTGGTGATTTACACCGTCTCAGGCCCGTTGTCTGCGTATCCGACCTATTTACGGCCGTACCCAGGACACCATCAGGTGCGTCAGGCCGGCCGCTGCGTGGATCCTATTCTGTTCCGTCCGGAGGAATTTCGGGCAAGCCTTCGCTGGCCCGTAGCTTCTCCGCCATCGAGGTGAGCAGATTCTGTGATTCTTCGGACAGGTCGAATGCCCTACTCGACAGTCGACGAAGTCCATAACCCTGCAGCTGCGCGAGCAGCTCCAGGTCGTGATCGATCTTGGCCGCGTAGATATCGTTGAAGAAGTAGTCAGGCTTGACCTTGAAGAACTTCGCCAGGGCGGCCACCGTCTCGTCGGACGGATTCGTTCGTTGTCCCGACCGCAACTGCGAGAGATACGGCTTCGAGATCGGATGCCCGGAGGCAGTCAGCGCAGCCGCAACCTCTGCGTTGGTGTGCGGCTTGCGCCCCGGGGGATGCACGGTTTCGAACAGCTTGTTCAGCCGCGCCGCGAAATCAGCCATTGTGAGCCGCCCAATTCCCTTCACTGTACTAACAGTCGTTATCTCGGATACGTATCATTGATATTAGCGGCTCAGTAACTGAAAACCTACGCCTGATTGGGGATTTCTCTACGATTTCCGACGCTCACCTGCGTGCAGGGGCGGCGGCGGTCGCGTTTGCGGGTCGCGCCAACGACTCTTGTGGAGCGCTGGGGTGCCCGGGTTCGTGCCCGTCGCGGGGTTCTTCCACCATGCCCTCATGATAGCCCAAAGATAGCTGACATCTCATGATCCCCCTGCCCCCCGTGACTTTGTGGCGTACGACACGTTCCGGGCGCCCTGGGATGAATGTTCAACCTGGGCGCCCGGTTTCGGTAAGGGCCAGTCTACAGGCGCTCGATGATGGTGCCCGTCGCCAGTGCGCCGCCGGCGCACATCAGCACCATGGCAGTGCCCTGACCTGTGCGTTCGAGTTCGTGTAACGCGGTCGTGATCAATCGGGAGCCGGTAGAGCCCACAGGATGCCCGATTGCGATCGCGCCGCCGTTGACATTTACCCGTTCCATGTCAGGTTGATGTACGGCAGCCCACGAAAGTGCGACCGACGCGAATGCTTCGTTGATCTCGAATAGATCGATATCGCCAATCGTCATTCCGGAGCGCTCGAGCAGTCGGGTGCACGCCTGCACCGGACCGTCCAGATGGAACTCCGGTTCGGCGCCGACGAGTACCTGGGTGTGAATCCGGGCGCGCGGACGCAAACCCTTTCGGCGCGCGACGGTTTCGTCCATCAGCAGCACGGCGGCGGCGCCGTCGGAGATCTGCGACGAGGTGCCCGCGGTGTGGATGCCGTCGGCCACGACCGGTTTCAGCGCCGCCAGCCCTTCGCGGGTGGTCGCCCGCAGGCCCTGGTCGCGGGCGACCTCCACCTTTTCGCCGGTGGCCACGCCCTCGCCATCGAGTACCGGCGCCGAGACCGGAAGTACCTCGCGGTCGTAGCGGCCCTCGGCCCACGCCTTGGCCGCCAATTGCTGGGAGCGCAAACCGAATTCGTCGATATCGGACCGGGTGATCCCGCGCCTGCGGGCGATGCGCTCGGCGGCGCCGAACTGGTCGGGCAGATCGATCGACCACGACGCGGGCCGTCGCGGCCCCGCCTCGGTGCCGACATTGGCGCCGAGCGGCACCCGGCTCATCGCCTCGACGCCGCACGCGACGCCGACGTCGATCGCGCCGGTGGCGATGAGGCCCGCGATGAGGTGGTTGGCCTGCTGGGCCGAGCCGCACTGGGCGTCGATCGTGGTCGCGCCGGTCTGCCACGGCAGGCCCGCGTGCAGCCAGGCGACGCGGGTGACGTTGTTGGATTGCTCGCCCGCCTGGGTGACGCAGCCGCCGATCACCTGCTCGACCTCGGCCGGGTCGAGACCCGCCCGGTCGAGTAGTCCGCGCTGGGCCAGGCCGAGCAATTCGGCGGCGTGCAGTCCCGAAAGTTGCCCTCGACGTTTGCCGATGGGGGTCCGCACGGCCTCGACGATCACGGGTGTGCCCATGTGATTCTCCCTTATAACTGCAACAGGTTCTGATCTTGAGCTCAGGGTAAAACCGCGAGGTTCTTCCGTCGCGGCGACCGCTATGCTTGAATGATTATAGAACGTGTTTCAGTTTGTCGAAGGAGACATCTGGTGGTAGATCCGAGCACCGCACACGCCGGCCCCGTGACGGGTGCCCGGCCGAACCTGCCGGACGGGTTCGACGTTACCGACCCGGCGATCTACGCCGAGCGGATTCCGGCCGAGGAGTTCGCCGAACTGCGTCGTACGGCCCCGATCTGGTGGAACCCGCAGTCGCCCGAGGTGGGCGGGTTCCATGACGACGGCTTCTGGGTGGTGAGTAAGCACGCCGACGTCAAAGAGGTGTCGCGCCGCAGCGATGTGTTCTCCACCTTCGAGAACACCGCGATCCCGCGCTTCAACGACGACATCCAGCGCGAGCAGATCGAACTGCAGCGCTTCGTCCTGTTGAACAAGGACGCCCCCGAGCACACCAAGTTGCGCAAGTTGATCGCCAAGGGCTTCACCCCGCGCGCGATCAACGGCCTGCGCGCCGAACTCTCGGCCCGTGCCGAGGGCATTGTGAAGCGAGCCCTCGAGTCCGGCAGCGGTGACTTCGTCACCCAGGTGGCGTGTGAGCTGCCGCTGCAGGCGATCGCCGAACTGATCGGTGTGCCGCAGGAGGACCGGATGAAGGTCTTCGACTGGTCCAACGACATGACCAGCTACGACGATCCCGACAGCACCGCCGATCCGGTCGCCGCGTCGATGGAGATCCTCGGCTACGCCTACCAGATGGCCGAAGCCAGGAAGGCCTGTCCGGCCGACGATCTGGTGACCACGCTGATCGAGGCCGACGTCGACGGCGAGCACCTCACGCCGGAGGAATTCGGCTTCTTCGTGATCGTTCTGGCCGTCGCCGGCAACGAGACGACCCGCAACGCCATCACCCACGGCATGATCGCCTTCATGGAGAACCCCGACCAGTGGGAGTTGTTCAAGAAGGAGCGCCCCGCCACCGCGGCGGACGAGATCATCCGCTGGGCCACCCCGGTGACCTCCTTCCAGCGCACCGCGCTCGAGGACACCGAACTCGGCGGCGTGCAGATCAAGAAGGGCCAGCGGCTCGTGATGCTGTACCGCTCGGCAAACTTCGACGAGGACGTGTTCGAGAACCCGGAGACGTTCGACATCACCCGCGCCGACAACCAGCACCTGGCCTTCGGCGGCACCGGCGCCCACTTCTGCGTCGGCGCGAACCTGGCTCGGCTCGAGGTCGATCTGATCTTCAACGCGATTGCTGATCATCTGCCCGATATCACGCAAATCGGTGATCCGAAGCGGCTGCGTTCGGGTTGGCTCAATGGGATCAAGGAGCTGCCGGTCGATTACAAGCCCGCCGGCTGCCCCGTCGCGCACTGAGTCGCTGACAACGAGAACAGCCCGAGACCGAAAGGTCCCGGGCTGTTCTCGCGTTTACTGCTAGACGACGGGACGCGTGGTCGCGACCGCGCGGTCCACTTCCCAGAACGCGCGCAAAGCGGCGATCTTCCCGTCGGCATCGACCTTGTAGGTGAACACGCCCTCGGCGTCGATGACGTGGCCGGCCATGGTGGTGCGGATCAGGCCGGTGAAGGCGATTTCGTTCCCGCAGGCGAAGGAGTCCTCGAAGCGGAATTCGATGGATTCGGTCAGGGCGATGGCCTTGTCCCAGAAGGCGCCGATGGCCTCGTGGCCGCGGTGGCCGACGCCCTCCGGATCGAAACCCGAAGGACCGACGGGATCTTCGACGATGCCGTCCTCGGCGAACAGGGCGACCCAGGCCGCCCGGTCCTTCGCCCTGACCGCGGCCTGAGATGCCAGGCCCGCGGCACGGGCGGTGCGTTCGATGGTGGTCATGGCTGCACCTTCGCGATGATGGGGTCGGCGATGTACTTCTCGGCGAACTTGCGCAGCGAGTCCTGCTTGGCCGCCAGTTCGCCGTCGAACCCGATGCCGTCGGCCAGCCACGGCACCACGATGTTGTCGGTGACGCCCGCGTCGGCCAGGTCCTGATAGCCGTCGCGGCCGAACTTGTCGATGCAGACGGACTGGATCTCGAAGGGCTCCTCGGACCGGCCGTATTCGGCACGCAGATCGCGCAGCGTGCCGATGGTGGTGACCAGGTCGTCGAACTTCATCATCGCCGAGGTCCAGCCGTCACCGATGCGGGCGGCCCGGCGCAGCGCCGGGCCGGTGTGCCCGCCGATGTAGAACGGCACCCGCTCGCTCGGCGCCGGGCTCATCTGCAACTGGTCGAAATCGAAGAACTCGCCGTGGAATTCGACCATGCCGCCGTCGAGGACGAGCCGGATGACCTCGATCATCTCGTCGACTCTGGCGCCGCGACGCGCGTACGGGACACCGCACCATTCGAATTCCTCAGGTGCCCAGCCGATCCCGACGCCGAACCCGAACCGGTTGCCCGACAGGTTGGCGATCGAGCCGACCTGTCGGGCCAGCAGCAGCGGATTGCGCGAGCCGAGCTTGAGGACATTGGTGTAGAAGCGCAGGTTCGTGGTGACCGCGGCCATGGACGCGGCGGCGATCAGCGGATCCACCCACGGAGTCTCCGGCCCCCAGAAGCGGCTGCCGTCCGGGGTGTACGGGTAGTCGGCGGCCTGTGACTTCATGTAGAACAGCGAATCGGGCAGGCCGATGGAGGTGAACCCGCATTCTTCGGCCGTCTTGGCCAGCTCGGTGAGCTGATCCAAGGGGCTCAGTGCGACACCGAGGGTGAATTTCATGCCGGACGCTCGCTTCCCACGACCCACATCGAAAAGTACTGGGAGCCACCGCCGTACGCATGACCGAGGGCCTTGCGCGCGTTCGGCACCTGGTACGCGCCCGCGCGGCCCATCACCTGCTTGGCCGCTTCGGCGAACCGGATCAGGCCGGAGGCGCCGATCGGGTTGGACGAGAGGACGCCGCCCGACGGGTTCACCGGAATGCGCCCGCCGATCTCCGTCTCACCCTTGTCGGTGAGCTTCCAGCCGTCGCCCTCGGCCGCGAAGCCGAGATTCTCGAGCCACATCGGCTCGAACCAGGAGAACGGCACGTAGATCTCGGCGACGTCGATCTCTTCCAGGGGATCGGTGATCCCGGCCGATTTCCACAGGGCCGTGGCCGCGTCCCGGCCCGCCTGCGGATTCACCTGGTCGCGACCGGAGAAGGTGGTCGGCTCGGTGCGCATCGCGGTGCCGTGTACCCAGGCCACCTTCTTGCCCTCGGCTTCGACCACCGCGGCGGCCTCGGCATCGCCGATCACCACGGCGCACGCGCCGTCCGACGACGGGCAGGTCTCGTCGAAACGGATGGGATCCCAGAGCATTTGGGAGGCCAGCACCGACTCGAGGGTGATGTCGGGCTGATGCAGGTGTGCGAGCGGGTTCTTCGCGCCGTTGCGTCGATCCTTCACCGCCACCATCGCGCCGATGTGCAGTGGCGCGTTCGAGCGACGGATGTAGGAGCGCACGTGGGGGGCGAAGTAGCCGCCCGCGCCCGCGCCGACCGGCATGGTGAACGGCACCGGAATCGACAACGCCCACATGGCATTCGACTCCGACTGCTTCTCCCAGGCGATGGCGAGGACGCGCTTGTGCACCCCACCCTGCACCAGGTTGGCGGCGACGACGCCGGTCGAGCCGCCGACCGAGCCCGCGGTGTGCACGCGGATCAACGGCTTGCCCGCCGCACCGAGCGCCTCGGCCATGTACAGCTCGGGCATCATGACGCCCTCGAAGAAGTCGGGGGCCTTGCCGACGACGACAGCGTCGATGTCGGCGATGGTCAGACCCGCGTCATCGAGTGCGCGATCGATGGCCTCACGACACATGCCCGACATGGACACGTCCGTACGTTTTGTCACGTGATGGGTTTGGCCGGTGCCGAGCACCGCTGCGGGGAAGCTCACTTGACCTCCATGACGGCGACCAGATTCTGTTGCAGCGCAGGGCCGCTGGTCGCATGAGCGAGGGTCCGGTTCGCGGTGCCGGACATGATGGCTTGGGCGGCGCTGCCGATTCGTTCGAGACCCGCGGCGAACATCGGATTGGCGGCGAGGGCGCCGCCGGAGGGATTGATCCGGGTGTCCGCGGACAGCCCGATCGCTTCCGCGAGGATCAACTGCTGGTGACTGAACGGCGCGTGCAGCTCGGCGACGTCGAAGGTGGTGTTGCCGCCGGTCGCCACCGCGGCCGCCTTGGTGGTGGAGGGGGAGCGGGTCAGGTCGCGACCGCCGAGCGCCTGGGCGTCGATGTTGTGCGCGATTCCGGTGATCCACGCGGGCCGCTCGCAGAGCTCGCGCGCACGGTCGCCGACCGCGAGCACGATCGCGGCCGCGCCGTCGGTGATCGGCGCGATGTCGTGGGCGCGCAGCGGGTCGGCTACGTAGGGTGCGCCGAGGTCACCGCCCGCGACCGCCGCCATGTCCTGCTCGGTCCACCGGCCGGAGTCCAGGCCGGCACGTGCCTGCAGACCCGCGATCGAGACCGCGTCGGGCCACATCGGTGCGACCAGGTAGGGGTCGAGCTGCATGGTCAGCACCTGGCGCAGCGTGCCTGCCGACGACTTGCCGAAGCCGTACACGAGTGCGGTCTGCGCCTGTCCGGAACGCAGCTTCACCCACGCTTCGTAGAGGGCCCACGCGGCGTCCATCTCCACGTGCGATTCGTTGATCGGCGGGACGGCGCCGATCGCATCGATCGCCGAGATGAACGAGAACGCGCGTCCGGCGAGGAAGTCGGAGGACCCCGAGCACCAGAAGTCGATATCGGACTTGGTGATGCCGAGATCGGCGTAGAGCTGCTGGAAGCACGGCACGAGCATCTCGACGCCGTTGGTGGTGCCGTGGGTTTCGGGTACGTGTGGTGCGTGGGCGAAGCCCACCACCGCGATCTCGGGCAGGCTCGCGTCGCTGCCGGAGGATGCTGATGTGGTCAACGTCGCCTCTCTAGAGGTGGTGCTGGTAGGACTCGTAGGGAGCGTCGGGCTCCCCGGTGGGCCGGAAGTGGTCGATATTGGCCAGCGTGTGGCCCCACTCCTCGCGGGGTTTCCACACCGCCTCGACCTGCATGCCCATCCGCACCTCGTCGGCCTCGCAGCCGAGGATCAGGTGCAGGACCGGGATGTCGGCGCCGTCGAGGAGCACATAGGCGGCCACGTACGGCGGCTTGATCCGCTGGCCGAGGAACGGCACGTTGACGATGCAGAAGGTGGTCACCGTGCCCTTGTCGGACAGCTCGACCAGATCGTCGGTGGGTCTGCCGTCGGTCGGGTTGGCGCCGCGCGGCGGGAAGTACACCCGACCGCCCGCTTCGGAGCGGCCGCCGATGAGCTTGCCTTCGGCCAGCCCGCGCAGATAGACGCTCTCCTGCGGAGAGGCCGTGTGCTTGTAGTCGAGGTCGACGGGCGTGGTCAGGATGGTGATCGGTGTTTGTTCGGAGTAGTCGGCGGGGCTGGTGCGCTCGCCGGGTTCGAAGCAGGCGATGTCCTGGATGCGGCCGGAACGCTCGTCGGCCCAGCGGGCACTGACCCGCATTCCGGTGCTGAGTTGTCCTGGGTCGGTCACGTCCAGGGCATGCAGCAACGCCGTGTCGGCGCCGTCGAGCTGGATCAGCGCCCATGCGAACGGTCGGTCGAACGGCTGGCCGGGCAACGGCTCGGACACCCACGTCCAGGACGTGACGGTGCCGGTCGCCGCGACCTCGACCAGTTCGGCCAGCGCCGCGCTGGTGTGTGGATCGTATTCGGGCGGTGGCACGAGTATTCGCCCGTCGCTGCCGCGCGCGCCGAGTATCCGGCGTTCGCGCAGTCCGGTCAGAAATGCGCCGATGATGGGTCCGACGGACCTGGTGTAGTCGAATCGCACCCTCAGGGGTGCACTCAATACTTCCACTGCGGTATTCCCCTGGGTCACGATATCGAGTAGAACAGGTTCTTATTCTGCTCGCAAGGATTCGCCGAAAGGGCGCCGATCATGAAATTCGGATTGCAACTCGGATACTGGGGCGCGCAGCCGCCCGCCAACGCAGGCGAGCTGGTGGTCGCGGCCGAGGAAACCGGCTTCGACGCGGTGTTCGCGGCCGAGTCGTGGGGCTCGGACGCCTTCACCCCGCTGGCCTGGTGGGGGTCGTCCACCGAGCGTGTGCGGCTGGGCACCTCGGTCGCGCAAATGTCGGCCCGCACTCCCGCGGCGGCCGCGATGCACGCGCTCACGCTGGATCACCTCAGCGGCGGCCGGGCCGTTCTCGGCCTCGGCGTCTCCGGACCGCAGGTGGTGGAGGGCTGGTACGGACAGCCCTTCGCGCAGCCGCTGCGGCGCACGCGCGAGTACGTCGACATCGTGCGCAAGGTGCTGGCCCGCGAGGCGCCGGTGACGTCGGACGGCAAGCACTACGGCCTGCCCTACACAGGTCCCGCAGCGACCGGGCTCGGCAAACCGCTCAAGCCGATCGTGCATCCGCTGCGCGCCGATCTGCCGATCTGGCTGGGTGCGGAGGGTCCGAAGAACGTCGCACAGACCGCTGAGATCGCCGACGGCTGGCTCGCGATCTACTACGCGCCCCGACTGGCCGGGATGTACAACGAGTGGCTCGACGAGGGCTTCGCGCGGCCGGGCGCGCGCCGTTCGCGCGACGACTTCGAGATCGCGGCGAGTGCGCAGGTGGTGATCACCGACGATCCGGCCGGCGAGATCGAGCGGATGCGCTGGGTGAGCGCGCTCTACATCGGCGGCATGGGCGCGCCCGAGCTGAACTTCCACGCTCAGGTGTACAAGCGGATGGGCTACGCCGCCGAGGTCGACGAGATCTCCGCACTGTTCCAGGCGGGACGCAAGGCCGAGGCCGCGGCGGCGGTGCCCGACGAGCTGATCACCGACACCGCGATCTTCGGCGACGAGGCCCATGTCCGCTCCCGGTTGAAGGAATGGGAGGACGCGGGCGTGACGATGATGCTGATCTCGGTCTCGGATGCCGAACAAATGCGTCGGCTCCAACCCCTTGTCACCATGTAGAACACGTTCTAAATTCGAGGGGTGAGCCAGCAGACAACGGAAGTCCTCGGACTGTGGAATATCGCCGAGGCCGATCCCGAACGGATCGCCCTCGTCGACCCGGACGGTAGAGAGATCAGCTATCGAGAATTGGCCACCCTCGCCAACCGGTACGCCAACGGGCTACGCGGCATCGGATTGCGCACCGGCGACGTGGTGGTCAGCATGCTGCACAACGGGGTCGAGGCCATCGCCGCGTACTTCGCCGCCTACCAAGCCGGTTTCTATATCGTCGCGGTGAACTGGCACCTCACCGCGCCGGAGATCGCCTACATCCTCGGCGACAGCGAGGCGTCGGCGTTCCTGGCCAGCGAGCGGTTCGCCGACACCGCGGCCGAGGCCGCCGACCTCGCGGAACTGTCCGCCGACGCCCGTTTCTCGGCGGGCACCATCCCCGGCTTCCGGCCGGTGTCCTGGCTCGGCGCCGCCGACACCGGTCGTCCGGACGAGCGGTCCATCGGCGCGCCGATGCTCTACACCTCGGGCACCACCGGTCGGCCCAAGGGCGTTCGCCGCCCGCTGACCGGCGCGGATCCCGATGTCGTTCCCGCGGCGAACCAGGCCTACTTCAGCCTGTTCGGCCTCGGTCCCTACGACGATCACGTGCACATCTGCGGTTCGCCGCTCTATCACACGGCCGTGCTGAACAACTCGACGATCTCGATCCAGATGGGGCACAAGCTCGTGCTGATGGATCGCTGGGACGCCGAGGGCATGCTCGCGCTGATCGAGAAGTACAAGGTCACCCACAGTCACATGGTGCCCACCCAGTTCAACCGGCTGCTGGCCCTGCCCGACGAGGTGCGGGCCCGCTACGACATGTCCTCGCTGCGCAGCATGATCCACGGTGCGGCGCCGTGCCCGCCGGACACCAAGCGACGCATGCTCGAGTGGTGGGGACCGGTCGTCACCGAGTACTACGCCGCGACCGAAGGCGGCGGCACGGTGATCACCGGCGCCGAGTGGCTGGAAAAGCCGGGCTCGGTGGGCAAGGCGTGGCCGTGGTCGGTGGTGAAGGTGCTCGACGAGCAGGACGGCACCGAACTGCCCGCGGGCAAAGAGGGCCTGATCTACATGAAGATGGGCGCATCCAGCTTCGAGTACCACAAGGCCAAGGAGAAGACCGAGGAGTCGCGCGTCGGTGAGATGTTCACCGTCGGCGACATCGGCTACTTCGACGCCGACGGTTATCTGTTCCTCTGCGACCGGCGTTCGGATCTGATCCTGTCCGGTGGGGTGAACATCTACCCGGCCGAGATCGAGGGCGTGCTGATGAGCCACCCGAAGATCGCCGATGTGGCGGTTCTCGGTGTGCCCGACCCGGATTGGGGTCAGCAGGTGAAGGCGTTCGTGCAACCGGTGCCCGGCACCGAGGGCAGCGACGAACTCACCACCGACATCCTCGAATTCGCCGCGAGCCAGCTCGCGAAGTACAAGCTGCCCCGCACGGTGGAATACCGTGCGGAGCTGCCCCGCGATCCCAACGGGAAGCTGTACAAGCGCCGCCTGCTCTGAATTTCGTTCCCGCTCAGACGGGCTCGCGCCACTCCGGCTCGAGCCCGAAGAGCGGGAACAGGCGCTGGGTGTCGAGGAAGAAGTTGAGGCCGGCGATGGTGTCGCCCTCGAGTTCGAGCACCGTGATCGACCACGGCACCCAGACGCCGGGCTCCTCGCTCGGCTTGTAGTGGCCGAAGGCGGGCGAACCGTTGGCGCCGACCAGCGGCACCATCCGCGAATTGCGGCACGCGCTGCCCGTGCTGAGCATGAACGCGGCCACGTTCTCCGGGCCCGAGATCCAGAGATCGAACGGCGGCATCGACAGCGCCACATCGGCTTTGAGCAGGGTGGTGAGCGCGTCCATGTCGTAGGCCTCGAACGCCTTGACGAAATCGTCGATCAGTTTGCGCTGATCCGGATCGGTCTCGTCGAAGCTGTCGGACACGGTCGGCTGCACCTTCGACATGGTGGCCCTGGCCCGCTGCAGCGCGCTGTTCACCGACGCCGGCGACATCATCAGCGCCTCGGCGGTCTCACCCGCGGAGAAGCGCAGCACCTCACGCATGATCAGGATCGCGCGCTGAGTGGCGGGCAGGTGCTGGCAGGCCGCGACGAAGGCCAGGCGCAGCGTGTCCCTGGTGGAGGCGTGGTCGGCCGGGTCTGCGCCGAAGGCCAGCGCGTTCGGGATCGGCTCGATCCACACGTAGTCGGGCTGGGGCATGGGCAGCGGTGAATCCGGGCGGCCCGGCCCGTTGAGATCCATCGGTCTGGCACGACTCTGGGGACGGTCGAGCATGTCCAGACAGATATTGGTGGCGATCTTGTAGAGCCACGAGCGCAGGCTCGCGCGGCCCTCGAAGGAATCGTAGGAGCGCCAGGCGCGGGTAAAGGTTTCCTGCACTGCGTCTTCGGCCTCGAAAGAGGACCCGAGCATCCGGTAGGCATACGCGCACAACTCGCGCCGATGCGTCTCGAATTCGGCGAGTACAGCGGGATCGGGGCCGGTGGTGGCGGTTGTGGCGTCGCTCATAGTTTCACGATGCCACAGGGGTCCGACAGCCGACAGAGGCGAAAACGGACTATCGCGATTTCGCGAACTTCGCGCCGCTGCGATGAATCCGCGTCGACCGCCACGTCTACATGTTCGAGACCGCAACGACGCCCCGAAAGGCTGAATCCCATGAGCAACAAGATGATCTTCATCAACCTCCCCGTCGCCGACCTCGACCGCTCGAAGAGCTTCTACGAGGCGCTGGGCTGGAAGGTCAACGAGGATTTCACCGATCAGAACGCGTCGTGCATCGTCATCGACGACAACATCTGCCTGATGCTGCTGACCAAGCCGTTCTTCTCGACCTTCAGCACGCGTCCGATCGCCGACACCATCAACACCGCCGCCGCCGGGTACGCGCTGTCGCTGGCCAGCGCCGAGGAGGTCGACGCGCTGACCGGCGCCGCAGTCGCCGCGGGCGCCACCGAGCAGACCAACGAGGACAAGCGCGCCCAGGAGGCCCAGGTCGGCATGCACGGCCGCACCTTCCTCGACCCCGACGGCCACCAGTGGGAGCCGTTCTACATGAACTACCCGGGCGCGTAGGCCCCACCGCCATCAGGCCGCCGGGCACCGAGCCCGGCGCCCGGCGGCGTGTCAGGAGCCGGTGAAGTTCGGCTTGCGCTTCTCGGCGAAGGCTCGCGGCCCTTCCTTGGCGTCGGCTGATCGGAACACCTCGATGCCGATCTTCGCCTCGATGGGAAACGCCTCGTTCTCCGGGATGGCCTCGGTTTCACGCAGGGTGCGCAGCATCGCCTGGACGGCGAGCGGGCCGTTGTCGGCGATCTGGCCCGCCAGTGCCATGGCCTTGTCGAGGGCGGTTCCGTCGGGGACGACGTGTCCGATCAGGCCGATCTCCTTGGCCTCGGCAGCGGTGATGTGCCGACCGGTCAGCAGCAGATCAGCGGCCACCGTGTACGGGATCTGCCGGGCCAGCCGCACCGCGGAACCACCCAGTGGGAACAGGCCCCAGCGGGCCTCGGAAACGCCGAACTTCGCGCTTTCCCCGGCCACGCGCAGGTCGGTGCCCTGCAGGATCTCGGTGCCACCGGCGATAGCGGGGCCCTCGACGGCCGCGATCAGCGGCTTGGCCAGTCGCCGTCCCTTCAGCAGCGCGGGGAGGTAGGCGGGGTCCCAGCTGCCGGAGGAGGCGGTGTCCCCGGGATGCTGCGAGCTCATCGCCTTCAGATCCATTCCCGCGCAGAAGGCCCCGCCCGCACCGGTGAGGATCGCGACGCGGATGTCGGGATCGCTGTCCACCTGGTCCCAGGCGTCGCGCATGATCGCCATCATCTCGCCGGAGAGGGCGTTGCGCGCCTCGGGGCGGTTCATGGTGACGATGAGGACATGGTCGCGTTTCTCGACCAGGCAGTGGGCCATTTTCGTACTCCTGACAAGTTGAGTCTTGTCAGAAACAGTAACACGTTCTATTTTTGTCCTTGTGAGCTACAACATAGCCGATCTCGTCGAACATGCCGTCGACTTGATGCCCGACCGGATCGTGCTGGTCGGCGAACATCGAGAGTCGACCTACGCCGAACTGGAGGAGCGGGCCAACAAGTTGGCCCACTACCTGCTGGAACAGGGTGTGCGTCCCGGCGACAAAGTCGGAATCTATTCCAGGAACACCGTCGAGGCCGTCGAAGCGATGGTTGCCGTCTTCAAGGCGCGGGCGGTGATGATCAACGTCAACTTCCGCTACGTCGAGAACGAGTTACTGCACATCTTCGACAACTCCGACATGGTCGCGCTGATCCACGAGCGCCGCTACACCGACAAGGTGGCGGCGGTTCGGGAGAAGGTGCCCGCCCTGAAGACGGTGATCGTCGTCGAGGACGGCACCGATGGGCCCACCGGCGCGGACACTGTGGAGTACGAAGCGGCCTTGGCCGATTCGTCGGGTGAACGTGACTTCGGGGAGCGCTCGCCCGACGACATCTACATGCTCTACACCGGCGGCACCACCGGCCTGCCCAAGGGCGTGATGTGGCGGCACGAGGATGTCTGGCGGGTGCTCGGCGCCGGCATCAACTTCGTCACCGGCGAGTACACCAAGGACGAGTGGGAGCTGGCCAAGGTCGGCGCGGCCAACCCGCAGATGGTGCGCTTCCCGATTCCGCCGATGATCCACGGCGGCTCGCAGTGGGCCACCTTCCACAGCCTGTTCGGCGGTGGCAAGGCCGTGATGATTCCCGAGTTCAGCGGGCACGGAGTGTGGCAGGCCGTCGACAAGCACGGCATCAACCTGATCTTCATCACCGGCGACGCGATGGCGCGCCCGATGCTCGACGCGCTGGCCGAAGGCAACCCGGAAACCGGTGAGCCCTACGATCTTTCGACCCTGTACGTGCTGGCCAGCAGTGCGGCGCTGTTCTCGCCGTCGCTCAAGGACAAGTTCCTCGAGGTGCTGCCCAACCGGATGATCTCCGACTCCATCGGTTCCTCGGAGACCGGTTTCGGTGGACTCTCCCTGGTCGCCAAGGGTGCCACCCACACCGGTGGTCCCCGGGTGAAGATCGACGCGGCCACCCAGGTGCTCGACGAGGAAGGCAATCCGGTCGAACCGGGTTCCGGCGTCGTCGGCCTGCTGGCGCGCAGCGGGCACATCCCGCTCGGTTACTACAAGGACGAGGTCAAGTCGGCCGCGACGTTCAAGGAGTTCAACGGCGTTCGCTTCGCGATCCCCGGCGACTACGCGCGCGTCGAGGAGGACGGCTCGGTCACCATGCTCGGCCGTGGTTCGGTGAGCATCAACAGCGGTGGCGAGAAGATCTACCCCGAAGAGGTGGAGGGCGCCCTCAAGGCGCACCCCGAGATCTTCGACGCGCTGGTGGTCGGGGTCGAGGACGCCCGCTGGGGCCAGCGAGTGGTCGCCGTCGTCCAGTGTCGTGGCGAGAACCGCCCCACCCTGGCCGACCTGAAACCGGTACTGGCCCAGGAGATCGCGTCGTACAAGCAGCCACGCAGCCTGTGGTTCGTCGACGAGATCAAGCGCTCGCCCGCGGGCAAGCCGGACTACCGCTGGGCCAAGTCGCAGACCGATGAGCGGCCTGCGGACGAGCACGCGGAGGCGGGCTCGGCGTAGTACCCGCACGATACGAACAAGCCCGCCCGGCATCGTCGCCGGGCGGGCTTTCGTCGTGTTCGGAATCGGTGGTGGGGAAACGGGTTCCGGTCAGCGGTTGCCGAGTTCGGAGAGTTGGTAGGCCAGCTTGGCGCGCACCGCGGGGATGCGGGTGAGCAGGCGGAAGGCGGTGTTGCGGGCGGTGCGTGCCGGGGCGGACTGGAGGGTCGCCATCGAGGTCATGCGGTGGGTGAAGGCGACGACGTCGAGGGCGATGGGCCTGCGGGTGGTTTCGTAGGTGTCGAGAATCGAATCCGGTTCGCCTGCGTCGACTTTCGCCAGCAGAGAGCCCAGGAGCGCCGCGTCCTGGATGCCGGTGTTCATGCCCTGGCCGCCTGCGGGGCTGTGGACGTGGGCGGCGTCGCCCGCGAGGAGGACGCGGCCTGCGCGGTACTGGTCGGCTACGCGGTGGTGGACCCGGAATCGGGAGCTCCACAGCACCTCGTCCACGTGGATCTCGCCCGCTGGGCCGCGGGTGTTCAGCAAGGTCTGGATATCGGTGCGGGTGGGGTGTTCCGGGGCGTCGTCGACGGTGGCGACGACGCGGTAGCGGTTGTGCGCGTCGTCGGGGAGGGGCGCGACCACGGTGACGCCTTCGGGGGAGAGGTGCAGCGACACTTCCGAACGCGGGGTAGGCCAGCTCATGCGGACGTCGGCGAGGACGAAGGATGCGGGGTAGGTATCGCCCGTGAAGCCGATGCCCACTTGCTCGCGCACGACGCTGTGCATGCCGTCGGCGCCGATGACATAGTCGGCCTCGATCTCGCCGCGCTGGTCGTTCTCGTCGACGTATTCGACAGTGACGCTGTCGTTCTCGTCGCTGATCCGGGTGACGGTGAGCGGCCGGTGTACCGTGCCGCCCAGCTCGTGCAGCCGGTCCAGGAGCACCTGCTCGGTGACGTCCTGCGGCACCATCAGCGTGTACGGGAAGGCGGTGGGGAGATCGCCGAACTCGATGGTGGCCAACGTCTTCGCGCCGTCGTGGAGCTTGAAGGTGGGCACCTGGATTCCGAGTTCGACGAGCTTGCTCGTGATGCCGAGCCCGTCGAGCACCTCGAGCGTCCTGGCGTGCACCACCGCGGCCCGAGAAGTGTTGGCGCCCTCGCCGAGTCGATCGATGAGCACATGGTCGACGCCGGCTTCGGCGAGCACGATCGCGGCGGTGAGCCCGGCGGGACCCGCGCCGACGATGACGACGGAGGTGGCTTCGGGAAGTGAGGTGGCGGGCATTTCGACTCCTGGTCAACGCTTGTTTGCCAACGCTTGTAGGCATAACGGTAGACCCGCTTGTGGATGAAAGTCAACAGTTGTTGGCCTACAATCGTTGACATGCCTGACCAGGAGATTCCCACCCGTCGTTCCGACGCGACGAAGGCCGCCATTCTCGAGGCCGCTCGCGCCCGCTTCGCCGCCGACGGCTACGCCAAAGCCACGATCCGCGCGATCGCCGCCGACGCCGAGATCGATCCCTCGATGGTGATGCGCTATTTCGGCAGCAAAGACGGCCTCTTCGCCGTCGCCGCCCAGATCGACCTCGATCTCCCCGACCTGAGTGCCGCAGACCCGAACACCATGGGCGAGTTGATGATCCGCCGCTTCCTCGAGATCTGGGAGGGCAACGACAACACCGTTCTGCTGATCCTGCTCCGCTCTTCGATCACCGACGAGGCGGTCGCGGCCCGCTTCCGCGAGATCTTCGCCGACCAGGTCCTGCCCGCCGTCCTCCGCTTCGGCACCCCCGCAGACGCCCCGCGTCGTGCCGCGCTTATCGTCACTCAACTCCTGGGCCTGGCCCTGTGTCGGTACGTCCTGCGGCTGCCGCCGGTAGTCGCGCTTACGCCACAGCAGATCGTCACCGACCTCGCCCCCACCCTGCAGCGCTACCTGACTTCGGGGTTGGATCTCCATCGGTAGGCAGGAGTGCATCGGTGCCTGCGACGCCATTTGAGGCGCGGCCGGCCTACGGCGTCAAGAGTCGGTGAGAACCGGTGGTCAGTGCTTCAAAGCGGTAGCGAGACGGGATGCGATCTCGGGAACATCGATCACTGCGCCACTGGCGACGTCGATCATGAGGTTGTACGTGAGGTCTTCGTCGAGAGAGCTCGTGTCGATGCCGTTGTAGGCCAGGAAGACGATCGCGCCAGCGATGGCAAGACGCTTGTTGCCGTCGACGAGTGGGTGGTTGGCTGCGATCGAATGCAGGAGCGCTGCGGACTTCTCCCAGATGCCGGGGTAGGCGTCGGTCCCGAACACGGTGGTTGCCGGGCGCGCGGCCGCCGAGGCGAGCAGTCCCGCGTCGCGTACGACGTACGGCCCTGCCACATCCTCGGCGATTGCTCGCAGGTCGGCGACCGTGAGGTAGTAGATCTCCGCTTCGCTCACTCGGCGAGCCTGTCGAGCAGGCTCCTGTGACGCTCGGCGAATTGTCGCGATAGTGCGCGGACTTGGCTGTTTGCGGTCTCGGCCATCGAATCCGGCACCACGGCCGCTACGCGGCGGCCATGACGGGTCAAGTGCACGACGGTGCCGCTCTCGGCGGCCGCAATCACCTCGGCGAGGCGCTCCCTGGCTTCACTTACCGGGAGTTCCCAGTTCTCGGGCGAGGGGGCTGCAGTCATGCTTTGAATTGTACATCTTGGCCGACAGTTCGTACGAACTGTCGGCCAAGAGTTAGTTCGCCAGTTCCGCGCCGAGGGCGAGGAGGTGGGGAGTTGCGCCGCCGAGGGCGAATTCGTGGTGCTTGGCGGCGGTGAAGTAGTTGTGGGTGATGTGGTCGCGGTCGATGCCGAGGCCGCCGTGGACGTGGACCACGGTGTGGGCGACCTTGTGGCCCGCTTCGGCTGCCCAGAACTTGGCGATGTGGATGGCCTCGGCGGCGGGCAGGTCCTCCGACAGGCGCCAGGCGCCCTGGGTGACGGTGAGGCGAAGGCCGCCGATGTCGATGTAGGCGTCGGACAGGCGCTGGGCGACCGACTGGAACGAGCCGATCGGCTTGCCGAACTGCTCGCGGGTACGGGTGTGCTCGGCGGTCAGCTCGAGTGCGCGCTCCAGCGTGCCGAGTTGCAGGGCCGACAGGCCGAGCCAGGCGTGTTCGCGCAGCCAGGTGAGGATGTCGGCACCCGCCTCGATGCTGCCGAGCAGTTCGGCGGGGGTGGCGGCGAGGTCGACGGCGAACTCGGGGCTCAGGTCGACGACCTGCTGGGCGGTGCGGGTGACCGAAGCGTGCTCCGGATCGACCACGAACACGCCGACACCGGTAGAGGTGATGGCGGGCACCAGGATTCGTTCGGCACGATCGGCGACGGCGACCGTGGTCGCGGTACCGGTGAGCGTCCATCCGGCGCCGGCGGCCTGGGCGACGATCCCGGGTGCGTCGGTGGTGGCGCGCAGTTCCTCGGCCAGCGCGGCGGTGAGCACGATCTCGCCCGCGCCCGCGCGCGCGGCCAGCTGCTGCTGGTCGGCATTGCCGAACTTCGCCAGCGCGCCCGCGCCGAGGACGATCGACCACAGGTAGGGCACCGCGGCGACGACGCGGCCGAGTTCACGCAGGATCGCGGTCTGCTCGAGCATGCCGAAATCGCTGCCGCCCAGGGCTTCCGGCAGCGCGGCGGCCAGCACGCCGGTCTCGGCGAGCGACTTCCAGAGCTGCTCGTCGAAGCGGGCGGCGGTGTCGAGTTCGCGCAGCCGATCGGCAGTGACCAGCTTGGCGCAGATCTCGCCGGTCAGCCGGGCGAGATCGGTCTGGGCTTCGGTGGGAGTGAAATCCATGGGGAGATACCGGCTTTCGGAATCAGCGGGCGGACGCGGGCTGGCGCAGGGCGGTCATGGCGATGATGTCGCGCTGGACCTCGTTGGTGCCGCCGCCGAAGGTGAGAATCAGTGCGGCGCGGTGCATCCGCTCGAGCCGGCCGAGCAGTGCGGCACCGGGGGAGTCCTGGCGCAGGTACGCGTGCGGGCCGACGACCTCCATCAGCAGGCGATAGGCCTCGGTGGAGAGTTCGGTGCCGTAGACCTTGCAGGCGGAGGCGTCCCACGGCTTCGGCGCGGCCTCGCCGCCCTGATCGGCGCGGCTGGCGATCTCCCAGTTCAGCAGCTTGAGGTATTCGACCTTGGCGTGCACCCGAGCCAGGTTGAGCCGGGCCCATTCCTGGTCGATCACGCGCTTGCCGTTGGGCAGGGTGGTTTCCCGTGCCCACTCCACGGTCTGGGCGACCGCGAGGCTCAGCGGACCCGCCGAGGTGAGGGCGACCCGTTCGTGATTGAGCTGATTGGTGATGAGCGACCAGCCGCCGTTCTCGGGACCGACCACCGACGAGGCGGGCACCCGCACGTCCTGGTAGTAGGTGGCGCTGGTGTCGGGCCCGGCCATCGTGTGCACCGGCGTCCAGGAGAACCCGTCGACATCGGTCGGCACGATGAGCATCGTGATGCCCTTGTGCTTCTTGGCGGCCGGATCGGTGCGCACGGCCAGCCAGATGTAGTCGGCGTAGGCGATGAGGCTGGTCCACATCTTCTGGCCGTTGATGACGAAGTCGTCGCCGTCGCGCACCGCGGTGGTCCGCAGCGAGGCCAGGTCGGTACCGGCGCCCGGCTCGGAGTAGCCGATGGCGAAGTGCAGCTCACCGGAGGCGATCTTGGGCAGGAAGAACTTCTTCTGCTCCTCGGTGCCGTACTGCATGATCGTCGGCGCCACGGAATTGAGCGTCAGGAAGGGAACCGGCGCGCCCGCGATGGCCGCTTCCTCGACGAAGATCAGCTGATCCATCGTGGTGCGGTCCTGGCCGCCGTACTCCTTGGGCCAGCTCAGGGTGAGCCAGCCGTCGCGGCCCATGTCGCGCACGACCTCGCGGTACACGTTGCCGGAGCCGTATTCGCCGGTCGTCATGCTCAGCGCCGCGCGACGTTCCGGTGTCATCAGCTTCGCGAAATATTCGCGCAGCTCGGCGCGCAATTCTTCCTGCTGCGGCGTATACGCGACGCGCATGCTTCCTACCTCGGTGTCGAGCTGAAAGGGCGGGTGGCGGGGCGCAGGGGGTGAGCCCCGCCGAAACCGATCATTGCATATGAACTGGAACATGTTCCAGTATTGATGGTGATTCGGTGCCTGTTCCGCTTCGGGGACCAGGCTGTCTGGGTTAGTGTCGCGAAGACCGTGTGGAAGGAAGTTCTCATGAAGATCATCGTCGATTTCGACCGATGTGAAGCGAACGGCGTCTGTGTAGGAATCGCCCCTGACATGTTCGAACTTGATGACGACGACATGTTGACCGTCGCCGAGGGCGATGTCGCGCCCGATCGCCTCGCCGACGCGGAGGAGGCCGTGGCGCAGTGCCCCAAGGCCGCGCTGAGGTTGGCGTGATCCGCTCTTGTCGGATGGTGGAACACGTTCTAGAGTCGGCCGAATGAGTGTGACGCAGATTTCATTGGAGGGCCGGGTCGCCATCGTGACCGGTGCGGGCGCCGGGCTCGGCAGGGCCGAAGCTCTCGCGCTGGCGTCGGCCGGTGCGGCGGTGGTCGTCAATGACCTGACCGAGGACGCGGCGGCCGAGACCATCGCCGCCATCCGCGAGCTCGGTGGCAAGGCGGAATTCGTCGGCGGCTCCATCGCCGAGCGCTCGACGGCCGACGCGCTCGTCTCGACCGCGCAGGAATCGCTGGGCGGGCTCGACATCGTCGTCAACAACGCGGGCATCACCCGCGACCGCATGCTGTTCAACATGTCCGACGAGGACTGGGACGCGGTGATCGCGGTGCACCTACGCGGACACTTCCTGCTCACCCGCAACGCGGCCGCCTACTGGCGCGCGGCATCCAAGGCGGCGGGCGAGCCGGTCTACGGCCGGCTGGTCAACACCTCCTCGGAGGCGGGCCTGCTCGGACCGGAAGGCCAGGCGAACTACGGTGCGGCCAAGGCCGGCATCACCGCCCTCACGCTCACCGCGTCGCGCGTGCTGTCCAGGTACGGCGTGCGCGCCAACGCGATCTGCCCCCGGGCCAGGACCGCGATGACCGAGGCGGTCTTCGCCGACGCGCCCGAAGGCGCGGTCGACCCGCTGGCGCCCGAGCACGTGGCCAAGCTCGTGGCCTACCTCGCCTCGCCCGCGGCCGACGCCGTGAACGGTCAGGTCTTCGTCGTCTACGGACCGATGGTGGCGCTGATGGCGGCGCCGACGGTCGAGCGGCGATTCGATGCCGCGGGTGCCGAATGGTCCGAGGCCGACCTGGCCGCCACCCTCGGTGGCTACTTCGCAGAGCGCCCCGCGGATCACACCTTTTCGGCGCGCGACCTCCGCGATCTGGGCTGAGCAGTCCAGTCCGCGGTTTGCCTGATGTTGGCTGACCGCATACCCCGCCGGATTTGTCTCGCCTGTCGTGTTGATCACCAGTCCAGGTATTGGTAGACATGACCGTCGGGGTGTGTGCCGCCTCACAGGAAGGTCGCCGAATTGAATAAGTATCCGTTTCAGTTTTGACAGCGTTTTACGAGAAAAAGTCCTGCTCTGAGTCTACGAATATGGCAGACATTAGTAGGAACATGTTCTAGTCTTTGGGCAGTCTTCAGATCGGGGTGGCGGTGAAGTACGGGTACGCGGACACATCGGTCCGCCCGTCGAAAGAGGAGGATTCGGTATGAACAACCTCCTTGCTGTCCCGTTGCGGGCGGTCGGCGGATTCTTCGAACTCGGCGCGGAAGTGGCACGCGCCACCGTCCGTAAGCCATTTCAATGGCGCGAATTCATCGACCAGGCCTGGTTCGTGGCTCGCGTCTCGATCGTGCCGACGCTGTTGGTCGCCATCCCGTTCACGGTGCTGGTGGTCTTCACGCTCAACATCCTGCTGCGCGAGATCGGCGCCGCCGACCTCAGCGGCGCGGCCGCCGCGTTCGGCGCCGTCACCCAGGTGGGACCGATCGTCACGGTGCTGATCGTGGCGGGCGCGGGCGCCACCGCGATCTGCGCCGACCTGGGCGCACGCACGATTCGCGAAGAGATCGACGCGATGAAGGTGCTCGGCATCGACCCGGTTAGCCGACTGGTCGTGCCGCGCGTGTTCGCCTCGATGTTCGTGGCACTGATGCTCAACAGCCTGGTGTGCACCATCGGCATCGCCGGCGGCTTCGTGTTCTCGGTCTTCCTCCAGGGCGTGAACCCCGGCGCGTTCGTCAACGGGATTCCGCTGCTGACGAATCTGTCCGAGCTGATCATCTCCGAAATCAAGGCGGGCCTGTTCGGCTTGATCGCCGGAATGGTCGCCTGTTATCTCGGGCTCCAGGTCAAAGGCGGACCCAAGAGCGTCGGTGACGCGGTGAACCAAACAGTGGTATTCGCGTTCATGGCGCTGTTCGTGGTGAATGTCGTTGTCACCGCGATCGGCCTGAAATTCACGGTGCGGTGACCACGATGGCATTCATAGTTCGCAGTAAGTTCCCGCGCACGGTCCGCCGTTTCGACCGAATGTCGAAATCGGTGGATTCCCTGGGCGATCAGGCCATCTTCTACATCAAGGCGCTCGGCTCGGTGCCGCGCGCGCTGGTGCACTACCGCACCGAGACCATCCGCCTCATCGCCGAGATCAGCATGGGCAGCGGCGCTTTGGCCGTGATCGGCGGCACCGTGGTGATCGTCGGCTTCCTGACCCTCATGGCAGGCGGCACCATCGCGGTGCAGGGCTACAGCTCGCTCGGCAATATCGGTGTCGAGGCCCTGACCGGCTTCTTCGCCGCCCTCATCAATGTGCGCATCGCGGCACCGGTGATCTCCGGCATCGGTCTGGCCGCCACGATCGGCGCCGGCGCGACAGCGCAGCTGGGCGCGATGCGTGTGGCCGAGGAGATCGACGCGCTGGAATCCATGGCGATCCGGCCGATTCCGTTCCTGGTCGGCACCAGAGTGCTGGCGGGCATGATCGCGATCGTGCCGCTCTACGCGCTCGCGGTGATCGCCTCGTTCATCGCCAGCCGGTTCGCGACCGTCGTGATCTACGGGCAGTCGGCAGGCGTCTACGACCACTACTTCTCGACCTTCCTCATCCCGAGCGACATCCTGTGGTCGTTCGCGCAGGCGATCGTGATGGCACTGGCCGTGATGCTCATCCACACCTACTACGGTTTCCACGCCGCGGGTGGTCCGGTCGGCGTCGGCATCGCGGTCGGTAACGCGGTGCGGTCGTCGCTGATCGCTGTCGTCACAGTGACGCTGCTGATCTCGCTGGCGATCTACGGCACCTCCGGCAACTTCCACCTCTCGGGATAGCGTGATGGACACTTCACGGATCGTTGCCGCATTGCAGGGCGGGCTCGGGCGCAAGCTCGCCGCGCTCACGATGGTCGGCTTGCTCGTCGGGCTCGCGGCCTTCGCGTTCGCCCTCTTCCAAGGTGCGTTCACCACCACCGCCAAGGTGCTGGTCGACGCTCCCCGCTCGGGCCTCGTGCTCGACCCCGACGCCAAGGTGAAGGTGCGCGGCGTCGAGATCGGCCGGGTCGCCGAGATCAACCTGCGCGACGACGGCGCGCAGATCATGCTCGAGGTCGACCCCGAACAGCTGAAGCTGGTGCCGTCGAACGCGGGCGTCGACATTCGCTCGACCACGGTGTTCGGCGCCAAGTACGTGAACTTCGTTGTCCCCGAACAGCCGTCGTCCAGTCCGCTGAAGCCGGGCAGCACGGTCGCGGCGACGTCGGTGACGGTGGAGTTCAACACGCTGTTCCAGCACCTGTCCGATGTGCTCGCCCAGGTGGAGCCGGAGAAACTCAACGCCACGCTGACCGCGCTCGGCACCGCACTGCAGGGCCGCGGCGACAAGTTCGGCGACCTGCTCGTCCGCTCGGATCGCTACCTGCGCGAAATCAACCCCTATCTGCCCACGCTGCAACAGGATCTGGACAAGACGGCCCAGGTGACCAATATCTACGCCGATGCCTCCGGCGCGCTGCTGCGGACCGTGGACAACGCCACGGTCACCGCGAAGACGCTGTCGGAGATGCAAGCCGAGCTCGACAATGTGCTGGTGAACGTGATCGGGCTGTCGGATACCACCGGTTCGGTGCTGCGGGAGAACGAATCCGACCTCGTCACCGCGCTCGACCTGCTGCGGCCGACGACCAACCTGCTGTTCGAGTACGCGCCCGCGCTGAGCTGCATCATCAACGGCCTCGGCCCGCTGATGCCGTTGGCCGAGGAGGTATTCGGCGGCGTGCTGCCCGGCGTCGGTATGAACGCCTCGCTCATGCCCGGCTCCAAGCCCTACACCTACCCCAAGGACCTGCCCAAGGTGAACGCCACCGGCGGACCGCATTGTGAGGGCGTGGTCACCCGCGCACCGGACAGCCACTCGAACTATGTGGTGACCGATACCAGTCAGGGCACGGTGTACACACCCAGTACCGCGCCGCTCGCGTTGAACGACAGCGCACCAAAGGTTTTCCAGCTCTTGCTGGAAGGACTGCCGGGAGTGACACGGTGAGAAACACGGCGACGACAGTCAAGCTCGCGATCTTCACCGTGGTGATGACGCTGGTGTTCGCCGGCTTGGCGATCGTGCTGAGTCAGGCACGGTTCTCCAGCGAGAACGGGTACAAGGCGGTGTTCACCAACTCCTCGGGCATGCTGCCGGGGTCGAAGGTGCGGATCGCGGGTGTGCCGGTCGGCTCGGTGACCTCGGTGAAGGTCGGCGACGACGATCTCGCCCATGTCGAGTTCGACGTGGACACCAAATACTCGGTGCTCTCCAGCACCCGCCTGGCGATCAAGTACGAGAACCTGGTCGGTGACCGGTACCTGGAGCTGAAGGAAGGTCCGGGCTCGGCCCGCGAGCTGCCCGCCGGCGCCACCATCGGCAAGGAGCAGACCACGCCAGCACTGGATCTGGACCTGCTGCTCGGCGGCTTCAAGCCGCTGCTGCGTGGGCTCGATCCCGGTCAGGTCAACGACCTGACCTCGGCGCTGCTGCAGATCTTCCAGGGCCAGGGCGGCACCCTGGTCTCGCTGCTCAACAGCGGCGGCAGCTTCGCCAAGACCCTCGCCGACCGTGATGCCCTGATCGGCAGCGTGATCGACAACCTGAACACCGTGCTGGCCACCATCGACGATCGCGACGAGCAGTTCGCCACCACGATCGACGAATTGCAGCGCCTGGTCAGCGGATTGGCCGCCGAACGCGACCCGATCGGCGCCGCGCTACCGCGGATCGCCGGTGCGACAAAGGAACTCAACGACCTGCTGACGACCGCCCGCCCCGACCTGCGCAACACGATCGAGCAGACCGGCAGGCTGGCCACCAACCTCGACAACGGCTCCGACCACCTCCAATGGGTGCTCGAGAAGCTGCCGCAGACCTACAAGCAACTCGTCCGCGTCGGCGCCTACGGTTCGTTCCTGCAGCTGTACATCTGCGGCACCAACTTCGTTGTCGACGGCCCGAACGGTCAGCCGATGGAAGTGAAGGCGCCGGGCCTGCAGGCGACCGGAAGGTGTACGCCCAATGAGTGAGAAGAAGTCGTCGGCCGTCACCATCGGCATCGTCGGCATTGTGCTGGTGGTGACGATCTCGCTCGCCACCCTGCAGTACACCAAGCTGCCGTTCATCCGCTCCGGCGCGACCTTCACCGCGTTCTTCGTCGACGCGGGCGGGCTGGTGCCGGGCGACCCGGTGCACGTGGCCGGTGTGCGTTCCGGTGAAGTCGACCAGGTCTCGCTCGACGGTCCCAAGGTGCTGGTGAAGTTCACCCTCGACGAGTCGATCGTGCTGGGCCAGAAGACATCCGCCGCGATCAAGACCAACACGGTCCTCGGTCGCAAGTCCCTGGATGTGGTGCCGACCGGACAGGGCGCGCTGCGTACCTCCGACACCATCCCGCTCGACCGGACCACCTCGCCGTACTCGCTCAACGAGGCACTCAGCGACCTCGGCGCGACCGTCCGCGATCTCGACATGGATCAGGTCGACAAGACCCTGGATGTGCTCTCGGCCGCCTTCGCCGATACACCGGGCCCGTTGCGCAACGCCCTCGACGGCGTTACCGCGCTCTCGCGCAGCATCAATACGCGCGACCAGGCGCTCACCGATCTGCTCGGCCGGGCGCAGAACGTCACCAAGGTGCTGGCCGACCGTAGTTCGCAGCTCAACGCGCTCCTGCTCGACGGCAACAACCTGCTCGGCGAACTCGACAACCGCCGTGCTGCCATCAATCAGCTGATCGTCTACGTCGACTCGGTCGCCAAGCAGCTCTCCGGGCTGGTCGCCGACAACGAGGCGCAGATGAAACCGACACTGGACCGGCTCAATTCGGTGCTCGGCCTGTTGCAGCGCAACAAGGAGAACCTGTCGGAGGCGCTGGAGGGTATCGGCCCCTACGCCTCGGCACTCGGCGAGCAGGTCGGCAACGGTCCGTGGTTCAACGCCTACGTGGTGAACGCGACGAGTACCGAGCTGCGTCCACTGGTGGACGCGCTGGTCTGGCCCGAGCACCTGCCGCAGGACCTGATCGACATCTTCACGCACCCGGCGCCGCCGAGCATCGTGCCGACCGAGGAGGATCCGCCGCGATGAGTGGTATCGCATCGAAAGTCCGTGGCGTGCCGCGTTGGACGCTCGCGGTCGCCGTGGTGGTGATCGTCGCGCTGGTCGCGGTCGGGGTCTACACCACCCTCGGCATCGGCAAGACCAAGATCACCGCCGCCTTCACCTCGACCACCGGCCTGTACGCGGGCGACGAGGTGCGGATGCTCGGAGTCAAGATCGGCAAGATCGACTCGATCGAGCCCGGCGAGGGCCGGGTACAGGTGCGGATGTCGGTCGACCGCGGCATCGACCTGCCCGCCGACGCGCGCGCCGTGCTGATCGCACCTTCGCTGGTGTCGGCCAGGTTCATCCAGCTCGCGCCCGCCTACGACGGTGGCCCGAAGATGGCCGACGGCGCGCAGATCCCGATCGAGCGCACCGCGGTCCCGGTGGAGTGGGACGACATCAAAGCCGAACTCTCCAATCTCGCCACCGCTCTCGGTCCGGTCGGCGACGACCAGCAGGGCTCGTTCGGGCGTTTCGTCGACACTGCCGCGAACAACCTCGACGGCAACGGACAGAAGTTCCGTGACACCCTGCACGAACTGTCGGCGACGCTGAATACCTTGTCCGACGGGCGAACCGACCTGTTCGGCACCATCCGCAACCTGCAGAAGTTCGTCGAGGTGCTCTCGGCGAGCAACGAGCAGATCGTGCAGTTCGGCGGCCGCCTGGCCTCGGTGGCCTCGGTACTCGCGGGTGCGTCGGAGGAGCTGGGTGCGGGGCTGGACAGTCTGGATGTGGCGCTCGCCGATGTGAAGCGCTTCCTCGAAGGCAGTGGCGCCGAGCTCACCGACGGTGTCGAGCGGCTCGCCGATGTCACCCAGACGCTGGTCGACAAGCGGCCGGAGATCGAACGGCTGCTGCATTCCGCGCCGACCGCGCTGGTGAACTTCTACCAGATCTACAAGCCGGCTCAGGGTTCGCTCAGCGGCTCTGTGTCACTGAACAATACGTCCAGCCCGCTGACCTTCCTCTGCGGTTCCATCCGCGCGCTCGAGCACAACGACTCGGACCGGTCGGCGGATCTGTGCGCGGAATTCATCGCTCCGGTGATCAGTTCGCTGGCGATGAACTACGTGCCGATCATGCTCAACCCGGTCGGCGGCACGCAGGCCCTGCCCGGCCAGTTGACGTACAGCCCGCCGAGTTTGGCCGCGGAGGTGCCGGCCGCGCCTGCGTCCCCGGCGACGGCTCCGATCACCGTGCCGAACGGTCTCGCCGGACTCGCGGTTCCAGGAGGACAACGATGACGCCCCAACGCATGCTCGCCGGGTTGGCGGTGGGTGTCGCCGTGACGCTCGGCGCGACCGGCTGTCAGTGGGACGGGCTGAACTCGCTACCCATGCCCGGCTCCGAGGGCTCCGGCCCCGGTTCGTACACGGTGCGGATCCAGATGCCCAATGTCACCACGCTGACCCGGAATTCGCCGGTGCGCGTGGACGACGTCGAGGTCGGCAATGTCACCGGGATCGACGTCGAGGGCTGGCACGCGCTGGTCACGGTATCGCTGAATCCCGAGGTGAAACTGCCCGCCAACGCGATCGCCAAGATCGGGCAGACCAGCCTGCTCGGCAGCAATCACGTCGAACTGTCCGCCCCCACCAATACGCCCGCCGTGGGGCAACTGCGAAACAACGACGTGATCCCACTCGAGCGGGCAGGCGCCTACCCGACCACCGAGCAGGTGCTGTCTTCGCTGTCGGTCGTGCTCAACGGCGGCGGCATCGCCCAGCTCGAGACCATCACCAGGGAGATGAACGCGGCGCTCAACGGTCGCGAGGCCGAGATCGCCGACCTGCTGCCGCAGCTCAACGAGCTGACCACCGGCCTGGACAGGCAGACCGGCAACATCATCGCCGCGATGGAGGGCCTCGACCGGCTGGCGGGCAACTTCGCCGACCAGAAGGACGTGCTGGCCCGCGCGATCGACGATATCCACCCGGCACTGACCGCGCTCGCCGACCGCACGGCCAACATCACCAGGGCGGTCACCGCGCTGGGTGAGCTCAGCGATGTCACCGAACGGATCATCCAGACCAGCGGTGACGATCTGAAGGCCAACCTGGCCAGCCTCGGCCCGGTGCTGGAGACCCTGGCGAACACCGGCACCAACCTCGTCGACGCGATGGGCATCATTCCCTCCTTCCCGTTCCCGATCAAGAACATCGGCAACGCGATCAAGGGTGACTACCTCAACCTCTACATCACCTTCGACCTGACCGGTAAGCGCTTGGACAGCAACTGGCTCACCGGTACTCCGCTCGGCGGCCGCTTCGGTGGGGTCGAGGGCGTGCTCGGTAGTTTCGCGCCTACGACGGCGACCGACGCGGGCGATCCGACGAAGCTCCCGCAGGCACCCGCACCCAGTGCGGCGCCGACGCCGACCCTGCCCGGACTGCCGTCCATTCCCGGCCTGCCCTCCATCCCCGGAATCACCGTGCCGCTGCCCGGCCAGGAAGGGGCGGGACGATGAAACTCACCAGGTTCGTCCACGTTCAGCTCGTGATCTTCGCGGTACTCACCGTGGTCGGTCTCGTCGTGATGGGCGGGACATACATCCAGCTACCCGCGATGTTCGGGATCGGCCGCTACGGGGTGACGGTCCAGCTCGCCGCCACCGGCGGGCTGTATCCCACCGCCAATGTCTCCTACCGCGGCACCAATATCGGCAAGGTCGAGGCGGTGCGGCTCACCACGGCGGGGGTCGAGGCGGACCTGTCGATCGACAGCGATTACAAGGTGCCGTCGGACTCGATCGCCTGGGTGCGCAGTGTTTCGGCGATCGGCGAGCAGTACGTCGACCTGGTGCCGGAGGCGAATTCCACCTCGGGCGACCTGCGCGACGGTTCGGTGATCCCGGTGCAGCGCACCAGGCTGCCTCAGGACGTGGGCTCGCTGCTCGACCAGACCGACAAGCTGCTCTCGACCGTCGCCGATACCCGGCTGCGCCAGGTGATCGACGAGGCGTTCCTGGCGTTCAACGGCGCGGGCCCCGACCTGCAGCGGTTCATCGACTCGGCGGCGCTGCTGGTGCAGCAGGCCGAAACCGATGTGGAACCGACGAAGAAGCTGCTCGATCAGATCGGTCCGCTGCTCGACACCCAGGTCCAGTCCGATGCCAATATTCGTTCCTGGACAACAGATCTCGCGACCCTCACCGATCAGCTCCGCGAGTCCGACCCGACCTTGCGGAACCTGTTGCGCGACAGCCCGTCCGCGATGCAAAAGGTGACCGAGCAGTTCCAGAGTCTGCGTCCGACGCTGCCGCTGCTGGCGGGCAATCTGGTGAGCCTCGGCCAGGTGGGGGTGACCTATCACGCTGGTCTCGAACAACTTCTGGTCGTCTTCCCGCCGTTGATCGCGGCGTTGCGGACGGTCCTGCGCGGACCCACCAAGTACGGCGCGATGGTCGACTTCATGACCGTGGTCCACGACCCGCCCGCCTGCACCACCGGCTTCCTGCCCGCCGACCAGTGGCGTGAGCCGAGTGATTTCAGCCCGATCGACACTCCGGAAGGGCTGTACTGCAAGGTAGCTCAGGATTCTCCGATCGAAGTGCGCGGTATTCGCAACAGTCCGTGCATGGAGTATCCCGGCGTCCGGGCGCCCACTCCCGAACTGTGCCGGACGGGGTACGTGCCGCAGGGCACGAACCCGCCGTTCGGCGCGCCGCAGCCGGTAGCCCCGGCCTCGGCCCCCACCGGCGCGTCCACCGGCGGAGTCACCCCCGCCGCCGCGCGCCCCTATGATCCGTCCACGGGTAGCTATCTTGGCCCGGACGGACGCATGTACCGCCAAGGTGATATCGCCTCCGACGGCTCGGGCACTGTCCCGGCCAGCTGGCAGGCGATGTTGGAGGAGCAGCAGAGATGAGTGAAAGCAACAACGGCCGCCCGCGTCGGCGGGCAGCTAGGTCGGCGGGTCCGCCGGTGGAGGATGTGCAGGTCGTCGACGTGACAGTCGACGCGGGTGCGGTCGAATCGGCCGAGGTGGCCGATGCCGAGGTGGCTACGGCCGAGGAAGCCACCGTAGTCGCGGCTCCCGTCGAGTTGACGAAGGCCGTGGTGGTGGACGAGGAGGCCGATGATGATTCGGCCGAGCTAGACGAAGAAGATGCGAAGCTGACGCGGCTCGGGCAGATCATCGGGCTCGCCGCCGCCGCGGTGCTGGTGTTGGCTCTGGTCGTCGGTGCCACGTTCACTGCGCTCGCGGCACGGTCGGGCAATCAGGACGAGGATCTGCGCGCGCAATACACCCAGACCGCCCGGCAGGCGGTCATCAACCTGACCACCATCCGCGCCGACTCCGCCAAGGAAGACATCGACCGGATTCTGGCGGTGGCCTCGGGCGAGTTCAAGAACGAGTTCGACGGTCGCGTCGACCCGTTCATGGATGTGGTGAAGCAGGCGAAGGTGGTCTCCACCGGCGAGGTCGTCGAGTCGGGGATCGAGTCCGTCGACGAGAACTCGGCCAAGGTGCTGGTGGCCGCGAAGCAGATGGTGAGCAACACCGGGTCGGCCGAACCGCAGTCGCGCCAGTATCGATTCCGGATCACCGTGTCGAAGGGCGATTCCGGGATGACCGTGTCGAAAGTGGAGTTCGTGGGATGAGCAAGCGAATCAAGATCGTCTTCGGCGCCCTCGCGGCGGCTGGTGTGATCGCGGCCGTCATCCTGGGCGTCAGCGGGTATCAGCTGTGGCAGCAGGACAAGACCGAGCAGGCGCGCACCGACGCGATGAGCACCGCGAGCCGGACGGTGAGCGCGATGTTCACCTATGAGCCCGCCACCGTCGACACCGAGTTGCCGAGGGCGGCCGACAATCTCACCGAGTCGTTCCGGGCCGACTACCTGAAGCTGATCGAGCAGGCCATCGCGCCGGGCGCCAAGGAGAAGCAGCTCACCGTCAAGGCCACCACCCAGGCCGAGGGCGTGGTCTCGGCGGATCCGGAACACGCCGTCGTCCTGCTGTACCTGAACCAGCTGACCACCAGCAAGGACTCACCTGAGGGCGCCACCTCGGGCAGCCGGGTGCGGGTCACCCTGGACAAGGCGGACAACCGCTGGCTGGTCGCTCAGGTCACGCCGGTCTGATCGATGCACGCCGCGACCAGCCGGCTCGGTGCTCACGCTGAGCCGGCCTGGTCGCCGCGTGGCAGCCGTACGGCGAAGGTCGCGCCGCCACCCGGAGTGGCCTCGACCTGAACTGTGCCGCCGTGGGCCGCGACGAGTGCCGCCACGATCGACAGGCCGAGTCCGCTGCCGCTCGTCATGGTGGCGTTGCTGTCGCTCGTGCCGCGGCGGGTCCGGGAGATATCCGCACGGTAGAAGCGTTCGAAGACGTGGTTCGCGTCTTCGGTGGTGAGGCCGGGGCCGGTGTCGACGACCTCGAGGCCGACCTCGTCGGTGGCTGGGGTCAGGCGGACGGTGATCGAGGTGCCGTCGGGGGTGTGGGTGCGGGCGTTGTCGAGGAGGTTGGTGAGGACCTGGCGCAGGCGGTGTTCGTCGCCGCGGACTTCCAGGGTGCCGGTACCTTCGGCGATGTCGAGGGTGATCGGGTGGTGTCGGCCCGCGGCGGCTTCGACCGCGCGGGCGCTGTGCACCGCGTCGCCTGCCACGGCCAGCAGGTCCACCGGGCCCAGTTCCACGGGGCGCTGGGCATCGAGGCGGGCGAGCATGAGCAGGTCTTCGACCAGCAGGCCCATGCGCTGTGCCTCGTGTTCGATGCGGTTCATGAACATCGCGGGGTCGGTGGTCGCGCCCTGGCGGTACAGCTCGGCGAAGCCGCGGATCGTGGTGAGCGGGGTGCGCAGTTCGTGACTGGCGTCGGCGACGAAACGGCGCATCTTCGCCTCGGAAACGCGCGCGGCGGTCTCGGAGGCCTCGGTGGCGGCGAAGGCCTGCTGGATCTGGGTCAGCATGCTGTTCAACGACTGTGACAGACGATCGACCTCGGTGACGTTGCCGTGCACCGGGATTCGATGATGCAGTTCGCCCCCCGCGATCGCCGCCGCTGTCGCCTCGACCCGGTGCAGCGGTCGCAGACTGCCGCGCACCACGAAATAGGCCGCGATGGCCAGCGCGATCAGCACGATCGCGCCGACGATCAATTGCAGCACAACGAGATTGCGCACCGTCTCGATGTTCTCGGCCAGCGGCCACGCGACCGTCGCCGTGGCGCGATGACCGTTGACAGTGAGCACCCGCCACTGATCGCCCGAATCGTCCGTCGAGCCGACCGTAATCGGCTGTAGCGCGGGCGGATCGGGTAGGTCGGGCTGGGAATCGGTACCGAAGACGTTGTCGAGGCGCACTTTTCGGGTGCCGTCCGTGCTCTCGGCGGTCACGAAATATCGCCCGGGCGGCTGTCCGGACTCCGAGGAGGGCGGCGGCAGATTCGGCGCGGGCAGCCCCACCCGCCGCTCCCACTCCATCGCCGCGTCCTGCAACTGCTGATCGGTGCGGTTCTGCAGCGAGTTCTCCATCGCCTTGGTCACCACGAAACTCGAAGCGACCAAACCGAATCCGGCCAGCGCGACCAGCATCAACACCAGCGTCACCCGCAGGGGAAGTCTGCTCACCGCGTCGGCTCACGCATCACATAGCCGACACCGCGCAGCGTGTGGATCAGCCGCTGCTCGCCGGTGTCGACCTTCTTGCGCAGGTAGGACACGTAGGTCTCCACCACGCCCACCTCACCGCCGAAGTCGTAGCGCCACACGTGATCCAGGATCCGGGGCTTGCTCAGCACGCTGCCCGCGTTCACCATGAAATAGCGCAACAGCGTGAACTCGGTGGGGGACAAAGCCACCGGCTCGCCCGCCTTCCACACCTCGTGCGTGTCGTCGTCGAGTTCGATATCGGCGAAGCGCAACCGGGTGCTCGCCTTCTCGGGTTCGGCGTGGCCCGCGCGGCGCAGGATCACCCGCAGCCGCGCCACCACCTCCTCCAGGCTGAACGGCTTGGTGACGTAGTCGTCGGCACCGAGGGTGAGCCCGGTGATCTTGTCGTCCACCTCGTCGCGCGCGGTCAGGAACAGCACCGGCGCGTCGATCCCGTCGGCGCGCAGCCGGCGCAGCAGGCCGAAGCCGTCCATGCCGGGCATCATCACGTCGACGATCAGCGCCTGCGGGCGGAACGTGCGCGCCCGATCCAGCGCCTCGGCGCCGTCGGCCGCCGTCGCCACCTCGAACCCCTGGTAGCGCAGGCTCACCGCCAGCAGCTCGACGATCATCGGCTCGTCGTCGACGACGAGTACCCGCGCCTCGGGCACATCAGGCACACCGCTCATGCCCCTATGCTCCACCACCCCGCTGGGAAGTGGCTGGACCGACGCTGTGAGGTCGCTGTGTGCCGCTAGCGTTGGTCGGCGGGGTAGGTCTGCTCGTCGCTCATCAGCGCCGAACCCGCCACATTGCCCTGCGACAGCGCGTCGAGGAACGCGCGCGCCCAGCGTTCGACATCGTGGGTGAGCACCTGGCGACGCAGGGACCGCATCCGGCGGCGCTTGGTGTCGCGATCGTCGTCGAGGGCGCCGATGATCGCGTCCTTCACGCTGTCCAGGTCGTGCGGGTTGCACAGGTAGGACTGACGCAGCTCGGCCGCGGCGCCGGTGAACTCGCTCAGCACCAGGGCGCCGTTGAGGTCGCTGTGGCAGGCCACGTACTCCTTCGCCACCAGGTTCATGCCGTCGCGCAGGGGCGTCACCAGCATGGCGTCGGCGGCGATGAAGAAGGCGATCAACTCGTCGCGGGGGATCGGGCGGTGCAGGTAGTGCACGACCGGGTAGCCGACGCGGGCGAATTCACCGTTGATCCGGCCCACCTGACGTTCGATGTCGCCGCGCATCTTGATGTAGCTCTGCACGCGTTCGCGGCTGGGGGTGGCCAGCTGCACCATCACCGTCTCGGTCGGGTCGACGCGGCCCTCCTCGAGGAGTTCCTGGAGCGCGTTGAGCCGGATGTCGATGCCCTTGGTGTAGTCGAGGCGGTCGACGCCGAGCATGATGTTCTTGGGATTGCCCAGCTCCGCACGGATTTTCGCGGCTCGCTCGCGCACTGAACGACGCCGCGACGACTCGTCGAGTTCGGCCGAATCGATCGAGATGGGGAACGCGCCGACGCGCACCGTGCGGAAACCGACCTGCACGACACCCAGTTTCGAGCGAACCCCGATCGTGCCGCGGGAGGTGGGCTGGCCGGCCAGTCTGCGGGCCAGGTAGAGGAAGTTCTGCGCGCCGCCGGGCAGGTGGAAGCCGATCAGGTCGGCGCCGAGCAGGCCCTCGACGATCTCGGTGCGCCACGGCATCTGCATGAACAGTTCGACCGGCGGGAACGGGATGTGCAGGAAGAAGCCGATGGTCAGATCGGGGCGCAGCATGCGCAGCATCTTGGGAACCAGCTGCAGCTGGTAGTCCTGCACCCACACCGTGGCGCCCTCGGCGGCCACCTTGGCGGTCTCCTCGGCGAAGCGCCGGTTGACCTCGACATAGGCCGCCCACCACGCCCTGTCGTACACCGGGCGCACGATCACGTCGTGGTACAGCGGCCAGAGCGTGCCGTTGGAGAACCCCTCGTAGTAGTCCTCCACCTCCTGCGCCGTGAGCGGCACCGGATACAGCTCGAGCCCGTCTTCGATGATCGGCTCGACCTCGACATCGGGCACACCTGCCCAGCCGACCCAGGCGCCTTTGTTGCTGCGCAGCACCGGTTCCAGCGCGGTCACCAGCCCGCCGGGGCTGCGCTTCCACCTGGTGGTGCCGTCGGGCAGGCGCTCGAGGTCGACCGGGAGCCGGTTGGCGACGACAACGAATCCCGAACCAGCGCCGTTCGGCACGAGGGTTTCACTGTTTTCGGACGGACGGTCGTTGGACGGTTGATCGATCATTTGGTCCACTCACGCATCCTTATGCGTCGCAGGGGTGCGCTGTGTCAGGCGGGGGCGATGCCGAGCATCGACAGCAGCATGCGGCATTCGTCGGCGTCTTCGGCGTGTGCCGCGACGACCTTCTGTGCCTGGCGGGCGGTCTCGTCGGCAAGCGGCTCGAGTTCGTCGTCGGCGATGTCGTTGGCGGTGCTCTTCGCGGCCATAATGGGTTCGTCCTCCCGGTTTCCCTGCGCTCTACCTGCGAGTGATCAATACTATCGGGCGCCGGCGCACGGCCGATGAAGTAGCGACGCGTAACACCCCGCCCCGGTGCCGTGTCGTGGCGGTCCCGTTACCGTGGGGCAGTACACGATCGACCCCGCAGAGAGGTTTCTTTCATGCCACTTGCCACGGTGAACGGCATCGCACTGAACTATCAGGTCAAGGGCGACCGTACCAAGGGCACCGACGTCAAGGGCGGTGGTCCGCTGGTGGTGTTGATCATGGGAACGGGCTCGCCGGGCCGGGTGTGGGAGCTGCATCAGGTTCCCGCGCTGGTCGCGGCCGGTTACCGGGTCTGCGTGTTCGACAACCGTGGGATCGCGCCGTCGTTCGAGGCCCCGGGTGGGATGCGGATCGAGGAGTTGGTCGCCGATACCGCCGCGCTCATCGAGTTCCTCGACGAAGGCCCCGCGCTGGTCGCGGGCACGTCGATGGGTGCGCGGGTGGCGCAGGAGCTGGCGCTTGCCAGGCCCGACCTGGTGCGCAAGGCCGTGTTCATGGCCGGACACGGCAGGCTGGATCAGTTCCAGAAGACGTTGTCGGTGGGTGAGCAGGAGCTCGACGCCTCGGCGGTGAAGCTGCCCGCGAAATTCGAGGCGGCGTTGAGCGCGGTGATGAATCTGTCGCCCGCGACGATGGCCGACACCAACGCCGCGCGCGACTGGCTCGATCTGTTCGAGTTCAGCGTGGGGACGCCCTCGGCCGGTGTCCGGGCCCAGCGAGCGATGGATCACGAATTCGATCGGGTCGCCGCGTATCGTTCGATTACGGTGCCCTGCTTGGCAATTGGGTTCGCCGATGATCGGATGATTCCGCCGTACCTCTCGCGTGAGGTCGCCGAGGCCATTCCCGGCGCCCGCTACCAGGAGGTCCCGGATACCGGTCACTACGGCTACCTGGAGCAACCCGAGGCGATCAACAAGATCTTGCTCGACTTCTTCGCCGCCTGACCGCCGTGACCGGGGCAGCATCGGGTAACTCCCTACCAGTAACGTATGCCTTGCTAGGGTCGACACAACGCTCGTGGCTTCGCGGCCGCGCAGTGATCCTGTACACAGCGCCAGTATCCAGTGAGGTGAAATGAGCACCAACCCCTTCGACGACGAGGACGGCCGCTTCTTCGTTCTGGTCAACGATGAAGAGCAGCACTCCCTGTGGCCCGCGTTCGCGGAGGTCCCGGCGGGCTGGCGTGTCGTGTTCGGCGAAGAAAGCCGGGCAGCGTGCGTCGAGTACGTCGAGAAGAACTGGACCGACATGCGGCCCAAGAGCCTGCGTGACGCGATGGCCGCCGACGACGCAGCCCGCGCCCAGTCCTGATCTCCTCCGCCACCGCGTGACACCCATCCGGTGTCGCGCGGTTGGCGTGCGCGGCTAAGATAGTCGCGCACCACCCGCCTCCTTAGCTCAGTGGTAGAGCACCGCTCTTGTAAAGCGAAGGTCGTCAGTTCAATCCTGACAGGGGGCTCGACAAGGACCTGACCTGTGAAAGCAGGTCAGGTCCTTTTTCGTCTCGTGACCATTGTGGCAGTGGCCGGTTAGGGTCGGTGGATGGTTCCGCTGTCTCATGCGGCGGCATTCGTGGTTGCCGCGTTCGTCATCATCGTGATTCCGGGTCCGAATGTGCTGTTCGCTATCGGGCGGGCACTCACCCTGGGGCGCAGGCAGGCGATTCTGTCGGTGATCGGCGCGGTGGCCGGCTCGGGGGTTCCGCTGGTCGCGGTGGCCTTCGGGTTGGGGGCGGTGTTGATGGCTTCGTCCGCGCTGTTCCTGATCGTGAAGGTCGCCGGCGCCGGTTACCTCGTCTACTTGGGCGTCGTGACGATTCGGGATCGGAAGAAATTGGTGACAGCGCTTGAAGCGGAGGTGCCGAACACCACCGGTCGGCGGGTGCTGTGGCAGGGCTTCGTTGTCGGCGCGACCAACCCCAAGACGATGGTGTTCTTCGGTGCGGTCCTGCCGCAGTTCACGGTGCCGGAGGCGGGCGCACTGCCCGCCCAGCTGCTGGTGCTCGGGGCGATCTTCCTCGTGATTCAGATGGCTTCGGACAGTGCTTGGGCCTTGCTAGCGGGCACCGTGCGGACGTGGTTCGCGCGATCTCCGCGCCGACTCGAGGCGGTCGGCAGCGTGGGTGGGGCGATGATCATCGGAGTGGGCAGCAGCGTGGCGTTCTCCGGGGCCAACTGACCGGTGCGGTGGCGTTATGGGCGGTCGTAGATTCCGTGGTCGCCGATTCGTCGCCAGACCAGGATCGGCTCGCTCTCGTTCGTCTTCTCCAGGTGCAACGTGGCCCTACCGTCCGGTGAGGTGAAATTCCACGTGAGTGAGTAGACCTCGCATTTGCTCAGTTTGTGAATCCGCAGGTGTGTCGGCCAAGGTGGTGAGCCCGCGAACGCTCCGGCGTCGATGGCCGGCAGGAAGAGTGAGCGTAGGGCTTGCTGAAACATGCGTTGATGTTCAGCGGGCAGACGTCGCAAGTCTCGATCGAACGATGCAAGCGTCCGGTATTTCACTCCACCGCCTCGCTGGGCCCCGACGCCAGAGTGTCGAGGTGCGCCAAGAACGATTCGGCGTTGTCGAAAGTGCTGTGTCGCCCAGCTTCGACATCGGCTTCGGCCTCGCGTTCAGCTGCCTGGTGGCCCTCGCTCCAGAACCAGATCTCATCGACTGGGACCGGCAATGTGGGCCGAAGCTCGATCACGCCGTCTTCGCGTTCGGTGATCTCCAGCTGCGCACCTGGCTCGTCCAGCCGGTACTTCTTCCGAAGCTCGGCGGGCAGCGCGACCGTGCCACGTCCCTGGATTGCCGCGTATCCGCGAAAATTGCCCATCGCCCCACTATCCCATTGGGCAGTAAAGCGGTCAAGCAGCAAAGCTGCTATCCCGGAATGCTCGGGGCTCGTGGATCGATGCGCCCATTTCGGAGAAGATTCGGGGGATCTCGTCGAGAGTTGTCGTATCCGGGTCGGCCCGTTCGTGGTGTGGGTAGAGGCAGCCGATCGGCGGCCACCGAGGAAGGGAAATCGCCATGACTCAGTACCTGCTTTCCGTTGTTGTCGAACCGAGTGTTTATGACATTCCGCAGGAGGAGGCGCAGCCGCAGTACGAGGCGACGGGGAGGTTCAACGACGAGCTCAGGGCCGAAGGGGCGTGGGTCTTCGCGGGTGGGCTCGGACGGATCGATGAGGCCACCACGGTCGACAACACCGGTGCTGACGTGGTTGTCACCGACGGGCCGTATGCCGAGACCAAGGAATGCCTCGGTGGGTTCTGGGTCGTGGAGGCGCCCGACCTCGATGCCGCGCTGAAGATCGCCGCCAGGGCGTCGAAGGTCTGCGAGCAGAAGATCGAGATCAGGACGTTCGACGGCGCATGAGCGACGACACTCGCGCCCGGATCGATCGGATCTACCGCGAGGAGTACGGCCGGGTGGTCGCCTCGCTCGCTCGACGGTTCGGCGATCTCGACATCGCCGAGGACGCCGCGGGCGAGGCCCTGCTCACCGCCATCGAACGGTGGCCGGTCGACGGCATACCGCCCAACCCGGGCGGCTGGCTGACGAAGACCGCGGGCAACCGCGCGATCGACCGGATCCGCCGGGAATCACTGCGCGACGCGAAACACCAGGCAGCCATGATCATCGACGATCACACACCGCACGAACCGACCGGACCGATCAACGACGACCGTCTCCGGCTCGTCTTCACTTGTTGCCATCCGGCATTGGCGCCGGAGGCGCGAGTCGCGCTGACACTGCGCCTGCTCGGCGGGCTCACCGTCGGCGAGATCGCTCGTGCGTTTCTCGTTGCCGAAACGACCATGGCGCAACGCATCACCCGCGCCAAGGCCAAGATCAAAGCCGCGCACATCCCGTTCCGCGTGCCCGATCGCGATGACGTCACCGACCGGCTCGGCGGTGTGCTCGAGGTCATCTACCTCATTTTCAACGAGGGGTATCTGGCAGGCGCGCAATCTGTTCGGGCCGACCTGACGGCCGAGGCCGTTCGGCTCGGCCGCATCATGCGCGATCTGCTGCCCGAGGACGGCGAGGTTGCCGGGTTGCTCGCGCTGATGTTGCTCATCGACGCCCGCAGCGCGGCACGTTTCGCGGGCGGGGAGCTGGTGACGCTCGACGAGCAGGACCGCGGCGGCTGGGACCACACCCTCATCGCCGAGGGACACGCGCTGGTCCGCGAATGCCTGCGCCGAGTCGCGGCAGGCGGCGACCCACCTGGTCGCTATCAGATCATGGCGGCGATCAACGCGGTCCACACCGACGCGGCCGACCCCCGCGACACCGACTGGAACCAGATCGTCGCCCTCTACGACCAGCTCTACACCGTCACCCCGACCGCGATCGTCGCCCTCAACCGAGCCGTCGCCATCGCCGAACTGGACGGCCCCAATGTGGCGCTGGCACAGATAGATTCACTGCCACTCGACGGCTATCATGCCTGGTACGCCGCCCGCGCCGACCTGCTCCGCCGGTTGGGGCGCAGCGCCGAGGCGAGATCGGCCTACGACGCCGCGATTGCCGCCACCCAGAACCCCGCCGAGCGCGCGTACCTGAGCAGGAGGCGTGAGCATCTTGTGTAGAACTGCTGTGACTTCCGGCATGGACTCGCTTGGTCAGCGCGGCCCGTTCGTGTTGAGGTAGAGGACGGGGCCGTCGCCGAATGCGCCCTGTTCGTTCATCGCCAGCAGCGCCGCCATGGCCTTGGCGGTGTAGACCGGTTCGAGGTGCAGGTGCTCGCGGTCGCCTGACAAGGTTTGGGCGCGTTCGCCTTCCGACGTGGGGTGGCCGTAGCCGCTGCCGAGCCAGTCGGTGACGATATCGATGTCCTCGCCTCGCGGTTCGAGATCGGACAGGTCCGCGCCTCGCTGACGCAGCAGGCGCGCGGTACGGCGGGCGAGCCGGGTGATCGTCGCCGGGTCCAACCGCAGCGTGTCGTTGACGACGACACCGACTGCCCGGGTCGTCAAGCCCGCCATCCGCAATCCGAGCTGCAGCCCCGCGATCGTGCCGCCGGATCCGACAGCGGTCACGAGGTGGGTGGGCTCGGGTAGCTCGCCGCGGTCTACTTGTCCGGCCAGTTCGAGCGCGGCCTCGACGTAGCCGAGGACACCGACCGGCGAGGACCCGCCGGGCGGCAGGAAGTAGGGCAGATGCCACCCACTGGTGTGCCGGGCGAGCAGCATCGGCGCGGTGAGGATGGTCCGCGTCTTCGAATGCGTGAAATACAGCGCGGCGCCACAGTTCTCGAGTCGGCTCAGCTGGGCACGAACGTGCTCGTCCACGGGCTGATCGACGAGGGCGAGCGCGGTGCCGAGCCCGTGATCGCGTGCGTACAGGGCGACGGCCAGTCCCCAGTTCGTCCCCAATCCGCCGACGGTCAGGATGGTCCGGGAGCCGCGCCGGTGCGCGTCGGGCAGGATCCATTCCAGCTTGCGGACTTTGTTGCCACCCCACCCGCCGTCACCGAACGCGCCGTCGTCCTTGAGCCAGACCGGCGCGCCACCGATAGGCAGCGCATCGAGCCTACGGACCGGTGTCGGGCCGGAGCTCAGTCCGATATGCGGCAGGGATTCGCGCAGGCGTGGAAAGCGTTGGTGCAGAAGCGGAGTATTCATCGGCCGGTGTCGCGGAACCAGTCGCCGATCCGTGGGCGCGGCACATTTTCCTCCTCGGATTCGCTACTGCCTACCGTATCGAATCCGCTCCGCGCGCTCACCGAAATCGCCGCCGTCCATGCCGTGACCGAGCGACCGGCTCGCTACGAAATCCTGCTGCCCGTGGCGCGAACGACGGTGCCGCTCGATGATCCGCCGGGCTGACGAGCGCTACGACACGTAGAGGTCTGCGCCGGAGCACTGCATGGTCTGGCCCGCGGACAGACCGGAGGTGCCTACCGCACCGGTCAGGCGGACGGTGCCCCAGCCGGTGTTCACGTCGAAGCTCGGCATGTCGGCGCCGACGGTGCCGTCCTGGGCGACGACGCCGGATTCGCCGGTGTCGAGATTGGTCCAGTTCACGGTCGCGTGATAGCCGAAGGGGCCGAAGTTCGAATCGCCCCGGGGCTGAATCGAAATGGTGCCGGGTCGGTCGTCCGATGAGGTCGCCACCAGCGACAGATAGAACGGGTACAGGTGGAAGTTCGCGTTCGAACCGAGGCACTGAATCTTCGCCTCGCGTACCTCCGCCGACGCTGTGCCTGCCCCGAGTAGGGATATCGCGACGACGGTGGTGAGTCCAACGGTCAAACGCATCTGCGAAACCTTCCGATAGGAACGAACCGGAGCCCAGTACATCGTTTCCTGGGCGAAAGAACAAGGGCGCTCGCCGACACCGGCCCATGGCTGAGCAGAAAGAACTTCGCCGAGACCTGTCGTATTCGGCCGGGCCTGTTCGTGGAACTGAGGAGAGGCGGCAACGGGCTGCCCACACCACACGGGAGTACGACATGACCACCTCCGCTTACGCCGCGCCCACTGTCCGCAGCAACTCCGCCTTCTGGCGTCCGGCAGCACTGGCGGCCGTCGGCGCCGCGGCTGCGACAACGGCCGTAGCCGCCGTCGCCCACGCCGTCGGCGTTTCCCTCGCAATCGCAGGCGAACAGATCCCACTCGCCGGATTCACCCAGCTCACCTTGATGTTCGCCGCGATCGGCGTCCTCTTCGCCGCCGCCCTGCGCACGTGGGCACGAAGCCCGCGCACGGTGTTCGTACGCACCACGATCGCACTGACCGCGCTCTCGCTCGTCCCCGATCTGATCGTGAACGCGGCCGCCGACACCAAGCTCACCCTGATGCTCACCCACCTCGTCGCCGCCGCGATCGTCATCCCGGCGGTCGCCACCCGGCTCGATGCCTAGCCTCGGCTGGGTGAGCGGCCATGGAGAACTGGGCTACCGCGGAGACCGTGTGCAGACACCCCGGGCTGTACACGATTTCCGCTGTGGATGTTTCCACCAGTGCTGTTGGCTACCAGGCTGATTGGCGGGTGCCGGCCGTGGCTTTCTCGATCAGGTGGTGGAGGTGGGCTTCGATTCGGTCGGGGGTGGTGGGGGTTACTTCTACTCGTTCGCCTTCTTGGATGAGGTAGCGGCCGTCGTCGGTGTAGTCGACCAGTTGGAGGGTGGTGCCGCCTTCTTGCCAGCCGTCCAGGGCCGGGCCGGTTGCTACGCGGAATTCCGCGTAGGTGGTGAAGGGGCGTTTGAGGAATTTGAGGGCTTGTTCGGCGGGGGTGCGGTGGCGGGCGTAGGGGTCGGGGGTGGTGGTGAAGTCGTCGCGGTGGACGTTGAAGCCGCCGGTGGTGCCCGCGGGAGTTTTCGGGAGGATCGCCAGCAGGCGGGTGACGATGGCGTGGGCCGGGCGCAGGGTGATCAGGATGTTGCCGCCCTGGCCGTATTCGGGACCGGGGAGCTGGGCGGCGACTACGCCGTTGCTCGCCTCGGTGGTCGCGCAGGCGCGGACCATCCGGGTGCGGCCGTCGAAGCGGTGCCCGAACAGTTCCACCCGGATTTCGGGGTGCGCGAGGGCGTGCAAGGCGTGGTACAGCGATTCGTCGGTGCCCATTTTGGCGATCAGCGAATCCGCGGCACGACGGCACTCCCGGTCGAACTCGACCTGCGTTTCGACACCTGCCGTGAAGGTGAGGGGCCAGGGCATACGGTCGCGGCCGAGCGTTTCCCAGGCGACCCAGAACTCGAACGGGGTCAGCTCCCAGGTGTCGGTCATGCGTCGCCGCCGATCACCGGCGGGACGTGCAAGCGTTCGGGGCCGAGCAGTTCTTCGTGAACGCCGCGCAAGTAGTCGGGGGCCTGGTGCTCGTTCTCGTCGTCCTTGCCGCCGCCGCGCGCGCCGGGGGCGCCCATTCCGCCCATGCCGGACATACCCGAGCGGCCCGACGACGCACCGGAACCCGTGCCCGTGCCCGCACCGGCGCCCTGCTTCTGACCGGCGGTACCGGGGACTGCCGCACCGGGTGTGCCCGCGCCTGCTCCGGCACCCGCGCCAGCGCCTGCTCCGCCGCCGGAGCCGAGTCCGCCGGGGGACGTGCCGGCCGGAGTCGTGCCAGGGCTGGTGCCTGACGGGGTAGTGGTGGTGGGGGTTTCCGGAGTTGTCGTGGCCGCGGTGGTCTCGTCGCCGGTGGTGTCGTCAGTGGTGCTGTCGTCGGTGGTGTCGTCGTCACCGGGGTCGGTGGTGGTGGGGGTTTCCGGCTCCGTGGTGGACGGGGTGGTGTCGTCGGTGCTCGGCTTGGTGGTGGTGCCGGTGGGCTTGTCGGTGGTGGTGCCCGTCGGCTTGTCCTTGTTGGTGTCGCCGGTCGGCTTGTCGGACTGGGGTTTCGCCGGCGTGGGGACCTTCGGTACCTGGGTGTCGGACTGTTGCGCGACTGGCTTGTAGACGGTCTCCATCACCTGGCGAGCCGCGGCTTGGGCGGCATCGGAGCGGCCTGCGCTGGTGCTGTCCATGACGAAATTGGTTACGGTGCCGAGCCCGGGCGCGACCGCGTTCGAGAGCGTGGTGGCGACTAATCCTGCGACGGTGCTGCTCTGTTGGTCGGACTCGTGCGGTACCGAGTACTTCACCTGGTTGAAGCCGGAGTAGGCCTCTTCCATCTTGTTGCCGATCAGGGAGGCAGCCTGGTCGACCTTGTGCACGTCGGCGAGATAGCTTTTGGTGCTCGCCAGCGCTTGACTCGCTGCGCTTCCCGACCAGCCCCGTTCCATTTCCTTCTGGATATTGTCGTGGAAGGCAGTGGCTTTCGTTGTTGTGTCGGTCGCCAATTGCCGCCAGGCTTGAACGCTGTTGCTCATCGTTGCGGGGTTGATCGACTCGACAAACTTCATGATGTCCGAATGGCTCATCGTAAGGAACGGTTCCATTACGGGCGGCACGACCTGGGGGGTGAACTCACCGGAAAAGCCAGTGGCGAGGCTGGAATTCTCGGCGTAGATGCGAGACCGTGCGCTGTTGCCCGCAGCTTGGGCGTCTAGTTCGGACTGCGTGGCGGAGATGTCGGAATCGAACAACGAACCGATTCGGTCTCCAATTCTGGACGGGCTCGATGCTGTCAATGCAACGCTGCCCAGTTTGCTCATGAAATCTGAGAAAGTCATTTATCCCCCCGGATTCAGTCTAGTTTGTTGGTCTGTTGCTTGACGGCGAGCTGGGTGGCCTCATCGCAGTTCTTGTATGCGGCACCGGCTTTGCGATACATGTCGGCCATCTGTGTGAGTATCTCGATGTGCTGCCGGGCTGCGTCGAGGTAGGAACCAGTGCCTTCGCCGCCATCGGCTAGATCGACGAACTTCTTCGCGAGGGTCTTGGCGGAGTTGAGATTGCCGAAGGAGTCGGCGTCGACCATCCTCCTGGTGCGCAAGGACAGGTTTCGTAGATCGTTGATGTAGTCGTCACACCACTTCGCGCAGCGCTCCGCCGCGTCATACTCGATAATAAGTCGGCCCGAAGCCGCTTCGCCCGCTAAAGTCTGGAAGTCTTTTGCTAGTGCATTCATCTCTGCCATCGCAGTAACTATCTCCCCGGTAGATACGGCCCACGACTAGCGTGGAATGGAACCCACGAAATGCGGGGCGGCATTCGTGACTAAAGTACATGGATCGGTCGTTGATTTACTGTCCACGAATTTGCTCGCATTGACGAGTGCCCTACCCTGGGTGGTATCGAACGCTATTTCGCATTCTACCGGGGGTGTCTCGTTGCCAATATAGAACTGGAGGCCATCCCGATCGCTGACTGTTACATTTTTGAAGTCGTGGTATCGGTTGTTCGAGCGTATTTCATCAGTGGTGTAAACCGTTGACATGAACGATATGAAGTAGCCATCCGCACGCCACCCGCATCCCTTCCACTCGGCGCGGGGGACCGAGAACAGATTGCTGTCCTTCGACGCCGGGTCGAGGCCCGCCGCCTGCAACACACTGTCCGACACAGCACACGGATCGAACAGCTGCTCCTTGGTCAGCGGAGCCCCGCTGGCCTCAGGCTGCCCGTCGACCGCTGTGGAACATCCGGCGAGCGCCACTACAGCGCACACCCCGGCGGCAAAGCCAACCACTCGCATCGTCTCTCCTCTTTCGCACACAACGACCACTCGATGTCTTAGACGCGCGCCCGGTCGTTTCGGTTCCATCCAGGGCAGAACTCAGGCTGGGACGTTCGCTTCGTGGCCGAGGTCGCGGAGGGCGGCCTTGATCTTGGTCTGGGCTTCGTCGAGGGATTCGGGGGTGGGGTCGGTGTTCGCGCCCGAGATGTCGAAGTCGCCCATGGTGTAGGCGGGGAAGACGTGGGTGTGCAGGTGGGGGACCTCGAGGCCGGCGATGAGCAGGCCGGCGCGGGGGGCGTCGAAGGCGACGCGAACGGCCTGGCCGATCTTCTGGGCCACGCCCATCATCCGGGCCATCACGGCGGGATCCACGTCTTGCCACTGGTCGATCTCCGCGCGCGGGACGACGAGGGTGTGGCCCTGGGTGACGGGGCCGATGGTGAGGAAGCCGACGAACTCGTCGTCTTCCCAGACGAAGCGGCCGGGGATCTGACCTGCGATGATCGCGCTGAAGACGGATGCCATACCGGTGAGCGTAGCTAGATCGACACGAAATGCGACAGGATGCCCTGCACCTCGTAGATGTCGACCTGACGGTTGAAACGCTGCTTGACCGGCTCGTCGCCGCTGCCGATCCAGATGTAGAGCTCCGCGTCGAGGTCGAAGGTGCCCGCGGTTTCGACGGCGAAGTGACTGATCGACCGGTAGGGGATGCTGTGGTAGCTGACCTTGCGGCCGGTGACGCCCTGTTTGTCGACCATGATCAGGCGGCGATTGGTGAACAGCATCGCGTCGCGGACCAGGATGAACGCGGCATACACCTGCTCGCCCTGCCCGAACAGCTTCGCGTATTCCTGCTGGGCGGCGGCCGGATCTATGCGACCGGCATTGCCCATCATCCCGTCGAGCAGGCCCATGGCATTCCCCCGTTTCGGTGGCGGCTGCCGCGCCACGCCTGGTCCCATTGTGGCGCAATCGAACCCGAGCCGCGAGGGCCGAGCCGCATCGCGACAGCCCGATCGCCGGCCCGAAGCGCCCTCGCGGGGGTGACGATCGCGCTACCCGATCGCGGACCTTGTATCGGAACGGGGCGTGCGAAGTACGCGCGAAGTACGCGACTAATCTAAGGCCGTGCGCGTACTCGTCATCGGTTCCGGAGCCCGTGAACATGCCCTCGTCCTGGCGCTGCGCCGGGATCCGTCCGTGACGGCGGTGATCGCTGCCCCGGGCAACCCCGGCATCGGCCAGCACGCCGAGCTACGCCCGGTCGATCCCTGCTCCGCCGACGACGTCGCCGCGCTGGCCGGTGAAGTGGCCGCCGACCTGGTGGTGATCGGCCCCGAGGTGCCGCTGGTGCTCGGCGTCGCCGACGTCGTGCGCGCGGCCGGATTCCCCGTGTTCGGCCCGTCGGCCGACGCGGCGCGGATCGAGGGGTCGAAGGCGTTCGCGAAAGATGTGATGGCGGTGGCCGGGGTGCGCACCGCGCACAGCGAGATCGTCGACAGCCCGGCCGAGCTGGACGCGGCGCTCGACCGCTTCGGCCCGACCTGGGTGGTCAAGGACGACGGGCTCGCCGCGGGCAAGGGCGTGGTGGTGACCGCCGACCGGCGCGCGGCCCGCGATCACGGCGCCGAACTGCTCGAGCAGGGACATCCGGTGCTGCTGGAGTCGTTCCTCGACGGTCCGGAGGTGTCGCTGTTCTGTCTGGTCGACGGTGAGACCGTGATCCCGCTGCTGCCCGCACAGGACCACAAGCGGGTCGGCGACGGCGATTCCGGCCCGAACACCGGCGGCATGGGCGCTTACACGCCGCTGCCGTGGCTGCCCGCGGAGACGCTGAACGAGATCGTCGACGACGTGGTGAAGCCCGTCGCCGCCGAGCTGGTCGCGCGGGGCAGCTCGTTCTCCGGCCTGCTGTACGCGGGTCTGGCGATCGGTACGAACGGCCCGGCTGTCGTCGAATTCAATTGCCGCTTCGGTGATCCCGAGACCCAGGCGGTGCTCGCGCTGCTGGACAGCCCGTTCGCCGAACTGCTGCACGCCACCGCGACCGGGCGCCTCGCCGAGGTCGACGCACCGCGCTGGAAAGACGGTTCCGCGATCACCGTCGTGCTCGCCGCCGAGAACTACCCGGCGCGACCGCGCACCGGCGATGTGATCACCGGTGCCGATGACGGCGCGCTGGAGGGCGAAACGCTGGTGCTGCACGCCGGTACGGATCAGCGCGCCGACAAGGCGCTGGTGTCGGCGGGCGGGCGTGTGCTGAACGTGGTCGGTGTCGGCGCGGACCTCGCGCAGGCGCGGGAGCGGGCCTACGCGCGACTCGCGGGAATCAAGCTCACCGGCAGTCATTTCCGGACTGATATCGGCGCGACCGAAGTTGTTGTCCCGGAACGCAACAGCGTCGCGGGGTAATTCGCGCGATCGGTGATCAGCGGTGCGCGACCGCTGATCACGATCGAGCGGGAAACGGTGGCGCAGCACGTTGCGCGGCTGCGCCGATCAGGCGGTGAGGTCGAGGACCTGGGCGTTCGGAGCATTCGTCTGGATGGAGGCGATCCCCTTCTTGGCGCCTTCCTTGCTTTCGTATCCCTGACTTTCGAGGACGATTTCGCCGTTGCCGGCCTTGAGGTGGAAACGGAACTTTCCCGCCTTGTCCTTGAATACCTCGAACTTGCCTGCCATGGTTGCCTCGCTTCGGTTCGGAGGAAAACACTCGACAGGTCTCACATTAACGTTCCCGTGATGTCGGTGGTCTCGACGCGATGTCAATCGAGACGCAATCCATGCACAGCGAGCCAGGCCTGCGGATCCACATGCTGACCGTTTTGCACGATTTCGAAATGCAGGTGCGGGCCGGTGGAATCGCCACGGTTGCCGATGCGCGCGATCTGCATTCCGGCGGGGACGCGCTCGCCCTGGGAGACGAAGAAGTCGTACATGTGGCCGTAGATGCTGATGGTGCCGTCGTCGTGGCGGATGCGGACCCAGAGGCCGAAGCCCTGCGCCGGGCCTGCCTCGACCACGGTGCCGTCGGCGACGGCGTAGATGGGGCTGCCGATGGGGCCCGCGATATCGATGCCGCGGTGCATGGTGCCCCAGCGGGAGCCGAAACCGGAGGTGAACGCGCCCTTCGCGGGCAGGCTGAACCCGCCGACGGACGGGGTCGAGCCGGGCACCGGCACCATCGCGCCGGGGACCACCGGGGCGCGCTGGCCCATCCAGTCCTGCCATTCACCCGATGCCGCGGCCGCCGCCTCCGCTTTCGCGCGTTCGAGCGTGGAACGGGCCGCCGCGGCGACCACTTGTGCCTCGCGACGCTTCTCACCTGCGTCGATGGCAGCGAGCATGCGGGTCGCCGACTGTGGGTTGGGGAGCAGTTGCGGGGGATAGGCGACGGCCACGTGGATCGCTTCGCCGGGTGCGAGCGGGGCACCGTCGACGACGGCGCCGAACTGTCCGTCCGCTGCCACGAACACCGCCACCGCGGCCATCGCGGCGATGAGTACGCGCCGTTCGACCAGCACCTGACGCACCCGATCGCGACTCGGCCGCCGTGCCCACAGGTCTTCGGCTTGCGCCTTCGGCCGCCGCCAGAAGACCTTGCGCATCTCACCGCTACGCAGCTCACCGGCGATCTCCCCGACCACCGGGTACCGTGCGGCCCACTCCGTCATACGGTCGCGCGCCGCTCCCTTCGACGGCAACTGCTCCCGCCAGTTCGCCTGCAAGATACGGCCATTGACACTGACAGCCCGACGGTTCGCACCAGTTCTCGATCGCGTCGACTCGGCTGACCCGCTTGCCGTCGCAGTGTCTCCCGCCGACCCGCCCGCCGCTGTCGAGTCAGCGTCCCCGCCGGCCGGGCGAATGTCGGCGGTGAGCTGTCCGGATTCGGTGTCCACGCTCTCCTCGGGGGTGCCCGCCCGCACGTCCCGTGCCGTCCCTGTCCGCTTCATCCCGCCCCCGCGCCCCGGCCCCGACGTGACCACAGAGGTCGCGTCGGTGGCTGCGTATTCGCTGTCGGAGCCATTGTGCCGACCATATCTGTGAACGCCCGCAATCGGGTGCTCTACCGTCTCTCGGGTGTCCAGAGAATCGCGCCGGTCGGCCATCGCCCCTTTCTACGTCATGGATGTGTGGAAAGCGGCCGCTGAACGCGCCAGGTCGCACGGCGATGTGCTGGTGCTCGCGGCGGGGCAGCCGTCCACGCAGGCGCCCGCGCCGGTGTTGCGGGCTACCAGGGCGGCGATCGATCACGAATTGCTGGGCTACACCGAGACATTCGGCATTCTGCCGCTGCGCGAGGCCATCGCGGGGCACCACAGCGAGACCTACGGTTACGACGTGCACCCGGACGAGGTGGTGGTGACGACCGGGTCGTCGGGCGCGTTCACACTGATCTTCCTGGCCGCCTTCGACGTGGGCGACACGGTGGTGGTGGCGCGTCCGGGCTATCCCGCCTACCGCAACACGCTGTCCGCGCTCGGCTGCGAGGTCGTCGAACTGGACTGCGGCCCGCAGACCAGATTCCAGCCGACCGTGGCGATGCTCGAAGCGCTGCCGGAGCCGCCGAAGGGTCTGGTGGTGGCCAGCCCGGCCAACCCGACCGGCACCATGATCGACCCCGCCGAACTCGCCGCGCTGGCCCGCTGGTGCGAACAGCACGGCACGCTGCTGATCTCCGACGAGATCTATCACGGCATCACCTACGCGGGCGCGAGCACACCGACCTCCTCGGCGTGGGAGTTCTCCCGTGAGTCGGTGGTGATCGGTTCGGTGTCGAAGTACTTCTCGATGACCGGCTGGCGGCTGGGCTGGATGCTGGCCCCGGCCGACCTGCGCCCGGCGCTGCAGCGGCTGGCGTCGAATATGACGGTGTGCCCGCCCGCCATCTCCCAGTACGCGGCCGTGCACGCCTTCGGGCCGGAAGCCAAGGATGAGCTGGACGGGCATGTGCGCCGGTACGCGCGCAACCGGGCGCTGCTCCTGGAGGGTCTGCCCGCGATCGGAATCACCGATCTCGCGCCCGCCGACGGCGCCTTCTACGCCTACGCCGATATTGGTCATTTGACCGATAATTCGCGCGCCTGGTGTGCCGAGGTGCTCACCGAAACCGGAGTCGCGCTGGCGCCCGGACTCGATTTCGACACCACAAATGGAAACCACACGGTCCGTTTTTCCTTCGCGGGTGCCACCGACGACATCGCCGCAGCACTGGAGCGTCTGGGACGGTTCCTGAAGGGCTGATCTGGACACTTGTCAACAGTGATGTGCGACAACAACTTTGCGTAGTACGAACACATCTGTGCCGGGATACGGTAAAACTCAGTTATCCCGAATTCCCAGTGTTTCCCCGATGACGATTGCGCACGGTTGAACTGATGATGACTGGCACGTTGGCACGGTGACCACCGCAACGACCCCGAAAGGCGAACGACGTCGGCAGGCTCTGGTGGCTGCGGCGGCTGAGCTGTTGCTCGAAGGCGGCTTCGACGCCGTGCGACATCGTTCGGTGGCCTCGCGAGCCGATCTTCCACTCGCGTCGACCACCTACTACTTCGAATCGCTGGAGGATCTGATCGCCCGCGCCGTCGAGTTCAGCGGCGCGATCGAACTCGACGCGATGCGCCGCCGGGTCGGTGAGGTCAGTCATCGCAGGCGCGGCACCGAGGCGACGGTCGAGCTCGTGCTCGACGTGCTCGTCGGCCCCGACGACGGCGACCTCGACGCCCGCGGCCAGCTCATCGCCCGCTACGAGCGGTCCGTGGCGTCGGCCCGTCACCCCGAGTTACGTGAGGTCCAGCTCCGACTACGCACCCAGCTCGAAGAACTGCTCGCCGACGTGCTGCGCCGCTCCGACCGAGTGGTGCGCCCCGAGCAGTTACGCAGGCTGGTGGCCGTCGTCGACGGTGCGGTGGTCGCCGCGCTGATCGAAGGCCACCCCGAACCTCGCCGACCCGCCAGGGCCGGTCTGCTCGAAATGATCGACATCGTCGCCCCGCCCGTGGTCCCCAACATGATGCCCCAGCAGGCCGAACGGGTGCGGCAATTAGACTGAGTGCTCGTGAGCCTCGTCCCGAATGTCCTCGCCACCCGATACGCCAGCCCGGAGCTCGTAGCGCTCTGGTCGCCCGAGAACAAGATCGTGCTCGAGCGCCGGCTGTGGCTGGAGGTGCTGCGTGCGCAGGCCGAACTCGGAATCGATGTCCCCGCAGGGGTTGTCGATGATTATGAACGCGTCATCGACCATGTCGACCTGGCCTCGATCGCCGAGCGTGAGCGGGTCACCCGCCACGACGTGAAGGCGCGGATCGAGGAATTCAACGCGCTCGCCGGGCACGAGCACGTGCACAAGGGCATGACCAGCCGCGACCTCACCGAGAACGTCGAGCAGCTGCAGATCCGGCTCTCGCTCGAGCACGTGTACCGCCACGGCATCGCCATCGCGGCGCGCCTGGCCGAGCGGGCCGCTGAGTACCAGACCCTGGTGATGGCCGGGCGCTCGCACAATGTCGCCGCGCAGGCCACCACGCTGGGCAAACGCTTCGCCTCCGCCGCCGACGAGATGCTGGTCGGGCTGGCGCGCGTGCGCGAGCTGATCGACCGCTACCCGCTGCGCGGGATCAAGGGCCCGATGGGCACCGCCCAGGACATGCTCGACCTGCTCGACGGTGACGCGAACAAGCTCGCCGCCCTCGAGCAGCAGGTGGCCACTCACCTCGGCTTCGCGAACGTGTTCACCAGCGTGGGTCAGGTGTACCCGCGCTCGCTCGATCACGATGTGCTGTCCGCGCTGGTACAGCTGGGCGCGGGGCCGTCGTCGTTCGCGCACACGATCCGGCTGATGGCCGGTCACGAGCTGGTCACCGAGGGTTTCCAGCCGGGCCAGGTCGGTTCGTCGGCGATGCCGCACAAGATGAACACGCGCTCGTGTGAGCGGGTGAACGGCCTGCAGGTGATCCTGCGCGGCTACGGCTCGATGGCCGCCGAGCTGGCGGGCGCCCAGTGGAACGAGGGCGACGTGTTCTGCTCGGTGGTGCGCCGCGTCGCGCTGCCCGACGCGTTCTTCGCCATCGACGGGCAGATGGAGACCTTCCTGACCGTGCTCGCCGAGTTCGGCGCCTACCCGGCGGTGGTCTCGCGTGAACTCGACCGGTACCTGCCGTTCCTGGCGACCACCCGCATCCTGATGGCGGCGGTGCGCGCGGGCGTCGGCCGCGAGACCGCGCACGAGGTCATCAAGGAGCACGCGGTGGCGGTGGCGCTGGCCATGCGCGAGCAGGGCCGCGAACCCGATCTGCTGGATCGTCTCGCCGCCGATGCGCGGATGCCGCTGGACCGGGCCGGACTCGACGCGGCGCTGGCCGACAAGGCGGCGTTCATCGGCGCGGCATCGGACCAGGTCGCCGAGGTCGTCGCGCAGGTGCAGAAGCTGGTCGAGGCGAATCCGGACGCCGCGCGCTACACGCCGTCGCCGATTCTGTAGTCCCGTGCGAATCAGCCCGCCACTGCCGCCTTTTCGGCGCCGGTGGCGGGCTTTCGTGCGTCGGGGTCGATACCGTGGTCGGGTGAATCCGTACACGATCTTCGCCGATATCATCGCCGGGGCCGCCCCGTCCTCGAAGGTGTACGAGGACGACGAAGTCCTCGCCTTCATGGATATTCGTCCTGTGACGCCGGGGCATGTGCTCGTGGTGCCGAAGGTGCCCGCACCGAGTCTGGCCGATCTCGATCCCGCGTTGGGCGGCAAGCTCTTTCAGGTCGGGCAGCGGATCGCCGCCGCGTTGCGCAGCAGTGAAGTGGGGGCCGACGGGGTGAATTTCTTTCTCGCCGACGGGGTTACGGCGGGGCAGGAGGTCTTCCATGTGCACCTGCATGTGATCCCGCGAAGGCCCGGTGACGGCTTCGGTCTGCGCGCGCGGCCCACATCGCCCGCGCGGGCGGATCTCGACTATCTGGCCGGTTCGATCCGGGGCGCCCTCACCCGCTGACCCGAAATTCCGGCGAAGCGGTCATTGCAAACCGGAAAGTTTGCTGAAGAAACGCCGAACCGCCGAATGCTTCCGATTCGTTCGCCTGTGGGTTATTTTGGACTGTCATTGGCATGCGGTTATGGAGGGTAGATCGTGCGTCGTACAGGTGTTGCTACTGCAGTGCTGGCCCTTGCTCTCGGTGTCATCGGACCGGCGGTGGTTCACCCCACGACGGCGTCCGCCGCGCAGATCATCGGAGTCAGCGAACTGACTCCGCACCGGACGGCGATCACCGTCACCTCGCCCGCGATGGGCCGCAACGTCGATCTCCAGGTCCTGCACCCCGCTGGCGGTGGCGCGCGGGGCACGTACTACCTGCTCGACGGCCTCGACCCCGGTATCGGCCAGAGCACCTGGACCAACGCCACCGACGCCGAAGCCTTCTTCCGCGACAAGAACGTCAACGTGGTGATGCCGATGGGCGGCCAGGCCAGCTACTACACCGACTGGGTCACCGACGATCCGCGTTTCGGCCGGTACAAGTGGGAAACGTTCCTCACCCAGGAACTGCCCGGCCTGATCGACGGTCAGTTCAACGGCACCGGCGTGAACGGCATCGGCGGACTGTCGATGGGCGGCAACGCGGCCTACATTCTGGCCGCCCGCCACCCCGGCCTCTACCGGGCCGTCGCCGGTTACAGCGCCTGTCCGGACATCGCCATGGCGGCGGGCGCGATGATGTTCTCCATCGTCAACCGGGGCGGCAATCCCGGCAACATGTGGGGCGCGCCCGGCAGCCCCGAGTGGGCGGCGCACGACCCGGCCCTGATGATCGATGGGCTGCGCGGCAAGGCGCTGTACATGTCGACCGGCACCGGCATCCCCGGACCGCACGAGGCCGAACTCAAGCCCACGCTGGCCGAGAACATCTTCCTCGGCGGACCCATCGAGCTCGGCGTCAACACCTGCATGGTGGCCTTCGACCAGCGCCTGCGCGCCGCGGGCATCGGCGCCAAGATCGACTACCACCCGGTGGGCACGCACTCCTGGTCCTACTGGCAGGACGCCCTGCACGCTTCGTGGCCGGTCATCGGACCCGCGCTCGGGGCCTGAGAATTCCCGCACGGGTCGTGGTGCGTTCGGACTACCTCGCGGACCGTCGACGCAGGACCACGCTCGCGATCACGCCGATCAGTGACAGCCCGGCGACGATCAAGACGTAACCCGCGGGCAGACCGAGGATCTCGACGTATTCCTTGCTCACCACTCGGTCACGCACGGGGACGTTCTCGGCGGCGGGACCCAGAAGGAAATCGCTGGTGATCGTCGCCGGGTGGGGGATGTAGATCGAGAGTTCGGTGAGGTAGTTGCCGCTCGCCGCAAGCGCTTTCAGGTCCGGATCGCTGGGTTCGCCGACCGGAGAGGCGAATTCGGTGGTGACGACGTGGGGTTCGGTATCGGGATCGATGCGTGCCACCCGGTGGTCGCTGAAGACGTACAGGTGGACCGATTGCGGTGTGGTCGCGGCGGCCGACATGCGCATCGGGTACACGAGGCGGTCGGAGTCGAAGGTGAGGCGGACCGGGTCCAGGGCGCCGGCGAGGGGCTTCGCGCTGGTGAGGCGCATGGCGACGAAGGACCAGCCCTCGCGGAGATAGGGGTCGAGCGTGGCGCTCACCTCGGGCCGGAGCTGATAACCGTTGGTGTCGAGCCACTCGCGCACACCGGTGAGATCGCCGCCGCGCAAGGTGGTCGCCTCCAGCGGGCCCAACTGCACTTGGCTCAGCACGTCGGGACCCGAACCCGGAGCGGCGCCGGATGCGTCGCCGCCGAGCGAACCGCTGCCGAACCAGTCGTATTCGGTGACCCGCTCGGGTGCGGTCATGCGCGACAGCTCCCTGAACGAGTCCGGACTGCCCGCCGAGACGGTCGCCGGCGTCGGCGTCGGCACGATCAGGGCCGCGTCGGCACCGGTGAACTGCATCCCCAACCGCATCAGCACGGTCTCGCGCCGCCCGTCCCAGCCCACGACCGCGGACTCGTTGTTCACCCGCGCCGAACTGTCCGCGCTCACCACGCCGCCGCAGGCGCACGCGTTCGCCGGCATCACCGCTCCCGATCCCGCGGCCAAGGCCACCCCGGCAGTCACGACCAACGAACGCATTGCGTACCGCATCCCCATGCGGGTCAGGCTACGCACAACGGGCCTGCGGCAGATGCGCAGAAATACTCACTCAGCCGGCGCGAGCCCGCTGCCGCCGGCCGCCGACGGCCGAGTTGGCGGGCCCGGTGGGAGCGGGGCGGCTACGGTGGACCAATGGCTGGCGAGAATGAGACCGTGTCGGCGCCGATCGCGAAGAGGGCGCCCGTCGAGCGGGTCCACCACGGTGACACGTTCGTCGACGACTACGAGTGGCTGCGGGACAAGGAAGACCCCGAGGTCATCGCGTACCTGGAGGCGGAGAACGCCTTCACCGCGGCGCAGACCGACCAGCTGCAGCCCCTGCGGGACAAGATCTTCGACGAGATCAAGGCCAGGACGCAGGAAACCGATCTCTCGGTCCCGACGCGGCTGGGCGACTACTGGTACTACTCGCGCAGTTTCGAGGGCAAACAGTACGGGGTGCACTGCCGCTGTCCCGTCGACGCGAAAGCCGAGGGTATCGACGCCTGGACGCCGCCACAGCTGGAGGTCGGCTCGGCGATCGAGGGCGAGCAGGTGCTGCTCGACAGCAATATCCTCGCCGAGGGGCTGGACTTCTTCGCGCTCGGCGCGTTCTCGCTGAGCCACGACGGCAACCTGCTCGCCTACTCCGTGGACAGCTCCGGCGACGAGCGCTACACGCTGCGGATCAAGGATCTGCGCACCGGTGAACTGCTGGCCGACGAGGTGGCGGGCGCGGCGCCGGGGGCGACCTGGTCGCTGGACGGCACGCACATCTTCTATCAGACGGTCGACGAGTCGTGGCGGCCCGACACCGTGTGGCGCCACCGCGTCGGCACCGGTTCCGACGCCGATGTGACGGTGTTCCACGAGCCCGACGAGCGCTACTGGGTGAGTGTCGGCGCGACCCGCTCCGAGAAGTACCTGATGGTCTGGCTCGGTTCCAAGATCACCACCGAGGGCTGGGTCTTGGAGTCGGACAATCCCGAGGGCGAGTTCCGGGTGCTGCTGCCGCGCCGCGAAGGCGTGGAGTACTCGGCCGAGCACGCGGTGATCGCGGGCGAGGACAAGTTCCTGATCCTGCACAACGACGTGGTCGACGGCGTGAAGGCGGAGAACTTCGTGCTGGCCGTCGCACCCGCCACCGACCCGTCGGACATGACGACCCTGATCGGGCATCGCGAGGACGTGCGGCTCGAGGACATCGACGCCTTCGCCACCCATCTGGTGCTCGGTTACCGGCGCGACGCGCTGCCGCGCCTGTCGGTGTGGCCGCTCACACCGGAGGGCTTCGGTGAACTGACAGAGCTCGACTTCGGCCTCGAGTTGTTCTCCGCCGGTGCGGGTTCGAGCCCGGAGTGGGAGCAGCCCACCTTGCGCGTGGGGGTCGCCTCGTTCATCACGCCGATGCAGGTGTTCGACTATGTGCCCGCCACCGGCGAGCTGCTGCTGCGCAAGGAACAGCCGGTGCTCGGCGGGTACGACGCCGATGACTATGAGCAGCACCGCGATTGGGCCATCGCCGCCGACGGCACCCGCATTCCGATCTCGATCATCAAGCGCAAGGGTCTGGCCGACGGGCCGAAACCCACCCTGCTGTACGGATACGGCTCCTACGAGGCCAGCATCGATCCGTCGTTCTCGGTGTCGCGGCTGTCGCTGCTCGATCGCGGCATGGTGTTCGCCGTGGCGCATGTGCGCGGCGGCGGGGAGATGGGCAGGCTCTGGTACGAGCACGGCAAGACGCTGCTGAAGAAGAACACCTTCACCGACTTCGTCGCCTGCGCGAGTCATCTCATCGATACCGGTGCCACCGCACCCGACCGCTTGATCGCCGACGGCGGCAGCGCGGGCGGGCTGCTGATGGGCGCGGTCGCCAACCTGGCGCCGGAACTGTTCAACGGCATCCTCGCCAATGTGCCCTTCGTCGACCCGCTCACCTCCATCCTCGATCCGTCGCTGCCGCTGACGGTGATCGAATGGGACGAGTGGGGAAATCCCTTGGCGGACAAGGACGTCTACGAGTACATGAAGTCGTACTCGCCCTACGAGAACGTCGAGGCCAAGGACTACCCGGCCATTCTGGCGATCACCAGCCTCAACGACACCCGTGTCCTGTACGTGGAACCGGCCAAGTGGGTCGCCAAGCTGCGCGCCACCAAGACCGGCGACAACGAGGTGCTGCTCAAGACGGAGATGACCGCGGGTCACGGCGGTGTGAGCGGCCGCTACGAGAAGTGGAAGGAAGTCGGCTTCGAGTACGCCTGGGTCCTCGACCGAGTGGGTCTCGCGGACGCCTGATGCGGTGGGCCCCGGCTTCGGCCGGGGCCCTTTTTTGTGTCAGGGCCGGGGTTCGGTGATGAGTAGCTTGCCGAGCAATGTGGTGAGTTGGGTGCGTTCGCTGGGGGTCAGCGCGGCGAAGGTGTCGTCGAGGAAAGCGGGGGTGGCGGCTTCGGCGCCGCGTAGGCGGTCGCTGCCCGCCGGGGTCAGGGTGACGGCGTAGGAGCGGCGGTCGAGCGGGTTGCGTTCGCGCCGAACATACCCGGATGACTCGAGGTCGTCGCAGACCGTCACCATCACGCTGCGGTCGATGCGCAGTTCCTCGGCCAGTGCCTGCTGGGAGCAGGCGCCGACCTCGGCGAGCATCTTCAGGACCAGGTGCTGGCCGACGCCGAGGCCCTGCGCGTTCGCGTGTGCTTCCGCCGCGCGGGCGACCGCTGCCGAGGCCCGGCACAGGGCGATGTCGGGTCGTTCGGCGGCGAGCTGGGGGAAGTAGGTGGGCTTGGGCGGCATGCGACTCCTCGGGTCCGAGCCTCCATTAAATCATCTGTGCACAGATTGTTTGACGGCAGATGGTTGGCGCTCTAACGTCATAATCGTCTGAGCACAGATTGTCCGGTGCCAGACGATTCCTGCGTGGCACGAGGAGCGCCCATGACTCTCGATCTGACCCCGGACCAGTTGCTGTCGACCACCCGCGCGGTTCGCAAGCGGCTCGACTTCGATCGGCCGGTGCCCCGGTCGCTCATCGAGGAGTGCGTCGATCTGGCCACGCAGGCGCCGACCGGGCGCAATCGGCAGCGCTGGCACTTCCTGGTCGTCACCGACAAGGCCCGCCGTGGCGAGCTGGCCGACATCTTCCGGCGGTCGCTGCCACTGAGTCAGGGGACGCCGCTGACCGCGCGCGACGCGGAGCGGATGAACGTCTCCCCACGCTCCACCGAGCGGGTTTTCGACGGCTTGCGCTATCTGACGGCCAATATCCACCGGGTGCCCGCGTTCGTGATCCCCGCCGTGGAAGGCCGCACCGACCGCGCCTCGGTGGAAGTCCAGGCGGGCACGTGGGGCTCGATCCTGCCGTCGGTGTGGAGCTTCATGCTGGCCGCGCGAGCCCGCGGACTCGGCACCGTATGGACCACCGCGCAGGCGCCCCTGGAACGGGAACTCGCTGCGGTACTGGGTGTTCCGTACGACAAGGTCATGCTGGCGGCCTTCCTGCCGCTGGCGTTCACGATCGGCACCGACTTCAAACCCGCGGTGCGGGTGCCGCGCGAACAGGTATTGCACTGGCAGGGATGGTGAGAAGTGCGGCGGAATTCGTCGTGGCGTCATCGGGGTAGCACGCCGGCGTCACCTCGAGCTGTCACCGTAGGTGCATGAACGCTGAGTTGATCGTTTCGGTGTCGGGGATCCGGGATACGACTCGCGATGCCGCGATCGAGTTCGCCGGAGAGATGGACGCGCGAGGTGTGCGCCTGTCGCTGCTGGTCGCGCCGCGATTGAAGGGCAAGTACCGGTTGGTCGACGATCCGGCGACGCAGTCGTGGCTGCGCGGGCGGCGCCTCGAAGGCGACGCGATCGTGCTGCACGGCTACGACCAGGCCGCCACCAAGGCGCGGCGCGCGGAGTTCGCCGATCTGCCCCGGCACGAGGCGACGCTGCGGCTCAAGGCCGCCGATCGGGTGATGGAGCGGGTGCAACTGCGCACCCGGCTGTTCGCCGCGCCGCGCTGGGACGCCTCGAACGGTGCGCTGGCGGCGTTGCCCGACGTGGGCTTCCGCATGGCATTCGGGCTCACCACCATGCTCGACCTGGAACGCGATGTCGCCCAGCGCGCTCGGGTGTACGGGATCGGCGAGGGCTTCCGGGCCGAGCCATGGTGGTGCCGGGCGCTGGTGATGGGCGCCGCGCGCACCGCTCGACGCGGCGGCGTGCTGCGGTTGGCGGTGTCGGCGGCGCAGTTGCAGCGGTCGGGTCCGCGCCAAGCCGTGCTGGACGCGGTCGACCTCGCGCTCTATCACGGCGCCCACAGCGACGTATACCGCTGGGAGCCCTACCCGGCTGTCCGAGCCGCCTGACCGCCACCGCCGCGCGCGTAACCGGCGATCAGCGCGCGGCGGTGGCCCCGATAGCTTCCTGCGCGATTTATCATTCATCAGTTGATCGAGTGGTTTCCGCTAGTTGTGTGAACACAGCAGGAGGCAGCGCTGATGACGGGCACTTCGACGAAAGTCGCGACGACGACGAAATATATGTCCTGGGTGACCTTGGCGCTGATGACCACGAGTTCGGTGGCGAGTCTGCGATCAGCGCCCACCATGGCCGTATACGGATTGGCCTGCGTATTCCTCTATGTCATTCCCGCGATTCTGTTTCTGATGCCGACCTCGCTGGTCGCCGCGGAACTCGCGTCGGGATGGCAGGGCGGCGTATATCAATGGGTCAGTCAGGGGTTGAGTAAGCCGCTCGGATTTCTTGCCGTCTGGTGCCAGTTCGCCATGACGATCTTTTACTATCCGAGCCTGCTCGCTTATGTGGCAAGCACTTTCGCGTACATCATTCATCCGTCGCTGGCCTCCAACGGCCTGTATGTGGCGATCGTGATCATCACCGTCTACTGGGCGGGTGTGTACGTGTCCTCGCAGGGCACCAAGACCGTGGCCGGGCTGTCGAGTATGGGCCTGATCATCGGCACGCTGATCCCGGGCACCTTGCTGGTCGTGCTCGGTCTGGTCTTCCTGGCGCAGGGCAATCCGTCCGCGGCGCCGATGGATTCGTCGCACCTGCTGCCGGCCTGGGCGGGGTTGGCGAGCCTGGTGCTGATCGTGAACAACTTCCTGTCCTACGCGGGTATGGAGATGAACGCGGTGCACGTGTCGTCGCTGAAGAACCCGGCCAAGGAATTCCCGAAGGCGATGTTCCTGGCTATGGCCCTGGTGCTGGTGATCTTCATCCTGCCCGCGCTGGCGATCAGCTGGGTCGTCCCCGCAGCGAGCCTCAGCCTCACCGCGGGTGTGATGCAGGCCTTCGACGCCTTCTTCGCGCACTTCGGAATCGGCTTCCTCACCCCGATCGTCGGCATCGCGTTGGTGGCCGCGGCCGTCGGCGGCATGCTGACCTGGCTGGCCGGACCGTCGAAGGGGCTGTTGCTGATCGGGCGCAGCGAGGGGTATCTGCCGCCGTTCCTGACCCGGCTCAACAAACACGGCGTGCAACAGAACATGCTGGTGGCGCAGGGCGTGTTCACCACGTTCATCGCGTTGCTCTACGCCTTCATCCCCGATGTCTCGAGCGCGTACTGGATTCTGTCGGTGATCACCACGCAGGTGTATCTGATCATGTACGTGCTGATGTTCGCCGCGGCCGCCAAGCTGCGTCGCGACGATCCGGATCACCCGCGCGGCTACCGGGCACCCGCGCTGATGGCGCTGTGCGCGCTCGGCGCGGCCTCCTCGATCGCCGCGTTCACGATCGGTTTCGTGCCGCCGTCACAGTTCGGCTCGGGCAGTCCGTGGGTGTACGTGCTCATCGTGGGTGGCGGCCTCGGCATCGTCGGGCTGCTCATTCCGTATCTGTTCTACCGAAATCGCAGGGACAGCTGGAAATTCGCCGTACCGGAAGGGCAGCAGGCATGACGACCGGAGACGCCCCCGCCCACAAGCGACGCTGGATCTACATCACGTCAGGTGTGCTGCTCGCGGTGTTCGCCCTGATCGGGCTGTTCACCTTCACCGCGATCCGCGAGAACACCCAGGCGAGCGCGAAAGCCGAACAGCTGCACAACAGTCTGGTCGCGGCCGGTCTGCCCGCACCGGAGGCGAATGTGATCGCCGACGCGCTCGGCGACGACGGCGGGTCGGTCTGCCAGGACCCGACTTCGCCGATGATCAAGGCGAAATACCAGGCCTCGATCACCAACGGTGCGGCCGGACCCGGACAGCGTCCGGTGATCGGCCCGCGCGCGACCGCCGAGGCGGTGGCGCTCACGATCGCCACCTACTGCCCGGATCGCTTGCAGGACTATCTTTCTCATCTCGAGACCCTGAAGCTCGACGACACGACGAAGTGAGGCGCGAAGAGATGACTGACGATGTGACGGCGCTGCGCGGCAAGGTTTCCGGGCTGATGGGTCAGGCGAAAAAGGATCTGGCCCAGCTTGTTTCGTTCAAATCCGTCGCCGATCCGCGTCAGTTCCCGCCGGAAGGGTGTGCGCAGACCGCGCAGTGGGTGGCCGACGCGTTCGCCGCGGCCGGGTTGACCGAGGTGGGCCTGCACGAGACGCCCGACGGCAGCAAAGCCGTCATCGCGTCGAAGCCGGGGCCGCCCGGCACGCCGACGGTGCTGCTGTACTGCCACTACGACGTGCAGCCCCCGCTCGACGACGCCGCGTGGAAGACACCGGTCTGGACGCTGACCGACAAGGACGGGCGCTGGTACGGGCGTGGTGCGGCCGACTGCAAGGGCAATATCGTCACGCATCTGACCGCCCTGCGCGCGATCGGACCCGACTTCCCGATCGGGATCACGGTGGTGGCGGAGGGATCGGAGGAGCAGGGCACCGGCGGCCTGGAGAAGTTCGTCGTCGCCAATCCCGCTCTGCTGCAATCGGATGCGATCCTGGTCGCCGACTGCGGCAATTTCGCGGTCGGGGTGCCGACGTTCACCCAGACCCTGCGGGGGATGGTGAATGTGGTGCTGACGGTGACAACGCTGGAAGGGCCGATGCATTCGGGAATGTTCGGTGGACCGGCGCCCGATGCGCTCGCCGCGATGATCCAGCTGCTGTCGTCGTTGCGCGATGCCGAGGGCAACACCACGATCGACGGACTCACCGGCGATCAGAAGTGGACCGGCGCGCAGTATCCGCCGGCGGACTTCCGGTCGGACGCGGGTGTGCTCGACGGTGTCGGCCTGCTCGGCAACGGAACCGTGTCCGACATGCTGTGGGCGCGGCCCGCGCTGACCGTGCTGGGGATGGACGTGCCCGCGGTGGTCGGGTCGTCGGCGGCGATCCAGCCGAGCACCAGGGCCAGGCTCAACCTGCGCATCCCACCGGGCACAGACCCCAAGCAGGCCTACGACCTGCTGGAGAAGCACCTGCGCGCGCACGTGCCGTGGAACGCCGAACTCGACATCGAGGTCGAGGCGCTCGGCGAACCGTTCGTCGCGTCCACGCAGGGCCCCGCCCGCTCGGCCATGGAAAAGGCGATGGCGACCTCCTACGGCCGCGACGTGACCACCGAGGGGCAGGGCGGGTCGATCCCGCTGTGCAATGTCTTCGCCGATACCTACCCGAAGGCCGAGATCATGCTGATCGGCGTCGAAGAGCCGAAATGCTTGATCCACGCGCCCAACGAGAGCGTCGACCCCAGCGAGATCGAGCACATGGCACTGGCCGAGGCGCTGTTCCTGACCAGCTACCGCTGATCAGAACTGGCCCTGGTCCTCGGGTTCGAGTACGCGGAACTCGGTGCCTGCCGGGGCCATCTCGGTCAGCCTGCCGAAGTAGATGCCCTGGGCGGAAGGGGTGATGATGCCGTGGTGGATGGGCACCGCGGTGCGGGGGTTGACGGCGCGTAGATAGTCGACGGCCTCGGCGATGCGCATCCACGGGGCGACGGCCGGGATGGCGAGCACGCCGACCGGGACCGGCGGCACCCACAGCGAGTCGCCGGGGTGGACCAGCTGGGCGGGGTCGGCCTCGGTGCCGAGCTGGAAGACGGTGTTGTCGATCACCGGGATCTCCGGGTGGATCACCGCGTGCCTGCCCCCGCCGCCGGTGATCTGTAAGTCACCGATATCGAGCACCTGACCGGCCGACACCGGCTCCCAGCCCTCGCTGCGCTGCTGTGCGGTCTGCGGATCCGACAGCAGCCGGGCGGTGGGGTTGTTCTCGATGAGATCGCCGATCCGATTCGGATCGATGTGGTCGGGGTGCTGGTGGGTCACCGCGATCGCGTCCAAGCCGGTGATGCCCTCGAACCCGTGCGCGAAGGTTCCGGGGTCGAACAGCACTTTCACGCCGTGCAGTTCCACGAGGATGCAGGAATGACCGAAGTGGGCGATGCGCATACCCGATGCTAAGCCGCCGTGACCCCGGAACGCGGGCACGACGGCCCGGTCAACTAAGATTTCCGAGGTAACCCCCACATCACTTGAGGAGCAACGCGTGGCACGAGTCGTGGTCGAGGTCATGCCGAAGGCCGAGATTCTGGACCCCCAGGGACAGGCCGTGGTCGGCGCGCTCCCGCGTCTGGGATTCGCTGGAATCTCGGATGTGCGGCAGGGCAAGCGATTCGAGCTCGAGGTGGACGACAGTGTGTCGGACGCCCAGCTCGAGCAGATCGCCGAGGCGCTGCTGGCGAACACGGTGATCGAGGACTGGAAGGTCGTTCGGGTCTCGTGAGCGCACGTATTGGCGTTATTACCTTCCCCGGCACGCTCGACGATGTCGACGCCGCTCGCGCGGTGCGGTTGGCCGGCGCCGAGGCTGTGAGCCTGTGGCATGCCGATGCCGATATCAAGGGTGTCGACGCGGTGATCGTGCCCGGTGGGTTCTCCTACGGGGACTACTTGCGGTGTGGCGCGATCGCACGGTTCGCGCCGGTGATGGGCGAGGTCGTTCGCGCCGCCGGGCAGGGTCTGCCGGTGCTCGGTATCTGCAACGGATTCCAGGTGCTGTGTGAGGCCGGGCTGCTGCCGGGTGCGCTGACCCGCAACGAGGGACTGCACTTCATCTGCCGCGACGAGTGGTTGAAGGTCGAGGCGACCGATACCGCGTGGAGTTCGCGGTATGAGCCGGGCGCCCAGATTCTTGTCCCGCTGAAGTCGGGCGAGGGGCGTTTCCAGGCTTCGGAGAAGGTGCTCGACGAGCTCGAAGGCGAAGGTCGCGTGGTGTTCCGGTACGCCGGTGACAACCCGAACGGTTCGCAGCGCGGGATCGCCGGGATTTCCTCGGCCAACGGGCGGGTTGTCGGTTTGATGCCGCACCCCGAGCACGCGACCGAGGCATTGACCGGACCCAGCGACGACGGTCTCGGCATGTTCTTCTCGGTGATCGATAGTTTCGTCAAGGCCTGACAGCCCCGCATCGGCACTAGAGCGTGTCGATGATGTCGAAGTCGACCCCGTTCGCCGTTGCCAGGTGGGCGGGGCCTACTGCTTGATTGCCCAGGAAACCCCGGCGGGTGGCCGGGCCGTCCAGCACCAGGCCCGTTTCCGCCGCGGCGATGATCGTTTTCACGTCGAGGGTGCCGGTGGTCTCGGCCAGGGTGTTCAGCAGGTGGATCGCCTCGTAGGTGGAGTTGCTGAAAGTGGTCAGCGCGGGGGCGAATCGACCCTGATGCCGGTGATAGCGGGCGCGGCGGGCACGACCTTCGGCGCTGTGGTTGTCGATGAAGAAACTCGACGCCACATAGAGGTTGGCGTTCGCTGATGGCCCCGCGCTGAGCAGGACGTTCTCGTCGACCGCCGGGCTGAGCCGGGGCATCATGGCGGGCAGGCCGGTGGCGGCGAACTGGCGATTGAAGCGGGCGGTGTCGGCGCCGACCATGAGGATCAGGACCGCGTCGGCCAGCAGCAGCGTCGGGTTGCCGAGGAAGTCGCCGAAATCGGCGGTGCCGAGCGGCACGTAGTGCTCGACGATGATGTCGTACGGATTCGGCAGGGACCGGCGCAGGGCTCGGGCGGTTCGGCGGGGCCAGATGTAGTCGTTGCCGATAACGGCCCAGCGGCGCACTCCCAGTTCGCGGGCCATCCACGCGGCCGCGGGAACTGTCTGGTGGTCGGGATGTTCGCCCACCAGCAGGACGCCGGGGCGTTCGTCGGGCAGGCCCTCGTGGTCGGTGGCATACAGGTAGGGAACGCGGGCGTCCACGGCCTCGGCGACTGCTCGACGTACCGCGGAGGTGTGCCAACCGGTGATCGCGCCGACCATTCCGGTGGCCAGGAAGGCCGCTACTTCGGCGGCGACTTCGTGTGGTTCGCGGCCGCCGTCGAGGGTCGTGAGACGAATTTCACGGCCCAGAATTCCTGTGCCGCTATTGATTTCGTCTACTGCCAGGGAAATGGCCGCGGTACACGATGGCGCGATGATGCCGCCAGGGCCTTGTGTGGGCACGATCGAGAGAATCTCGATCGTTTCATCCCGGCTCTGGTCCAACGAGGGCATTCTGTACTCTATCGCCTAGCGCGAACAGGATTGTTCGAATGAATTTCTCGGCAGGTGGGAATGCAATCGGTGTCCATCATAAGTGGGTATTCCACGCTGCACGGCGCCCTGCGCTCCGCGGAGCGCAACTGGGTAGGCCGGCTCGAATCGGCGCTGTCGGCTGACAATCTCACGGCCGACCACTGGGCGATCCTGTCGCAGCTGTCCACCGACGACGGGATGACGATGTCGGAACTGGCCGCCCAGGCGCGGCTGGCCCCGTCGTCGGCCACCCGGCACGCGGACAATCTCGCCGAACGCGGATTGATCTTCCGGGTCGCGGCCACCGACGATCGTCGCCGGATCCTGATCGGCTTGAGCAGTCTCGGGGCCAAACTGGCCGCCAGGATCCGCGCGCAGGAAAAGCTCGCGGAGGAAGAATTACGCTGCCGCCTGGGGAATCGCCGCTACGGCGAGTTACTGGCCGCGCTCGCGGTGATCGCCGAACGCGACGACTGATCCGAGCGCGGTATTCCGGGGCGGGGTGCCGGGGCACGGCATCGTGCCTAGGATCGCAGGATGCCGGTTTCCTTGACAGCGGCCACGGCCAGCGGATTGTGTGCCTTCATCGATGCGTCACCCTCGCCCTTCCATGTGTGCGCGACGGTGGCGGCCGAGCTGGACGGCAACGGTTTCACGCCGTTGACGGAGGCGTCGGCGTGGGACGACGCGGGCGGCAAACACTATGTGGTGCGCGGTGGTTCGCTGATCGCGTGGGCTGACTACGACGCCGTCCCCGCTGCTCCGTTCCGGGTGGTCGGCGCGCACACCGACAGCCCCAACCTGCGCGTGAAGCAGCATCCCGATCTGGCAGGGGCGGGGTGGCAGCTCGTCGGGCTCGAGCCGTACGGCGGGGCTTGGCTGAACTCCTGGCTGGACCGCGAGCTCGGTCTGTCGGGGCGGCTCAGTGTGCGCGAGGGCGCGCGGATGCGCGATGTGCTGGTGCGGATCGACGAGCCGATCCTGCGGGTGCCGCAGTTGGCCATCCACCTGTCCGAGGACCGGCGCGGGGTCACCCTCGACCCGCAGCGGCACGTGAACGCGATCTGGGGGATCGGCGACGCGCCCGCCTCGTTCCTCGACTTCGTCGCCGAGCGGGCCGAGGTCGACGGTGCCGATGTGCTCGGCTGGGAACTGATGACCCATGACCTCGCGTCGAGCACGATCGTCGGTCGCGACCTCGACCTGGTGAGCGCGCCGCGGCTCGACAACCAGGGCACCTGCTACGCCGGACTGCAGGCCTTCCTCGCGGCCGCCGACGAGCCGGGTGCGGCGACGGCGGTGCTGGTGATGTTCGACCACGAGGAGGTCGGGAGCCAGTCCGATCGTGGGGCGCAATCGGATCTGCTGCCCGCCGTACTGGAGCGGATCGTGCTGGCCCGTGGCGGTGGGCGCGCGGATTACCTTGCCGCGCTTGCCGGTTCGGTGGTCGCCTCCGGCGATATGGCGCACGCGACGCACCCGAACTACCCGGACCGGCACGAGCCCGCGCATCGCATCGAGGTCGGCGGGGGGCCGGTGCTCAAGGTGAATCAGAACCTGCGCTACGCCACCGACGCGGCGGGCGCGGGCGCGTTCGCCCTGGCGTGTGCGCAGGCCGGCGTGCCGCTGCAACGGTATGTCCACCGGGCCGACCTGCCCTGTGGCTCGACCATCGGCCCGATGACGGCGGCTCGCACCGGCATGTCGACCGTCGACGTGGGCGCACCCCAGCTCGCCATGCACTCGTGCCGCGAACTGATGGGTGCCGCCGACGTGCCCGCCTACGCTTCGGCCCTCGCGGCCTTCCTCACTCCGGAAGCGGCGGACTGACGGCGGCGGGGGATCGGCTCGGCCTCGATGGCCGCCGAGGTCAGGCCGACGCGAGTTCCGGTGCGGCCGCCGACTTTCGGCTGGGGTGGTAGGTGAGCACCGCGTAGACGATCACGGCGAACGTGGTCCACACATAGCTGCTGCCGATGATCTGCTGCCACCAGGCCCAGGCCAGTTCCTTGTCGCCCGAATGTGGCAACACCCACTGCGGGCCCACGATGAACATCACCGTGAACAGAGCGACGAGGGTGGTGAAGCCGCGAGAGCGGCGAGACACGGCCAGGCTGACCGCGACGACCAGCGCGGGCGCGACCCAGACCCAGTGATGCGACCACGACACCGGTGAGACCAACAGCACCGCCGCCGCGTTCACCAGCAGCGCGCCGACCTCGTTGCCCACGCCGATCAGGCGGTACATCCACACCGCGGCCAGCGCGATGGTGACCGCCGACAGACCGAGCCACAGGCCCGTCGCCAGCGATTCGTTCAGGCCGAGGCGGAACAGCGTGCCCTTGATCGACTGGTTGCCCGCGAAGTAGGGCGTGCCGATGCGGCCGGTGTCGGAGACGGTGTGGAACCAGTATTCGACCGAGTCCTTGGGGAACAGCAGGAAACCGACGCCCACCGCGCCCGCGGCCGAGACGACCATGGTGGCCGCGGCCTTCCAATCCCGGCGCAGCAGGAAGTACAGCAGATAGCCCGCCGGAATCAGCTTGATCGACACCGCGATGCCGATCAGCATCCCGCGCGGCCAGAACGGCTTGCGCACGAGAATGTCGAGGGCGACCGCGGCCATCAGGATCAGGTTGATCTGGCCGAAGTTGAAGGTCTGGCGGACCGGTTCGAGGTACTGGGCGAGGCCGAGCCCGGCGATCAGCACGGTGAGCACAGAGATCCGGTCGAGTTCGGGGCGCACGCGAACCAGCACCAGCCACAACACGATTCCCAGGCTCGCCAGCGAGGTAAGCAGCACGACGACCTCGGCGACCACCAGCGGCATCAGCGCCAGCGGCACGAAGAACATCGCGGCCAGCGGGGGGTAGGTGAACGGCAGGCCCAGCCCGTACACCGGCGGCATCGGGCCGTAGAGGTCGCCGCCGTCGAGCCACACCCGCGCGCCGTTGCGGTAGACCTGCAGGTCGATGAACCCGTGCCACCAGTGCGCCAGCAGTGCGACGGCGGCGGAGACCACGAACAAACCGATGGCGGCGGTCAGCCAGCGTCGTTGGCGGTCCGGGTTGTCGGAATCGGGAATACGCGGCTCGACCTGCTCGGCAACCCCCGGACTTTCGTTCACAGCGCCAGAGTAATGGGTACCCCAATGGCCCAACCGCAAGTGTGACCAGACCGAATCCGGCCGCCTCCCCAGCGTGAGGGCAGGACGGGCGGCAGGCGGTTACCCCGCAACCATTAGACTCTGCAGATCAAGTTCCCCCCGGCCGAAAGGACCCTGGTCTCCCGTGACACTGCAGGTCGACACCGTCGCTACCGCCGCAGCCACCCCGGATGCTCCGCAGCCGTACAAGGAACTCGGTCTCAAAGACGACGAGTACGCCCGCATCAAGGAGATTCTGGGCCGTCGGCCCACCGATGCCGAGCTGGCGATGTACTCGGTGATGTGGAGCGAGCACTGCTCCTACAAGTCCTCCAAGGTGCATCTTCGCTACTTCGGTGAAACCACCACCGACGAGATGAAGGCCTCGATGCTGGCCGGGATCGGCGAGAACGCCGGCGTGGTCGACATCGGCGACGGCTGGGCCGTCACCTTCAAGGTGGAAAGCCACAACCACCCGTCCTACGTGGAGCCCTACCAGGGCGCGGCCACCGGCGTCGGCGGCATCGTGCGCGACATCATGGCCATGGGCGCGCGCCCGATCGCGGTGATGGACCAGCTGCGCTTCGGTGCGGCGGACGCCCCCGACACCCGTCGCGTGGTCGACGGCGTGGTGCGCGGCGTCGGCGGTTACGGCAACTCGCTCGGCCTGCCCAACGTCGGCGGCGAGACCGTGTTCGACGCCTCCTACCAGGGCAACCCCCTCGTGAACGCGCTGTGCGCGGGCGCGATGCGCGTGGAAGACCTGCACCTGGCCTTCGCCTCGGGCAACGGCAACCGGATCATCCTGTTCGGCGCGCGCACCGGCCTCGACGGCATCGGCGGCGTGTCCGTGCTCGCCTCGGACTCCTTCTCCGGTGACGAGTCCGGCACCGGCCGCAAGAAGCTGCCCGCCGTGCAGGTGGGCGACCCGTTCACCGAGAAGGTACTCATCGAGTGCTGTCTCGACCTGTACGCGGCCGGGCTGGTCGTCGGCATCCAGGACCTCGGCGGCGCCGGTCTGTCCTGCGCCACGTCCGAACTCGCCGCGGCGGGCGACGGCGGCATGCACATCGACCTGACCAAGGTCCCGCTGCGCGCCGCGCACATGACCCCCGCCGAGATCCTGTCGAGCGAATCGCAGGAGCGCATGTGCGCGGTCGTCACGCCGGAGAACGTGGACGCGTTCATGGCCGTCTGCAAGAAGTGGGACGTGCTGGCCACCGACATCGGTGAGGTCACCGACGGCGACCACCTCGTCATCACCTGGCACGGCGAGACCGTGGTGGACGTACCGCCGCGCACCGTCGCCCACGAGGGCCCGGTGTACGAGCGTCCCGTGCAGCGCCCCGACACCCAGGACGCGCTGATCGCCGACACCACCGCCACCCTGACCCGGCCCAAGACCGGCGACGAGCTGCGCGAGACCTTGCTCACGATGATCGCCAGCCCGCAGCTGTGCAGCCGCAAGTGGATCACCGAGCAATACGACCGTTACGTGCGTGGCAACACCGTGCTGGCCGAGCACGCCGACGCGGGCGTCGTCCGCATCGACGAGTCCTCGGGCCGCGGCATCGCCCTGGCCACCGACGCGTCGGGCCGCTACACCAAGCTCGACCCGTACACCGGCGCGCAGCTGGCGCTGGCCGAGGCGTTCCGCAACGTCGCCACCACCGGCGCCACCCCCAAGGCCGTCACCAACTGCCTGAACTTCGGTTCGCCGGAGGATCCGGGCGTGATGTGGCAGTTCCAGCAGGCCGTGCGCGGCCTCGCGGATGGTTGTGCGGCCCTGGGCATTCCGGTGACCGGCGGCAACGTGAGCTTCTACAACCAGACCGGTAAGGACGCCATCCTGCCCACCCCGGTGGTCGGCGTGCTCGGCGTGATCGACGATGTGCACCGCCGCATCCCGACCGGCCTCGGCCTCGAGCCGGGCGAGTCGCTGATCCTGCTCGGCGAGACCCACGACGAGCTGGACGGCTCGATCTGGTCGCAGGTCACCCACGACCACCTCGGTGGCGTGCCGCCGCGCGTCGACTTCGCCCGCGAGCAGCTGCTCTCGGAGGTGCTCACCTCGGGTTCGCGCGACGGCATGATCTCCGCCGCGCACGACCTGTCCGAGGGCGGCCTGGCACAGACCGTCATCGAAGCGGCGCTGGCAGGCGAAACCGGTTGCCGCATCGTGCTCCCCGAGGGCTCTGACCCGTTCGTGCAGCTGTTCTCCGAGTCGGCCGGCCGGGTGCTCGTCGCCGTGCCGCGTTCGGAGGAGACCCGGTTCACCAAGATGTGTGACGCGCGGCAGCTGCCGTGGGTGCGCATCGGCGTGGTCGACCAGGGCTCGGATTCGGTCGAGGTGCAGGGGCAGTTCTCCGTGACACTCGCCGAATTGCGCGAGGCATTCGAAGGCACGCTGCCTAAGCTGTTCGGAGCGCACACCGCCTGATCGGACAGAGGAGTCGAGCTTGTGACCACTGAGGATACGAGCTCGGCTTCTCCACCGGCAGTTCGCGAGAACCTCTTCATCAGGGGAATTCACCTGGTGGAGAGGTTTTTTCATCCCAACTACGCCGGCTTGATCGTGGCGACGTTGTTCTTCGGGTTGTCGCTGACACCCTCGCTGCTGCCGCGTGACTGGTTCTTCCAGGGGCTGGTCAGCGGCATCAACGCGACGATCGGCTATGGGCTCGGTTGCTTGCTGGCGTGGGCCTGGCGCAAATGGGTCGCGCCGCGGATCACCTGGCCCGAGCAGGTGCGCACGGCATGGGCTCGGCGCCCGAGCTGGCTGGTGGTGGCGCTGCAGAGCGCGATCGTGATGGCGTGCCTGATCTTCGCGGTGCTGATGAGTATCCAGTCCTCGAAGTGGCAGCGGCAGATCACCGATCTGATGGGGATGGAGCCGGTGTCCGACGCGGGGTATCCGCGGACGGTGCTGGTCGGCGCGGTGGTGGTCGGACTGCTGATCTGGATCTCGCGTCTGGTGGTGCGATTGGTGCGCGCGGTGACGCGGGCGCTGAACCAGTGGGTGCGGATTCCGGCGGCGTTCGCCCGGCCACTCGGGGTGATCGTCGTGCTGGTGGCCGCGGTGCTGCTGTTCAACGGTGTGCTGGCGAAAGGCTTTTTCGCCGTCGCCAATTCGGCGTTCAGCGCGCGCAACAGTCACACCTCACCGAACGCGGTCCAGCCGACGCTGCCCGAACGTTCCGGCAGCCCTGAGTCGCTGGCCAAGTGGGACACGCTGGGTTCGGAGGGCCGATGGTTCGTGGCGAACGCGCCGACCGCTCTCGCGATCGGGCAGGTCACCGGAAAGCCCGCGCGCGAACCGATTCGGGTCTACGCGGGGCTGGAATCCGCGGACGGGGTCGAGGCGCAGACCGATGTGGCCATCGCCGAACTCGACCGCACCAAGGCCTTCGAACGCGAAGTGCTGGTGGTGATCAGCACCACCGGCACCGGCTGGGTCGATACCGTCAGCGCCGAGGCGATCGAGTTGATGTTCGGCGGCGACACCGCGCTGGTGGCGACGCAGTACTCGTATCTGCCCAGCGCGCTGTCGTTCCTGTCCGATCGGGACAAGTCGATGACCATGGGGCGCACGCTGTTCGACAAGGTGTACGAACGCTGGTCGGCGCTACCCGAAGACGCCAGACCCAAGCTGCTGGTCTACGGCGAGAGTCTCGGTTCGCAGGGGTCGGAGGGTGCGTTCTCCGGTCTGGCCGACATTCGCAATCGCACCGACGGCGTGCTGTGGGTGGGACCGCCCAACTCCAACCGGTTGTGGTCGGAATTCGTGACCCGACGTGACCCCGGCACCGACGAGATCACCCCGATCTACGCCGACGGGATGTCGGTGCGGTTCGCCGCCGACGACGATCAGCTGGCCCGGCCGACGCCGGCTTGGAACGACCCGCGCATCACCTACCTGCAACACGCCTCCGACCCGGTGGTGTGGTGGTCGCCGGATCTGCTGTTCAGTCAGCCGGATTGGTTGCGGGAGAAGCGCGGACCCGATGTTTCACCGGCCATGTCGTGGTATCCCATCGTCACGTTCTGGCAGGTCGCCGCGGATCTGCCGCGCGCGCAGACGGTGTCGGACGGGCACGGCCACAACTACGGCAACCTGGTGCCCGACGCGTGGGCCGCGGTGGCCCAGCCACCGGACTACACACCAGAATCGGCTGCCAGGATTCGGGTGTTCCTCGAAGAATCCATGGCTACCGAACGTCAGTTGAAGTGACGAACCGGGGGCGCCGAACCCCTCGATCGGCGCCGCCCGGCTCGGCTCACGACACCGATTTGAACGGATTGTGTTCGGCGATCAGCTGTTCCAGCCGCGCCTCGTCGATCCGCCCGATCAGTGACTGAGTCTCCTGCTGGTCGCGCACGACCTTGGCGAGGGTGAAGCAGCTGGTCACCAGGAACAGGCCCGACATCGCCAGGAACGCGCGCTGCCAGCCGTCCAGCGGCAGATAGGCGATTCCGGCGCCGGTCCCGAACAGGCTCACAGCGAACGCGATCGCGGCCTGGGCCATGTAGGCCGAGGTGTTCTTCGGCTTGGTGTTTGTGCTCATGGCTCTCAGTGTGCTGATCCGCGGTGTCGCGATCGCGCGTACAACTACTCGAGTGCGGTACGTAGTTTGTGAGCGGCTCCGCAGTCACAAATCCGGTGATTGTCGGTACCGGCCGCCATACTGGGGCGGTGACCGAGCGCGCTTCGACTACCGCGATGCTGCGTGCGCGCGGCGCCGTGGTCTTGCGGCGCGTCGAGGTCGTCGTCGATCTGAATTACGTCGGATTGGTGCTGGCGACGCTGTTCTTCGGGCTGTCGGTGACGCCTTCGCTGGTGCCGCGTGACTGGCTGTTCCAGGGGCTGATCAGCGGGATCAACGCCGCGATCGGTTACGGGCTCGGATGTGTGCTCGAGTGGTTGTTCCGGCGGTGGGTGCGGTCGCGGATTCCGATTCCGAGCCCGTCCGATCGGTTGCGATACGCGATCAAGGCGACCGTGCTGGTGGGGTGTGCGCTGGTGGCGGCGCTGATGCTGGTGCAGTCGGCGCGGTGGCAGCGCGAGATCACCTCGCTGATGGGGATGGCGGGCACCACCACGCCCGCCTATCTGCGGACCGGACTGCTCAGCATGGCCGTCGGGGTGGCGGTGGTGGCCGCGTATCGGACGGTGCGCGTCATGGTGCTCGGCCTGGCTCGCCAGCTCAATCGGTGGGTGCGGGTGCCGCGCGAAGTGGCGCCCGCCGCCGGGTTGCTGGTGCTGGTCGTGCTCGCGGTGACGATCTTCAACGGCGTCGCCTCGCGGGCGTTCTTCGCGGTGGCCAACTCGGCGTTCAGCGTGCGCAACGATCGGGCCACGCCGTACGCGGTGCAGCCGATCGCGCCGGAGCGTTCGGGGAGTCCGGGATCGCTGGCGTCGTGGCAGTCGCTCGGGTTCGAGGGGCGGTGGTTCGTGTCCAACGGGCCGAGTGCCGCCGCGATCACCGAGGTGACGGGAAAGACCGCGCGCGAACCCATCCGGGCCTATGTGGGGTTGGAGTCGGTGACTCGGGACCAGACCGCCGCGCAGCTGGCCGTCGCCGAACTGGAGCGGACCGAAGCCTTCGAACGCGAGGCGATGGTGGTGGTCACGACGACCGGGACCGGGTGGGTCAACGGGATGGCCGCGGGCGCCGTGGAATACCTCTACGGCGGGGATACGGCGATCGTGGCGACCCAGTTCTCGTATCTGCCCAGCGTGCTCTCGTTCCTGTCGGACCGGGACAAGGCGGCCGCGGCCAGCCGGGAGCTGTTCGACGCGGTGTACGAGCGGTGGTCGGCCCAGCCGGAGGGGCATCGGCCCAAGCTGTTCGTCTACGGGGAGAGCCTGGGTTCGCAGGGGTCGGAGGAGGCGTTCGACGGGCTGGCCGATCTTCGCGAGGAGGTCGACGGCGCGTTGTGGGTGGGGCCGCCGAATTCGAATCGGTTGTGGCGGCAGTTCGTCGACCGCCGCGATCCGGGGACGCCCGCGGTGGCGCCGGTGTACGCGGACGGGCTCGTCGTCCGATTCGCCGATGACGCGGCAGATCTCGATCGCGCCGAGCCGTGGCGCGAACCCCGCATCGCCTACCTGCAACATCCGTCCGACCCGATCGTGTGGTGGTCGGCCGATCTGATCTTCACCCGGCCGGATTGGTTGAGCGAACCGCGCGGTCCCGATGTGTCGACACAGATGCGGTGGGCGCCGTTCGTGACGTTCTGGCAGGTCACGGCCGATCTCACCAACGCGCAGGGGGTGGTCGACGGGCACGGGCACCGGTACGGGAGTTTGGTGCTGGACGGGTGGTTGGCCGTCGCGGCGCCGCCGGGGTTGAACGGTGATGTCGTCGAAAGCATCCGGGCCGCACTGGAATCGGCGGAAACCTACGAGCGGGAGGTGAAGTGAGAAGGCTCGAAGCCGTTGCCGCGCTGGCCCTTCCGCTGCTGTGGAGCAACCGGGTTCTTCCTGCCCTCGATCTTGCGTTGCGGGGCCGCACCGTGGCGAACATCGCCTTCGCGGCGGGCTACACGAAACTCTTTCGGGGTAACCCGAACTGGTTGTCGCCCAGTGGCTTCCGCTGGGGTTTCGGCAGCGCGGCCGTCGTCGTCGCCGGCTACGCCGTCGCCCTGTCGATCCCGTCCCTGCGACGGCTCCCGCTCGAGATCGCTGTTCGCGCACCGGAGACATCGACCCTCGAATGGATCGGCCTGCACATCCCCGTGGGCACCGTCCTGGCCGAGGAAGCCGTCTTCCGCGGAACCCTCGACCCGGTGCTCGCCGAGAGCGCCGGGTCGCTCGCACCCGTGATCAGCGCCCTCGATTTCGGCCTCTGGCACATCCGACCGGCACGGGTCGCGGGCGATCCGGTTGTCCCCACGGTGCTGGCCACCACCCTCGCCGGTCTCGTTTTCACCGAACTCCGGCGCCGGTCGGGTAGTGCCACCGCGCCCGCGCTCCTGCATCTGGCGATCAATGCCGGCGGAGCGCTCGCGCCCGCCGCCGCTCGGTGGGTGGACGGGCTGCGGCGGTAACCCCGCTCAGGCAGTCGCGACGAAATCGGCGACGGCCTCGGTGAAGGCGTCGTTGTCGTCGCCCGCGGCGGTGTGGGCCGCGGCGCTGATCTCGGCCAGGCGGGCGTGCGGTGTGAGCGCCAGGAATGCCGCGGCGCCCTCGTCGCTGACCACGTCGGACTTGCCGCCGCGGATCAGCAGGACCGGGATGGTGAGCGCCTCGGCGGCGGCTTCCATCTCGACGATGCGGGCTTCCGGGTCGTCGTTGACGTCGCTGATCAGGTCCGGGTCCCAGTGCCAGTACCAGCGGCCGTCCCGCTGACGCAGGTTGCGCAGGAGACCGTCGGCGTTGTCGGGACGCGGGCGGTGCGGCAGGTAGGCGGCGACCGCGTCGGCCACCTGGTCGAGGGTGTCGAAACCGTCGCGGTGCCTGCCGAGGAAGTCCATCACGCGCGCCACGCCCGTGGACTCCGAGCGGGGCACGATGTCGACCAGCACGAGTGCGCGGATCGCGCTGCCACCCGGCGTCGCGGTGGCGAGCAGCCCGGTGATCCCGCCCATGCTGGCCCCGACCACCACAGCGCCCGCGTCCCGCGTCGCACCGAGCTGTTCGAGCACGGTGTGCAGGTCGGCCACCATCACGGTCCTGGAGTAGTCCGCCTCCGGTGACCAATCGCTGTCCCCGTGTCCCCGCGCGTCGACGGCGACAACCCGCATGCCCGCCGCGGCCAGCGCCCGTCCCGTCCGCTTCCACGAATGCCGGTTCTGTCCGCCGCCGTGCAGCATCACGACCAGCGGGCCGCCGTCCGCGCCGAAGCTGTCCGCGACCAGGGTGAGCCCGTCGGCAGCGCGCAATCGCAGCGTTGTCGGCTCGAGGGGATCGGTGACACTCATAGGACGAATGTACGACGAGTCCCACCGATCGGCGCCGTCGGGCGTTCGATCGGCCGTCGGGGCGCTGCCATGAGCCTCTGTCTCAGCTGTCGGACCTGGTCCAGGTCAGGTACTCGGCGTCGCGGGACGGTGTGCCGTTCCACGGGTGCTCGGGGAAGTCCTCGTCGCGCACTTCGGTCCGGCCAGGGAGGTGGGCGCACACGCAGGCGATGGTCAATGTGTCTGTGCGGGAGCCGAGTTCGTCGGCCTTGAGCTCGTGAGCCAGGTCGGTGGCGACCGGGAGGAGGTCGTTCATCGTCGCGGTGCCCGGCAGGCAGAGGTCGAGGTACAAGTCGACCGAGCCCGGTCGCTCGGGCGAGACGGCCGATCTTCCCGCGGCTATGCGGACATCCGGTGGCAGGCGGGTGCGCTGCATGAATTTCGACAGGTCGAATCCGGCGATCGTTTGTGGGCCGGTCACGTATTTGCCCTGGCACGCCAGCACGGTCTGTGGCGGATCGGGCGGGGTGGTGTCGTCGGGCGTCTGGCAGGCGGCGATCAGCGCCGCCGCGGGGATCGAGATCAAGGCTGTCGCGCGTCTCATCGGGAGTCACGCTAGCGGGTGTTCGACGTTCGGGTCACGGAGTCGGCTCGGGTGACCGGAATGTCGGTGAACGTCGGTAGCGTCTCGCGGTATGGCTGGACGGAATGTGGTCGACCCCGCGCAGGTGCGGGCGGCTGTGCTGGGTGTGGGGGAGTGGTTGCGGGATCCGGCGTTGCCGGTGCCGGGGCGGGGGGAGTTGGGGGCCGCGGTGAAGGGGACGGCGCGGGCCCTGGCGGGGAGTGCGCCGGGGCATTCGGTGGAGGTACGGGTGCCGCCGTTCGTGGCCGTGCAATGCATCGAGGGGCCTCGGCATACCCGGGGGAATCCGCCGAATGTGGTGGAGACGGATGCGCGGACCTGGTTGTTGCTGGCTACCGGGCTGCTCGGATTCGACGACGCGGTGCGGGCGGGGGTGGTGAGCGCCTCGGGGACAAGGGCGGGGGAGATCGCGGGGTGGCTGCCGATCGTGCCGTTGCCCGCGCGGGACGACCCGGCTGCCGAGTAGCGGCAACCGGGTCGCCGGCTCACGCGGCCGCGGTGTGCTTGCGGTGCAGGCCCTTGTAGTCGTAGTAGCGGGTGATGATCGTGCCGAGGACGACGGCGATCGCGATGCCGAGCAGCGACATCCAGATGCCGCGATCGAGACCCGCCGCATAGCTGGCGTCGAAGTACAGGATCGAGCGGACACCGAGGAACACCTGGTGCATCGGCTCGAATTCGGCGAGCCACGCGAGGTAGGTCGGCGTCGCCTCGATCGGGACGGTACCGCCGGAGGACGGCAGACCGAGGATGACGAACAGGGTCAGGTTCACCAGCAGACCCGCGGTGCCCAGGGCGGCCAGCGTCATCAGCGCGGTCCAGCCGACCGCGATCATGGCGAGCACCGAGAACAGGAACAGGGCGAGCGGATTGTCGACCGGCATGCCCACCACCTTCGCCACCAGCAGGAACACCAGCGAAACGATCACCGCGACCAGCGCCGAAACCCCCCACTTGATGAGCAGGGTGTGAAAGCGCGAGATCGGGGTCGGCGGATAGTGCACGGACCAGGGGCCGTATTCGGTGGGCATGAAGCCGAGCTGGGAATCGACCATCGTGTGGATCACCATCGCCCCGACCATCCCGGCCAGCAGCAGGAGCAGGGAGAAGAAGAATGCCGTCAGGCCGATCCCGGTGCCGCTCGGCAGCGGACGGAATTCCTGCGCGACCACATCGATCGGGCTCTCGAGGGTGATCATGGCCGCGCCGGACACCTGCGGCGGCGGTGCACCCGCCGGTGTTTCGGCCAGGGTCGCCCGTACCTGCTCGGTCAGTTGGAGCCCGACCTGCTTGTCGACCTCCGACAGCGCCCGGTCGCCGATGCGCTGCACGATCCCGACGCCGTAGGCGCCCATGCGCGGGTTGGTCTGCAGGGTGATGATCGGCCGTTCCATCTCGCCGGGCACGATGCTGCCCGTGCCGAGAATGCCCAGGCGTTTGCTGAAATCGCCGGGGATGATGATCGCGCCGTACACCTGTCCGGTGCGCAGCAACTGCTCGGCCTCCGATTTTCCGACGACGCGCAAGTCGATCTGATCGGCGGGAACGCCCGCGACGAGCGCATCCGCGATCTGCTTGCCGAAATCGACCTGCTTGCGCTGATCGCCTGAACCCATGACATCGCCGACGTCGGAATCGACGAGCGCGATCGGGAAGTCGTGCAGATTCTTCTCCGGGTCGGCGATATAGCCGAGGTACATGAAGCCGAGCAGTGCGGTGAGCACGGTCAAGACCGCGGTCGGCGCGAGCACGATGCGAGCCCAGTGACGCCGATTCAAGTTCGGTGTGGCGAACGTCGCTTCGCCGAGAGGTTTCTGGTCGGAATCAATCGGCTCCGCACCGGTGTTGTCGCTATGCGACCCGGTTCCACCGGCTGCAACGTGTGCACTGTCGTCCGTCGTCACGATGCGCACCGTAACAGCTCTGTGTGGCCGATCGGCGGGTTCGTGACCAGTGGATTGCTGCCGGGATGCGAGCGCGCGTACTACCCGCTGCGGATGACCCGTAGACTGACTAGTGCCCCCAGCCCGCCCGAACAGGGAGCAAACGGTGACCGACGTCGATCCCACGATCGTCCCCACGCCCAATACCCCCGACGAGATCGAACACGACCCTCGCGAGGAGTGTGGCGTCTTCGGCGTCTGGGCTCCCGACGAAGACGTGGCGAAGCTCACCTACTACGGCCTGTACGCCCTGCAGCATCGCGGGCAGGAGGCGGCCGGAATCGCCGTTTCCGACGGCTCCCAGATCCTGGTCTTCAAGGATCTCGGCCTGGTCTCCCAGGTCTTCGACGAGCAGACGCTCGCGGCAATGCCGGGGCATATCGCCGTCGGGCACTGTCGCTACTCCACCACCGGTGGCGTCACCTGGGAGAACGCGCAGCCGATCTTCCGCACCACCTCCGTCGGCTCCGGCCTCGCTCTGGGCCACAACGGCAACCTGGTGAACACCGCCGAATTGGCCGGTCGCGCACGCGAACTCGGCCTGATCGGCGCCGGTGTGATCGATGGCCGCCCGCAGATGACCGGCGCCACCTCCGACTCCGACATCGTCACCGCGCTGCTGGCCCACGCCTCGGCGGACTCCAGCATCGAGGCCGCCGCGATGGAGCTGCTGCCGCAGCTGCGCGGCGCGTTCTGCCTCACCTTCATGGACGAGCACACCCTCTACGCCGCGCGTGACCCGCACGGCGTGCGCCCGCTGGTGCTGGGCAGGCTCGACCGTGGCTGGGTCGTCGCGTCCGAGACCGCCGCGCTCGACATCGTCGGTGCCGCGTTCGTCCGTGAGATCGAGCCGGGCGAGCTGCTGGCCATCGACTCCGAGGGCGTGCGCTCCATGCGCTTCGCCAATCCCGAGCCCAAGGGTTGCGTCTTCGAGTACGTGTACCTGGCGCGCCCCGACACCACGATCGCCGGTCGCTCGGTGCACTCCACCCGCGTGGAGATCGGCCGCAAGCTGGCCAAGGAGCATCCGGTCGAGGCCGACCTGGTGATCCCGGTGCCCGAGTCGGGCACGCCCGCCGCGGTGGGTTACGCCCAGGGCTCCGGCATTCCGTACGGCCAGGGCCTGATGAAGAACGCCTATGTGGGCCGTACCTTCATCCAGCCCAGCCAGACGATCCGTCAGCTCGGCATCCGCCTCAAGCTCAATCCGCTGCGCGAAGTGATCCGGGGCAAGCGACTGATCGTCGTCGACGACTCCATCGTGCGCGGCAACACCCAGCGCGCGCTGATCCGCATGCTGCGCGAGGCCGGTGCGCTCGAGATCCACGTGCGCATCGCGTCGCCGCCGGTGAAGTGGCCCTGCTTCTACGGCATCGACTTCGCCTCGCGCGCGGAGCTGATCGCCAACGGCACCGGCGCCGACGACAGCTACGCCGACATGGTCGAGAACGTGCGTCGCTCCATCGGCGCCGACACTCTCGGCTACGTCTCCACCGAGGGCATGATCGCCGCCACCGAGCAGCCGCGCTCGCGACTGTGCACCGCCTGCTTCACCGGCGACTACCCGATCGAACTGCCGCCGGAGGCCGCCATCGGCAAGAACGTGCTCGAGGGGATGCTCTCGGGCAAGGCCGAGTCGAAGCTGCTCGGTGAGAACGCCAACGTGGACGCACTGAGCCGTCCATAACACGTGTCGGCGGTAAAGACACGTCGCACTACGCCGCACCAGAGGGGCCGGACAGGATAAACCTGATCGGCCCCTTTTGTGTTGTGTACGAGAGTAATTCCGGTAACCGGCAATTTCGTAAGATTAGTTCATAACATGGCGGCAATAATTCGGACCATTTGAAACTGGGCGGTAATGGTTCACCTGTACGGTCCCTCGATATATCGCTAGCTCACCATGTAGTCGTCGCCCCTGTGATCCGGGTGCGACGGCTGCGCGGCGTTCGAGAATGGGACCTGATGTTGAACAAGGCACGAAGTATGCGCGCGAAACAAATTGCCGCAGTGGGTATTACCGCCGCTGTCGCCGCCGCGCTGGCCGGTTGTGGCTCCGGCCGCACCGATGAGGCGGGCTCCGGTGCGGGCCTGGTCGTTGGTACCACCGACAAGATCTTCTCGCTCGACCCGGCCGCGGCATACGACAACGGTTCGTTGCTGGTGGAGAACCAGATCTATTCGTATCTGCTGAACTTCGCACCGGGCGATACCACGCCCAAGCCCGATGCGGCGGAAAAGTGCGAATTCACCACTCCCACTGTGTACACCTGCAAGATCAAGTCCGGGCTGAAATTCGCCAGCGGTAACCCGCTGACCGCGAAGAGCGTGAAGTTCTCCTTCGACCGGATGGTGAAGATCAACGATCCGCACGGTCCCGCGTCGCTGCTCGGCAATCTCGAGAAGACCGATGTGGTCGACGATCTCACCGTCGCGTTCACGCTGAAGGTCGCCAACGATCAGACCTTCCCGACCATCCTGCCGACCCAGGCGGGCCCCATCGTCGACGAGGCGGTGTTCCCGGCCGACAAGGTGGCCACCGACGACGAGGTCGTCAAGGCCAAGGGCTACTCCGGCCCGTACACGATCTCGAGCTACGACAAGAACAAGCTCGTCGAGTACCAGGCCAACCCCGAATACCAGGGCATCCTCGGCACGCCGAAGACCAAGACGGTGTCGACCAAGTACTACGCCACCTCCGACAACCTGAAGCTGGACCTGCAGAACGGCGCCATCGACGTCGGCTACCGCTCGTTCACCCCCACCGACATCGACTCCCTGCGGGCCGATTCCAAGGTGAAGGTCACCGACGGCCCCGGCGGCGAGCTGCGCTACGTGGTGTTCAACATGAACACCATGCCGGGCAACACCCCGGAGCAGAAGCTGGCCGTACGCAAGGCCTTCGCGTCCTCCGTCGACCGCGAAGCACTGGCCAACGGCGTCTACAAGGGCACCTATCAGCCCGCCTTCGGCTACGTGCCCGCCGGCATGGCGGGTGCGGCCGAGCCGCTCAAGGACCTCTACGGCGCCAAGCCGGACAAGGCCGCGGCCGCGAAGTTCCTCGCCGACGCGGGCGTGACCACCCCGGTGACGCTGAACCTGCAGTACAACCCCGATCACTACGGCTCGAGCTCCTCGGAGGAGTACGCGGCGGTCAAGTCGCAGCTGGAGGCCTCGGGTCTGTTCAAGGTGAACCTGCAGTCCACCGAGTGGGTGACCTACCAGAAGGAGCGCGCCTCCGACGGTTACCCGATGTACCAGTTCGGTTGGTTCCCGGACTTCCCGGACGCCGACAACTACCTGACGCCGTTCTTCGGCCCGAACAACTTCCTGCAGTCGCACTTCGAGAACCCCGGCATCAATGCCCAGCTCACCGCCGAGACCACCGAGGGCGACCCCACCAAGCGGGCCGAGTTGCTGAAGAAGATCCAGACCGATCTGGCGCAGAACTTCCTGCCGACCCTGCCGCTGCTCTCGGGTAAGCAGGTCGCGGTGTCGAAGCCGGGCGTCGACGGTGTCGATCAGACCCTCGACGGCTCCTTCAAGTTCCGGTTCACGGTTCTGAGCAAGTGAGTGACGTTGCTGCTGCGCCCGGATCACCGATCCGGGCGCGGCGTTTCAGGTGGATGCGCGGCGGGGGTTCCCGCCAGGTGGCTTTGCTGCGGTACCTGCTGATTCGGCTGTTGCTGATTCTGCCGACCGCGTGGTTGCTGGTGACAGTGGTGTTCTTCCTGATGCGGGTGATCGGTGACCCGATCAGCGCGGCCATGGGTGGCCGGCTGACCCAGGACCAGATCGAAGACCGCAAGGAAGCCGCAGGGCTCAATCGCCCTATCCTGACGCAGTATTGGGAGTACATCACCGGCTTCCTGCACGGTGACTTCGGACGGACCCAGGACAACCAGGCGATCAGCGATGTGGTGATCACCTACGGTGCCGCCACCTTCGAACTGGTCTTCTGGGGTCTGCTCGTGGCGTTCGCGGTCGGTGTTCCGCTGGGCAGATACGCCGCGACACACCGGGATACGCCCTCGGACGCGTTCCTGCGGTTCTCCGCGGTGCTGGCCTACGCGGCACCGGTGTTCTTCGTGGGCATGCTGCTCAAGCTGATCTTCTCGGTATGGCTGGGCTGGTTCCCGGTCGGCGGGCGCGCCAGCACCGACGTAGAGCTCGCGCTGCAACATGTCTCGCCGAAGACGAACATCCTGATCATCGATTCGATCCTCTACGGCGAACCGTCCTATGTGCTCGACGTACTCGAACACGCGGTGCTGCCCGCGGTGGCCCTGGGGCTGCTCACCGGCGGCATCTTCCTACGGCTGGTGCGGGTGAACCTGATCCAGACGCTGCGCAGCGATTTCGTCGAGGCGGCGCGGGCGCGCGGATTGTCCACGCGGGTGGTCACCGGTAGGCACGCGGTGCGCAACGCGCTGATCCCGATCATCACGGTGATGGGCATGTGCATCGCGATGATGCTCGGCGGTGCGGTGCTCACCGAGACCACGTTCGAATGGAAAGGCCTGGGCTATCAGCTCGCCGAGTATCTGCGGGCGCGCGACTTCATCGCGGTGCAGGGCATCGTGGCGTTCATCGCGCTGGTCGTCGCGGTGATGAGCTTCGTCGTCGACGCCATCGTCGCGCTGATCGACCCGAGGGTGAGGTTCTGATGACTACCGCTGTGAAACGCCGGCGTCTGCCCGGCGCCGAACTGTTGTCGAAAACCTCGGGGCTGCAACGGGTCACCCTCATCACCGGCTTGGTGCTGGTCGGTGTGTTCGTGTTCGTGGCGGCGTTCGCGCCGTTGCTCGCGCCGTACGGGCTGGCCCAGAATTCCGCTGACGGAGTGGCTTTCGTGCCGCAGCAGGGACCCTCGGCCGAGCACTGGTTCGGTACCTCGGTGCGCAGCGAGGACGTGCTCTCGCGGGTGCTGTTCGGCGCGCGCACCGCGCTGCTGGTGATCGCGATCTCGGTGACGCTGTCGCTGCTGATCGGCGTGCCGCTGGGGCTGCTGTCGGGGTTCGTGGGGCGCTGGGTGGACAAGACGCTGGTGCTGATCATGGACGCCATCTACGCGTTCCCGTCGCTGCTGCTGGCGATCGTGGTGTCGATCGTCGTCGCGGGCGGCACGTCGAGCAGTCTCGGCGGCATGCTGTCGGCGGCCATCGCGATCACGGTTGTCTATGTGCCGCAGTACTTCCGGGTGGTGCGCAACGCGACGGTCGCGGTGAAGACCGAGCCGTACGTGGACGCCGCCCGGGTGACCGGCGCATCGACGACGCGAATCATGTTCCGCCACATCCTGTCCAATGTCACCGGCTCGCTGCCGGTGATCGTCACGATCAATGCCGCCGACGCCATCCTCACCCTCGCCGCGCTCGGCTTCCTCGGGTTCGGCATCGAACCCACCCAGGCCGCCGAGTGGGGCTACGACCTGAACAAGGCGCTCAACGATGTCTCCAACGGCATCTGGTGGACCTCGATCTTCCCCGGCACCGCGATCGTGCTGGTGGTGCTCGGGATGACGCTGGTCGGCGAGAGCCTCGACGAAACACTGAACCCGCTGCTGCGCACCCGGCGTGCGGTCACCTCGGCAGACAAGGAAACAGTCGATGAGTGAAAAGACTGCCGCACTGGCTGTTTCGGGGTTGTCGGTCACTTTCTCGACCGACAGCGGGCCCGTGAACGCGGTACGCAACGTGTCCTACGAGGTGTTCCCCGGTGAGGTGCTCGCCATCGTCGGCGAGTCCGGGTCGGGCAAATCGGTGAGTTCGCGCACCGCCATCGGACTGCTGCCGCATTCGGCGTCGGTGCGCGGGCTGGTGACCATCGGCGACCGGCCGGTCACCTCGATGACCGAACGTCAGCTCACCGCACTGCGCGGTGGCGAGGTGTCGATGGTGTTCCAGGAACCGGCGCGTGCGCTGGACCCGCTGTTCACCGTCGGTTTCCAGATCTGTGAAGCGCTGCGCGCGCACAGCGGGATGGGCCGAAAAGCCGCCAAGGCCAAGGCGATCGACTTGTTGCGCCTGGTCGGGCTGCCCGATCCCGAGCATCGCGTCGACTACTACCCGCACCAGCTCTCCGGCGGGCAGAAACAGCGCGTGATGATCGCGATCGCCATCTCGTGTGAGCCGAAGGTGATCATCGCCGACGAGCCGACCACCGCGCTCGATGTCACCGTGCAGGCCGAGATCCTGGAACTGCTGCGCGATCTGCGCGATCGGCTCGGCAGCGCGATCGTGCTGATCACCCACAACATGGGTGTCGTGGCCGACCTCGCCGATCGGGTGGTGGTGATGCGCGCGGGCGAGGTGGTCGAGCAGGCGCCGGTGCACGAGCTGTTCGCCAGCCCGAAGGCCGACTACACCAAGGCACTGCTCGATGCCGTTCCGCATCTCGGTGCGGCGACCATCGAGCGGCCCGTGATCGACCGGACCGTCGAGCCCGTGCTCGATGTGAAGGATCTGGTCGTCACGTTCCCCGGGCCGTTCGGCCGGCCCGCCTTCCGGGCCGTCGACGGCGTCAGCTTGCAGATCAGGCCGGGGGAGACCCTGGGGCTGGTCGGCGAGTCGGGGTCGGGCAAGTCGACCATCGGGCGCTGCGTGGCCGCGTTGCAACGGCCGAGCGAGGGGCACGTGCTGATTCGCGGGCAGGACATCGCGGATCTGTCCCAGCGCAAGCTGCGGCCGATCCGGCGGCGGTTCGGGTTCGTGTTCCAGGACCCGGCCGGATCCCTCAACCCCCGCCTGACCGTCGGCGAATGCGTCGCCGAGCCCCTGGTCGTGCACGGCATCGGTGACAAGGCGAGCATTCGCGCGCGGGTCAGGCACATGCTCGACGACGTGCAGCTGCCCGCGGGCACCGAGAACCGGTACCCGCACGAACTGTCCGGCGGGCAGCGTCAGCGGGCGAGTCTGGCGCGCGCGCTCGTGCTCGACCCCGATCTGCTCGTGGCCGACGAGCCCACCAGCGCGCTCGATGTGTCGGTGCAGGCGGCGGTACTCGAGCTGTTCGCCGAGTTGCAGCGTGGTTGCGGTTGGGCGTGTCTGTTCATCAGCCACGACCTCGCCGTCGTCGACCAGCTCGCGGACCGGATCATGGTCCTGCGCGAGGGATCTTGCGTCGAGGAAGGCGACAACGAACAGATCCTGCGCAACCCGCAGCACGAGTACACCCGCCGCCTCGTTGCCGCCGTTCCGGTCCCCGACCCGGTCGAACAGCGGCGGCGTCGCGCCGAGATCGCCGCCACATTCGCCACCGAACTGGAACAATGAGGTAGGAGCCGCACGACACCTGGACTGGCGGATCACATAGAGTTACTAGGCATCTATCCGCCGATTCGGTTTGGAGCTTTCCCCCACAATGACTGAACAGACACCCAGCGGTGCAGGCGCTTCCTACGCTGCGGCGGGCGTGAGCATCGAAGCCGGTGACCGCGCCGTCGAATTGTTCGGACCATTGGCCAGGAAGGCCAGCCGACCCGAGGTGCAGGGCGGTATCGGTGGCTTCGCCGGGCTGTTCGCGCTCAAGGGCGGATACCGGGAGCCGCTGCTGGCCGCCTCCACCGACGGTGTCGGCACCAAGATCGCCGTCGCCCAGGCCCTCGACAAGCACGACACCGTCGGCCTCGACCTGGTCGCCATGGTCGTCGACGACCTGGTGGTGTGTGGCGCCGAGCCGCTGTTCCTGCAGGACTACATCGCCATCGGCAAGGTCATCCCGGAGAAGGTCGCCGAGCTGGTCTCCGGCATCGCCGAGGGCTGCATCAAGGCCGGTTGCGCGCTGCTCGGCGGCGAGACCGCCGAGCACCCGGGTCTGATGGATCCCGATGACTACGACCTGTCCGCCACCGGCGTCGGCGTCGTCGAGGCCGACGCGGTCCTCGGCCCCGACCGGGTGCGTCCCGGCGACGTCGTGATCGCGATGGGCTCCTCGGGCCTGCACTCCAACGGCTACAGCCTGGCGCGCAAGGTGCTGCTCGACATCGATCGGATGTCGCTCACCGGGTACGTCGAGGAGTTCGGCCGCACCCTCGGTGAGGAACTGCTCGAGCCGACCCGCATCTACGCCAAGGACTGCCTCGCGCTGATCGCCGAAACCGATGTGCGCACCTTCTCGCACGTCACCGGTGGTGGCCTGGCCGCCAACCTGGCTCGGGTGCTGCCCGCAGGTCTGGTGGCCGAGCTGGATCGTGGCACCTGGAACCCTGCGCCGGTGTTCAAGATGATCGCTCAGCGCGGCCGCGTCGAGCGGATCGAGATGGAGAAGACGTTCAACATGGGCGTCGGCATGGTCGCGATCGTGGCGCCCGAGGACGCTGACCGTGCGCTGGCGGTGCTCACGGCCCGCCACATCGACTGCTGGACGCTGGGTCAGGTCAAGAAGGCCGCCGATGTCGAAGCGCCGCGTGCGGTGCTGCTGGGCGATCACCCCAGGTTCTGATCTCCGCTGCGCACGAGAGCCGGGTCGCGATGGTCGCGACCCGGCTCTCGGTGCGTTCAGGGTTTGTTCAGGCCACTGAGTGGTTAACCCATACCCGGAGGGTTTTGACCGTCGGCTCGGGGTGGTCGGGGCCTCGAGGCGGCGAACACGACGAGCGTCCTGTGCATCGCACAGGACGCTCGTCGCGTATTCAGGTATTCGCCGTAACTGCTACTGCGAGCCTGTCGTCACTCACCTGAGAACGGCTGGAAGGGGGAGGCCGGTCGGCCTCCCCCTTCGTCGCTGTCAGGTCAGCGGCGCCAGCTGTCGTAGCCGTCGTCCTCGTCGTTCCAACGAGACGGCGACTCGTCCGCATCATGCTCATCGGACAGCACTGCACTACTCCTGGGTTGGGAGTAGGGCGAAGCATCGCTATCCGACAGCTCGCGCTGAAGGCTCGCGAAGTCCGTCGGCGCGGAGCTGTACTTGAGCTCACGTGCGACTTTGGTCTGCTTTGCCTTAGCCCGGCCACGGCCCATGGCTGACCCCCTCGCGTCACTGCGGGGCGGCCTGGGGTTTGTTGGCGGCCCCGTTCGAATTAATACTCTTCCTGACAGACACTTTAGCGTGTGTCAGGGCGTCGCGCTCCCAGGAGTGGGTGAAGACCTGTCGAAGCGCCCCGGTTTGCCCCTTCTTCGCCCAGACCGCCCGGTCTCAGATGACTCCCGGAATCGCGCGGATCACCCCGACTCTGGCGTCGCCGCCGAACACCGCGGTGGCCGCGAGCTGAGTGTGCTGATCGGTCCACTCGACGCCGAGTTCGCGCAGAATCGCCAGCGTCAGAGGCATCCGGGCCCGATCGTGACCGTCTTCGATCTTGTACGCGAAGGCCCTTCCGTCGGGTAGCGCGCCCGCGTGCACGCCGTCGGCGCCGATCTTGCAGAACAGTCCAGGGGTCGCCGACATGGCCAGCAGATCCGGGCCGCTCGTGCCGGAAATCACTCGTGGATTCGCCCGAACGGCATCGGCGATCCGGCGCGGCGCGGTGCCGGACTCGGCCGTGGTGAAGCCGGCGAAGGCGCGCGCGAGGTTGATCAGCGAGACGGGCACGATCGGCAGGCCGCAGCCGTCGATGCCCAGATCGGTCTCCGGTTCGCCGGTGACGTCGGCGACGGTGGCCAGGACCGCTTGCTGCAGCGGGTGCTCGATCTCGAGGTATCCGGTGCGCGGCCAATCGTTGATCGCGCAGGTCGCCAACATCGCGGCGTGTTTGCCGGAACAGTTCATGTACAGCGGGCTCGGACCCGCGCCGGTGATCGCGGCGGCGCGGGCCTTCTCCTCGAAGGGCAGGTCGGGTGGGCAGGCGAGGTCGCCGGCGGTGCAGCCGAAGCGATCGAGCAGGCGGCGGACGAGGGCGATGTGGTCGGGTTCACCGAAGTGGGAGGCGGTGGCGATGGCGAGTTCGTCGTCGTCGACGGGATCGAAACCGTTGCGCAGCAGGGCCAGTGCCTGCATCGGCTTGTTGGTGGAGCGCGGGAAGATCGGGCCGTGGATCTCACCGAGTTCGAGGGTGGGGGTGCCGAAGGCGTCGAGGATGACGACGGATCCGCGGTGCACGCACTCACGGAAGCCGGATCGGACGACTTCGACCAGTTCGACACTCATGCGGTCTCCCTCGGGCATGTGGTTACGCGAGCTGCCGCCTCCGCGCGCTGACCGCTCATGCCTCGACCTCCACGGCGACGGTTCGGGTTCGGGTGTGGCGGTCGATCTGCATGCGAACGTCGGCGGAGATGGTCGGCTCTTCCGCGCGCAGGCGTTCCAGGCGCACGGGGTCGGCGCCGGTGAACAGATCGCGCACGGTGATGCCGTGTTCGGGAACGTGCACGACGCGGACTTCGTCGCCCGCGCCGATCGTGCCCTCGGTGAGCACCCGGAAGTAGGCGCCGGTATCGGATCGCAGCGCGAACCGTTTCACCCACCGCTGCTCGCCCGACCACTGCTGGAAGGTCGCGCAGGGCACGCGGGGTGCGCTGACCTCGAGCAGGGTGTCGCCGATCGCCCAGTGCGCGCCGAGCACCGCGTCGCTGACCGGCAGGCCGGTCAGGCGCAGGTTCTCGCCGAACCAGCCCGCAGGCAGTTCGCGGTCGAGTTCCTTCGCCCAGCGGCGGGCGTCTTCGTCGGCGTAGGCGTAGACAGCCTGGTCGATGCCGCCGTGGTGGGCGGTGTCGCAGACGTGGTCACCGTGCAGACCGAGGGCGGCCACGGCTACCCGACCGTCGACCGGACGCTTGTCGATGGCCGTGCGACCGACACGGGTGCGCACCTCGATCTCGGCGTGGACGACGCACACGGCCGCGACGCGGCCGGTATCGCCGACGCGCATGACCGGACGGTTCATCGCCCGCGCAACCGGTTGACGGCGGCGCGCCCCGCCTGCTCGGTGTCGTCGGCGGGGACCGAGTCGGGGTCGATGGCCGCGGCCATGCTGCCGACCACCAGTTCGGTGCCCGCGGGGACCGAACGCTTGATCAGAGCCAGGGCGATCGGGCCGAGTTCGTAGTGGTCGACGACAGTGCCGAGGCGGCCGACGGTGCGGCCGCCCGCGGTCACGTCGTCACCGGTGGCCGGGCGCTCGTCGGCCGAGCCGTCGAGGTGCAGCAGCACCAGATTGCGCGGGGGCTTGCCGAGGTTGTGGACCCTGGCCACGGTTTCCTGGCCGCGGTAGCACCCCTTGTTGAGGTGGACGGCCCCGTGCTCGTCGATGCCGCCGATCCAGCGGGCCTCGTGCGGGATGGTGCGTTCGTCGGTGTCCACGCCGATGCGCGGCCTCAGTGACGCCACGCGCAGCGCCTCGTAGGCCCACATACCCGCCGGTGCGGCACCGCCTTGGGTGAGCTCGGTCCACCAGGCCGAGAGCTCGGCCCGGGGCACGATCAGATCGAAGGAGTGCGGCATCCGCCGCAGGAAGCCACCACCGGGCAGCGCGACCGCTCCGTAGATCTCTGGCAGTTGCGCGATGCCGAGAGCATCGAGCAGCGTGTCCACTCGCGGGCCCAACAGGCTCAGCACGGCGTGATCCGGCGCGTCCTCGGGCTTGGCGTCGGCCCAGAAGACCATCTTCTGGAGGAACGCCAGCAGCTCGGCGCCGCGGTCGGCCTCGGTATCGAGCCACAGGGTGCCGTCGAGGTCGGTGAGAACGAAGTGATTGAGGACCCGGCCGTTGAGATCGAGGTCGAGAGTCTCGGCGCTGTGCCCGTCGGGTAGCGCGGCGATGTGCTGACTGGTGATGGTGTGCAGCCAGCTCAGGCGCTCGGCGCCGGTGATCGTGGCGACGCTGCGATGGGAGCGATCCACGACCGCGACCCGCTCCGCGGCGGCCTTCTGCTCACCGAACGGATCACCGTAATGCCAGGCGACCGCGGCGTCCGGGGTATCGGGTGCACCCGCGACGGCACCCGGAGTATGGAGAACAGGACTGGGGGAGACGACCTGTGACACGACACCCACTGTAGGCGCGTCTGCCGACACGCGCCGCACGTGGTCGTCTTCGCGGCGCGCGTCGCGAGCTCGATTCGGAGCAGCCATAGGCATAACAGAGCGATAACGCCTACGCTCGGCGCATGGGAGAACGGGTACTTGTGACACTCGACGGGACGGTCGCTGACGCGAACGTGCCGTCGCTCTATGCCGACGACATCGGCGCACTTCGCGGCGATGGCGTATTCGAAACGATTTTGGTGCGCGGCGGCACGGCCACCGCGCTGGAATTCCACCTGGCGCGGCTGCGCCGCTCGGCGCAGGCACTGGAACTGCCGGAGCCGGGCCTGTCGAGGTGGCGCACCGCGGTGGAACTGGCCGTGAAGGAATGGGGCTCGGAAGAGGAAGGAATGTTGCGGCTGATCTACACGCGCGGCCGCGACTCGGAATTCGACGCGCCGCGCTCGGAGCTGGCACCGGAGGATCCGCAACCCACCGCGTATGTGCTCGTCTCCCCGGTACCCGCGCGGGTCGCGACGGCGCGCGCCGAGGGCGTGAAGGTGATGTCGCTGGCCCGCGGCATCTCGGTCGACCTCGCGCAGGCGGCGCCGTGGCAGCTGCTCGGCGCGAAGACGCTGTCGTACGCGACCAACATGGCCGCGCTGCGGTTCGCGCGGCGGATGGGCGCCGAGGACGTGATCTTCCACAGCACCGAACACAAGGTTCTCGAGGGCCCGCGCTCGACGGTGGTGATCGCTCGCGGCAAGCAGCTGATCACCGTGCCCGCCAAGAGCGGCGTCCTGCCCGGCGTCACGCAGCGTGCGCTGTTCAACGTGGCGGAGAAGTCCGGCTGGGAGTGCAAGTACCAGACACTGTTCACCGCGGACCTTTTCGACTGTGACAGCATCTGGCTGCTGTCGAGCATCACCCTCGCCGCTCGAGTGAACCAGCTCGACGGCATTCGCTTGTCGGCGCCCGACAACGCTCAGGAGATCATCGACATGGTCGACCTCGGGATCGACCGGCCGGGGACCATCGGAGACTGGTGATCCGTGTGTGGGGCACGGGTGGGCGTGCCCCTGCGGGAAGGGTTTCCGCGGGCCGTGGCGGTTGTCACGCTCGAACGGGGTGATTCCGGGCGTACGATCTACTACAAGTCGTCGTAGTAGATCGGTGGAGGTCGGATGGACACCCTTGATGTCTCCCGGTGGCAGTTCGGGATCACGACCGTCTACCACTTTCTGTTCGTTCCGCTGACCATCGGACTCGCGCCGCTGATCGCGATGATGCAGACCGCGTGGGTGATCACCGGCAACGAACGCTGGTACCGGCTGACCAAATTCTTCGGCAAGCTGTTCCTGATCAACTTCGCCCTCGGCGTCGCGACGGGCATCGTGCAGGAATTCCAGTTCGGGATGAACTGGAGCGAGTACTCCCGCTTCATCGGCGACGTCTTCGGTGCGCCACTGGCGCTGGAAGCGCTGATCGCCTTCTTCATGGAGTCGACGTTCATCGGGTTGTGGATATTCGGGTGGACCCGGTTGCCCAAGCTGGTGCATTTGGCGACCATCTGGATCGTCGCCATCGGGGTGAACGCGTCGGCGTATTTCATCATCGCCGCCAATTCGTTCATGCAGCATCCGGTGGGAGCCCGGTACAACCCCGAGACCGGACGCGCTGAGCTGGAAAGCATTGCGGCGCTGCTGACCAACAACACGACATTGGCCGCGTTCCCGCATGTGGTCGCGGGCGCGTTTCTCACCGCGGGCACTTTCGTGGCGGGTATCGCCGGCTGGTGGATGGTGCGCAACGCGCGCAGCGGCGATGCGGTGAAACGCGAAGAGGCGCGGACGATGTGGCGGCCGGTAGGGCGATTCGCCCTCGTGGTGGTGGCGCTCTCCGGCGTCGCCTTGATCTTCACCGGCGATATTCAAGGCAAGCTGATGTTCGAACAGCAGCCGATGAAAATGGCTTCGGCGGAATCGTTGTGCCACACGGCGACCGACCCCGATTTCTCCGTTCTCACCGTGGGTACGCACAACAATTGCGACGGTGTGATCCACGTGCTCGAGGTGCCGTATGTGCTGCCCTATCTCGCCAAGGGCGAATTCAGCGGGGTGACGCTCGACGGTGTGGTGGATCTGCAGAAGACCTACAACGTCGCGTACGGGCCAGGGGACTACCGGCCCAACCTGTTCGTCACCTACTGGTCCTTCCGCGCCATGATCGGGCTGGCAGGCGGGTCGGTGCTGCTGCTGTTGGCCGGGTTCTGGGTGACGCGCGGTGGCCGGGTGCCGGATCAGCGATGGTTCTCCTGGCTGAGCCTGCTCGCGATCCCCACACCGTTCCTGGCCAACAGTGCGGGCTGGGTGTTCACCGAGATGGGCCGTCAGCCGTGGGCGGTGGTGCCCAATCCGACCGGCGATCCGAATATTCGAATGACGGTGCAGCAGGCGGTCTCCGAACACTCGGCCGGGACCGTGATGTTCTCGCTGGCGGTGTTCACGCTGCTCTACGGTGCGCTCGCGGTGGTGTGGTTCTACCTGATGCGACGGTATGTCGTCGCCGGGCCGGACACCCACGTGCACGCCGACAGTTCGGACAGCACGGACACTCCCCAACTTTCCTTCGCGTACTAGGAGCCGACGATGGATCTGCAACAGTTCTGGTTCCTCCTGATCGGTGTGCTGTTCACCGGCTACTTCGTGCTCGAGGGATTCGACTTCGGTGTCGGCATGCTGATGCCGATTCTCGGCAAGGGGTCCGATACCCGCAGGCGCGTCGTGCTCAATACGATCGGCCCGGTCTGGGACGGCAACGAGGTGTGGCTGATCACCGCCGCCGGTGCGCTGTTCGCGGCGTTTCCCGAGTGGTACGCCAGCATGTTCTCCGGGTTCTATCTGGCGCTGCTGCTCCTGCTCGTCGCCTTGATTCTGCGGGTGTGCGCGATCGAATACCGGGGCAAGATCAACGATCCGACCTGGCGGGCCTGGTGCGATATCGGGATCGGGATCGGGTCGTGGATTCCCGCACTGGCCTGGGGCTGGGTGTTCGCGAACATGGTGCGGGGCGTGCCGTTGAACGCGGACCGGCAGATAGCCGGTTCGGTCGCGGATCTGCTCAGCCCGTACGCCTTACTCGGCGGGCTCACTACCGCTGTTCTCTTCGCGCTGCACGGTGCGGTGTTCCTGGTGCTCAAGACAGCGGGTGAGGTTCGCGCCGATGCCTTGCGGATGGCCAGGTTGCTGCTGATTCCCACCGCGGTGGTGGTCGGCGGATTCGGGCTGTGGACGCAGCTCGCCTACGGCGCCGGGTGGACCTGGATCGTGCTGGTGACCGCCGTGCTCGGGCTCGCGCTAGCCGCGGTGGCGAATTTCGCGGGGCGTGACGGCTGGGCTTTTGTCGGCACGACGCTCGGTGTGGTCTCGGCGACGGTGCTGATCATCGGGTCGATGTATCCGAATGTGCTGCCGTCGACCATCAGCCCGCTCTACGACCTCACCATCCACAATGCGTCCTCGTCGCCGTATACGTTGAAGGTGATGAGCTGGGCGGCGTTGCTCGCTACGCCGGTGGTGTTGATGTATCAGGGGTGGACCTATTGGGTTTTCCGGCAGCGGATTCGGGTGGAACAGATTCCGCCGCCGGTGGGTCTGCCGCGCAGCGGTAAGGGCTGACAGATGGCGTCGGCCCCGTCTCGGGAAATCGTCGCTCGCGAAAGGTCGGACGCTGTGGTGTCGGAGAGCTTGTCGCAGGAGGGACCCGAGCCGGGCGCGGTGACGCCGACACGGTCGAGGCGCGGCCCGGTGGATCCCCGGTTGTGGCGGTACGCGCGGTCGGCGCGGCCGCATCTGGTGATCGCTGTCGCGCTGGCGCTGGTGATCACAGCGACGATCGTGGTGATCGCCATTGTGCTGGGGCGGGTACTCGCCGGGGTCATCACGGATCCGGGCAAGCGTGAGTTCGGTACGTGGACCACGGAATTGGTGGTTCTTGCGGTGGCCGTCGCGGTGCGGGGGCTGGCGAGTTGGTGGCAGGCGCGGTTGGCTCATCGGGCCGGAAGCGCGGTGGTCGCGGAGCTCGAGACGGCGGTGCTGCGGGCCGGCGCCGAGCTGCCGCCACGGGACCTCGACGTGCGGCGAACGGAGATCGCGGTCGTCGTCGGCAACGGTCTCAGCGGATTGCGTGGGTGGTTCACCGGCTATCTGCCCGCGCTGTTGCTGGCCTGTCTCGTTCCGCCGGTGGTGCTGGTGGTCATCGCCCTGCACGACCGGACCTCGGCGCTGATCGCGGTGATCACCGTGCCGTTGATCCCGGTGTTCATGGTGCTGATCGGGCTGCTCACCCAGGGGCGAGCCGAGGCGACGCTCGCCGCGACCACGCGGTTGTCGGACCAGATCCTCGACCTTTTCGCGGGCATGCCCACCTTGCGCGCGCTCGGGCGTGAGGGTGCGGACGGGCCCTCGATGGTTGATCAGGTGCAGGCCCTCGGCGATTCGCTGCGGCAGCGGACCATGCGCGCGCTGCGGATCGCGTTCCTTTCCTCGATGGTGCTGGAAAGTCTCGCGACGCTGAGTGTCGCGTTGATCGCGGTCGCGATCGGGCTGCGGTTGGTGTTCGGCGAGATGGCGTTGTACAGCGGCCTGGTGGCGTTGATTCTCGCGCCGGAGGTGTACTGGCCGCTGCGGCAGGTGGGGGAGAAGTTCCACGCGGCGCAAGACGGAATGGCAGCCGCTGACCGGGCTTTCGCGGTACTCGAACCGGCCCGGCGGGCCGAGTCGGCGCCTCCTCGTGCCGCCTGGGGCGAGGTCATCGCCTCCGGTAGCCGCACGGCGGACGTGGCCGAACTGACTGATGCGGGTGTCGGGCCGGCGCGAATCAGCTTGCGTGGGCTGTCTGTTGCCGCCAGAACGGGCACCGCGCCCGATCGATTGACGGCCGTGCTCGAACCCGGAATGGTGACCGTCCTGACCGGGCCGAACGGGTGCGGGAAATCGACTACGCTGCAGGCGATTCTGGGGCTGGTCGAACCCGACGAAGGCGCCGTCTTCGTCGACGGCACCGATGTTCGTGAACTCGACCTCGACAGCTGGTGGAGTCGGATCGCCTGGTTGCCGCAGCGGCCGGTGCTGGTTCCCGGGACATTGCGCGAGAATGTCGAGTTGCTCGGGGCCGTCCCGGACCCGACCGTCGATGATCTTCGAGCCGTCAGTGCCGCAACGGGATTCGAGAGCGTGCTGGCCGAGCTCCGCGACGGCTGGAACACCGTCGTCGGTCAGAACGGCACCGGCCTGTCCCTGGGCCAACGCCAACGCCTCGCCCTCACCCGCGTCCTCGCCGCCCACCGCCCGATCCTGCTGCTCGACGAACCCACCGCCCACCTCGACCCCGAGAGCGAGCAGCGCGTGCTCACCACCCTGCGCGAACACGCCGCCGCCGGTGCGACCGTTGTGGTCGTCGCCCACCGTCCGACCGTGCTGGCAGCGGGCGATGTGGTGATCGACGTCGTCGCGGCGCACACGCCTGCAGCGGTCGCTCCGGATTCGGAGGCTACGGGCAACTCCGCACCTGTCACCGACACCGACACCAGCCGACCGGCTTCTGCCCGCACGGTCGACGCCTCAGATCCCGTGGCAGCGAGCGGACCCCCGCCTGGTGCCGACTCGGAACCACAGCGCGCGGTGGGCTCCTCCGGTAAGTCGGCCGGTCGCGTGTACGGAGTGGAGGTCTCATGATCGGCGATCTGCGGGAGATGTGGCGGCTGCTCGCGTTGTCGCCCGCGCGGGTCGCGGTGGCGATCGCCTGGGGCGTGGCGGCGTTGGGCAGTGGGCTCGGGTTGGCGGCGCTGGCCGCGTGGTTGATCGCGCGGGCCTGGCAGATGCCGCCGGTGCTGGATCTGAGCGTCGCGGTGGTCGCGGTGCGGGCGCTGGGCATCTCGCGGGGGTTGTGCCGGTACCTGGAGCGGCTGGCCACCCACGATGTGGCTTTGCGGGCCATGACGACAGCTCGCACGTCGGTGTATCGCACACTGGCGCAGTCGGATGTCCGGTGGTGGCGAGACCGGAGCGGCTCGTCGGTTGCGCCGACCGGTGTGGCGGACCACGCGGGCCCTGTCGGCAGCACGGGGCGTGCGCTGCGGCGCGGGGATGTGCTTGTCCGGACCGGCGCTGACATCGACGATCTCGGGGCGGTGGTTGTCCGGGTGTTGGTGCCCGTGGCGGTCGCGGTGGTGTTGTCGCTGGCCGCGGTGGGGCTGATCGCGATCATTTCGCCCCTGGCCGCGGTGATCTTGGCTGTCGCGCTGGCGGTTTCGGGGATCCTCGCGCCATGGCTGTCGGCGGCGGCCGCGCGGGAGGCAGAGCGGGCGGTGCGAGCCGATCGGGCCGAGTTCGCCGCCGGGGCGCTCACGGTACTCGATCACGCTGCCGAGCTGCGTGTCGCGGGGCGGCTGGATGCGGCACTCGCCGTGGCGGACAGGGCTTCTCAGCGGGCGGTGAGCGCGGAGGATTCGGCTGCCTCGCGCAGCGCGTGGGCGGCCGCGGCCACTCCGCTGTCGATCGGGGTGAGCGCGTTCGGTGCGCTGCTGGTCGGCATCGCCGCCTACGGGTCGACCGGCGGACTGCCCGGCGGCATGACTCCGATGGCTTTGACGATTCTGGTGCTGGTCCCGCTGTCGGCCTTCGAAGCCGTGGGCATGCTTCCCGCCGCCGCGACCACCCTCACCACTTCCCGTGCGGCCCTGCACCGCCTCCGTGGCATCTCGGCAGGAACCCGCGGCACTGCCGGTGCCGACAGTGCCGGGAGTGAGCGCCGCGAGTGGGCGGCGGTCGAGCCTGCTCCGGCTGACCTCGACTCCGCGGGAGTTCGAGAACGCGCGCGGTCGGTGGTTCCCGGGGGACCGGTGACGAGTCCATGGGCCACGGCCCGGCGGACACCGATGCCCGAAGGGTCGCGGGTGGTTGTCGTCGGGCCCAGTGGGGCGGGGAAGACAACGTTGCTGATGGCATGGGCGGGCCTGTTCGATACGCCCTGGGACGGTGTCACGTTCTTCGCGGAGGACGCGCATCTGTTCGGCACCTCGATTCTCGAGAACCTGCGAGTCGCGCGTGGCGACCTCACCCTCGACGAGGCCGAAAGCGCTCTGCGCACAGTCGGTCTCGGGCCGTGGCTGGATACGCTGCCGGACGGTCTGCACACCTCGCTCACCGCGGGCGCGGCCGCCGTATCCGGTGGTCAGCGCCGCCGCATCCTGCTGGCCCGCGCCCTCGTCGCCCCCGCGCACACCCTGCTCCTCGACGAGCCGACCGAACACCTGGCCGCCGCCGAAGGCGATCAACTTCTGCTCGACCTCCTCGACGCGGACAGCGGTCTCGTAGCTGCGGATCGCACCGTTGTCGTTGTCACCCACCAACTCCCGCGCGGGCACAGAGCCGGCACCGTCGTCACCGTCGATGCGACCGGCACCTGCCACATCGAGCATCATCACGCCACGACATCTTCGGCAACCTGACGCATTCACCCAGGTCAGAACCGCAATTAAATCAATTGCCGAGCGCGCCGAGCGCGGATAGATTCATCAGTACACAAGAGAGGAGGTGGTCTGAAGAATGTATGTTCATCGGATGCGTGAGGTGGCTGCCCGCTAGCAGCTCCACTGCGGGAGATTCCCCAGCGGTGCGCTGAGCGAATCCCAGGCAGTCACCCGACCCCCGAGCCCCCGGAAGATCCAACCGGGACCATCGCGTTCACAGATCGCGGTGGAACGGCTCGGGGGTCGCTCCATTTCCCGACGAGAACGGCCCGCCCAGAGTGATCTGGGCGGGCCGTTCTCGAAGAATCTCAGCCGATGTAGCGGACCAGCCGCGCCGACAGGCGGGGGACGAGCGCGCCGTCGGGGTCCACGCGTTCTTCCACGTAGGCGAGGTCGCCGTTGTCGACGATGCCGTAGAGGCGTTTGGCGCCGCCCACCACCGCGCCGGAGGTGCTGCGGATGGAGACGTCGGTCGCGAGCTCCCAGGAGGCCTGGTTGCGGGCCTTGCCGTAGTACAGCTCGATGACGCCGTTGCTGTGGGTGAGCAGGAGTTCGAGCAGCTCGTCGGTGCCCTCACCGCCGACCCGCCAGTAGCCGCTCTCGCGCAGGTCCGGGCCGGTGTACTTGCCGTCCGCGTCGAGCTTCCAGGTCTGCGATTCCCAGGCCAGGTAGTCGCCGCCGTCGTGGGAGACGATGATCTGCTGGCCGAAGCGGTAGTCGCCCTCGGCGGGGTGGTGGCCTTCGCCCTCGCCGCGCCACACGCCGACCAGCGGCAGCAGGGCCAGCATGGCGTGGTTCAGATCCGGGCCGAGGCGCAGATTGGCCGTGTCCTCGGGCAGGGGGAGGCCGGGCAGCACCGGAATGTTTCGGGCGCCGGTTTCCTTCGCCCGTTCGGCGGCGACGTTGACTGCTTCGTCGCCGCTACGACGCTCGGCCGGAGCGTCTTGCTCTGTGCTCGCTCGCTCGGCCGGTTCGTTACCTTCGCCAGCGAGCCCGCTCATGACTCGGTGAAGAGCCGGTAGAAGACGTACAGGCCGAACCAGCCGATGAGAATCGACACGGCGACAAGGAGTACCTCGAAGAAGATGACCACAATCGGAGTCTAGCCAGTCCTCGTAACAGATACGAAAACGGCCCTGGTAGTTCCCGCACAGGAACTACCAGGGCCGTTGTGAGCTTCTTACTTGGCGACCGCGACGTCGACGGCGTGAATGCCGGCGCCCTCGGGGCTGATCTCGGCGGAGCCGTTGCCCGACGAGCTCAGCGCGCGCAGGGTCCACGAACCCGGCGCGGCGAAGAAGCGGAAATCACCGGTGCCGGAGGCCACGACCTCGGCGGTGAAGTCACCGTTGCCGTCGAGCAGACGCACGAACGCGCCGCCGACGGGCTGGCCGTCGGTGCTCAGGACACGGCCGGTGATGACCGTTTCCTTCTCCACATCGACGCCGGCCGGAATGGCCTGACCCTGGGTAGGTGCTGCACACATATTGATTACGCTCCCAACTCGATAGGCGCTCCGACGAGGGAACCGTATTCGGTCCAGCTGCCGTCGTAGTTCTTGACGTTCTGGTGGCCGAGCAGCTCCTGCAGCACGAACCAGGTGTGCGAGGAACGCTCGCCGATGCGGCAGTAGGCGATGGTCTCCTTCTCGCCGTCCAGGCCCGCGTCCTTGTACAGCTCGGCCAGATCGGCGTCGCTGCGGAAGGTGCCGTCCTCGTTCGCGGCCTTGCTCCACGGCACGTTGATCGCGCCTGGGATGTGGCCGGGACGCTGGCTCTGCTCCTGCGGCAGGTGCGCGGGGGCGAGGATCTTGCCCGAGAACTCGTCGGGGCTGCGCACGTCGACCAGGTTCTTGGTGCCGATGGCCGCGATGACCTCGTCACGGAACGCGCGGATGCTCAGGTCGGGAGCGGCGGCCTTGTACTGGGTGGCCGGGCGCGCGACCGCGTCACGCGAGAGCGGACGACCGTCGAGCTCCCACTTCTTGCGGCCGCCGTCGAGCAGCTTGACGTCGTTGTGGCCGTACAGCTTGAAGTACCAGTAGGCGTAGGCCGCGAACCAGTTGTTGTTGCCGCCGTAGAGCACCACGGTGTCGTCGTTGCCGATGCCACGCGCCGAGAGCAGGTCGGAGAACTGCTCCTGGTTCACGAAGTCGCGACGGACCTGATCCTGCAGGTCGGTCTTCCAGTCAAGGCGGATGGCGCCTTCGATGTGGCCACCCTCGTAGGCGGAGGTGTCCTCGTCGACCTCGACGAAGACGACGCCGGGGGCGTTGAGGTTCTCTTCGGCCCAGTCAACGGAGACCAGGACATCGGAGCGAGCCATGTTGTTCCTTTCAGAGACGTGCAAGGGGGTCAGTTCGGTGCCGGGGCTGGTGACCGGCGGAAGCGAGCTACCAGCGGATAGATCTGGCAACCCAGGCAGACCCCGAACGCCGCGTTCAAGAACGCCGCGAACAGGGCGAAGCCGGCGAACACCGCGCCGACGATCGAGGAGCCGAGCGCGAAGCCCAGCAGGGAGAGACCGGCGAACACGAAGCCGAGCGCTTGCGCGAAACGCAGCGGCGGCACGGGCTCGGTCTCGGTGGGCGGACCGTTGCGCGGCGCGACCAACGCGGCGTAGATCCGGCCGTAAGGGTGCTTGGCGGGGCCGCTGATCGCGCCGATCGCGAAGACGACGGCCTGCAGGCCGATCAGGATCGCGGCCGCGGCGGTCGAGAAGGCGGCGACGAGAAGCACGAGAACCAGCACGCCGGTGGTGATCCAGGCCACGAAACGCGGCCCGCGGACATCGACGCGAGGGGGAGATTCAGAGGAACGGGTCATTGTGCGAACTCCTGGGCTTTGTGTAAGTCAGGGGGATCTGCCTGGTCACCGGGGGATCCAGAGGATCACTCGCACGGCGGGCATAGATCGACGTCAGAAATCTCGGGAGAGAAAAAGCCGATCGGTCAGCAGCACAGGCAGCAACAACCACCGAGGCGACACAGATCAACTGTGCGGCGTCGGGTGAGCATCAGCTCGTGGTCGGTTTGCACGAGAAGTAGTTTACCCGGTCTCACCGGAGAATGTCTCGGCCCCCCTGGATATGGGGCTAGATCACACCGTCAGGGGCTCGAGGGCGGTGCGCAGGTCGCCCGCCTTGGGAACGCCGGAGATGCGGAAGCGCTCCTTGCCCTCGGCGTCGAAGACGAAGGTCGTCGGCAGCGAGAGGACATTGAGCTCGCGGGCCAGCGCGGGATCGGCGTCGATGTCGATCTCGATGTCGCGCGGGGCATTCGGGGACTCCGACAGGTCGGCGGTGACGCCGGCGACGACCCGGCGGACCGCGTCACACGGGCCGCACCAGTCGGCGGAGAAGTGCAGCACCGCGGGGGCCGCACCGGTCACGCCTGCGGCGTCGAGCAGGCGGGCGCGCTGATGGGTCTCGGGGTCGAGGGTGGCGGGACGAACCTGCCCCTGCCTGCGCGACAGGTAGAACCCGACCGCGACGGCGGCCGCGATGACGGCGGCCAGAATGACGATCTCGATCATGGTTGCTGCAATCGGTCCAGGTCGATGGTGACGTTGCGGCCGACACCCTCGACGACGATCTGGCCGCCGAGCGCCGACACCTCGGTCGGTGCGACACCGAACGGCAACTCCTTGATATCGATCGTACGGCTGAAGCGGGCGAGCACTGCGGCGTGATCGGTCTCGGGGATCTTCGAATCGGTCTTGACCGCGGCGGTGGTGTCGACCGTGCTGGTGGTGTCGGTGTAGAAACCGGTCGCCTGGATCCGGACCTTGTCGCCCTCGAGCAGCAGGTCGGCCTGGATCTGCACCGGCACCCGGGTCGCGGAACTGGACGGGGTGACACCGGCGGGCAGGACGCGGCCGTTCGCCGCGGTGGGCAGGGTGCCCTTGAGGACGAGGACGCCCGCGGTGGTCATTCCGGACCCGCCGGAGCCCCCCGTGCCGTCGGACTTGTCGGCCGGCGGGGTGTGGACCTGCAGGTCCGGGATGCCGAAGAGTTTGCCGAGTTCGGTGGGCTCGAAACGCATCAACGCGTCGATCCGGTCGACCTGCGCCGTGCGCGCCGCGCCGTCGAGCAACTCGCTGGCCGTGGCGTGCAAGCCCTGCAACTTGGCCTCGATGCCGACCTCGCCGGGGATGTCGGGCCGCACGGCGCGGGCACGGATCGTCACGTCGTCGTAGCGGCCGCTCATCGCCTGGGCGGCGAACGGGAATCCGTGGAACGTGACCTCCGGGTCGGCGGACAGATCCGCGCCCGCCCGCAGTTGACGGGAGACGTGGTACTCCGAATAGGCGGCGGCGCCGAAATCGATGACCACCGCCAAACCGGCCAGGCAGAGAAGCCCGATGATCAGCTTGCGCATGCTGTGACACTAGCGGCTGGCGCCGCGGGTCGCGGGCCCCTGGTCCCTCCGAGGCGAGGGCGAAGAACACAAAACGGACGCCGTGTTGCGAGGTAGTGGCTGTAGAGGCGCTAATGTTGCACACGACTTAACCTGTGTTTCGGCGACGTAGCTACGCGGCTGCTGTCGTCCGCGGAGCAACGAGATAGGAGGAGAGCCCCATGGAGCTGCTCCTACTGACCTCCGACCCCAACCCCGACGCGGTCCTGCCGTCGTTGACGCTCCTGGCGCACAACGTCCGGCCCGCGCCGACCGAGGTGTCGTCCTTGCTGGAGGCGAGTAGCGCCGATGTCGCGCTGGTCGACGCCAGAACCGACCTGGCCGCCGCGCGCGGTCTGTGCCGACTGCTGGGCAGCACGGGGTCTTCTGTTCCGGTGGTCGCGGTCCTGACCGAGGGCGGCCTGGTGGCCGTGAACGCGGACTGGGGCCTGGACGACATCCTGCTGCCCGGGACCGGCCCCGCCGAGCTCGACGCGCGCCTGCGGCTGCTGGTCGGCCGCAACGGCGGGGTCGCCAGCCCGGAGAACACCGGCAAGATCACCCTGGGTGAGCTGGTGATCGACGAGGGCACCTACACCGCGCGCCTGCGTGGCCGCCCGCTCGACCTCACCTACAAGGAATTCGAGCTGCTCAAGTACCTCGCGCAGCACGCGGGCCGGGTGTTCACCCGCGCCCAGCTGCTGCAGGAGGTCTGGGGCTACGACTTCTTCGGTGGTACCCGCACCGTCGACGTGCACGTGCGGCGCCTGCGCGCCAAGCTCGGCACCGAATACGAGTCGCTGATCGGGACCGTGCGCAACGTCGGTTACAAGGCGGTGCGCCCCGCCCGGACGGCCACCGCCAAGGGGGAGCCCGCGGTGACCTTCGTCGACGAGGACATCGACGGCGACGACTCCTTCGCCCCGCTCAACGGCACCGCGCAGTAGCAGCGCACCCAGGAGGATGGCGATGCCGGATACAGCAACCTTGACCTGGGCTGCCCAGATCGAGCCCGGCACCGCGAACACGGTGCGGGCCCTGCTCGAACGCGCGGCCGACCTCGACGGTGTCGCTCCGGTCTCGGAGCAGGCGGTGCTGTCGCTCGCCGAAGCCGATCCGTCGACCCGGCACGTGCTGGCGCTACGCGGGGGCGAGTTGGTGGGTTACGCGAATCTCGTTGCGGCACATGACGATCACCCCGCGATGTCCGAGGTCGCCGTCGACCCCGCCGCTCGTGGCGCAGGTATCGGCGCCGACCTGGTCCGTGCAGCATTGGCCGAGGGTGGCACGGGCACCAGGGTGTGGGCGCACGGTGACCTGCCCGCCGCCAAGGCACTGGCGACCGGCCTCGGGTTGGTCACGGCTCGCGAGCTGTGGCAGATGCGCCGCTCGCTGGCAACCCCGGAGCTACCGGAACTCGAGCTTCCGGAAGACCTCATCCTCCGCACCTACGCGGGCCCCGTCGACGACCTCGAGATCCTGCGGGTGAACAACGCGGCTTTCGCCTGGCATCCTGAGCAGGGCGGCTGGACCGAGCGCGACATCGCCGCTCGCCGCGCGGAATCGTGGTTCGAACCGGCCGGTCTGTTTCTGGCGTTCGACGTCGCCGACCCGGACCGCCTGCTCGGTTTCCACTGGACCAAACAGCATCCCGACGCCGCTCCCGCCGGTGAGGTGTACGTGGTCGGGGTCGACCCGTCCGCGCAGGGGCGTGGCCTGGGCAGACTGCTCACCCTGGCCGGTCTGCGACACCTGCGCGCGGCCGGCTCCACGGAAGTCCTGCTCTACACCGAAGCCGACAACACCGCCGCCGTGAACACCTACACCAAACTCGGATTCGCGCCCGCCCACATCGACGTCGCGTACTCCCTGCCCTGATGCGAGTCACCTCACATTCGAGGTGAATTCTGGTGCGCGAGGAGAATATTGCGCGGATGACCGGGTAAGCGCGAGTAAAACTGGGGCTAACGTCACATTCGCGGCATTGATCGCGCCGGGCTGTTCATTCTCCGTTAACCCACATCGGGCCAACTGTCAACCGGACGACCTTAGGTTACTTCTGGGCGGCACAGTCGTCGCCTGGTGCGCGCATTCCTCGGGGATAGCGAGCACCGGCCAGCCTCGCTCGGGCCGGTGAGGGACCGAGTGAGACACCCAGCATTGTCGGAGGAAAAGTGAACTTCAAGCGCACCAGTGCCCTGGTCGGCGTCTTCGCCGTGGGCGCCATGACCCTGGCGGCCTGTGGCAGTGACGACAACGCCACCGGTGGCGATGCGAGCAATGCCGCCAACACCAGCGTTGCCTGTGGTGGCAAGAAGGCGCTCAAGGCGTCCGGTGCCTCCTCGCAGAAGAACGCCATGGAGCGTTTCGTCGCGGCCTACGAGAACAACTGCGACGGCTACACCCTGAACTACACCTCGAGTGGCTCGGGCGCCGGCGTCAACGAGTTCCTCGGCGCCCAGACCGATTTCGGTGGCTCCGACTCGGCGCTGAGCTCCAAGAAGGAAGAGCCGGCCAAGGCCGCGGAGCGTTGTGGCGCCCCCGCGTGGAACCTGCCGACCGTCTTCGGCCCGATCGCCATCACCTACAACGTCGACGGCGTCACCGACCTGGTGCTCGACGGCCCGACCGCCGCCAAGGTGTTCAACGGCTCCGTCGCCACCTGGGATGCCCCCGAGATCAAGGCGCTCAACCCCAACGCCAAGCTCCCCTCGGAGAAGATCGCCGTGATCTTCCGCTCCGACGAGTCGGGCACCACCGACAACTTCCAGCTCTACCTCGACGCGGCCTCCGACGGCGCGTGGGGCAAGGGCGGCGGCAAGACCTTCAACGGTGGCGTCGGTGAAGGCGCCAAGGGCAACGAGGGCACCTCGGCCGCCATCAAGAACACCAAGAACTCGATCACCTACAACGAGTGGTCCTTCGCCAAGGCGCAGAACCTGTCCATCTCGCAGATCATCACCTCCGCGAGCAAGGACCCGGTCAAGCTGTCGGCCGAGTCGGCCGCCAAGGCCATCGACGGCGTGAAGATCAAGGGTGAGGGCAACGACCTCGTCCTCGACACCAGCTCGTTCTACAAGCCGACCGCCGCCGGCTCGTACCCGATCGTCATGGCCACCTACGAGATCGTGTGCTCCAAGTACGCCGACGCCGAGACCAGCAAGGCCGTCAAGGCCTTCCTGACCTCGGCCGTCACCAACGGCCAGACCGGTCTGACCGAGGCGGGCTACGTGCCGCTGCCCGACGCGTTCAAGACCAAGCTGACCACCGCGATCAACGCCATCTCCTGATCGCTTCCTGGCCATGACCATGCACCCCGAGGTGACCGCAGTGGGCTCGTCGAATTCGACGAGCCCACGGGCGGCCGGAGATACTGCGAATATGCCGACCGAACCGAAAATCGACAAGGCCCCTGACGGGGGTCGTACCGGCCGCCTGAACGCCGAGACGATCTTCCGGTGGACGGCCACCGCGGCCGGCGCGACGATCGTCGCGGCCATCGCGTTGATCGCGCTGTTCCTGCTGATCCGCGCGGTCCCCTCGATCAGGGCTGACGAGGTCAACTTCTTCACCAGTACCGAATTCTCGACCGGTGACGCGAACAACCTGCGCTTCGGTATCCGCGACCTGTTCATGGTCACGGTGCTGAGCTCGGTGTTCGCGCTCATCGTCGCGGTGCCGATCGGTGTCGGTATCGCGCTGTTCCTGACGCACTACGCGCCGTCGCGGCTGGGCAGGCCGTTCACGATGCTGATCGACCTGCTCGCCGCGGTGCCGTCCATCGTGTTCGGTCTGTGGGGCTTCCTCGTGCTGGCGCCGCAGATCGCGCCGGTGCAGGAATTCCTCAACAAGAACCTGAGCTGGTTGTTCCTGTTCTCCGACGGCAACGTCTCGATCGCGGGCGGCGGCACCATCTTCACCGCCGGTGTCGTGCTCGCCGTGATGATCCTGCCGATCATCACCTCGGTGGCTCGCGAAGTGTTCGCACTCACCCCGCGCGCCCACATCGAAGCCGCGCAGGCACTCGGCGCCACCAAGTGGGAGGTCGTGCGGATGACCGTGCTGCCCTACGGCCGCAGCGGTGTGATCGCGGGCTCCATGCTCGGTCTCGGCCGTGCGCTCGGTGAGACGATCGCGGTGCTCGTCGTGCTGCGTACCGCGAGCAACGCGGGTAGCTGGTCGCTGTTCGACGGCGGCTACACCTTCGCCTCCAAGATCGCCTCGGCGGCCTCGGAGTTCAGTTCACCGCTGCCCACCGGCGCCTACATCGCCGCCGGCTTCGTTCTCTTCGCGCTGACCTTCATCGTCAACGCGCTGGCCCGCCTGGCTTCCGGCGGAAAGGTGAACGGCTGATGACCACCACGACGACCCTCGACAAGCCGCTCAAGGCGCCCACCTTCCGGCACGTCAGTACCGGCAGGCGGATCAAGAACAACATCGCGACCGGCCTGGTCACGCTCTGCTTCGTCATCGCTCTGATCCCGCTGGTGTGGGTGCTCGGACTGGTGGTGAGCAAGGGCTTCACCGCGATCATCTCGTCGGACTGGTGGTTCAACTCGCAGAAGGGCATCCTGCCCGACCAGACCGGTGGCGGTGTCTACCACGCTATCTACGGCACCATCGTGCAGGCGGCGGTCGCCTCTGTCATCGCGGTACCGCTCGGCATCATGGCCGCAGTCTACCTGGTCGAATACGGTCGCGGCCGGCTCGCCAAGGTCACCACCTTCATGGTCGACATCCTGGCCGGTGTGCCCTCGATCGTCGCCGCGCTGTTCATCTTCGCGCTGTGGATCGCCACCTTCGGCATGCCGCAGAGTTCCTTCGCCGTCTCGCTGGCGCTGGTGTTGCTGATGCTGCCGGTGGTCGTGCGCAGCACCGAGGAGATGTTGAAGCTCGTCCCCGATGAGCTGCGCGAGGCGTCCTACGCGCTCGGCGTGCCGAAGTGGAAGACCATCCTGCGGATCGTCGTTCCCACCGCGGCTCCCGGCATGATCAGCGGCATCCTGCTCTCGCTCGCTCGCGTGATGGGCGAGACCGCACCGGTGCTCGTGCTGGTCGGATACTCGAAGTCGATCAACCAGAACATCTTCGACGGCAACATGGCCTCGCTGCCGCTGTTGATCTACCAAGAGCTGGCCAACCCGGAGGCCGCGGGCCGCGAACGTGTTTGGGGTGCGGCACTCACGCTGATCCTGATGATCGCGGTGCTGTACCTGGCTGCCGCCGGCGTCAACAAGCTGCTCACCCGGAACCGATAGAAGCGAACGGAATACTCAGATGGCCAAGCGGATCGACGTCAAAGATCTCAACATCTATTACGGCAGCTTCCACGCCGTGGCGAATGTGGAACTGACCGTGCTGCCGCGCAGCGTCACCGCCTTCATCGGTCCCTCCGGCTGTGGCAAGTCCACCGTGCTGCGCTCGCTCAACCGCATGCACGAGGTGACCCCGAACGCCCGCGTCGAAGGTGCCGTGCTGCTCGACGGCGAGGACATCTACAGCTCCTCGATCGACCCGGTCGGCGTGCGGCGCACCATCGGCATGGTGTTCCAGCGTCCGAACCCGTTCCCCACCATGTCGATTCGCGACAACGTGGTGGCCGGGCTCAAGCTGCAGGGCGTGCGCAACAAGAAGGAGCTCGACGAGGTCGCCGAGCGCTCGCTCAAGGGCGCCAACCTCTGGAACGAGGTCAAGGACCGGCTCGACAAGCCCGGCGGCAGCCTCTCCGGTGGTCAGCAGCAGCGTCTGTGCATCGCCCGCGCCATCGCGGTCTCGCCCGATGTGTTGCTGATGGACGAGCCGTGTTCGGCGCTGGACCCGATCTCCACCCTGGCGATCGAGGACCTGATCACCGAACTCAAGAAAGAGTTCACGATCGTCATCGTCACCCACAACATGCAGCAGGCCGCGCGGGTGAGTGACCAGACCGGTTTCTTCAACCTCGAAGCCCAGGGCAAGCCCGGTCGCCTGATCGAGATCGACGACACCGAGAAGATCTTCTCCAACCCCACCCAGCGCGCCACGGAGGACTACATCTCCGGCCGCTTCGGGTAAGAGCACAGGGAAAAGCCCCGCACTCCTTCTGAAAGGAGTGCGGGGCTTTCTCGTTACAGCGGCACGGAACCTAGCGCTGCTGTACAGCCGCCGGCGCTATCAGGCGATGATCCATCCGTACGAGCCCTGGCCGTATGAATAGCACAGCCACTTCGTCGCGCCCTCGTACTGAACGTCGCCGACGTGATACGCATCGCACGGCGCTGTCGGCGCAGCCGCAGCTTGCGGGGCGAGCAACACCGCGGTCAAGATCGTGGCGGCGCCGACCAATGCACCGGAGAGCAATCGTTTTGCCATTGCGAAACCTCTTTCATTTCAGTAGATCCCCACAGAGGTTGCGCTGTTCGAACCCCCCTTGTTACGTAGGCTACCGAACTGTGTTGGCGGAAACAATGGCTGTCGACCATCGAAATGCTCAGGGCAGCAACAGAATCCGGCCAAGAAGAAAGCCCCCGCAGTGAGCGGGGGCCGACTCCTGATTCTCAGCTGGTTTCGAGGTCCTCGTCGCCGGGCAGGACACCCGTTACCAGGAAGATCACGCGACGGCCGATCTCCACGGCGTGGTCGGCGAAGCGCTCGTAATAGCGGCCTAGCAGGGTGACGTCCACCGCGGCGGCTACGCCGTACTTCCAGTCGCGGTCCATCAGGAGGGTGAACAGGTGGCGGTGGAGGTCGTCCATCGCTTCGTCGTCCTGGTTGAGCTGGGCGGCGCGCTCGGGGTCGCGGGACTCGAGTACCTCTTTGGCGCCCGCGCCCATGTTGACCGCGATGCGGCCCATCTCCGCGAAGTAGCCGTTGACCGACTCGGGCAGGGCGTGGGCGGGGTGGCGGCGGCGGGTCACCTTGGCGACGTGCAGCGCGAGCGCGCCCATCCGGTTGACGTCGCCCACGATCTGGATCGCGCTGACGACCTGGCGCAGGTCGCCCGCGACGGGGGCCTGCAGTGCGAGCAGCGCGAAGGCCTTCTCCTCGGCCTCGGTGATCATCACCGAGATCCGATCCTGCTCACCGATGACCTGCTCGGCCAGACCCAGGTCGGCCTGCAGCAGTGATTGGGTGGCCTGTTCCATGGCCTGGCCAGCGAGACCGGCCATCTCGCCGAGGAGGTTGGCGAGGTCGGCCATTTGCTCGTTGTAGATGACACGCATGATTGCAGACCCTAGTGGGTACCCGGATCCCTGTCACCCAACGCCGGGTTAATGCCACATGGCAGTGTCGTGGCAGGTCAGCGGCTGTGCCCTACTTGCACGTGTCGTCGGCGGCGTTCATGTGCTCGAGGTCGGAGGGCAGCGCGACCGGGGCCGCGCTGTGCGGCTGGCCCATCGGCACCGTCGGCAGTTCCGTGCCGACCGGTGTCGCCGTGCGGACCGTGCCCGCGAAATCGGTGCCGACCACTACTTCGATGATGCTGCCCAGCTCGTTGGCCTGCTCCAGGACCGCGCCGGGGATCGCGCTCGCCACGGTGGCGGCCTCGGCTTCCAGACCCGCGGCGTAGCGGATCGTCGAGGTCGACGCGGTACCGCCGGAGTAGTTGCCGGTGTTGTAGATCCCGAAGCCCTGGTAGCTGAGCTTGGAGGCGACCGTCTTGGCCGCGCCCACCGTGCCCGAACCGTTGGACACCAGCAGCGACATCGTGCTCGGGGCCACCGCGTACTGCTTGGGCGCGGCCGGGGCCGGCGACGGCGCCGAACTCTGCACCTCAGGTGCCTTGGTCTCACCCGGCAGCGGCTGGTCGTCGATGACGGCGCGGAAGATGGCCTTGATGTCGGATTCGCGCGGAATCTCGTTGCCGTAGGAGGTGGTGCCCGCCGTGGGGATGGTCAGGAACGTCACCGCGCCCGCGTCCATCTTCTGCAGGGAACGGCCGAGCAGCAGGAGGTCCTGCGGTGTCACCTTGTCGACGAAGGTGTGGGCGGTGAAGGCCTGGATGAACCCGTTGAGCTTGCCCGGATCGAAGAGCACCTTGCTCGATAACGCCCCACGCAACAGCGACGCGAGGAAGCGTTGCTGGCGGTTGATCCGGTCGTAGTCGCTGCGTTCCTCACCGACCACGTGCCTGGCGCGCACGTAGTTGAGCGCGGTCTCGCCGTTGACCCGCTGCTTGCCCGAGGTCTCGAGCACCGGACCGAGGACGCCGTCGATGATCGGCTTGGTCGAGCACACCTCGACGCCACCGATCTGGTCGACCATGGCCTCGAAACCGGCGAAGTCGATGCCGATGAAGTGGCCGATGGTCAGGCCTGACATCTTGCGAATCACGTCGACCAGGCACTTGGGCCCGCCGCGGGCGTAGACGGCGTTGAGCTTGTCGCTCATGGCCGACGGGAGTTTCTGGTCGGTATAGGTGGCCGTGTCGTTGTCCCATTCCGAGCACACCGGACGGGAGACGTCGAGGTCGCGCGGGAACGACACGACCACCACGCGCGAGCGGTTCTTCGGGATGTGCACCAGCATCGCCGTGTCGGCGCGGGCGCCCTCGGTGTCGGCGGCGGAGCCCGCGCCCATGTCGGCGTTGACGCCCGCTCTGGTGTCGGTGCCGACGATGAGGTAGTTCTCGTCGCCGAGCTGCATATCACCGTCGAGCACGTCGCCGGTGGCGCCGCCGCCGAGTGCATCGACCTGGGTGAAGCTGCTGTTGGTGGCTTGGAGGTAGCTCCAGCCGCCGCCGGTGATCACCAGCGTGAGCACCGCGACGAAGGTGAGCGTGACGCGCCCTGCCATCCGTGCCTGCTTGTTCCGGCGCTCTCCTGTGCCCGCACGGCCGTCCGGACGACGTGGCGGTGCCGCGGACGCGGTTTTGACCGGCCGGGCGCGCTCGGGCTCGGCGGCGGGGTTCACCGTGGGCAGGATGTCGGTGGGCGGATCGACCGGACCGCCCACCCGCCGTGCCGGGACGGCGGTGCGGACCGGCTCCTTCGACTGGGCGGGCAGCGCGGTGGTCGCGGTGCGGTCGGCGGGGGATTCGGCGCGATGGGGTGGGGTGCCCGCGATGTCGTCGACGACGGGGGAGCCGTCGGTGCGGGGGGCGATGTCGGGACGTGGGGTGGGGCGCGGTGCCTGTTCGCGGGCGCGGCGGCCCGCGCGTGAGGCGGGCTCGGCGCTCTCGGCGGGCGGAACGCGTCTGCCGCGTCTGGTGCGTTCGCTGTCGACCCGGTTCACCAGGTCGGCCACCGTCAGCGGTGCGGAACCGGCGTCCTGCGTCGCGTCGGCGTGACGCGAACGTCGCGAGCCGTTTTCCGGTTGCTCGGTGGGTTCGGCCGTCGGGTATCGCTCCCAGGGGGCGCGATTTCCGGGCCGGGGCGTACGCCCGCGCCGATCGTCACCCACCAACGAACCTCACTTCTCTATCTGGCGCAGCCTGCGCGTCACCGCCCGGCTCCGATTCGAACCAGAGTCGAACGATCCCGCAATGATAACGATTCCGCCACGAGTGGCCACTCCAGTGCACACGGGAATCGCTGACGATGTGATGACGAAGCTCGAATCGCCGACGAAAAGCCCTGCTCGAGACGGTGTGATCGGAGGAAACCGCAGCGGCTTACGAATTGATGTCGACCCGTTATCGGTGGCTGGTCAGCCGCCGCTGTGCATCACATCGGCCGCGGCCGGGACGGTGTCGTCCTCCGGATCGTCGAGCCAACCCTCTGGAAGTACCACCTTGGTCTGCGGCGAACCCTGCCGTCCGCGCGGTCCGAGCGCGTCGGTGGGGAACGGCACGGCCGGGTCGAGCTGCCCGACCAGGTCCTCGATCTGCGACAGCTTCGACACGGTGGCGAAGCTGCGCCGCAGCTGCGAGCCGACCGGGAAACCCATCAGGTACCAGGCCATGTGCTTGCGGATATCGCGCATGGCCTTGTCCTCACCGTCGTGCTCGGTGAGCAGGGTGGCGTGGCGCACCAGGATCTCTCCGACGCGGCCGAGCGTCGGCCCCTCCGGGATCGGTTCGCCGCGCAGGGCCGCGCTGAGTTCGGCGAACAGCCACGGCCGGCCGAGGCAGCCGCGGCCGACGACCACGCCGTCGCAGCCGGTCTCGTTCATCATCCGCAGGGCGTCGTCGGCGGTGAAGATGTCGCCGTTGCCGAGGACCGGGATGGAGGTGACGGCTTCCTTGAGCCGGGCGATGGCCGACCAGTCGGCCGCGCCCGAGTAGAGCTGGGCCGCGGTGCGCGCGTGCAGCGCCACGGCGGCGGCGCCCTCGGCCTCGGCGATGCGGCCGGTGTCGAGATAGGTGTGGTGGTCGTCGTCGATGCCGATGCGGAACTTGAAGGTCACCGGAACACCGGCCGGTTCGGCCGCGGCCACCATCTCACGGACGATATTGGCGAAGAGCCTGCGCTTGTAAGGCAGCGCCGAACCGCCGCCGAGCTTGGTCACCTTGCGGACGGGGCAGCCCAGATTGAGGTCGATGTGGTCGGCCCAGCCCTCGCCGACGATGATCCGCACGGCCTCGCCGAGCGTCTTGGGATCCACCCCGTAGAGCTGCATCGAGCGCGGATGTTCGTCGGCGTCGAACGACATCATGTGCAGCGTCTTCTCGTTGCGCTCGACCACTGCGCGGGCGGTGATCATCTCGCACACGTAGATCGAGGTCGCGCTACCGAACTCCCGGCACAGCCTGCGGAAGGCACGGTTGGTGATGCCCGCCATCGGCGCGAGCACAACCGGCGGATCGACCGGGTAGGGCCCGATCCGCAGCGCAGTGGGCGCCTGGGGCAGCGTGGTAGTCACGCACACGATTGTCTCATCCGCCCCGATGTGATCGATCTCGCGTCCTGATGCTTATCCGCGGGTCATCGCCGCCGCTGCGACCGAGATGACACCGTTTACCTGCTACGCCGTGTCCGGAACAGGTCCGCGACGTCAGTAGCCTTACTCTGCTGGCATCGTCGCCTCCGGCGGTGCGCTGTCCCCACGTAATCGGAGAAGACCCCCATGGAAGACGCCACCGACCTGACGAAAACCCCTGCCACGCCCGACAAGGGCACGGTCGCCGTGCGCGTCTCGTCGCTGGTGGGCGGTGCCGTGATCGCCGTCCTCGCGATTCTCGCGCTGGTGCTCGGCGTGCTGCTCGGCTCGGCCCGTTCCGAGATCTCCGACATGAAGGACCAGGCCGCCGACGACGCGAAGGCCGAACAGATCGCCCTCGACTACTCCGTCGGCTCGGCGACCCTGAACTACCAGGACGTCAACGCCTGGGTCGCCAAGCTGAAGGCCGGAACCTCACCCGAGCTGTCGAAGAAGTTCGACGCCACCGGCGCGAAGCTCGAGCAGATCATCATCCCGCTGAAGTGGACCTCCACCGCCACGCCGATCACCGCCAAGGTGCTCTCGCACGAGGGCGAGGTCTACAAGGTCGCGGCGTTCGTGGACGTGAGCACCACCAACGCGCAGAACCCCGACGGCCTGCGCAACACGGTCACCTACAACATCACCGTCGACGCGGGCAAGGACTGGAAGATCACCGACGTCGGCAGCGCCGACGGCGCCCTCCCGATGAAGTAGTCCCCACACAAAAGCGCCGCCCACCTTCGATCGAGGTGGGCGGCGCTTTTCGTAGGAAGTGTTAGACGCTCACCATTTCGCGGCGCTTGGCTTCGCGAGCGAGCATCTTGTCGCGCTGCTCCTCGAACTTCAGCACGTCCTGGCCCAGCTTCTCCAGGAAGCCTGCCAGCCGCTCACGGGTGGCCTCGCCACGCGCGGTGAAGTCGGTGCGGTCGAAGACGTTCCACTTCTTGAGCACCGGCTGCACGACCTCTTCGAGGTGCTGGCGCAGGTCGTAGATGCCGTGCTTGGCCATCAGCACGCCGTTGCGACGGAAGTTCGGCATGCCCGCGCCGGGCATCTGGAAGTTCTCGACGATCATCGAGATGGCCTCGATGGTCTGGTCGGGGCTCAGGTCCATCGCCGCGCCGCAGAGGTTGCGGTAGAAGATCATGTGCAGGTTCTCGTCGGCGGCGACGCGCTGCAGCATGCGGTCGGCGATCGGGTCGTCACAGACCTTGCCGGTGTTGCGGTGGCTCACGCGGGTGGCCAGTTCCTGGAAGGTCACGTAGGCGACCGAGTGCAGGAAGCCCGCGTCGACCTCGGTGGGGGAGGCGAAGCCGTTGGTCATGTGGATCATCCGCGCCTCTTCGAGGGCGACCGGGTCCACGCCGCGGGTGACAACCAGGTAATCGCGCATCACGATGCCGTGCCGGTTCTCCTCGGCGGTCCAGCGACCCACCCAGGTGCCCCAGGCGCCGTCCTGGGAGAAGTTCTCGGCGATCTCACGGTGGTAGGACGGCAGATTGTCCTCGGTGAGCAGATTGGTGATCATGGCCGCCTTGGCGACCTCGCTGAGCTTGGACTGCTCAGGATCCCAGTCGATGCCGCCCATGGCGGCGAAGTTGCGGCCCTCGTCCCACGGGACATAGTCGTGGGGGTGCCACTCCTTGGCCAGCGACATGTGCCGGTTGACGTTTTCCTCGGCAACCGGCTCCAACTCCGTGAGCAGTTCGAGTTGAGTCAGATCCCTTGCCATGTAAAAACCCTTCGCTGTCGTGCTTGCGGTCGAACGTCGCGATGCGGCCATACCTTACGGCACCGTAGGTGTGATGCGAAACGCAACAGAGCGGTTTTCCGACGATGTTGAGCAACGCCACAACTCGTCAGTAGATCCGATGGTCGTGCTGACGAGTCTAGGTGCTCGGCCCGCAGCATAGGGACTATCGCTGCGGGCCTCGCGACGTTAACTACAGGTAGATGAACATCTCAGCGCTTGCCGCCGAGCAGGCCGCCGAGCACGCTGCCCAGCGCACCTCCCGCGTTCTTCGACAGGGCGTCGCCGATCATGCCGCCGAGCCCGCCGGTGTTGCTGCTGCCGCCGAGCAGGCCGCCCAGCAGATCACCGAGACCGCCGCCGGAGGCCTGCGTCTGCTGCGGTGCCGGAGCCGCGGCGCCGCCACCGCCGGTGAGCTGTTTGGCCACGTAGGCGAGCACGATCGGGGCGAGAATCGGCAGCAGCTTGCCGATCAGGTCGTTGCCGCCGGTGCCGCCGCCCGCGCCGAGTGCGCTGATGACGGTGTTCTTCTCGTCACCGAAGACGTTGTCGACGATCTTCTCGCCGTCGCCGACGTCCACCTGCCGCAGATCCACCGCGCCTTCGCCGTCGACGAGGCCGCCGTGGTTGTCGAGCGCGCCGAGCAGTGAAGCCGCGCCCTGCGGCTGGGCGGCGTTGGCCTGGAGGCCGCCGAGCAGCGTCGGCAGCGCGGCCTGCACGGCCGTGGTGGCGGTCGCCTGGTCGACGCCGAGCTGGTCGGCGATCTGGGCGATGGGTACTTGGGAGAGCAAATCGTCGAAGGAAGTCATCTCACTCCGCCTGAGGTCGTGGGCGCCCGGGAGCCCGGGTCGCGCTCAGGGTAGGTGAATCCGCGCACCGAACCCCCGGTTTCGGCGGCGTCTGCGGTTGGCGCGTCGCCACGTGACGATGGTCACGGTAGTAGTCGTGGTGCCCCCTGTAGGACTCGAACCTACGACCTAGTGATTAAAAGTCACCAGCTCTACCAACTGAGCTAAAGGGGCGCGCAGCGGAGTCTAGCGGACGCTGTGCCGAAGGACCGAACAGTCCCCCCGGGTCGAGTCGCGGGCGGCTGATCGCCGCTGGTGGCGGCCGGTAACGACGTGGACGTGCGCGACGATTTCCGGTAAACACCCGGTGCCCCAGCGGTGTTCGCGTTACGAGTTGCGTATGGTCATCGAATACTGTTGTATCGCAACATCTTTCGACAAGCAGGGGTGCAGCAGCGATGGAGAGGTCCAAGGTGGGCGCCGGTCTCGCGACCGTTCGGCGAACGTCGGCGGTGCCGGCGCGGTGGTCAACCGGGCTGCGCGCCTATGGAATTCGTACCCGAAGTAACCATTCCGGTTGCGCTCCGTTTGCTGGTTTGGATAACCGGATCGGATGTTCGGATGGGTACTCCAATCGCCGCGTGTCGACTCGCGAATGCGGGTACGGTGATCGCCTGGTGAATTTCGAAACAATCACCGGTACCGCGTTTTCCGTGGCTCCGGTGCAGGGTGTGGCGTTTCGGGAATTCACCGGCGGATCGCAGGCCGAGGTGATCGCGATGGGTGCGCGAACTCCCGGCAAAGGGGTAGTCGTTACCGCAGGAGGAGGCGGTTCTCACTGGTGGCGGGGCCGCTGTGCGAGGCACCGCGAGTCTTTCATACCGAAAGTTTGAATTAAAACCACAATTCGCACCAACGGTCTGTATTCGACCGTCGGCGTCGAGAAGGTTCGGAGGCGTTTCGAGCATGGCACGGCAGCAAGAGCGGGCGCGCCGGACACGCGCGGCGATAATCAAGTCCGCGGCCGTCGAGTTCGGGAAGAGCGGATATGCCGCGGCATCGCTCAACCGCATTCTGGAAGGTTCGCGCGCCACCAAGGGGGCGATGTACTTCCACTTCGACTCCAAGGAAGACCTGGCGCGCGCGGTGCTCGATACCGCGGTCGAGCGGTACCGGATCTGCGCGGAGCGCTGGCTCGCACGCGCCGACCTCGGTCCGCTCGACGTGCTGCACGGCATGGTCGACGAGATCGCCCTTCGCCTGGAACACGACACCATCGTGCAAGCCGAGTACCGCCTCGTGATCGAACCCGACTTCCATCGCGACAACGGCAACGGCGGCGGACGGATCGTCGGCCGCGCCACCCGCGTGCTCGCGGTGCGCGCCATCGACGACGGTCACCTGCGCGCCGACGCCGACCCCGACCGCTTCACCCGGACCCTGTCCGCGGCGCTGGCGGGCCAGCGCTATCTGGTCGACCCGATCTCCAACGGTTCCGCCGCCGACCTGCGCGCCCGCTTCGCCGAGGTGCTGGAGGTTATCGTGGAGGCGATGGCCACCCCGCTGTGGATCCAGAACTTCCGCACCGAGGGCTGGCGCGAGCAGGCACGTCTGGATGACCTCGGTTTGGGCGCCTGACCAGGCGATTTGGAACTCTGAGCACACCTGTCATAAGCTATGCGAGCTCCCAACGGAAACGTTGAAGCCGCCCCGGAGAGATTCGGAACGAGCCCCCTTCGTCTAGCGGCCTAGGACGCCGCCCTTTCAAGGCGGTAGCGCGGGTTCGAATCCCGTAGGGGGTACAGTCTTAGGACTGTGTCTAGCAGTACTGCAGAAGCATGGCCCTGTAGCGCAGTTGGTTAGCGCGCCGCCCTGTCACGGCGGAGGTCGCGGGTTCGAGTCCCGTCAGGGTCGCACGTAGTACCAGAGCAATCCGGTACTTCCGGCCAGGTAGCTCAGTTGGTACGAGCGACCGCCTGAAAAGCGGTAGGTCGCCGGTTCGATCCCGGCTCTGGCCACCTTCGATCCCCTCACCAGACAACTCGGTGAGGGGATTTTTTCGTTCGACCGCGCCGGTCAGTTCTTCAGCGGCATCCGCAGCGCGTTCGCCCAGAGCCGGGTCACCGTGTAGACGAGCTCCTCGATCGGGAGCGGCTTGCCGTCGAGGAGACCGTCGCCGGTGACGAAATAGTTGAAGGCCAGCCTGCTGACCATCCCTGACAGCGCCCGTGAGGACAGCATCGGATCCAGCTCGGGATCGGCGAGACCGCGCCGCTGGAGATCGGCGATGCTGCGGGCGTTGCGGCGGATGAACGCGTCGGCCCGTTCCTGGCGGAGCTTGCTGAACTCGGGATCGATGTTGGCGACCTGTTCGAGCAGCCCCATCAACTTCGCGTTGCGCTTGTAGGCCTCGAAGTACGCCAGATTGCTGGCCTCGATGATCGACACGGGATCGTCGTCACCCGTCACACGCTCCATCCCGGGATGCATCATGTCTTCCTGGGCGTGCTCCAGGATCGCCGCGAAGATCTCCTCTTTGCCGGCGAAATAGGTGTAGAAGGTGCCCGAGGAGCATTTGGCCTCCTGGGTGATGTCCACGAGCCGGGTATCGAGATACCCCGTGCGCTCGAACACCTTCCGTCCCGCGTCGATCAGCGCTGTCCTGGTGCGCAGCCCGCGCGGCGTGGCGGGCAGCTCGCGCAGCAGCGAGGTGCGCGCCATCGAGGGTGGCGCGCTGTCGCCTGCGGTCTCCGCACGTCGTTCCATGCCCTATTTATAGCCGGGGGTGGAACACGAGCCTGCCGACGGTGTCGCCGTCGCCGAGGCGGCCGAGGCCGTCGGGGACGTCGCCGAGCGAAAGGCGTTCGCTGATCAGTGGTCTCACCTTGCCCGCCGCGGCCAGCCGCGACAGCTCGGCGTGGCAGTCGGCGATCGCCTGCTGGTTGTACTGCTTGTAGAGCCCCCAGTGCAGGCCGATGATCGAATAGTTTTTGATCAGCGCGTGATTGAGCGCGGGCTGGGGGATCGTGCCGCCCGCGAAGCCGATCACCAGGATGCGACCTTCGAAGGCGATGCATTTGGTGGACTTGGCGTAGGCGTCGCCGCCGACCGGGTCGTAGATCACGTCGGCGCCACGGCCGCCGGTGAACTCTTTGACGATCGGCACGAAATCCTCTGTGCGCCGGTCGATCACGAGGTCGGCGCCGAGGCGGCGGCAGTAGTCGGCCTTCTCCGGGCCGCCGACGACACCGATCACCCGCGCGCCCGCCGCCTTGCCCAGCTGCACGGCGGAACTGCCCACGCCACCGGCGGCGGCGTGCACCAACAGCGTCTCGCCGGGTTGCACCCGAGTGCGCCGGTGCAGGGCGAACCAACTCGTCTGATAGCCGATGACCAGTGCGGCGGCCTCGGCATCGTCGAGGGAGTCCGGTGCGGGAAACGCGCTGTCGGCATCGAGCACGGCCAGCTCGGCGAACGCGCCACCGGGCAGGTTCGTGGTGCCGACGATCCGGTCACCGACCGCGAAATCGGCGCCGTCGCCGACCGCCACCACCTCACCGCACAGTTCGACGCCGGGCGTGAACGGCAGCGGCGGCTTGACCTGGTACTGCCCACGACACAGCAGCACGTCGGGGAAGTTGGCCGGCGCCGCGAGGACACGCACCAGCACCTGCCCCGGACCGGCCACCGGATCGTCGATGTCGTTGAACTGCAGTACTTCCCGCGGTTCGCCGAGTTCGGTTACCTGCCATGCTTTCATCGTCGATCAGTCCTTCGGTCCGCCGGCGAGGTAGTGACCTGGCCGGCGGCGGTCTCGGTTGCGGTGCGAGTCATGTCTGGATGTGTTCGGTGAGATCGAGTGCCTTGTGCACGATCGCGTCGATGCGTTCGACGGTCGGGGTGCCCGCGGCGGCCCTGTTCTGCGGCGTGTCCCGCGCTCGGCGCAGCACGCCCTCGGCGATGACGGCGAGCTTCCACAGCCCGAAGGCGTGCCAGTAGCGCAGGGCGGCCGGGTCGCGCCCGGTCAGCGCGAGGTAGGCCGCCGACATCTGCGCGCGGTCCGGGAAACCGGGCAGTGCCGACGCGGGAAAGTCGCCGCCGGTGTTCTCGCCCGGTTCCGTCCAGTAGGCGAGCAGGCTGCCCATATCGGCCAGCGGGTCGCCGAGGGTGGACAGTTCCCAGTCCAGCGCGGCCACGACTTCGCCGGTGTCGTGCGCGGTGATCACGTTGCGCAGGTGGAAGTCGCCGTGCACGAGGGTCACCTCCCGCTGCTCCGGGATGTCGGCGGTGAGCCTGCGGGTGAGCTCGTCGAGCTCCGGCAACTCCCGGGTCTTGGATTGCTCCCATTGCCCGCCCCACCGTTTGAGCTGGCGGACGGCGTAGGGCCGGTGACTCGCCAGATCGGCGAGGCCGACGGCGGCCAGGTCGACCGCGTGGATCTTCGCCAGCGTGCGCGGAAGCGATTCGGCGATGGCCCGACGACGCTGTGGGGTCAGCGATTCCACGATCGCCATGGTGTCGACCACCTGCCCGTCGACGAATTCCATCAGCACCATCGGTACCTCCGACACCGCCGGATCGTCGACGACACCGAGAATCCGTGGCGCCGGGACATCGGTGGATTCGAGCGCCGCCATGATCCTGGCCTCGCGCACCACATCGTGCGCGGAGGCGAGCAGGTGCCCCAGCGGCGGCCTGCGCAGCACCCACCGGCGGTCCGCGTCGTCGCGTACCAGATAGGTCAGGTTCGATTGGCCGAGGCCGATCCGGTCGAAACGCAGTGGCGCGGTGTGCTCGACGCCGACCGCGGCGAACCATCTTCCGATGGCGACCGGGTCGACGCCGACCACCTCGTGCGCGTCAGGCACCGACCGAGGCTCCGCTCCGGAACGGGGCGACGTCGCCGAGCCGCTGGCCGCCGTCGATCACCATGGTTTCGCCGGTGATCCAGCTCGCCGCGTCGGAGACCAGGAAGGCCACCGCGGCGGCGACGTCGTCGGGCTCGCCGATCCGGTCCAGTGCGGTCGAGGCCGAGAGCTCGCGCTCCTGCTCCTGCCACAGCGCTTCGGCCAGCTTGGTCCGCACCACGCCCGGCGCGATCGCGTTGACGCGCACCTTCGGCGACAGTTCCATCGCCAACTGCTTGGTCAGGTGGATCAGCGCCGCCTTGGACGCGTTGTACAGCCCGATGTTGGGCTCGAGACTCAGGCCGCCGATCGAGGTGGTGTTGACCACGGCGCCGCCGTGCTCGCCCATCCACGCGCGGGTGACCAGCTGCGTCCACAGCACGGGAGCCCACAGATTCACGTCGAAGATCTTCGCGAAGCGGGCGTGATCCTGGTCGATCGTCGGGCCGAACGCCGGGTTGGTGCCCGCGTTGTTGACCAGGATGTCGACGCTGCCGAACCGCTCCACGGTCAGCTCGACGCAGCGCCGTGCGGCGTCTTCGTCGACGACGTGCGCGCCGACCCCGATCGCGGTGCCGACGATCTGGGCCGCGGCCGTGTCCGCGGATTCCTGTGTGCGCGCGGTCAGCACGACGTTCGCGCCCGCGGTGGCCAGCGACTGGGCGATCGCCAGTCCGATGCCGCGGGAGGCGCCGGTGACGATGGCGGTGCGGCCGGTGAGATCCAGTCCGGTCATATCAGTTGCTCTCCTTGTACTTGCGCAGTTCCTGCCGTGCGATGGCACGCTTGTGCACTTCGTCGGGGCCGTCGGCGAGCCGCAGTGTGCGCAGGTGCGCCCAGGCGGCCGCGAGCGGGAAGTCGTCGGTGACACCGCCGGCGCCGTGTACCTGAATGGCCCGGTCGACGACCTTCAGCGCGATGTTCGGCGCGGCCACCTTGATGGCGGCGATCTCGGTGCGCGCGGCCTTGTTGCCGACGGTGTCCATCAGATGCGCGGCCTTGAGCGTGAGCAGCCGGATCATCTCGATCTCGATGCGCGACTCGGCGATCCAGTCCCCGATGTTGGCGTTGTCGGCGATGGGCGCGCCGAAGGTGACCCGCGCCTGCGCGCGCTTGCACATCATCTCCAGCGCGCGTTCGGCCATCCCGATGCTGCGCATGCAGTGGTGGATGCGGCCGGGTCCGAGCCGGGCCTGGCTGATCGCGAAACCCTCGCCCTCACCTTTGAGCACGTCGGTGACGGGCACGCGCACGTCGGCGAAGTCGATCTCGGCGTGGCCTTCGCGTTCCTGGTAGCCGAAGACCGGCAGCCCGCGCAGGATCGTGACGCCCGGTGCGTCGATCGGGACCACCATCATGGTCTGCTGACGGTGCGGCGCCGCGGTGGGATCGGTCTTGCCCATCACGATCATCACACGACAGTTCTTGTGCAAGGCGTTGGTGGCGAACCACTTTCGGCCGTTGAGCAGGTAGTCGTCGCCGTCGCGCACCATCGACAGTTCGATATTGGTGGCGTCGGAGCTGGCCACCCGCGGTTCGGTCATCGCGAACGCCGACGCCATGGTGCCGTCGAGCAGTGGCTTCAGGTACTTCTCTTTGTGCTCCTCGGTGCCGAACAGCTCGAGCACTTCCATGTTGCCGGTGTCGGGGGCGTTGCAGTTGCAGGCCTCGGCGGCGAGGTGGCTGCGGCCCATGATCTCGGCCAGCGGCGCGTACTCGAGGTTGGTGAGGCCGGGGCCGCGCCCGGGGTGCGGGTGGAAGAGGTTCCACAGGCCGCGCCGTTTGGCCTCGGCTTTGAGCTCTTCGAGGACGGGCGGCTGGAAATGGGGGTCGCCGGATTCGCGCATCTGCGCCTCGTAGACGGCCTCAGCCGGGTAGACGTGCGCGTCCATGAAGTCGAGCAGGTCTTCGGAATACTTCTTCGCGCGATCGCTCAGATCGAACAGTGACATGGCTTTGTCTCTCGCTCAGTGGGTTTCGGCCAGCAGCGACGACTGGTAGCGGCGCATGCCGCGCAGCCAGCGGTCGTAGTCGGCGCCTTTGTGGCGGTACATGTCCAGCACCTGTGGATGCGGCAGGATCAGGAAGTCCTCGGCGTCGACGGCCGTGAGCACGATGTCGGCCACGTCGGCGGGTTCGAGGACCTCGCCCGCCGCGACGACGGCGCGGGTCGCTGTGGCGCCGAGCTCCTCGCCCGAATTCTGGCCCTCGTACAGCAGTTTCGTGTTGACGCCCATCGGGCACAGGCAACTGACGCGCACGCCCTGGTCGCCGTAGGTGACACTGAGCCACTCGGCGAACCCGACCGCGGCGTGCTTGCTCACCGAGTAGGTGGCCGAACCGATCTGGGTGAGTAGTCCCGCGGCCGATGCGGTGCTGACGAAGTAGCCCGCACCGCGTTCGACCCACTCGGGCACCAGCAGCCGCGCGGCACGGATGTGGGCGCGCAGGTTCACGTCCAGCGAGCGGTCCCACTCGTCGTCGGTGACATCGAGTCCGGCGGCGCCGACGATGCCCGCATTGGCGAAGTACAGATCGACGGGCCCGAAGTGCTGCTGCGCCACCGCGATCAGACCGCGGATCTCCTCGGTGACGGCGGCGTCGGCGCCGACTCCGACGGTTGTGCCGGGGTGATCGGCGTTGATCTGCTCCGACACCGCCAGCGCGGCGGGCTCGTCGAGGTCGGCAACCACCACCTTCGCGCCCGCCGCGGCGAGTGCGGCGGCCAGCGCGGCGCCGATGCCCGCGCCGCCACCGGTCACGATGGCCACTTTGTCGGCAACTCTCACGAGAATTCCTTCCGTTCGTTCCGTACCGGCTGGGTTCGCAGACCTGCTCGCCGGCCGGGTTCGATCAGCGATGGCTGCTCGGTGATCCGCAGGTCTGAATCTATTGAAAGTTGACGTCAACTTCAAGTCTGGACGCGTGCGCGGTGCGACCGGCTGGAAATATGCCGTAAATCACACCGGGAGCGAAGGTGGTATCAAGTGCCCGAGCTGCCGCACGACCCTCCGCGCGCCCGGCTGTCGGCGAGGGTGGCGATCCAGGTGCGGGTGTCGGCGGGGTCGATCACATCGTCGAGCTCAAAACCGGTGGCAGCGGTGAGCGCCTTGCCCGCCTGGTAGCCCATGGCGAGCAATTGCTGGAACAGCGTCTCGCGCTCGTCCGGATCCGTCACGGCGGCGAGCTCTTTGCTGAAGCCGAGGCGAACGGCGCCCTCCAGCCCCATGGGCCCGATCTCGCCGGTGGGCCAGGCGACGGTGAACCGCGGCGCGTGGAAGTGGCCCGCCGCCATCGCCATCGCGCCGAGTCCGTACCCCTTGCGCAGGATGATGGTGCCGAACGGCACGCTCAGTTGCGCGCCGAGCACGAACAACTTGCTGAACCGGCGCACCGTCGCGGTCTTCTCCGCCTCCGGTCCGACCATGAAACCCGGTGTGTCACACAGGGAGACGACCGGCAGGCCGAACGATTGGCACAGCGTGAGGAACTCGCCCATCTTGTCGGCGGCCTCGGCATCGATCGCGCCGCCCAGGTGGTGGCTGCTGTTGGCGATCAAGCCGAACGGTTCGCCGTGTACCCGCACCAGCGCGGTGACGACGCCGACCCCGTAGTCCGCCCGCAGCTCGAGGGCCGAGCCCACGTCGACGATCGCGTCGATGGCGCGGTGGATGTCGTAGGCGCGCAACCGGTTCTCCGGCACCACATGCCGGGCCAGCCGTGGATCCGGTGCCTCGAATTCGTCGACCCGGCCCTGGAAGTAGCCGAGATACTGCTTGGCCAGTGCCACCGCGTGCGCCTCGTCGCGGGCGACCAGGTCGACGACACCGTTGCGTCGCTGCACCTCGATCGGACCGATGTCCTCGGGGCGGCAGGCGCCGAGCCCGCCGCCCTCGATCATCGCCGGTCCGCCAATGCCGATATTGGCGTCCGGCGTCGCGATGATCACGTCGCAGACACCGGCCAGGGCGGCGTTGCCCGCGAAGCAGCGGCCCGACACGATCGTCACCAGCGGCACCTTGCCGCGGAGCGCGCCGAGCGCGCGGAAGGTCGTCACGTCCAGGCCCATGCCGGTCCCGTCGGTGTCGCCCGGCCTGCCGCCGCCGCCCTCGGCGAACAGCACCACCGGAATCCGCTTGCGTTCGGCGAGTTCGAAGGCGCGGTCGGTCTTGGCGTGGTTGTTCTTGCCCTGGGTGCCGGCGAGCACGGTGTAGTCGTAGGAGACCACCACCGCCTCGGCGTTGTCGAAGCGGTCGGCGCCGATGGTCGCCAAGCCGGTGACCAGGCCGTCGGCGGGGGTGTTGGCGATCAGGTCCGCTTCGGCGCGTCTGCTGCGTTGTGCGGCGAGCGCGAGTGCGCCGTATTCGACGAAGCTGCCCTCGTCGACCAGGTCGGCGATGTTCTCCCTGGCGGTGCGGCGACCGAGCCGGTGCCGTTTGGCCACGGCCGCCGGGCGGGACTCGTCCAGCGTCACGAGGTGCCTGGCGCGGATCTCGTCGACATCGGCGCGAACGCGGTCGGGATCCAGCTCGGTGTGCGCGCCGCCGGATTCGTCCGCGCCGGTGCGGGTGATGATGACCAGCGGATCGCCCGGCGCGACGACCTGGCCGGGGCGGACCAGCACCCGGACGGTCCTGGCGGCATCGGGCGCGCTGGCCACATGCTGCATCTTCATCGCCTCGAGCACGGCGAGCTGACCGCCGGCGCCGACGTCGACACCCTCGTCGGCTACCTCGACCACCGTGCCCGCGAGCTGAGCGCGCACCGCCTCCTGCCCTGGATACAGCTCGACCGCGGTGACCGTGGCCTCGGGCTGACCGGTCTGTACCGCCGCGACCAGTTCGATCAGCTGCTCGGTGAGAAAGCTGGTGGTGGCGAGCCCCGACTGGAAGGTGCTGTCGGCGAGGATCTCTCGCAGGAACGAGAGGTTCGTGCCGATGCCGGTCACGGTGAACTCGGCGAGTGCGGTCGCGGCCTTGCGGGCGGCGGCGGGGAAGGACTGTCCGCGGGTGCGGGTGATCACCTTGGCCAGGAGCGAGTCGTAGCGCGGGCTCGGAGTCAGCCCGGCGCGACCGAAGGTGTCGACCCGCACGCCGGGGCCGGCCGGGGGTGCGAAGGTGATCAGGGTGCCCGCGGCCGGCACCGCCGAACCGTCGGCCGTCATCGTTTCCATGTTGACCCTCGCCTGGATCGCGATACCGTCGGCGGCGGCGGGTTCGCCGGTGGATCCTGTTCCAGTGGAGACGATTCCGCTCGGCAACTCCAGTTCGTCGAAGGGTGTGCCCTGGGCGATCGCCAGCTGCACGGCGACCAGATCCACGCCGGTGACCTCCTCGGTCACGGTGTGCTCCACTTGGATTCGCGGATTCACCTCGAGGAACACGAACTCGGCGTCGGAGACCAGGAATTCGACGGTGGCCAGCCCGCGATAGTCGACATGGGCACACAGCCGGGCCGCCGCCGCGTGGAGTTCTCTGCGCCGGGTGTCCGAAAGTCCCTGCGCGGGCGCGATTTCGAGCAGTTTCTGGTGCCTGCGCTGCACACTGCAATCGCGATCGCCCAGTGCCAGCGCTGTGCCGCCGGTGGCGACGATCTGCACTTCGATGTGCCGGGCGTTCTCGAACAGCGTCTCGGCGAAGACCGCCGGATCGCCGAAACCGAGACGCGCTTCCGCGGCGCACTGCCGGTACGCGTCGTCGATCTCCTGCGCGCTCCGCACCACCCGCATGCCACGGCCGCCGCCACCGGCCAGCGCCTTGATCATGATCGCGCCGGGGCGCGTGCCGAAGAACGCGTGAACCTGTTCGACGGTGGTCGGTCCCTCGGTCGCGGGCAAGACGGGGACGCCGGCGGCCACGGCGGTCGCGCGGGCCGAGGACTTGTCGCCGAACAGGTCGAGCGCCGAGGGATCGGGGCCGACGAACGTGACGCCGTCGGCCGCGCACGCGCGGGCGAATTCGGCGTTCTCGCTGAGGAATCCGTAGCCGGGATGCAAGTAGTCGGCGCCGGATTCCTTGGCGGCGGCGAGGATCGCGGCGTGGTCGAGGTAGGCCGTCGCGCCGGTGCCCGCCAACCGGATCGCCTCACCCGCCGCGTGCACATCGGGATTGTCGGCGTCGTCCTCGGCGTACACCGCCACGGTGTCGATGCCGAGCTCGGCGGCGGTGCGCAGGACGCGCAGGGCGATCTCGCCGCGGTTGGCGATGAGCAGCTTCACGGGATGTCCTCGGATTCGGTGGTGGCGCGGGTCGGGCCGGTGAAGCCGATCAGTCGTTCGGCGATGGCGATGTGTTCGGTGATGAACTGTTCGCGCCGGTCGCGGTCGGCTCCGGCGAGCCGGGAGGCGCCGATCAGCAGTGCGTCGGCGAGAGTCTCGACGATCCGCGACGGCGGGGCGCACGGATCGATCCCGCCGCGCACCTCGGTGCGTTCGAGAAACGCGGTGAATCGCTTGCGTAGACGAGTGCGCACCTGCGACCACTGCGCGCCGATCGCGGGATCGATCCCCGCCCGGTGCTCGATCAGCGCCACCAGCGCGCCGTTGGCCAACACGGCTTGCGCGAACGCTCGCGTCGTGGCACCGATGACCTCGGCGGGCGCGGTGACCTCGACGTCCACCACGAGTTGCGCGGCCAGGAACTGCGCGCACACCCGCTCGGTGATCGCCCCGAACACCTCGTCCTTGGACGAGAAATACGCGTAGAACGTCGCCCGGGAGACTCGCGCCCGCGTGGTGATCGTCTCCACCGAGGTCTGGTCGTACCCGCACTCGGCGAAACACCGCGCTGCCGCATCCAGCAACTCGCCGCGGCGCGGACCGGCGCTGTCCTTGCGCGCCGACCTGGCCCGCTCCTGCGCCTCGCTGGTGGTCACCGCCACAAGTGTTGTTGACGTTGACGTCAATGTCAACGCCCGATCCACCACCTGACCTGTTCGGTTACCGAAACCGATGCCCACCGGGTAATATCCCCCGACGTAACGAAGCAAGGCCCTGTAGCGCAGTTGGTTAGCGCGCCGCCCTGTCACGGCGGAGGTCGCGGGTTCGAGTCCCGTCAGGGTCGCAACACAGCAAAGTCCCCCACACCGATCCCGGTGCGGGGGACTTTCGCGTTCGAAAACGTGTTCAGATGCGGTGGTCGATGCTGGTGATGCGGTGGCGGCCGGGGGCCACCTCGGTGGTGCGCATGACCTGGTTGATTTTCTCGGTGGTGGCGTCGCCCGGCCATTTCTGGTGGATGGTGACATTCCAGAGGGTGGCGTCGGCGGCGTCGGCCTTGGTGATGTGGACGCAGTATTTGACGTCGAGGGGCAGCGAGCCGATGCCTTCGGCCAGGGCGGAGGCATTGCCCACATGCGCGTTGTCGGTGACGAAGGAGCGGGCCTTGGCGGCGTCGCGGTCGACGTAGTAGCTGTATTCGAAGCCGAGGATGGCGCCCTCGGGGCTGGCGGTGTCGCCGCGCTCGGCGCTGATGGTGATCGAGGGAGTGCGGAAGGACTCGCAGCCGGACAGGGCGTGGGCGGGCAGTGGGGGAACCACGGTGGAGGTGGTCGCCCGCGAGCCGGGGACGGCGGCCTGGGTGGTGGTGCTCGTCTTGTCGGCGGGGCCGAGAAAGATGGTGGCGGCCACGCCGAGCACGACGACGAAGGCGAGCGCGCCGACCACGCCCTTGATCGCGGCGGCGGCTTTCGCCCGGCCGCCGCTGTCGTCGTAGCGTTCGTCGTCGAAGTTCTTGCGGGGGCGCCGCGCGACCTGGCCGCCGCCGCCGAAGTCCTTGAGGCGCGGCAACACCGGCATCTCCACGTGGTCGCCGCTCTGTTCGGTGGCGGTGGCGGTGGCCCAGTCGTTCCAGTCGACATCGTCGCCGCGCTGCGTCTCGACCGGCGCGTCGCCGTCGTTCCAGTCGTTCCAGTCGCCGGTGAACCCGTCGTCGTCGGCGGGGTTTCGATATACCGGCTGGACGGGTGCGGGCTCGAACGGGTCGTTGTTGTCGAACGGTTCCGGGTCGGGCGGCGGCCAGGTCTCGGGGTTCGTGCCGATCGTCTGCGGCTCGGCCTCGCGTCGCCGCCTGCGTCGCCGTTTGCCCTGCGGGCGACGGCGACCGGGCGTCGTGGCATCCGGCGACGTGAAGTAGGCACCGAACGGATTCTCCATCCGGGGGTCCTATGCCGGCGCCGGGACGACTCCCGGTTGACCGTGTTTAGGTGCGGCGGAGGGTTTTTCGGTCTCCTGATCCTGCTGCGGACGACTGCCGGGCGGAACCACCCCGCCTTGCATCGGCTGCTGGGCGGGCGCCGGTGTGCTCGGAGCCTGTTGGGGCTGTTCGGTTTTCGGCGCCTGGTTGGACTGGAACGGCGCGGACGGCGCGGGGGTATCCGGCTTCGCCGACGCGCCACTGTCGCTGTTCGCCCCGGTGCCGGTGCCCCCGCCGGTGCTGGTGCCGCCACCCAATCCGCCGAACAGGGTGTTCGTGCCGGTGCCACCACCATTGGTCGACGGCGAGGTGGGTGCGGTGCCCGCGGGGGTGGTGGAGGTGGCGCCCTCGGTGCCGGTGGCATTCGCGGCGAGAGTGTCGATTCCGGTCGTCGCCAGCTCGGAGCCCGCGTCGATCCCGTGCATCGCGACTTCGGCGATCTTGTCGATCAGATGCGTGCCGAAGGTGACGCCGGCATCGATCGCCGCGGTTCCCAAGGACACCCCACCGTCGATCAAGGCCTCCTGCAACGCGATCTGCGCCGCTGTGGCCGGATCGATGTTGTCGTCCTCGTCATCCCACGAGGAGTCGTCCCACGACGACGTATCGGACCCGCCGGTGCCGAGCACATAGACCCCGGGCGCCACCTCCGTCGCGCCGGTGGGCACGGTGACCCCGTTGGTCCCGCCGAGATCGCTGGTGAGCCCCTTGGTGTCGCGGGTGTACTGATCCATCTCGGTGCTGGCGTTGCCCACCACCCCGACCGCTTCCGAAATGGCCTCTTCGGCCAGCTCGACGATGGCGTCGAGGTTGTTCTCGTTCACCGCGGGCGCGGCCTTCTTCGCCTTGGCCCGGAAGTCGGCGATGATCGCGTCGACCTTGGCGGCCGCGGTCGACTGTGTCGAATACGCCTGCCCGAGCAGCGAGCTCAAACTGGTCCCGCGATCGGCCGCGGCCGAGACCTCGGTGGCGGTCTGCCGCAGCGCGGGGGTGGCCGGCGCCGCGGTCTCGGTCGACTCGAGCGCGTACAGCCCGAGCCGATGCGGGTCTTCGGTAGCCGTGGTCGCGGCGGATGCCGACGTGAGCGCGGCGACCACGGACGCGTCGGGATCGGCGGAAGTGTTGCTGCCCAGCGATCTCCGCAACTCGAGCAATGGAACTTCGAGCAGCGCGATCACCGGCTCGATCTTCGCCTCGGCCTCGGCGGGGGTGATCGTGCTGACCGTGGTCTCGGTGACCAGCGACTTGGAACGCATCACGCCACCTCTCCCTCGGCTGCTCGCAGATCGCCCGCCAGCCCGGAATCGATCCCGGTCACGCTGGCGCCGAAGCGATTCAAGATGTCCTGATAGGCGGTGACCAGGTTGCCCGCCGTGCTCAGCGTCGACGCGTGGTCGCCCGCGGCCTGTGTCCAGGCGGCGGCGAATTCACGCCCGAGCACGCCGAGCCCGGACAGGTCGACCCCGGCCGCGGTCGTCGTCTCTGTGGCCGCTGTGCCAAGAAGTTCGGAAACCCGAGCTGCCGCACGCTGATAAGCGTCGAGCGCTGACGGGTCGAAAGACATTTCTGCCACGATGTCTGCCCCTTCACGATCGCGGATCCCGGCACGGCCGGTGCTCAAAAGCGTAACCACCGAGCGCCGTTTGCGGGGGAGTCCAGTCCAGATGGCAGGATCGATTTCGAGACCGCGCAGGTCAAGGACTTTCGCCGCGGGATTCGGGTGGTGCTGGTGTGACGAACGGGTCGGCGATCGAAATATGACCGGCGAGTAGGGTCAGCCATGTCATGGATGGGTATCGACTGTTGGCCCTGCTCGGGTTCGCTCTGCTCGACGCGCTCGATGTGCTGCTGGTGGCGATCACCACGGCCGTGGTCGCCGACGCCAGGCTGACCCGGCGCTCGCCGATGACGGGTGTGCTCAGCTTCCTCGGCGGCGTTTTCGCGATCTCCGTGGTCTTCGGCGTGTGCACCGTACTCGGCATCGACTTCCTGGTCCGGCTCCTCGACTTCGAGTTGACCCCGGCTCTGCGGTACTGGGGCGAGCTGGTGATCGGCCTGGTGCTGATCGCGGTCGCCGTGCTGCCGGTGGACACCACCGCGCCCACCGGTGGTCGCTGGGTCGAGCCGGTGCGTAAGCATCCGTGGCTGATGGGCGTGCTCGGCTTCACGCTGGGTTTGGCGAAGGTGCCGACCTCGGTGCCCTACCTCGCGGCCCTGGCCCTGCTGTCCGCACAGCGCCCGCTGCCGGTGGTGTGGCCGGTGATCGTGGCCGGTTACTGCGCGATCGCCCTGATCCTGCCGCTGGTCGTGCTCGCTGTCGCCATGCGGCGGACACCGCGCGCGCGGCGGGTATACCGCCTGCTCGTGCGGGGCATCACCCGCTTCGGGCCGCCGGTCATCAGGGTGCTTTTCGTCGTGTTCGGCCTCGGATTGATCATCGACGCGCTGGTCCACGCGGGTCGGCTGTGGTGAGCGCCCGCACGGCCACTCAGGAAAGCGTCAGGACCATCGAGTACCGTCATAACGAATCGATGACATGCCCCGTGCCCGCATCCTGGGCCGCGGGGCTATCCAGGTGAGCAGGGAGGGCGACCCTTGAGGGTTACCGTTGTTGTGCCGACCTACAACGAGCGGGAAAATCTGCCGGTGGCGGTGGAGCGGCTGACGGCTCTGCCGGTGTCCGATCTGCACGTGCTGGTGGTAGATGACAATTCACCCGACGGCACGGGTGATGTCGCCGACAAACTGGCCGCTGAGCTGCCGAATGTGGTGAGCGTGCTGCACCGCACCGAGAAGGACGGTCTCGGCCGCGCCTACATCGCGGGCATCACCGCGGCGCTCGACGAGGGTGCCGACGTGGTGATCCAGATGGACGCCGATCTGTCGCATCCCGCCGAGGTGATCCCGTCGATGCTCGAGAAGCTGAGCTCCGACGACGTCGGCGTGGCGCTGGGGTCGCGCTACGTGCCCGGTGGTTCCACCGCCGCGGAGTGGAAGTGGTACCGCAAGGCCCTGTCGGCCTGGGCCAACTTCTACGTGAACCTGATCCTGCGCCTGGGCGTGAAGGACGCGACTGCTGGTTTCAAGGCCTGGAAGGCCGACACCCTGCGGGCGATCGACGTGGCGTCGATCCGCAGCAACGGCTATTCGTTCCAGGTCGAGATGAACTACCGCGCGATCAAGAAGGGCTACACGATCGCCGAGGTGCCGATCCGCTTCGAGGAGCGCACCGTCGGCGCGTCGAAGATGAGCCTGAAGGTGCAGCTCGAATCGGCGCTCATGCCGTGGAAGCTGCTGTTCGGCCGCTCGGTCTAGAACTCGGCACGCGAAAGGCCCCGCCGTTTCTCGGCGGGGCCTTCGCTGTGTGTTCGGGTCACTTCGCGGTGATGCCGCGACGCACACCTTCCAGCGCGATCACCATGACCGGCACCAGCACCACGTGCATCACCGACAGGGCGATGGTGGAGGCGGTGTCGAAGTCGGCGGCCACGGTCAGCCCGATGGTCGCGATCGACAGCACCGATCCGACCACGGCGGCGGTCCGCAGCACGCCGGTCCACACGTAGGACAGCAGCACGGCGACGGTGAGCCCGATCAGCACCGGCACCGCCGACATCATGATCACGCCGCCGGGTGCGGCATCGGTGACCTTGCCGTCGGCGATCGTGGTGAACGTCCCGCCTGCGGCGGCGCCGACGGCCCAGACGATCAGGTTCAGCACCACGGCGGTGGCAGCGGCGCCCAGCACGGCCACGGGCCGGTTCAGTGCGGGAACGGTGTAGGTGGCGGGGGCGGTGGTGGTGGTCATGATGTTCTCCCTCATTCGGTGGTGAGACCATCATCAAACCCAAACAATGGTTAAGGTCAAGTCTTTCTTCGGAATTCGGCTGCGGCACCGATGAGACGCCGGTCATACGCCCTGATCCCGTTGTCTACGACACGTAGTCGTAGCATGGCTCTGTGCGTTCACCGACGGATCACACCGCGCGCTTACGCGGCGCGGCGGTGGGTGCCGCGTCCGGTGCGGTCGCTGTGCTCGCGCACGGCCTCGGTGGCGCTACCGCCCTTCCCGCCGGCTCGTCGATGGCCCTGCTTTTCGCCGCCTGCGCCCTGATCGGTGTCGTGGTCTCCGCGCTGCCACGCGGGCACAGTCCGGTCTCGACCATGGCGGTGCTGGCCGTCGGCCAGGGCGTCGGGCACACCGCGATGTCGCTGGGACATGTCCAGCACCATCCCCTTTCGGCCGCGATGGTGCTCGCGCACCTGGTCGCGATCCCGGTCGGGGCGATCGCGATTCGCGCCGCCGAAGTCGGAGTACGCCGGGCGATCACCAGCGTGCGTCAGCTGGTCCTCGTGCTGGCCGGGGTCGTGCGCCCCCTCGCGCGAGCGGTCCGCCGACCCGCCGCCGACGAGCGCGCGGTGCTCCGGCAACTCCTCCTACGACCGGACATCGGGCTGCGTGGCCCGCCCCGAACGGGCGCGACCACACTCACCCCCGTTCCGGCGTAGCTCCACGCCGGCGAAATCCGCCGTCCCGGTGGATGATTCGCTGTGCCGACAGGCCGGTCCGGGGTCCATTCCATCCCGATGATCGGAGTTCCCCATGTCCGCGTACACGCGTACCCACCTGCGTTCACCCCGCGTCGCCCGCCGTCTCGGTGCCGCGACCGCACTGTCTGTCCTCGCCCTCTTCTCCACCGCCTGCTCGGGTTCGGAACCCGCGCCCGCTGCCCCCGCGTCGGCGGGCGACCGGATCACGATGAGCGACCAGTGGATCAAGGCCGCCGACTCCGGCATGTCCGCCGCCTTCGGCAACCTGCGTAACACCGGGGACGTGCCGGTCACCCTGGTCGCCGCGACCAGCCCGGCCTCGGACCGGGTCGAGATCCACGAGGTCGTGCCCGACAGCACCGGGGCCAAGACCATGCGGCCGAAGGAGGGCGGCATCACCATCCCGGCGCACGGTGAAGTGACACTGAAGCCCGGCGCCGAGCATCTGATGTTCATGGATCTGTTGCAGCCACTGCGCACCGGCGCGGAAACCTCGCTCACCCTGACCTTCTCCGACGGCTCGAGCACTGTCGTCAGCGCCCAGGTGCGCGATTTCGCGGGCGGCAAGGAGAATTACACGCCGGGCTCCGAGAACCCGACGCACGGTGGCTGATCCGCATGCCGGACTCTCCCGCCGCCGGTTGCTCGGCGGGGGAGCGGCGGCAGCGGGTGTCGTCGGTGCGGCCGGAATCAGCTGGGGCGCAGCCGGTCTCCGGGATCGGGAACGAGAACCCGGCGAGGGGCTCGACGTTGTTCCGTTCTACGGCACGCACCAGGCCGGCATCGAGACCACGCCACCCGGCCACGTGGCCTTCGCCGGTTTCGATCTCGCGCCCGGCGTCGGACGCGAGGACGTCGTCGGATTGCTCCGGATCTGGACCGACGACGCGTCGCGGCTCACCCAGGGCGTTCCCGCGCTGGCCGACACCGAACCGGAACTCGCGGCCCGGCCTGCCCGGCTCACCGTCACGGTCGGTTTCGGTCCCGAGCTGTTCACCGTCACCGGTCTCACGGCACGACGACCGAGGTGGCTGCGGCAGCTGCCGCCGTTTCCCGTCGACCGGCTGGAGCCCGCCTACACCGGCGCGGACCTGGTGCTCCAGGTCTGCGCTCAGGAAGCGACGACGGTAGCGCACGCGGTGCGGGTGCTGTCCAAGCATGTGAAGTCGCTGGTGACGGTGCGGTGGGTGCAGCGCGGCTTCCGGGACGCGCCACGCGGCCAGACCATGCGCAACCTCATGGGCCAGGTCGACGGCACCGTCAACATCGCCCCGCGCACGGTCGACTTCGATCGTCTGGTGTGGGACGACGGAGCGTCGACGCCGTGGCTGACGGGCGGCACCTCGCTGGTGCTGCGCCGGATCGCCATGGATCTGGACCGCTGGGACGAACTCGACGCCGACGGCCGGGAACTGACCGTGGGCAGAAAGGTCAGCACCGGTGCGCCGCTCACCGGCACCGCCGAGCACGACGAACCCGATCTGGCGGCGGTGGACCGCAACGGCATCCCGGTGATCCCGCCGTCGTCGCATGTCGCCCGCGCCAGGCACACGCACGACGGTGAACGGTTCCTGCGGCGCGGTTTCAACTACGACGAGGCGCCCGCCCCGGGGCAGCTGTCGAATTCGGGACTGCTGTTCGTCGCCTACCAGCGCGACGTCGATGCCCAGTTCCTGCCTGTGCAGCAGCGGCTGGCGGAGTTCGACGCGCTGAACGAGTGGACGACTCCGGTGGGCTCGGCCGTGTTCGCGATCCCGCCCGGCGTCCCCGCGGCCGGGAACTACCTCGGGCAGCAGTTGTTCGAGAGCTGAGGGAGTCCGGCCGGGCGCACCACCGTGCCCGGCCGGATCTCAGTCGGGTTCCGGCCAGTTCAGCAGGGTGGTTTCGAACAGCTGCCGAACGCCTTCCACCTCGGCGTCCATGTCGGCCGGGTCCCAGCCGGAGACGTCGATCGGCGCCAGCACCGCCACGTCGACGATGCCGGGGCGGGCGATCGGTGAATCCCGCCAGGCGATCTCGCCGGCATTGCGGACCACCACCGGGATCACCGGCACGCCGGCCTGGATGGCGATATGGAAGGCGCCCTTCTTGAACGGGCCGACACCGGGGGTGAACGAGCGCGTTCCCTCCGGGGCGACCGCGATCGAGAGCCCGTCGCGCAGGGTCGAAACGACCGGGGCGAGTGCGGCTTTCGCGCGTTCGGTGTCGGTGCGGTCGATGAAGGTGACCCCGACGAACCGCATCAGCGGGCCGAACAGGGGGTGGTTGGCGAGTTCTTTCTTGCCGATGCCGGTCACCGCCCCGTCGAGCACCTTCGGGACGATGATCACGTCGAACTGGCTCTGGTGGTTGAACAGGAACACCGCGGGCCTGGGTGCGCGGGCGTTCTCAGCTCCGACCACGCGCAGCTGTACGTCGATCGCGCGCAGGGTGGCGGTGGTGGCGTCGTGCATGAGCGCGTCGGCCATCGTCTGGCGTTTGCCGGTGTGGGACTTGCGAAGTACGCCGATCAGCGCACCGCCGATGAGCCCGGCGAAGCCGGCGATGGTGCGCAGGTAGTCGACGGGGCGTGGAGCTCGGCGCAGCCGGAATGTCAGGGTGGGCCAGTCGTTGCCGATGGCGATCGCGGCCAGCGCGGGGTCCGGGTCGATCACGGTCGGCCGGGTGGCGAGTTCGAGCAGGGACAGGTCGGTCACGCTGTCGGCATAGACATAGCCGACCTCCAGGTCCGCGGCGAATTCGGCTACCGTCGTGGCTTTTCCGGTGCGCCACAGCGGTGCGCCCGCCGTGTGGCCCGTGAGAACGCCGTCTCGGACGGCGAGTTCCGTGCACAGTACGTTGTCGATGCCGAGCCGCTCGGCCACGGGCCGGACCTGGAATCGGGTGAGCTCGCTGACCATGATCACGGTGTGCCCGGCCAATTGGTGCGCGCGGACGAGCTGCCACGCCTCGGGAAACAGTCGCCCGTAGATCTGCTCGGCGAAAGCCTTGCGGCCCAGCTGCTCGAGCTCGGACTCCGAGGCACCCGCCCAGGTCTGTTCCACGGCTTGCAGGAAGCGTCCGTAGTCACCATCGCTGCCACCGCGCTGGATACCACCGAGCAGGGTGGCCCGGCGGCCGTCGCCACGACGGAACACCTTGCGTGCCAGTCCCCGTCGCGGCAGGCCGTCGACGACGGTGCCCCCGAAATCGAACACCGCGGCGATCCGCGCGCCCTGCGGACCCGACCGGATCGCGGACACTGCTTCGGCGAGTGTGCTCATCAGTTCGCGTTCCTGTTCGATGGATCGAGCGAGGCCGCCCGCGCGATGCGCTCTCCGAGATCACGCAGCTGGTCGGCGAATTCCTGGCGCTTGCCGATCAATTCGGCTTCGGCCCCCGCGGCGGCGGGTGCGATGAGGCCGTGGTTGTCGGCCAGTTTCCAGGCACTGGTGAACAGTTCCGACGACACCGATTCGGGGCTGTGCAGCCGCTGCTGCAACAGCATCTGCTTGCCGACCGCCACGCATTCGTCGATGAATTCCTTGCGATCGATCGTCGCGTCGGCAGCGCGGGCGACCAGACGCTCGGCCACCACCAGCTGCGCGTCGAAGAACGATCGCAATACCCGATGGGCCATCACGAACCCGGATTCGGTGACGGCGCCGAGGAATTGGCGATCCAGCCGGTCGTCGGGGGTGTGCTCGTCCCATTCGGGCACGATGAGGCGCACTTCCTCGATGATCTGCTCGGCGAACTCCTGCCGTTCCGGGAAGAAGAACTCGAACTTGAGCAGATCGCGCAGCGCGAAGGCCGCCTTCCACGCCGCCCGCAGCGGATCGTCACCCGGCTGTTCCACCGCGGTCAGGGCGGCCAGCTCGAGGATGGCCCGGTTGACGAACCAGTGCACCGCGCTGTTGCGGTAGAACGCCGCCTCGAGGTGAACCCCGGGTTCGATCGCGTACACCGGCTCCAACCCGCCGCGGTACACGGTGACAACACCCGCGAGCGCGAGCTGCTCGAGCACCACCCGCAGGCCCTGTTCGTCACGCAGCGTGGACAATTCGCCGCTCGGTAGCCCGCGCACGGTGATGTAGCCGAGCACCGGATCGAGCACCGTGCGCACCTGCCCGAGGGTGAGCGCCCGTTCGTGCACGCCCAGCAAGGCCAGGGTGACCAGCGCGTTGACGGTGATCGGGGTGACCTCATTGATGCCGACCGCGATGTCGAAAGCCAAGCGCTGCACCGCTTTGTGCTCGGCGTCGGCCACGGCTTTCTCATCGGGAACCGTGGCGGAACCGGTCTCGGTATCGCGCAGCGGAATGGTCACCGGGCGCTGATCGAGCGGATCGCCGTGCACGCCGAGACGCTCGCGTGCCGAAAGCGCCTCGCCGAAGCGCACATACACCCGGCCCGCCGAGTGCTGCTGCAGCCGAACATATTTCGCGAGCCAGCCGATGCCCTCGGCCTTCTTCGTGCCGCCCGCCTGTTCGCTCGCGATCGCCCCGAGCTCGTTGAGCCGCTCGTAGGTGATCGAGACCGGCACCAGCATCACGTCGTCGACGCGCCGCGAACGGACCGCGGCGGCAAGGTAGTTGAGTAGTCCGTACCGCGGCGGGCGAAGCTTGCCCGTCCTGGTGCGTCCGCCCTCGAAGTACCACTCCATATTGAATCGCTTGGCCAGCAGGTAGGCGAAGTACTCCTCGACGACCGCCTTGTAGACCTCGTCGTCGCCGAAGCTGCGCCGGATGAACACCGTGCCCGTGCGTCGCGCGATCGGTCCCATCGGCCAGAAGTTGAGGTTCGCGCCGCCGATCACGTGGTTGGGTGGAAAGTCGTTGCGCGCCAGCACGTCACCCAGGACGAACGCGTCGACATAGGAACGGTGCGAGGGCAGGAACACCAGCGGGTGCTTGCGGTTGAGCTTGCGCAACGCGTCGAGGCCGCGCAGATCGGTGTCGACCTTCCAGGTCGAGGCGTGGACCGGTCGCATCGCCTGGGTGAACAGGTCCGAGACCAGCCGGCTCTGGGCGGCGACCAGCTCGCGTAGCGCCTTCTCCGCGTTGCGGTACACCTGGTCGGGTTCGGAGCCGATCTCGTCGGCGATGTAGTCGAGCTTGCGCTGGAATTCGGGGGAGTCGAGGATCTCCTCGGCCACCAGCTGGGGCACCTTGTAGCGATCGCCGATGACGGTGCGTTCGGCGCGTTCGAGCGCGACCACGGCGGCGCGTACGACCGCGCGCGCGAACGGATCCGCCGAGCCCGCGCGCAACAGCGCCGCGGCCTCGGGATTGTTGGTGCGCAGCGCGCTGAGCCGGGCGGGTGCGCCGACCAGCACGCGGTGGCGGTCGGGTTCGGTGCGCAGCAGCCTGCGCTGGACGAGCCGGTTGGGTTTGCGCGGATTGGTGAGCATCGCCAGGTCGGCGAAGGTCACCCGGCGCACGCCGTCGCGTTCGGGCGGCAGCCACAACACCCGGACGGGCACCACCAGCGGGTCGTCGTGCCTGCCGACAAGGCGTTTGGTGATGGCTTTGGCGTCGAGGTCGAGCTGGGTCACCGGGGCCGTGGAGTCGATCTCCCTACCGAGACCGCCCTGGGCGATCCAGTCGCCGATCACCGCGCGTTCGACGCCGGAGGCCGCGTCGACCAGGGCGACCACCGAGTCTGCCTGCGGGCCGCGCCGCCCACCTTTGTCGATCATTGCTCCATTCAAGCCGCAGATCTGCTTCGGCGCACCGAACTCGGTCCACAGCGCGTTGCGCGACGCGCGAACAGCGGGGGATGTCCGGTGGGGTGCGACAGTGCCAGCGGTTTGCTCGGTGGAACGGAAGTGGCGAAGAATACCCAACACGGGTCTGGTCAAACGGCGAGGTAATGCTAACCTAACCAAGCAAAGTTAGGTCAGCTTTACCTTGGAGGATCGTTGTCGTCGACGGAACAACCCGTACGGGTGGAGTATGTGACCGACCCGGCGGCAGCGATGTCACGTCTGGCCGTCTCGGATCGATTCGGTGAGTACGTGATGTACGAACAGCCCGGTGTGTGGGTGTTTGCCGCCGATCCGCTCGGCAGCGTAGAGCTCGACGCCGGTGAGCTGCGCACTGTCTGGGGTGGTGAGACCACCGCTCGCGCCTGGACCGGCAGCCCGGCCACCGCCATCGATGCCGCGCTGGCCGACCTGCCGCTCGACGGCCGCAACGCCTACGGCTGGATCGGCTTCGAATTCTGCGCCTACTCGCTGTCGGCGACGCACTATCTCAATCCGCTCACCTCGTTGGCGCACCTGATGATTCCGCGAATCGAGGTGCGCGTCGACGCCACCGGCGTGCGGATCAGCGGCGCCACCCCGAGCGAGGCGTGCGACATCCACGATCTGATCGCCGGCTCGCAGGGCGTGGACCTGCCGGTGCCGACGCCGGTCGACGTGCGATCCGACTCGACGAACTACGAACAGCGCGTGGCCACGGCGGTCGCCGAAATCCGTTCCGGCAGCTACCAGAAGGTGATTCTGTCGCGCAAGGTCGAGCTGCCGTTCCCGGTGGACGTGCCCGCGACCTATCGCCTCGGCCGGGCCAGCAACACGCCCGCCCGCTCGTTCCTGCTGCGGCTGGGCGGGCTCGAAGCGGCCGGGTTCAGCCCCGAGCTGGTGGCCTCGGTCGACGACGATCGCATCGTCACCACCGAACCGCTGGCGGGTACGCGGGCATTCGGGCTCGGTGCCGAAGCCGATGATGCCGCCCGCGCCGACCTGCTCGCGGACCCGAAGGAGATCGTGGAGCACGCGATCTCGGTGCAGACCTCCTTCGCCGAGATCGCGGAGGTGGCCGTGCCGGGCACGTCGGCGGTCTCCGATTTCATGGCCGTGCGCGAGCGCGGCAGTGTGCAGCACCTGGCGTCCACCGTGCGTGGCACCCTGGCCGCCGACCGCACCGCGTGGGACGCGCTCGAGGTGCTGTTCCCGTCGGTGACCGCCTCCGGTATCCCCAAGCGCGCGGGCGTCGACTCGGTGTTCCGCAACGATCACGACCCGCGTGGGCTGTATTCCGGTGCGGTGGTCTGTGTTTCGCCGACCGGCGCGCTCGAGGCGACGCTGGTACTGCGGGCGATCTACCAGACCGGTGAGGGTGCGTGGTTGCGCGCCGGTGCCGGAATCGTGGGGCAGTCGCGCCCCGAGCGTGAGTTCGAGGAGACCTGCGAGAAGCTGGGCAGCGTAGCGCCTTACGTGGTCAAGGCTTACAAAGCCTGATCCTCGGAGTCGAACGGCGGCCCACCCTTCGCGGGGTGGGCCGCCGTTTCGCGTATCAGCCGTGCAGGGCTCGCAGCGCCTTCTTGTCGATCTTGCCGACCGCGGTGATCGGCAGGGCGTCCGCCTGCCGGACCAGGTCGGGGAGCTTGTAGGTGGCCAGGCCGCGTTCGGTGAGGAAGGACTTGATCTCCCCGAGGGCGGGTAGCTCGCCGGTGACTACCAGGACCACGCAGGCCTTTTCGCCCAGCGAGGCGTCGGGCAGGCCGACCGCGGCGGCATGGCGGACGGCGGGGTGGGCGAGCAGGTGCTCCTCGAGCTCATCGCAGGAGATGTTCTCGCCACCGCGGTTGATCACGTCCTTGATCCGGCCGCTCACGACGAGGTGGCCGCTGGGCAGTCGGCGGACGAGGTCGCCGCTGCGGTAGAAGCCGTCGGGAGTGAAGGCGCGCGCGTTGTGCTCGGGCGCACGGTAATACCCGCGCAGCGTGTAAGGGCCACGGGTGAGCAGTTCGCCCTCTTCGCCCTGGGCGACGTCGTTGCCGTCGGCGTCGACGACGCGCAGTTCGTCGGCGGGGGAGAGCGGGCGGCCCTGGGTGGTGTACACCAGCTCTTTGTCATCGTCGAGACGGGTGTAGTTGAGCAGCCCCTCGGCCATCCCGAACACCTGCTGCAGGGTGCAGCCCAGTGCGGGCTCGACATCGCGGGCGTTCACCTCGGCCAGTCGCGCGCCGCCCACCTGGAGCAAGCGCAACGAGCTCAGGTCGGCGTCTTCCCAATCCACGGCCGCACTCCACAATTGGGCCAGCGGCGGCACGACGCCGGTGACGCTCACCCGGTGCTTCTCGATCGCGGCGAAGGCGGCCTCGGGGCTGGGGTCGAGGGTGAAGGCGATGGCGCCGCCGGTCGCGACGGTGCCGAGGATGCCGGGGCAGGCCAGCGGAAAGTTGTGCGCCGCGGGCAGTGTCGTGAGGTAGACGTCGTCGGGGGTGAGCTCGCAGACCTGCGCGCTGGCGGTCGCGTTGTAGACGTAGTCGTCGTGGGTGCGCGCGATCAGCTTCGGCAAGCCGGTGGTGCCGCCGGAGACCAGCATCACCGCGATGTCGGACGGATCGATCTCGGGCAGCGAATCACCGTCGCGAGCAACCGAATCCAGCGCGACGAATCCGGATGCCGTGCCGTCCCCGTTGTCAGGATCTCCTGCTACCAGTACGTGGCGCAGGCTCGGCACCGCTTGCTGCACGGTGGTGGCCAGCTCGCGGTAGTCGAAGTCGCCGAGGTGGTCGGGGATGAGGTAGGCGACCGCTTCGGACAGCGCGGCCAGGTGCTCGATCTCGGCGCGGCGGTGCGCGGGCAGGGTGAGGACGGGGATGATCCCCGCGCGCAGCACGCCGAACAGGGCCGTCGCGAACTCGGGGATGTTCGGCAGCTGCACGATCACGCGGTCACCGGGAGCGATGCCGAGGGCCAGCAATCCGTGCGCCATCCGATCGGCGGCGGCATCGAGTTCGGCGTAGGTCTGCGCACCGGCGTCGCTGAGCACCGCGGGTCGCTGTGGCTGGGTCCGCGCGGTGTCGCGGAGGAGGTCGCCGAGCGTTCGCCCGGTCCAATAGCCCGCGGCCCGGTACTCCTGCGCGGCGGCTTCGGGAAAGGGGACGTAGCCCTCGTGGTGGCCGGTTGCCGATGTCGACGTCACGTACTGCCTCACTGAATTCTCGGCGGCTGGTGCCGCGGGTCCGACCGCATAGAATGCTGCATAGGTTAGGCAACCCTATCTCAATGGAGTAGGCTGCCGCCGGGCAGTACCGAATCCGTCCCGGCTGGGCGGCGAGCAAGGAGTGATCGGCAGATGGAGACAGCACCCGCAGGCGGCGCCGGGATCGACCGCGCCGAGATCCGTGCCGCGATCGCCCGCCATCTCGACATCACCCCCGAGGCCGTCGCCGAGGCCGACGACCTGATCCAGCTCGGCCTCGACTCCATCCGCACCATGAAGCTCGCGGGCGCCTGGCGCAAGCGCGGCATCGCCGTGAACTTCGCCCTGCTGGCCGCCCACCCCACGGTCGACGCCTGGCACGCCCTGCTCAACGGGGCGGACCCCGAGGACCTCGCGGCACGTGGCGGCGTGCCGGACGCCGTCGAACCGGCCACCGGGGAATCCGCCCGCGAGCTCGACACGTCCGCGAGCGAACCCCAGATCGTTCCCGACGACGGCACGCCGTTCGCGCTCGCGCCGATGCAGCACGCGTACTGGATCGGGCGCTCCGACGCGCAGGAACTCGGCGGTGTGGCGGCACATCTCTACGTCGAATTCGACGGCGCCGACGTGTATCCCGAGCGGCTCGAGCAGGCGGTCGAGCAACTGCTGTCTCGCCATCCCATGCTGCGCACCAGGTTCCTGCCCGACGGCACCCAGCAGACTCTCGACCGGCCCGGCCGCGCCGTGTTCGGCGTGACCGATCTGCGCGAGGCCTCCGCCGACGAAGCCGAGCAGCGGCTGGCGCAGTTGCGCAGCGCGCGGACGCATCAGCGGATGGCGGTGGAAGACGGCCAGGTGATCGATATCGCGCTGACGCGCCTCGCCGACGGCCGCACCCGCCTGCACCTCGATGTCGACATGCTCGCCGCCGACGCGATGAGCTACCGCATCCTCATCACCGACCTCGCCCGGCTCTACCACGGCGAACAGCTTCCGCCGCAGGACTACACCTTCCGTCAGTACCTGGCCGAGCACCGGCGCGACAGCGCCGCGACCCACGGTTCGGACAACGCCGCCGCACCGCAGCCTGGCGCGGCCGCGGGCCAGGGGCAGGGTGCGCGCGCCCTCGCCGACGAGCGGGCCCGCGACCGCGCCTGGTGGCAGGATCGCCTGAGCGAGCTGCCGGGTGCGCCGGAACTGCCGTCGGCCCAGCACATCTCGGATCCCAACCGCACGATCCGCCTGCACCGCTGGCTCTCCCCCCAGGCCAAAGCGCAGGTCTTCGACGCCGCCCACGCCCGCGGCATCACCCCGGCGATGGCCCTGGCCTCGGTGTTCGCCGAAACCATCGGCGGCTGGTCGGCCCAGCGCCGCTTCCTGCTGAATCTGCCGCTGTTCCACCGTGAACCGGTGCACCCGCAGGTCGACGGTGTCGTCGGCGACTTCACCTCCTCGGTCCTGCTGGAAGTCGATGTCACCGCGCCCGCCACCGTCGCCGACCGTGCCCGCGCCCTGCAGCAACGCCTGCACGAGGCAGGCGCGCACTCCGCGTACTCGGGCCTGGAGGTCCTGCGCGACCTCGGCCGTCATCGCGGGGAACCGGTCCTGGCTCCCATCGTCTACACCAGTGCCCTCAACCTCGGCGAACTCTTCCCCGACACCGTCACCGACACCTTCGGCGACCCCGTCTGGATCATCTCCCAGGGCCCGCAGGTTCTCCTCGACGCCCAGATCACCGAGGTCCGCGGCGGTCTGCTGCTGAACTGGGACATTCGCGAATCCGCCTTCCCCGCCGGCGTCGTCGACGCTATGTTCACCCGCTACATCGAAGCGATCGAACGTCTCGGCGGCCGGCCTTCCGAACTCGCCGAGGCATCGGCCGATTCGTCGGAGTCCGGCGGTGCGCAGCCGACAGCAGTCGAGCCCGCTGGGGCCGAGGAGACCTCGCCGGTGGTGCCCGCGGACGCTGCCGCGGTGTCGGCCGGGCGTACGCGATTCGCCGGGGGAGCGGGGTGGCAGGCCGAGGCCGGTGTACGGATTCCGGTGGAGCAGGCCGCTACTCGGGCCCGTGTGAACGCCACCGCGGGGCCGGTGAGCGGCGGGCTGCTGCACACCGGGTTCTTCGCGAACGCGGCCACGAATCCGTCCGCGCCCGCCGTGCTGTGGGAGCCGACCGGGCAGCTGACCTATGGCGAGCTGGCCGCCGACGCGCTGGCGGTGGCCGGTGCGTTGCGGGAAGCCGGTGTGACGCCCGGTGATTCGGTCGCGGTACAGCTGCCGAAGGGCCCCGACCAGGTCGTCGCGGTGCTCGGTGTGCTCGCGGCGGGTGCGGTGTACGTGCCGATCGGGTTCGATCAGCCCGCCGCTCGTCGCGCCGAAATCCTCAGCACCGCAGACGCTGTCGCCGTGCTCACGGTCGGCGGTGCGCGGATTCCCGACGCCCGCGCGATCGACCTCGCCGAGGCTCGCACGCACGCGGAACCGTTGGCGCGCCCCGTCTTCGGCGATCCGGAGAACACCGCCTACGTGCTGTTCACCTCCGGCTCCACCGGCAAGCCCAAGGGCGTCGAGGTGCCGCATCGCGCCGCGATGAACACGATCGACGACCTCAACGAGCGCTTCGACCTCGGCCCGGCCGACCGGGCGCTGGCCCTCTCGGCGCTGGAATTCGACCTCTCCGTCTACGACATCTTCGGTCTGCTCGCCGCAGGTGGCGCGGTGGTCACCGTCGACGACGCGCAGCGTACCGATCCCGCCGTCTGGGTCGAACTCGTTCGCCGCCACCAGATTTCGCTGCTCAACTGTGTACCGAGCCTGCTCGACATGCTGCTCACCGCCGCCCCGGCGTCGCAGCTCGACCCGGGCACCGGATCCACTACCGCCACGCCGTCCGGGCCCCTCACCTCACTTCGCGCGGTGATCCTCGGCGGTGACTGGGTTGACGTCGCCCTCCCCGCACGTCTGGCCGCAGTGGCCCCGAACAGTCGTTTCGCCGGTCTCGGCGGCGCCACCGAAACCGCGATCCACTCCACCATCTGCGAGGTCGTCGACGCGCGGGTTCCCGTCGAATGGACCGCCGTCCCCTACGGCACCCCGTTGCGCAACGTGCAGTGCCGCGTCGTCGGCCCGGCGGGCAACGACTGCCCCGATTGGGTCAGCGGCGAGCTGTGGATCGGTGGGGACGGTGTGGCCACCGGTTACCGCGGCGACCCGGATCGCACCGCCGACCGTTTCGTCACCCACGAGGGTCTGCGCTGGTACCGCACCGGCGACCTGGCCCGCTACCTGCCCGACGGCGGCCTGGAGTTCCTCGGCCGCGCCGACCACCAGGTGAAGATCCGGGGCTACCGGGTGGAGCTGGGTGAGGTGGAGAGCGCACTGCGCGCCGTGCCCGGTGTTCGCCACGCGGTCGCCGCGGTGGTCGGAACGGCCGCCCCGAAACTGGTCGCGCTGGTGGTGCCGACCCCCGGCACGGTCCTCGACGTCGACACGGTGCTCGCCGCGACCGCCGAGCTGGTCCCGGTCTACATGGTGCCGACCCGGCTCGAACTGCTGGCCGAGCTGCCGCTCACCTCGAACGCCAAGCCGGACCGCAAGGCCATCCGCGCGGTCCTCGACAAGGGCGAGGGCACCGAGGAATTCGTGGCGCCGCGCACCGATCTCGAACGCGCGCTCGCCGCGGTCGTCGCCGAGGTGCTGGTCACCGACCAGATCGGTGTCACCGACGACTTCTTCGCCCTCGGCGGCGATTCGGTGCTCGCCACCACCGCGGTGGCCCGCATCCGCGAATGGCTCGATGCCCCCGACACCATCGTCGCCGACCTGTTCACCGCCCGCACCATCGAAGGTCTCGCGGCACGGATGTTGCGGCGGGAAGCGGAATCCGGTGCCGCCGGCAGGCTGGACGCGGTCGCCGGCATGTATCTGGAAGTCGCCGCGATGACCGACGACGAGATCCTCGCGCAGTCCTGATGCCGACACCTGACGCTGGGGCGAACCCCGCACCGGCCCTTGCCGATTCGCGCATTTCCCCAGCGTCGTTAGACTTTCACCAGTGAGCAAGTGGACTACCGCGAACCTGCCGGACCAGACCGGCCGCACGATTATCGTCACCGGTGCCAACAGCGGTCTGGGCGCCGCCACCGCGCGGGCGCTGTCCGAGGCGGGTGCGCGCGTGATCCTGGCCTGCCGCGACACCGCCAAGGCCGAGCGGGTGGCCGCGGGGCTGCGCGGTGCGACCGAAGTCCGTGAACTCGACCTGGCGAACCTGAACTCGGTGCGCGCCTTCGCCGATTCGATCGAGCGCGTGGACGTGCTGATCAACAACGCCGGTGTCATGGCTCTGCCGTTGCGTCGTACCGCCGACGGTTTCGAAATGCAGTTCGGCACCAACCATCTCGGCCACTTCGCGCTCACCAACCTGTTGCTGGATCGCCTCACCGATCGGGTGGTGACGGTGTCGAGCGTCGCGCACCGTATCGGCAGGATCGATCTGGCCGATCCCAACTGGGAGCAGCGCCGCTACGACCGCTGGCTCGCGTACGGCCAGTCCAAGCTGGCCAATCTGATGTTCGCCTTCGAGTTGCAGCGCCGCCTGGCCGGTGAGGGCGCCGCGGTGATCTCGGTGGCCGCGCATCCCGGTTACGCCGCGACCGAACTCATGTCCCACACCGAGTCCATCCAGGACGCGATCATGTGGCTGGGTAACCGCACGCTCGCTCCCACCGCGCAAGAGGGTGCGCTGCCCACGCTGTTCGCCGCCACCGCCGATGTAACGCCCGGCGCGTTCTACGGCCCCGACGGCTTCCTCGGGCTGCGCGGCAACCCTGCCCTCGCGGGCAGTGCGCGCTCGGCGAAGGATCGCACGGTCGCCTCCGAACTGTGGGAGCTCTCCGAGAAGCTCTGCGGCCTGATCTGATTCGGTGATCGGCGTCACACGCGCCGATGTCACACCGTGCGCGGCTGCCTCGTCGTCTCTGTGAACCCCACGACGAAGGAGTCATCATGGAAGCGCGCTTCAACCTCTACGGCAACGCCATCACCGCGAGCTTCAGCAAGCGAATGGTCATGGCGGGCAAGGTCATCGACGATTCACCGCTGCCCAAGGCCACCTATGAACTGGTGAAGATCCGGGCTTCGCAGATCAACGGCTGCAGCTACTGCGTCGACATGCACACCAAGGACGCCGCCCACGCGGGCGAGACCGCGGTGCGGATCAACCTGGTCGCCGCCTGGCGGGAGACCAATGTCTTCACCGAGGCGGAGCGGGCCGCCCTCGCCCTCACCGAGGAAGCGACCCGCACCGCCGACGGCGGCCACGTCTCCGACGACACCTTCGCCCAGGTCCGCAAGCACTACGACGACGACCAGATCGCGGGTCTGATCGCCGCCATCGCGATGATCAACGCCTGGAACCGGCTCAACGCCATCGCCCACACCCCCGCCGGTGACTACGTCCCCGGTCAGTGGAGCTGATCAAGCGAACCGGTGCCCGTGCTCGGCCGCCCACTGCGCGAAGGTGCGCGCGGGTCGGCCGAGTACCTGTTCCACCGTCGGGTCGACCGTGTACGACTCAGGACTCGACTCGGCGTACCAGCCGATCACATAATCGGCGTCGGCCTGCGAGACCCCGGTCGCAATCAGCCGTTCGACCGCTTGCCGATGGGTGATCGTGGCGAAGGCGATCTCGCGGTCCGCCGCGTGCCCCAGAATCGCGAGCCGCTCCGGCGGTGTGAGCGCCTGGGGGCCGGTGAGGTTATACGCGCGGCCCGCGTGCCCGTCTTCCAGCAGTGCGACGGCGGCCACCGCGCCGATATCGGCCTCGTGCACCAGCGCGCTCGGATGGGCGTACGGCTCCCGCACCACGCCGTCGGTCCGGATCGGCTCGAGCCAGGTCAGCGTGTTCGACATGAACTCCTGCGGCTCGAGCCGCGTCCACTCCACGCCGGACTCCGCGATCGCCTGCTCGACCGGGCCGACCCCGCCACCCCAGACGACGGTGATGCGGCGCACGCCGGCGTCGATGGCCTTGCCGATCAGCTCGGCCCCCACGTCGGCGAGACCGTTGGTCACCGTCACATGCAATCGGTCGACGCCGTGCCACGCATCGTCGAGCGTCGACGGCACGTTGTGGGTCCCGGTGAACAGTTCCACCTCCGGGCCGAGGAGTGCGCGTGCGGCGTCGGCGTCGCGGGTCACCGCCCTGACCTTCTCGCCACGGCTGACGAGTTCCCGTACCACCTGGCGGCCGGTGTTGCCGGTCGCGCCCGTAACCAGTGTTGTCACAGTCGTTTTCCTTTCCTCGACCATCGACGCTAGAAGCTCGAGCAAGGTAGAGGTCAAGGGCTTCGCGCCGGTTCGGCGGAGGGGCGCGATGTGATGGTCCACACGTCGGGCAACCATGGCTCACCTTTCGGCGTTTTACCGGTGGTACAGTCCACGGCATGCAGCGCGCATATTTCTGGTTTAGCTATCCGGCCCTGGGTGGGCCGGTCTGCGACCCTGCGCGCTGACTTCCTCCACCTCGAGCCGGATAACGCCCGGCTCGACGGTAGCGATTTCCGTGGGTCGGCCTCTTAACGAAAAGGACCCACATCTCATGACCACCGCAGCCGATGTCGACTCGCGGCATTCTGATCTCGACGACCAGCGCACCCTCAGCGTGAGCCCTCTGCGCTCGCCCGCCGAGGTCCGCATGGTCCACCAGATCACCGACGCCCTCGCCGACACCGTCCGTTCGGGCCGCAAGGCCACCGTCGACGTGCTCAACGGCGACGACGACCGCCTCATGGTGATCGTCGGCCCGTGTTCGGTGCACGACCCCGCCGCCGCGCTGGAATACGCGCGCAAGCTGGCCGAGAAGGCCGCCGAGCTGAGCGACCGCCTGCACATCGTGATGCGCGTGTACTTCGAGAAGCCGCGCACCACGCTGGGCTGGAAGGGTCTGATCAACGATCCGCACCTGGACGGCTCGTTCGACGTGAACACCGGCCTCGGCATCGGCCGCAAGGTGCTCGTCGACATCACCGCCCTCGGCCTGCCGGTCGCGTGTGAGTTCCTCGACCCGATCACTCCGCAGTACATCGCCGACCTGGTCTCCTACGGCGCGATCGGTGCCCGCACCGCCGCCAGCCAGGTGCACCGGCAGCTGTCCTCGGCGCTGTCGATGCCGGTCGGCATCAAGAACGGCACCGACGGTGACGTGCAGGTCGCGGTCGACGGTGTGCGCGCCGCCGCCGCCAGCCATGTCTTCCCCGGCACCGACCTCGACGGCCGCTCCGCGCTGATCCGCACCTCGGGCAACCCCGACTGCCACGTCATCCTGCGCGGCGGCAGCAACGGCACCAACTTCGACGCCGCGTCCTGCGCCGAGGCCAAGCTGCGCCTGGAGAAGTCGTCGCTGGCCCAGCGCCTGGTCGTCGACGCCAGCCACGGCAACAGCAACAAGGACCACAACAAGCAGGTCGACGTCGTCACCGACATCGCCGACCGGATCGCCGCGGGCGAGCAGGGCGTGGTCGGCGTGATGCTGGAGTCGTTCCTCGTCGCGGGTCGCCAGGACCTGACCCTCGGCAAGGCCGCCGACCTGACCTACGGCCAGTCCATCACCGACGCGTGCATCGACTGGAACACCACCGCTACCCAGCTCGACCGTTTGGCCGACGCGGTGGCCACGCGCCGCGGGTAATACCGTCGACCGACAGTGCGGGCCTCGGATTCCGGGGCCCGCACTGCTGTGTCTACTGGTTCTGTACCGCGAGGCGTCCCGCGAGGGCGACGAAGGAGACACCGAACACCCGCCGCATCCACCGGACCACCACCGGTCGCGACAGCACATAGGTGCGCATCGCGGCGGCGACTGCCCCGTAGCCCGCGAACACCACGAACGTGGCCAGCATGAACAGTCCGCTGAGCTCGAGCATGCGACCCAGCGCGTTCGGTGCGCCGGTCGGCACGAACTGCGGCAGGAACGCGAAGAAGAAGATCGTCAGCTTCGGGTTCAGGATATTGAGCAACACCGCCGAGGTGACGACCTGCCGCGCCGAGGGCTCCACCGCAGTGCGTTGCTCCGGAATCGCCAGTGCGCCCTTGTCCCGCAACGTATTCCACGCCATGTACAGCAGATACGCGACACCCAGGTACTTCAGGGTCTGGAACGCGACCGCGCTGGTGTTCAACAGCGCGGCCAGCCCCGTGATCGCCGCGATCATGTGCGGAACGATCCCCAACGTGCACCCGAAGGCAGCGATCACGCTCGCCCTCGTCCCTCGGGAAAGCCCCGCCGCCAGGGTGAACAGAACGCCGGTACCGGGCGTGGCGACGATGACGAGCGTGGTCAACGCGAACTCGATGCTCATCTCCCGCAGGGTAACCAGCGATCGCGGATCGGGAAATACCTTTCCGGCAGACTGGTCGGTGATGAAGCTTCCCGAACTGCCTGACCTTCCGGTGCGACCGGCGCTGGACCGGATCACGTCGACGCTGGCCGAGCGCGGTGTCGCGGTGCTGGTCGCGCCGCCCGGCACGGGCAAGACCACATTGGTGCCGTTGGCGCTGGCGGCCGGGTCGGCGGGGAAGATCGTGGTGGCCGAGCCGCGACGGTTGGCGGCACGGGCGGCCGCGGCGCGGATGGCGGCATTGTTGGGGGAGCGGGTGGGCGAGACCGTCGGGTACGCGGTCCGCGGGGATCGGAAGGTCGGCGCGCGGACGCGGATCGAAGTGGTGACCTCGGGGTTGTTGGTGCGACGGTTGCAGAGCGACCCGGAGTTGGTGGGGGTCGCCACGGTGGTGCTCGACGAATGTCACGAGCGGCATCTGGACGCCGATCTGCTGTTGGCGCTGCTGCTCGACGCGCGGTCGGGGTTGCGACCGGATCTGCGGGTGCTGGCAACGTCGGCGACAGTGGCCGCGGATCGTCTGGCACAGCTGCTCGGCACGGGGGAGCCCGGGCCCGGAGATTCGCGTGCCCCGGTTCTGGAAGTACACGGGCGGACCTATCCGGTCGAGGTGGACTACCTGCCCGCCCTGCCCCGCGAGCGGATCGAAGCGCAGGTCGCGCGGGCTACCCGCACGGCGCTGGCCACCATCGACGGTGATGTGCTCGTCTTCCTGCCCGGTGTCGGCGAGATCAACCGCACGGCAGGGCTCTTGCGCGAGCTCGACGGGGTCGACGTAGTCCCGCTGCACGGCAGACTCGCGGGTGCGGCCCAGGACCTCGCGCTCCGGCCGGGATCGCGGCGGCGAGTCGTCTTGTCCACTGCCGTAGCCGAATCCAGCCTCACCGTTCCCGGCGTGCGCGCTGTCGTCGATTCGGGCCTGTCCCGCGTCTCCCGTGTCGATCACCGGCGCGGCCTTTCCGGTCTTGCGACAGTGCGTGTCTCGGCTGCCGTGGCCGAGCAGCGCGCGGGCCGCGCCGGCCGCGAAGCGCCCGGCCACGCGTGGCGTTGCTGGCCCGAATACGAACACCAAACCCTGCCCGCCTATCCCGAACCCGAGATCCGGACCGCTGAACTCACCCGTCTCGCACTGGAATTGGCCTGCTGGGGCACCCCCGACGGCGCCGGCCTCGCCTGGTGGGACGCCCCGCCCGAAGGTGGCCTCGCGGCTGCCCGCGCCGTCCTGCGCGCCCTCGGCGCCCTCGATGATGCCGACCACATCACTGCGCGCGGCAAGGCCATGGCCGAGCTCGGCCTTCACCCCCGCCTCGCCCGCGCGCTCCTCGACGGCGCCGCCCGAGTCGGTGCGAGAGCCGCCGCGGAAATGGTCGTGCTGATGGACGACGACTCCCTCGCCGACACCGCCGACGCGGCGGCAGCCCTGCGTACCCTCCGCAGGGGACGCCCACCCCGCTGGACCCGCGAAGTTCAGCGCCTGACTCGACTCGTCACGAACACGTCATCCGGCGACGAGACCCGCCAACCGCTTGCCGGCGGCACACAGGCTGACGGCTCGCGTGGGGCATCTCGGCGCGCGGGGTCGAGCTCCGGCGGGGCGCGGGTCGATGCCTCGTCAGAGGTATCGAACTCGGGCTCGGTGGCCGATCGACCGGGTGATGGTGACTCCGGAACGGAGGTCGCGGCGCTGTTGATCGCGCTGGCGCAGCCGGAGCGGTTGGCTCGACGGCGGGCGAGCGGGTCGTCCATCTTTCTCATGGCGGGCGGTACCGCGGTGACGCTGCCGCCGGGGTCGGGGCTGGCAGCGGCGGAGTGGCTGGCGGTGGCGGTGGCCGATCGTGATCCCGGGCGGGCCGAAGGCCGAATCCGGCTGGCGGCCGTCGCCGATGAGGATCTCGCTCGGGAAGCCGCGCCGGGGTTGGTGGTCGTGGCCGATGAGGTGCGGTGGGACGGCGGTGATGTGGTGGCCCGGCGGGTGGAGCGATTGGGCGCGATCGTCCTGTCGGAGAAGCCAATACGTCAGCCCGAGCAGGCGCTGGTGGAACAGGCTGTGCGGCAGGGGATTCAGGCCGAAGGATTGGGCCTGCTGCGCTGGAGCGAGGACGCGCGCAGTCTGCGTCAGCGTCTCGGTTTCCTGCATCGCACGCTCGGCGCGCCGTGGCCCGCCGTCGACGACGGCGCACTCCTCGCCGACCTCGATGTCTGGCTCGGCCCCGAATTGTCCACCGCCCGCCGCCGTGCCGACCTCGCCCGCCTCGACGCGGGCACCGCGCTGCGTCGCCTGCTCCCGTGGCCCGCCGCCACCCGCCTGGACGAACTGGCCCCCGAACGCCTGGAAGTCCCCTCCGGCAGCCGCGTTCGCGTCGACTACTCCGCGGATCAGCCGATCCTCGCGGTCAAGGTCCAGGAGATCTTCGGCTGGACCGACCCGCCCACCCTCGCCGACGGCCGAGCCCCCATCCTGCTGCACCTGCTGTCCCCAGCTCAGCGCCCCGTCGCCGTCACCGCCGATCTGGCCTCCTTCTGGAAAAACGGCTGGCCACAGGTCCGCGCCGACCTTCGCGGCCGCTACCCCAAACACGCCTGGCCCGAAGACCCCACCACGATCTCCGCTCACCGGGGAACGGCTCGCCGAGCCACCGACCGCCCGAACTGATCGTTCACCACAGGGCTCGTGCGGTTGGTAGCCGGCGGCGTTCGGTGAGTTGCGCGGTGGGCGGGGTGTCGGCGAACCGGTCGAACCGCGCGTTATCGGCCGTCGGCACCGGCCTCGGTGGGCCACCCGTCGACCGGCACGGCGGGGTCGGTGGGCAGGCGCGCCGCGACCCATTCGTCGACCCGCGCTCCGCGCTGCACCCCGCCCGATCGAGCCATCCCCTCGTAGTGGAAGCCGTTGCGGCGGACGGCGGCGGCCGAGGCGACGTTGCCCACGATCGCGCGCCACGTGATCCGGTCGAGGGCGAGACCGTCGGCGTCGAAACCGAAGTCGCAGACCAGGTTGATCGTCCGCGACATCAGCCCGCGGCCACGGTGCGCTGGGGTGAGCCAGAAGCCGATCTCACAGGTGCCGGGCCCGCGCGTATGCAGGCCGACCATGCCCTCGACCCGGCCGTCCTCGGCGGTGCGGATCGCCCAGACCGGCGCGTTGTCCGCCCAGCCGGGGGCCACGACCCGGTCGAGGAATTCCTCGGTATCGCAGCGGTGATACGGGACGGGGACCGTGGTCCAGCGCTGCACATCAGGGTCCTGACAGCACTCGACGATGCGGTCGATATCGGCCCCGGTCGGGCGGGTGAGCCAGACGGTTCCGTCGGTGAGCGTGTGCTCGTACATCCGGCCATCCTGACAGTCGACGCCGAGAATCTCGCCGGATTTTCACGGCCCGCCCGCGCCGAGCCGGTCGGCGACCCGCCGCACCTCACCGGCAGGTGCGACGCGCGCGATGAAGCCGGGCACGAACTTCCCACCGGGGAAATCGTGTGCGAAATCACCGGCGCCGACCCGTGGGGCGGAGCGCGAGTGGGTACTCCGTAGGATCTGACTCGATGGTTTCCCCGTTTCTCGCCGACCTGTTCGAATCGCATCGACCGCACTTGCTTTCGGTCGCCTACCGGCTCACCGGAAGTGTCGGCGATGCCGAGGACGCGGTGCAGGAGAGCTGGCTGCGGATGGCCGGCGTGCACCAGTCCGAGATCGACGATCTGCGCGCCTGGCTGACGACCGTGGTCAGCCGAATCTGCCTCGACCACTTGCGAAGCGCCGCCGTGCGCCGCGAAACCTACGTGGGGCAGTGGCTTCCGGAACCGATCGTCTCGGCGGCCTCGTCGTCGCGCACACCCGATCCCCTGGACGTGGTGGTGCGCGATCAGGACAGCCGGATGGCGGCGATGGTGGTGCTCGACGCGTTGACGCCGCAGCAGCGGGTGGCGCTGGTGCTCCACGAGGGATTGTCGGTGCCCTTCGACGAGATCGCCGAGATCCTCGGCGTCTCCGCCGATGCCGCAAGACAATTGGCGGTCCGCGCGCGCCGGGCGGTGGCCAGAGCGCCGGAACCGGTCGCCGACGATGTGCACGATCAGGCGGTGCGGCGGTTCCTCGCCGCACTGGCCACCGGTGATGTCGCCGCTGTAGCCGCCACGCTGCATCCGGACACGACATTCACCGCCGACGCGGGCGGCACCACCAAGACCGCACTGAATATCGTTGCCGGACAGGAGAAGGTCGCCCGACTGGCGCTGGGCCTCTGGCGCAGGCATCAGGAAGAATCCGGGCTGGAATTGGGCGCCGCCACGGTGAACGGGCAATCGGGGCTGGTGATCACCGACCCGAACTCGCCGTTCGGACGACCCGTGCGCGTCCTCGCCTTCGCAGTGCGAGACGGAAAGATCTGGGCGACTTACGATTTCGCCAACGTGGCGAAACTGTCGGGCGCCCGCCTCCGCTGACCCCACAGCACCGTCGAGGCCCTGCGAGGTCAGCGGTTCACTTCACAGCGCTGAGCTGATCGGTGTAGCGATGCGGACCAGCGCGCATCGCGGACGTTCTACGGGTAGGTGGAGCCCCAGTTGTGATCGCCGGTCGACGATCCGAGGTTGAAGTCCCCCGTCGAGGAACCCATGTTGTTGTCCGGCGTCGCCGAACCGGTGAACCAATCGACGATCGGACTGGCGACGAGGTGATCGTGGATGAATTGCCACGCCGAACCGGCTACCTCCGACGCAGCCGGTTGCAGGATGAAGTCGAGCAGAGGTGAGGCCATGCGAGCCCCTTTCGATATACCACCACGCAGTGGTGTGTGAGGTAGAACACGGCGAGGCTAGCTGAGGTTGGGGAAACGCACAATAGCGCAGGTCAAAGCGGGAAAACGTTTGTGAAACATACGTGTTCGCTATCGCTGGGCAACGTCGCCGAATAGTGGGATACGCTGCGGAGATGCCGCCTGTGCCGCCCACCGTCGCCCGCCTGCGCCCCTTCGGATCGACCATCTTCGCCGAGATGACCGAACTGGCCGTCCGCCACGACGCGGTGAATCTGGGCCAGGGCTTTCCCGATACCGACGGACCCGCCGGCATGCTCGAGGTGGCGCGCGCGGCCATCGCCGACGGCCTGAATCAGTACCCGCCCGGCCGCGGGATGCCGGTGTTGCGGCAGGCGATCGCCGACGACCGCGCCCGCCGATACGGCACCGCCTACGACCCGGCCACCGAAATTCTGGTGACCGTCGGCGCGACCGAGGCGATCAGCGCCGCCGTGCTCGGTCTGGTCGAGCCCGATCAAGAGGTGGTGCTGATCGAGCCGTACTACGACTCCTACGCCGCCGCGATCGCGCTCGCGGGCGCGCGGCGACGAACAGCTCGCCTGGTGCCCGACGGTGACCGATTCGTGCTCGACCTGGACAGTCTGCGGGCCGCGCTCACCTCGAAAACCCGCATGTTGATGATCAATTCGCCGCACAATCCCACCGGCGCCGTGCTCGACCGCGCCGACCTCACCGCGATCGCCGAGTTGGCTGTCGAGCACGATCTGCTCGTGCTGGCCGACGAGGTGTACGAGCACCTCGTCTACGACGGCACCGAGCACATCAGCATCTCCACGCTGCCCGGGATGCGTGAGCGGACGGTGGTGGTGTCCAGCGCGGCGAAGACGTTCAATGTCACGGGGTGGAAGATCGGGTGGGCGTGCGCGCCCGCGCCGCTGCTCGACGGTGTGCTCGCGGCCAAACAGTTCCTCACCTTCGTCGGCGGCGGGCCGTTCCAGCCCGCCGTCGCGTACGCGATCAACGAGGAATCGGACTGGGTGCTCGCCCAGCGTGCCGGGTTGGCGGACAAGCGAACGCGGCTTTCGCGGGCGTTGCGCGACACCGGTTTCACGGTCTCGGCCAGCGACGGCGGCTACTTCGTCTGCGCCGACATCCGAGCGCTCGGCGCCGACGATGGACTGGCGTTCTGCCGCGAACTCCCGGCCCGGCTCGGCGTCGCCGCCGTGCCGGTGAGCGTCTTCGCCGATCGCCCCGCGGACTGGAAACACCTGGTGCGCTTCACCTTCAGCAAGCGCGACGAGACGATCGACGAAGGCATCCGCCGGCTCCGCGCCGACACCACGGTGCCCTGACCCGGTGCCGTCGATGAGCCGCTCCACCGGGAAACGACCGGCCGACGGGACGGGTCAGTCGCGCGCGTGGCGGGCCAGCGGTGCGTGCCACTGATAGCGCCGGGCCAGCAGCCGGAACCCCACCGCCGCCGCTGCGGCGAGGAGCCCGGTCCAGGCTCGGTACAGGTCGAACGAGAGCAGCGCGGCGGTCGCGGCCGCGCCGAACAGGGCCGGAATCGCGTAGAGGTCCTGGTCCGGGCGTAGGACGGTGGGCACCTCGCCACTGAGCACATCGCGGATCACGCCGCCACCGATGGCGGTCGTCATGCCGAGCAGGGCGGCGGTGGGGGCGCCGAGCCCGGCCGAGTCGGCGATCACGGTCCCGGTGACGCAGAACAGCCCGAGCCCGATCGCGTCGGCGATCTCGAGCGGTCCCTTGGTGAGCCGGCGCGAGGGCGCGATGAAGTACAGGACCAGCGCGGTGACTATCGACGCGGACAGATAGGTCAGGTCGGTGAACGCGGCCGGGGGAGTTCGCCCGATCAGCAGGTCACGCACGATGCCGCCGCCGAGCGCGGTCGCACACGCCAGCACCACCATCCCGAACAGATCGAGTCGCTTGCGCACCGCGACCAGCGCACCCGACGCGGCGAAGGAGATCACCCCCATCATCTCGCCGCCCCGATGCACCGCGTTCACGGCCGAGTCCAGCTCGCTGACCGAAGGCCCGGCCAACGCCGCCACCAGCACACCAACGCTCACCACGCAATCCTTCCGCCTCGCTGCTCCGAAGCAGCGTGACACGCAGGCGCGCGGCGACGGCGACCGGCCCACCCGCTGGTGGCGATCCGATTTCGCGTGGGGATGCGGCGGCGGCACGCACCTCAGGCGGGGGTGGGGCGGGCCTTGTCGGTGGCGAGCAGGACGGCGATGGTGCCGAGAGCGGTGCCCATGAGGTAGCGCTGGGTGCGCAGCCAGAGCGGGCGGGCGGTGAGGAAGGTGGCCAGGCCCGCGGCACCGAGCACGATCATGGCGTTGACCGTGAGGGCGACCGTGATCTGGATGGCGCCCAGCGACAGGCTCTGCAACCAGAGGGCGCCGCGAGCGGGGTCGACGAACTGGGGGATCAGCGCCATGTACATGATCGCGATCTTCGGATTGAGCAGGTTGGTGGCCAATCCCATCGTGAACAGGCGCCGTGCGGGGTCGTGCGGCAGGTCGGCGGGCGCGAACACCGACACCCCACCCGGCCGGATCGCCTGCCAGGCCAGCCACAGCAGATACGCCGCTCCTGCCAGCTTCACCGCCAGATACAACCCGGGAACAACAGCGAACACCGCCGTGATCCCCGCCGCGGCCGCCATCAGGTACACACCGAAGCCCGCCGCGACCCCCATCAGCGAGATCATCCCCGCCCGGCGACCCTGCGCGACGGTGCGCGAGACCAGATACATCATGTTCGGTCCCGGCGTCAGCACCATGCCGAGCGCCGCCGCCGCGACCCCGAGAACCGCCGTTGTCTGAAGCATGCACCGAGTTTGCCCCGGTCAGCGATGCTGTGTCGCGGTCCAGTCGGCACCTGCTGGACCCGTCTCACCGCTCGCGCGCAATCGCCGTACCGACCATGTCGGACCGGGTCCGTACAATCGAACGAGCCGCCCATCAGGGCACGGCACACCAACTCAGAGCATCAAGGCCGAACGCAACCCCGCACAGGGCGAGTCTTACGAGCCCGTTCGGGGCCGCCCCCTCGATCAGCGCTCGAAGCGCATGCGCCGCAGGCGCGAGTCTCGAGTGCTGAATCGAGGGGTTACAGGCGCCCCGAACCCGCGGCCCCGGCCGCAAAGGAGTCCAGTGACCGACGGTCCGCTGATCGTGCAAAGTGACAAGACTCTGCTGCTCGAGGTCGACCACGAGCTGGCAGGTAACGCCCGGCAAGCCATCGCGCCGTTCGCGGAGCTGGAACGCGCCCCCGAGCATGTGCACACCTACCGGATCACGCCGCTGGCGCTCTGGAACGCTCGCGCGGCGGGCCACGATGCCGAGCAGGTCGTCGACGCGCTGGTGAACTTCTCGCGGTACGCCGTGCCCCAGCCGCTGCTGGTCGACATCGTCGACACGATGGGCCGCTACGGCCGGTTGCAGCTGGTCAAACATCCCGCGCACGGGTTGTGCCTGGTCAGCCTGGATCGTGCGGTGCTCGCGGAAGTGCTGCGGCACAAGAAGATCGCACCCATGCTCGGCGCCCGCATCGACGACGATACCGTGATCGTGCACCCGTCCGAGCGCGGCCACATCAAGCAGATGCTGTTGAAGATCGGCTGGCCCGCGGAGGACCTGGCCGGTTATGTGGACGGCGAGGCGCACGACATCGGCCTCGACTACACCGAGGGCAAATGGCACCTGCGCGACTACCAGGAGATGGCCGCCGATTCGTTCTGGGCGGGCGGTTCCGGCGTGGTCGTGCTGCCGTGCGGCGCGGGCAAGACGATGGTCGGCGCGGCCGCGATGGCCAAAGCCAAGGCGACGACGCTGATCCTGGTCACCAATACCGTGGCGGGCAGGCAGTGGCGGCGCGAGCTGCTGGCGCGGACCACGCTCACCGAGGAGGAGATCGGCGAATACTCCGGCGAGCGCAAGGAGATCCGTCCGGTCACCATCGCCACCTATCAGGTCATCACGCGCAAGTCGAAAGGCGAGTACAAGCACCTCGAGCTGTTCGACAGCCGCGACTGGGGCCTGGTGATCTACGACGAGGTGCACCTGCTGCCCGCGCCTGTCTTCCGGATGACCGCCGACCTCCAGTCGCGCCGCAGGCTCGGTCTCACCGCCACGCTCGTGCGTGAGGACGGTCGCGAGGGCGATGTGTTCTCGCTGATCGGCCCGAAGCGCTACGACGCGCCGTGGAAGGACATCGAGGCGCAGGGCTGGATCGCACCGGCCGACTGCGTCGAGGTGCGGGTGACGCTCACCGACGCGGAGCGGATGGCCTACGCCACCGCCGAGCCCGAGGAACGCTACAAGCTGTGTTCCACCGCGCGCACCAAGATCCCGGTGGTCGAGTCCATCCTGGCCCGGCACCAGGGTGCGCCGACCCTGGTGATCGGCGCCTACCTGGATCAGCTCGACGAGCTGGGCGTCGACCTGAACGCCCCGGTCATCACCGGCGCCACCAAGAACAGGGAACGCGAGGCGCTGTTCGACGCCTTCCGCTCCGGTGAGATCCCCGTGCTGGTGGTGAGCAAGGTCGCCAACTTCTCCATCGATCTGCCGGAAGCCTCGGTGGCGGTGCAGGTTTCGGGCACCTTCGGTTCCCGGCAGGAAGAGGCTCAGCGCCTCGGCCGGCTGTTGCGGCCGAAACAGGATGGGGGACAGGCGCATTTCTATTCGGTGGTCGCGCGCGACACGCTCGACGCCGAATACGCCGCGCACCGGCAGCGCTTCCTGGCCGAGCAGGGCTATGCCTACCGCATCGTCGACGCCGACGACCTGCTCGGCCCGCCGATCGGGGACGGCGTGTAGCACTGTTCGCCAGGTCAAAGGGGGGTAGCGTGCGGTGTGTGATCCCCTCGGCAGATAAGTGGAGGCAATTCCTCCGCAACTTGTGCTAGGAAGGAAGGCGTGCGCCGCTTCGAATTCGTGGTCGACCGTGAACACGCTCATGCGGTGAACGAGACGTTCACCGGATTACGCAGGTTGCGCCTGGTGGCCCTGCTGGTCGCCGGTCTCGCCGTCGCGGCCACGGTGGCGCTGGTGTGGAGCGGACAGGCGTGGGGATTTCTGCTCGCGGTGGTGTGCGTGCTCATCGCGGGCATCGCGCTGTGGGTGGCGTTGTGGACGCCGCATCGCTCCAGCATCGAAAAGCTCTACCACGACGGTGTGCTCGTCCCCGCCGTCGTCAGCGATGCCGAACCGGGCGCCATCGTGTTGCTCGCCCTGGTCGATATCGCCGAACCCGCTGCGCCGGAGCGCAGTTGGGCCCTGATCACCCGCAAGGTGCGCACGCTGCCCGGACACGCGCCGCGGCCGGGTGAACGGGTGCCCGCCGTCGCGGTGCGCACCGACCGTGCTCCGCGTCAGGTCGGCGAACGCTGGCAGCTGGTCACCGCCATGCCGATCGCCTGGGGCACGCGCGACGACGCGGTGATCGAGCGGGCGTGCGACGCCATCAACGAGGTCGAATGGCGGCTGCTCACACAGAACCTGGCGCTGGCATCGCGGGTGAAACGCACCGCGACCAAGCGCCTGCTGCTCGACCCACAGCACCTGCCCTCCGACCTGGGCTAGCCGCGCACCTGCGACGATGGTTCGGTTCGTGCGATCCGGTCGACGAAAGGTGTCCGCGACATGCGCTGGTCGGCCGGGTTGTGTGTGGTGTTCGCGCTGGTGGCGCTGGGAGTTCCGCCGGTAGCGGCGGATTCGGCCCTGATCGGGGCTCCGGGACTGGGTGATCCGTACTATCCGCTCGACGGGAACGGCGGCTACGACGTCACCCACTACGACGTGTCGATCGACTACGAACCCGGTGCCCACCATCTGCGCGGCACGGCCCGCATCGACGGCCGCGTCACCCAGCCGCTGGCACAGTTCAACCTCGACTACAGCGGACCCGAGGTGCTGATGGTGACCGTCAACGGTCAGCCCGCGGGGTTCGCGCACGACGGTGAGCACGAGCTCGTGGTCACGCCACTGCTACCGCTGCCGCCGGGTCTGCCGATGCGGGTCATCGTCGACTATGCCGGCGCGGCCGCCGACACCGAGGGCGAAGGGTGGACGCACGCGCCCAACGGTGGTGCGTTCGCCGTCGGCGAGCCGCACAGCGCGAGCACCTGGTACCCGCTCAACGACACCCCCTTGGACAAGGCGACCTTCACGCTGCACGCCACGGTGCCCGCCGACTGGGAGGTCATGTCGATCGGCGACCGCACCGAGCACGTGGTGCGCGACGGTCGGTTGCACACCACGTGGGAGACACGACAGCCCACGATCGGCTATCTGACCACGGTCGCGGTGGACCATTTCAGCTTCCTCGAACAGCGGCGCGCGAACGGCACCGCGGTGCTGAGCGCGTTCGCGCCGGAATCCGACGGCAATCGCGAAGACGAGCAGCGGCTGCCCGAAATCCTCGACTTCCTCGAAAGTCTTTACGGTCCATACCCGTTCGATGTGGCCGGGGGGATCTATGTGGATACCGAGCTGCCGTTCTCGCTGGAGACCCAGACCCGGCCGACCTACGCGCCGTGGACCGATCTGAACACCGTGGTGCACGAGCTGGCCCATCAGTGGTGGGGCGACACCATGTCGGTGCGGCACTGGTCCGACATCTGTCTCAACGAATGCTTCGCCAGCTACACCGCCGACTACCTGTGGCCGGAGCGGATCGACCATGCCGATGTGGACACCGAGTATCGCGAGACCATCGCGCAACACCTCGACGATCCCAAGTTCTGGAAGATCGCGCTGGCCGCGCCGGGCGCGGGCGACGAATTCACGTCCGTCTACTATCGCGGGCCGCTGTTCCTGCACGCCCTTCGCAAGTTGCTCGGTGAGGACGTGTTCTTCGCCGCGATCAAGGATTTCGTGAACGCGCATCGCGACGGCCATGCCTCGATGCCGGAGTTCCGGGAGTTCCTGCAGAGCCGGACCTCGATGCCGCTGGGCGAGTTCCTGGCCGAATGGCTGGACGGGACGAGACCGCCGCGCGACGCGTTCCTCTACCCGGGCACCCTGCACCCCTAGTCGTCGGTGAGCCGAGCGCGGGCGCGCTCGACCCAGCGCTGCATGCGATCGAATTGACTACGCGCGGCAGTGAATTCGCCGCGCGCTCGATGTTCGGCGGTGTGGGCGAAGTGGCGTTGCTGCTCCGCGTGCTCGAGTTCGGCGCGGAGTTCGGCGATGCGGGTTTCGATCTCGTCGAGGTCGGACTTCGCCTGCGTGGCAGCGGCTTCGGCCTCCTCGCGATCGGTGCGGGCGGCTGCCAGGCCGGATTCGGCGTCGTCGAGTTCCTGCTGGGCCTGCGCGCGACGCTCGGCTTCGGTGTCCTTCGGGGCCGAGCGGGGTTTGCTCGCACGCTTGGGGGTGGCCTTGCCGCCGGTGATCGCGACCAGACCGGCCGGGCCGAAGCCGTCATAGGTGACCGTGGTGGGCAGCACTCCGGCGCGAACCAGATCGGCGACATCGGGGTCGGCCAGCGCCGCGGTGAGGGTTTGACCGACCTCGCGCAGCACCTGCTCACTCGCCGGGCGATCGTGCTCGGCGGCCAGTTCGGCGGCGCGCTTGGTCATCGCGTTCACGACCTGTTGACGCTGGGTGCCCAGGGCGCGCAGCTTGTCGCCGGAGAGCTGACGCTGGGCCGACCGCAGGGCGTCGCCCAGATCGAGCAGGGCGGCGATCTCCTGCGGTGCGTGCCGGGCCAGCAGGTTGACCGTCCAGGCCGCGACCGTGGGTTTGCGCAGGGCGGTGATGGCCTCGGCCAGGTCGCGGTCGCCGTCGGCGCGGGCCTGGGCGGCGCGTTCGGCGCGGGTCGACACGAAGTCGCCGGGGTCGAGGGTGTACAGCTCGCCTGCGACGTCGTCGAGGGTCATCTTTGTGATGGTAGACAGGTTGCGCCACGGGGGAGCGCGGGCGCGGGGCACTTGGGTATCGTCACCGGCGGTTGTGTTCACCCTGAACCGTTCGGTGAGTGAGGTTTTCAGTGATTTTCCCGGAGAAGCGGCTGTTGGCGCGGATCGTGCTCGGGCCGGTGGCCGCGATGGCCCTGGTCGGAGCGGTGGTTTCGTGCTCCTCCGATGATTCGTCGTCGGCCGGTGCTGTCGCGGTGGGGTCGTGCGTGGAGGTCAGTGACAACGCTGCCGACGCGATGAAGGCGACGGTCGGCGACTGCTCGTCGGCGAAGTCGAACTACCGGATCGTGAAGGTCGGGGCGGACTGCGCCGCCGACAACGCCGCGTTCAACGGCACGGTCGGGGACGCGAAGAGCACGCTGTGCCTGGCGCCGAATTTCGCCGAGGGCAGCTGCTACGCGGAGGCGGGGAAGCGGCCCGCGGAGTCGGTCGACTGTACGGCGGCCGAGGCTTCGTTCAAGGTGGTCAAGCGGATCGACGGGCAGACCGACGAACTGCTGTGTGGCGCGGACGCCACGCAGTTCCGGACGGTTCCCGACCCGAAGACGACCTTCTGCCTGGCCAAGCCCTAATCGAGCAGGGCCACCGACGCGATGCGGTGGAGGGTGAAATGGCGGGTCGCCCCGCTCACCGGGTCCACCGCGTCCAGTTGGCCGTTGCCTACCCGCAGCGGCTCGACCACCCGCTGGGTGGCCACGCCCTGGGCGTCCACGTAGCCGATGTTCACCGGTCGGCCGACCCTCGCCGCCAGCTGGAGCAGCGCGAGGGTGGCCGCGGTGCCGGTGCGGGTGCCGTCGGTGCGCACCGAGCGACCGGTGCGAGCGCCCGCGGCGCGTTCGCCCGCGCGGAGTTCGGTGACCAGCTGGGCGAGCTGGTCGTCGTTCGGCGGGGTCGGGCGGTAAGGCCTGCGGGCCAGCGGGCGGACCGAAATCCGCGCGCCGCGGGGACGCAGGTCGACGATGGTGCCGCCGGAATCCTCGCCCGCCGGGGCGAAGCCCGCCTTGCGGAGCTGGTCGAGCATCTCGGCCAGGGGCGCCAGGGCAATCGCCACGGTGGGGGCGATAGCGCGCAGCGCCAGGGTTTCGGCCACGGGCGCGGCGAGGACCTGGGCCAGCAGCGCCGGATCGTCGCTGCGCAGGAACGACTGGGCCATGCCCACCCTGAGCTGGCCGTGGCGACGCGCGACGTCGTCGATGAGATAGGTCAGCGACTGCGGCACGGGAGTGCGGGAGTGGGTGGCGAACAACGCGTGCAGTTCGGCGGCGGTGAGGCCGGCGTCGAGCGCGCGGCGGACCGTGGCGTCGCTGACCCGGTACACGGTTGCGGCGCCCGCTGATTCGACATCGGCGACCAAGGCGATCTTGGCGCGCAGTTCCGGTACCAGCGGACCGGGGGCGATCACCGTGAGGTCGGCCTGGACCAGGACGTGGTCGACCGGTTTCGGCAGCGCCGCGGCCATTTCCGATTCGGCGTCGGCGACAGAACCGTGCAGCAGGGCCCGGCCCGCCGAGTCGAGGGCGCCACGGCCGAGCAGGCCGACGACTGCCGCCTCGGCGAGGGTCGCGGTGACGGCATCGAGGCGGAAATGCCTGCGCCGGCGTGGCATTCGCCAAGCCAGCAGTTTGCCGATGTCGGCGGGAGTCACCGCGGTGCCGGTCGGGTACTCGGCGAGCAGGCCGAGGATCGCCGCACGATCGCGCACCGCATGGGGCACGCGCAGCTCCGCGGACAGGGCCGCGATCGGCTTGTCGGCGGCGTCGCGCAGGCCGATCATCCACGGCATCCGATCCAGCTCCAGCCACGCCTGCGCGAGTGTCACCCAGCGGGTCGCGGGCGGGGCGTCGAGCCACGAATCCGCGGCGGGCGTCGGGGCCCAGAAGTCGTCGGTGGAGTCGAGGTCGGGGGTCGGTTCGGGCAGGCCCTTCTCGACGAGTTTCGCGGCGGCCAGCAATTCGAGCAGCAGGCCGGTGCGTTGTTCGTCGATGCCGGTCTGCTTGGCCAGCCTGCGCAGTTCGCGCACGCCGAGTCCGCCCGCGCGCAGGGCGGGGGCGGGCAGCGCGCCGAGCGCGTCGATGAGGTCGCCCGCATCGCGCAGCAGTTCGCCGACCTCACCCGCGCCGACGGCGTTCACCTCGGTGGCGGCGTTCTTGACGAGCGTGGGTTTGGGTGGGGCGAGCGCGTGCGGGTCGGTGACGGGTTCGCCGCGCAGAATCTGGCCCACGGTGACGGGCAACTCCACGGTCTCGTCGTCGATCCGGTGCAGCAGCCGGGCGGCGAGCAGGCGCGGCACGGGCCGGGCAGGATCGGTGCCGGGTGCGGCGTCCCTGGTGCGACCGCGGGGGCCGGTGGTGGCGAGTTTGTCCAGCAGCGCGCGTTCGGGCGGGCTCGCCGTAGCCAGCGCGGCCGCTACCTCGGGCTCGGTGAGCGCGTCGGGCAGCGCTGTCGTCGCGCCCAGCGGCCAGGGCAGGGCTTCGGCGGCGCTGGGTGTGAGGTCGAGGTCGTCGCCGATCTGCCACACGAGGGCGCGGTCGAGCAGGCGGGTCAGCGCGGCGGTGAGCGCGGTCTTGGTGACGCGATCCTTGAGCTGCGCGTGCAGGGTGGTGCGAGTCAGCGGCGTGAGTTCGGCGCCGATCGTGCGGGCGTCCTCGTTGGCCGTCAGCGCCTCGATGATCGCGAACTCGAGGGTGTCCAGATCGTCGGCGGCACGCAACACCGATGCGCGCTGCTGAGCGCGCACGGCGAGCACCGACATCGACGCGGGCAGTGGTACCGCCAGGTCGGGCCGCAACTGCAGCAATTTCACCAGCTGGGCATCGGTGCGCGCACCGAGCCAATCGGCGAGAGAGTCTGTCGCGATCACCGATCGAGCCTACGTGGTTGGGTATGCCAGAATGAGCCGGTGGTGAACAAATCGAAGAAACCCTACGTCGACAACGGCTGGCCCGAGGTGGCCGACGGCGAGCACGCCGTGACCGAACTGTCGTCGACCCGCGCCGGTAATCTCTCGCCTTTCGGTGAGGACACCGAGTTTCCCGTCCCGGCCGCGACGCTGCCGTACGTACACCCCCAGACCACCATCAACCGGGTGTAATTCGGACGAGAAAGACAAGAGCCCGCATCCTCGAGGATGCGGGCTCTTGTTGTGTATGCGGGCGATCAGGAGGGCAGCAGACCCTTGTTCGCCTGGAAGAAGTCGATCACGGCCGGGTCCAGCTGAGAACCCTTGGCGGAGTTGACGAAGTCGAGAGCCTGCTGCGGCACGGCGATGCCCTGCTGCTGCACGACGGTGAGTGCGCGGTCGACGGCCGAGAACACTTCCTGGCTCGGATCCTGGACCTGCGGCACGGTGACCTGAGGAGCCCAGCTCGGCGCCGAGGGAGCGACACGCTCGGACGGTCCGCTGCTCAGACCCAGCTGCGAGGAGCAGGAGGGCCAAGCGCCCCAACCCTGGGAAGCGAGAACCTTTTCGGCGACCACGATCTGCTGTTCGCGGGTGGCCTGGTTGGCGGAGGCGGCGTACTCGCCACCGCCGTGTGCGGTCCAGGTGGAGGGCGAGAACTGCAGCCCACCCTGGAAACCGTTGCCGGTGTTGATACCCCAGTTGCCGCCGGCTTCACACTGTGCGAGGCGATCCCAGTCGGAGTCAGGGGCCGCGCTGGCGTTTCCTGCGAGGGCAGCGGCTGCGGTGCCGAAGATCGCGCCGGTGACGGCGACCTTGGCAGCAGTGCGCCCGGTGGAAGTCGGCTTGCGGTGGCGTCCACTCATATCGGGTTTCTTCCTCTCGTTCGCACCTGCATGTGGCCCGGACTGAGAGGTCTCCCGGTCCGCCCTCATCCCTTGTTTCCAATCGGGGTCCGGTACCCGCGGGGTGAGGTTCGGTGCGGCGGGCCGGTGGTTCCGGGGGTTACCCCGGCTGAGAGAAACGGTACGACGGTCAGCGGCGAATGTCACTATTTGGTAACCGGCGGGTCCCGGTGGGTCTCGGGGTCGTCTCAGGGTGATCCCTGATGTGTCCGCGCAGGTAGTCGCGGTGCCGAATGTGCGCGACAGCTGTGCGCTCACTTCGTGACCGCGCCGTTATGTGACGAAGGTCACATGTTTGGCTGGATGATATTCGGTGGGGTATTCGGTTGACGCGTCAACGCGCGCGTCGGCCCGACCACAACGCGAAAACCAGCGCGAGCAGGAAGCCGACGGGTGCGAGCATCGCCAGGCCGTAGAGCCACAGCCCCGGATCACTGTCGGACACGATCGGCGTCACGAAGATCGCGATCACCGCCAGAATTCCGGTACCGAACAGGACGAGGGCCACGTGCAGCAGGCGATCGCCGGAGCGTCGCGGACCGGGCGAGGCCGGATCTGGTGAATTCGTCACCGATGAACCGTAAAACTGATGTGCTCGCGATATAGCCACCGGGGTAGACTCGCAGCACATCGCGTCCCGCCTTGTTGGGGGGCGCGTTCTTTTCGCGACAAGCAAGATTGTGTAACCCGGGCCACAAGGGTTCGGGTGCCGAATGATGAACGGGTGAGCGCAGTGCCGACCGGCCGGGTGAAGTGGTACGACGTCGAGAAGGGCTTCGGCTTCCTGTCTCAAGACGAGGGCGAGGACGTCTATGTCCGCTCGTCCGCGCTGCCCGAGGGCGTCGAGGGACTCAAGCCCGGACAGCGTGTCGAATTCGGCATGGCCGCCGGTCGCCGCGGGCCGCAGGCGCTCAGCGTGACGGTGCTCGAGGCGCCGCCGACCGTCGCCCGCGATCGTGACCGTGGGCAGGCGCCCGCGCGCAAGGACGCCGGGCCGCGCAAGTCGCCCGACGAACTGCACGGCTTGGTCGAGGACATGATCACGCTGCTGGAGAGCACCGTGCAGCCGGATCTGCGGCGGGGCAAGTACCCGGATCGCAAGATGTCCCAGCGTATTTCCGAGGTCGTGCGGGCCGTGGCTCGCGAACTCGATCACTGACGGTTTCGCGAAACCGGCCCCGAACGAATGTCGTTCGGGGCCGGTTCCGTTTCGGGCTCAGGACTCGCGAGGTTCGGGCTCGGGAGTGACGATCGACCAGGCGGCGTGCGGGATATAGCTTTCCTGCCCGGTGGCGATGTCACGGGCCAGGATCGGCAGCTGCACTTCGATGCCGATCAGGCGCAGGTCCGGTTCCGGCTTCGACTCGATGGTGAGTGCCCTGGCACGGTCCGGGTAGTCGGCGAAGCTGAGCACCCGGTCCAGCTGCTCGCCGCTGGGGCGCTGGTAGATCAGCTGGATGAGCCAGGGCGATTCGGCGACCGCGTCGGGCAGCGAGAGCTGTACGGGTTCACCGGCGGGGACCTCCAGCGGCGTGGTCTCGCCGTACCGGCAATTCTCCATCCGCACCGTGCAGTACATGAACGGGTCGACAGTGATGGTCGTGCCGTGCGCGTACGCGGTGAGCTGCGGGGTGTGCGCGGGCGCCTTCGATACCGCCACCCCCACCCACACCGCGGTCACCGCGACGACCGCGAACAGTCCGGCCGCGACCAGCGCGACGATCGTTCGAGCGTTGAGCTTGCTCACCAGGTGGGGTCTCCTGTCCCTCTCGGATGGGTGTTGGGCACTTCCTGCTCGACGTGCTGGGGGCGATTGCCGCCCAGACCCGGCAGCAGCGAGTGCCCGGTATAGCTGACGAACGTCTGGAGCAGTCCGGCCAGCAGGATCACGCTGATCAGGGCGAAACCCTTCCAGTATTCGATCGGCATCAGCACGCCGGCCGCCCCGCCGACGACCCAGCTCAGTTGCAGCACGGTCTCCGAGCGCCCGAACCCGGACGCGATCGATTCCGGCGGGAGATCGTCCTGGATGGCGGCATCGAGGGAGACCTTCGCGAGCGCGCTGGCCGCGGAGGCCACCAGTGCGGCTACGGCGGCGCCGAACAGATTCCCGGTGAACGCGGCGAACAGCGCGACCACCGCGCACGCGCCGGTGCAGCCGAGCACCACCGGCGACGGCCTGCCCAATTGCAGCCGGGCGCCGGTCGCGTTGCCGCCGAAATTGCCGATGGCCGCCGCGGCGCCGACCAGGCCGAGCATCGCAGCCTGTTCGCTGGGACTGCCGCCCGATCCCTTGGCGACGAAGGCGATGTAGAAGGTGAGGAAGCCGGTGAGCACGCGAATCGAGCTGTTGCCCCACAGGCCGGTCACCACGGCGCGGCCCAGCGGCTGACGCCGTTTGCGCGGCGGTACCGCGGACTGCTCGCCGCGGTGGATGACCTCGGTGTGCGCGTCGGGGCCGTGGTAGGTCAGCGTCGCGGGGACCTCTCCCTCGGTCACCTCGACCCAGCGCGGAATACGCAAGCTGAGGAGCACCCCCGCGACGGCGATGCCGGTGGCGAAGATCAACGCGCCGGTGGAACCCGCGATCAGGGCGGTGAGCGCGGCCAGGGCGCCCGCGCCGATGGTGCCGCCGACCAGGCCGAACACGGTCAGCCGGGAATTGGTACGCACCAGGTCGATATCCGGTGGGAGCACGCGTGGCGTCACCGCGCTCTTGAGCACGGCGAAGGATTTCGAGCCGACCATCATGCACAGGGCCAGCGGATACAGGCCCCAGGTGTCGATGTTGAAGATCAACAGCAGCGCGAAGCCCGCGCGCAGGCCGAAGGTCGTCGCCAGCGCGAGCCTGCGTCCGCGTTGCAGCCGGTCGAGCAGCGGGCCGATCAGCGGCGCGATCAGCGCGAACGGCGCGATGGTGATCAGCAGGTACAGGGCCACCTTGGTTTTGGATTCGGCGGTGGCGCTGGCGAAGAACAGGGTGTTGGCCAGGGCGACCGCGATCGCGGCGTCGAGCGCGAAGTTCGCCATGGTGGCGTAGGTGAGCGCGGTCAGGCCGGACTGGTCGGCGCCGTCGGCCTTGGCGGCGCGCTGGAAGGTGGCGATGCCGCGTTCGGTGAGTTCGCGGCTGCGCATGGCGGCTACGCGGGTGACGGTGAGTTTCCGGGGGACGCGCTGGTTGACCTGGTCGTCGACGCCTTCGTCGCGAGGAAAGGGACGGGTACCCGCCGGGCCGGTGTCGTCCCCGGGGAGGTCGGAGCGTCCTTGCTCGTCGCGGGGTGCCGGGGGTCGGCCCCGATCGTCGACCGGCGGCCCGTCGTGCGGATGCTCGGCGCGTGGTGCGGCCGGTCGGCCCCGATCGTCGAAGGGCGGACGCCGCTTCGGGTAGTCGTCCGGTGTGCGTCCGGCGGGCGCCGCGTTCGGCACGGGCGCGGTCGGGGCGGCCGGGTCGACGGGGCGGTGGCGTCGGAACAGGCTTTTCGACCGGACCGTCGGCGGCTCGGCGGGCAGCGGCCGTTCGGGCCGGGGGAAGACCTTGCGCGGTGCGCGCGGCGGGTACTGCCCGTAGCCGGGGTGTGGGTCGGCGGCAGTACCGTCCCGGCGACCACGGTCAGGACCGGATGGATCGCGGGGCGTAGTCACAAGTCCAATTCTGTCGCACTCGGGCGGCGCGTGTTCACTCGCGCCGCGGCAATGTCGGCCACACCCGGGTTATTTCCCGACGAAACGCACTTCGAACATGCGCGGCCAGTACTTGCCGGTCAGCAGGAACCGATCGGTGCCGGGCAGGTGAGCGATGCCGTTGAGCACATCGGTGCCCGCCCGTTCGGCGGGGGTGAGCAGTCCGCCCGCCTCGATGACGGCGAGAATCCGGCCGGTCTCGGGATCGATGTGCAGAATCTCGTCCGTCGGGTAGTTGTTCGCGTAGACCGTGCCGTCTTCCGCGCAGTCCAATTCGTTCGGCTTCGGATCGCGGTAGCCGGACAGCGTCACCGAACCGGTCTGCGCGAAGGTCACCGGGTCGCGGAAGGTGAGCGTGCCGGTGCCGTCGCTCATCACCAGCCGCTGTGGCTGTGCGCACAATCCCCAGCCCTCACCCTGATAGTCGGCGCGACCGGTCTCGGCCAAGGTGACCGGGTCGCGGGCGATGGCGAAACCGTCCTGCCAGGTCAACTGCCACACGATCGCGCCCGCCCTGGTCATGCCCTCGCCGAACACGCGACCAGGCAGGTCGACGCGCGCTGTTTCGGCGCCCGTGCGCTGGTCGGCGGCCCGCGCGGTCGACACGCCCCACATTCCGGTGCTCTCGTAACGGACGCCGTCGACCACTTCCAGACCCTGGGTGAAGGCCTGCGGATCGTGCGGTGACGAGCCGATCACTTCGACTCGTAACCGCGTCGGTCCGGGCTCCTCTGGACCGCTACAAGCCCCCGCGCCGAGCACACTGACCAGCACTGCGACGGCCAACGAACTGCGATTGCACTTCATACGGCAAAATGTATGCCGTGAGCGCAGTATCTGTTTCGGAGTCCGGCGTGCGTCCCGTTCTGGCCGACGCGGCCGAGGTCGCACGTCGTGCGCTCGTCGCGTTGGAACCCGACGGGGTAGGAGTCCATCTGGGGGTGAGCGCCGAGGACGACACCGCGGCCACCCACCGGTTCGAGGCGACCCTGCCCGGCTACCGCGGCTGGCAGTGGGCCGTCGTGGTCGCCGCGCCCCCCGGCGCCGACCACGCGACGGTGAGCGAGTCGGCGTTGCTGCCTGCCCTCGACGCCCTGATCGCCCCCGACTTCGTCCCGTGGGAACAGCGGGTCCGCCCCGGCGACCTCGGCCCCGGCGACCTGCTCGCCGCCCCCGCCGACGACCCCCGTCTCGTTCCCGGCTACGTCGCCACCGGCGATCCGGTGATCGACGAGGTGGCCCGCGAGGTGGGCCTCGGCCGCGTCCAGGTGCTCAGCCTCGAAGGCCGCGCCGACGCCGCCCAGCGCTGGTTCACCGAGTTCGGCCCCGACACCGAGATGGCCAAGGCCGCCCCCGGCACCTGCGGCATGTGCGGCTTCTACCTGCCGCTGGCCGGCGCCCTGCGCGAGTCCTTCGGTGTCTGTGGCAATGCGATGGGTGCCGACGGCCACGTCGTCCACATCGAATACGGCTGCGGCGCCCACTCCGACGTGGTGGCACCCAGCGGCAACGGATCCCCGCTGTACGAGGCATTCGACGACCACGCGGTGGATTTCGTCGAGATCGTCCGCCCGGCTGTCGAGGACGCGATCGACAAGGCCACATCCCAGGCCGCTGGCGCGGACTCGGCAACAGAGGCCGCGGCGGAGATGTCTGCTGACGCCCCGGCATCAGCGGTCCCGACGACCGGCGCTGACTCGGCATCAGCGGCTGCGGCCCCGGCGACCGGTGAAGACTCCGCGTCGGAGACCGCGTCCCAGGCGACGGCCGAAGTGTCGGCCACAGTGGTCGACCAGGTCGAGGCCGAGCCTGCCGGCGCCGACCCCGCGACGACGGTCGTGGAGGTTGTCGCCGAGACTTCCGCCGACCCGGCGATCGAGGTCGTGGAGGTAGCGGCCGAAACGGTCGCCGCCGTCCCGCCCACCTCGGACCCCGAGACCGAGCCGAGTTCCGCGGACTCGCTGACCGAGGTCGGCGAAGCCGCGGCGGAGCGGGCAGGCGACCGGCAGGAAACCGCCGAGGCCGAAGCGGTCGCCGCCGCAGACGCTGAGCGTCACGCGCTCACCGAAGGCGCCCTGCCGGAGTCGGCCGATGAGGTCGTCACCGCCGAAATCGCCTCGGACACCGGGGTTCTGACCGAGACTGTTTCGGCCGAACCCACCGTCGAGGCAGAACTCGCCGTCGGCGACGAATCAGCCACCGCTGAGACCTCGGCCGCTTCGGATGCCGAGAGCTCTTCGGGCGCATCGGACGAGGTAGCGACTGCTGCCGACGCGGTCGCGGAGGCTGCACCTGCCGCCGAGACTGTGTCGGGCGTGGAGGCTTCCGTCGAGGGTGAGGCTGCTATGTCGGGCGTGGAGGCTTCCGTCGAGGGTGAGGCTGCGGTGTCGGATGCGGAGGCTTCCGCTGAAGGCGAGGCCGCGGTGTCGGGCGATGCGGGATCCGGTGAAGCGGCGGAGTCGGCTGATCTGAGCGAGCACGGATCGTCGGTGTCGCGCTGAACGGAGCGGGTGACCCGTTCGGTACCGCGGAGCTGCGGGCCGGAGTACTTGCCGCGTGGCGGGATTCGCCGACGCGGTTACGCGAGGACAGTGCCAGCGAGGCGGATCTGGTGGCCGCGGGCTACCGGGACCGGCTGCTCACCGAACTCGCGCAGAACGCGGCCGACGCCGCGGCCAAGGCCGGTGTCGCGGGTGAGCTGATCGTGCGGGTGCTGGACGGGCGGCTGCACGTCGCGAACACCGGTGCGCCGCTGAGTGTTTCCGGTGTGCACGCGCTGACGGCACTGCGTGCCTCCGGAAAGGCGGGTGCCGCCCAGGTCGGTCGCTTCGGTGTCGGCTTCACCGCGGTGCGGTCCGTGGGCGACGAGATCGAGGTCCGCTCGACGACCGGATCCCTGCGCTTCTCCCGCGTCGCCACGCTGAACGCCTTGCACGACACGGGCATCGGCATCCCCGACAACCTGACGACAATCGCGCCCCCGGTCCTGCGCCTGGCCTGGCCGGTGCCGACCACCCCACTCGCGGGCACCGACACCGAGATCGTCGTACACCTGCGCGACGACATCGACCCCGCGGCCCTCCTCGACGCCATGCGAGCCGAGGCCCCCGACCTCCTCCTGGAACTACCGGCCCTGCAGCGCATCCGTATCGACACGGACGAATTCACCAGCGCGGTAACTGTTCTCGCCACCAACGCCCAACCTGCTGACGCTATTCGTTCCAACGCCGCCCAGACAACCGACGCTACTGCCGCCGCCTCCACAGACGCCGCCGCCGTTGACGCCGCCGCCGTTGACGCTGCCGTCGATGCGACCGCCACAGCTGTGGCCGCAGACGCCGCTGCCGCTGCCGTCGACGCCACAGCCACAGCCGCGGCCGCAGACGCCTCCGCCGCTGCCGTCGACGCGACCGCCACAGCCACAGCCACGGCCGCGGACGCCGCAGCCGCAGCCGCAGCCGACGGACGTGACGCCCCACGCGAGCTCGACGCCAACGTGTCCCACGCCGACCGCCCCGGCACCCTCTCCCAGCTGACGATCACCCTCCCGTCCGGCGCGCGCCGAGTGTGGTGGCAGTACCGCTCTCCCCGAGCCCGCTGGCTACTCCCACTCCGTCACGGTCGCCCCGTCGCGACTGCCCCGGATGTCCTGCGCGCCCCGACTCGATCCGACGAGGAACTCTCTCTCCCCGCGATCCTGGTCGCCGATATCCCGATGCAGCCCGACCGCCGCCGCCTCCTTCCCGGCGCCCGCATCGCCGAATTGGCCTCCGGATACGCGGATTTCGCCCGCGCGCTGCCGCCCCGGGACCGTCTCGTCCTGGTCCCCACGCCCGGCTTCGCCCGCAGCGAAGCGGACGCGATCCTCCGCGAAGCCGTGATCGCCGAGCTTCGTACCAACCCTTGGCTCCCGGTGTGCGCCACGCGCGAGCAGGCCACAGCCGATCCGTCGGACTTCCCGGAGCCCGGCTCGCCGGCTTCATCTGAGAATCTCCACCCGCCAGGACACTTCGGAACCGACGATGCCGGGCAGAACAGCGCTCCCGACCTCGGGGACCTCTTCGCGTCGGACGAACCAGGCACACCCGGCCATGGCGTCACGACACGATCAGGGCGCGGCGCGTCGGCTTCGGATGACCTGCCGGATCTGGCGGCTCTCTTCGCATCCGACGATGCCGAAGCGACCGGCGGCGATGGATCCCCTCTCGCCTCGGGCGAATCCGCACCGCACAGCGATCCTTTCGCCCCGGAAGAGCCCACCTACGAACCGGTCGCAGCGGACGCGCCGTGCAGCACACCGACCCGCGCGAGCGTATTTCCCGATCTCACACCGGAATTGGCCGCGATCCTCGCCGAGATCACCGGACCGCTGGTGATTCCGGAGCTGTCCGGCCGTGCCGGTCAGGACAAGCTGGCGGTGCTCGATGTCCATCGGCTCGGACCGGCCGCGGTGGCCGAGCGGACGAGCGGACTGGAACGTGAACCACGGTGGTGGCGGCGGTTCTACGCCGCCCTGGAACCGTTCGTCGTCGACACCAGGACCGCCGAGGAATTCGGCGCGCTGGCCGTGCCGCTGACCGACGGGCGGCTGGTCACCGGTCCGCGGACCGTGGTGCTCGATGATCAGCTCACGGTGGCCGTGCCGGTGCACTGGGCGCGCCTGGTGCACCCGGACGCCACGCACCCGCTGCTCGGTCGGCTGGGGGCCCGCAGCGCGAGTTCGGATGACCTGCTCACCGATCCGGCCCTGCGCGATCTGCTCGAGCAGGATCCGGCCGACCCGGACACGGTCGCCGCGGTGCTCCAGCTGGCGCCCTTCGCCTCCCACGGCTCGCTGCCCGACTGGCTCGGCCTGCTCGAATTGCCCGACGAAACAGGCGAGCTGAGCCCCGCCGACGAACTGCTGCTGCCCGGCGCCCCGCTCGCCGAGGTCCTGGCATCCGACGCCCCCTTCGGCACCGTCGCCGACGCCGCCGTCGCCGAGTACGGCGAGCAGGCCTTGCGCGCGATCGGTGTCGGCTGGGGTTTCGCGGTGCTCACCGATCCGGAACCGGTCGGCCCCGATCACGACCTCGACGCCGAACAGTCCTGGTGGGACAGCCTTTCCGAAGACCCCCGCGAGCTCGTCGCGGTCCGCGATCTCGACCTGGTCGACGAAGACCGCTGGCCGCAAGCGCTGCGCCACTTGCTGTCCGAGCCGCGCACCCGTGCCCTGCTGGCCGATCGCGACGGCTACACCGCCTGGTGGTTGCACCGCCACGCCCAGATCGACGGCATTCCGTTGGGCCGGCTCCACCACCCCGACGACGACGAATTCGACGGACTTCTACCGGTATTCGCGGCTGTCGGCATCGAAGGCCCCGATCTCGATGCGCTGCGCCCCGTTCTCGTGCGCCCGGACATCATGTCCGCCGCGCTGGCCGAGGAACTCCTCGACGCGCTGGCCGATCCGTCGAAATCCCCTGCCCCCGAGGTGATCGCCCGAACCAATGCCCGTCTGGCCGCCGCGGTCGCGTCCGGCGTCCTCGATCCGCGCGAACTGGATCTGCCCGAGCAGATCCGCGCACTGTCCGGCGACGTCGTCGACGCGAGTACCGCCATGGTTCTCGACCAGCCCTGCTTCGGCCTCGTTGTCCCGCCGGAACGCCTCGTGGTCGGCGACACGGCACACGCGGACGCGTTGGCCACCCTGCTCGACCTTCCGCTGGTCTCGGCGGAGGTCAGTGCCGAGGTGCTCGGCACCGGTCGCCGAAGTACTTGGGCCGCAGAGCCTTTGGGTGTGGTGCTGCGTCAGCTGTGGTCGCCGCAGGACGTCACCGGGGAGCTGGTGCTGCACGAAACCCTCGAAGTGCATCTGCGCGGGGCGATCTCGGGCACTGTCCACGTCCCGTGGTGGTGCGAGGGCGACGTGACCCACGTACAGGCGCCGCGCGGCTGATCTATTCCGCGTGCGTGGCGACCATCTCGGCGAGCAGATCGAGCTGAACCTGCACGGACTCGCTGTCGTCATCGACCAGCCACCGCAGCACGATCCCGTCGATCACATTGAGGATGAACCGGCTCAGCGTCGCCACCGGGGTGTTCCATCGCGTCTCGGTCGCCTCGCTGCAATGGTTGATCACATCGGCGACGGTGCTGTCGTTGAACCCGTACTGCTCGCGGGCGATCGCCAGCTTGGCCGGCGTCGATTCGCCCTCGCGCAGCGCGTAGGTGGTGGTCTCGTAGGTCAGCAACTGCCGTTCGGGAGTGGCTTCGATGTTGCGCCACATCAGTTCCAAACCGCGGCGCACCAATTTCTGAAGTGCTTCTTTTCCTGTTCCTGCGTCTTCCCATACCGTTTCATCGGCATCGACGGAATCGCGCAATTCCATCGAGAGCGCTTTGACCAGCTCGGTCATCAGCGCGTCCTTGTTTTCGAAACAGTAATGCACCACACCTAGCGAGACGCCTGCCGCTTGGGCGACATCGCGCGTGGTCACGCCCGCCACGCCCTTTTTCTCGGCGAGACCGATCGCTGCCTCGATCAGGTGGGCTCGTCGTTCTTCGACGCTCAATCGGGAGGACACTGTGCGAGTTAAGCGCTCACGCCACGAACAGTCAATTCGCCGGTCCGCCAGAAAATCCTGGACATTTGACCAGTTGATGTGGTTGTCTCCGAAATGGAAGTTGCGAAGGAGTCGCCCGATGTCCCTGTCCCGCCGCACTATGCTCACTGTCTCGGCACTGGGTGCCACGGCACTGCCCGTCATCTCGCAGAGGGGAATGCCGGTCGCCCACGCGAATCCCGAGGGATTCGAATTCGGGCTCGGTAGCGCCGATCTCACGGGCCCGGCCGCGGAATGCGGCATGATGGGCTACTCCCAACTCGAACAGACAACAGCGGGAATTCATCTGCGCCCACGCGCGCGTGCGTTCGTCATCGGTGCGCGCGGATTTCGGATCGCGTTCGTCGCGGTGGAGAACGGCGCGGTGTTCGCCTCGGTGCACGGCGCGGTGCTGCTCGCGCTCGCCCGCCGTTTCGGTGACCGGTATTCCGAGCGGAATGTCGTTCTCACCTCCACGCACACCCACGCCAGTTGTGGCGGTTCCGCGCACGACTACGCCTACACGCTGGCGACGCTGGGATTTCAGCAGCAGGTCTTCGACGCCGAGGTCGACGGAATCGTCGAGGCGATCGTGGCGGCCGACGCGGACTTCGCGCCGGGTGCCATCAGCCTGGGGCGCGCAGAACTCCACGACGCCAGTGTCAACCGCTCGCGCGTGGCCTTCGAGCGCAATCCGGCCGCCGATCGCGCGGTCTTCCCCGACGCGATCGACCCCGCGGTGACCACGTTGGTGTTCGCCAGACAAGGTCGTCAGGTCGGCGCGCTCACCTGGTTCGCCACCCACAACACCTCGATGACCAACGCGAACCGCCTGATCAGCTCCGACAACAAGGGCTACGCGAGCTACGCCGCCGAGCACCTCGAGCACGGCGTCCGCCACCTCGACGGCGCCGGCTTCCTCGCCGCGTTCGCGCAGACCAATGCCGGTGACATGTCGCCCAATCTCGGCCTCACGCCCGGCAACGGACCGACCACCGACGAGTTCGACAACACCAGGATCCTGGGCGAACGCCAGCATCACGCGGCGAAAGAGGCGGCGGCGCAGGCCGCCGTACAGCAGGCCGAGGTCGCCTCGATGCTCTGCTACATCGATCTCGCCGCGCTCACGATCGACGGCCGCTTCACCCCCGACGGCGCCCCGCGACGCACCTCCCCGGCCGCGGCGGGCGTCTCGCTGGCGGCGGGCAGCGTCGAGGACGGTCCCGGCCTGCCCGGCGGCCCGATCCCCGAAGGCGTGCGCAATCCGATGGTCGACTTCCTCGGCGGCATCGACCACCCGCACCCCGCCTGGCTCGCCGACGCCCAGGCGCCCAAGGCGATCTTCGCCCCGCTCGGGCTGATGCCGCCCGTACCGTGGGTTCCGAATGTGGTGCCGATCCAGCTGATTCGCATCGGTGACCTGTATCTGGCCGCCGCGGGCGCGGAATTCACGATCGTCGCCGGGCTGCGCGTGCGCCGCGCGGTGGCGGCGGCGCTCGGCGTCGAGCTGGAACAGGTACTGCTACAGGGCTATTCGAACAGCTACCACGAATACGTCACCACCCCCGAGGAATACGACTCGCAGCAGTACGAGGGCGCTTCGACGCTGTTCGGCCGCTATACGCTGTGCGGGTATGTGCAGGAATTCACCAGACTGGCAGCGGCGTTCGCCGCGGGTCAGCCGGTCGGGCGCGGTCCGGCGCCGCGCGATGTCTCCGCGCTGCAACCGAACTTCGCCGCCGCGCCAGGGCCCGACGCGACCCCGCCCGGCCGTGGTTTCGGTGACGTCCTGATCCAGCCGGCAGCCTGTCGACGCGGCGAACAGGCGGCTGTCGAGTTCGTCTCGGCCCATCCGAAACACAATCCGCGCCGCGGTGACACCTTCCTGCACGTGCAGCGAAAGACCTCGACGGGCTGGGATCGGGTGGCCAACGAAGGTGAATGGGACGTCCGCTTCCACTGGCGCACAGCGGGCGCCTCGGTCTCGATCGCCCGCTTCACCTGGGATATCCCCGCGACGGCCGAACCCGGCGTGCACCGATTCGTGCACTACGCCGACGCACTGGGCGCCGACGGCACGCTTCGCCCGGTTCTCGGGACCAGCGACGAATTCGCGGTGAGCTAGTCGGTGTCGAGGCCCACCTGGGCGCCCTTGTCACCGCGCCGCGCGGAACGCCGCTGCAACAGGAAGATCGACGACCCCAGCACGCCCACCACGAGCCCCATCAGGCACACCGGACGGGCATCGGCCCAGCTCGCGTTCATCCACACGACCGCGGTCGCGATGACCCACAGAGCGAAGCCACCCAGCACCACGGGGCGTGGGTCGACCAGGAATCGGGGCAGTTGCGGTATCTCGGGACTGACAGGTCCGGCGTCCATACCCAAACAGTAGCCGTGTGAAACCCGTCAGCACAGCCGGATTTACCGTAGAGTTCTGCACTGTGACAATGCCATCGGACGTCCGTGCCCTGGCCGGTGATCTTTCACTGGCCGTCGTGCGGCTCACGAGACACCTGCGCGGACGCCGTTCCGATGCGCAGATCTCGCTTACTCAGCTGTCGGCTCTGGCGACGCTGGCTCGTGATGGCGCGATGACGCCCGGCGCGCTGGCAGGCAAAGAACGCGTGCAACCACCGTCGATGACCCGTGTCATCGCCTCGCTCGCCGATCTCTCCCTGGTCCAGCGCCGCCCGCACCCGACCGACGGCAGGCAGATCATCGTCTCGCTCTCGCCCGCCGGTCGCGCGCTGATCGCCGACGAGACCAATGCCCGCGAGGTGTGGATGACCGGTCAGCTCGCCGGACTGCGCCCCGAGCAGATCGCGGTGCTCGGGGAAGCCGTCGGCATCATGAACCAGATCGTCGCCGAATCGGAGTGATCAGCTCGATTGCCGCGCCGCGTCGGCCGAGACCACGTCATGGCCGAGCGGGAACAGCGACAGCGGCACCAGCTTGAGATTCGCCCAGGCGAACGGCAGACCGATGATCGTCACCGCCAGCGCGATGCTGGTGAACACATGGCCCAGCGCCAGCCACCAGCCCGCGAAGACGAACCAGATCACGTTGCCGATCAGCGAGCCCGCGCCCGCACCGGGTTTGTCGACGACGGTGCGGCCGAACGGCCACAGCACGTACCCGGCCAGGCGTAGCGAGGCGATCCCGAACGGGATGGTGACGATCAGGATGAAACAGATCAGTGCCGCGAGCAGGTACCCCAGTGCCATCCAGAACCCGCACAGCACCACCCAGAGCACGTTCAAGATCAACTGGACAATCTTCATGCTTCCAGCATGCCAGGATTAGCCGGTGGCCGAAGTGATCGATATCGACGACCCCACCGACCCGCGCGTCGACGACTTCCGTGACCTGTCCAATGCCGACCGCAGGCCGGATCTGCCGGGCCGAAAAGGCCTGGTCATCGCCGAGGGCGTAGTGGTCGTGCAGCGGATGCTCGACTCGCGTTTCGCGCCCAGCGCCCTGCTCGGCGTCGGGAAGCGCTTCGAGACCCTCGAAGGCGATCTGGCCGATCGCGATCTGCCGTACTACCGCGCGAGCGCGGAGGTGATGGCCGAGGTGGTCGGCTTCCATCTCAATCGCGGCGTACTCGCCGTGGCGCCGCGTCCGGCGGAGCTCACCGTCGACGAGGTGCTCGACGGCGCCCGCACGGTGGCGGTCCTGGAGGGCGTCAACGACCACGAGAACCTGGGTTCGATGTTTCGCAACGCCGCCGGGCTCGGCGCGGACGCGGTGCTGTTCGGCGACCGATGCGCCGATCCGCTCTATCGGCGGGCGGTACGGGTGTCGATGGGACATGTGCTCCGGGTGCCCTTCGCGCAACTGCCGCAGTGGCCGGCGAGCCTGGACCTCGTGCGGGACAAGGGTTTCCAGATCATCGCGTTGACGCCGAACCCCGCGGCGGTGAATCTGGCGACGGCGATGACGGGGGAGAAGGTGGCGCTGCTGCTCGGCGCCGAAGGGCCCGGCCTGACCGAAGAAGCCATGCGCGCCACCGATGTTCGCGCGCGCATCCCGATGTCACCCGGAACCGATTCGCTCAACGTCGCGACCGCGGCGGCGATGGCGTTCTACGAACGAGTGCGCACGTCATGAGCAAGGAATGTGAGGGACCGTATCGGGCGCAAGCGGATTCGGTGCCATGGGCGGCCGGCTGCACCGTGGTCGTGCTGGTCGCGTTGCTCGGCGGGGTCGCGGTCTACGCCTTCGGCTGCGCGCTGGCCGCGGTCAATCCGCTGCTGGCGATCGGGGTGAACGTGGTGGCGGCGATCGGGGTGGCGCCGACCGCGTGGCGGTGGCGGTTCACGCCGGTGGTGCGGTGGGTGCTGGCGGGTGCGGCCGCGGCGGTGGTGCTCGGCTGGATCGCCGTGATCGTCTACCAGCTCAGCTGACGCTCACAGCACCCGATCGGCACCGCGCAACCACCCGAAGAGCCCGCGCTCGCGCCGCGTCGCCGCCCCGGGACGACCGACCGGCACGCGCTTCTGCTCCGGTGCCTGGCCTTTCGGATACAGCGTGAAACCGCAGACCGGCAGGTCGCCGGGGGTGAGTCGGCCGGAAGCGGCCGGGGTCAGGTAGCGGAAACCGAGCCATTCGTCATTGGCGGCGTCGGCGAAATCCGGTGGATCGAACGGCAGCGACTGGGGTTCGGGATGGTCCGAACCCCGCCACGGCACCGGATGCTCGCCCGCCCAGAAGGTGCGCTCCCACACCATCGGGAGCCCTTCGTTCTCGAGAATGTCCACCCGGGTGGAACTGAACGACCGCCGGAATTCGCCACGTTCCCAATGCGCGAACGCGCCCCAGTGCAGTGTCGTGTCGTAGGACACCAGGTAGGTGTGCTCGGAAGCGAGCGGGCGCACCAGCAGATCGGGCAGCTTCGTCGGATGGACCAGCGCGGCCTCGGCCGTACACACCACGGTCAATCCGGGATAGCACCCGATATAGACCTCGTCCCGATCCGGTGCGGCGCATCCGGCGAGCGTCCCGACCATGTGCGGCCGAACGTCGTGGTCGCCGTACAACTGCCCGGCCAACGCCGCCGCCGCGACAGGATCGGACTCGATAGTTCCGGTCAGCACCGCCACCGGATCAGGCGTATCGACATACCAGAGCGTAGAAGCCACTGTCCCGCCTCTCTGTCCCGCCTCTCCGTGTATTCAAGCCAGACTCAGGTGGGTGGCTCGATGGCGTCGGCGGCTGACGGTTGGCGGACGTGGTACGTCAGTTCGTTCCCGGCGAGTTACCCATGTTCTTGCGAGATATGGCGACCGGGCCCGTGACCGTCCGCAAGCTTTCAGTTGCCGGAGCTGCGGACGCCCAGCAGAACGTCTTCCCAGGACGGCATGGGCGCCTTGCCGCGCTTGGTGCGCGCGGGCTTCGGTGCGGGCTTCTCGGCTACCGGTTCCTCGGCGGGCTTGTCCGCTTGCGCCGCGGGCTGGCTCGGCGTGGCGGGAACAGCGGGCTTCGGGGCGGCGGGCTTGGGCGCGGCGGGGATCGGTGCCGCGGGGATGGGTGCGGCCGGAATCGCCGCCGTGCCACCGCCTGCGGCGACCTGACGCTGCTCGTAGTACTCGTCCACGTTCGGCGCGGGCCGGCTCTGCGGACGCGCCGCGGGCGCGGCGATCTGCTCGCGCGGACGCGGCTCCACCGGGGTCGGCGGTTCGAGCACCGGCGAGGCGGCCGGAACCGGCGTGGGCAGGATCGTCGCCAGCCCACGCAGCGCGCGGCCGAAGTCGGGATCGATCAGGTCGTTGGCCGGGTCGTCGAGCGGCGACACCGAGCCGCCGTGCGCGTCGGGCTGGTAGCGCCAGTGCGCGGCGATCTCGGAGTGACCGTGGCGCCACTGCAATTGGGCGACCCAGAAACCCTTCTCGTCTTTCCAGGCATCCCACTCGGCCTGTTCGATGGTGTGGCCGCGCTCGGCGAAGGCCGCCGTGACGATCTCGTGCAGCGTTTCCACCGAGGGGCCGTCGGGACGCACCGGGTGCGCCTTCTGCGCCAATTCGGCGGCGCGCGCACGCTCGAGCAAGACGGGGTAGGCGAATCGTTCGACTTTGGATTCCGGCATGCCGGACTCTGCCGTGACCTGCTCGACGGACGCTCCAGCGCGAATACGGGCCTGGATATCGCGAGGACGCATAGTCGCCTCCGTTTCGATCTCGATCTGGCCGAATCGTGCGAGGTCGCCGCGCGCCGCCGCGCGGAGCTTGTCGTCGGCGGGCAACCGGAACTTGGTACCGGACTCGGTGTCGCTGCACACGATGTGCGTGGAGTCGGGCGTCACCCCGATCACTCGAAGTTCACGCACCGTTACCTCCCTATCGCGTCGGCTACGACACCGCCCACTTTCCTAGACAGTAGTGCACATTACTTGGCCGCCGCAGCAGACACGCACGACTTAAATCGCGCACCAGCCGTGCCCAGGGGGCTAATCTGAGCGGCTCACCACCCGAATTCAGCTTGTGTACAGGGGTTTTGGTGATAGATCAACATCAAATATCGATACCGAGATCTGTCGAAACTCGGCGAATATTGCGAATGTGTGCAGTCCGAACAAGAAGGGCCGGTGCGCGGCGAACCGAATGGGTTCACCGGGCACCGGCCCTATCGCGGTCTTATCTCAGAGCTGACCGACGACCCAGTCGATCGAACGGGTCAGCTGCGAAACATCTTCCGGGTCGATCGCCGGGAACATGCCGACGCGCAGCTGGTTACGGCCCAGCTTGCGGTAGGGCTCGGTGTCGACGATGCCGTTGGCGCGCAGGATCTTGGCCACCTGGGCCGCGTCGATCGCGTCGTCGAAGTCGATGGTGCCCACGACCTGCGAGCGGTGCGCCGGGTTCGACACGTACGGGGTGGCGAAGGAGCTCGACTCGGCCCACGAGTACAGCCGCGAGGACGAATCCAGGGTGCGCTTCACGGTCCAGTCGAGGCCGCCGTTGGCGTTCATCCACTCGATCTGGTCGGCGAACAGCAGCAGGGTCGCCAGCGCCGGAGTGTTGTAGGTCTGGTCCTTGGAGGAGTTGTCGACCGCGATCGGCAGCGAGAGGAACTCCGGGGTCCAGCGACCCGATTCCTTGATCTCGGCGACGCGGGCCAGCGCGGCCGGGCTCATGATCGCGATCCACAGGCCACCGTCGGCGGCGAAGCACTTCTGCGGGGCGAAGTAGTACACGTCGGAGTCGGCGATGTTCACCGGCAGACCGCCCGCGCCCGAGGTGGCGTCGATGGCGATGAGGGCGTTCTCCGAACCGACCGGACGCGACACGGGGATGGACACACCGGTGGAGGTCTCGTTGTGGGCCCAGCCGATGAGGTCGACCGAGGGGTCGGACACGGGCTCGGGCGCGCTGCCCGGCTCGGCCTTGACGACGATCGGGTCGCCGATGAAGGGGTTGCCCTTGGCCACCGAGGCGAACTTCGAGGAGAACTCGCCGTTGGTCAGGTGCAGCGAACGCTCGCGGATCAGGCCGAAGGCGGCGGCATCCCAGAACGCGGTGGTGCCGCCGTTGCCGAGCACGACCTCGTAGCCGTCGGGCAGGGAGAACAGCTCGCGCAGGCCGTTGCGCACGCGCGCGACGACGTCCTTGACCGGCTTCTGGCGGTGCGAGGTACCGAACACCGAGGCGCCGACAGTCACCAGGGACTGCAGCTGCTCCGGGCGGACCTTGGACGGGCCGCAGCCGAACCGTCCGTCGGCGGGCTTGAGGTCGGCGGGAATGGTCGGGAACGCACTGGTCATGGGGGCGAGTTTAGTGGTCGGCCGAAGCTCGTACGCGCACGGGGGCGGGGTCGGGAACCGGCTGTGAGACGGCCCACTCGTGTTCGCCGGGGGATCCTCAGGACACGCCGGTCATGAAGTCGACCAGCCCGAACGGCGCGCTGTCGCCGATGCACAGGTCGAGGATGCGGTGCGCGTCCGAGGCCGCCCTCGCGCTGCGGGGGAACAGGGCCGCTTCGTAGGCGGTGAGTGCCGCTTCCCGGTCGCGGGGGTGCGCGGCGAGCGCTGCGGCGAGTTCGGCACCGTCGAGCATGGCGAGATTGGCGCCCTCGCCCGCGGGTGGCGCCAGGTGCGCGGCATCGCCGAGCAGGGTCACGCCGGGCACACGGTCCCAGCGGTGGCCGGTGGGCAGCGTGTTGATCGTGCGCGCGACCGGCGGGGTGTCGCCGTCGGTGATCAGTGCGGTGAGCTCGGGCGCCCATCCGTCGAATTCGGCCGCAACCCGGGCGAGCGCGGCGGTGGGGTCGGTGAAGTCGATGCCGTCGAGCCAGTCGGCGGGGCGGGCGAGTTCGGCGTAGGTGTGGATGACATCGCCCGCCTCGCGGTGCGCGGAGATGCCGTTGCCCGGTGCGAGCGCGAACATGCCACCGTCGCCGACCACCGCTGCCGCCGCCGGGTGCCGGTTGTCCACGTCGTAGAGGTAGGTCTCGACGAAGACGGCGCCCGCGTATTCGGGTCGCGCCGTCGAGAGCAGCGGGCGGATCCTGGACCAGACGCCGTCGGCGCCGACGAGCAGCTCGGTGCGCACGATCGAACCGTCGGCGAACGTCAGCTCGTGGTGGCCGTCGCCGAGAGCGGCGACTTCGGTCAGTTTCCGGCCCCACTGGACCGTGTCCGCGGGCAGGCTGTCGAGCAGGACGCGTCGCAGATCGCCGCGCAGGACTTCGGGCCGTCCGGTGCCGCCGTCGTCGGGCTCGTCGAGGAGCAGCTCCCCGTGGCGGTCGAGGATCCGGGAGGCCGCGCCGCCCTCGTGGATGATCGCGCGGAACTCGGCGGTGAGGCCCGCCGCGGCGAGTGCGAATTGGCCGTCGTGTTCGTGGATGTCGAGCTGGCCGCCCTGGGTGCGAGCGCCCGCCGACGGCTCGGCCTCGTAGACCGTCGCGGCGATGCCGTGGACGTGGAGGACTCTGGCGAGCGTGAGGCCGCCGAGGCCGGCGCCGATGATCGTGACCGGTGTCGTCATAGCGATTTCCTTTCCGATTCTGGAACGGCGTTCCATCGACCTAGTTTGGAACGATGTTCCAGAAGTGTCAAGATGGTGTGCATGGCGACACGTCCCCCACGGGCCACCCGACGCAGCGACGCGCTGTCGAAGCAGCGGATCGTGGACGCCGCGATCGAGATCCTCGACGCCGGTGGCGAGCGCGCGCTCACGTTCCGTGCACTGGCTTCGCGTCTGGAGACCGGCAGCGGGGCGATCTACTGGCATGTCGAGAACAAGAGCGATCTGCTCGCCGCCGCGTCCGGCGGCGTCATCGCCCGTGTCCTGGCGAGCTCGGACGACAGCGCGGAGCCCTTCACCGCGATCCGTGCCGTCGCGCTCGGGATGTTCGACGCGATCGACGCCCATCCGTGGGTGGGCGCCCAGCTCGTCCAGGAGCCGTGGCAGCTGGCGATGGTGCAGATCTACGAGCGCGTCGGCGCGCAGTTGCGGATACTCGGCGTCCCCGAGCCGTCGCTGTTCACTGCCGCGTCGGCGCTGGTGAACTACATCCTCGGCGTTGCCGGGCAGAACGCGGCGAACGCTCGACTCGCTGTGCACGAGGGCGACCGCTCGGCGTTCCTGCGGTCCGTCGCCGCCCGCTGGACACAGCACGACCCGGCGGAATTCCCGTTCGCCCATCAGATCGCCGAGCAGCTGCGCGAGCACGACGATCGCGAACAATTCCTCGCCGGAATCGACTTCGTTCTCGCCGGGATCGCCGCCCTCGGCTGACCGCGTGGATGCGGTGAGTGCGAGGAATTTGCCCTTGTGCGAAGGGTGTTCGCATTACCCTTCTGCCATGAGCCTCGTTGTGGCCGACTCGGGTCGGACCCTGCTCGACCGGTGTGTGTGGGCCTTCGGCCGGCGGCCGGGGTTGCTGTCCGAGGGAGCGCGGCGGGAACTACTGATCAGGGGGCTGCCCGCGATGGCGAGCGTGCTGTCGATACGGACGCGCCGGGGGGAGGGTGGCTATCGGTTCAGCGTGCGGGTGTCGGTGCCGGGGGAGCTGGCCTACGACGCGCGGGTCCGGCAGCGGGTGCGTAGCCAGGACCTGGAGTGGATGCAGACCGGCGACGTGGTCGGCTGCCGGGTGGACCCGGGGGACCGGGAGCGAGTGGTGCTGTTCGTGCCAGAGGCGCCGGAGTCGGGGCGCAAGGCCGCGGCCAAGATTCTGGCCAACGGGCGGCGAGCGGAGGCCATCGTGCTCGCGGTGGCGCCCATCGCGGCGGATTACACCGGACGCGACGATCCGGTGCTCCGGCTCGATCTCGAGATGCGGGCCTGGGACGAGCCGTTGCCGTGGCGGGTGCGGTTGATTCAGCCGGTGCCGCTCGCGGCGGTCGGCCAGATCGAACTCGGAACGCGCTTGGAGGCGGCGTTCTTCACCGTCGACCGAGGGGCCTCTGTCGCGATCGATTTCGCGGCGTTGACGCGCTGAACGCGCCGGCCGCGCGACGCTGCGCGGGCGGCGTCCGCTACAGGTGGACGAACGTGAAACCCGCTGCGCGCAGGGCCGGTAGCGCCGCGGCCATTCCGGCCGCGGTCCCCGATCGAGGACGGTGCAGATGCGCGAGCGCGATACCGCCGGGAGTGGCCGCGCTCATCGCCCGCTGCACCTGTGCCGCCGACGCGGTTGCCCCGAAGTCGGCATTGACGGTGAAACCCAGTGGGGTCTCGCCCAATTCGTTCACGATCGCGACCGCCACCTCGTCGTAGTGCGCGGTGCCCGCGCGAAAGAATCGCGGCGCGCGGCCGGTGAGCTCGATGATCCGCTGGTGGTTGTCCCAGACCTCGTACGCGGCCTCCTCGGCGGAGGCGGTGCCCGCAACCTTGTAGGCGGACCGGCCCGACACCGAGAGCGGCTTGTGCGCGCCACCGTGATTGGCCAGTTCGAACAGCGGATTCGCCGCCAGCCGCTGGACCCGAGCCGGATCGGCGTCGACCCAGCGTTTGTTGAGGAACAGGGTGGCCGGGATCTGTTCGGCGATCAGCAGGTCGATCAGGGCCTGGTCGAGGTCACTGTTGCCGGGACCGCCGCACGCGTCGAACGTGAGCGCGAACCGCTTGCCGCCCGTGGGGAAGCCGCTGGTGATGCCGGGCAGATCGACGCCCCACTGATGCGGGACGGCGCCCGCGTGCCGGGCGGCCACCTGGGCGGGAAAGGGGGTCGGCACCGCCTCCGGGGTGGCGATCGGGTGCGCGCTCACCGGCGAGGCAGGCAGCCCATCGGTGCGGCCGGTTGACTCGGGTGCGGCCGAATCACCTTGTGCGACAGCGCATCCTGTGGCAACCGCAGTGGTGAGAGCAGCGCAGGCGCCGAACAGCCGACGCCGCGACAAACCATTGCTGTACACGATCCACCCCTCACGAACATATTCGCTGGGATGTTATCGCCGAACCGGTCGCGGTGCTCGTCGAACACGTTCTAGCAGGTGAATCATTAGACACCGCAAATAGCTGAGAATGAACCGGGCGCCGAGATCGCGGCGCCCGGTTCGACGACTCAGTGCTGCGAGATGGTGGACCAGCCCGGAACCTCGTCCGGGGTGCGGGGGCCGGGCCCGGTGTAGATCGCGGCGGGGCGGACCAGCTTGCCCAGCTGCTTCTGCTCGAGGATGTGGGCACACCAACCGGCGGTCCGGCCACAGGTGAACATCGCGGGCATCATGTGCGCCGGAACCTCGGCGAAGTCGAGGATGACCGCGGCCCAGAACTCGACATTGGTCTCGATGGCGCGATCCGGGCGACGCTCGCGCAGCTCGGCCAGCGCGGCCTGCTCCAGCGCGGCGGCCACCTCGAAGCGGGGGGCGTCGAGGCGCTGGGCGGTGGCGCGCAGCACGCGGGCGCGCGGGTCCTCGGCGCGGTACACGCGGTGGCCGAAGCCCATCAGCTTCTCTTTGCGGTCCAGGATGCCCTTGACCAGCGCCCGGGCGTCACCGGACTGCTCGACGGCCTCGATCATCGGCAGCACGCGCGCCGGGGCGCCGCCGTGCAGCGGGCCCGACATGGCGCCGATCGCGCCGGACAGCGACGCCGCCACATCGGCGCCGGTGGAGGCGATGACGCGGGCGGTGAAAGTGGAAGCGTTCATGCCGTGCTCGGCCGCGGACACCCAGTAGGCGTCGATGGCCTCGGTGTGGCGCGGGTCCGGGTCACCCTTCCAGCGGGTCATGAACCGCTCGGTGACGGTGTCGCACTCGTCGATCTTGCGCTGCGGAACGGCGGGCTGATAGATGCCGCGGGCGGACTGCGCCACGTACGACAGCGCCATCACCGAGGCGCGGGCGAGGTTCTCGCGGGCGGTCTCGTCGTCGATGTCGAGCAGCGGCTCGTAGCCCCAGATCGGGGCGAGCATCGCGAGGCCGGCCTGCACGTCGACGCGCACGTCACCGGTGTGTACCGGCAGCGGGAAGGGCTCGGCGGGCGGCAGGCCGCGACCGAACTCACCGTCGACCAGCAGGGCCCACACGTCGCCGAACGTCACCTGATCGGTGACCAGATCCTGGATGTCGACGCCGCGATATCGGAGGGCGCCACCGTCCTTGTCCGGCTCGGCGATGTCGGTGGTGAAGGCCACCACGCCTTCCAATCCGCTGACGAAATCCTGTGGTACCGAGCTGGTAGTCATGGTGACTCTCCTTGCAGGGGCATGCCGATATTTCTGAACCCTAGACCCGGACATACCGCGGAGTAATCTCGCCCCTATGCGTGACCTGGACCCCGCCGCGACCACCGCGCCCGACCTCGCCGCGATGCGTGTCGACTACGGCAATCCCCTGATCGTCGCTGCCACCGAACCCGATCTCGACGAGACCTGGGTGGCCGGTGGCTGGGAACCGTTGCTGCGCAGCTGGATCGAGCAGGCGCGCGGCGCCGGAGTCGCCGAACCCAACGCGATGGTGCTGGCCACGGTCTCGCTCACCGGCCCCGCGCCGCGACCGGTGGCGCGCACGGTCCTGTGCAAAGGACTCTCGCCCGAGGGCGTCACCTTCTATACGAACTACGACTCGGCCAAGGGCACCCAGCTCGCCGCCGACCCGTACGCGGCGGCAAGTTTCGTCTGGCCCGCGCTCGCCAGGCAGGTGCACGTGCGCGGCGTGACCGAGCGGGTGTCCGCCGCGGTGACCGCGGCGTACTGGGCGGCGCGGCCGCGGGAGTCGCGGCTGGGCGCGTGGGCTTCGCAGCAGTCGCAGCCGGTGGCCACGCGGGCCGAACTCGATCGCGTGCTGGCCGAGACGACGGCCCGTTTCGCCGATGTCGACGACATTCCCGTGCCCCCGTTCTGGGGCGGTTACCTGCTGCGACCCGACGAGGTGGAGTTCTGGCAGGGTCGGCGCGGCAGGCTGCACAACCGCATCGTGCTGCGGATCGACGGGCACACCACAACGGTCCAACGTTTGCAGCCGTAACGAGCGGTGGGCTATGTCACTGCGCCTAAACATGGGATGACCGGGCCGCAGTGGCTAATCTGCGCTGAGTGAAGCTGCTCGCCGACACCGAACCCCTGCGTAATCGCGACTATCGCAGACTGTGGACGACCAATATCGTCACCGTCATCGGCGCTCAGCTCTCGGTGGTCGCGGTACCGCAGCAGATCTTCCAGATCACCGGCAGTTCCGGCTACGTCGGGCTGGCCGGTTTGTTCGGACTGGTTCCGCTGGTGGTGTTCGGGCTCTGGGGCGGCGCGCTCGCCGATGTGATGGACCGGCGCACCCTGCTCGTCATCACCACGGCGGGCACGGGCCTGACCGCGGTGGCGTTCTGGGTGCAGGCCGCGCTCGGGGTGAACAATGTGTGGCTCGTCCTCGGGCTGTTCGCCACCCAGCAGGCGTTCTTCGCGGTCAATCAGCCCACTCGTAGCGCCCTGATCGCCCGGTTGCTGCCGCCGGAGCTGATGGCCTCGGCCAGTTCGCTGAGCATGACGGTGCAGAACGTCGGCATGATCGCGGGACCGGTGCTGGCCGGTGTCCTGATCCCCGTGATCGGGTTGCCGATGCTGTATCTGATCGACTCGATCGCCCTGCTCGCGACGCTGTGGGCGGTGTGGCGGCTGCCCGCCTTCCCGCCGACCGGCGAGCAGCGCCGGGCCGGGCTGCGCGCCGTACTCGACGGATTCCGCTATCTCGCGGGTCAGCGCATCCTGCTCGCGTCGTTCGTCGTCGACATCATCGCCATGGTGTTCGGCATGCCGCGCGCGCTGTTCCCGCAGATCGCGCACGAGACGTTCCACGATCCGGCCGAAGGCGGGGTGGCGCTGGGCCTGTTGTTCGCGGCCATCGCGGCGGGTTCGGTGATCGGCGGCGTGTTCTCCGGGTGGATACCGCGGGTGCGCAGGCAGGGACTGGCGGTGATCGTGTGCATCGCGCTGTGGGGTGTGGCGATGGTCGGCTTCGGGCTCGCGGTGGGGTTGGCCGGGCACTGGTTCGGACTGGGCGTGTGGCTGTGGATCGCGGTGGCCTTCCTGGCGTTCGGCGGCGCGGTCGACATGGTCTCGGCGGCGTTCCGCACGGCCATGTTGCTCAATGTGTCCACCGACGAGATGCGGGGACGGTTGCAGGGCGTGTTCATCGTGGTCGTCGCAGGTGGGCCGCGGATCGGTGACGTTGCCCACGGTTTCGCCGCGGCGAGCATGGGTACTGCTGTAGCGGCTGCCGGTGGCGGCGTACTGGTGGTGATCGGCGTGGTGCTCGCCGCGCTGGCCTTCCCCGCCTTCGTGCGCTACCGGGTCACTCGCGCGCACTCCGCCGTGGCCATGAATTGACTTGCGCGGCAAGGGGATTCGGGAACCGGATCCGTGTGCTCGGCAATCGTCGGGCACCGCCGCGCTGATGGTGTGGAAAACGGGATCGGCGCAGGTCCCCGGCCTTGCGCCGACCTCACCGCCGCACGTGACCGGTGTGAGAACAGGACAGGACAACCCTGATTGCTCGTCCTGACCGAACAACAGCTAGCGTTAGCGCAAGCGCACCTGTGCCGACCGCACCGGTGCCTACGGTTCTAGCCTGAGAGGGATCCTTCCGTGCCCGCTGAGAACATCACCAACGTCACCGAAGACGCCAAGGCGGTACTCCAGTACCCCGGTGGCGAGTTCCCGATCTCGGTCACCAAGGCCGCGGAGGGTAACGACGGGCTCGACTTGGGCAAGCTGCTGGCCAGCACCGGTTACGTCACCTATGACCCCGGTTTCATGAACACCGCGTCGACCAAGTCGGCCATCACCTACATCGACGGTGAAGCGGGCATCCTGCGCTACCGCGGCTACCCGATCGACCAGCTGGCGGGCCGCTCGACCTTCATCGAGGTCAGCTACCTGCTCATCTACGGCGAGCTGCCGACCCAGGCCCAGCTCGACGACTTCACCGATCGCATCCGTCGCCACACGCTGCTGCACGAGGACCTGAAGCGGTTCTTCGACGGCTTCCCGCGCAACGCGCACCCCATGCCGGTGCTGTCGTCCGCGGTGAACGCGCTGTCGGCGTACTACCAGGACTCGCTGGACCCGCGCGACCCCGAGCAGGTCGAGCTGTCCACTATCCGCCTGCTGGCCAAGCTGCCCACCATCGCGGCCTACTCGTACAAGAAGTCGGTCGGTCAGCCGTTCCTCTACCCCGACAACTCGCTGTCGCTGGTCGAGAACTTCCTGCGGATGACCTTCGGATTCCCGGCCGAGCCCTACGAGGTCGACCCCGAGGTCGCCGCCGCGCTCGACATGCTGCTGATCCTGCACGCCGACCACGAGCAGAACTGCTCCACCTCGACCGTGCGCCTCGTCGGCTCCTCCGACGCCAACCTGTTCACCTCGGTATCGGGTGGCATCAACGCGCTGTGGGGCCCGCTGCACGGCGGCGCCAACCAGGCCGTGCTCGAGATGCTCGACGAGATCAAGGCCAACGGCGGCGACGTCAAGGAATTCATCCGCAAGGTCAAGAACAAGGAAGACGGCGTGAAGCTCATGGGCTTCGGACACCGCGTCTACCGCAACTACGACCCGCGCGCGACGCTGGTCAAGCAGGCCGCCGACAAGATCCTGTCGAAGATCGGCGGCGACGACCAGCTGCTCGACATCGCCAAGCAGCTCGAAGAGGCCGCCCTCACCGACGACTACTTCGTGTCGCGTCGTCTGTACCCGAACGTCGACTTCTACACCGGCGTCATCTACCGGGCCATGGGCTTCCCGACCCGCATGTTCACCGTGCTGTTCGCGATGGGCCGGCTGCCCGGCTGGATCGCGCACTGGCGTGAGATGCACTCCGAGCCGCTGAAGATCGGCCGCCCGCGCCAGATCTACACCGGTTACGGTGAACGCGACTACCGCGCGATCGACAACCGCTAGTTTCGATCCGCCGTTGTCGGCAACTTTGTTGGGTACAGCAATCTATCGAAGGGGATAGCCCGCATGACCAAGCCGGAGATCGAATTCCAGGAGGGCCCCGCGCCCACCGAGCTCGTCATTACCGACCTCATCGAGGGCGAAGGCAAAGAAGCGGTGGCCGGTGGCACCGTCGAGGTGCACTACGTCGGCGTCGAGTTCGACAACGGTGAGCAGTTCGACTCCTCCTGGGATCGCGGCGAGTCCCTCACCTTCCCGCTGCGCGGCCTGATCCAGGGCTGGCAGGACGGCATCCCCGGCATGAAGGTCGGCGGCCGTCGTCAGCTGGTGATCCCGCCGGACCTCGCCTACGGTGCCGCGGGCGCGGGCCACGCGCTCTCCGGCAAGACGCTGGTCTTCGTGATCGACCTGCTCAACGCGAACTGATCTCACCGCATTTCGGCCCGTGCCTCCTCAGGGAGGCACGGGCCGTTGCTGTTTCAGGGGTAAGGCACCCGCCTCGCGAGCCGCGGGGTAATGTGCCCCGCGTATGACGGAGCCCAACGGCTCCCGTGTGATTCGTTTCCAATGCGTTGTCCATGACAGTGACTTGTTCGATTCGCCCGGGGCCGGGTTCTTCGGGGGTTTCGGGAGGGAGATTCTCGATCATGTTCCAACACAAGGTTGTTCGCCGTGCGCTGGCCGTGGCGCTGCCCATCGCCGTGGCGGTGAGCGTGGCCGGGGTCGCGTCTGCGGAGGTCGACCAGCAGACGCAGTACGCGGCGGGATTGTCGAGTGCGGAGCAGGGCTACCGCACCACGGTCGCACCGGACCTGCGCACCGTAGCCGCCTCGGTGGAGGAGGGCCGGTTCCTGCTCGCACCCGACCGGGCCCGGGTCATCGTCGAGTCCGCGACCGGCGATCCGATCGGGGAGGTCCCCACCTCGTTCACCACGGTCAGCGGCAATGTGATCGCCCTGGCGACCGAGATCGCGGCCGACGGGCGAAGCATGACGGTGACACCGCGGCCCACCGCGGAGGCGAGCGACGAACTGAAGACCATCGCGACCACCCCCACCGCGCAATTCCCCGACCCGGTCCAGAACGCCGCCGCCATCGGCGCCGGCATCGGCGCGCTCGTCGCCGCCGTCGTGTGCATCCCGATGATCACCACGATGATCCTCTACCTGCCGTGCGTCGGCCTGGTAGGTCTCCCGAACGCGTTGATCGGCGCGTTGATCGGCGCCGTGGTCGGCGTGGCCGCACCGCACATCATCCCGCAGGTCCTGCCCTGACCCTGAAAACCCCTGCGGCCCGGTCGAAACCGACCGGGCCGCGTTGGTTCAGCGAGTGAGCTCGGCGAAGGCGATGTCCCCGACGATCACGTGTTCGAGCCGGAGTAACCCGTCGCGGTGGATCTGGTGGAGCCGATACTCGCGGGCGTGCGCGTCGAGCCGGAACTCGAGCACCTCCGCTATCGCGAATTTCGGGTCGAGCATGACGACGAGGTAGAGCGGAATACCGACTCGCGCGTACTGCGCCTTCTTGTCGAGCAAGTCCTCGGCCGCTGTCGACGTCGACGACACCTCGACCACGATCAGTGCGTCGCCTGCCTCCGGCTTGTCTCCCGGCTGTTGCAGGCATCGGTATACCGTGACATCGGGACGGCGGAAGGTGAACTTCGGAACCCGCCAGAGCACCACGTCGATGTCGGTCTCGGCGCGGATGCACGGTTCGGTGCTCGGCAGGTCTTCCATGGCGCCTGCGAGGCGTCGGTCGATGCGGTTGTGCTCAGGTGACGGTGATTCGCAGAGGATGACGTGCCCGTGCACTACCTCGATCTCCCTGGAGACGTCCTCGGGGAGCTGACGGTACTGCTCTTCCGTCATCTGATGGGGTAGCGAGTCCACGGCCTGGATCGTCATGGGCCGAGCTTACCGACCGTGTTGCCGCCTCGACACTGTTCGTCGACGACTACCGAAGGCGGTTGGTGGTGGGGTCACTCCCGGACGACTTCGACGGGGTCGGTGAGGGCGAGGGCGAGGGCGGATTGCTGGGACTGGCCTCGTGGGGGGAGGGCCTCGAGGGCCTTGCCGGTTTGGGTGTTGAGGTTGCCGACGATGTTCTGCAGGGCGCCGACGCCGCCGGTGAGTTGTTCGACGGCCGAGAGGAGTTGGGCGCCGCCCTGTTCGGCGAGGGTGGGCAGGCCCTTGGCGAGTTCGGCGCCCTGGGTGAGCTGGTCGCGGGCGCTGTTGAGGCGGGCCACGACGGTGCGCAGGAGGGTGCCGAGGTCGGTGTTGGGATCGACTGCGGCGCCGGTCAATTCGCTGAGGCCGTCGAGTTGGGTGCCTGCCTGGGTCGATACGCCGCGTAGCGCTTCGAGTTTGGTGATGATGTCGGCGAGCTGCGGGTCGCCCGCGAAGGGGAGGGCTTTCAGAAGGGGCAGGATCTGGTCGAGGCCGGAGCCCATGGCGGCCGCGCTGCTCTGGACGCTGGCGATGGTGACGCCGGTGGCGCCGAGGGCATCGGCCAGCTGGGTCGCCTGCTTCGCCGCGCCGTCGACGGTCTGGTTCAGCAGCTCGATCGCCGAAGTGAGCTGGCCCGCTCCCTCTTTCGCGTAGTCGAGGAAGCCGAGCATCTGCTCCGCACCGCCACTGAACTGGCTCGCACCGTCGGCGGCGGCGTTCACGCCCGCGCTGAGCAGCTGGGCGGTGAACTGGACCGAGGTCATCTGGTTGCGTGCCTGCGAGACCGCGGCCAGCGCCGCGTCGACGCCGGACGCGCCGATCCGGTGCGTCACCACATCGACCGCGCCGTTCACCGTGTTCGTGTCGGCGCCGTCGTGGGTGGCGACGGTCACCTTGGCGCGCTTGGGTTCCGGGGTGGCGAGGGTGGCCATCGACGCGGTGAGGTCGGCGGGCAGGGTGATCACGGCGGCGTAATCGCCTGCGTCGATCTCACCGGGCTTCGCGACGGTCCACTCATAGCCACCCGCATCCTGCACCGCCTTGGCCACACGCTCGCCGGTCGGCCCGGAATCAGCGTTGACGAGCGCGATCCCGGTCGGTGCGGCATCCTTGCCGGAACAGGCGACAGCACCGCCCGCCAGCGCGAGGGCAGTGGTGAAGCAGAGCAGGCGAGCGCGTTTGTCGATCACATCGGCGACGGTATCCCGGAGTTCGGTGCCGGACGTGGGAGATGTCTGAGAGTTCGTTGAGGAAGGGCTGTTCGAGGTAGCTGCCGGTATGCCGGTCGAGTACTGCGCGCGATCGCCGATCGATAGCTACCTGTTCAAACTATGCCTTGTGTCACAACATATTCCACAACACCGTAGTGGTTCGGTACAACTCTCGAGTCAATCGACATCGAGATTTTTTCGATTCGTCCGGGGGGTTCGGGGATTCTTCGGAAGCATCGGGAGGGAGAACCGAACATGTTCAGCCACAACATCACTCGCGCGGGTCGCCGTGCGGTCTTCGCCGCACTGCCGCTGGTCGTCGCGGCGTCGCTCGTCACCACGGGCACCGCGGCCGCTGACGTCACCGTCGCGCGTCAGGCCGAGATCGCCGCCGGGCTGGCAGGCGAAGGCGCCGCCGACGGCGTCGGCTACAAGACCACCGTCTCGCCGGACCTGCGCACCGTCTCCGCGACCGTCGACAACGGCCGCTTCGTGCTCTCGCCCGACTCCACCAACGTCGCGGTCATCTCCGCCACCGGAGACAAGGTCAGCGAGCTGCCGCTGACGTTGACCACCGTCGGTGGCAACAACATCGCGCTGGCTTCGGTCGTCTCCGAGGACGGCCGCACGCTGCAGATCGCCCCGCAGCTGTCCGCCGCCACCACCGACGAGCTGAAGAGCATCGCCACCAACCCCGAGGCCGGTAACCACGACCCCGTTCAGAACGGTGCGGCCGCCGGTGCCACCATCGGCTTCCTGACCGCGGCGATCCTGTGCATCCCGGGCCTGGCCGCGTTCATCATCGGCTACTTCCTGTGCGCGTTCACCTCGGGCGTCTCCTTCGCGATCACCGGCGCGGTGCTCGGCGCGGTGATCGGCCTGGTCATCCCGGAGTCGATCCCGCAGGTTCTCCCCTGATTCCAGCTTCAGTCGCTGGTTGTTAACTGTGCGGTATTCTCGCGAGTGTCTTCACCCCGCGCCGATCAGGCGCGGAACTCACGAGAGTGGAGGTTCGATGTCCGACACCGACGATGTCAAGGCCAAGGCCAAGGCCGAGGGCGAGAAGATCGAGGCGGAAGCGAAGAAGGCAGCGGCCAACGTGAAGGAAGCTGCCGAGCGCGCGGCGGGCAGAGTGAAGGACGCTTTCAAGAGCGACAAGTAGCAGCGAGCTCGGCCCCGCATCCACGACCATCGTGGGTGCGGGGCTTTCGTGTTTCTACCGGGCCGGTCGCGCGGGCAGGTCGATGACGAGGCGGGCGCCGCCGAGTGGACTCTCCTCGAAGTACGTCAGCCCGCCGTGCAACTGGGCCTGCTGGGCCACCAGCGCGAGGCCGAGGCCCGAACCGCCCTTGGCGGCGTTGGCGCCGCGGGCGAACCGCGCGAAGACCGCCTCGCGTTCGCCGGGCGCGACGCCGGTGCCGTTGTCGTCGACGGCGATGACGATCCGGCCGTGCGCGGTGCGATGCGCCGACACGACAGCGGCGGTGGCGCCGCCGTGCTTCACCGAATTGGTGAGCGCGTTGTCGACGGCCAGCCGCAGGCCTGCGGGCAGGCCCCGGGTCACCAGCTCGGCGTCGGTGTCGATGCGCACCGCCAGGCCGGGGTTGTGGCGCATGGCGTCGTGGGCGGCCTGGTCGCACAGGTCGGCGACATCGGTGGGGACGTGATCGGCCTCGGCGGTGAGATCGCCGCGGGCGAGCCGTTCCAGCGCGGACAGGGTGGTTTCCACCCTGGTCTCGTTGCGGGCGAGGTCGTCGAGGATCTCGCGACGCTGGTCGTCGGTGAGGTCGAGGGTGCGCAGGACCTCGAGGTCGGTGCGGATCGCGGTGAGCGGGGTGCGCAGTTCGTGGGCGGAGACGGCGGCGAAGTCGCGGGCGGTTTCCAGCGCGGCGGCGGTCTCGGCCTGGGCCTGGTCGACGCGGGCCAGCATGGTGTTCACCGCGTCGGCCAGCTTCACCGCTTCGTCGACACCGGAACCGTCGACCGGGCGGTCGTGCTCGTCCGGCCCACCGCCCGTGCTGCGGGCCGACACCTGCTTGGTCAGCTTCACGATCGGGCCGACCGCACGCCCGGCGAGCAGCCAGCCCAGCGCCGCCGCGGCCGCCACCGCGATCGCCGCGCCCGCGAGGACCCAGCGTTGCTGGTCGTCGGTGGCCTTGGTGGCCTCGGTGGTGGGAATGGCCAGCGAGACAGTGCGACCCGCGGGCTGGTTCTCGGTGGTGGTGAGCACCCGATAGGGCTGGTCGTTCAGCTCGACGGTCTGCGAGCCGGGGGGCAGATCCGGCAGCTGGGTCGAGCTCGACGCGGTCACCTGGCCGTCGTCGCGCACCGTGAGCGCCATGGTGTTCTGCAATCCGGTCAGGTTGACGAACCCGGTTGCCAGCACCGGCTCGATCAGCACGATGCGCGAAGCGATTTCCAGTTGCTGATCGGTTTGGGTGACATTATTGCGCTCGATTGCTTGAAAACCCACGAAAGCGGCGATCGTGACGATGATGACGGCGCCCGCCGCAGCCGCCCCCGCGACTCTTGTCCGGAGCGAAAACGATTGTCTGCGACGACGTTTCAGCGGTTGTTCGGAGATCATTTCGATTCCCGGAGTACGAAACCCACCCCGCGAATCGTGTGCAAAATCCGTGGCGTGTCATCTATTTCGAGTTTCCTGCGCAGGTATCCGACGAACACGTCCACCACATTCGTATCGGCTATGAAATCGTAACCCCACACCAATTCCAGCAGCCGTTCTCGCGTCAACACCACACCGGCATTCCGGGCGAGCGTCGACAGCAATTCGAATTCCCTTTTGGTGAGCTCGATTTCGCGCCCGTGCAGTAGTGCGCGATACCCCGCGACATCGACCAGCAACGGCCCGACCGTCAGCGCGCCGGGCGCCACGGGCTCGGGTGTGTCGGTGCGGCGGCGCAGCAGGGCCTTGATCCTGGCCACCAATTCGGCCAGCTCGAACGGTTTCACCAGGTAGTCGTCGGCGCCCGACTCGAGACCCGCGATCCGGTCGTCCACCGAAGCACGGGCGCTGAGCACGCAGATGGGCACGTCATTGCCCATTGCCCGCAAGGCCGTGACCACCCCGGCACCGTCGAGGACCGGCATGTTCATGTCGAGGACCACCGCGTCGGGCGCCTGCTCGGCGACGGCGCGCAGCGCGGCACCACCGTCGCGCGCGACCAGCACCCGGAAACCGGACAGTCGCAGGCCGCGTTCGACCGAGGCGAGAACGTCCTCGTCGTCATCGACGACGAGAACGGTAGAGGAAGTCACGTGGTGAGCTTATATTTCTGGCAACGCGGGCGCCGCGGGGTCTCGGCCTGGTGGCCTCGATCTTCCCTCCCGGCGGGCACTCCTTCGTCGCGCCCTCTGGTCAGTCCGGATCGAGGCGGCCGAGACGCCCCTGCGGGGCTGCGAAGACCTCGGATGTCTACGGGGTCGGCGAGACTGGATCGTTGTCCTGTTCGGGGGTGGCGGTCGGCGTGATGCTGCCCAGTGGTGGGTTGGCGAGGATGCGGTCCGCCAGGGCGGTGAGGACGTGGGGGTCCTCGATGGTGGCGGGGGTTTCGACGTGTTCACCGGCGGTGAGCTGGCGGATCGTCTTGCGCAGGATCTTGCCGGAACGGGTCTTGGGCAGGCCGGTGACGATGATCGAGTCGTGCAGGGTGGCGATCGCCCCGATCTGGGCACGCACCCGGTCGTCGAGTTCGGCGCGCAACTGCTGCTGGTCGATCTCGACGCCCTGCTTGAGCACCACATAGGCCAGCGGGAGGCTGCCCTTGAGCTCGTCGGGCATGCCGATCACCGCGCATTCGGCGACGGCCTCGTGCCCGGCGATGGCGGCCTCGATGCTGCCCGCCGACAGGCGATGCCCGGCGATGTTGATCACGTCGTCGCTGCGCCCGAGGACGTAGAGATAGCCGTCCTCGTCGAAGTAGCCGGAGTCGCCGGTGAGGTAATGGCCGGGGAAGGCCGACAGGTACGAGCGGATGAAGCGATCCCGGTCGCGCCACAACCCGGTCAGGCAGCCGGGGGGCAGCGGCAGCCCGATGACGATGTTGCCCTCGGTCCCGGCCGGAACCGCGTTGCCGTTCGCGTCGAGCACGCGCAGCCGGTAGCCGGGCACCGGCACACTCGCCGAACCGGGCTTGACCGGCAGTTCCTGCACGCCGAGCGGGTCGGCGCAGATCGGCCAGCCGGTCTCGGTCTGCCACCAGTGATCGACCACCGGGGTGTCGGGATGATCGGCGAGCAGGGTGTTCGTCGCCCAGTCGAAGGTGGCCGGATCCAGGCGCTCGCCCGCGCAGAACAGCGCGCGCAGCCGGGACAGGTCGTGGCGGTGGGCCGCGGTGGCGTCGGGGTCGGCGCGGCGGATCGCGCGCAACGCGGTCGGCGCGGTGAACAGCACCCGCACGTCGTGCTCGTCGACGATCCGCCAGAACGCGCCCGCGTCGGGGGTGCCGACCGGTTTGCCCTCGTAGAGCACCGTCGTCGCGCCGACCAGCAGGGGTGCGTAGACGATGTAGGAGTGGCCGACGACCCAGCCCACATCGGAGGCGGCCCAGAACACCTGACCAGGGCCGACGTCGTAGATATTGCGCATCGACCAGGCCAGCGCCACCGCGTGTCCGCCGTTGTCGCGCACCACGCCCTTCGGCTTACCGGTGGTGCCGGAGGTGTAGAGGATGTAGAGCGGATCGGTGGCGGCCACCGAGACCGGATCGGCGGGCGCCGCGCCGTCGACGCAGTCGTCCCAATCGACCCAGCGGGCGGCGACGGTCTGCTCCGAGGACGGCAGCACGTCGGTGGCGGGCAGGGCGGCCGGGAACTCGATCGTCGTGAACTGGGGCCGCTGCTTCACGATCACCGTGCGTACCGACGCGGTCTCGGCGAGGTCGAGCGCGGCCATCACGATCGGCGGGTAGTCGATGCGGCGGTTGGGTTCCAGCCCGCCAGAGGCGGTGATGATCAGGACCGGCTCGGCGTCGTCGATGCGGGCGGCCAGCTCGGGTGCGGCGAACCCGCCGAACACCACCGAGTGCACCGCGCCGATGCGGGCACAGGCCAGCATCGCGATCACCGCTTCGGGAATCATCGGCAGATAGATCACCACCCGATCACCGGCCACCACACCGAGATCGCGCATGGCTCCCGCGAACTCGGCCACCGCGTCGAGCAATTCGGCGTAGGTGTAAATCGTGGTGGTGTCCGTCATAGCGGAGGCATATATGAGGGCGGGTTGATCGGCGTGTCCACCCTGGTCGACAGTGCCCGCTCTGACGTGGCGGTCGAGGGCGTTCACGCAGGTATTCAGGCGGGCATCGGGGAACCACCGGGCCGACCGCTTATCGGCGGCATCGACGATCTGCTGCGGTTCGACATCCCACTCGATGCCCTGAGCTGCGGCGGACCAGAAGTCGGCTGGGTCGACCAGGCTGGTCTGATAGACCGGCCGGTACTCGTGTTCGGTGTCCAACCCCGTGACTCCCTAGCCTCGCTTCGATGCCCGCTCGATAGATCCAGATGATTGTGGCAGACTTCACGCGACACCCGAGGGGGTGCCGCGACCTTTGGTTTTGCCTACAACGGGCTGGTCATCGAGCGGACCTCTACCGGGAGTCAGCCAAGAAGTTATTGATCCGTTAGAATCCGATGTCACTTATTCGGGCAGTCGTAGACGCAATTTCTCGGCCAGCCGTAGTTCTCGGCCAGCAGCCACTGGCGAGCCACCATCGCGCCTGTGGAGGTTCGCCTCAGGCGTACGGTACGAGGCCAGTTTGGAAAGTGAGTGGGAGATGCGTGACGCCGCTAGGTCCGGCAGCAAACGCTGGGCGCTCGGCAACTGGGACCTGCGTTGGAAGGTTACGGCCGTGCTTGCCGTGCCACTCGCGGTCGCGGTCGGGCTCGGCGTGTCGAGAATTACCTCCGAGTTCTCGGAGGCCAACCGGCTCTCCAGTATCAACGAGCAGGTAGACACGATTCCGACGGTCACCGCGCTGAGTGCAGGCACGGCGAAGGTGGCCGGCAGTCAGTTGGTGCCGGCCGGTCCGGGGGTCACCCTGGTCACCGACAAGGACCTCGCCGATCTCGACGCCGCCGTCGCCGCGGCCGAGACCTCGCTCGGCCGGCTGACCGATCTGCCTGCCGCGCACGGCGCGCTGGAGCGGATGGTCAAGCAGGCCAAGAACGTGCGCGCGCAGGGTAAGGCGCTGTCGACGTCCGCCGAGCCGGTGCTTTCCGGGGTCGAGCAGATGACCCAGGACAGCGTCAGCATCGTGGAGTCCACCATCGCTCAGGTGAGCGATCCGGTGATGGACACGGCCAAGCTGCGTCTGGTCGACTCGCTCAACACGCGTTCGGTGCTCGTCGACGAGCTCGCCGGTCTGGCCGGGATGCTGCGTGGGCAGGACACGGGGGCGCAGACCTTCCTCACCGGTGTCGCGACCGAGAGCCATCTGCTCGATGTGCTGTCCAACCGCTTCCCCGACGGCGATCGGGTGATCGCCGACCTCAAGGCTCAGGCCGATATCCGGGCGAACCTGATCAGCAGTCCCGAGGTGTCCGCGGGCAAGCTGCCCGTCGGCGACTTGCGTACCTCGCTCTACTCGAGTCTGCAGGCCTACGAAGGCGTCGTGAACGAGGCGACCAAGGCCATCGAGGTCTCGATGGACGAGCTCACCGATGCGGCCGCCACCGGTGCCTGGACCTATACCGCTGTCGTCATCGCGACGATCCTGGCCGCGCTGCTGCTCGCCGTGTTCGTCGCCCGCTCGATGATCGTGCCGCTGCACCGCCTCCGGCTGGCCGCGCTGCGCGTCGCCGAGTCCGATCTGCCGCACGAGGTCGCCCAGCTCCGCAACGGTGCCGCGCCCGAGGACGTGCCGCTCGAGCCGATGCCGGTGCGCTCCGACGAGGAGATCGGCCAGCTCGCCCGCGCCGTCGACGATATCCACGGTCAGGCGCTGCGCCTGGCCAGCGACCAGGCGCAGATGCGTTCGCAGGTCAACGACATGTTCGAGACGCTGGCCCGCCGGTCCAAGTCGCTCGTCGACCATCAGCTCACCCTCATCGAGGCGATGGAGTACGACGAGAAGGACCCGCGCCTGCTCGAGAACCTCTTCCGGCTCGACCACCTCGCCGCGCGCATGCGCCGTAACGGTGACAACCTGCTGATTCTCGCGGGTACCAAGCAGCGTCGCACCAAGTCGGCCCCGGTCGAGATCGCCGACGTGCTGCGTGCCGCGATCTCCGAGGTCGAGGACTACGAGCGGGTCAAGCTCGGCGCCACACCGCGTGGCTCGCTGGTCGAACCGGCCGCCTCCGATATGGCGCACCTGTTCGCCGAGCTGCTCGACAACGCGCTGCGGGCCTCCCCGCCGGAGACTGACGTCAAGTTCACCTTCGCCCAGGCACACGACCAGGGTCTGCTGATCGAGGTCGCCGACCGCGGCATCGGTATGCCGCCTGCCGAGATGTCGGAGATCAACCACCGGCTCGAGCAGACCGCGGAGCCCGGTCCCGACACCGCCCGCCACATGGGTCTGTTCGTGGTCGGCCGGCTGGCCGAGCGCCACGGTCTCACCGTGCGCCTGCGTCCGACCTTCGATACCGCGCGCGATCCGGGCGTCACCGTCACCGTGCATGTGCCGGTCGGCCTCATCGTCGCCGGTGCCGGTGGCCCGGTGGTGCCGCCGCAGCAGGTGCAGCAGCAGAACGCGCCCGCACCGCAGCAGCAGCGACCGAACCCGCAGCAGCAGCAGCAGCCGAGCAGCACCATGCAGACCCGCGCGATCACCCGCACCCCGGGTGGCAACGTGATGGTCACCGTGGATCCCGGAACCAGCGGGCCGCCGGCGGGTGCCGGTGGTGGGCTGCCGCAACGTCAGCCGGGCAACTCGATGGCTTCGGGCGTGGCCCAGGACGCGAACGAGCAGTCGTCGCCGTCGCTGCGTCCGCCCGCGCCGGGCCAGGGGAACGTGCCGCAGCGCGGCAAGCTCGCCGCGGCGAACCTACCCAAGCGCAACCTGGCGCCGGGTGGGCCGCAGCGCCCGCCCGCCGGGCCGGGCCAGCAGGGCCCGGGTGAGCAGAAGCCCGGTGGGCCGCCGCAGGCCGGTGGTGGGCTGCCGCAGCGTCAGCCGGGTGCGAACGGCGCGCCGTCGCGGGATTCCGCGCAGTCGCCGCGTGACGCGGCACCGCCCCAGCGCGACATGGCACCGCCGCAGCGCGATTCGGCACAGACGCAGCGGGGGAGCACCCCCGGTGGGTTGCCGCAGCGTTCGCCGGGCGCCAATGGCGCCCCGCAGCGTGATCCTTCGGTCGGGCTGCCGCAGCGCGATCCGTCGCCGCGGCTACCGCAGCGGGAGCAGACCGGCGGTCTGCCGCAGCGTGACCCGGCAACGGGTCTGCCGCAGCGCGATCCGTCGACCGGCCTCCCGCAGCGGGAGCAGACCGGTGGCCTGCCGCAGCGTGACCCGGCAACGGGTCTGCCGCAGCGCGATGCCGCGAACGCCCAGCGTGATCCGGCGCAGTCGACCGGGTTGCCGCAGCGTGGTCAGGGCAGCGCTGCGCCGCAGCGTGATTCCGAGCCCGTGCAGCGTGACCCGTCGACCGGACTCCCGCAGCGGGGCAACGCCTCCGGCGGCCTGCCGCAGCGCGATCCCGCGCCGCGCCTGCCGCATCGGGATCAGTCCGGTGGTTTGCCCAGGCTCGATCAGACCGGTGGTCTCCCACAACGTGAGCAGACCGGTGGCCTGCCGCAGCGTGATCCGTCGACCGGCCTACCGCAGCGGGACCAGACGGGCGGTCTGCCGCAGCGCGACCCGTCCAACGGCCTCCCGCAGCGTGAGCAGACCGGTGGCCTCCCGCAGCGTGATCCGTCCAATGGTCTGCCGCAGCGTGAGCAGACCGGTGGTCTGCCGCAGCGTGATCCGGCCAGCGGACTTCCACAGCGTGCCCAGCCCGCCCGTCCGGCCAATGGTCTGCCCCAGCGCGCAACCCCTGCGCCGCAGCAGGATTCGGCCGACAACGGTCTGCCCCAGCGCGCTCCGGCCGCGGGTCAACCGCAGCGGGACGCGCCCAACGGCCTGCCCCAACGCGCGGCTGCGCCGAATGGGCTGCCGCAGCGCGATCCCGGGGCTAGTGTTGTACCGCAGGCGAACGCCGGGCCAGGAGTGGCTCTGCCGCAACGGGATCGGGACCCTGCGGGGCCGGATAACGCTGCGTCGGCAGGGCGTGATCCGGGTCGGCACAGCTTCCGGTCCAATCCGGTCAAGGCTGCGTCGTTCTTCCAGACCAGGTTGCAGCCGGCACCGGAAGGTGATTCCGTGATGGGCGGAACACCGATCTTCGCCGAGATGATGTCGGCGTGGCTCACGGACGAGAATTCCGACCGGAACCAGATGGCTGCCGCCTTCGAATCACCGGGTGACGAGGGTTGGCAGGCTGCACGCGCGGCCAGCGAAGCTCAGTCCGAGGTGCGTACCGCCGCCGGCTTGCCTCAGCGCAGTCCGGGCGGAAGGCTTGTGCCGGGTGGTGTGAGCGGCACCGCTGATCGCACCCCGCAGCAACGCGATCCCGCCACGATCCGGAACAGCCTGAGTCGTCACCAGCAGGGTGTCCGGGATGGCCGCGCAATGAAGGCAATGAACCTAACCGGAGATAAAGGAGACCGATGAACCCCGATCTAGGTGGTACGAACCGTCAGCTGGATTGGCTGGTTTCGAACTTCGCCAACGAGGTTCCTGGCGTAGCCCATGCCGTCCTGGTCTCGGCTGACGGACTGTTGATGGCCGCGAGCGCTCAGCTCCCGGTCGACCGCGCAGAACAGCTCTCCGCGGTGACCGCCGGACTGGCGAGCCTTTCCGTCGGCGTGTCGAATCTGTTCGAAGGCGGTACGGTACTCCAGTCCGTCGTGGAGATGGAGCACGGATACCTGCTGCTCATGGCAGTCGGCGACGGCTCCTACCTAGCGGTCCTGACCAACACCTCGTGTGACATCGGTCAGGTCGGCTACGAAATGGCACTTCTGGTCGAGCGCGTTGGCCAGACGGTCCAGGCCACCCCGCGCGTCACGATGGGTTCCTGATGGTGGGATGGACATAGACGATCACCGCATGGGGAGCGCCGAGCCCAGCCTCGTCCGCCCGTACTCCTTGACTGCCGGCCGCACCAGGCCGGCGGTCGAGTTGGCGCTGGAGGCACTCGTCGCATCGCATCCGGTCGCCATGGAGCGGCAGTACGAACTGAACAACCTCGAAACGTCCATCGTGGAGTTGTGCAGGCAATCGCCGTCCGTTGCCGAGATAGCTGCCCAGCTGTACATCCCGATCGGGGTGGCCCGGGTACTCGTAGCCGATCTGATCGAGGCCGGCCACGTCCGGGTTTCGGCAACTTTGAAAGACGATTCCAGCGACGATGAACGTCGCGAGCTGATCGAAAGGGTTCTCAGTGGACTCCGGCGTATTTGATTCGACGGCGCAGGTCGATACCCGCACGGCCAAGCCGACTTCGGCGAAGATTGTGGTCGCCGGCGGCTTCGGTGTGGGTAAGACCACGATGGTCGGCGCGGTGTCGGAGATCGTTCCGCTGCGCACCGAGGCGTTGGTCACCAACGCCAGTACCGGAATCGACAACCTGACCGGTATTCCGCAGAAGTCCACCACCACGGTGGCGATGGACTTCGGCCGTATCAGCCTCGCCGACGACCTGGTCCTGTACCTGTTCGGTACGCCGGGCCAGTACCGGTTCTGGTTCATGTGGGACGACCTGATCCGCGGCGCCATCGGCGCCGTGGTGCTGGTCGACACCCGCAGGCTCGAAGACAGCTTCGCCGCTGTCGACTACTTCGAGGCCCGCGGACTGCCGTTCCTGGTGGCGCTCAACGAGTTCGACGACGCGCCGAAGTACCCGCTCGAGGACATCCGCCAGGCCCTGGCGGTTCCCGCCGACGTGCCGATCATGTCGATCGACGCCCGTCGCCGGGAACCGGCCAAGCAGGCCCTGGTCGCCTTGACCGAGTACGCGCTGCGCAAGGTCATGCAGGGTTACTGAGCTCGAGTCTCTGCACTCATGGACGGGGCTGCTGCGATGAAGGCCGCAGCCCCGCTCTTCGTTCAGGACCAGGGTTTCAGGACTCCGGTTCGGGGTCGGGCCGGGTCCAGCCGAGGATCATCGCCGGTGCACAGCCGCCGGCCATGATCGTGGCCAGCATCATCAATCCGCCCGCGTAGGCGATGCGATAGGCGTCGGCCTCCGGTGAGAACGCGCTGCCGAAGATCAGGTACGCCAACGGCGCCATGGTCAGCGACTGGGTGAGCGCGAGTCCCGCCGAGCGGGCTTTGTTGCGCTCGGTGATCTCCAGTTCGTCGAGCATCTGGTCGGGTGCGTGATCCTGGCCGCCTGACGCGATCCGCAGCATCGTCCAGCTCGGCAGGAACGCCAGTGCCGAGACGAGTGCGACCCCTGGCGCTCCGAACAGGTCGAGCGCGCGCATCACGCCGGCGACCGCGATCCCGAGCAGCGCGATCGTCACGATCACCACGAGAATCCGCCGTCGACGCAGCGACCGCCAGCTCTTCAGCATCCCCGCTGTCCGTTGTTCCTGCACGAGCCAGCGCCGGACCCGATAGTTCTGGTAGCGGTCGATGAGCGTGGTGGTCATGGCGTCTCGCCTTTCGTGCGTGGGTAGAGCTCGGCCGACAACGGCCCGAATTCCTTGCGGGAGAACACGACTTCGATCGGTAGCGCGAACACATCGCAGATGCGCATCGCCAGATCGAGACTCGGATAGTGATCGCCACGCTCGAGCGCGCCGATCGTCTGGACATTCACGTTGACGGCCTCGGCAAGCGCCGCCCGGCTCATCCGATGCTCCGCGCGCAACACCGCGATGCGATTGAAGATCGGCAGGGTTTCCCCTCGTCTGACTGGGCTCACCTAATGAAGTGTTGTAAAAACACAACATATTGTCAAGATGTCCCAATGCTCTGCTGCGATCTCGTGACTGTGGCCGAACCTGTCCGGCTACGCTCGGAGCGTGCGGATGTCGGCGGATGACTTACTCGGCCAGTTGCTCGACGCGGGCTCTTTCGTGAGCTGGGACCGGGCGCCGATCGAGCCCGCCGTGTCGCCGCGGTATCGCCAGGACCTCATCGCGGCGGCCGATCGGGCGGGGACCGATGAGGCGGTGCTGACGGGGGAGGGGTTGTTGCGCGGGCGGCGAGTGGCCGTGATCGCCTGCGAGTTCGCGTTTCTGGCCGGATCGATCGGGGTGGCAGCGGCCGAGCGGATCGTCTGTGCCGTCGAGCGCGCCACCGAACTCGGGCTGCCGCTGATCGCCTCGCCGACCTCCGGCGGCACGCGGATGCAGGAGGGGACAGTCGCTTTCGTGCAGATGGTGAAGATCGCGGGTGCGGTGGCCGTGCACAAGTCGGCGGGGCATCCGTATCTGGTGTATCTGCGTGATCCGACGATGGGTGGGGTGTTCGCATCGTGGGGGTCGCTGGGGCACATCACCTTCGCCGCACCCGGCGCGCTCATCGGGTTTCTGGGTCCTCGCGTGTACGAAGCCTTGTACGGCAGGCCGTTTCCGCCCGGCGTGCAGACGGCGGAGAACCTCTATCGCAACGGTGTGATCGACGGTGTGGTGACGGTGGAGGTGTTCCGGCGGATCGCGCACCGGGCGATGAGCGTCGCCGCAGGCGCTGTCGTTCCGATGACGACCGAGCCGGGTTGGGCTGCGCCGGTGCGTAGTCCGTCGACCCCGTCGAATCCGGCTGCCGGCGCTTGGGATTCGGTGCTCAGTTCGCGGCGGCCCGGCCGACCGGGCATTCGGGATCTGCTTCGCCATACGACGCAACGGGTTCCGCTCAGCGGAACCGGCCGTGGTGAGTCCGATCGCACTGTCCTGCTCGCCCTCACCCGGTTCGCCGGTCAACCGTGTGTCGTGTTCGGGCACGACCGATCCGGTCAGGAGGGCGAGCACACCATGGGCCCGGCCGCCCTGCGCGAGGCGCGGCGCGCGATGGTCCTGGCGCGGGAACTGCGGTTGCCGCTGGTGCTGGTCATCGACACCGTCGGCGCCGCCCTGTCCAAGGAGGCCGAGGAACGCGGGCTCGCCCCCGAAATCGCCCGCTGTCTGGCCGATCTCGTCACCCTCGACACCCCGACCGTCTCCGTGCTGCTCGGCCAGGGCACCGGCGGTGGCGCGCTCGCGCTGTTGCCCGCCGACCGGGTGCTCGCCGCCAGGCACGGCTGGCTGGCTCCGCTGCCGCCGGAAGGGGCGAGCGCCATCGTTTTCCGCGATATTGCGCACGCACCGGAAATGGCTGCCGCACAAGGCATCAGATCGGCGGATCTGCTCGAAGACGGTGTGGTGGACCGGATCGTGGAGGAGTACCCCGATGCCGCCGACGAACCGGTGGCCTTCGCCCGTCGCACGGTCCTGGCGATCGCCGCCGAACTGGCGGCGCTGCGCACCTACGAGCCCGCCGAACTGCGAACGCTGAGGCAGCGCCGATACCGGCGAATCGGACTGGCCGGAGCTGTGTACTGAATCGCGGGCAATCCCCTGACCAGCGCCCCGCTTCTCGGTACGGGGAAACACGCGACGCGCCGTCGTTGACGCCGCACCCAACCACTTCTACCTTCGAGAGGGTGACCTTCCGCAGCGAGAGCAGCCCTGTCCCCACCATCGTGCTCAATGACGGGAACGTGATCCCACAGCTCGGCTTCGGTGTGTTCCAGGTGCCCGCGGAAGACGTCACCGGGGTGGTGGCCGAGGCGTTGAAGGTCGGCTACCGCAGTATCGACACGGCCGCGGTCTACGGCAACGAGGAAGGCGTAGGCCGCGCCATCCGTGAATCGGGGATCCCCCGCGACGAACTCTTCATCACCACCAAGCTGTGGAACGCCGACCAGGGCTACGACAGCACCCTGCGCGCCTTCGATACCAGCATGGGGCGCCTCGGCCTGGATTATCTGGACCTGTATCTGATCCACTGGCCGGTTCCGTCGGCAGGCCGCTACGTCGACACGTTCCGCGCGTTCCAGGCGCTGAAGTCGCAGGGCCGGATCGGCTCGATCGGTGTCTCCAACTTCCGGGTGATCGATCTGGAGACCCTGATCGCCGACGCGGGCGAGATCCCGACGGTGAACCAGATCGAACTGCATCCCACGCTGTCCCAGCGTGACCTGCGGCAATACGACGCCAATCACGCGATCGCCACCGAAGCGTGGAGCCCGCTGGGGCAGGGCACGCTGCTCGGCAACCCCACCATCGTCGACATCGCCGAGCAGCTCGACCGCACCCCGGCGCAGGTGATCATCCGATGGCACCTGCAGCTGGGCAATATCGTCATCCCGAAGTCGGTCACGCCGTCGCGGATCTCCGAGAATTTCGATGTGTTCACCTTCGAACTCGACGCCGAGGCGATGGAGTCGATCAGCCGCCTCGACTCGGGCAAGCGGGTCGGCGCCGATCCGTCGACGTTCAGTGCCGGTCTGGACTGAGCCCGAGGAAACCGGTCAGCTCGCGGGCGGCCGCCCGGCCCGCCCGATTAGCGCCGATCGTGCTGGCCGAGGGCCCGTAGCCGATGAGATGGATGCGCGGGTCGACGGCCACCTGCGTCGCCAACCGCCCGGTCATGGTGATCCCGCCGCCGGGTCCGCGCAGCCGCAAGGGCGCCAGATGATCCAGTGAGCTGCGGAAACCGGTTGCCCACAGAATCACATCGGCGGCCTGGAAACTGCCGTCGGCCCAGCGCACGCCGGTGGGCTCGATCCGCTCGAACATCGGCAGCCGTCGCAGCGCACCCCGCTCGCGGGCGGCGCGCAAACGGTCGTCGAGCGGTAGTCCCGTCACCGAGACGACCGACCCCGGCGGCAGACCCGCCCGGACGCGGTCCTCCACCAGTGCCACCGCGTCGCGTCCGTCCTGCTCGGCGAACGGCGTTTCGCGCCAGCGCGGCTCCGACCTGGTGACCCATGTGGTGGAGGTCACGAGCGAGATTTCGTCGAGTAACTGCACCGCCGAGATGCCCCCGCCGACGACGACGACATGTTTGCCCGCGAACTCGTCGGCCGTGCGGTAGTCGCGGGTGTGCAACTGGCGGCCCGCGAAGGTGTCGGCGCCCGGATATCGGGGGATGAACGGGTGCTCCCAGGTGCCGGTGCCGTTGATCAGACCTCGCGTGCGAAGAGTGCCCGCGCCCTCGGTTTCGACCTGCAATACCTCGCCTCGGCCCGCGCAGCTCTGCCCGTCGGCGGTCCGATCGCAGACGACTTTGACCGTCACCTGCCGTTGAACCTGCAGGTCGAAGCGCTTTTCGTAGAGTTCGTAGTAGTGCGGCACCGCGCTGGCGGCTCGCGCCGACTCCGATCCCGCCGGCAGTGTCTCGGCGAAGGACATCCCCGGCAGGTCGTGCACCCGGTTCACGGTGGTCAGAGTCAGCGACGGCCACCGGAACTGCCAGGCGCCACCGGGGCCGGGTGCGTGGTCGACGATGCGGAAATCGCGTTCGGGCACCAGCCCGAGCTTGCGCAGGTGATAACCGGCGGAAAGCCCTGCCTGACCCGCGCCGATCACCAGGATGCCGAAATCCGTCCTCGCCACAGCCGTCGATGCTATCGCCTTGCCGGGCGTTGTCGGCGGGCTGTGGCAGAGTGTGAACATCCACGAAATCTGGGAGATTCTGGGGAGGATGCATGCTCGGCGTGACCCGCGATGGTGACGTGATCACCATCGAATTGCAGCGCGAGGAACGGCGCAACGCGCTCAACGAGGACCTGGTCGGGCAACTGCGCGCCGCGATGCTCGACGCGGTGGCGCAGGGTGCGCGTGCCATCGTGCTCACCGGCCGCGGGCCGATCTTCAGCGCGGGCGCCGATCTGTCGGGGGTGTACTCCGAGTCGTTCCTGAGCGGCCTGCTCGACATGCTGCACACGATCGAATCCGTGCCGGTTCCGGTGATCTCGGCGATCAACGGTGGTGCGCTCGGTGCGGGCGTGCAGCTGGCGCTGGCCTCGGATCTGCGGGTGATCGAGCCCGACGCCTACATCGCGGTGCCCGCGGCCAAGCTCGGCATCTCGGTCGATCGCTGGACGGTGTCGCGGCTGGCGGCCCTGATCGGTGGCGGCCCGGCCCGAACGATCCTGCTCGGCGCCGAATCCGTCTCCGCCGCAGACGCTTACGCCTACGGCTTCGCCAACAAGCTCGGCACCCTCGCCGACGCCAAGGACTGGGCCAAGTCCATCGCCGCGCTGGCGCCGCTGTCGCTGCAGGCCATGAAACTGATGCTCAACGACGACGGCACCGGCGATCCGGCGAGCGCGCAGCAGGAAGCCGCGCTGGCAGCCGCGTGGAGCAGCGACGACGCGAAAGAGGGCCGCCTGGCCCGGCAGGAGAAGCGCCCGGCGAAGTTCGTGGGGCGCTGATGCGGATCACACGTCTGGCAGGTTCGCTGGCGAGTACCTTCGGTCTCGCCTGGATGGCCCGCGCGGTGTGGGGCCTGCCCACCTCGATCGGTGCGGGCCCGTCGGCGATCGCGCCGACCGCGATCGGCAAGTCCTCCTATCGCGACGGCCGTTTCCACAACACCGAGCCGAGCTCGATGCTCGCCGCCGGTGCCGCGCCGTCGCTGATCTGGTCGGGACTCACCAAGGGACGTATCGGCCGCCCTGCCAATCCCGTCCCGCTGGTCACCCCCGCGGTTCCCGAGCAGGCCGCCGAGCTCGCGGTGACCTGGTACGGGCACGCCAGCGCCCTGGTGGAACTCGACGGTTACCGAGTGCTGGCCGACCCGGTGTGGAGTGAACGGGTTTCCCCGTCCCCGGTGGTCGGCCCCGCCCGCCTGCATCCTGTCCCCGGCGAGCTGGCGCAGGTGCCGCAGGTCGACGCCGTGATCATCTCCCACGATCACTACGACCACCTCGACAAGGCCACCGTCGACGAACTCGTCCGCACCCAGCTCGCGCCGTTCGTCGTGCCCACCGGCATCGGCGCGCACCTGCGGCAGTGGGGCGTGCCCGAATACCGGATCATCGAGCTCGACTGGGGTGGCTCGGTCTCGCTCGGTCGCGATGCCGACGACCGTGGCCTCACCATCACCTGCGCCGAGGCCAGGCACTTCTCCGGCCGCGGGCTCGTCCGCAACACCACGCTGTGGGCGTCGTGGGCGCTGTCCGGCCCGACCAAGCGGGTCTACTTCGGCGGCGACACCGGCTACACCAAGGCGTTTTCCCAGGCCGGCGCGGTGCTCGGCCCCTTCGATCTCACGTTGCTGCCCATCGGCGCGTACGACGAGCGCTGGACCGATGTGCACATGAATCCCGAAGAGGCGGTGCGTGCCCACGCCGACCTGTGCCTCGGCGACGCAGGTTACGGCCTGCTGGTCCCGATCCACTGGGCAACGTTCAACCTGGCCTTCCACGGCTGGTCCGAACCCGTCCGGCGCCTGGTGTCGGCGGCCGCGGATGCGGGTACTCCGGTGGTAGTGCCCAAGCCGGGCCAGAGGGTGGTTCCGAATGACCTCCCACCACGGGATTCGTGGTGGGAAGATGTGGAATGACCCTCCTCGCGAAAGGAACATCGGCAGATGAGTCTCGTGGATACCTTGAAGGGCTTGCTCGGTAAGGGCAAGGTTGCGGTCGAACAGAACGCGGACAAGATCAATGAGGCGGTCGACAAGGCCGGCACCTTCATCGATGACAAGACCAAGGGCAAGTACAGCGACAAGATCGAGAAGGGCAAGGACGCGGCCAAGAAGGTCGTGCCCCCGCAGGCAGGCCCCGGCACTGCCCCCGGCGGCCCCGCTCCGACAGATCCGGGACCCAAGGCCTGATTCGGTGCGCGGGGACCGGTAGAAGGTCCCCGCCGTCCGATCGCGTCGATGGTCCGCCGGGAATTTCGGGGCGCGCCGGGTGAACCGGACATCGAGGTTGAGCTCAGCAACCTCGACAAGGTGCTGTACCCGGAGACCGGCACGACGAAAGGCGAAGTGATCGCCTACTATTCGGCGATCACCGAGGCGGCACTACCCCATCTCGCCGGCCGTCCGGTCACCAGGAAACGGTGGCCGAACGGGGTCGACCATGCCGATTTCTTCGAGAAGAACCTGCCCGAGCACGCGCCCGCGTGGATCCACCGGTCCGCGATCGAGCATTCCAGCCGCCGGGTGGTGTACCCGCTGATCGATTCCGAGGCCGGGATGGCCTGGCTCGCGCAGCAGGCGGCACTGGAAATCCATGTGCCGCAATGGCGTTTCGACGCGGACGAGCGCGGCCCGGCCACCAGGATCGTGTTCGATCTCGACCCCGGCTCCGGCGCGGGTCTGGCGGACTGCGCGCTAGTGGCGCTCGCGGTGCGCGACATGGTCGCCGACATCGGCATGCGGGCATTCCCGGTCACCAGTGGTAGCAAGGGGATTCACGTCTATGTGCCGCTGGATCGGCCGCTGAGTTCGGGTGGCGCGTCCACTGTCGCCAAGCAGGTGGCCACCAATCTCGAAGCGCTGCACCCGGATCTGGTGACGGCGACCATGGCGAAGGCGGCCCGCAAGGGCAAGGTGTTCCTGGACTGGAGTCAGAACAACGCCGCCAAGACCACCATCGCCCCCTATTCGCTGCGCGGTCGCGCCGAACCGAATGCCGCCGCCCCGCGCACCTGGGCCGAGATCGAGGACTCGGACACGCTGCGCCAGTTACGTTTCGACGAGGTGCTTGCCCGCTGGAAGGCCGACGGCGACCTGCTGGCCGAACTCGATCCGCCGCTTCCCGCCGACCCCGAGGCCGGCCGGCCTGCCGCCCGCCACGATTCCCTCACCAAATACCGCAGCATGCGCGACGCGCAGCGGACTCCCGAGCCCGTCCCAGAGGCGACCCCCGAGCCCGGACCCGGCAATCGCTTCGTCATCCAGGAACATCACGCCCGCCGCCTGCACTGGGACGTGCGGCTCGAGCACGACGGCGTCCTCGCCTCCTGGGCGGTGCCCAAAGGTCCGCCGACCGAGCCGAAACACAATCGGCTGGCGGTGCGCACCGAGGATCATCCCCTCGAATACCTGCATTTCCACGGCACCATTCCCCAGGGCGAATATGGTGCGGGGGAGATGACGATCTGGGATTCGGGCACCTACGTCACCGAGAAATGGCGCTCCGACGAGGTGATCGTCGAGCTCGACGGAGAGCGGGTGTCCGGCCGCTACGCCCTCATCCAGACCAAGGGCGACCAGTGGCTGATGCACTACATGCGCGACCAGACCCGTCGAGAGCCCTTGGTGGACACCGGTTTCCCGCGCGGACTGTCGCCCATGCTGGCCACCGCGGGCGAAATCGAATCGCTGACCCCCGTGGACTGGGGCTTCGAAACCAAGTGGGACGGTTTCCGGGTGATCGTCGAGATCTACGACGGCACCGTCACCGTCCGTAGCCGCGCCGGCAACACGGTGACCGCCCGCTATCCGCGCCTGGCCGCCCTCGGCGAGGAGCTGGCCGGGCATCAGGTGGTCCTGGACGGCGAAGCGGTGGTTCTCGACGACGCCGGGCTCTCGGATATCTCGGCGCTGCAAGCAGATTCGGCCCGGGCGGTGTTCATCGCCTTCGACGTGCTCTACCTCGACGGCACCTCGCTGCTGCGGAAGAAGTACACCGACCGCCGGGCGGTGCTCGAGGCGCTGGGCAGATTGTCGCCGTCGATGAATGTCACCGCGCTGCTGGAGGGTTCGGGCGCCGAGGCGATGAAGGCCAGCCGCGCGCAGGGGCAGGAAGGGGTGGTGGCCAAGCGGCTGGAATCGGTGTATCAGCCGGGCAAACGCAGCCAGACCTGGCTCAAGCAGCGCAACTGGCGCTCGCGCGAAGTGGTGGTCGGTGGGTGGCGGCGCAGCGACAAACGGCCGTTCAAGTCGCTGCTGCTCGGCATGCCGCACGAAGACGGCCTCATCTACGTCGGGCGGGTGGGTACCGGATTCGGAGACGAACAGTCGCGTCGGATCGCGGCCGAGCTCGACGGACTGCGGCGCGAGACGTCCCCGTTCACCAACGAGATGACCGCCGACGAACGCCACGACGCGCAATGGGTTACCCCGAAGCTCACCGGCACCGTCCGCTTCCAGGCGTGGACCGATACCGGACGGCTCTGGCATCCCGTATGGGACGGTGTGACGAGCTCGCCATGATGATGCCCACCGTGAAAGCTGTGATGTTGCTACGGTAATCGCGTTGGACCCGGTATCGAATCAACAAGGAGTGCGCGGTGGATTTCAAGAACCTGGCGGGCAAGGCGATGGACCTGGCTGCCCAGCATGCGGACAAGGTCGACGGCGTCATCGACAAGGCGGGTGACGTGGTCGACGAGAAGACCGGCGGCAAGTTCAGCGGCCAGGTCGACTCCGCACAGGACGCGGCCAAGAACGCCATCCGCTGAATCTTCAGCGGCTGGCGCCGCGGGGTTTTCGGCCCTGTGGGCCTCGAATCCGAGGGGCGATACTGCGCCTTCGGCGTTCCGTCTCGCCCCTCGGATCCGAGGCGGCCGAAAACCCGGTGCTGGGAGTTCGCCGGGCTGTCAGTTTCCGGTCATCAGGGCGGAGATCGTGTCGACATCGGTGACCAGGGCATTGCCCTGGAACGCGAAGTCGTCGTAGGCGCGCGCCATCGCTTCCTTGTCGCGACCGCCGCAGGCGTCACCGATCACCACGGGGACGAAACCCAGATCGGTGGAGTGGGTGACGGTGGGCGCGATGCCGATCTCGAGTGCGACGCCGGCGATGGCGTAGGAGCCGATCCGCAGATCACGCAGGAGAGTAGCGAGGGGTGTGCCCTCGAAGGCCGACATCGACATCTTGTCGAAGACCAACTCGTCTTCGCGCGGCACCAGCTCGGGCACCAGCTCGAACGAGGGCGTGTCGCGTTGCAGAATGAAGGCCACGTCGTCGACGGATTCGGCGTTCTGCCAGCTCATCAGCAGCCGCATCCCGTATACCCCGGTCAGTCGCCGTGGCGGGAAGAAGTGCCGGAGGAAGATCACCGGATAGCCGCCGCGCCGGGCGGCTTCGACCACCCGCACGACGCGTTCGGTGATCTCCTGGCCGTCGGGCAGCTGGCCGAGAACCCCGACCTGCATGTCGTAGACGATCAGCGCCATCCGGTCGGGCGCGCACAGATCGCCGAGGCTATCGGGAATGTCGAGTCCGTTTCCTTGTCGCACCGACGCCAGTGTAGGCGCCGGTGCGAGGGAGGAATCGAACTGTGGCGCAGACTATTTGGTCTGCTGGGCCCACTGCGTGGTACCTGCCGGCGCCTGGAGGGTGTTGATCAGATCCATGCCCGCGATGACCAGCGCGGGTCCACCGACAATGATCGTGCCGATGATGCCGCCGACGCTGGCGCCGGTGACGAAGCCCGGAATCGCGCCGACACCGGGGATGAGGACACCGCCGACGATCAGGCCGATCACCGCGCCGAGACCCATGCCGACGAAGCTGCCGACGGCGGTGGCCAGACCGAAGGTGGATGCGAAGTTCGCCTGTGCGGCATAGTTTTCGGCGGGTGAGGCGACCGGCGTGAGGTTGGGCTTGGCCGCGGCGACGTCCTTCACCGCGGTCAGCTCGAGTACGTGGCCGTCGTCGCGAACCGCGTGCGGCAGTGGGTACTCGAACTTGCCGTCGCGGACCGAGAGTGGCATCGACACCAGGGTGGCGCCTGCTTCGTCGCGGATCTCGACCGTACCGCCGGTGACGGCGAAGGTGCCGTGGGTGAGGGTGGTGATGAGGGTGTTGCCGACGACCTCGGTGCGGTAATCGACATTCGGCGTCACCGGGTCGGCTCCGGCGACTCCGGCTCCCACCAGTGCGGCGGCGAGCATCGGAACAGCGGCCGCGGCGATTTTGCGGATGATCATGTGAACATTTCCCATCTGGATCTCATCAGGTGTGAGTTGCTCGAACAGGCGCCGTGATGATGACTTCCCCCCGAGAAAGTTTCGTGACCGGCGCGTGAAGCTGCCTAGCTCGATTTCTGTGAGGAACCATAGCTTGCACCAGGGTTTCGGGACAGTGAATTCGGGGTATTGCGCTCAGTCGATGATGGTGCTCAGCGCTACGGCTCCCGCGCAGACCACGACGACCACGCCGAGTGCGATGGCGTCGCGGCGGTGCGGCGCGCTCGGATGCGCCGTCAGCATGCCGGTGCCGCCACGGGCGGTGATCGCCTCGCCGAGTTCGCCTGCGCGCCGCGACGACACCGCCATGCACGCGGTGAGGATGTCGATGAGCGGGTTGTCGGCGGCGCGGTGCATCAGGTTGTCCTTGGGGCGCAGTCGGCGTGCGGCGCGCAGCACCCGGATCTCGTCGAACAGCAGTGGCAATCCGCGCAGGGTGAGCGCCACGACCACGGCCCATTCGTCGACCGGTAGTCGCAACTTGCGCAGCGGCGCGCCGAGTTTCGCGAGAGCGGGGGCGATCTCGCCCATCGGCGTGGTGAAGGCGATCAGGAACGAGGCGGCCACCAGGACCATTCCGAAGACGAAGATCTGCGTGTAGCCGAGCACCGCCTTCATTCCGATCGGCGCGTTGATCAGGCCGCCGAGCACGACGAGTCCCCAGAACCACCACGGCAGCCGGGGGATCGCGCCGAGTGGCAGCCGCGCGAGTATCCAGATCAGTACCAGGAAGGCCGTGATCACGCCGAGCACCGGCCAGGTCGGCAGGAACATCAGCAGCAGGCTGATCAGGAACGCGGCGATCATCTTCGTGCCTGCCCACAGGCGGTGCACGACACTGTCGACCGGGACTTCACGCAGCAGCACTGTGCTCATGGGGTCGTGCCTTTCGGTGCGCTGGTGTGGGCCGTCGCGCCCTCGTCGCCGCGGCGGCCGAGGGGCAGGCCGGCCACGAAGGCCGGCTTCTCCAGTGCGCGTTCGGTTCTCGGGATCGCGTGACCGTCGGCCGAGACCACCACACCGTCGTCCAGGTGCACCGTGCGGTCGCAGACCATCGCCATCTCGGCGACATCGTGCGAGATGATGATCAACGTCAGCCCCGAATCCCGCAGCCGGGCGAGCAGTTCCACGATCTCGGCGCGCCCCTGTGGATCCAGGCCCGCCAGCGGTTCGTCGAGGACGACAACCTGCGGCCGGCTCGCCACCATCGCGGCGAGGACCACCCGCTTGGCCTGTCCGCCGCTGAGTTCCTCCACCGAGCGGGCGGCGAGGCGGCGGTCGAGCCCCACCGCGTCCAGCGCTTGCCCGACCGCACCGGACCCGGTGGCCCGCCCACCCCAGTCGGCGATCTCCGCGCCGACTGTCTGCTTCTGTAGTTGCAAGCGGGAATGCTGGAAGGCCAGCGCTACCCCGCCGACCTGTTTGTCGACCGCGGTGCCGCGCAGTTCGCAGCGTCCCGAGCTCGGCGCGATCAGTCCCGCGATGATCCAGGCGAGCGTTGATTTGCCCGATCCGTTGCCGCCGACGATCAGCAGCGCCTCGCCCTTGCGGACCGACAGGTCGACACCGTGCAGGGCCGGTGCTTCCCACGGCGTGCCGCGGTTGTAGGTGTGGCGCACGTCGGCGAGTTCGAGGACGGAGGCGCCCATCGGCCTGCGGCGCTGGTCGCGGGCCGGATGGGGCCAGCTCGCGAGGTGGTCGACCATCCGGCCGTCGGCGAGGTGGATCACCCGGTCGGCGGCGGTCGCGTCGGCTTCGTGGTGGGTCACCAGGACCACGGCGGTGCCGTGCCGGCGCGGGAGCTCGGCCAGGAGGGCGACGAGCTCGCGACGGCCGTCGGGGTCGATCATCGAGGTGGCTTCGTCGGCGATGAGCAGCGCCGGGCGGCGCGCGAGCGCGGCGGCCACGGCGAGACGCTGTTGCTGGCCGCCGGAGAGGGTGGCGGTTTCGCGGGCGCCCATGTCGGCGAGGCCGACCTCGGCGAGGAGCGCGTCGACGTCGACCTCGGCGGCAGACTCCGCCGAGAGCCCCCACACCACATCGTCGGCGACCGAGACGCCGAGAGTCTGGCTCTCGGGTCGCTGCAGGACCAGTGCTGTCCCGCCGAGCGCGCCCAAGCCTGCCGATCCCGGACGATCCACCGCACCCGTGGTCGGCGGCCTGCCTGCCAGGACCCGGGTCAGGGTCGACTTGCCGGAGCCGTTGTGGCCGACGACGGCGACGAACTCGCCCGGGCGAATGGTGAGGTCGATGTCGGCCAGTGCGTCGACATTCGTGCCCTCGTATCGGTAGCCGACGCCGTGCAGGGATACCGGCAGCGGCCCGACCGGCCGATCGTCGAGCGGCGCGTCGAGTCGATCGCTGCCCGGCAACCACGCCAGGCGATCGAGTACCGCCCCGAGCACGAACCAGGAGATCACCGTGCTCACCAGCACGCCGAGCGCCACCGTGCCGCCGACGTAGATCCACCACCAGCGCAGCACCACGTCGACGGCTTCGGCGGCCATCCGGCCGAGCGGCTCCAGCGCGGGCAACCGGCCCGCCAGATTCTCGATGCCCTTCGCGGTATTGCGGATCGCGTCGAAGAACAGGTCTCTGGTTCGTGAGAAGAGCAGCAGACTGCCGACGGAGAACAGCCCCCAGCCCACACCGGCGACGATTCCGAGCGCGAACACCGTGGGGAATCCGCCGCCCCGGCGCTTCACCGTCCCGATGATTCCCGCCAGGGTGGCCGCGCCCATGACGCCGAGCGCGGGCATCACGCCGGCCGCCACGAAGGTGACCAGCGTGGCCGCGATTGTGGCCGTGACCAGTGCTCGTAACCGATACCGCTGGGCGAGCAGGCCCAACGGCACTGCTGCGACGAGCTGCAACGCGGCCGCCATGGGAACGAGTGAGCCGACGGTGATGAGGCCGACGGTGAGCCCGGCCATCACCGCGCCGCTCGCCAGTTCGATCGGGCGCAGGGGACCGCTGGGCAGACCCGCGGGCTTGTCTCTCACGTGTCCAGTCTGCCAGGGGGTCGGGTGTGCGGGTGTGGGGCTGATGTGGAGGTTGTGTGGGGTTGTCGGCAGGCGTGTCGGCTATCGAAGCGCAGGGGCGGCGTCGTCCTGGCGCACGGCGGCGACCTGTGGGCGTCGCCGGAACATGCTCGGCCGCAAGCGCGCGATCGCGACGCCGGTCAGGCACAGGGCGCCGCCGAGGAGTGCGGTGGCCGTGGGGACCTCGGCGAGGAAGATCCAGGACATGACGATGGCGAGGGCGGGAACGGCGTAACTCGACGACGCGGTGACTCCCGCGGGGGTGTGGGCCAGGGCGTAGGCCCACAGCAGGAAGGCGAGGGCGGTCGAGACGACGCCCAGGTATACGACGCCGATGGTGGCGGAGAGCGGGGCTTGTGCCAGTTCCTGTGTCATTGCCGGTGCCCACGGCAGCAGGACGACGGCTCCGGCGACCGCGCCGAGGGCGGTCGCGGTCAGCGGGTCGGTGGACCGCAGCACCAGCTTCTGCGCCACCACGCTGATGCCGTAGAGCAGGGCGGCCGCCACCGCGAGCAGTACGCCGATGCGGTCGCGCTGTCCTGGTCCGGTGAACGCGATGATCGCGGCGCCGGTGAAGCTGACCGCGATGCCGACGACCAGCAGCGGCGGGAAGCCTTCGTTCAGGAACAACCCGGCCAGTACGGCGACCACGATCGGCGCGATGTTCACCAGCAGGGCGGTGGTGCCCGCGTCGAGATGCTGTTCGGCGGCGTTCACCAGCACGGTGTAGAGCCCGAACCACAGCGCGCCGTAGGCCATCGTGAGCCACAGCGCCGTGCCGCGCGGCATCCGGCCGCCGCGAAACGCCAGCACCAGCACCAGCACGACGGCGCCGACGAGCAGCCGCCCGGATGCCATCGCCGCGGGCGAGACGTAGGGCGCGATGCCGCGGATGATCACGAACGACGATGCCCAGGCGAGCATCACGGCGACCAGGGCGAGAGCGGGCAGGCGTGACTTCATTCCTCTACGGTGGACCCGTGAAGAGGTAAGCACAAGCGGGTATTCGCCATCTAATATTCAGTAGAACTGAATCGAGGAATTCGCATGATCGACACGCACCGCTTGATGATCTTCCGATCCGTGGTCGCGACCGGCTCGGTGGCTGCGGCGGCCTCGACGCTCGGTTACTCGCCGTCGGCGATCTCCCAGCACCTGACCGCACTCCAGCGCGAGACCGGCTTGCAGCTGCTGGAACGAGTCGGTCGCGGCGTGGTGCCGACCCCGGCGGGCCGGGTGATCGCGGGGGAGGCCGCCAAGGTGCTCGACGAGTTGACCGCGCTCGGGTCGACGGTGTCGGACCTGCGCGCGGGCAAGGCCACCCGGATCACGATCAACTCGTTCAGCTCGGCGGGCACCAACTGGATGCCCGACGTGGTCGCCACCCTCACCCACGAATTCCCCGACACCAGGGTTCGCCTGCGCATCGTCGACGAACTGGCCCCGGTGTCGGGCAACCGTCCCGATATCGCCCTCACGGTGCGCCTGGGCAAACCGGCGCAGATCACCGGCTACACCCACCGGGACCTGATGACCGAGCCCTACGTCGCCGTGGTCCCCGCCGACCACGAACTGGCGACACGTACCACCGTCGACGTCGCCGAACTCGAGCGATACCGCTGGATCGACAACGACACCAGCCACGGACCGTGCAGGCAGGCGATGCTGAACGCCTGCGCCGCAGCGGGTTTCACGCCTCGGTTCGTGGTGGAGACCACCGACTACCCGTCCGCCCTGCGATTCGTGGCGCGCGGTGTCGGCATCACCGTCGTTCCCCGTCTCGGCGCCACGGACCTGCCGCCCGGTTCGCGCGCGCTGGAGCTGACCAACCCGACGCCGCGCCGCACGATCTGCGCGCACATCAAGGACTCCGAGTCGTGCAACCCGGTCGTCACCCGGACGATGGAGTTGCTGCGGGTGGCCGCGGGCTTGCCGGGCGGTCAGTCGGGTGGGGGCTCGGACAGCCAGCCGCCCATCGCGACTGTCCGGAAATGAGTTGTCAGGCCGAAGTTCTCGTCGATGACATGCAGCGCGATAGCCGGGTCGGGTGCGTAGTCCATGACGCGGTGAGGTGGCGTCACTTCCCATTCGCCGCCGAGGACGGAAGCCGTACTGGGACAGGTGATCATGGGTTTGCCCGCGAAGATCGTCGCGATGGGGGCGTGGGCGTGGCCGGTGAGAATGCCGACGATGCGTGGATCGCCCGCCACCACCGCGGCCAGCCGGCCGGGATCGGCGAGCGCGATGACATCGACCACGGGACTGAACACGTGCTTGGGCGGATGGTGCAGGGCCACCAGGATCGGCCCGTCCGGCGCCTCGGCGAGCGTCGCGCGCAGCCAGTCGAAGGTGTCCTCGCCCAGCAGGCCCGCGGGTTCACCGGGGATGCTCGAGTCGAGCATGACGACGGTGAGCGGCCCGACGCGGTGGACGCTGTTGACGGGAGTGGTCGAGGCGGGCTCGCCCAGCAGTGCGGTGCGGAAGTTCGCGCGGTCGTCGTGGTTGCCGGGCAGCAGGTACACGGGGATGTCCGCTTGCAGGGCAAGGCGTGCTTGCGCGTACTGCTCCGGCGTGCCGGAGTCGGTGATGTCGCCGGTCACCAGGATGACGTCGGGCCTGCGTGGCAGGTCCGCCAGGTAGCCCATCACCGCCTCCACCCGTTCGGTGTTGCGCGCGCTGAGGTCGAAGTGGGTATCGCTGAGCTGAGCCGCCAGGATCATCGGCAGTCGCTTTCTTCTCTGGGATCGCTCCGTTGCGTCAGAGTGCGCCGGTATGACTCATCGGCACCTCTCCAGGCTAGATGACCTGCGTTTATTCGTCTTCATGAGCCGTGCCACGGACCGAAACCCACGAGGTGGTCTGTGTCACCGCTCACCCGGGTGATTTCGCGGTTCGGGTGCGGTCGGCGAGCAGCTGTAGTACGCGCAGGAAAGTGTGGCGATCGGCGGCGGGTAGGTCGGCCAGTAGTCGCTTCTCCTGTTCCTGGATGTCGTGCTGGGCGCGGTCGCGCAGCTTCGCGCCGTCGGCAGTGAGCCGGATCAGGTTGACGCGCCGGTCGGCCGGATCGGGGTCACGCAGGATCAGGCCGCGCTGCTGGAGGTCGTCGAGGACCGGGATGATCCGGGTCTTGTCCGCCCGGATCGTCTTGGCGAGCGCGGCCTGGGTGTGGACGGGCCCTTCGTCGAGTCCGAGCAGTACCACGTAGGCCCACATGGTGAGCCCGTGCCGGTCGAGGACGGGCCGCTCCGCCTCCGTCAGCGCACGGCCGAGCGGGACGAGCATGGCCGCGAGATCCGGCCGGGTCGCTTTCGGCATGGTCGAAATCTACCGCCGGACGGGTCGGTCGATGACCCTTGGCAGATCGTAAGCATGAGCGTACGGTCAGCATATGCGTACTATCTCTGAGGAAGATCGACTTCTCCTGGTCCGGCACGAGCGCGCGGTGCGGCTGAGTATCGACGCGGTCGAGGCGGCGTCCGATTCCGCACTGTCGACCGAAACGCCCTGGGCCGGTTGGGATCTGCGTGCTCTGCTGGACCACATGGGCACCCAGAACCGTGGTTTCGCCGCCGCCGCTCGCGGTGCGAACGACTCGGCGGTCTGGGCGGTGCGCCCCGCGATCGATCCGATCGGCGACTACATCCGGTCCGCCCACGACGTCGTCGCGGCCTTCGCCGCCTGCCAGGCCCGCACCCTGCGTCTCCCCGAAATCCCACCGGGCGAGTTCCCGGTCGCGACCGCCCTCGGCTTCCATCTCATCGACAGCGTCGTCCATGCCTGGGATGTCGCCCGGTCGGTAGGCCGAGCGATCGACCTGGATCCCGACCTGGCCCCGACCGCTCTGCGGATCGCCGAAGCGGTCCCCACCGGCACGGCTCGCCATCGCCCCGGCGCCGCGTTCGGCCCCGCGCTCGCGGTCGCGGACACGACGGCAACTCTGGACCGCATCTTGCGCGTTCTCGGCCGTGCGCCCGAGTGGCTGCCGAGCCGGGCGTGAGGGTGTCAGCCGGAAATCAGTTGTGCGGCGGTGTGGAGAAGCCGCGCGCTCTCGTCCGGGTCGGACGTGAACGGCTCCCAGAAATCGGGGCCGGGGGTGGCCTCCAGATCGAGCAGCGGTGGGGTGAGCCAGTCGGCGTCGAGGCCGAGTCGCCAGGAGTGCAGGTGGGTGCGGGGCAGCGCGGCGGTGCGGTCGAACAGCGGGTCGCCCAGGATCGGGTGGCCGATCCAGGCCAGCTGCACGCGGATCTGATGGCGGCGCCCGGTCACCGGCCGCAGGGCGAGCAGTGCGTGCTCGCCGTGCCGGGCGACCGTGCTGAACAAGGTGCGCGACGGATAGTTCTTCGCGGGCAGCAGATCCGCCTCGTCGACGAACCACCGGTCACCCGCGCGCTGGATCGCCTCCCGTGGCGCCGCGATCCGCACCCGGTTCTTGCGCCCCACGCTCAACGGCAGATCGATCTCACCGCCATCGGGCAGGTCGGCGCCCGACACGATCGCCAGATACGCCTTGCGCGCGGTCTGATTGTTGAACTGCCTGGTCAGCGGTCCGTGCGCGGCCAGATCGGTAGCCAGTAGGACCAGTCCCGAAGTCACCTTGTCGATCCGGTGCACCGGATACAACTGCGTTCCCGCCGCCTGTGCCAACTCCACCAGATCGGTGTCGTGTCGCTCCCCGGTCACCGAGATCCCCGACGGTTTGTTCAACGCGAGCACCGCGTCGTCGGCGAACACGGTGTACTCCTCGCGCACGCTGTGCCAATCCAAGTCCACTACAACACCCTAGGCAACGGTGTGCCGGTGCCGCTCGACGGCTGGTCAGCGGGCCGCCGCGCGGGAGCTGTGCACCTCGAAGCTGTGCACGTCGCGATCATGCCTGCCGCAGGCGGTGGGGGCGTAGGCGGTTGAAACCGCGAACACGGACGCTGCGCAGGTGGCGGATGGCGAATTCGGGGTGGTCGTCGAGGGCCGAGGCCGCGGCGTCGTCGATGAGGATGTTGCCCGGCCGGGCGACGCCGGTCAGGCGGGCGGCGATATTGACCACCGAGCCGTAGAGGTCGCCGAAGCGTTGCAGCACCTCGCCGTAGGCGAACGCCACGCGCAGTTCCGGCGTGCCACCGACGAGCATGGTCGACTCCTGGATGGCCAGCGCGATGCGGGCGGCGGCGGCCGCGGTCTCGGCGGCGAACATCACCTCGTCGCCGACGTTCTTGATCACCCAGCCGCCGTTGTCGGTGATCGCCGAGGTGGTGGTCGATTCGAAAGCTTCGAGGAGCGTGGACAATTCGTCGGGGTGCAGGTGCCTGGTGAGCCGGGTGAAGCCGACCATGTCGGCGAATCCCACCGCCAGCGTCCGCATCGAACCTTCGCCCTGCGCCTCGCTCGACCTGGCGACCGCGGCCGCCAGGTGCCTGCGCCACACGTACGACTGCAACTGGTCGATGCTCGCCATGGTGGATTCCGTTGCGGCACTGATCCGTTCCGTCAGCGGGATCGCGGGATCGGCCGCGGCGACGCGCGCCTTGATCTCGGCCAGCACCAGGTCGGCCTGCCACTCCGCCAGCCGCGCCATGCCCTGGCCGATCGTCCGCGCGGCCGCGGCCTGTTGCCGAATATCGGACGAGGCAACAACTTTCATACTCCGAAAGTTGGTGACCGCGGTGATATCGGTCTGCGTGAAGTCGACCTCGTCGTCCTCATTGGCCGGAAAACCCAGCGCCGTCCAGAGCCGCCGCGACTCCGACTCCGGCACCCCCGACTGCTCGGCCACCTGCGTGCGCGTATATCGACGCGGCCCACCGAGCAGCGCTTCCTCGATACTGCGCTGCACCAATTCGGTCATCTCGGGCTCCGACATACTCAGACTCTACGACTGTGCCGCGCGAGCGACAGGCATCCTCGTCTCCACATTGGCAACGTTCATAAATCCGGGCCGGTGACACCTGGCACAACGCTGTCATGCCTGGTAACCCGTGACCTGGTCGCTTACCTGCCGGTGCGCAACGGATGGCGTAAGTGCGTACTTGTCCGCCTGCGGACCCGAATCGACACTCGGTCCAGGCGGGTCGTCCGATCGACCTCGCGGACAGGAGTGGACATGATCAAGAAATCGGTGACGGTGCTGGGCGCCGGGTCGATGGGCAGCGCGCTGGCCGCCGCCTTCCTCGCCGCGGGCTACCGCACCCAGGTCTGGAACCGCAGCCACGAACGAACGACGCCCCTGGTGGACGCGGGCGCGACCGCGCACGCCGACATCGCCGATGCCGTCGCCGCGAGCCCGGTGATCATCTCCTGCCTCACCACCTTCGCCGCTACCCGCGAGAGCCTGCTCGGCGTCGACGCGCTGGCGGGTCGCGACCTCATCACCCTGAACAGCGGAACACCGCATCGGGCAAGGGAATTCGCGCACTTCGCGCATTGTTCAGGTGCGCGCTTTCTCGGCGGTGCGATCAAGAATGTACCTGCGGCCGTGGGTGATCCGCAGACGCTGCTGTATTTCGGTGGCGATCGCGACGTGTTCGACAAGCACGCCGCTACCCTGCGGATACTGGGTGGCGATCTCGAATTCCTCGGTGCCGAACCGGATCTGGCCGCGCTCTACGAATCCGCCGTCGGCGCGACCCTGCTCCCCGCGCTGCTCGGCTTCCTCGAAGGCGCGGCGGTATTGGCCTCGCGCGGACTGGCCGCGTCGACGATGGTGCCCTATTCGGTGAAGTGGTTGCAGATGATCGAGTCGCTGCTCCCGGTGCTGGCGGGCGAGATCGACGACAGGGACTACACCCGCCTCGGCTCCTCGGTCGAGCTGTTCCACACCGCCGTCGCCGACGATGTGCGGCTCGGCGCCGAAACGGGCGTCGACCTGTCCTGGCACGCCCCGATGCACGAGCTACTGGACCGCGCGGTCACCGCGGGGCACGGCGCGCAGAGCATCACCGCGGTGATCGAGCTGTTGAAGGCGCGTCAGCGCAGCACGCTGTAGGTGGCCGACAGGGTGAAGCCGTGCTCGCCGACCTCGCAGCTCACCGTCCCCTGATAGCCGACGCCGCAGGTGGTGTTCTCCCGCGTGATCCGGTGACCTTCGGGGAGCACCCTCGCCGCCGGGTGGGTGAAGATCGGGCTGTCGGCGTCGACGAAGTGCGCCGCTTCGAGGATCCCGACCCGGAGCTGGTCGGTACCGGTAGGGGCGTCGATCGGGACCGCGTCACACCCGGCCGGGCCGTTGTTCCAGTAGATGGCGCAGTGCCGTCCGTCGGGCGTGGTGAAGAAGACGGTGCCCGCGTATTCGGGTTCGGGAACCTGGTAGTCGACGGGGTCTACCGGCGTGTAGTCACCGAGTCCCGACTGCGCGGCGGCCGGTCCCGCGGCCAGGAAACCGGCGGCCAGCGCGGCCCCGGACAGAACGGTGAGTGCGGATCGGATCAACATGGACGTCCTCCCTCGACTTGTTGTACCCGGTATTTCGCCGCCCCGACGCACCTCGTTAACCAACCGAACAATTCCCTTCGCATGATGCGATGCACGCGTATCCGCCGCTACCTTCTACGCTGGCTGCCATGTCGTCACCCGCTCTCGGCGAGTTCCTTCGTACCCGGCGCGCCCGCATCCAACCCGCCGCCGTCGGACTGAGCGAATACGGTCGCCGCAGGATGGTCGGATTGCGTCGCGAGGAAGTGGCGCAGCTGGCCGGCATGAGTGTGGATTACTACACCCGGTTGGAGCGGGGGCGCGACGAGGATTACCCCGATTCGGTGCTCGACTCCGTTGCCCGCGCCCTGCGTCTCGATGCCGCCGAGCGCGACCACTTCTACACGCTGGTCCGTCCCGCCGACCCCGACTACAACTACGCCCCGACCGTTCGCCCCGGCACCCGGCTGCTGCTCCACTCGATCACGACGCCCGCGTTCGTGCTCGGGCGCCACATGGAAGTGCTGGCCTGGAACGACATGGGCGACAAGATCTTCGGCTTCGACGCGGTCACCGACCCCGAACGCAACCTGGCTCGCTTCACGGTGCTGAACCCCGCGGCGGGCGTGTTCTATCCCGACTGGGAACCGGTTGCCGCGGAGACCGCCGCCTATCTCCGTCGCCAGGTGGACCGCTGCCCGCGCGATCGCAGGCTGACCTCACTCATCGACGAACTCACCGCCGCCAACCCGGTGTTCCACCGCATCTGGTCGATCCACACCCCGGCAGGCGATACGCACGGCGACAGGCTGATCCAGCATCCGTTGGTCGGCCGGATCGAATTCGGTTACGAGACATTGGCTTTGCCGGGTGATCTGGATCAGCTGCTGGTGGTGTACACCGTGCACCCGGATTCGGCGGCAAGCCAGGCGGTCGCCGCGTTGGGTACGCGGGAACTGGTCGGCGCCAGCTGACCGGGCAGTTCACACCGGGGTTGGAACCGCTTGCCCGCGAATGAGACGCTCGAAGCATGACGATCGAGGAAGTAACCGACTACGTGACCGGCCTCGGCGGAGTGCTGGTGCTGCGGCCGACCGAGGGGAGTGAGGCTCCCGAGATCAGCTGGGGCGACACCTTCTTCTACTACGCCCCCGACGGCGTCGTTCCCGCCGGTCAGCCCTTCGCCACCATCGTGACCAAGGACTACCCCGGCGACGAGACATCCGACCTGAACCGCCCCGGCAGCTTCCGCGTCAATATCGCCGTGAGCAAGACGACCTTCGCCGCAGCGGCCGCCCCGACCGACGCGAGCATCGAGGACACCGTCGTCGCCCACCCCCTCTACGCGGCCGCGAACTGGCTCGCGGTGGTGAATCCGTCGACTGCCACCGAAGCGACGGTTCGCGAGTTGTTGCGCGAGGCCCACGACCGGGCACGCACCCGATCCGAGCGACGCGCGGCCGAATAGCCGGACTCGGTAGTCGCTCTTGGTTTGCTGGTGACATGATTGCGACGGCCCGGTCGCATGGTCGCGGTTTATTCCCTCCGGCGCGGTACCTTTCAGATACCAACGAAAGGGGAGGTCATGTCAGTACATCTCCGGCCTGTGCGTTCGCTGTCCAGCGCCAGGATCGGACCCGTCGAATTGATCACCGGCGGATTGCTGTCGACAGCGGCGGCGCTGACGATGGTCGGTCCCCTGATCGCCGCGCTGCTGATCCGCCGCAGCGGCGCGGGCCGAACCCACCCCAGCGCCCCCCTGATCCTGCTGACCCTCGCCATCGCCCTCGCGATCATCGTCGCCCTCACCATGTTCGCCATCGCTCGTCGTCGCCGACGTTCCGGTTCGTCCTAGCGACCTGCGGAAACCGGTGGGGCGTAACCGGATCGGTTATCCTGGTGGCGATCAGGGAGGCTGCTCATGCCCATCAAGTTTCGTCAGCGCAAATCCTTCGGACCGCTGAAGTTCAACTTCACCCAAGCGGGCCTGTCGTCCTGGGGGATCAAGATCGGCCCCTGGTCCTGGAACTCCCGCACCCGCAAGAACAGCGTCGACCTCCCCGGCCCCCTGAGCTGGCGCCAACGCTGATCGGGCGCCGCCCGCGTTGCTGGTGTGCCCACCGGCCGAAAGCCGCCGCTCGGCCCGTAGTGCCGCCCACCGCAACGCCTGTCCACGCAAGGCGCGCGGAGGTCGAGGGCTGGGTGCAGTCGGCGTCGGGTCGCAACGCATCTCAGCTCGTCAGTTCGGCGCGAAGGCGATCGAATGCTCGGTGTGTGGGGGCCCGGTCGAGGAACGCGGTGATCTGGGCCGAGCAGTTCTCGATGGTGTCCGTGCTGGTGTCGAGTTCCAGGTCGTAGGTCCGGTGGGCGTGAACCGAGTGGATCTGGCCGGCCGCGGTGCCGACGCGGCGATCGCCCCGTTGCTGTTCTCGGCGTTGTAGTTCGTCGAGTGAGCAGTGCACGCCGACGAAGACGACGTCGATGCCGTGCATGACCGTCAGACAATCGCGCAGCCGCCACGGCTCGCTCAGGACGTGGTCCATGACGATGTCGTTGCCCGCCGAGGCCATCGCGGCGACGGCGCGGTGGAACCCCGCTCGGGTCCGTCGTAGGACAACGGCGAGTTCGGCTGGATCCAGCTCATGGGTCCGCGATTCCGACCGCATCGCGCCGATCATGTCGACGCCCATGTGAAAGAAGGGCCGTTCGAGGTCGGCCAGCAACTGCCGCGCGATGCTCGACTTGCCCGAACTCGATACCCCATTGAGAAGAACGACTTGACCGGGCCGTTCCATACGACCCCAGGAAACCGGCATCCGTCCAGCCAAGCAGAACGGGAAAGGAAACTGGCGATTTCGTCGGCCTTGCGCCGGTTATGCCCTCCGAACGCTCGTGTCGGTTTCGTCCAAGACAGGGTGGGGGAGCGTTCCCTAGGCTGGCCGCAGGCAGTTTCCGACGCTCGTATTCAGGAGGATTGTGATGGCACGCGAACTGGTTTACACGGGATTCATGTCGCTCGACGGCGTGGTGGACTCGCCCGGAGGGAAGGTCGAGGGACATCGCAGTGGCGGGTGGGTGATGGAGACCGAGTTCGTGCCGGAGGCATATTCGCTCAAGGTTGAGGAACTCGCCGACACCACCGCGCTGATGTTCGGCCGCCGCAGCTACGAGGCGTTCGCCCCGATCTGGCGCGATTCCGAGGATCACGCCGCCTACAAGGAGCTGCCCAAATATGTTGTCTCCTCCTCGCTCACCGACGACGCGCTGATCGAGGGCTGGGGCGAGATCACCATTCTGCGCTCGACCGAGGACATCGAAAAGCTGAAGCAGACCGACGGCGGCCCGATCTACATCCACGGCAGTGCCGAACTGGCACAGCGACTGTCGGACGCCGACCTGATCGATCGATACAATCTGCTCGTGTTCCCGGTGCTGCTCGGCGCGGGCAAGAGCCTGTTCGGCCGGGCCGACCGACCCAAACAGCAGCTGCGCCTGCGCGACTCGGCGACATACTCCAACGGCGTCGCCAAGATGGTCTACGACGTGGTGCGCTGAGTGAGGTCCAGCGCGATCGCACCACTGGCACCCTCGCGCAGCTGCCCCGCCGTCCGGCCGACGAAGCGGCGCAGCGCGCGGGCGAGGTGGGGCTCGTCGTAATAGCCGAGCTTGTCGATGACATCGCCCGGCGTCTCGCCCGCGCTCAGCAGCACCGCCGCGGTGCGGGCCCGCTCGATCTGACGGACCGCGCCCTGGGTGAGGCCCGTCGCCGCCCGGAAGCGACGCTCGAGCGTGCGCTCGGTGATCGCGGGTGTCAGACCACGCAGCGTGTCGGCGACCAGGGCATCACGGACCACGACGCCCTGGCCGACCAGCCGCTCGACCAGCGCTTCCGCGTCGTCGACGCGCGGTGTCTCCCATCGGTCGCCGTCCAGCCAGAACCCGCGTGCGGTCACATCGGGCAGGACGATCCCACTGTCGACCAGGGTTGTCGCGGTCACCGCGCGCAGCGAGGTGCCGACGGCGAACTGGATTCCGACGAAGTCGGCCCCCTCGGGAACGGGTGCGGTGCTGGTGGCGACTTCCGGCCCGGTGACCGCCGCGAACGGCACACCCTGCTGCTCCCAGAACACCAATCCCCAGGTCTCGGTCGCCACGGATGTCATCTCCGCGACCTGCTCACTGCGGCAGGTCCACACCGACTCCACCCAGGGCGAGTCCGATAATCGGGTCTCGAACACCAATCCCACCATCGCGATCCTAATCGCGCGGGTTGCCGGATTCAGGTGAAGTCGGCCTGGTCGGTGAGTTCTACGGGAGCGGCAGGCAGGAGCTTCCGGTATTCAGACCGCGCCCTACGACCTCGACCGTGATGTAGTCCGTGGAGGTGTACTGCCCGGGCTTGAACTGCTGGGCGACAAGGTTTTGACGACCGGTGTACTCGGGTGTCCAGTCGAACGTCGCGGTGCCGTTCTCCGGATGGTAGACGGCGACCCCGAGCTGCTTGCCGTTCCCGGGCACCGAACCACCGCTGATGCCGATGGTCACCTCGCCGGCCTCGGAAACCGGTGCGTCGACACCGACGGTGACCGTGTAAGCGCAGCCGGTGCGCAGGCCCTCGGCAGGCTGCTCCACACTCACTCCGGTCACTGCCGCGGTCGCATTCGGTGCGGCGGTCAGCATGGCGGGCACGGCGCCGAGCATCACAGCGATGCCGAATCGGCGAATCGGAAGATTCATGGGATTTCCCTTCTGCGCGTGGTTCAACATTCGCATGATCAGGCCGGCCGCAGTGGGCCGATGAAGGTACCCGCGTGGGTGGCGGCGTCTTGACGGACGACGCTGCCGACCTGCGGCCACGGCACCTGCAACTGGGTGGTGGTGTCGGGCGGGGTCAGGACGATCGTGGTGGGTGTCCAGCCTTCGGGTCCGTCCGAGAGATAAGTGAGTTCGCTGCTCACGGCCGCGCCGGGGGCGACCGTCACGGGGGCGAAACCGGTTTCCTGGCGTGGCAGCGAGTAGTTCGGCCCGTAGGCCGGATGGTCGGGCCCGGCCAGGTCGACGCCCGGGTAGCCCTGGACCAGGCAGCTCTGCTGGGACGTGTTGGTGAGCACGATCCGCAGGGTGTTCTGCTGGGTCGAGGGCGCCGAGTCGTGCTGGGTGGTCGCGGTCAACATCTCGGCCGAACAGATCGGCAGCTGTGCGGAACCGATGGCCGGGACCATGAACATCGCCGGAACTGCCACTGCCACAACCGCTATCGCTCGCTTCGTTCTCACCGTGGAGTTTCCTTTCGTGCAGATTTCGATTCGGGACGTGGGTAGATCGAGACGTCGAGCTTGTCCGTTAACCTCGCTAACGATGTTCCCCATACACGGTGTGGATAACCCGGGGGGTGTGACTCGGTCATGCACCGAATCCGCCGTCACCCGAGTGTGTCAGCGATGTGCGGATAGCGACGATGCGGACCGGACCTCGCCGATCTCGCCGACGCGCTCGCGCCGTGACTCGGCCGGCGCGCGAACGCCGAGTCGATACCGCGGGGTGAGTGCGTTGCCGTACCGCAGTGGGATGTCGAGGGGTGTTCGGCATCGATAGGTTCCCGGTGATGCGAAAGGGGAACGATGCGATACACGATCCTGGCCGCGGTGCTCGCGCTGGTCTCGACGGTCTGCGGGTGCGACGCCGAACCCCGCGCGGACACTTTGCGACGCGACGTCGAGGCGATCGCGGCGCTGGGAACTACGGGAGTGCAGGCCAGGGTCGTGGGCGTCGGGACCCATCAGGCCGCGGTGGCGGGTCACTCGAATGCTTCTGCCCTAGAAGCGGTTTCGCCCGAGGGATACTTCCGGATCGGAAGCTTGACCAAGACGATGGTCGCCACCGTGGTCCTGATGCTGGTCGGTGAACGTCGTCTCTCGCTCGATGACACCGTTCAGCACTGGCTGCCGGATATGGTGCGCGGCAACGGAAATGACGGTGCGAAAATCACAGTTCGGCACCTTCTCCAGCACACCAGCGGTATTCACGAGAGCCCGCCCGAAATGGCCACTGCCGAGGACTATTACCGGCTCCGCTATCAGGTGCGTGATCCGCGCGACACGGTGGCGGCTGCCATGCGGCACGCACCCGATTTCGCGCCGGGTGCGGGGTGGTCGTACTCCAACGTCGGCTATGTCCTGCTCGGCCTGATCATCGAGCAGGTGGCAAACCGGCCCTGGTACGACGAGATCTCCGCACGGATCCTCGAACCACTCGGACTGCGTGACACCCGCTGGCCCGGCGACGCACCGACGTTGCCCGACCCGCACGCGAACGGGTATCAGCAATTCGAGGTCGACGGTCCGCTGATCGATGTCACCGAACTGGTGGACGCCGACGCCTCCGCCGGCTACGTCTCCACCACCGCCGATGTCGGCACCTTCTACCGAAGTCTGCTCGGCGGAAAACTGCTGCGACCCGAAGAGCTGGCTCAGATGCGGACCACGGTGCCGGTCGAGGGCGTCACCGGGCTGGTCTGGCCCGGCGCGAGCTACGGCCTCGGCCTGTTCGCGGTGCCGCTGTCGTGCGGCGGCGCGTATTGGATGCACAACGGCGGTCAGACGGGATTTCTCACCAACGCCGGAGTGACCGATGACGGTGGCCGAAGCGTCGTGGTCTCACTGTCTGCCACGCTCGCTGTCGGTGAGGATGTCACGCAGAGCAAGGGATTCGCGCAACTGCGGACGGTCGGCGAGCTGGTGGACCACGCGCTCTGCGAGAAATAGACCGGCGGCCTTCGGGCCGATTATCCGGCCGGGCAGGGCACCGGGCGAGGGTGTTGTGGATCTAGGGCGTTGAGCAGGTAGGCGGCTGCGCGGGGATCGGCGACGATACCGAGGTGATCGGCCCTGTCTTGCGAACAGCCTTCTTGCAGAGCGATATTCGTCACCCCGTCGCCGGGCAGCAGACCGGACGTATAGGGCAGGACGACCTGGTCGTGGATGGTGACGATATTGGTGTAGCTGATGCCGGGGACATACATGCCGTCGGAATGCAGGTCGACCATCAGTGGCGAACCTGTCTGGGCTTCCTTCCCGGAGGGCTGGGCGGCCAACGCTGCTTCGAGGGCTGGGCCGACACCGAGCTGGGCGGCGTATTCGCGGGCGGTGGCCAACTGATCGCCGAAGGTGCCACTCCATACCGGAGCCAAGGAGACGTAGTTCTCGATCAGGGACGCACCCCCGAATCGTTTCGCGTAATAGTTCGGCAGCAGCGTGCCCAGGGAATGGCCGACGATATCGACCTTCTCGGCGCCGGTCGCCGCCTGTACCCGCTCGATGAAACCGCCGATGGTGCGCGCGTTCTGCTCCGGGGTGCCGGTCATCCCGCCGAGCGCCGAAACCGGCCATGGCAGGTCGAGAGCGCCGTAGGTCAGCGCGAAGACGCAGTAGCCTTCGTTCACCAGCAGCGGAACGATGGTGCCCCAATTGGTTTGGGCGCCGGCGCCGGCTCCGCCGTGCACCATCACCACTGGATTCGGGTGTGCCGCAGTGGGTTTGCAGTCCCAGTCATTGCTGCCGGGCAGCGAGCCGCCGGGATGAGCCAGCTCGGCACGAATGCCACTCCACGTGCTGTATTCCACCGGTAGTTCCGCCTGCGCGGGCCCGGCGTCCACACTCACCGTCACTGCTGCCGCGCACAGCAACGACCTGATTCGCCATCTCGACATGATGAAGCCCCCATTAGAACGTGTTTCAATTCTGCCCTTCGGGGTGACTTTAGCGTGGAATCAGGATCATGCCTGGGGTTTGCCCCAGCACAGCTCGGCGGTCGGTAGGTCGTCCGAAACCCAGTTCTTCCATTGCTCGTCGCTGGGATTCGAGGTGAGTTTGTCGCAGAGCGCGTCCCACCACGCGGCAGGCGCCGGAAGCTGCCATATCCCACCGCCCACGAAAGGAGGCTTGCCGTCCAAGGAGACCCGTTGGGAAACAACGAAAACACGACGTCCGTCCTTGCTGAATTCAAGAATGGGGGTCGAGCCGGCCGGGATGGTGGCGATCGGTTCGCCGATCTGACGTCCGGTGTCGGTGTCCCAGAACCGCAGCGTGCGGTCTCTCGAGGTGGAGACGAGGTACTTGCCGTCGGGGCTGTAGCCGACAGAATCAACGCGCTTGTCGTGGCCTTCGAAAGGCAGCCCGACGGGGTCGCCGCTTTCGGCGTCCCATTGGCGGATCGTCTTGTTGTCTGCGACCGCGATGCGCCGGTCGTCATGACTGAGCGTCATGCTCGTGAAGGAGCCCTTCATTACCTTGCCGACCGATTGCCTCGTAGCGGTATCCCAGATGCGGACGGAATCGCTGCTGAGGGAATACAAGCGACGGCCGTCCTCGCTGAACGCGATTTCGTGCACGCGATTCTTGTGCCCTGTCAACGGATCACCGATCTGCCGCCCCTCGGCCCAGTCCCAGAGCCGGACCGTATTGTCACTGCTTCCAGTCGCGAGTGTCTTCCCATCCGGGCTGAAGTCGACCGTCTCTATCGTGTCCTGGTGCCCTTTCATCGGCGCTCCACGCTGCAGCCCATTCGCTACATCCAGGACTCGGATATCGTTGTCCCGGCCCACAACCGCGAGCCAGCGTTCATCCGGGCTGAAGGAGAGCTGGGCGCCTCCCCGGAGGGCCTCGGAAACGATCGCGTCCCCAACCTGCTCACCGGTGTCGGCGTCCAGCCGCCGTAGCGCGCTGTCACGAAGGATCACGATTCGCGGCTGATCCGCGTGGTTATCCATTCCGTAGCCGCTCCCCAGCGCCGCAAGCTCAACCGCTCTGCTGCCGCCTAACTCGGTGGCCAGCGCGGCATCGGGATCGGTGTGGAATACCTGGGCGGTGTTGTCGGCTACAGCAACGATCCGATTGCCGTCAGGGGTGAAGGCGACGGAGTGGACGGCTGCTTTGAGTTCGAGCGGATTGCCGACCGGCTGACCGGTGTTCGGGTCCCACATTCTTACGGTTTTGTCGCTGCCACCCGTAACGACCCGGCCCCCGTCCGGGCTGAACGCCACTGAATCGACGGCGCCGAAATTGCCGGTTACCGGGTTCCCGACTGCGGCGCCGGTATCGGCGTTCCAGATCCGCAACGGTGTGCCTGCGCTCAACAATGTACCGAGGCCAACGGTGTGTCCGCCGGCGGCGATGAAGTGTCCGTCGGGACTGAAGCTCAGACTCCATATCGCTTCGCCCTCGGCGATGCGCGGGTCGCCGACAGGTACCGTTTCGCCGAGTGCCGCGCCGCTATGGGCGTCCCAGAGCTTTACCGTCCGCTCGGTACCCGCGGACGCCAGACGCTTCCCGTCCGGGCTGAACGCCAGCGCCCACACCTTCGCCCCGGGCCCGCTCAGCGATGGACCTATCTGCTGTCCGGTCCGGGCGTCCCACAAACGCGCGTGATCTCCATAGCTCGCGGCGACCCGACCACCATCCGGACTGACGACAGCGGTCGGCAGCCAGTCCTCTCCGCCCGTCAGAGGCGGCCCGATCGGTTTGCCCTCGGCCGAGTCCCAGATCCGAACGATGTCGTCTCGGTCGTTCAATGCGAGATACCGCCCATCCGGGCTTGCGGCCTCGAGTGTGCCGTCGGCAACGAACGGCTCTCCGCGCGGCTTCCCCGCCTCCGTATCCACCAGCTTGATTCCGGACGGTGTAGGTGTGGCAATCCACCGGCCATCGGCACTGAGCACGCCGCCCTGCGCAGACAGGTCGATGACCTTGTGCAATCGCGCCTCGTTCCGCAATGTCGTCACCAGCGCGCCGAGGTCGGGATCGGTCGAGATTTGCTGTGCTGCGAGCAGTTTGTCGAGTGCCGCCAACTCGCTGCCGGGCTGGCCGCCGGCCAGCATCGACTGCGCCTGCGAGGTCAGTCGCCCGGCGAGTGCCTCTCTGCTTCGAGCAGCGGCATCATCGCGGGCGATGTCGGCCGATCGCCAATTGATCGCGGCCAAGACAGCGAGCACGACGGATACGACGCACACCATTGCCAGGACAGTTGACAGCCGCCTGAGTCGCCGTCCCGCCCGCCGCTCGTCGTCGAGTTCGGCCTCACGCCGGGTGGCAGCGTCGAGCAGGGCTCGCTTCTCCCTTTCCGCATGGGCCGCCTGCGCCGCGCGCACTTCCTCCGCGCGTCGCCGGTCGCGGTGGTCGCGTACGACGCCCGTGAGCACATCGTGGGTCAGTTCGATCCGCTGCGCGCCGTGGTATTCCTCGAGCCGCACCAGGCGCGAGCCGATCAGCCGAGCGAGTTCGTCGTCGGTCAGCCGTGACGGCACCGCGTCCTCACGGGCGTAGCTGTCGCGGAAACCCTTCTCGGTGATCAGTTCCGACTCGATGAACTCCGCGACTCGCGGTGACAGATCACGCACGCACGACGCGTAGTAGTTCGACAGGATGTCGCGCTTGGCATCCTCGACCAGCTGCTCGTCGAAGTGCGCGCGCCCACGACGCTTGCGCTCTTCGTTGAGCTCGCGGCAGAACAGGCTCAGCAGCGCGGGCTCCACGTCCGAGGCCGCGAGGTTGTCATCGATGTCGACCCACGAGGTATCCCGGCCGAGGTGAAGGTCCTCGCCGGCGATGATGCTCACCACTCGATGCGCGAGAGCATCGGTGATCAGGTGCTCGGCCGGGTTGTGGACTGCCTCGAACGCCGCATCGGCGCGGAAGGGAAGCAGCCGCATCCGTGACCGTCCCAGCGCGGGAATGAGCGGGCACCATTCCTCGAGGTTGGGCAGAAAGTCCTCCCGCAACGTGATCAGCAACTTGAAGTCTTGTGACCGCAACCGGAACCGGCCTGCCTCGGCCTCATCGTTGTCGATCCGGGCAGCCACATCGTCGGAAATCCGGTTCTCCGCGAGGTCGCCGAGGTCGTGCATGAATTCCCGGACGAGATCTGGAACGCGCTCACCGAGGGTGAACAGTTCCTCGAACTGGTCGAGAACGATCACCGGCGTGAGCGGATAGTTCTGTGCACTCCAGAGCTCGAAGTCCTTGCGATGCAGATACTCCCAGAGCGATTCATCGTCGCCGGGCAATATCGCATCGGGCGCTTCGGCCCGGATCGAGTCGCGCACCGATCGGTGTAGCTGGCGAGACAGTGCCGCCGCGTTCGGTGTGAGATCCAAGCGTATGTAGATCGGCAGGAAGTGCTCGTTGCGCAGTGCCGGAAAGAGGCCGGCTCGCAGCAGCGAGGTCTTTCCGAGACCGGACCGCCCGTACAAGATCGTGACCGGGGCATCGCGGACGTGGTTCAGCAAGGACTCCGCTTCACGGTCGCGCCCGAAGAAGAACGCCTGCCCGTTTTCCTCGAAGGACTCCAGGCCCGGCCACGGGTTCTCGCTGTCGAGTTGCCCCGCTCGCGTGACGGCAGTCATGCCGCTGTCCGCCGCATCGCGCGGATTTCGTCCTTCAGCACGGCGATGAGCCCCGCATCCGGCTCACCGCCGGGTGCCCTGCCGAAGTGCAAGCGCCCGAAGCTGTCCGGCATCTGCCGGTAACGGCTCGGGTTGAGATCGTAGTTGTCGTCGATAACCACGGGCACGATGAAACGGCGGCTCGGGATGGAGCGTGCGCGATCTGCCGCCTCGTACCATTCTTTGAAAACGTAGCCTTCCTCCGCGTGCTCGGTGTTCGCGGAGATGATCGGGACGAACAGACGGACGGTTCGGCGGATGCTGCACAGAATCTCGTGTTCCCACGCATCTCCTGGGCTGAGCCGCCGCTCGTCGAGCCACACGTCACCGCCGAGACTCGTGATGGCGTCACAGACCCGCTTGGCCGCGTCGGCGTCCTCCCGCATATAGCTGATGAAGATCGTCGGAGCGTCCGGAAGCGGGCGAAGGGCGTCGCCAACCGCGTCATGGCGCCTCGGAGTGGTCTGCTGCACCCAGCGCGCGCGTAGTTCCGCGACAAAGGTCGCCGGGTCGATGTCCAGTTGCTGGACCAGCGTCTTGCGGCAGTACGTCGCGAAAAAACTCGAGAGGGAAGGTTCTCGTGACGCCGAGCAGCCGGCGAGAAAGAAAGGAATGCGTTCCAGCGACAGCCGGGTATTGCTGGACATCCGCAGGAGGAACCGTCCGAGCCAGTCGGGGATCTCGCAGCCGATGAAGAGTAGGGGATGTTCCTTCAGTTGGTAACCGACCCAGTCGGGAAGGCTCGCCTTTTCGCTGAGTAATGCGTGCAGCCACTCCAGCCGGTCCTCCTCATGGATCGCATACTGAGGGGTGGAGGCCGCTTGACCGTACAAATTCAGAACGACGGTATCGGCGGGCGTGGCCGGTTGGGCATTTCGCGACTGTTCACTGGTGGATTGATTGGGAGAGAACGAAATCTCCCGCGCGCCTTGCCTTCCCTGGAAACGGACTTCGTTCACTGCCTTCGCGAGCACTCGGTCGGGCGTCGTGCTCACGAACAAGCGCAGATCATCGATCGCGGCGAGGTTTCGAAGTGCGTCGCCGGGCTCTGGATCGACCTCCACGATGATGTCGTTGATGACGCGATACAACCGCTCTATCTCGTCTTGGCCGCGTTCGCGCAGGAACGCCGCCACCGCCGCATCCATGGTGGTCGGTCCGGGCGGCACGGAGAGGTTCCAGCGTTCGGCCAGGCGCTGGCCGATGAGTGTGGTGAATGTCTGATCAGCGTCGCCGAGATCGACCCTGGTCACGTCGGGCCCCACAACCGGCACCAGAACCCGCTGCCGGATATGCGCGAGAAGATCGTCCCAGAAATCGTCGTTCATGCCCAAACACTCGATCCGGATTGCGCCACAAAACGCCCGGCCACGCCGGGTGGCGCAGCACCAGCGTGGAATGTCCCGAGAACGCGTTCAGTACCGAATCAACAGTAGGCTCCGACGTAATCGCGTCGTAGAGTAGTCGGCTACTCGAACTTCGCCGAGCATCAGGTCACCGGGCTGGAGCCGCAGTGCGCTGTGGTGCCCTCGGCAGGACACACAAAACACAGGCAACCGGAAAACGCCTGGTCATAGTTGGTCATTATCTGATCTGAGTCTGTCGGCCTGGTGTGGCAGGTCGCCTGCTGCTCCAACTTTTGGACGTATCCTGGGCGGCGTACATCCGAGGTGAAACGGGCGCGACGACTTCAGAGCTTGATCGGCGGGGTCCAGTCCGTGCTCGCTCAGCTTCGGCCTCGGCTTCCTGCCTGGCCTTCACATCTCGTGTCCGTGGCGGCGTGCGCACCGAGATATTCGGTCTGAGCTGCCAGTGCTTCGGCGTCGATAAACCGAGTGCCGTTGGGGGAGGCGAGAACGCGCGGTCCCCTCCATCGGCTTGCGCGAGGGAAACCAGTTCGCCGACCTCCCCGGCCCCACCGAGGTCGCGTACCGGAGCTGCCCGAGCGGGTGACGGGGGACTCCGGCACAGTGTTGCCATGGGTTCGTCGGTCGCTGATTCTCTCACTGTCGCCACATTCAACGTGAACGGAATCCGCGCGGCACGTCGCCGTGGATTCGACCAGTGGTTGCGGGCGCGGTCGGTCGACGTGGTCGCGTTGCAGGAGTTGCGTTGTCCCGCATCTGATGTGGGCACCTTCCCGGGCTATTCGGCGGCGGTGGACGTGGGTTCGGTGGCCGGTCGTAACGGTGTGGCCGTACTGACGAGGGTTTGCGCCGCTGCCGTGCGGACGTGGGTGACCCACCCACCCCGGGCCCGCGGACTCGGTGAGTTCGCCGCACAGGGACGCTATATCGAGGTCGACCTGGCCGACCGGCCGGTGACGGTGGCCTGTCTGTATCTGCCCAAGGGTGGTCTGCCCTCGCATCTCCAGCGCCCGGGATCTATGCGCGAACAGCCCGACGGTGGGGTCAGGTACGAACGGAAGCAGAGGTTCCTCGCGGCGTTCGCCCGCGAAGTGCACCGCAACCGGCTCGCGGCGCTGAGCGCGGGACGCGAGTTCGTCCTCACCGGGGATCTGAACATCGCGCACACCCGGCACGATGTGACCAACTGGCGTGCCGCCCGCACGATGGACGGATTCCTGCCTGCCGACCGCGAGTGGTTCAGTTCGATTCTCGGCACGCGTCGGCTCGTCGACGTGGTGCGCCAGGTGCACGGCGATCGCCCGGGTCCACTCACCTGGTGGAGTTGGGCGGGTCGATCGTTCGCCAAGGATGTGGGTTGGCGCGTGGACCACCAACTCGCGACACCCGGTCTCGCCCGCCTCGCCACGTCTGTCGTCGTCGACAAGGAACCGTCACCCGCCGAGCGCCTCTCCGATCACGCCCCACTCGTGGTGACCTACTCGGCAATGCCTGACCGATAAGTTCTGGTGCCCTCGGCAGGATTCGAACCTGCGACCTACCCTTTAGGAGAGGGTTGCTCTATCCCCTGAGCTACGAAGGCGTGGCCAGGCTGGGCTGGCCGAGCTGAGTATAGCGTGGGGCCGGGGTCGGTGGCAGAGGCCCGTTGGGCGGGGTCAGAAGCCGCCGAAATCGCCGCCGCCGCCGCTGTCGAAACCACCGCCGGTGTCATAACCCCCGCTGTTGCCGAAGTCGCCGCCGGTGTCGCCGGGGTCGAATCCGCCCTGGTCGGTGCCGGGATCGACGGCCGCTTCGCCGGTGCCGTCCTCGAAGGCTTGCGCGGTGTAGCCGACCCCGCCCATTCCGGCGAACAGCGTGGTGAACAACAGTGCCGAGCCCGCGCCCCAGGCGCCGGCGATCAGCGCGGGCTTCCACCACGGTTCGGAATACCACCCGGCGGGGACGGGGCGACCTGCCACGCGGCCGCCGGGGAAATAGTTCGGTGTGCCCGCGGAGGGGGCGGGGGAGGCGGTGATCGAGCGGCCATTGTGGGCGATGGTGCGCTGCTCGTCGACCTGGCCGGCGATGTCCTGGCCCTCGATGGCCGGGATCGCAGGGCCGGGGTCCATGTCCATCGCGGTGCGGGCGGCGCGAATGTAATAGAGGCCCTCCAGCGCGGACTGCTTGGCCAGCCGGGCTTGGGCGGGGGAGCCGGCGCGGTCGATCTGACCGCCCGCGGCGTTGTACCGTTCGGATGCGTCGGCCAGGGCCTGTCGTGCGGCTTCGTTGCGCGGAGTCAGCTGGTAGACCTGTCCGCCGAGCCGCTCGATGGTCACCCGCGCATCGGCCTGTGCTTCCTCGAGCTCGCGCGCGTTGCGCTTGTTCTGTTCGGCACGCAGGTACAGCAGAGCACCGACGCACACGATCACGATCACGATCAACCACCACAGCATCGCGCGCCTCATTTCGTCGAGGTGTCGAGATGCCGTCCAGTTTACTGATAGGTTGCCCGAACGCGCTGACCCCTATTGATCAGCGCGTTGCCTATTAGCTACCGGCGAGGTGGCGGGCGATGACCAGGCGCTGGATCTGGTTGGTTCCCTCGAAGATCTGCATGACCTTCGCTTCGCGCATGTAGCGCTCGACGGGGAAGTCCTGGGTGTAGCCGTAGCCGCCGAAGACCTGGACCGCGTCGGTGGTCACCTTCATGGCCGCGTCGGTGGCGGCCAGTTTGGCGACCGAAGCCTGGCGCGAATACGGCAGGCCCGCATCGCGGCGGCGGGCGGCGTCGAGGTAGGTGGCGCGGGCGGTGTCGACGGCGGCGGCCATGTCGGCGAGGACGAACCCGAGGCCCTGGTGGTCGATGATCTTGCGGCCGAAGGCTTCTCGTTCCTTGGCGTAGGCGACGGCCTCGTCGAGCGCGCGCTGGGCGACACCGGTGGCGACGGCGGCGATGCCGAGGCGGCCCGCGTCGAGCGCGCTGAACGCGATCGAAAGTCCCTGTCCCTCTTCGCCGATGCGACGTTCGGCGGGCAGGAACGCGTCGTCGTAGGCGGCGGTGGTGGTGGGGATGGCGCGCAGGCCCATCTTCTCCTCGGGCTTGCCGAAGCTCAGGCCCTCGGTGCCCGCGGGGACGAGGAAGCAGGAGATGCCGCGCGACCCCTCGCCGGTGCGGGCGAACAGGGTGTAGAAGTCGGCGCGGCCGCCGTTGGTGATCCAGGCCTTGGTGCCGTTGAGGTTGTAGCCGCCGTCGACGGGGGTGGCCCGGCACCGCAGGGCGGCCGCGTCGGAACCGGCGTGCGCCTCGGAAAGGCTGTAGGCGCCGATGGTTTCGCCCGAGAGCATGCCGTCGAGCCACTGCTGCTTCTGCTCGTCGGTGCCGTAGGTGAACAGCGGGTGGCAGGACAGGCCGTGCACGCTCACCGCCACGGCGACGGCGGCCCAGCGGCTCGCGATTTCCTCCAGCACCTGGAGGTACACCTCGTACGGCTGCGCGCCGCCGCCGAATTCCTCCGGATACGGCAGGCTGAGCAGCCCGGCCGCGCCGAGCGCCGGGAACACGCCGTCCGGGAAGACTCCGGTCTTCTCGCTCTCGGTGACACGCGGCTCGAGCACCTTGTCGGCGATGTCGCGGGTCAGTTCGATCAGCTCACGTGCCTCGGCGGTGGGCAACATCCGGTCTACAGCCATGTCATGACAGTACGCCGAGCACTGAATTGCGTGCAATGTGACATGTAATTTTGTAGCCCTATACTGGAGTGATGTCTGCGCTCCCACCGAACAAGCATCAGGAGAAGAGTCTGCGGACCCGGACACTGCTGCTTGATGCCGCCATCGAGAGCCTGGCCGAGGTCGGCTATGCGGGTGCCTCCATCGCCGATATCACGGCCAGGGCGGGGGTGACGCGTGGCGCGCAGCTGCATCAGTTCCACACGCGCGGTGAACTTCTAGCTCAGGCCATCGGCCATCTCACCGATCGTCAGCGAGAAGCCATGCTGCGCAAGGCGAAAGCGGTGGCGGACGGTAGGTCGGCGGGCGCTGTACTGGTCGAGTTGGTCACCGCTACCTTCGCGGGCAAGCTCGGTCGTGCCGCGGTGGAGCTGTATGTGGGAATCGCCAACGACGCGGCGCTACGCCGTGAAATGTTGCGGGTACAGCACGAACTCACCGTCGAGCTGCTCGACCGCTGTGCCGGGCTGATCGACCCCGCCATCACCGGTGAGCGCTTGGAGAGCACCTTCTGGCTCACCATAAACCTGGTCCGTGGCGCCACTCTCGACGAGATGGTCGGCCGTGATCGCGTTCGTCGCAAAAAGGTGCTGGCCGACTGGACCGCGCTCGCCGAGATCGCGTTGCGCTGAGCGGATTCCGGCCCTCGGTCCGGCGCTCGCCTCGGCACTCGGCATGTCGGTCTGACCAACGTCCGGAGCAGCGGCCATGGGGGAACCGGCATCGGCGATCTATTATCTGCGCATGAATGCAGATGCCCGCTCGCCTCTGGCCGAGGATCAGGTGGGGTTGGTGGTCGAGGTGTTCCGAATGCTGGCCGATCCGACGAGGGTTCAAGTCCTCTGGGCGCTGGCCGATCAAGAACTCTCGGTGAACGAATTGGCGAGCCGGGTGGGCAAGCCGGGCCCCTCGGTGTCCCAGCATCTGGCGAAACTGCGGATGGCCAGGCTCGTGCGTACTCGTCGCGAGGGGACCACCATCTACTACAGCCTCGACAACGACCATGTCCGCAGCCTGGTCGTCGACGCGGTACACAACGCCGAACATGCCGGTCCCGGAGTGCCATCGCACCATAGGGGGCCTGATGGTCAGCCGCCGCACGCGCTGCCGCCCGGTGCGTGATGACGAGCCGACCTGCAGGAATGTTGTCGGAGGAAACGATTGCGAGCCTCAAACCTTTCGGTAGCATCCGTTGTGACGTGGCTCATGCCACGGCAGGGACTTGAAGGAGCACCGATGCTGAGCACCATGCAGGACGACCAGCTCTCGCTGGCCAAACTGCTCAACTATGCCGCAACTTTCCAGGGCGATTCGACTGTGTCCACATGGACCGGTGACGGTGTTCGCACCATGACCTACCGTGAGCTCGGTGCCGATTCGGCCCGGCTGGCCAACGCGCTGCGGGGTCTCGGCATCGAAGAGGGCGACCGCGTCGGCACCTTCATGTGGAACAACAACGAGCACATGGTCGCTTACATCGCGGTGCCCGCGATGGGCTCGGTGCTGCACGCGCTCAACATCCGGCTGTTCCCCGAGCAGTTGGTCTTCGTCGCCAACCACGCCGAGGACAAGGTCGTGCTCGTGGACGGCACGCTGGTGCCGCTGTTCGCGCAGTACCTACCGAACCTGAAGACCGTGCAGCACGTGATCGTTGTCAACGGCGATCCGGCCGCGCTCACCGCGCCCGAAGGCGTCACCGTGCACTCCTACCGCGAGCTGCTCGACGCCCAGTCCGCCGACTTCGACTTCCCGGTCGTCGACGAGCGTTCGGCCGCCGCGATGTGTTACACCTCCGGCACCACCGGCGACCCGAAGGGCGTCGTCTACTCGCACCGTTCCAACTGGCTGCACGCGATGCAGGTGAACTCGCCCAACGGCATGGGTTTCCAGGGCTCGGACTACGTGCTGGCGATCGTGCCGCTGTTCCACGCCAACGCGTGGGGCCTGCCGTACGCGGCGCTGATGTCGGGCGCCAACGTCCTGATGCCGGACCGCTTCCTGCAGCCCGGCCCGCTGCTGGAGATGATGGCGGCCGAGAAGCCGACCTTCGCTGCCGCGGTGCCCACCATCTGGGGCGGCGTGCTGGCCGCGCTGGCCGCCGCGCCGCAGGACATCTCGCACCTGCGTACCGCGGTCGTCGGTGGCTCCGCGGTGCCGCCCGCGATGATGCGCGCGTTCGAGGAGAAGCACGGCGTGCGCATCCTGCACGCGTGGGGCATGACCGAGACCTCCCCGCTGGGCAGCGTCGCGCACGCGCCCACGGGCGTCAGCGACGATGATGCCTGGGAGTACCGCTACACGCAGGGTCGTTTCCCGGCCAACGTCGAGGCCCGGCTGGTCGGCGACGACGGCAAGGTCGTCCCGAACGACGGTGAGTCGCTCGGCGAGCTCGAGGTCCGCGGCGCGTGGATCACCGGCTCCTACTACTCGCCCACCGGCGCGGAGATCGACCCGGACAAGTTCGACGACGGCTGGCTGCGTACCGGCGATGTCGGCAAGATCAGCGCCAACGGCTACCTCACCCTGGTCGACCGCTCCAAGGACGTGATCAAGTCCGGTGGTGAGTGGATCTCCTCGGTGGATCTCGAGAACGCGGTGATGGGCCACGCGGCTGTCGCCGAGGCCGCGGTCATCGGTGTGCCCGACGAGAAGTGGGACGAGCGCCCGCTGGTCGCCATCGTGCTCGCCGAGGGCGCTGCCGCCGAGGCAGCCGAGCTGCGCGACTACCTGGCCGACAAGTTCGCCAAGTGGCAGCTGCCCGAGCGCTGGACCTTCATCGCCGAGGTGCCCAAGACCAGCGTCGGCAAGTTCGACAAGAAGCGCCTGCGCGCCCAGTACGCCGAGGGCGAGCTGGACGTCGTCACGGTGTAGCGAAAACGACAAGGCGGGCGTGGAATTGCTTCCACGCCCGCCTTTTTCGTCGATCAGCAGTTGCGCAGCTCGGGGCTCTGATTCAAGAGCTGGGCGCGAGGGCTGATGTAGGTGGTGTAGGTCTCCCCGCCGACGGCCGACAGCGGGAACGCCGCGACCCGATGGCAGTTCTGGAAGGCCAGCTTCACACCGAAATGCCGTTCCAGGCCGCCGCGGATGGCGTCGGAGGCCAGGGCGCGCAGCAGCTGCCCGCGAGCCACCTCGTCCGGCGGCGGGATCCGGTTGTCGGCGTATTCGTCGGTGCCGGTGCGCAGGTCTTCGGCCACCCGGCTCACCACCTCCCACGCGTAAGGCAGGGAGGTACGGACACATTCGACGAATTCGGCGTCGTCGATATTGCCTTGTTCTGCGCGTTCGAGTAATGCGGCGGGAACATCGAGGGACATGGCTCTCCTCCTGCTTGGGGGTGGTCGGCGGGACGCGATGCCAGGTCCGAGTCTAAACGAAATCCGTTGTCAATAACCCTGAATTCGTTCCGAAAGTGCTTTTCGGAGTGCGCTTTTCGCGTCGGCGGCGAGATCGGTGACCAGTTCGCTTGCTGGTTGCCCGGTGCTCAGCGAGTGCGCTTGCCCCGCCCACAGATTCACTTCGTCGGTGTTGCCACCCGCCCGCGCGGCCGCCCGCAAGGGGGCAGTAGCGTAATGGATTTCGGGGTACGCGGCGGGCGCGTCGGCGGTGTGGTCGACGAGGAAACGGTTGCGGATCCCGCGCGCGCGACGTCCGGTGAACGCGCGCGTGAGCATCGTCGGTTCCGGCGTCCCGATCGCACCACGATGTACGGCGTTGGTGCCGGCTTCCGGGCAGCGCAGCAGCGCGGTGCCGATCTGCGCCGCAGACGCACCGGCCGCCAGCACCCCGGCCACGCCTGCGCCGGTGGCGATCCCGCCCGCCGCCACGAGCGGGCGGGAGGTGACGGCGGTGAGCAGCTGGATCAGGGTGAGCAGGCCGGGCGGGTCGATCGGGTCGTCGGCGGGATCGTCGAGGAAGCTCGCGCGGTGCCCACCCGCCTCGGCGCCCTGGGCGATCAACACGTCGGCGCCCGCCTCGACGGCGATCAGCGCCTCGGCGGGGGAGGTGACCGTGACCCACACCTCCGAGCCGACCGCGTGCAGCCGGTCCACCTCCACGGCGCTGGGGCAGCCGAAGGTCGTCGAGACCACGGCGACCGGATCGGCGACCAGCAGATCGAGCTTGTCGTCCCATCCGTCGGTGTCGTGCTCAGGGGTGCCGATCGGGAATTCGGCGCCGAGTTCGGCGAGGTAGGTGGCGTAGCCGGCCGGATCGGCCACCGCGCCGGGCGCGAACAGGTTCACCCCGAACGGCGCCGTGGTGGCGGCTCTGGTCGCCTCGATCTGCGCTGCCACCGCCTCGGTGCCGAGGTATCCGGCGGCGAGCTGGCCGAACCCGCCCGCGGCCGCGACGGCGACCACCAACTCGGGTGTGGACGGGCCGCCCGCCATGGGCGCGGCGACGATGGGGACGGTCAAGGTCTCGATCACCATGGGTCGAGTCTCGTCGGTCGGGACCGTGTTCAGGCCCGGTGACAGCGCGTGTGATGGGTCGGACACTGTGATTGTTACTGTGCGGCACGTCATCTACCTGCGAATTCGTGACAGAAGGTTGCGGAATGGTCACGGCCGGGTAGAGTTCGCGTCACAACGGATGCCGAACCGTTACACATAGTTCGGCATCGGAGAACACCCAGGTGGTCTCCGGCCCGGTCGCAGACCGGTTTCGTTTCCTTGTTGTCGGACGCTAGGACGAGATCTTGTCGCAGCACCGTGTGGGTCCCGAATCCATCTCCGTGCAGGCCCTGCTTGCGCACGCGGATGGCCGGAGCCCGAGCAGGAGCAGGCACCGCGCCGAGGCGTCGCGTTCCGATCGTGTTCGGGTCGCCGCCAGTGCCGCGGTCGCCGCGGGCGCGTTGGTCGGCGTCACCGCTCAGATCGCCCCGGCCCTGGCCTTCGCCGCACCGCTGCTGCCGACCCACGACGACAGCGTCGAGGAATCGGTCGTTCCCGAGTCGGCCCGTCAAGATGTCGACCTCGTCGCCGCGCAGGAAGTCGCCGCGCACGTCGAGACCCCCGCACCGGTGACCGCGGTCGCCGCGCCGATCGCCGCCCCCGTGGCCGCGCCCTTCGGGATCGGCAACCTGCCCCCCGAGATCTCCGGCCCGCTGTCGCAGGTCGAGGACATCCTTCAGGGCATCCAGCACCAGGTCGCGCCGCCGCAGGCCACCCGCCCGGTCGCGGGCCCGATCAGCTCCGGCTTCGGCTCGCGCTGGGGTGCGATGCACTACGGCCTCGACTTCGCCGACTCGATCGGCGCGCCGATCAAGTCCGTGTCCAACGGCACCGTCATCGAGGCGGGCCCGGCGTCGGGCTTCGGCCTGTGGGTGCGGGTGCTGCACGACGACGGCACCACCGGCGTCTACGGCCACGTCAACGAAATGCTGGTCAGCGAAGGCCAGCGGGTCAACGCGGGCCAGGTCATCGCGACCGTCGGCAACCGCGGCCAGTCCACCGGCCCGCACCTGCACCTCGAGATCTGGGATCAGGGCGGCGCCAAGATGGACCCGATTCCGTACCTCGCTTCCAAGGGTGTGCCGCTGGAATGGGGCCCCTCCGCGCACTGAGTTTCTGGAGCGCTGGCGCGCTCGAGTTCGCGGCCCCGCCGGTCCCGTCGATCAGGCACCGTTGCTTGCTCCTTCGTCGCCTACGCAACGGAGCTCGACCTCCGGTTGGACGTGGTGCGCGTCATCCACGCCCACGACCTGCTCGACGATCTTCCGGTGGTGCGATCGCG
>NZ_JBSFTG010000008.1:0-261606 GCF_053590715.1 Nocardia sp. NPDC003183
GTGCAGTCACTGACGTTGGTGACCGCGTTGCGGGTGTTCCTCAGCCCGGGTGGGTGGGAGGTCTTCGGGCCCAACGCGAACGGGATCGTGAGCCTGATCGTGGGACTGGCGTTGATGGCGGTGTTGATCAAGACCCCGTTCTGGCTGTTGTCGGTCATGAAGATCGGTCAAGGCCGAAGCTTCGTCGGCTCGATCGCTCGCGCCTACCTCACCTACAAAACTCTCGGTCTCCTCACAGGCGCCTCGTCCGGAGGCGGGCGAGCCGCCGCGGCTACTCCAGCCCAGCGTCGGCCGACCGCTAGCCCGGCCCGACCACCCGACCCGTACGCGCGGGTGCGCGCCACCCGTGACGGGCAACTGATGCTGCCCTTGGAAGGAGTGCGCCGAGCCCGACGACAACCCAACCCAACCCCGGCAGCCGCCAGCGCCGTTCCGGCCCGCTCCGCGCGCGCCCCTCGTGGGCGGCAACTCAGCTTCGATTTCACCCCACCCGACCCCTATCGGGGAATCCGCCCCGGGCATCGCGGCCAATACCCGTTACCGATCCCGGTGCGCCGAGTACGACCCTCGCCACCGCGAGCAGCCCCACCCCCAGAACCCACGCCGCCTCGGCGTCCGCCCGGACAGCTCGCCTTCGATTTCCCACCACCGCCACCGGCCGACCCCTATGCCCGCATCCGCCCGAACCGCAGCGGCCAGTACCCGTTGCCCTTCCCGATCACCCGGGTAAAACCCGCACCGCCACCGACCATCTCACCCTCACCACCAGAGCCCGCGCCGGTGCGCTCGGCCGGGCGGCAACTGCACCTGCCGATGCCTGATCTGCCCGTGCGCCGCCGCGCGCCGCGCGCTCCCCGAGGAGGAACACCGCGATGAGCACCATCGTCCGCATACCCGCCGACGTCGAACGCAGCGACCGCATCATCGGCCCCTTCACCATCCGCCAAGTCGCCATCCTCGCCACCACCGCTGTGCTGCTCTACTCGGCATGGATCGCGAGCAAGACGGTGATCGCGCCGCTGATCTTCGTCGCCGCCGCGACCCCGATCGCGGTCGTGGTCACTATCACGGTCCTGACGCGCCGCGACGGCCTCTCAGCCGACCTGCTGCTCATGGCCGCGATCCGCCACCGCCTCCGACCCCGCCATCTCGTGTCATCACGCGGGCACGCCGCTGCCGGGCGCGAAGCCCCGAGGTGGATCACAGAGCGCGCCAACCGATCCCGGCCACGACAGCCAGCTCCGGCGGCATTGACCGCGCAGTCGGTGCGGTTACCGGAATCTGTGTCCGGCAGCGGAAGTGGCGGTGTCGGGGTGATCGACCTCGGCACCGACGGACTCGCGGTCGTCGCGGTCGCGGGAACCCTCAACCTGTCCCTGCGCACACCCGCCGAACAAGACAGCCTCGTCGGCCAACTCGCCGGATGGCTCCACACCCTGCGCCAACCCGTCCAGATCCTCGTCCGCTCAGCCCGACTGGACCTGACTGAACACATCACCGGCCTGCACAACGCTGCCCAACAAATGTCGCCGGAGCTGGCCGCCGCCGCGCTCGATCACGCCGACCACCTCACCGACCTGGCTACAGCCGAGAACCCGACCCACCGCCAAGTCCTGTTGGTCTGGCGAGAACCGGCCGAGGGCCTGTCCGCCACCAGGACTCGGGCCCGGCTGCCCGGTCATGGCCAGGCGCGGGCCGCGTTGTCGGCAGCCGCGCGCCGGGGTGCCGAGTCGCGGCTGTTGCGCCGGATGAACGAGGCCGCCGATGTTCTGGGTCCGTTGGGTGTCTCGGTCACCGCCCTCGACGACACCCAAGCCATGGCGGTGTTGACCAGTTGCACCAACCCCGAGGGTCTCGTCTCGGCCGCCGCGAACATCGCCACACCCTCGGCGATCATCACCACCGACCCGGACTCCGCAGTACCGGACCCGTTCACCGGCGAGGCCGGGTTCGCGCCGGAATCGCTGACCATCGGCACCCGCCATCTCGAGATCGGCTCGGACTGGACACAGACCCTCGCGGTCACCGGATACCCGAGGGAAGTGACGGCCGGCTGGCTAGCACCACTGCTCTCCCACCCCGGCAGAGTCGAGGTCGCCATCCACATCGACCCCGTCGACCCGGTCACCGCCGCCACCCGCCTACGCCGCCAACAAGCCCGGCTCGAGTCCTCCCGAATGCACGACGTCGGCCGAGGCCGGTTGTCCGACCCGCAGATCGATGTCGCGGTCGAAGACGCCGCCGACCTCTCCGCCCGGGTCGCGCGCGCGGAGGCGCGATTGTTTCGGGTCGCGGTATATCTGAGCGTGCACGCCGAATCCGAAGCAGAGTTGGCCGATGAGGTCGCCGCCGTGCGGGCGCTGGCGGCGAGTCTGCTCGTGGACACCTGCACCCTGTCTTACCGCGCCGCTCAAGCCTGGGCCACCACCCTGCCCTTGGGCCTGGACCTGATCCGAGTCCAGCGGACCTTCGACACCACCGCCCTCGCCGCGGCATTTCCCTTCGATTCCCCACAACTACCCGCCACCGACCCCGCGCAGGCCGCTCGCCCGCACGGGGTGCTCTACGGCCGCGACGCCGCCGCCGGATTGCTGTTCGTGGACCGATTCGCTCCCGAAGCCCACAACCACAACCTGGTCATCCTCGGGCGCAGTGGTGCGGGGAAGTCCTACCTGGTTAAAACCGAGATCCTGCGCTCGCTCTATCGCGGGATCGAACAGATCGTGATCGATCCCGAAGACGAGTACCGGCGCCTCGCCGAGACTGTCGGTGGCACCAACATTCGTCTCGGAGCGCCGGGGGTGCGGCTCAATCCGTTCGACCTGGAAATCCACATCCGCCGCGAGGGGAGTCGCAGTGCCCCGCCTGACGCGCTCACTCGGCGCAAGTTGTTTCTGCACACGTTGATGCAGGTTCTGCTCGGTGACCAGACCGCTGCGCAGAGAACCGCGTTGGACTCGGCGTTGACGGGGGCCTACGCCGCTGTCGGGATCACCGACGACCCGGCCACCTGGACGCTGCCCGCGCCCACCCTGGGTGGACTGCGTGAGCAACTGGGCAGGGTGGGCGCGCCTGCGGCCGCAGAGTTGGCCGCTGGGCTGCATCCGTTCGTCGACGGCGGAGCCTATGGCGGGCTGCTGGATGGGCCGACCACCACCGAGCCTGAGGGTGGGCTGATCGTGTTCTCGCTCCGGGACCTCCCGGAGGAGCTGAAAACGATCGGCACCTTGCTGGTGCTGGACATGACGTGGCGGCGGGTGTCGCACCCGGGCCAACGGCGGCCCCGGATGATCACCGTGGACGAAGGGTGGCTGCTGCTGAGCCAGTCCGCTGGAGCACGGTTCTTGTTCAAGGCGGCCAAGAGTTTCCGCAAACACTGGGCCGGGCTCACCGTGGCCACCCAGGACTGCGCCGACGTGTGCTCGACCGAGCTGGGGCGCGCGATCGTGTCCAACGCCGCGACCCAGATCCTGCTCCGCCAAGCACCACAAGCCATTGACGAGGTCGCTACCGCGTTCCACCTCTCCGAGGGTGAGCAGCAGTTCCTGCTCTCGGCCGCACGGGGTTCGGGTCTTCTCGCGGTCGGTGGCGATCGCGCGGTGTTCGGTTCCCTCGCCTCGCCCGCGGAGAACTCGATCATCACCACCGACCCCGCCGAGCTCGCCGCCACCGCCGAAGAGTCTGACAGCGACATCGAGATCGAAGCCTTGGCCCCGCTACCTCCACTCAGCCGATCCAGCACCGCGACGTCCGCTACCGCCGACATCGCCGGTGCCGATCCCAGTCACCGGCAGGAGGTGTTTCTCGACGAGCGACCGTGACGCTCTGCCACCCGCCCCCACACTGAGCCGATCCCGATCGCGGGGAACCGCCGATCCCAAGGACCACTCCGGCCCGGTTCCGGCCGGGGCGGCGTCGCACCTGCCCGGAACGGCCGCCTGTGCAACGGCACGGCGGCACAGCCACCACCAACCACCCCCCACCGACAAACATCGGCGCTGCGGCCCGACACGAGTCGGCCTACACCCAGGTTGACGACCGCCGGTCTATGGAGCGTTCATGGACCCGCATTCAGGCGCGTCGGCATCGACGCACGAAGGAGACGAAATGACCAACCTGCCACAAGGACTTGACTTCTCGACAACGCCAACACCCGCCCCCTCGCCAGGAAACCCGATGCCCGAATCCCCTCCGCGCGCCCGGCGTAACGACGTGCTCACCACCGTCGAACTGGCCGACGCACACGGCGAATACGGCGAATACAACTTCACCATCGGGACCTTGCGCTACTGGCGTCACATCGGCTACGGCCCCGCTTCTTTCACGTTGGGACGCCGGGTTTTCTACCGCCGCACCGACATCGAGGAATGGATCACCGAGCAAGAACAACTCACCCGACGCGGCGGCACCGCCGCCGCCTGACCAACGACCCCGAATGAACTCAGTCGGCCTCCGCCGATTTATCCCACTGTTGGACGCAGCGGGCGACGGAGGCCGACACCCCACAACCCATCAGAGGAATAGAGGCATGGAACAGCCTAAACGAGGCCGCCCGGAACTGGACCCGGGCAGCGTCCCCGAACCGAACCTGAAACCACACCCGACCCAGGCCGGGGTATGGACGGCAGCGGGGCGGCCCCGCGATTGGAACGGCAACTACCGCCGTATCACCCGCTCGTCACCGCCGGACACCGACAGCCGGGGGCGCATGAAACCGGACCGCACCGGTGAACGCGCCCGCCGCGCGTTCCTCGACGCAGCCCAGGAATGGATCGACTCCTCGGTCACCCTGGCGGGCGCGCTGAACAAACGCTCGTCACTGTCGCAACTCTGGGCTGCCTACAAAGACGACCTCCGCAAACGTGGACGGCTCGAGGAGACGATCAAAAACTACGAGCCGATGATGCGAGACACCGTGATCCCCAAGTACGGCCAACGCGAGATCACCACGATCAACACCGCCGTCATCGAAGACATGCTCGACCACGTCGGCCGCGAACGCGGCGGCAGCGCACCACGCATTCTGAAAGAGAACATCCTGTCGGGGATGTTCCGGTTCGGCATCCGCGTCGGGGCACTGCCACCGGGAAACCCCGTCCGGGAGGCGTTGTTGCAGAAACCGTCCAACTTCTCCCGCCGCCGTGGCGGTGCCGCGTTCATGGATTCCGCCACTGTGGAACGGCTCCTGATCGGCGTGTACACCTCCACCGCACCGTGCCCCACACTCGACCCCAACGAAGACAAACGGGCGTTCAAAAAGCGAGTGCCCACAGTCGCCCAGTTCTGCGACACCCACGACCTCGCCGACTGGGCGCTGTTCGTCGCGGCGACGGGGTGGCGGCTCGGCCAGACGTTGGGGGTGTGTGAGTCCGATATCGATTTCGACACCGGAATCCTGACCCCGCGTGGCGCGGTCCGCACCCGTGACGGCTCAGCCCAGGTGTGGACCGACTACACCGCTCACGACGCCGAAGACCTGAATCAGGACAAGTTCATCAGCAAGTCCGTCCAGCTGCCGCAGATAGTTCTCGATGTATTGGCTGCCCGGATCACGCGGTTGAAGGAGGTTCGGTTGGCGTTGCCGCCACGCCCCGACGACGCGGACTGGCCCCGGGACTTGTTGTTCTTCGACCTCGACGACGGCGGGCCACGCAACCTCAAGAGCATGGGCCGCCGGTGGCGACGGCTAGCCGCCGCGCTCGGACTGCCCGATGGGGTCTCACCTCATAGCTTGCGCAAACATCTTGGTACCGAGGGTATCTCGGCCGGGCTCGACGTGACCAAGGTCGCCGATCAGCTCGGCAACACCTCCCGGGTGCTGCGGAAATCGTATGTGCGACGCCACCAGCCACACGCCGACGTGACAGCGTTGATCGGTGACAAGCTCGGCCCCGCGCTGACCGAGGTCACGCGCCGCCGCTCGGGCTAGGCGGGGCCCCGACCCGGTACAGGGCGCGACAGGTGTCGCCCCTGCGCCGGGATCCGCCACGCCCGACGCGCCGCGATCCACAGCGGGCGATGCCCTAGCACGTCTGAAGCATCTGCGTGGGCCGTCGTCAGACCGCGACACACCCGAGATGGTGGACTCTGCGACACGCCGGGACGACTTTAATCCCAAGAGTGTGATTCCTGTAAATGGTTCTGACCAGTGTCTTTGCAGTAGAGCATCATCTGAATTCCGCAAGCTATCCACAGCAATTCACAATGTGGATAACCTCCGTCAGCTAGTTATCCACAGGTGTGTGCACAGTGCGGGTTGGCACACGTCGGTGCATTGCCGCACGCTTCACTCGACTTGATTCGAAGACCGAGGAAGGCGTGATGAACCCGAGCCCTGTCCGCGTAAAGCGCGGTCGCCCATGATGATCACCGTTGTGCTGATTGCGGCCCTGTCGCTGGCTATCGCAACCATCGGCCGGACCGTAGCGATCGCTCTCACGGTGCGTGGTGTGCCTGGACGGTATCGCGCCGATGCCCTGCGTGGGCTCGCTGAGTGCTTCCGGTTCTGGCGTAAGTGATGTCAGCTCGCGCGGGTCAGCCACGCCCGCAGCGATCTTGGCCCGCGCAACCTGTTCGTGGACGGCTTGATCACGGGGCCATCGAGCGGATGCGGTCACTTGGTGAGTGTGGATGCCCTCGCAGTTTCCGCGTTGGCGGTCTCGCATTTCTTTGATCAATGCTCAGCCGGAACGCAGACCAAAAACGGCCTCCCACCCCTCAGCCGGAGGCCAAAGGCAGCAGCGCCGTGGTTGGATGCGGCGCCTGCTTCGCAGTGAGTCGATAGTCGCTGAAAGCAGGCTAAGCAGGTGCCTGTGGCGGGTCATCAAGGAGGTCAGACAGAAGTGCATTCAAGGTGCCTATGTCGACTGCTGGCAGCGCAAAAGCCGGAGTTTCCCACCTCGAAATCGACCACGCGACTGCCAGAAGGTGTTTGTTTGTTCGGCTGGATTTCGACAGTTCTGATGGGACAGTTCGCGGCTCGGCCAGTGCCGTGACATTTGCGGTGGCGCGATCGTGAGGTTCAGCTCCTTCTTTTTTGCGCATCACCGCAGCGATCCTCGTCAGAACTGTCGCGCGGCGTTCATGGTCGTTCATGAGATTCGCGACGGTCTCGGCGCGGTAGGGGTCGGAGATGGCGACGACCGCCGCGATCCTGTCGAACGCATCGTCTCGTTCGAACGAGTTGGTGACGGACTGAGCTATTGTCTCGGCCCGGCCGGCGAGTCGTGCGAGGCGGTCGGGGTGGGAGCCGGCTGACACCCACGCTGTATCGGTAAGGGCGCGAACCTGCACATACGGCTCGCTGATGGTGCGTGCAATGGTCTCGGCACGGTCAGGGTCAGAACAAACCAACTCCGCCACGATCCTGGCAACGGCGAGGTCCCGTTTGTACGGGTCGTTGATGGCGAGGGCGAATGATTGGGCGCAGTCGGTGAGTCGAGCGGCATGGTCAGTGTCCGATTCGAAGCCAGCTGTCACAGCTGCGATTATGGCGAGAGCGTGCGCCTGCTGGTCCTGATCGGGAAGGGTATGTGCGAGGGCCTCTGCGCGGTCGGGATCGGAGCCAGCGAGCCTCTCGGCGAGCCTGGCAACTCCGGCGGCCTGCGTATCCGGGTCGGGGTGGCTACGGGCGAGGGTCTCGGCCCGGTCGGGGTCAGAGCAAGCTATCCCCGCGGCGAGCCTGGCCAAGATAGTGGCGCGGCGGTCCTGGTCAGTGTGGGCGAGGCTCTCGATGCGGTCTGTAAGTCGAACGACGCGGTCGGGATCGGAGCTCGCTGTAACCTCCGCGATCCCTACAAGGGCCTCGGCCTGCTGGTCCAGGTCAATGATGGTGTGGGCGAGAGCTTCTGCGCGGTCGAGATCGTAGGCAGCCACCACCTCCGCGATCTTGGCGAGCGCATGAGAGTGCGAGTACGGGTCGGTGATGGTGTGGGCGAGAGCTTCTGCGCGGTCGAGATCGTAGGCAGCCACCACCTCCGCGATCTTGGCGAGCGTATTGGAGTTGAAGAACGGGTCGGCGATGGTGTGGGCGAGAGCTTCTGCGCGGTCGGGATCGTAGGCAGCCACCATCCCCGCAATACAGGCGCGCGGATAAGCATCTTGAAGCGCCCAGGGCGTGGTGCGGGCGACGGCCTCCGCCCGGTCGGCGAGTCGAGCGGCACGGCCGGGATCACAGAAAGCCATTTCGTCCGCGATCCCGGCGAGCGCGGCGGCCTGATCGCGCGGGTGGGCGACGTTCTGGAAGAGGGGTTCTGCGCGGTCGGTGAGCCGAGCTGCGTAGTCAGGATCGGAGCCTGCTAGCCCCTCCGCGATCCCGGCGAGCGCGGATGCCCGATTGTGCGGGTCGGTGATGGTGTGGGCGAGGGTTTCAGCGCGGTCGAGATCGTAGGCAGCCATCACCACCACGACCCGGGCGAGCGCACGGGAGCGCTTGAACGGCTCGGTGATGGTGTGGGCGAGAGCTTCTGCGCGGTCAGGGTCGTAGGCAGCCACCACCTCCGCGATCCTGGCGAGTAGTTCTATTTCGCGCGTCGCAGGGTCGAGGGCGCGCGTGATGGTCTCAGCGCGGTCGGTGAGTCGAGCGGCCCGGAGAGGATCGGAGCTCGCTAGCACTTCCGCGATCCTGGCAAGAGCTCTAGCCTCCGACATAGGATGGAAAATGGTGGTGGTGAGGCCTTCGGCGCGGTCGGTGAGTCGAGCGGCACGGGAAGTATCGGAGCTTCCTAGAGTGCACACGATATCGGCCAGCGCCATGATCTCGTAGTACGGATCGGCGATAGTGTGGGCGAGGGTTTCGGCGCGGTCGAGATCGTAGGCTGCTACAACCTTCGCGATCCCAGCCAGGGCCTCGGCCTGTCCAAACGGACTTCTGTACGCGAGGGTCTCGGCGCGGTCAGAGTCCGAACCCGCCACCGCTACCGCGATATTTGTGAGTGCGTTGGACTGCGCAAACGAGTCGGTGATTGCGTCGACCAGGATTTCAGCTCGGTCGGTGAGTCGAGCGCTGTAGTCCGGATCGGAACCCCTGACCACTACCGCGATCGCGGCGAGTGCGGCGACCTGGTCCTGCAGGTCGGAGTAGGAGTAAGCGAGGGCTTCGGCGCGGTCGTGTTGGCCAAGGCGTGCCAACACAGCTGGAAGCCGAGTGGGGATGCTGCGGTTTCGGTCATGGAGGTAGTCACGGTGGCGGGCCAGGCGTGCCGTGCTGAGTAGGTCCGGATCGTGTTGATCACAGATTCGTTGCTGCACGGTGCGGATCTCGCCCAGCGCGGTCACATCGCCACCAGTTCGTGTACGCATCCGATCGTGGCGTGAGCGGTCGAGACCGACTGCGATCATCCGCTCGAGTTCGCGGTGGCGATCCAGAACGGGGAAGTAGCGGCGAAGTAGGAAGTCGGGCGTGCCAATTGGCCAGCCCAGATCGCGATAGCGGTCGGCCCACGCGTACAACCGACCCAAGCTCGAATCCAATTGCCGGATACCGAGTCGTTCTTCAGCGGTGCGCTGCAAAGTTTCGTGCGCCAACACATACACCGGGTCCCCACCTCCGGTCCGCGACCAGTTCGCGGTCATGCGGGTGCGGAAGCTACGTCCGACGACGGCGCGAAGCGACCCGTCAATCTCATACGGTGCCATGTCAGTGAGCTCAGTGAGTTCCGAGGCGGTCAGGCCGTTCGCGGCGGTGATCAGCGAGAGCAACTCCCGGCGCTTACCAGGGCCACAAAGCAGAGCATCAAGTTCAGCGGTGGCCAGGTCTCGAACTCCAGCCGCGAACGGTGAAGGATCGAGCGGGTAAGGCTCGATACTTTTCAAGGGATGCTTGTGTGGGATAGGCAAGGTGGGGCCGTGTCGGCTCGCGACGACGACCCGCAGATTGGGATCTGGGCGCTGCGGCAGCAGGCTCACGATCGGAGGTTTGCCAGCGTCCTCGTCCAAACCATCGACGACCAACACCACCCGTCGCCCTCCGGCCGCTTCACGCTGAGCGGCCAAGGTGAGAAGTTCGTTGCGCAACCCGTCCCGATTTAGCGACGTACCCGCGATCAGTGCGCGCTGATCCGGCAGCAATACAGCAAGTTGATCAAGCACCGCGTCGGTGAACGCCCGGTGATCACGCTGATCCGCGAGCCGATCGGTGATGAAGAACCCGATCACCGTCACATCAGGTGGCGGATACAACATGTACCACGACAGCAACGCCGACTTGCCCGCCCAAGGCTTTGCCCGTATCCACATGTAGGGCTGCTCACCGCGACAGAACTTGGCCACATCACTGAGTTCGCGCTCCCGATCGCGCAATCCATCAACCGGGGCAAGAAACTCGCGCACCTGCGACACATACAACGACCTACCGAACAGCGCCGCCCCGCTTGATACCACACCGAGCTCGCAACGGTTCTCGACATGCGAGATCGTCAGGTCGCGACCAACTTTCACACGGTCGAAGTCATAGACCGGCCCTGCTGGCCGACGGTCCTCCTGGGTCATGACTGCGGGGCATCACTATGGCGAGCATCGATGTCCTCGAAAGCCATGTCACCGCCGGAACGCACCTTGTGTGCCCTAACGCCTCCCCCGCGGATCTTCTTAACCCGCAGCGCCCCTCCCGCTTTCACGCTCCTCAGCTCAACACCCACCGGCTCCCCGGCAGCCGCAGACTGTCCGCCCTGAATCCACAGTGACACCGCGAAGACACCGACGGTCAACCCCGCGACAGCCACCCACACCCATGCCGAATGACCGCCTCCGGTCGCGTAGTTGATCGCTACTGCCAGACCCGTCGACATTGATGCGGTCACCGCCGTGGGCACCACTACCGGCGCTAACGTCTGACCTGTAGCCACGCCAACCTCCCACCCGAGACAGTACGGCCCATCCTTTCAGCTCCGCCTCACGAAACCAATCGCCGGAACCACTCCGCAGAAGGAGCAGTTCATACGATGGCCACCCCTTCACTTGTGCCCAACACTGCGACGCACTGCGCGGCCCCACGATCCCCACGCATGCGGCGACCACGCGGCAAGCCTCCCCCCGGCCTGGTGCATTTTCACCTACCCGCCTTCGAATGTCTTCAACGCGCGTCGGCAGCGGTCGCCGCTACATTCCGCCACGCCAAGACAGACCAGTAGATCCGATACTCGGAACTGGGTCTCCCACACGGTCGGATCGTCGGGGTCGAGCCCAGCGTCGAGTAACGCTTGCCGGTCGATCGAATCTCTGCCCATGCCCTGTTCGACGTTGGCGGACACGCACCGGTTCCGCAGGCGATGTGACTGTCCGCCGCTTGACCTTTCGGCGTCGTTGGCCGCGAGGGTCATCCCTGCGCGAAGTCTCGCGCGGTATCGGGGTCAGCTTGGCCGTCGTGCACGGCGAAGCACGATGAGGCCAAATGGGCGGGTTCGGGGATGGGGTCGGTGCGGCCGATGCGTGCCCAGTCGGCCGCGAGCGCGTTGATCGTATGCAGCAGAGGATCGGTGTGTTCGGCATCGTCGTAGCGATCCAGCAGTTCTGTTTCGCCCGCGAGAACCTCACCCAATTCCATGGTGGTCGAGGGTCAGCTCGGGATAGCTGTGTTCGGCGGCGGTGTGTTCGTCGGGGCTGCGCGAACTCGCCCCTGCACCGGTTCCGAACCGCTGCGCCCATCACGGCCACGATCCTGCGCGAATGTGCCGGTCCCGGTGCGGCGGGTCCTCGCTCCGGCTACGGCCCTGCCACTGCCAAAAGAATCAAACCCGTTAAGCTGCTGGCTCACTCGCGCGAACGAAGTAGGGGAGGGAGATCGGTATGCCGATTCCCAACGGGCAGTTCTCGATTCACACAGACGGAGGTAGCGAGGCTGCCGAGCAGCTGTTGGACTGGTTGAGTGATGATGATGCCCTGCGCGGTCGCGTCCGATTCGATCCCGCCTCGATCCGCGAAGGGGACATGGGTGGGGTCACCGAGATCCTCACCATCGCTCTGGGATCCGGGGTCGCCGGTGTCACTGTCACCGCTTTGGCACGGTCGCTGACGACGTGGCTGACCCACCGCCGCTCCGACCTCACCGTCACCCTCACCCGCGCCGACGGTGAATCGGTGAAGATCACCGGCAAACGTCTTGATTCCGACACCGTGCTACGCCGGATCCAGGACCTGACTCGCCCTGTCGATCCGCGACAGTGACTACCCGGCAGCCGCGCCGCGAGGATTCTCACGCGGTGCTGATCGGCGTCGGTGCCTATGACCATTCCGAACGCCTACCCCCCATCGCCGCTGCCGCGCACAACCTCTCCGACCTGAGTCGACTGTTGACCAGCGACGGCGGTGTCTTGAGTCCGGACAATTGCTGGACGGTGTTGAACCCTGACAGCAGCGCCCGAGTTGGTGACCTGGTCGAGCGAGCCGCTGAGCAGGCGGCCGACACCCTGCTGGTCTACTACACCGGACACGGGCTCCTCGATCGCCGCGGCCGTTTGCACCTCACCCTGACCGGTACCCATCCCGACCGCACCGGCTACACCGCACTACCGTTCAGCACCCTGCGTGAATCGATTCTCGACAGCCCCGCCGCCACCCGGATCCTGATCCTGGACTGCTGCTTCTCCGGTCGAGCCTTCGACGCGCTCACCGACGCGGGCCCCGATGCCATCCTCGGCCAAGCCGACATCGCCGGCACCTACACGATCACCTCGAGTGCCCGTAATGAACTCTCCTACGCACCACCGGGAGACCGCAACACGGCCTTCACCGGCGCTCTGATCGCCGCCGCTACTCATACCCCCGGCATGGCCCTCGACGATCTCTACACCCACACCGAGCAACACCTGCACCGCAACGGGCATCCCCGACCCCAGCGACGTGCGGTCAACACTGCCGGTCGACTCATCTTGTTCCCTCGAACCGTCCCCAACCCGCCAGCCGAAACCATCAGCGAACTCGAGAAAATGCTCGCCAACCGACTGCGCGTGCTGGGCCCGGACCACCTTGAGACTTTGAACACTGCCCATAACCTCGCTATCGCCTACCAGGAGGCGGGTCAAGTCGAGGAAGCGATCGACTTGCTGAAGAGAACGCTCACCGACGAGCAGCGCGTGCTGGGCCCCGATAACCCTGAGACTTTGAACACTGCCCATAACCTCGCTTACGCCTACCAGGAGGCGGGTCGGGTCGACGAGGCGATCGACCTGTTCGAGAAGACCCTTGCCGACGAGCAGCGCGTGCTGGGCCCCGACCACGCTGAGTCCCTGATCACCGCCCACAACCTCGCCACCGCATACCAGGTCGCGGGTCGGGTCGGCGAGGCGATCGGTCTGTTCGAGAAGACCCTTGCCGACGAGCAGCGCGTGCTGGGCCCCGATAACCCTGAGACTTTGAACACTGCCCATAACCTCGCTTACGCCTTCCGGGTCGCGGGTCGGGTCGGCGAGGCAATCGACCTGTACGAGAAGACCCTTGCCGACCAGCAGCGCGTGCTGGACCCCGACCACGCTGAGTCCCTGACCACCGCCCACAACCTCGCCGCCGCCTACCGGGTCGCGGGTCGGGTCGGCGAGGCGATCGGTCTGTTCGAGAAGACCCTTGCCGACCGGCAGCGCGTGTTGGGCCCTGACCACGCTGACTCCCTGATCACCGGCCACAACCTCGCCGTCGCCTACCGGCAGGCGGGTCGGGTCGGCGAGGCGATCGGTCTGTTCGAGAAGACCCTTGCCGACCGGCAGCGCGTGCTGGACCCCGACCACCCCGACACCCTGACCACCGGCCACAACCTCGCCGTCGCCTACCGGGAGGCGGGTCGGGTCGGCGAGGCGATCGGTCTGTTCGAGAAGACCCTTGCCGATCGGCAGCGCGTGCTGGGCCCCGACCACCCCGACACCTTGACTACCCGCGACGGCCTCGCTCACGCCTTGCGGGTCGCGGGTCGGGTCGGCGAGGCGATCGGTCTGTTCGAGAAGACCCTTGCCGATCGGCAGCGCGTGCTGGGCCCCGACCACCCCGACACCCTGAACACCGCCCACAACCTCGCCGTCGCCTACCGGGTCGCGGGCAGGTTCGGCGAGGCGATCGGTCTGTTTGAGAGGACCCTTGCCGATCGGCAGCGCGTGCTGGGCCCTGACCATGCTGAGTCCCTGATCACCGGCCACAACCTCGCTTACGCCTTCCGGGAGGCGGGTCGGGTCAGCGAGGCGATCGACCTGTATATGAAGACCCTTGCCGATCGGCAGCGCGTGCTGGGCCCCGACCACCCCGACACCCTGAACACCCGCAACGGCCTCGCCGTCGCCCACGGGATGATGAAGAAGCATTCCGAAGCATATGACTTGGTTCGGCGGGTACTGCCCGAGTTTGAGAGCTTGCTCGGCGCCGATCATCCGGGGGCCACAGCTTTTCGCGCCTTCCTGGACGGATTCGCACCTCGTGCACGATCAACGGTCAACGAGGACTAGCGCTTCGGCAACGCGCGTCCTCGTACCGCCACGCCGCCGACACGGCCAGAGATCAGCACCGCTGATGTTCTCGCCGGGCGACGAAGGCTCTCGATGGCCGGAATGCCCAGCTCGCCGCGTCGCCGAACCGGGGACCACCCACCTCACTTCGGCGCTGCCAGTGTCGTGTCCGATGAAGCCGGTGTCGCCCACTTCGCGGGAAGTCGACTTTCGCAGTTCGACCCTACGTTCATGTTGGAGGCTGCCACGCCAGTGGCGTGATCCTCGATAACCGAGGATGCCCTGATGCCCTGGCCGCCGCGTGGGAGCGCACTCGGCTCCCAGGTCGGCGGCGATGTGGAGCCGGTTCACCGAAGCATCCTGTGCCACAACGAGAGGCTGTAATCGGCCGAATCCGAGTACCTCGCGGTGAAGGTGTGAAACCGCACGTTGGTCCCACCAACCCGGTATGGAACCCCCGCACACCTCACCTGCTGGCCCTCGGCCGCGTCCGTGTTTTTGCCACGTCTCCTCGGTTGCCCTACTGACTGGGTGGGACCGACAACCGTTTGTCATCGGTGTCGCCAAACGTGCACGTCAGCCGAATTTTTGACAATTTGATGGCAATCGGACACGGATCCACGGGTACCGTCGGCGTCATGACCAGCGGTGATACCTTAAGCGAGCACACTGGCAACTCATCGGGGACGGGCGAACCGGTCCGCCGGCCGCCGGCGGTGGACGACCACGCGCAGGAGGCCGATCCGAAGACGCGGGGAGGCGGGGCAGCGCATCCCCCGGTCAAAGTGCTCGTCGTCGATGACGAGCCACAGATCGTCCGCGCCTTGCGGATCAATTTGTCGGTGCGCGGGTACGAGGTCCTGACCGCGGGAAACGGCGCCGCCGCCTTACGGGTGGCGGCCGAAAAGCACCCCGACGTCGTCATTCTCGACCTCGGTCTGCCCGACATGGACGGGATCGAGGTGCTGGCCGGACTGCGTGGGTGGTCGCCCGCACCGGTGCTCGTGCTGTCGGCGCGCACCGATTCGGCCGACAAGGTCGAGGCGCTCGACGCCGGCGCCGACGACTACGTGACCAAGCCGTTCGGGATGGACGAACTGCTGGCCCGGCTGCGCGCGGCGGTGCGTCGTGGTGCCAGCGCGACCGATGCGGGCGACCCGATCGTGGTCACCGACTCGTTCACCGTCGACCTCGTCGCCAAGAAGGTCACCAAGCAGGGTGTGCCGGTGCACCTGACGCCCACCGAGTGGGGGATGCTCGAGATGCTGGTGCGCAATCGCGGAAAACTGGTGGGGCGCAAGGAACTACTGCGCGAGGTGTGGGGTCCGGCCTATGCCACCGAGACCCATTACCTGCGGGTCTACCTCGCGCAGTTGCGGCGCAAACTCGAAGACGATCCGGCCAACCCGCGCCATCTGCTCACCGAGGCGGGGATGGGGTACCGCTTCCAGGAATGAGCGTGCGCCCGGTCACGTGACCGGAATGCCGGGAGTGGCGTGGACGTTCCCAGGCGTGGATCGTCGTCGAGCGAATGGCAGGATCAAGGCATGGCTGAGCAGATCGCACCCGTGACCAACGCCCCCACCGAACTGTGGGTCGAGCGCACCGGAACCCGCGCCTACACCGGGCGCAGCAACCGTGGCGCCGAGGTGTTGATCGCCTCCCAGGGCGTGCCGGGCGCCTTCACCCCGGGTGAGTTGCTGAAGATCGCGCTCGCGGGCTGCACCGGGCTCAGCTCCGATTTGCCGTTGTCGCGTCGCCTCGGCGACGAGTTCGACGCCACCATCCGCGTCTCGGGCGATGCCGACCGCGAGAACGAGCTCTACCCGCAGCTCGACGAGGTCCTCGAACTCGACCTGTCCGAACTCGACGAGGCCGCCCGCGAACGACTACTGGTCACCGTGCAGCGTGCTGTCGACAAGGTGTGCACCGTGGGCCGCACGCTCAAAGCGGGCACGAAGGTGACGCTGACCTTCAACATCGACGCATGAGCGAGGAGCCGGTTCGGCTGAGCGCGTGGGTGCACGGGTACGTGCAGGGCGTGGGATTCCGGTGGTGGACGCGGTCGCGCGCACTGGAACTCGGCCTGGTCGGCTACGCGCGCAACCACAGCGACGGCCGCGTCCACGTTGTCGCCGAAGGGCCACGAACGGCGGGCGAGAAATTGCTGGAACTGCTACGGTCCGGCGAAGCGCCCGAGAGCTCGCACGCTGTCGGGCACGTGACACATGGTCTGTCCGGGCGTGCTCCTGGGCGGGTAGACCTGGTTGTGGAAAGCTGGGAGCCCGTGCGGGGCGACATGACGGGATTCGAGGAGCGCTAGTGGTGACTTCGGGGGCTAGGGGGCGGCAGCGGTGAGCACACAGAACCCTGGTCCGCCCGATCGACCGGAACAACCCTCGAACGGCGAGCCCGAGAGATCGCCGTGGACCCCGCCCGACTCCGGCGCGGGCTGGACCCCGCCGGACCCGGGTTCGGCACCGTCCGATCCGAATGCCGGTGCGACGCCAGCGGACCCCGTGTTCGGCGGGGGCGGGCATCCTGTCGGCCAACCGCAACCCGGCCGGATGTCACGGCAGGAACCCGGCGTCACCCAGCCGCGTCCGCCCACTGTCGGTGAGGCGCGCGCCAGGGACAAGGCCCGCAGGCAGGCCGAAGAGGCCGAGCGGGCAGCGGTCGCGGCGGCCGAGGAGAAGCGGCGCAACCGTAAACGCGTGATGATCGGCGGTGTCGCCATCGTGGGCGTCGCCGCGCTGGTCGGTGGCGGTTACCTCGCCTACCGGGCGATCACCGCACCCGACCAGGTCACGGCCTCGTGCGTGCAGATCGACCAGAACGGGCAGGAAGTCGTTGTCCCCGACGACAACTGCGGCGACGGCAAGACCAATTTCCGCAGTGAGGGCTCCGGCGGTCACGGCGCCGGACTGCTGATTCTGGGCTGGCCGCAGTACCGCTACCACTACGGCGGCACACCGACGATCGGCAAGCCACCCACGGGCGGCACCTCGGTGAAACCGCGCAATGCCCAGATCACGACCAAGAGCGGCACCACGGTGCAACGCGGCGGACTCGGCAGCAAGTCGACCGGGGGGAGTGGGTCGTAGATGCGGCGCACCAAGAGCACACCACGCCAGGACTGGCAGCAGATCGTGGAGAAGCAGGGCCTCGTCTACGGCGCGCCGGGGCGCGATGCCAGCGGTCAGCCGCGCCCGTACTGGGACGAGTCGGTGCACTACGAGTTCTCGATGGACGAGATCCTCGCGCTGGAAGCCGATGTGGAACTGCTGCAATCGATGTGTCTGCACGCCGTCGAGCACGTGGTCCTCACCGAGCGCTTCGCCGATTTCGGTCTGCCGGAATGGACGTGGGGCCCGATCGCCGAATCATGGCGTCGCAGTGACCCTTACGTGTACGGCCGCTTCGACCTGCGCTACGACGCGCGCCGCCCGGCCAAGCTGCTGGAATACAACGCCGACACCCCCACCTCGCTGCTGGAGGCCGCGATCATCCAGTGGCACTGGTTGCAGCAGGTGTATCCCGGTGGCGACCAATGGAATTCGCTGCACGAGAAACTGGTGGAGCGCTGGACCGAACTGCGCGGCGTGCTGCCCGGTACCGAACTGCACTTCACCTGGTCGGGCGCCGACGCGACCGGCGAGGACAACGTCACCACCGCCTACATGCAGGAGACGGCGGCCGAAGCCGGGTTCGACACGGTCGCGCTGCCGATCGAGGAAGTCGGTTTCGACACCGAGCTGAACCGGTTCGTCGATCTGGCCGAGGCGCCGATCGAGGCGATCTTCAAGCTGTATCCGTGGGAGTGGATCCTCGACGACGACTTCGGCAAGCGCGTGGTCGGCAGCCTGCCCGCGACCGCGTGGATCGAACCGCTGTGGACCACATTGCTGAGCAACAAGGCGATCCTGGCGATCCTGTGGGAGATGTATCCCGGTCATCCCAATCTGTTGCCCGCCTACCTGGACAACCCGCACGAGCTCACCGAATACATTCGCAAACCCAAGCTCGGCCGCGAGGGCGCGAACATGACCATCGTCGGTCCCGGCATGGAGACCGCGACCGGCGGCGTCTACGGCGCCGAGGGTTTCGTCTACCAATTGCTCGATCCGCTACCGGAATTCGACGGGATGCGCCCGGTGCTCGGCGCCTGGGTCGTGGGTGACACCGCGGCGGGGCTGGGCATTCGGGAGACCGCCGGCCTGATCACCGATGACGGCGCCGCGTTCGTGCCGCACCGCATCGTCGACTGACACCTGACCTCACAACATTGTTCGAAAGGACCACGATGACCGCCCTCGCCCTGGAATCGGGTTATTGGAGTGCGCTCGGTGAAGGCGTCGGCGCCATCATCCTGTACTGCCTGATCGGCCTCGCCCTCATGCTGATCGGCTTCTTCGCCATCGACCTGACCACGCCCGGCAAGCTGCGCGACCTGGTGGTGGCGGGTAAGCCGAACGCGATCATCGTCTCGGCGGCCGGGATGATCAGCATGGCGTTCATCGTCGTGTTCGCGGTGCTGGCCACCGGCGGCAGCGGCAAGCTGTCGGAAGGTCTGATCGCGGCGATCATCTACGGCCTGGTCGGCATCATCGCGCAGGTGATCTCGGTACGGGTGATCGAGAAGGTCACCGGCATCGACATCGGCCGCACGCTGCACGCCGAGACCTACACCCCCGAGGTTCTCGTCGTCGCCGCCGCGCACTTCGCGCTGGGTCTCGTGGTGGCCTTCGCCATTCTCTGAACGAGGGTGATCGGTTGACATCGCACTGTGGAGGGTGGACGCTGGAAACCAGCACTCCACCGTGGATGTGACCGAGAGGACGTCGGCATGGATATCACCCCGGGTACGCGCGCGTCCGACGCCGAACGCAACGCGATCGTCGCCCAGCTGGGCACACATCTGGCCGACGGCAGGCTCGACCTGGGCGAATACGATCTGCGCGTGGCCAAGGTCTACGCGACCACCACGCGCGACGAACTCGCCGTCGTCCTGTCCGACCTGCCCGCGCTGACGAAACAGCAGCAAGCGGACGTACCGGTCGAACGCAAGCCCGGTACACGGTTCCCGATCTGGCAGCGCATCGAGGCGGGCAGTTGGCTCGGCGTCAGCGTGATCGTGCTGGTCATCTGGGGTCTGATCTCCTTGACCGCGGGCGAGCTCACCTACTTCTGGCCGATGTGGGTGATCGGCCCGTGGGGCGCGGTCCTGGTCTTCCGCGTGATCACCGGCTGGGAAGCGACTCCCGGTACCCAGACCCACTTGCGTCAACTTCAGAAGCAGATGAAGCACATCAATCCGCACTGACCGCAAACTTGCCGCTACGTCCGCTAGGCTTTCGCGAGCACATGGGTAACTCGTCGGGAACCGGCTGCCCGAGTCACCCCCATCACCGCTGGCCGCGTGCGATGCCCGCACGCACCTAGGTCTGGCCTGATTCGCGGAGAGGCGGACGAGTTCTCTTGCATTTGAAGAGCCTGACGTTGAAGGGGTTCAAGTCCTTCGCGTCTGCGACCACGTTGCGCTTCGAACCGGGCATCACCTGCGTAGTCGGGCCGAACGGGTCCGGCAAATCCAATGTCGTGGACGCGCTGTCCTGGGTGATGGGCGAGCAGGGTGCCAAAGCGTTGCGGGGCGGGAAGATGCAGGACGTCATCTTCGCCGGGACGGTCGGGCGGGCTCCGCTCGGGCGCGCCGAGGTGACACTGACCATCGACAACTCCGACGGCGCGCTGCCCATCGACTACGCCGAGGTGTCGATCACCCGGCGGATGTTCCGCGACGGCGCGGGCGAGTACGAGATCAACGGCAGCACGTGCCGGCTGATGGATGTGCAGGAACTGCTGTCGGACTCCGGTATCGGGCGCGAGATGCACGTCATCGTGGGTCAGGGCAGGCTGTCGGCGATCCTGGAATCGCGGCCGGAGGATCGGCGCGCGTTCGTCGAAGAGGCCGCGGGAGTGCTCAAGCACCGCAGGCGCAAGGAGAAGGCGGTCCGCAAGCTCGACGCGATGCAGGCCAACCTCGCCCGGCTCACCGACCTCACCACCGAACTTCGCCGCCAGCTCAAGCCGCTCAGCCGCCAGGCCGAGGTCGCCCGCCGCGCGCAGACCGTGCAGGCCGACCTGCGCGACGCCCGGTTGCGACTGGCCGCCGACGACCTGGTCACCCGCCGCGGCGAGCTGGAATCCCAGCTCAGCAAAGAGGCCTACGCCCGCGAACAGCAGATCAACGTGCAGACCGAACTCGACGCCGCCAACGCCGCACTGGCACAGCAGGAGTTCCAGCTGTCGCGGCTGAGTCCCAGCGCCGAGGCCGCCGCGCAGACCTGGTTCCAGCTCTCGGCGCTGACCGAACGGGTCAACGCCACCATCCGCATCGCCAGCGACCGGGCCCGGCACCTGCACACCGAGGCGCCGGTCGGCACCGGACGCGACCCGGACCAACTCGAGGCCGAGGCCGACCGGATCGAAGCCGAAGAGGCCGAACTGCGGTACGCGGTGGAGATGGCCACCGAGACCCTCGAAGCCGCCCGCGAAGCCCTCGCCGAGCGGGAACACGCCGCCAAGGCGGCCGAGCAGGCGCACCTGGCGGCCGTGCGCGCGATCGCCGACCGGCGGGAGGGGCTGGCCCGGCTGTCCGGCCAGGTCGACACCTTGCGCACCCGTGCCCAGTCCGTGGACGCCGAGATCGCGCGCCTGTCCGTGGCCATCGCCGACGCCCGGCACCGTGGTGAGACCGCGCAGGTCGAATACGACTCGGTGCAGGACGAACTCGGCGATCTCGACGCGGGCGAGAAGGGCCTGGACGCCCAGCACGAACACGCCGTCGCCGCCCAGGAACTGGCCGACGAGCGCGTGCGGGAACTGCGGGAACTCGACCGGGAGGCGAGCAAGCTGGTCGCCCGGCTCGGTGCCCGCATCGAAGCGCTCGGCATGAACCTGGCCCGCAAGGACGGCGCGGCCTGGCTGCTCGAACACGGCGTGGGCGGGCTCGGCGGACGGCTGTCGGGCCTGCTACGCGTGCAGTCCGGGTTCGAGGCCGCTGTGGCCGCACTGCTCGGTCCGCTCGCCGATGCCATCACCGCCGATACCGCGACCACCGCCGACTCGGCGGTGCGGGAATTGCGCAGCGGTGACGGTGGCCGGGTGGCGTTCGTCTTCGCCACCGACACGGCGTTATCGGCCGAGCGTTCCGCGTTGCCCGCCGGTGCGCAGTGGCTCGCCGACGTGCTCGAAGGCGACGAGCAGGTGCGACCCGCGCTGGCCGCGCTCACCGCCGACGTGGTGGTCGTCGACGATCTGGCGACCGCCACCGAGCTCGTCGCCCTGCGCCCGGAACTGCGGGTGGTCACCCGTGACGGGGACCTGGCCGGTGCGGGCTGGATCGTCGGCGGTTCGGAACGGATGCCCAGCCAGCTCGAGGTCCAGGCCGATATCGACACCGCCACCGCCGAATTGGCGGCCGCGCAACGGCGGGCCGAGGAGCTGGAGGCCGCGCTGGCCGGCGCGCTGGCCGAACAGACCGACCGCAAGGACGCCGCCGACCACGCGCTGATGGCGCTGCACGAATCCGATCAGGCACTGCTGGCGATCTACGACCGGCTCGCCCGGGTCGGGCAGAACGCTCGCGCGGCACAGACCGAAGGCGAGCGGCTGGCCACCCAGCGCGCGGAAGCCGAAGCGGCGCGGGAGAAGTCGCTCGCCTCGCTCGCCGAACTCGAGGACCGGCTGCGGCACGCCGAGATCGAACACGACGGCAGCGACGACAGCTACGGCGCCGCGAGCACCGAGACCGCCGGCTATGCCCGTGAGGAAGCCGCCGCCGCGCTCGCCGAGGCCCGGACCATGGAGGTCGAGGCCCGGCTGTCGGTGCGTACTTCGGAGGAGCGCGCGGAATCTGTTCGCGGCAAAGCGGATTCGCTGCGCAGAGCGGCCCGTGGGGAGCGGGAGGCCAGGGCTCGCGCCGAACGCGCGCAGGCCGCTCGGCGCCAGGCTGCCGCGGTCGCCGCGGCCGTCGCCGCATCGGGTACCGAGATCAAGAACGAACTCGAGCAGGTCGTGGCCGCCGCCGCGGCACGGCGTGACGAATTGGTCCGTCGCCGTGGCGAATGCGCGGCCGCGCTGGAACAGGTGAAGGAACGCGCCCGTGCGCTGAACACTCAGCTGACCCAGCTCACCGACGCCGTGCACCGCGACGAAGTCGCCAAAGCCCAAGCGGCACTGCGCATCGAACAGCTGGAGACGACGATCTCCGAACAATTCGGCATCGCGCTCGCCGACCTCGTCGCCGAATACGGGCCGGAGGTGCCGTTGCCGCCCTCGGCGCTGGAGCTGCACGAGTACGAGGAGGCCAAGGAGCGCGGCGAGCAGGTCAGCGCACCGCAGCCGATGCCCTACGATCGGCCGACCCAGGAGCGCCGCGCCAAACGCGCCGAGAAGGACCTCACCACCCTCGGCAAGGTGAATCCCCTTGCGCTGGAGGAGTTCGCGGCCTTGGAGGAGCGCTATACCTTTCTGGCCACCCAGCTGGAGGACGTCAAGAACGCGCGCAAAGACCTGCTCGACGTGGTCGCCGAAGTCGACGCCCGGATCCTCCAGGTGTTCACCGAGGCCTACGCCGATGTGGAACGCGAATTCGTCGGCGTCTTCGGGAAGCTGTTCCCCGGCGGCGAGGGCAGGCTGGTGCTCACCGACCCGTCGGACATGCTCACCACGGGCATCGAGGTCGAGGCGCGCCCGCCCGGCAAGAAGGTGAAGCGCCTCTCGCTGCTCTCCGGCGGTGAGAAGTCGCTCACCGCTGTCGCGTTGCTGGTCGCCATCTTCCGCGCTCGCCCCTCCCCGTTCTATGTGATGGACGAGGTCGAGGCGGCCCTGGACGACACCAACCTGCGCCGTCTCATCGGCCTGTTCGAGCAGCTGCGGGAGAAGAGCCAGCTGATCGTCATCACCCACCAGAAGCCCACCATGGAGATCGCCGACGCCCTCTACGGCGTGAGCATGCGCGGCGACGGCATCACCCAGGTCATCTCCCAGCGGCTGAACCGAGCCGAGGTCCCCGACCCCGACCCGGTCTCGGCTTCGGCCTGAGGTCGGTGCTCGCGCGGCTGGACGGTCTCAGCCGAACCGGGTCGCCGGAGCCGTGGTGTCGATCCGGTCGATGATCCGCTCAGAGCCGCCGCGGGCAAGCCAATCCCGCAGGGAGGTCAACTCTGGGTGCAGCGCGCGCAAGGCGGGCAGGTCGGCGTGCCAGCCGCCGGTCTCGCGGATCAGGCGCCAGGTGTTGCCGAGTTGGGGGCCGATCGCGTCGGCTTCCTCCTCGGTGACCTCGCGGTAGTGGACGGGGCGGCCGATCGCGGCGCCGATGATGGCGGCCGCGTCGACCGGAGTGATGGCGTCGCCCGCGAGTTCGAGGATGCGGGCGTGCCAGCCCGCGGGGTCGGCGAAGGCCAGGGCGGCGAACGCGGCGATGTCATCGATCGCGATCATCTGGAGCGGGCGATCGGCGGGGAACAGGTGCGGGTGTTCGCCGCCGTCGCGGATACCGTCGACAGGGGAGCCGTGCAGCAGGTAGTTCTCCATGAACCGCACCGGGCGCAACACGGTGTAGCGCAGACCCGACGAAGCCAGCGCCTCTTCGATCCGGCGTTTGCCCTGCTGACCCCATGATTTCGCATCGCCCATGGTCGCGACGCCGGTGAACACGATCTGTTCGACACCGGCGGCGCGGGCCGCGTCGATCAGGGCGATACCGCGGCGGGCCTCGGTGTCCTCACCCCAGCCCTTGACGCGGTAATCGGCTGGGGGAACGAGAAATACGGCTCGGGTTCCGGTCACCGCCACTCGCAGGGAGGCCGCGTCGTCGAAGTCGCCGACCGTCAGTTCGGCGTCGGCATCGGCCAGTGCGCGGGCGGCGGGGGAGCCGGGGTCGCGCACCAACGCGCGAACCGGCCGGCCTTCGGTGAGCAATCGGTGGGCGGTCGCGCCACCCTGCTTGCCTGTCGCGCCGGTGATCAGAACGGGAAGTGCTGACGTCATTGCGGAGGAGCTCCGTTTCGTGATCGATCGTGTGCCTACAATCGGGTCGGTCGACCCGTATTCCGGACGGTACGGGTGGGTACACCCGGTTGGCCAGGTCCGGTGCAGGGAAGGCGTAACGAAATGACGGTCGAGCACGGCGTGGAACCGGCGATCCGATCCGACGCGCGCCGCAATCGCGCGCTGATCCTGGCTGCCGCACAGCGTGCGCTCGCCGAACGCGGCAACACCGTCTCGCTGGCCGAGGTGGCCCGCCGCGCCGGTGTCGGCGCGGGCACCGTCCACCGGCATTTCCCCACGAAAACCGATCTGCTGGAAGCGGTTATGCAACAGCGCGTCGACCGGCTGGCGGCGCTGGCCGCCGACCATCTCACCGATCCGGATCCGGGCGCGGCCTTCTTCGCCCTGTGCACCCACGTCATCGTGACCACACCCGGCAACAAGGACCTCTGTGACCTGGTGCAATCCGACGACGGCTGGCCTCGTGCCCTGCTACGCGGGGCGGGCAACCGCTTCCATCGCGCACTGGGCGCGCTGCTGGCCTCGGCGCAACGTCAGGGCGCGGTCCGGCGCGACGTGGTCGTCACCGATGTGCTGGACATCTTCACCGGATGCGTTGCGATCCAACGACATCGACGCGCAGCGGACCCGCTCGCCCCGGCCGTCGCGCTCATCCTCGACGCCCTGCGCGCCCATCCGTCAGTCGTAACGGAACGCCCGGCGGCCGACCGTAACGAAACGGTGGAAGGTAACGAAACCTCGGCACCCTGCGTCGTCTGCGGCTCGCCCGTCCGGAGACCGGCCACCGGCCGACCGGCCCGCTACTGCTCCCCGGCCTGCCGCCAGAAGGCCCACCGCCTCCGCAACGGGTCGCGAGCCCTTACAGCAGGTCGCTGACGTCGTCGGGGACGTCTACGGCGTATTTGCGCAGGATGTCCATGGAGATGACCTCCAGCGCGTTCTCATGGGTCGCGGCCAGCACCACGGGTGCGGCCACGCCGTCCTCGTGGGCGTGCAACCAGCGGACCGCCACCACGCACCAGCGGTCGCCCGGTTGCAGGCCGGGGAAGTTGTTCTCTGGGCGCGGGGTGCTGAGGTCGTTGCCGATGGAGGCCTGATGCTCCAGGAATTCCGCCGTCACGACGGTGCACACGGTGTGGCTGCCGAGATCCTCCGGACCGGTGCTGCAGCAGCCGTCCCGGTAGAAGCCCGTGAGAGGATCGGTGCCGCACTCTTCCAGCGGCCCCCCAAGCACGTTTCGATCGGTCACTCCGCCGATCCTATGGGGCAACCGCCAGAAGTTCCGCAGGACAACGAATCTGTAGTATTTCCGCCACGCCGCGACGCGCCCGGCTACGGCTCGCCGACCTGCCGCGCAGACGCCGCCGACGTGCGGCAACTCCCCGCCCGAATAGACTCGCCGGGTGAGTTCGCAAGCGTGGATCCTGATCGCCGCGATCGCCGCCGTCCTGTTGGTGGCGCTCGTCGCGGGTTTCGTCCTGTACAAGCGACGCCAGATTTCGCTGGCCCCGCCCGAGCCGGACAAGGAGTTGACGGACCGCTCCGGTGGTTACACCGCGTCCGGTGGATTCAGCTTCAGCCAGGGCGGCTCGACGGCGACCGTGCCGAAACCCGAACCCGTCCCTGAACGCACCGACACCGACGGTCAACCGCACGTCGGCGACGACGCCGCGATCCCGCGCGACGCCCCGCGCCGCGGGATCACCGACGTTCCGCTGCCCGAGGGCGATGTCGCCGTCGACGAGACCGTGGTCGTCCCCGACGACGCGTCCGCCCTCGACACGGCCGCACCGGCCGAGCCCGGCACCGAGACCGCGCCCGCGGACACGGCCCCCGCGAAGACCGCGCCGTCCGACCCGGTTGTTACCGAAGTCGAGCCCGCGGATACGTCCTCGATCGAGGCTCCCGCCGCACCGACCACCGAGCCCGCACCGGCTCCGGCCGAGACCACCCCGGCCGAAGTCGGCGCCACCACCACCGCGATCGACGAGATCGACCCCACCACCGGCCGCCTCGTCCGGCTGCGCGGTCGCCTGGCCCGTTCCCAGAACGCGGTCGGCAAGAGCCTGCTCGGCCTGCTCGGCGGCGGCGACCTCGACGAGGACTCCTGGGAAGAGATCGAAGACACCCTGGTGCTGGCCGATATCGGCACCGCGAGCACCGCCAAGATCGTCGAACGCCTGCGCGAGGAGATGGCCTCGCGCAGCGTGCGCACTCCCGAACAGGCTCGTGCCGCCCTGCGTGATGTGCTCATCGAGGCGCTGCGTCCCGAGCTCGACCGTTCCATCCACGCCCTTCCGCACGGCGACAAGCCCGCGATCCTGCTCGTCGTCGGCGTCAACGGCACCGGCAAGACCACCACCACCGGCAAACTGGCCCGCGTGCTCGTCGCCGACGGCCGCCGGGTACTGCTCGGCGCCGCCGACACCTTCCGCGCCGCCGCCGCCGATCAGCTGCAGACCTGGGGCGAACGGGTGGGCGCCGAGACCGTACGCGGTAAAGAGGCCGCCGACCCGGCCGCTGTCGCCTTCGACGCGGTCACCGCGGGCATCGACCGCGGTGTCGACGCGGTCCTCGTCGACACCGCGGGCCGCCTGCACACCAAGACCGGCCTGATGGACGAGCTGGGCAAGGTGAAGCGGGTCGTGGAGAAGAAGGGCGAGGTCGACGAGGTGCTGTTGGTCCTCGACGCGACCGTCGGCCAGAACGGCCTGATGCAGGCGCGGGTGTTCGCCGACGTCGTCGACATCACCGGCGTGGTGCTCACCAAGCTCGACGGCACCGCCAAGGGCGGCATCGTGTTCCAGGTGCAGCACGAACTCGGTGTGCCGGTGAAACTCGTCGGCCTCGGCGAGGGCGCCGACGACCTGGCGCCGTTCGAGCCGGGCGCGTTCGTCGACGCGCTGCTCGGGGGTACCGCGTAACGGTCCCGCCGATGCCCGTCCGATCCAGCGATCGGGCGGGCATCGCTGTTTTCCTGGGCTGACATCACTGTTTCCGGACAGCGGTGGTGTGGGGAATCGCCGCGCGAACTCGCGGCGAATCGCACATCCGTACCAACCTCACCGTGAGCTGACAGGCTCGTGCCAACCACGCGAAACGTGGATGCAACACAACAGCGCTATCCGTTCACTCAGGTGAAACACCACAGCTCAACGGATGAAACACCGAGTGGCGACCCTTCTGTACAGGTCCTTTTGCCGTCATCGGCAGGGCCCGAGATGAGGAGGAACACAAGGTGGCATTTCCACTGATCGGCGCACCGGACGCCGGTGACACCGCCTGGATGCTGGCGTCAGCGGCCCTCGTGCTGTTGATGACGCCGGGTCTGGCGTTCTTCTACGGCGGTATGGTCCGTGGCAAGAACGTGCTGAACATGATCATGATGAGCGTCTCCGCGATGGGCCTGATCACCATCCTGTGGTGTCTATACGGCTTCTCGATGGCGTTCGGCGAGGACAAGGGCAAGCTGGTCGGTGACCCGCTCCAGTACTTCGGCCTCAAGGGCGTCCTGGGCGGCGACTATCTAGCGACTACCGACCCCGCGGCCCCCGCCGCCATCCCGCTGTTCGGCACGATCCCGCTCTCGGTGTTCGTCGCCTTCCAGCTCATGTTCGCGATCATCACGGTCGCACTCATCTCGGGCGCGGTCGCCGACCGCTTGAAGTTCGGGTCGTGGCTCGTATTTGCCGGAATCTGGGCCACGGTCGTCTACTTCCCCGTCGCGCACTGGGTGTTCGCCTTCAGCGGCTACACCGGTGAGAACGGCGGCTGGATCGCCAACAACCTCAAGGCGATCGACTTCGCCGGTGGTACCGCGGTCCACATCAACGCCGGTGCCGCCGGTCTGGTGCTCTGCCTGATCCTCGGCAAGCGCAAGGGCTGGCCGAAGACGCCGTTCCGCCCGCACAACCTGCCGTTCGTGATGCTCGGCGCCGGTCTGCTGTGGTTCGGCTGGTACGGCTTCAACGCGGGTTCGGCGCTGAGCGCCAACGGTGTCGCGGGTGCCACCTTCCTCACCACCACGATCGCCACCGCCGCCGCCATGATGGCCTGGCTGCTCGTGGAGAAGATCCGCGACGGTCACCCGACCTCGCTCGGTGCTGCCTCGGGCATCGTCGCCGGTCTGGTCGCGATCACCCCGGCCTGTTCCTCGGTGAACGTGGTCGGCGCCCTGGCTGTCGGTGTCGTCTCCGGTGCGCTGTGCGCCTTGGCCGTCGGCCTGAAGTTCCGCTTCGGCTTCGACGACTCGCTCGACGTCGTCGGCGTCCACCTCGTCGGTGGTCTGGTCGGCACGCTGATCGTCGGACTCGTCGCTACCAGCGAAGCTCCCGCAGGTGTCGATGGACTGTTCTACGGTGGTGGGGTCGAGCAGTTGAAGCTGCAGGCCGTCGGTGCCTTCGCCGTTCTCGCCTACTCGCTGGTCGCCACGGCCATCATCGCGTACGCGATCAAGTTCACGATCGGCCTGCGCGCCAGCGAAGAATCCGAGTCTGCGGGCCTGGATGAGTCCGAGCACGCGGAAACCGCTTACGATTTCGCTGCTGTGGGTGGCACGGCACGCACGCTCGTCAAGGAGGCATGACGAACATGAAACTGGTTACGGCAATCGTCAAACCGTTCACGCTCGAAGATGTGAAGTCCGGGCTGGAACAGGCAGGCGTGCTCGGCATGACCGTCAGCGAAGTCCAGGGATACGGCCGGCAGAAGGGCCACACCGAGGTTTACCGCGGTGCCGAGTATTCGGTGGACTTCGTGCCCAAGGTCCGGGTCGAGGTCGTCGTGGACGATGCGTCGGTCGAGAAGGTCGTCGAGGTGATCGTCGAAGCCTCGCGCACCGGCAAGATCGGTGACGGCAAGGTGTGGGTGACCCCGGTGGACACCATCATCCGCGTCCGTACCGGCGAACGCGGAAGCGACGCACTGTAATTCGGTAGGGCACGCACGATAAATCGATCGAGCGGCGGCCCCGCTCCCACCGGGAAGACTGATCCGGTCGGGGCGGGGCCGCCCGCATGAAATGGTGGTGTGGGCTGTGGCACAGCGGAACGGTGGTATTCAGAACAACGGAGCGGCGGACCTGGTCAAGGCCAGGGCGCAACTGCTCGACGGAGCGGGCACCCGCAATCCGCGGCTCGATCCGGAATCGCTGCGCGAGGCCTTGGTCGATCTGTTCGAACTGTGGCTCACCAGCAAGGGCAACGAACTCGGCATCACCGCCGACAGCGGCCTCTCGCTCGTCGCGGTGGGTGGACTCGGACGCCGCGAGATGCTGCCCTACTCCGATCTCGACCTCGTGCTGCTGCACGACGACGTCGACCCCAAGGTGGTTTCGGAGGTCGCCGATCAACTCTGGTACCCGCTCTGGGACGCCCACATCAAGCTCGACCACAGCGTGCGCACCGTGCCGCAGGCGCTGCGGGTGGCCGCCGACGACATGATCGCCGCGCTCGGCCTGCTGGAGGCGCGCCACATCGTCGGCGACCGAGACCTCAGCAATCTGCTCATCGGCGGCGTGCGCCGGGAATGGCGCACCGGTATCCGGTCCCGCTTCGACGATCTGATCGCCCAGACCACCGCCCGCTGGCAGCGCAGCGGCGAGATCGCCCATCGCGCCGAACCCGATCTCAAGAACGGTCGCGGCGGGCTGCGCGATATCCAGCTGCTCGACGCGCTCTCGATCGCCCAATTGACCGACGCCATGCCGGGATTGGGCCCTGAGGTCCCCGGCGGCGGCCTGAAACAGGCCCACCGCAGGCTCCTCGACGTGCGCACCGAACTGCACCGCGTCGCAGGCCGGGCCCGCGATCAGCTGCGCGCCCAGGACGCCGACGAGATCGGCGCCGCGCTGCGCATCGGCGACCGCTTCGATCTCGCCCGGACATTGACCGATTCGGCGCGTACGGTGAGCTATTCGTGCGACGTCGGTCTGCGCACGGCCGCCAACGCGTTACCGCGGCGCGGCCTGGCCAGACTGCGCCGCATGCCGGTGCGCCGACCACTCGATGAGGGGGTGGTCGAGCACTCCGGCGAGGTGGTGCTGGCCAGAGACGCCCGCCCGCAGCGTGATCCCGGGCTGATCCTGCGCGTCGCGGCGGCGTCGGCGCAGACCGGGTTGCCGATGTCGGCGACCACGCTCAACCGGTTGTCCGAGGACGCGCCCGAACTACGCGAACCGTGGCCCAAGGACGCGCTCAACGATCTGCTCGTCCTGCTCGGCGCGGGTCGCGGCAGCATCGACGCGGTCGAGGCGCTCGATCGAACCGGATTGTGGGGCAGACTCTTTCCCGAATGGGGTGCGGTCCGCGATCTGCCGCCGCGCGATGCGATGCACACCTGGACTGTCGATCGGCACCTGATGGAGACGGTCGCCTACGCGAGCAGCCTGAGCACCAGGGTCGCCCGGCCCGACCTGCTGGCGCTCGGCGCCCTGCTCCACGACATCGGCAAGGGGCGGCAGGGCGACCACAGCATCGTCGGCGCCGAGCTGGCCACGCATATCGGCCGCAGGCTCGGAATGTGGCCTTCGGATATGCGTACCCTCAGCGCGATCGTGCGCCACCACCTGCTCCTGCCCGACACCGCGACCCGGCGCGACCTCGACGACCCGGCGACCGTGCAGCACGTCGCCGACGCGCTGGGTGGTGACGTCGGCCTGCTCGAACTGCTGCACACGCTCGCCGAAGCCGACTCGATGGCGACCGGCCCCGGAGTCTGGGGCGATTGGAAGGCCTCGCTGATCGGTGAGCTGGTGCGCCGCTGCCGGCTGGTCATGGCGGGCGAGCCGCTGCCGCAACCGGAACCGATCGACCCGGAGCTTCTGGACAAGGCCAGGGCGGGCGGCGTGCACGTCACCCTCGCGCCCGGTGACGGCAAGCACACCTTCGTGGTGACCGTGATCGCCCCCGACGAACCCGGCCTGCTCTCCGACGCCGCCGGTGTCCTCGCACTGCACGCGTTGCGGGTGCTCTCGGCCGCGCTGGGCAGTGCGGGGGAATCGGCGATCAATACCTTCATGGTGATGCCGAAATTCGGCGATCCGCCGGACGCGGGTCTGCTGCGTCAGGAACTCATCCGGGCCACCACCGGCGCGCTCGACCTGCCCGCGGTGCTGGCCAAACGCGAAACCGACGCTGTCGGGACCGGGCCAGGCCGGTACGCGCGCGCCGCGCCGCGCCTGATCTGGTCACCGACCAGCACTCCCGGACAGGTGATCCTGGAGCTGCGCGCCGACGACCGGATCGGTTTGCTGAGCAGGCTGGCCGGTGCGTTCGCCGCGACGGGAGCCAATGTCCGGTGGGCCAAGGTGGTCACGATGGGCTCGGCTGTGGTCGACGCCTTCTGCCTCGATCTGGGCGACACCGACAGCCCAGCCCTGCGCGACCGGATCGAAAAGGCGGTCCTGGACGTGGTTCCGCGGCCCGCGCCCACCCCGCCGCCGACCGAAACAACCGACGCCGGCTGACACCGCAAGGACACGGTTTACTCACTGATTGCTATCAGGTTGCTACACAGCGTCCTCGCGGCCCGATAAGTCGAGATGGGACCTATAGCATTCCCCTGGTCCGGCTGTCGCTCGTACGAGGGGAGCTGATCCGTGGCTATCGAAGTCGTTTCCGCGTCGATGATGACCAGCGACGCGACCGCGCACATCGCGCGGTGCGTCGGTGGTGACCTGTGGGTGGTTTCGTGGTTGCCGGGTCGCACCCTCAGTGGTGCGCAGGCGTTGGCCGCGATGACCATCGCCTCGACCGCCGCCCACCACGCCGACAGTGCCGATTCCGAATGGATTCGGATCGAGGCGCTCTCCCGGGAACTCGGCCTCACCGGCAGAGAAGCGGTGTATCTGGTGGACATCGAATCGCACGAGTTGCGCCGCACGGCGCCACCGCACGTGCAACATACCGAATAACCTCCATTACCCTGGGAGGGCAAGAGACGTCCGGCTTCGGTCAGACGACCTGAGACCCTTTCAGATCAGGAGCGCGATCGGTGTTCGAATCCCTGTCCGACCGGCTTACCGGTGCACTGCAGGATCTGCGCGGTAAGGGGCGTCTGTCACCGGCCGACATCGACGCCACCGCGCGCGAGATCCGCCTCGCACTCCTCGAGGCCGACGTCGCGCTGCCCGTGGTGCGCGGCTTCATCGCCAACGTCAAAGAACGCGCCAAGGGCGCGGAGGTCTCCGGCGCGCTCAATCCCGCGCAGCAGGTCGTCAAGATCGTCAACGAGGAACTCGTCGCGATCCTCGGTGGCGAGACCCGTCGCCTCAATCTCGCCAAGAACCCGCCGACGGTCATCATGCTGGCCGGTCTGCAGGGTGCGGGTAAGACCACGCTCGCGGGCAAGCTGGCCAAATGGCTCAAGGGCCAGGGGCACCAGCCGTTGCTGGTGGCCTGTGACCTCCAGCGTCCCGGCGCGGTCACCCAGCTGCAGGTCGTCGGTGAGCGCGCGGGCGTGCCCGTGTTCGCCCCGCACGGCGGCACCTCCATCGGTGGCGGTGAGAACCCGCTCGGGATCACCGCGGCCGACCCGGTCGCTGTCGCCGCGGCCGGTATCGAAGAGGCCAAGTCCAAGCAGTACGACGTGGTCATCGTCGATACCGCCGGTCGCCTCGGTATCGACGCCGAGCTGATGCGCCAGGCCGCGGGCATCCGCGACGCCGTGCAGCCCGACGAGACGCTGTTCGTGCTCGACGCGATGATCGGTCAGGACGCGGTGAGCACCGCCGAGGCCTTCCGCGACGGCGTCGGGTTCACCGGTGTCGTGCTCACCAAGCTCGACGGTGACGCCCGCGGTGGTGCCGCTCTGTCGGTGCGCAACGTCACCGGCGCGCCGATCATGTTCGCCTCCACCGGTGAGAAGCTCGAGGACTTCGACGTCTTCCATCCCGACCGGATGGCCTCGCGCATCCTCGGCATGGGCGATGTGCTCACCCTCATCGAGCAGGCCGAACAGGTCTATGACGCCGAGCAGGCCGAGGAGACCGCGCGCAAGATCGGCAGCGGCGAGCTCACCCTCGAGGACTTCCTCGATCAGATGCTGGCCATCCGCAAGATGGGCCCGATCGGCAATCTGCTCGGGATGCTGCCGGGCGCCGGTCAGATGAAGGACGCGCTGGCCGCGGTCGACGACAAGCAGCTCGACCGGGTGCAGGCGATCATCCGGGGCATGACCCGCGCCGAGCGGGACAATCCGAAGATCATCAACGCCTCGCGGCGCCTGCGCATCGCCAACGGTTCCGGGGTGCAGGTCTCCGAGGTCAACCAGCTCGTCGACCGGTTCTTCGAAGCCAAGAAGATGATGGCGATGATGGGTCGGCAGATGGGGATGCCGGGAGCTCGCCGCGGCAACAACAAAAAGGGCGGTAAGAAGGGCAAGAAGGGCGGGCGTGGGCCCACTCAGCCGAAGATGCGCGGCGGGTTCCCCGGAATGCCCGCCGGGATGCCGGGCTTGCCGCCGGGCATGGATCTGTCGAACATGCCCCCCGGTCTCGATCAGCTGCCGCCCGGCCTGGAGGGGATCGACCTGTCCCAGCTGAAGTTCCCCAAGAACTGAGTTTTCGGCGCGCTGGCGCGCGCGTGTCCGCGGCCCTGAGGGGCCGCCGGTCAGGCACCGGTGCTTGCTCCTTCGTCGCCTACGCACCGGCGCCTGACCGGCGACCCGGCCGCGGACCGGCCACTTTGTGGCCGCCGCTCCCTAAGGGTCGCGGGTTCTGGTCGGCGTGCTAGATCACGCCGGGGATCAGCGCTTTGCGGGTGGTCGGGTAGTCGGCGAACTTCTCGCGGTACCAGCGGTGGGTGGCGAAGGCGCGCGGCACCAGGTTTCCCGCGGTGATCAAGAAGATCGCGACGCCGGCCAGTGACCAGGTGAGCAGGGCGAATCCGGCCCAGGCGATCAGTTCGCCGAGGTAGGCCGGGCTGCTGACGAAGCGGAAGCCGGCGCCGTGGGGGACCCGGTACTCGGCGGCGCCGGGGTTGTTCTTGTCCCGCAGATTGCGCACGATCGCCTCGGATCGCACCAGCAGCCCGAATCCGCACAGGTACACGACCAGTCCGATCAGGAAGCGCGGATCGGTGAGCCAGGCGGTGCCGTACTGGTTCTTGTAGTCGTTGCTGAAGAACGCGCCGTTGAGGTAGCCGTGCAGGGCCGTCACGAACACGCCCGCCGCGACCACCGAGACGTTGAAGCTGCTGGTCTTACCCGGCACCTGCCGGATGGAGAGCGGGAAGAACCAGCCGCGATTGCCGTAGTGCAGCAACCAGATGGCGGCCAGCACCAGCGGCACCGGCTCGAAACGATCGGGGCCGCTGAGATAGAACACCGCGAACACGACGGTCGCGGGCAGCTCCATCAGCCACCAGCCCAGCTTGGGGTTGAGATTGAAGCCGACCTTGTTCGACGCGAAGCGGCCGTAGGGGCTCTGCGCGAACAGCCCGCCGACGATCACGAACGCGGCGAAGGCGAAGGCGATGGCCAGCACGGTGTCGTAGGTGGTGTTCCCGGTGTACCAGTCCATCGAGATCCTCTTGTCCAACAGGCGCCGAGCACGATCGCCGACGCAAAACTAGAACACGTTCTATCATGGATCGCGGAGGGGGAGCGTGACTATGGAGGACCTACATGTCGTTGGATCGGACCGCCGAGGACCTGCTGGCGGCGGTGCGGGCGTCACCGCGTGCGGTGGCCGCGCACAACAAGACCGCGTGGGTCGGGCTGTTCGCCGAGCAGGCGGCGGTACACGACCCGTACGGCTCGCGCGAGCACATCGGCCCGGACGCGATCTCGCGTTTCTACAACGTCTTCATCGCGCCGAACGCCATTGCCTTCCGCGTGGACCGCGACATTGTCGCCGGCTACGCGGTGGTGCGTGACCTGCACATCGAGACCACGATGTCGACGGGCGCCACCGTCACCGTGCCGATGCATCTGCGCTACGACCTGGTCGATACCGACGGCGGCTGGCGGATCGCCCGGCTCGCCGCGCACTGGGAGCTGGGGGTGATGGTCGCGCGTCTGCTGCGCACCGGCCCGTCCGGATTGCTCGCGGGAGCGAAGCTCGGGCCGCAACTCGTGGGCGAGCTCGGCATGGGCGGAGCGATGGGCATGATGCGGGCGCTGCGCGGCATCGGCGGCTCCGGCAAGCGCATCGTCGGCAGACTCTTCGCTGCTGTCGCGTCCGGCGACACTGGTGGCGTGCGAGCGCTGCTCGATGAGCGGACGGTGTGCGAGCTGCCCGCCGGGCGACCGATCTCGGTGACGGAGTTCGCCGACCGCGCGCGAGACATCGAGTGGGACAAGATGATCGCCGCGGGGCGCACGGTCAGCGTGAGCGTGCGGGTCGGTGCGTCGCGCGGTGTGGCCTTCGTCGACTTCGCCCCGGACCGGCCGCGGATCACCGCTGTGCGGGTCTTTCTCGACGGCGATCCTTCGGGCGACTGACCGCTCGCCCGAAGGCTGCCGACCCGGCGCCCGGTGCTGGCGCGGTGGCCGGGCCTCGGAGCGTGTGCGTGCGCCGATCCTGCGAGGTAGGTTCGGTTTCAGGCCGACGACTGGAGGTTCGTGTGCATCTGCGTGGTGTAGTTCTCCCCGGCGACCGGGAGCGCGACCTCTGGGTTGTCGACGGCGCCGTGACGTTCGAGCCCGTGCGCGGTGCCGAAACCCTGTGCGGCACAGGCTGGATCGTGCCCGGCCTGGTCGACGCGCACTGCCATGTCGGCATCCGCTACGGCGGCGGGGACGAGACCCGCGACGGCGCGATCGAGCAGGCCGAGACCGAACGCGACGCGGGGGCGCTGCTCCTGCGCGACGCGGGCTCGCCGATCGACACCCGCTTCATCGACGAGCACGCCGAGCTGCCGCGGATCATCCGCGCGGGTCGTCACATCGCCCGCCCCAAGCGCTACATCCGCGAACTCGGGATCGAACTCGACGACGAGCGCGACCTGCCCGAGATCGTCGCCGAGCAGGCCCGCTTCGGTGACGGCTGGGTGAAGATCGTGGGGGATTGGATCGACCGCTCCGTCGGCGACCTGCGCCCGCTGTGGAGTGACGACATCCTGAAGCAGGCCATCGACGCCGCCCACGCGAACGGGGCAAGGGTCACCGCCCACGTGTTCGGTGAGGACGCCCTGCCGGGCCTGATCAACGCGGGTATCGACTGCCTCGAACACGGCACCGGCATCACCGACGACACCATCGAACTGATGGTGGCCAACGGCACAGCCCTGGTCCCCACCCTGATCAATATCGACACCTTCCCCGGCATCGCCGACAGCGCCACGAAGTTCCCGGTCTACGCCGCCCACATGCGCGACCTGCACCGCCGCGTTCGCGACACCGTCGGCAAAGCCCACGAGGCGGGCGTCCCGATCTACGCGGGCACCGACGCGGGCGGCTCCATCCGTCACGGCCGCATCGCCGACGAGATCACCGCCCTGTCCGGCGCGGGCCTGTCACCCCACGAGGCTCTCGGTGCCGCGTCGTGGAACGCCCGCACCTGGCTCGGCCGCCCCGGTATCGACGAGGGCGCCCCGGCCGACTTCGTCGTCTACGCTCACGACCCCCGCGTGAACCCGCACTCGCTCACCGACCCACAATGGGTCGTGCTGCGTGGCCTGGTCGTGAAGACCCCCGATCCGGTCACCGGGCACCGCTGAATCGGCGTCGACGGCAATAGCGGAGGCGATTTCCGGGCGCGGCGGGTCGTCTGGCAGAATGAACCCTCGTCCTTCCTGGACAGTGTCAGCCCGTCTCCGGTTACGTACCGCGCGGCGGTCACGCACGCATGCGCGAAACCGGACCCGCAGACCATACGGGTCGCCGAATCGCGTGGTGACCAAAACTACTGAAAGAAGACTGAACAGCATGGCTGTCAAGATCAAGCTCACTCGTCTCGGCAAGATCCGCAACCCGCAGTACCGCGTCGTCGTCGCCGACGCCCGTACCCGTCGCGACGGCCGCGCCATCGAGTCCATCGGCCTGTACCACCCGAAGGAAGAGCCTTCGCTGATCCAGATCGACGCCGAGCGCGTCGCGTACTGGCTGTCGGTCGGCGCGCAGCCCACCGAGTCGGTGCAGCGTCTGCTGGAGATCACCGGTGACTGGCAGAAGTTCAAGGGCCTGCCGGGCACCGAGGGCACCCTGAAGGTGAAGGCCGCGAAGACCTCCAAGCTGGACCTGTTCAACGCCGCGCTGGCCGCCGCCGACAACGCGCCCACCACCGAGGCCGTCACCCCGAAGAAGAAGGCCGCCAAGAAGGACGAGGCTGCCGCTGAGGAAGCCGCCACCGAGGCTGCCGAGTAATGACTGCTGTTGTTGCCGATGCCGTCGAACATCTGGTTCGCGGCATCGTCGCCAACCCTGACGACGTCCGTGTCGAGCTGCTCACCGGACGTCGTGGACGCACCGTCGAGGTACACGTCCATCCTGAAGACCTGGGCAAGGTGATCGGGCGCGGTGGTCGTACCGCGACCGCGCTGCGCACCCTGGTCGCCGGCATCGGCGGCCGTGGGATCCGGGTCGACGTGGTCGATACCGACGCCTAGATGGAACTCGTCGTAGGTCGGGTCGCCAAGTCGCACGGTGTGCGCGGCGAACTCGTCGTCGATGTTCGCACCGACGAACCGGACGTCCGGTTCGCGCCGGGCGTCACGCTGCGCGGCAGGATGCCGAAGTCCTCGGCGACCCGTGACTACACCGTGAAGTCGGCCCGAGAGCACTCGGGCCGGCTTCTGGTGTTCGTCGACGGGATCGACGATCGCACCGCCGCCGACGCCCTGCGTGGCACGTTGTTCGTCGTCGACAGCGATTCGCTGCCGCCGTCGGAGGACGACGACGCCTTCTACGACCACGAACTCGAAGGCCTCCGGGTCGAGTTCACCGACGGCACCCTCGTCGGCACGGTCACCGAGGTGCTGCATTCGGCCGCGGGCGAACTGCTGTCGGTGCGTGCCGCCGACGACGGTCGCGAGATTCTCATTCCCTTTGTCACCGCCATCGTGCCGACGGTTTCGCTCGCCGATGGACTGGTTGTCATCACGCCGCCCGAGGGCCTGCTCGATCCGGAGTAATTCGTGCAACTCGACGTCGTCACGATCTTCCCGGAGTACCTCGAGCCGCTGCGGACCGCGCTGCTCGGCAAGGCTGTCGACAAGGGCCTGATCTCGATCGGTGTGCACGATCTGCGCCACTGGACGCACGACGTGCACAAATCGGTCGACGATTCGCCCTACGGCGGCGGTCCCGGCATGGTCATGAAGCCCACCGTCTGGGGCGAGGCCCTGGACGAGGTGTGCCCGGACGACGCACTGCTCGTCGTCCCCACGCCGGCCGGTGTGCCGTTCACCCAGGCCACCGCGCAGCGCTGGGCCACCGAGAAGCACCTCGTGTTCGCCTGCGGGCGCTACGAGGGCATCGATCAGCGCGTGTTCGACGATGCCGCCCGCCGCGTCCGCGTCGAAGAGGTGAGCATCGGCGACTACGTTCTCATCGGCGGCGAGGCCGCGGTGCTCGTGATGACCGAGGCCGTGGTGCGTCTGCTCCCCGGCGTGCTCGGCAATCAGCAGTCCCACCAGGAGGATTCGTTCTCCGACGGGCTCCTCGAAGGGCCCAGCTACACCCGGCCGGTGTCGTGGCGTGGCCTCGAGGTGCCCCCGATCCTGCTGTCGGGCGACCATGCCAAGGTCGCCGCGTGGCGGCACGAACAGTCACTGGAACGCACGGCGCAGCGCCGTCCCGACCTGCTGCCCTGACCTAACCCGGGATCACCCGGGTGGTGATACAGAACGGGTGCCCGGCGGGGTCGAGCAATACCCGCCAGCGCGGATCCGGTTGTACCGGTGCGGGTTTGGCGCCGATCGCGAGGGCGTGCTGTTCGCAGAGATCGAGGTCGGCGTCGGCGGCGAGATCGAGGTGCACCGCGGCCGTGCCGGGCCACTGCGGCGGGTAGTAGTCCTCGACGCGTTGCGCGGCGACCGTCAGTCCCGACGGGATTCGGATCCCGACGCTGTGCGCGTCGTTCCACAGGACACGGCCACCGAGCAGCCCGAGATAGAAGCGGGCGAGGGACTCGGGGTCGTCACAGTCCAGTGAGAGGCCGGCCAGTTGAAAAGGCTCCGTCATCGAAGCGACGCTACCGGGCGCGACGGGGACCGAGATTGTTTTCCCCTAAAGACATTTGGGTATCCATCCAGGTCGTTCTTTGTGCGATCGTCCATAGTGAGGGTTGCTGGTTCCATCCGGAACGGGTTCGGTTCCAGCGTCCGTCGGCGCGGTCGGGTCGGACGCGACGAGGCCGAACGGACGCTGCGCCGATGTTCCCAGTACAGGCACTGCGTCCCTTGATGATTGGACGCTGACCCGAGTGAGCGCTCGGTGACATTCGGTGTGGGGTGTCGCGCCCACGATGTGAGACCTTGCCGGTCCGATCGGTCGCGCCGGAGGCATTGCGGCGGATTCAGCGGCCGAATGACGGTGATATATCCCACATCTGATGCAGGGGTCGAAGCGGTCGTGGGTCGCGGCGGTCAGGGCAGCAGGCCGTGCCGCCGTGCCCGAGCCACCGCCTCGTGCCTGGTGCCGGCATCCAGCTTGCTCATCGCCTGGCGCAGGTAACTCTTGACGGTCTCGGCGCCGAGCGAGAGTCGAAGCGCCGCTTCCTGATTCGTGCAGCCGAGGGCGATCTGGGCGAGCACGTCGAGTTCGCGCCGCGACAACCGCGGCGCATCGCCGGCGGACTCGCCGGTCAACACCCCGGTCAGTCGTTCGCACACCCCGGAAAGCCGGTCGCGCAGGGCGAGATCGCCCGTGGCGGCCGCGAGGGCGCGAAGCTCGGCGTGGATCTCCCGCAACTCCTCGGTCGCCGCGGGGGTGGTCGTCGTCGGCGGTGTCGCGAGCTCGAGCAGCCGGACCCGCCGGTCCACCTCGTCACGGACGGCGATCTCCGCGGCCAGTCGCTTACCCGCCTGCAGGATCACCTCGGCGGTGCGGTCGCCGAGGGGGCCCGTGCCACGCGTGGCGGCGTACAGCACGGCGCGAGGTCGGTCGGCGACCAGCACCGGCACGGCCATCACCGACCGCAACCCTTCGCCGACGACCGCGGCGTCGTAGTGGTGGGTGATCGCGGACGAGCCTCGATAGTCGGCCACCGACGCGGGCCTGCGGTACTCCATGGCCTGCCCGCCGAGCCCGGAGGTGCGCAGCACCGACAGCCCGCGCAGACCGGTGGTGACGGTGCCGACGAACTCGGTGAGCAGCAGGGTGTCCTCGTCCACCGCGCCGCCGAACACCACCGGGACGCTCGCCCGTCCCGCCACCCAGCGGATCTCGGCGCGCAGCGCGTCACCGTCGCGCGGGCGCAACAGGGAAGTCATGGATCACCCCTTTTCGGGGGTAGTGGGACACGTGAGCTATGCCACATTCTAGGGCAGACCCGGTGGCCGATACCCGGGTGATGAGGAGAAGCTGCGATGACTACCGATCTGGACGTGCGGGTGCGCGACCTGCTCGACCACTACGACCGACCAGAGGCCTGTGCGGCCGATCTGCTCTGCGATCGGCACCCGGCCGGGCAGATCGCGTTCACGGTGATCGAGTCCGATCTGCGCGCCTACGACCTGACCTACGGTGAGCTGCGGGAGCGCTCGGCCCGGTTCGCCGCCGCGCTGGCCGAACTCGGCGTCGAACCCGGCGATCGGGTGGCGACATTGATGGCGAAATCCGTCGAGCTCGTGGTGGCGCTGCTGGGTATCTGGCGCCGCGGCGCGGTGCACGTGCCGTTGTTCACCGCGTTCGCGCCCCCGGCCGTCGAATTCCGGCTGACCGCGAGCCGCGCGAAGGTCGTGGTCGCCGATGCCGACCAGGCGCCGAAACTCGCGGCGGCCGGCTATCGGACGATCGTTGCCGGTGACGCCGACAGCCCCGGCGCGCTGCGCTTCGACGATCTGCTCGACGGGTACCGGTCCGACGACCCGCGTGCGAAGCCGGTAGCGGTAGGTGGCGACGGCCTGCTGGTCCAGCTGTTCACCAGCGGCACCACCGGAACCCCCAAGGGCGTGCCGATCCCGGTGCGCGCGCTGGCGTCGTTCCACGCCTACCAGGAGTTCGCCCTGGATGTGCGCCCCGAGGACGTCTTCTGGAACGCGGCCGATCCAGGCTGGGCGTACGGCCTCTACTACGCGATCCTGGGGCCGCTGGCCACCGGCGTGCGCAGCCTGCTGCTGCACGCGGGGTTCTCGGCGTCACTCACCTGGGACGTGTTGCAGCGCTTCGGCGTCACCAACTTCGCCGCCGCGCCGACCGTCTATCGGGCGTTGCGCGCCGACAGCGCTCCGGCTCCGGAGGGCTTCGCCCTGCGCCGGGCGTCGTCGGCGGGCGAGCCGTTGACCCCGGACGTGGTGGCCTGGTCGCAGCGGACACTCGGGGTTGCGGTGCGTGACCACTACGGTCAGACCGAGCACGGCATGGTGATCTGCCATGCGTGGCACCCCGCCCTCGATGTGGCCGTCCCGCCCGGTTCGATGGGCAGGCAGCTCCCCGGGTGGTCCTGTGCGGTCCTCGCCGAGGACGTCGACACCGAGGCGGCACCCGGTGAGATCGGCCGGGTCGCCATCGACACCCACCACAGCCCGCTGCTCTGGTTCCTCGGCTACCTCGACGATCCGGAGCGCACCGCGAGCCGATTCACCGCCGACGGACGCTGGTATCTGACCGGTGACGTCGCCTCCCGCGATTCCGACGGCTGCTTCCGCTTCAGCTCCCGCGACGACGACGTGATCATCATGGCGGGCTACCGGATCGGCCCGTTCGAGGTCGAGAGTGTGCTGGTTCTGCACGAGCAGGTCGCCGAGGCCGCCGTGGTCGGGATGCCCGACGAACTGCGCGGCGAGGTGCTGGAGGCCTTCGTCGTGACCCGCCCCGGCGCCGAGGGCAGCGCCGGGTTGGCAGCCGAACTGCAGCAGCTGGTCAAGGACGAGTTCGCCGCCCACGCTTATCCGAGAAGGGTCCATTTCGTGGACAGCCTGCCCAAGACGCCCAGTGGCAAAGTGCAGCGATTCCTGCTGCGCGGCAAGGAGATCCGGTGATGTCCGAACTCAGCTACAGCTGCGGTCCCGCCGAGGTCGCGCTGCTCGGCGACACCATCGGCGCGAATCTGGACCGCGCCATCGCGGCCCACCCCGCGCGTGACGCGCTCGTCGACTGCCCGGCAGGGCGTCGCTGGACCTACCGCGAGGTGGGTGCGGCGGTCGACGCCGTCGCGACCGGTCTCGCCGCACACGGCATCGAACCCGGTGACCGGGTCGGCATCTGGGCACCCAACTGCGCGGAATGGTTCCTCGTGCAATACGCCACCGCGAAGATCGGTGCCATCCTGGTCAACATCAACCCCGCCTACCGCACCAGCGAACTCGAATATGTTCTCGTCCAGGCCGGGGTGCGCACGCTGATCGCCGCAGCGGAGTTCAAGAGCTCGGACTACGTCGCGATGATCGAGCAGGTCCGGCCGAACTGTCCCGCCCTGGAACAGGTGCTGATTCTCGGCACCGAGCCGTGGCGGCAGGTGGCCGAAACCGTGCCGGACGGGCAGCGGCTCGGTGCGATCGCCGAGACGCTGTCGGCCGACGACCCGATCAACATCCAATACACCTCGGGAACAACGGGTTTCCCGAAGGGCGCGACGCTGAGCCACCACAACATCCTCAACAACGGGTTCTTCGTCGGCGAACTGTGCGGATACACCGAGGCCGATCGGGTCTGCATCCCGGTTCCGTACTACCACTGCTTCGGCATGGTGATGGGCAATCTCGCGGTCACCTCCCACGGTGCGACCGCGGTGATTCCGTCGCCGTCGTTCGATCCGGCCGCGGCGTTGGCCGCTGTCGCCGCGGAACGCTGCACCTCGCTCTACGGTGTGCCGACGATGTTCATCGCGATGCTGGCCGAACTCGATTCCGGCGCCGACTACGACCTGTCGAGCCTGCGCACCGGCATCATGGCGGGCTCACCGTGCCCGGTCGAGGTGATGAAACGGGTGATCGATCGGCTGGGGATGAGCGAGGTGTCCATCTGCTACGGCATGACCGAGACCTCACCGGTGTCCACGCAGACCCGTCGCGACGACAGCATCGACCGGCGCACCGCCACCGTCGGCCGGGTCGGCCCGCACCTCGAGGTGAAGGTGGTCGACCCGGAGACCGGGCGCACCGTGGCGCGTGGCGAACCGGGCGAACTGTGCACCCGCGGCTACTCGGTGATGCTCGGGTACTGGGAACAGCCCGACAAGACCGCCGAGGCGATCGACGCCGCCCGCTGGATGCACACCGGCGACATCGGCGTCATGGACGCCGACGGCTACCTCGCGGTCACCGGCCGGATCAAGGACATGGTGATCCGCGGCGGCGAGAACATCTACCCCCGCGAGATCGAGGAGTTCCTCTACACCCACCCCGATATCGTCGACGCCCAGGTCATCGGCGTCCCTGACGCCAAATACGGTGAGGAGCTCATGGTCTGGCTCCGTCTCCGTGAGGGCGCGAAACCCCTCGACGCCGACACCGTCCGTACCTTCTGCGCCGGACGCCTGGCTCACTACAAGATCCCGCGCTATGTGCACGTGGTCGACGAGTTCCCGATGACGGTCACCGGCAAGGTGCGCAAGGCCGAGATGCGCGAACTTGCCAGGGACATCCTCGGCTGAGCGGCTGGAGCGCACCCTGGCTCGATCCGTCGCGGGCACCAGCGCTTGTTGCTAGCGTGTTCGCGACGGTCGGGCGTTCGGGATGGTACTGAACAATGATGGGGGAGACGGTGTTCCGTCGTGTAGTGGTGGTATCGATGTCGGTCTGCGCGGTGGTCGCGTCGAGTGCGGGTGGTGCCGGCGCCGGGCCGGGCGGGGTCGGCGTTCTCCCGAGTCCCAGTGCAACTCTGCCGGTCGGCGCCACGACGCTGCACCTGGTCGACGACGCACGGCCGGATCCGTTCCAGCCCGACCGGTCGAGGGAACTGATGGTCTCGGTGTTCTACCCGGCGACCGAGGTGAATCGCTACCCGCGTGCGCATTACGCGTCGACCGAACTGATCCCCGGACTGGAGGACGAACTCGGCATCGAGCTGCCCGGCGCCCTGACTCACGCCCACCGGGAGGCGCCCGCGCAGGCGGCGGGCGCCTACCCGGTCGTGCTGTACACCCCCGGCGCCGGTGTCTCGCGGATTCTGGGCACCGGGCTCGCCGAGGACCTGGCCTCGCGCGGCTACGTGGTGGTGACCATCGATCACACCTATGAAACCGGTCCGGCCGTCGAGTTCCCCGGCGGCCGGCTCGTGCGGCCCGCCCCGGCGCCCAACGGCTTCGACACCGCGATCCGCGAGAAGTACATCGCCGCACGGCTGCTCGATCTCCGGTTCGTGCTCGACTCCCTCGCCGGGCTGGCCGCGGGGACCAACCCCGATGCCGAATCCGACCCCCTACCCGCCGATCTGGGCCGGGTGCTCGACCTGAACCGGGTCGGCGCCGTCGGACATTCGTCGGGCGGGTACACCGCCGTCGAGGCCATGCACGAGGACCGCCGCATCGACGCGGCCGTCGACATGGACGGGCAGATCGGGGTGGACGAGGCGTTCGGCCGCGCGGTGACCGAGGGCGTCGATCGGCCCACCCTGGTCCTGACCAGCGAGCAGATCGAGGACGTCGGTGATGCGAATCCGTCCCTCGACGCGTTCTGGCGGGGGGCCACCGGCTGGAAACGTCATCTGGCCATAGCGGATTCGGCGCACTACGACTTCACCGACATGCCGTCGCTGGTACCCGCCATCGCCCGGCCCGCCGCGTCGACCTACCTCGGTGCCATTGATCCGGATCGCATGGCGTCGCTCGTGCGGGGCTACGTCGCGGCGATGTTCGACAAATTCCTGCGCGAACGCACCGACACCGTGCTGGATCGCCCGATCACCGAACCCGAGGTGCGGACAATCCGCTGACCTGGGTGCCAGCGCGGTGTCGGTCATGAGCTGTAGTCTCTGCGGCTGTGACGACAGCGCCCGAGATCGCCGACAGCACGACCACCATCGCCAGCGTAGGCAGGCGGATCGCCGATGAACTGGGGGTGCGCGAGACCCAGGTCCGCGCCGCCGTCGAACTGCTCGACGGTGGTTCGACGGTTCCGTTCATCGCGCGCTACCGCAAAGAGGTCACCGACGGCCTCGACGATGCCCAGTTGCGCCAGCTCGAGGAACGGCTCGGGTATCTGCGTGAGCTCGACGAGCGCCGCGGCGCGATCATCGAATCCATTCGCGGCCAGGGCAAACTCGATCCCACTCTGCACTCGCAGCTCATGCTCGCCGAGACCAAGGCGCGCCTGGAAGACATCTACCTGCCGTACAAGCCCAAGCGCCGCACCAAGGCGCAGATCGCGCGCGAAGCCGGACACGAGCCGGTGGCCGACGCGCTGATCGGCGACCCGGGCACCGATCCGGCCGCCTACACCGCCGAACAGCTCGACGGCGCCCGCTCGATCCTGGTCGAACGCTTCGCCGAAGACGCCGACCTGGTCGGTGAGCTGCGTGAGCTGATGTGGAAACGCGGCCAGATCACCTCCACGGTGCGCGCGGGCAAGGAGGAGGCGGGAGCCAAGTTCTCCGACTACTTCGAGTTCAGCGAGCCCTTCCACAAGCTGCCCTCGCACCGGATCCTGGCGCTGCTGCGCGGGGAGAAGGAGGAGATGCTCACACTGCATCTCGAAGCCGACACCGACGAACCGGCACCCGGCGAGCGCACCCTCTACGAGGGCCGCATCGCGGTCGCCTTCGGCATCGCCGACAAGGGCCGTCCGGCCGATTCCTGGCTGCTCGACACCGTCCGCTGGGCCTGGCGCACCAAGCTCGCCGTGAGCCTGGGTATCGACACCAGGATGCGGTTGCGCCAGGCGGCCGAGAAGGACGCGGTCGACGTGTTCGCCGCGAACCTGCGCGACCTGTTGCTCGCCGCACCCGCGGGCACCCGCACCACCATGGGCCTCGACCCCGGTTACCGCACCGGCGTGAAGGTCGCCGTCGTCGACGCCACGGGTAAGGCCGTCGCGACCGAGGTGATCTACCCGCACAAGCCGCAGGGGCAGACCGAGAAGTCCCTCGCGGTGCTGGCCGCGCTCGTCGCCCGCTTCGGTGTGGAGCTCATCGCCATCGGCAACGGCACCGCCTCGCGCGAGACCGATGCCCTCGCGGTGGAACTGATCTCGCGGATTCCGGAGAACAAGCCGACCAAGATCGTGGTGTCGGAGGCGGGCGCCTCGGTGTATTCCGCATCGGCCTACGCCTCGGCCGAATTGCCCGACATGGACGTGTCGCTGCGCGGCGCGGTCTCCATCGCCCGGCGTCTGCAGGACCCGCTCGCCGAACTGGTGAAGATCGATCCGAAGTCGATCGGCGTCGGCCAGTACCAGCACGACGTATCCGAGACGCTGCTCGCGCGCTCGCTGGGCGCGGTCGTCGAAGACGCGGTGAACGCCGTCGGTGTCGACGTGAACACGGCTTCGGTGCCGCTGCTCTCGCGCGTGTCGGGTGTTTCCTCGTCGGTGGCGGAAAGCATTGTGGCCCACCGTGATCAGAACGGGCCTTTCAACAGCCGCAAGGCCCTGCTCGAGGTTCCGCGCCTGGGGCCGAAGGCTTTCGAGCAGTGCGCGGGCTTCCTGCGTATCCGCGGCGGTGCCGACCCGCTGGACACCTCCGCCGTGCACCCCGAGGCCTATCCGGTGGTGCGCCGCATTCTCGAGCACACCGGCCGGGAGATGGCCGAGGTCATCGGTAACACCAGCACTCTGCGCGCGTTGAAGCCCGGCGACTTCACCGACGAGAAGTTCGGTGTGCCCACCGTCAGCGACATCATCGCCGAGCTGGAGAAGCCGGGCCTGGACCCGCGTCCGGAATTCAAGACCGCCGAGTTCGCCGCGGGCATCGAGAAGGTCGCCGACCTGAAGCCCGGGATGGTGCTCGAGGGCGTCGTGACGAATGTGGCCGCGTTCGGCGCGTTCGTCGATGTCGGCGTTCATCAGGACGGTCTCGTGCACGTGTCGGCGCTGTCGCACACCTTCGTCAAGGATCCGCGCGAAGTGGTGAAGTCCGGTGACGTGGTGAAGGTGAAGGTGCTCGAGGTCGACGTCGCCCGTCAGCGGATCGGGCTCACCCTGCGGCTCGATGACGAGCCGGGCAAGCCCGCGCAGGGGGACAATCGTGGAGGTGGCGCGCCGCGCGGTCAGGGTCGTGGACAGCAAGGCGGTCGTGGTCCGGCGCCTGCCCGCAACCAGGGACAGGGGCGTCAGGGCAACGGCGGCGGTAACCAGCGCAAGCAGGCTGCGGCACCGAGCGGTTCGATGGCAGACGCCCTGCGCGCGGCTGGTTTCGGCAACAAGTAGGTAGCAACTCGACGACAGGGCGGGCGGCATGCGACGGTGGCTCGAGGAAGCGGTGATCGCGCACGGCCGCCTGCCCCTGCTCTGTTTCCTGCTGGGGTTCATCCTCGGCTTCGTGGTGATCCGGGTGAGTGTGCGGATGATCCGGGCCAATGTGCGCTGGTGGCCGGGCAATGTGAAAGCCGGCGACACCCACATCCACCACATGGTGTTCGGCGTGATCACCGTGCTGCTGTCGGGCATCGGGCTGATCGCCACCGCCGAGGACTCCACCCAGGTCACCTCGAGCGTGCTGGCCGCGATCTTCGGGATCGGCGCCGCGCTGGTACTCGACGAGTTCGCGCTGATCTTCTATCTGCGTGATGTCTACTGGTCCGAGCAGGGCCGAACCTCGGTGGACGCCGTCTTCGTCGCCTTCGCCGTGACCGGTCTGCTCCTGCTCGGCGTCCAACCGGCGACGTTTCTGGACTACGACGACTTCCGGGCATCGCGTGGTGTCGGGGTGCGGGTCGGGGTGGTGATCACGATCACAGTGAATCTGGTGCTCGCCGCGATCGTGATCGCCAAGGGCAAGATCTGGACCGGGCTGTTCGGCATGTTCTTCACGCCGCTGCTGCTGGTCGGCGCGGTGCGCTTGAGCAGGCCGGGCGCCCCGTGGGCACGTTGGCGCTACGGTCACCGGCCCAAGACCATGAACCGCGCGGTCGCGCGGGAGCGGCGCTACCGTCGCCCGGTCATCCGCGCGAAGATCTTCATCCAGGACCTGATCGCGGGCAAGCCCGACGTCGAGCACGCGCGTACGGCAGCCGAGGCGGAGTTGGCGCGTACCGTTGTCCCGGCGCCCTCGGCACCGCCGCCGCATCCGCACCTGCTGCCGCGCCGCCGAACCGACCAGACCGACGAGCAGTGAGGCCCGATTTCGAGCAGGGCTACCCGGTCTGGCACAATGAACCGGTTGCCTTGGACGAGTCATGTCCGAGAGCACTCCTGTTCTGAGCATGAACCGGTCGAGCGCGCGAGTGCCGCCAGGTTCCTCTGTTCACGCAAAGAATCCGAAAAGGTGGAAAATGAACACCCTTGATTTCGTCGACGAGAAGTCGCTGCGTAGCGACGTCCCCGACTTCCGTCCGGGCGACACCCTGAACGTGCACGTGAAGGTCATCGAAGGCTCGAAGGAGCGCATCCAGGTCTTCAAGGGCGTCGTGATCCGGCGTCACGGCGGCGGCATCGGCGAGACCTTCACGGTCCGCAAGGTGTCCTTCGGCGTCGGTGTCGAGCGCACCTTCCCCGTGCACAGCCCCAACATCGACCACATCGATGTCGTGACCCGCGGTGACGTGCGTCGCGCCAAGCTGTACTACCTGCGCGACCTGCGCGGCAAGGCTGCCAAGATCAAGGAAAAGCGCTGATCTCGCAGTAGCACTTCGCAGTACCAGAATTCTTCAGGTAGCCCGGTACCCGACTCACGTCAGGGTGCCGGGCTACTCTGTTCGGCGTGGCAGACGAAAGTGAGTCGGTGTCGGTGTCCGATTCGGGTGACGAAGGCGGGCGGCGCAGAAAAAAGCGCGGCGACAAGAAGCAGCGCCCGTTCTGGCAGGAGCTGCCGATACTCGTCGTGATCGCAGCGGTGATCGCCGCGTTGATGGTGACTTTCGTCGGTCGGCCGTATGTGATCCCCTCGCAGTCGATGGAGAACACGCTGCTGATCGGTGATCGCATCTACGTCCAGAAGATCAGCTATTACGGCTCCGAACCCGGACCGGGCGACGTGGTGGTGTTCGTCGGACCGCCGTCGTGGAACGGGCACTACAAGTCGGTGCGTTCGGACAACACTGTCGTGCGCGGTCTGCAGAACTTCCTGTCCTACTTCGGGCTGGTCCCGCCGGACGAGAACGATCTGGTCAAGCGCGTGATCGCGGTCGGCGGGCAAACCGTGCAGTGTTGTGATCCGCAGGGGCGCGTGATGGTCGACGGCAAACCGCTCGACGAGCCGTACATCAAGAAGGACTACCCCTGGTACACCGACCGTCCCAACGCCGTGTACCCGGCGGGCCGGGTGTTCGGCCCGGTGAAGGTGCCGGAGGGCAATCTGTGGGTGATGGGCGACAACCGCAACGAGTCGGCTGATTCGCGCGCCCACGTCAGCGACGATCTACAGGGCACCGTGCCGGTGGACAACGTCCGCGGCAAAACGGTGTTCAAGATCTGGCCGCCGAACCGGATGGGCCCAGTGAAGACCCAGAACCCGCAAGAGAACTAGCGCGACGAGGACGAGTGTTCTGGGCCAGAACGCGCAAGAGAACTGACACGTTGAGCAGGGGTGTTCCGGGGCGAACGCGCACCCGGAACACCCAGTCGAACTGACGCGACGGGACAATCGAACTGTGGGGCAGGATCGGACCAGCTGGCCGCCGCGGATGGTGATGCGCCGGGCGGCGGGACTACGCACGCTCGAGGCCGCGCTCGTGCGCGGTGGCCTCGCGCCGGTGGCCGGTGTCGACGAGGCGGGGCGCGGACCCTGCGCGGGTCCGCTGGTGGTCGCCGCGTGCCTGCTCGCGCCCAAGGCCTACGACAAGCTCGCCGGGCTCGACGACTCCAAGAAACTCACGGAGGCGGCCCGTGAGGAGCTGTTCCCGGTGGTTCAGCGGTTGTCGCTGGCCTGGAGCGTCGTGGTGGTACCTGCGTGGGAGATCGACTCGATCGGGATCCACGTCGCCAATATCGAGGGCATGCGCCGAGCCGTCGTCGGCCTCGAACGCACCCCCGGCTACATCCTGACCGACGGATTCAAGGTGCCCGGCCTGCCCGCACCGTCGCTGCCGGTGATCGGCGGCGACGGCACCGCGGCCTGCATCGCGGCCGCGAGCATCCTGGCGAAGGTGACCAGGGACCGGATGATGGTCGAGCTCGACGCCCAGCTACCCGGCTACGGTTTCGCCGCGCACAAGGGCTACAACACGCCCGAGCACACCGCCGCCCTGCGGCAGCTCGGACCGAGCACAGAACACCGCCGTTCCTGGCGGAATGTGCGCGAGCTCGAGGCGCCTGGAGGTAGCCGAGTGGCTACTCGCGCGGCACATGCGCGATGATGTCACCAATGAACGCGGCGCTGCTAGCAGGAGGACGTCCCACCCGATGAGTGCTGAGGACCTCGAGAAGTACGAAACCGAGATGGAACTGTCGTTGTACCGCGAGTACAAGGACATCGTCGGCCAGTTCTCGTACGTGGTGGAGACCGAACGGCGCTTCTACCTGGCTAATTCGGTCGAACTGCGTCCGCAGAACGCCGACGGCGAGGTGTATTTCGAAGTGCGGATGAGCGATGCGTGGGTATGGGATATGTACCGCCCGGCACGCTTTGTCAAGCACGTTCGGGTGATCACGTTCAAGGACGTGAACATCGAGGAGCTGGAGAAGCCGGACCTGCGCCTGCCGGAGTAGTTGTCCACAGGGGCGCGGTTATCCACAGGATTTCTGTTTGCCCAGGTCGCGGGGGACAGCCACGTGAGCGTCTGTGGCCATGCTTTCGCTCATGGCACACAAACAGGCGCTCGGCGCGTACGGGGAGAAGCTGGCCGCGCAGTATCTGTGCGAGTCGGGGATGGAGATCGTCGCCCGCAATTGGCGGTGTCGATACGGTGAGCTGGACCTGATCGTCCAGGACCCGTCGATTACCGCGTTCGTCGAGGTGAAGACGCGGTCGGGGCTGGGGTTCGGAACTCCGGCCGAGTCGGTCACCTTCAGCAAGCAGCAGCGCATCCGCCGGCTGGCGCTGCTGTGGCTGGCCGAACAGGACGGGCCGTGGCGGCGTATCCGCTTCGACGTCGTGTCGGTGCTGATGCCGCGGGGGCGCGGGCCGGTCATCGAACATCTGACCGGCGCGTTCTGATGGCGCTCGGACGGGCGCTGTCGGTCGCGGTGACGGGGGTCGACGGGCAGCTGGTGGAGATCGAGGCCGACATCGGTCAGGGTCTGCCCTCGGTGAATCTGGTCGGTCTGCCCGATACCGCCCTGCAGGAATCGCGCAATCGGGTGCGTTCGGCAGTGGCCAACACGGGGGAGAAGTGGCCGGACGGCCGGGTGATCCTGGCCCTCTCGCCTGCGACGCTGCCGAAAGTGGGCAGTGTCTACGACCTCGCGCTGGCGGTTTCCGTGCTCGACGCCTCCGGGGTGGTTTCCGGCGAGCGGCTGGTGAAAACGGTGCTGCTGGGGGAATTGGCGCTCGACGGGCGGGTTCGGCGGGTGCGCGGGGTGCTGCCCGCGGTGATCGCGGCCCGGCGGGCCGGGCTGCCCACGGTGGTCGTGCCCGCCGAGGCGGTGGCCGAAGCGGGGCTGGTCGAGGGGATCGAGGTGCTCGGGGCGACGAGTCTGCGGGCAGTGGTGGCCTGGCTGCGCGGGGAGGGCCAGCTGCTCGAACCCGACGGCGTCGTGCCGGGGACACAGGTCCCGTGCGGTGACCTCAGCGATGTCGTCGGACAGGACGAGGCGCGCTGGGCGCTGGAGGTCGCTGCGGCAGGCGGACACCATCTGCTGCTCACCGGGCCGCCCGGGATCGGCAAAACGATGTTGGCACAACGTCTTCCGGGACTGCTGCCACCGCTGTCGGAAGCGGAATCGCTGGAGGTGACCGCGATCCATTCGATGGCGGGATCGCTGTCGGCCGAGCAGCCGTTGCTCACGTTGGCTCCCTTTGTCGCGCCGCATCATTCGACGTCGGTCACCGCCATGATCGGCGGTGGTTCCGGCATGGCCCGTCCCGGCGCGGTCAGCCGGGCCCATCGCGGGGTCCTGTTCCTCGACGAATGCGCCGAGATCGGCACCAAAGTCCTGGAGGCACTGCGGACTCCGCTCGAAGAGGGGGAAGTGCGTATCGCCCGGCGCGACGGCGTTGCCCGGTACCCGGCCCGCTTCCAGCTGGTCTTGGCGGCCAATCCCTGTCCGTGCGCTCCGGCACGCGATGTGGACTGCATCTGCGCGCCACTGGCACGACGCCGCTACCTGGGCAAACTATCGGGGCCGTTGCTCGACCGCATCGATATCTGGGTCCAGATGCACGGGCAGGCCGGTGCGACGTTCGGCGACGAACAGGCCGAGAGCAGCAGCACGGTGGCCGAACGCGTGGCCCGGGCGCGAGCCCGCGCGGCGCAGCGGTGGAGCGAGGACGGGTGGGCGACCAATGCCGAAGTGCCGGGCCACATTCTGCGGAAGCGATTCACGTTGCCGCGGGAATCGATCGCGCCGATCGAGACGGCCTTACGGCTGGGGCGCATGTCGGCCCGTGGTGCCGATCGGGCCATCCGGGTCGCCTGGACGGTCTGCGACCTGCGCGAAGGGGAGCTGCCCACGGTGCGGGATGTGATGTCGTCGTTGAACTTCCGGCAGCGAGGTGCGCAATGAGCGAATCGCGTGCGGTCGGCGACATGGTGGATCTCGACGGTGATCCGGACGAGCGCCGACTCGCCTGGGTGTACCTGTCGCGGGTGGTACAGGGGCCGTGTGCGCCACTGTCGGCCTTGATCGCCTCGGTCGGGGTGTGCGAGGCCGCGCGTGCTGTCCGTGAGCACGAGTTGCCCGCGGCACTGCGTGGTCCCACCGCGATGCGGCGTGAGATCGACTCGGCAGCAGCGGATCTGGAGGCGATTGCTCGTCTGGGCGGGCGGGTGATCACTCCCGACGACGAGGAATGGCCGGGCTGGCGGATGCTCGGACTCGACCAACTCGACAGCGAGCGCGATCGCGAGGCGGCGGTGCCGCTGGTGCTGTGGGCGCGGGGTCCCCTCTCGCTCCACACCGCATCCGAACGTGCTGTCGCGGTGGTCGGTTCGCGGTGTAGCAGTGGATACGGGTTGCAGGTGGCGAGCGAGATCGCGTGCGACCTGGCAGGCCGGGGCTGGACGATCGTCTCCGGAGCGGCCTTCGGCATCGACGCGGCGGCGCACCGGGCGGCCCTCGCCGTCGGTGGAACCACCGTCGCCGTCCTCGCCTGCGGTGTCGACCGTCCCTATCCGGCGCAGCACGACCGCCTGCTCGCCGCCATCGCCGACAGTGGTCTGGTCGTCAGCGAATACCCGCCGGGCATCTCGGCGCAGAAACATCAGTTCCTGGCGAGGAACCGGTTGATCGCGACGCTCGGGGACGGGGTTCTGGTGGTCGAGGCAGGGCTGCGCAGCGGCGCTCGCAACACCGTGAAATGGGCCCGCAGACTGGGCAGGCCGGCCATGGCTGTGCCGGGGCCGGTCGGGTCGGCCTCCTCGACAGGCTGTCATCGCATGATCAGAGACGGCGAGGCGCTTCTGGTAACCCGAGCCGAAGACATCATCGACGAAGCGGGTCCCCTCCGCCTCCCTGTCAGCGAAGGTGGCTCGACGGACCGCGCCGGCCACCTGCGCGGTGCTGAAGCTGAGATCTACGCGGCTCTACCCACCATCGGCTCGCGTCTACCTCGCGAACTGTCTCAGCAGTCCGGCTTGGACCTGGCCACGGTTCGAGCGGTCCTGCCGTGCCTGGAGCTCGCCGAACTGGTCGGCTGCGATTCCGGTGGCTGGTTTCGGACATCCAGTCGACGGGCCAGCTGACACGGTGGGCGTCCAGCGGGGGTGAGGTGTGGACATCGACGTTTCAGGCGAGCGCAGGTCGCGTGACGTGTGGACATCGACGTTTCGGCGAGTACAGGTCTGTCCCGGCTGCGCGGCAATGGTCGAGTGGGATCGCGACTGAGTGCTTCGCAGGCCGGGCGGCGACGGTGCAAAGACGGGCAGTACGGGGCAGCGGACCGTTCGGTCGGCTCGGCGGCGTGGTGGGTTGCGTGGGGGACCGGGAAGGGTGACGGTTGGGTCATGGATGTGTTGCCTGATGACCTGACCGCGTTGCTCACCGAGTTCGGGCGGCATCTGCGGTTGGGCCGGAATCGGTCGGCGCATACGGTGCGGGCGTATCTGGGGGATGTGCGGTCGTTGCTCGAGCATCTGTACGCGCGGTCGGCGGATTCGGCGGTGCGGGAGCTGGATCTGCCGTTGCTGCGGTCGTGGTTGGCCGAGCTGGCGGCGGCGGGGGTGGCGCGGACGACCCTGGCTCGGCGGGCATCGGCGGCAAGGACTTTCACCGCGTGGCTGACCGAGACCGGGCGGCTCGGTGTCGACCCGGGGCTGCGCCTGCAGGCTCCGAAAGCCCATCGCGTGTTGCCCGCGGTGCTCGGGCGTGGTCAGGCCGAACAGGCCATGGTCGCGGCGGAATCCGGGGCGGCGCAGCAGGATCCGATGGCGCTACGGGATCGGCTGGTGGTGGAGTTGTTGTACGCCACCGGGATTCGTGTCAGCGAGCTGTGCGGTCTCGATCTCGACGACATCGACCGGGAGCGTCGTCTGGTGCGTGTGCTCGGCAAGGGCAACAAGGAGCGCTCGGTACCGTTCGGTGGTCCGGCCGACACCGCGCTCGAGGCCTGGCTCCGGGCGGGCCGGCCGTCGCTGGTCAACAGCAACTCGGGCCGCGCCTTGTTCCTCGGCCAGCGCGGTCGCCGCCTCGACCAGCGCCAAGCGCGTGCCGTCGTCCACGACGTCATCGCCGCGATCCCCGGCGCTCCCGACATGGGCCCGCACGGCCTCCGCCACAGCGCCGCCACCCACCTCCTCGAGGGCGGCGCCGACCTGCGCGTTGTCCAGGAACTCCTCGGTCACGCCAGCATGGCAACCACCCAGCTCTACACCCACGTCTCCGTAGAACGCCTCAAACGTGTCCACGACCAGGCCCACCCCCGCGCCTGACCGTGTCGAGTCGGTCTTCGGCCCGGTCGACTTCGATGGCTGATCGTGTCGAGTGGGTACTCGGCCAGGTCCCGTGCGCGGCCGACCGACTCGAGTGGTCAGCGGCCGGCCCACCCGGCGACCGGTCGCCTTGGAGCGGTTTTACGCCCGATCCCACCCGTCGGCAGGTGACCTCGGTCTGGCCCGCAACGTGCCTATTCTCGTGTCCGGTCTGGAAGTCGGCTTCAGGAACCGTGCCGCTCCGGGAGTTTCTCGGTGAGCGGGGAACCCGCGCGAGTCCTTGTCACGGAGTGCGCACGATCGGCGCCGCACAGATCGGCGACGGCAACCTGATCGACGCCGCGCTCGTGCGGATCATCCGTGGGTGGATGGGGGTAGCGCATGATGGGGGCAGGAGGTGGTGGTCGTGACGTTGCCCGAGGTCGGGGCCGAATCGGACGACGGCGAGGAGGAGGTCGACTATCGGTTCACCCTCGCCAACGAGCGGACGTTTCTGGCGTGGATCAGGACCGCGATCGGTCTGCTCGCCGGCGGCGTCGCGGTGCACACCCTCGTGCAGCCGACTCGGCTGGCCGGATTCGCCGGCGCCATCTCGATGATCTGCCTGATCATGGCGCTGGCCGTCGCGCTCGCTGCCTTCCGGCACTGGCGGCGGGTCGATCTCGCGATGCGGACCGGGCGACCGTTGCCAGGAACGGTCCTGGTTCCCGTGTTGTCGGCCGGCATCGCGATCGTCGCCGTGCTCGCCTGTGTGGCGGTCGTGCTGTCGTGACCGCAGCGACCCTGGCGATGGAGCGCACCGCTCTGGCTTGGCGGCGCACCTCTCTCGGAGCAGCCGGCTGCGCGCTGCTCTTCGTGCACGAGGCGACTGTCGACGGTTGGCCGGCATGCCCGGTCCCGCTCGCCGCCGCCACGGTCGCCCTGCTCGTGGCCGGAGTCGGCTGGTCGCGCGGCCGCGCACTCGATCGCGGACACTGCGGCACCGCGCACCGATTCGTCGCGACCACCACCCTCGCCGTTGCGACCGTCGCCCTCATCGCGGCAGTCACCGTAGTGCTCAACGGGTAGCGCTCGCCCTGCGATGTACTCGGCACCGGTGGCGTTGTCAGAAATACTGTGGTGGACGTGACTTCCCTGCGCGAGCGGCTGCGCGCCGCGTTGGAAACTGCGATGAAGGCCCGTGACCTCGGTGCGGTCACGGCGCTGCGTTCCGCGTTGGCGGCGATCGACAACGCGGAGGCGATCGATGCCGGTGACGTACGAGCCGGCGCCGTGGAGGAAAGCCCAGTCGGCCTCGGTGCGGCCGAGGCCGTTCGCCGCGACCTCACCGAGGTCGAGATCGAAGCGATCGTCCGTCGGGAGATCGACGAAAGACGTTGCGCGGCATCTGACTACGACCGACTCGGCGCGATCGATCGCCGCGATCGGTTGAGCGCCGAAGCCGACGCGCTGGCCGCGCTGCTCTGACGGCCGTACCCGGGCGGGCCGGGCTGCGACGTCAGTCGTTGGTGGGCAGAGTGTTCAGGTAGCGGTGGGTGAACCAGCGCTGGATCAGCCGGGCGACGGGTCCGCCGAGACGGACGTACCAGGCACCTGGCTGGGAGAAGGCGGTGATCAGGCCGTAGACGGTGTCGTCGGTCGGGTCGTATTCGACGGCGAACAGTTCCTCGCCGACCTCGGGGTGTCCCGGCAGGGTGCCGTAGGCGAAACCTCGGCGGTCGGGTTCGTCGAGGACGTAGACGACGCGGCAGGGCGCGCTGATGTTCAGTGGCCCGATGCGGAGGACGACGGTCAACTCGGTTCCGGGCTGCGCGGTTTCGGTATCGGCGCCGCGAAAGGTGCCGACGCCCTTCTGAATTCCGAAGTCGAGAATGTGGGCGGCCGCGCGCTCGAACAGATCGCGGCCGTGGCCGATCGGCCGCCGATTCCGGAACCGGTGGTACCCGTCGGGCATCGTGGCGCGGGTGGCGCCCACGTCGGGATAGGTGAAAGGCGCTGATTTCTCGGACACACCTCGATTCTCGTCCGCTCCGGGCTGTCATAGGTGCGGGGTGGCGGAGCGTTTCGTCACATCACGGATCCAGCGGTTTCAACCGGACCGGCACCTCGTGCAGGAGTCCGAGCGGGTCGACGTACTCGCGCCGGTTGTGGGCACCGGACTCACGGCGGGCTCCCCAGTGCAGGCACGCGGCGACCGGACACCCCTCGTGTCCGGTCACCAGCGTGCCGATCGCCGTACCCCTGACCACCCGGCTTCCCACCGCGACCTTCGCCGTCACCGGTTCATACGTGGTGCGCAAGCCGCCCGGATGATCGATGGACACCACGGGTTTGCCCGCCACTTCCCCCGCGAACACCACGATGCCGTCCCCCGCCGCCAGCACCGTCTGCCCGGCGGTACCCGCCAGATCCACTCCCCGATGCCCCGGCAGCCAATTCCGCTCCGGCTTGTCGAACCGGCGCTCCACCGCCGGCCGCGGCCGCAACGGCCAACCGAACGGCCCCGCTTCCGTCGCATCGGCCGGTACCGCGCCACTGAGCACAATGGCCACCGGACAGACGACCCCGAGTACTCCCCGGAGGATCGACCGCACCCGAAGCGCCGCGCGTCGCAGCTGCTCGGAAATGCGAGGACGCCGGCCACGATCGGGTGCCGCCGACCACGCATCACAGCCGGGCCAGGGCTGGTCGACCCGGTACAGGCGGGTCGCTGATGTGATGGCGTCAGGTCGAGGTCGATGACGGGGTGCTCGGTTCGTCGACCACACCACGGCGTCAGACCGACCGGGCCGGCTGGCGCGAGCCGGCCACGCTGCGGAGCGGGGTCGGGACCAACCGGGCCGAAGAACGCGACCCGCCATCTTCAGCCCACCGTCGTGGGTCGCGAACATCGAGGCCTCAGCGGTGCGGTCGTGGTGTCGGCACCCGCTGCTGCGCCGCCAGCGCCCGCAGCATCTCCCGCAGAACCGCGGGCAGCTGCGCCGCCGACCCGCTCCCGCCTCCGGCCAGCACCCTGATCCCTATCTCCGACCGAGCCCCGGCACTCGGATCCATACCCTGCGGTCGTGCCGGCGCAGATCCGAAATCGTGAATCGTCACCTGCACCGGGACAGGAGCGGGAACGAGTTCCCGTCGGGGCACGGTCACCGGAACCACATTCGATTCCCGGCCGCACGAGACGGCGCCGGACGGGTGCTCCGGCGGCTGGACAGGCGAACCACTCCTGCGCGCACCTTCCATCGCCGGCCTCGGCGGGAGTTCCACAGCTACCGCCGCTGCGAGGATGATCGAAACGGGAACAGCGGCCGCCGCTGGTCGGCCTGTCGAGGTGGGCGCGTTCTGTGGGTTGGGCGCGGGCGGCGCTGTCGGCACCGTGCCGGGCGCGGCCGCACGTTGCGATGGGCGAGTCGCCTGGCCGACCCTCTCGGGCGGGTGGGCCAGGACCACGGCCCCGCGTGCCCCGCCACCGGCGCATATCGGCGATGGGTCGCTGGGGTGTGGGACCGTTGGTGCGACGTCGGTAGCGGAGGGTCGAGCTGCGGGTGGAGCACCGCTCTCAGGGTGTGCCGCGGCCGGTGCGGCAGCGACCCCCGCCGCGAAGAGCAGCGGAAATGTAGTGATCAGGGTGCGTGTCACAGTGTTCATGCCCCAACTCTGGGCGCCGGACAACCCCACCGGGACAACGATTTCGGGAATGTGGACAACGTTCCCGCATGTGGATATCGCGTACTTCATCCGCGAAATGGGCGGTCTTTGCGCAGGGGCGATTTCGGACCTGGCCATGCTCCGCGTAGACTGAACGAGCGGTTTGTGCTCAGCAGCCAATGCGTGTGCACAGCACGGACCGACTTCGCGCGCCACCCGTGCTCGTCCATCCGGTCGTCGCTCGCAATGCAGACGGTCCGCGAGGGCATGTCAGCGCGAGTTCTCCAGCGGATGAACAGGGAAATCGTCGGCTGGTCCCGGATTCTTCGAATCGGGTCCGGCGGTTTCGGTGGCGCCAGGGCAGTCGATCGCCGATCGACCGCGACAACCGGCAACGAAAGAGAGATACGAAGGCTATGCCTGTCGTAACTATGAAGCAGCTGCTCGACAGCGGCGCGCACTTCGGCCACCAGACTCGTCGGTGGAACCCGAAGATGAAGCGGTTCATCTTCACCGACCGCAACGGCATCTACATCATCGACCTGCAGCAGACGCTGACCTTCATCGACAAGGCCTACGAGTTCGTCAAGGAGACTGTCGCCCACGGTGGCACCGTCCTCTTCGTCGGTACCAAGAAGCAGGCCCAGGAGTCGATCGCTTCCGAGGCGCTGCGCGTCGGAATGCCCTACGTCAACCAGCGTTGGCTGGGTGGCATGCTCACCAACTTCTCCACCGTGCACAAGCGCCTGCAGCGCCTCAAAGAACTCGAGGCGATGGAGCAGACCGGTGGCTTCGAGGGTCGCACCAAGAAGGAAATCCTCATGCTCACGCGTGAGATGACCAAGCTGGACCGCACCCTCGGCGGTATCCGTGACATGGCCAAGGTTCCCTCGGCCATCTGGATCGTCGATACCAACAAGGAGCACATCGCCGTCGGCGAGGCGCGCAAGCTGAACATCCCGGTCATCGCGATCCTGGATACCAACTGCGACCCCGACCTGGTCGACTACCCGATCCCGGGTAACGACGACGCGATCCGTTCCGCCGCACTGCTCACCAAGGTCGTCGCCTCCGCGGTGGCCGAGGGCGTGCAGGCCCGCGCGGGCCAGGCTTCTGGCGACGCGAAGCCCGAAGCCGGCGCAGGCGAGCCGCTGGCCGAGTGGGAGCAGGAGCTCCTGTCCTCGGCGACCCCGGCTGCCGAAGCCGATGTCGCTGCCGCGACCGAGGCCCCGGCCGTCGAGACCCCGGCCGAGGCCGAGGTCAAGGCCGACCCGGCACAGCACACCCCGGCCGACTTCTGAGCTGACCGGTAGCACTACGTTCACCTTGCCGGCCCTTCTGAATTCAGAAGCGGTCGGCAAGGTGGTGTTAACACCCAAGCACCCCACACACGAGGAGGCTCGCCCCCGATGGCGAACTACACCGCTGCTGATGTGAAGCGGCTCCGGGAGCTCACCGGCTCCGGCATGATGGACTGCAAGAACGCGCTGGCCGACTCCGACGGCGATTTCGACAAGGCCGTCGAGGTGCTGCGCATCAAGGGCGCCAAGGACGTCGGCAAGCGCGCCGAGCGTGCGACCGCCGAAGGCCTGGTCATCGCCAAGGACGGCGTCATGGTCGAGATCAACTGCGAGACCGACTTCGTTGCCAAGAACGCCGAGTTCCAGCAGCTGGCCGACGCGATCGTGACCGCGGCCGCCGCGGCGAAGCCGGCCGACCTGGACGCCCTCAAGGCGCTCAAGCTGACCGACGGCACCGTTGACGACGCCGTGCAGGCGCTGTCGGCCAAGATCGGCGAGAAGCTGGAACTGCGTCGCGTCGTGTCCTTCGACGGCCCGGTCGCCACCTACCTGCACAAGCGCGCTTCGGACCTGCCGCCCGCCGTCGGCGTGCTGGTGGAGTACGAAGGCACCGGCGACGCCGCTGCCGACGCCGCGCGTGCCGCAGGCATGCAGGTCGCCGCGCTCAAGGCCAAGTACCTGACCCGCGAGGAGGTGCCCGCCGATGTCGTCGACAACGAGCGTCGCATCGCCGAGGAGACCGCGCGCGAAGAGGGCAAGCCCGAAGCCGCGCTGGCGAAGATCACCGAAGGCCGCGTGAACGGCTTCTTCAAGGACGTCGTGCTGCTCGAGCAGTCCGCCGTCACCGACTCCAAGAAGACCGTCAAGGCGCTTCTGGAAGAGGCGGGCGTGAACGTGAAGCGTTTCGCTCGTTTCGAGGTCGGCCAGGCCTGATCCGCCTGAACTTCACGAACAGCCTCTTCGGCGCGGTGTGATGCCGCGCCGGAGGGGCTTTCCTCATGGATCGACCGACCCCACTTCCGGGTGACCGCAACCTGATAGGGCAGGATGGATGCCGCCTGCTCGCCCCGCTCTCGACCTCGCCGAAGGAGACCGACACCCATGACCGACCCGGGTAACGACCGCCCTGGATACAACCGGGTGCTGCTCAAGCTGGGTGGGGAGATGTTCGGTGGTGGCGGAGTGGGCCTCGATCCCGACGTCGTGCAGACCGTGGCCGAGCAGATCGCCGAGATCGTCGAGACCGGCGTGCAGGTGGCCGTGGTGATCGGCGGCGGCAACTTCTTCCGCGGCGCCGAATTGGAGGAGCGCGGCATGGAGCGGGCGCGCTCCGACTACATGGGCATGCTCGGCACCGTGATGAACAGCCTCGCCCTCCAGGATTTCCTTCAGCAGCAGGGTGTGGACACCCGCGTGCAGACCGCCATCACCATGGGCCAGGTCGCCGAGCCCTACCTGCCGCTGCGCGCCAAGCGCCACCTCGAGAAGGGCCGCGTCGTGATCTTCGGCGCGGGAATGGGCATGCCCTACTTCTCCACCGACACCACCGCCGCTCAGCGCGCGCTGGAAATCGGCGCCGACGTGGTGCTGATGGCGAAAGCGGTCGACGGTGTGTTCGACGCCGATCCGCGCGTCGACCCGAATGCGAGCATGTTCACCGAGATCACCCACAAGGAAGTGATCGAAAAGGGCCTGAAGGTGGCCGATGCCACCGCGTTCAGTCTCTGCATGGACAACCAGATGCCGATGCTGGTGTTCAATCTGTTGATCAAGGGCAATATTGCCCGCGCGGTCGCCGGTGAACCCATCGGCACCCTGGTTCGGTCGTGACCCCGCACCCGCGGACGATGACGATGACGACGCTGTGGAGGATTCGGTCGTGATTGATGAAGCGCTCTTCGATGCCGAAGAGAAGATGGACAAGGCCGTCACGGTGGCGAAGGACGACCTGGGCAGCATCCGTACCGGTCGCGCCAACCCGGGCATGTTCACCCGTGTGCTGATCGAGTACTACGGCTCGCTCACCCCGATCACCCAGGTCTCGAGCATCACCGTGCCCGAGCCGCGCATGGTCGTGATCAAGCCCTACGAGCAGAGCTCGCTCGGCCTGATCGAGAACGCCATCCGCAACTCCGACCTGGGCGTGAACCCGACCAACAACGGCGACATCCTGCGCATCTCGGTGCCGCAGCTCACCGAGGAACGCCGCCGCGAGATGGTCAAGATGGCCAAGAGCAAGGGCGAGGACGCCAAGGTCTCGATTCGCAACGTCCGCCGCAAGGCGATGGACGAACTCGGTCGCATCCAGAAGGATGGCGAAGCGGGTGAGGACGAGGTCGGGCGCGCCGAGAAGGAGCTCGACAAGACCACCGCCAAGTATGTGGCCCAGGTCGACGAGCTGGTCAAGCACAAGGAAGCCGAACTGCTCGAGGTCTGAGCGCCAGATCTCGCCAGTCCCGCTCGTGCGGGGGATGAACGGAACGACGAGTTGAGCGACGGGACAATCGTGGCCGAAGACGCCGCCGCCACCGGGGCGGCACCGGATCCCATGCCGGACAAGGTCGAGGAGACCGCGGCCGCGCCGCAGGACGAGCAGCCGCCCGCCCCGACCTCACGGGCCGGGCGCAATCTGCCTGCGGCACTGGCAGTCGGGCTGACGCTCGGGCTGTCGTTGATCGCGATCCTGTTGTTCGTCCCGAAGGTGTTCATCGCGGTCGCGGGCATCGGCGTCGGCGTGGCGACCTGGGAGGTCACCAAGCGGCTGCGCGAAGCCGATGTGCTGGTACCGCGGATTCCGCTGCTGGTGGGCGGTCAGGCGGTGTTCTGGCTGGGCTGGCCGTGGGGGGCAGGTGGGGTGCTCGGCGCGTTCGCCGCCACCGCGCTGGTGTGCATGGTGTGGCGTCTGTTCGACCACGGCCTCAGTACCGCGCCGAAGAACTTCCTGCGTGACACGGCGATCGCTGTGTTCACCCTCACTTGGATTCCGTTGCTGGCCGCGTTCTCGACGCTGCTGCTGCTCGAACCCGACGGCAATCTCCGGGTACTCACCTTCATGATCCTGGTGGTGTGCTCCGATGTCGGCGGCTACGTCGCCGGTGTGCTGTTCGGCAGGCATCCGATGGTGCCCGCGATCAGTCCGAAGAAGTCGTGGGAGGGGTTCTGCGGGTCGCTGGTGTTCAGCGTGATCGGCGGTCTGCTGACCGTCACGTTGCTGCTCGAGGCGAACTCGATGATCGGTGTGGTGCTCGGTGTCGGCCTGGTGGCCGTGGCGACCATCGGTGACCTGATCGAGTCGCAGATCAAGCGGGAACTCGGCATCAAGGACATGGGGACCCTGCTGCCGGGGCACGGCGGAATCATGGATCGCCTGGACTCGATGCTGCCCTCGGCGTTCGTCTCCTGGCTGGTACTCAGCGCGCTGATCTGATCGACTCAGCGTCAGGACGACCGCTTGGCGGCGTGCCGCAGTTGCAGAATGCGCACCCCGCCGACCAGACCCATCACCAGCGCGCCCGCGATCACCGACAGCAACACGGTGATACCGAGCGGCAGTTCGAAATCCCAGAACAGCAGGTTGGTACGGACCTTGTCGAGGTTCTGGATGATGAAGGTCAGCAGCACGATGCCGAGCAGGGCGGCCGCCAGCAACGCGATCCAGGTGTAGCCGGTGCGAGACCCGTGCACGGCGTCGCGCGGGACGGGTACCGGCGCGGCCGCGGGTTTCGCCGGTTCGGCGGGCTTGCTGTGCTTGCCGGTGAGATCGGTCGCCTGCGGGTCGTGCTCGGCCGGTGACGCACCGGATTCCGCATGTGTACTCATGGTTCGATCATGGCCGACTGCTATGGCTCACGCACGCATCTTCTCGATAACGTCGCCCGGCGTGGCAGGTCCGACGTGGCGTTTGGGACAATGGTGAAACTATGGCCATCTCCCTGCCCCTCGTGTTCGATGCCCCGCGCCGCGGTATGCCGCCGCGCCACCTCGCCGATCTCGATTCGGACGAACGCAAGGCCGCGGTGCAGGAGCTGGGATTGCCGAAGTTCCGCGCCGACCAGTTGGCCCGTCAGTACTACGGCCGCCTGCAGTCCGATCCTGCCCTGATGACCGACCTGCCCGCCGATGTGCGCGCGAAGGTCGGCGAGACGCTGTTCCCGCCGCTGCTGTCGGTGGTGCGCAATATCGCCTGCGACGAGGGCGACACCCGCAAAACGCTGTGGAAGGCGCACGACGGGACGTTGCTGGAGAGCGTGCTCATGCGCTACCCCGACCGCAACACGCTGTGCATTTCCAGTCAGGCGGGGTGCGGAATGGCCTGTCCGTTCTGCGCGACCGGGCAGGCGGGGCTCACTCGCAACCTGTCGACGGCGGAGATCGTCGACCAGGTGCGTGCCGCCGCGGCGTCCCTGCGTGACGGCGAGGTGCACGGCGGTCCGGGCCGGCTGTCCAACATCGTGTTCATGGGCATGGGCGAGCCGCTGGCCAACTACAAGCGGGTGGTGAACGCGGTTCGCCGGATCACTTCGCCCGCTCCCGACGGGCTCGGTATTTCGCAGCGGTCGGTGACGGTGTCGACCGTCGGCCTGGCGCCCGCGATCCGCAAGCTGGCCGACGAGAACATGTCGGTGCGGCTTGCGGTGTCGCTGCACACCCCCGACGACGAACTGCGCGACACTCTGGTGCCGGTGAACAATCGCTGGTCGATCGCCGAAGTGCTCGACGCCGCACGGTATTACGCCGACAAGTCCGGGCGTCGCGTGTCGATCGAGTACGCGTTGATCCGCGATATCAACGATCAGCCGTGGCGGGCGGATCTGCTGGGCAAGAAGCTGCACAAGGCGCTCGGTCCGCTCGTGCACGTGAACCTGATCCCGCTCAACCCGACACCGGGCAGCGAGTGGGATGCCAGCCCCAAGCCGGTCGAGAAGGAGTTCGTGCGTCGCGTGATCGCCCAGGGCGTGTCGTGCACCGTGCGCGACACCCGCGGCCAGGAGATCGCCGCCGCCTGCGGTCAGCTCGCCGCCGAGGGCTAGGGCCCTCGCCGCCGTGATGAGCTCGGGAAGACGTGTCCGAGCTCAGACGATGCTGCTCGGTGCGATGAAGTCGTCGTAGGGGAGTGGGCCCGCGACGAAGGCGTTGACCGACATGAAGTTCAAAGTGATGTCGCCGCCGTGGTTGTCCAGGAAGGCGGTATCGGAGGCGTCGCGGCCCGTGGCAATGCGTACCAGGCTCGAGCGCGGCGCGAGGCCGGTCGGGTCGTAGGTGCGCCACTCGCCGTCGATGTAGGCCTCACAGACGGCGTGGAAGTCCATCGGCACACAGCCCGGCGCGTAGACCGCGGCAACCCGGGCGGGGACGCCGACGGCGCGCAACAGCGCGACCATCAGATGCGAGAAGTCGCGGCAGACGCCGGTGCCGGAGAGCAGTGTCTCCACCGCGCCGTCGATGGGCGTGCTACTGCCCGAGACATAGGTGATCCGTCTGCCGATCCACGACGAGACGCGGTTGGCCACCTCGGGATCGGCGATGCCGTAACCGAATTCGGCTGCCGCGAAGCCGAGCAGCTTGTCCGACTCCGCGTAGCGGCTCGGCCGCCGGTACAGCGCGAGGTCGTAGTCGGACGGCGGCGCGAGGACGGCGGTGCCGAGGACGGTCGCCTGATAGTCGATCCGGAGGGTCCCCGCGCGCACGTCGAGCACGTGGATCCGGGAACCGTGCGGACCGACCACTTCGCGCGGCGTGAGGAACTCGCCGTCGAGCGAGCATGTCATGGACTCGATGAGATCGAGTCCTGGCTGGCGGGCGACAGCGATCTGACACTGCAGCACCGAATCGGCATGGACCGCGACCTCCAGGCGAGCGGAAACGTCCCGTTTCACGCCCACAGACTGACAGGCGAATCGGGATCAGGCGAACCGAACCGCTGGAGCGGGTTGCGGCCCAGGCGTTACCGTCGTGGGACCGGATCGACGCGTGCATCCGAGATCGTTGACTATGGCGCGCGAAACAGCCTCTGTCACAGTCACTCTCGAGCTCGAAGCGGGCAATGCCTCGCTGATGATCCTCGGCAAGATGCTCGGTCCGACCGGCGTTGCGCCCTTCGAGGTCAAACGGCGCTACGACGCCGCCACCGCGGATCGGCGTGGCGAGATCATTCCGGCCGTCATCACGATCGACGCCCGCAAACGCTGGACGATGCGGCTCAAGACCCCACCGACCGCATCGTTGATCCGCAAGGCTCTCGGCCACCCCGGCTCCCCGCAGCCCGGACACAAACCGGTGGGGGCGATCAGCCGGGATCAATTGCGCCGCATCGCGATCCGCAAACTCCCCGACCTGAACACCGACGATGTCGCAGCGGCGATGCGCATCGTCGCGGGCACAGCGCGGTCGATGGGTGTGCGGGTGGAGGACTGAGCCGGGGTGTAGTGCCCTGTCCTCGCGACGATTAGGGTTGGTGCTGGTCGGCGGCGGGGATATTCGCTGAAGGCCGGGCACTGCTTCGGTGGACAACGGGGGACCATGCTTGCGACGGGGGACGTCTTCGCCGGGTACGCGATCGAACGGCAGCTGGGGCGCGGCGGGATGGGTTCGGTGTATCTTGCCCGGCATCCGCGCCTGCCTCGGCAGACCGCGTTGAAGCTGCTGAATCCGGAGCTGTTCGCCGACAACGAGATTCGTGCCAGGTTCGAGCGCGAGGCCGACCTCGCCGCGCAATTGGAGCACCCCAACATCGTCACGGTCTACGACCGTGGCAGCGATGACGGGCGCCTGTGGATCAGCATGCAGTTCGTCGACGGCGTAGACGCGGCCACGATCGCACATCCCGTCCCCGCCGAACGCGCCCTGCACATCATCGAGGGCACCGCGGCGGCCCTGGACCACGCGCACCGCAACGGCGTCCTGCACCGCGACGTGAAGCCCGCCAATATCCTGCTCGCCGAGGCCGACGGCAGTGAACGAGTTCTGCTCACCGACTTCGGTATCGCCCGTCCGCGCGACGACGTCCACCACCTGACCCGGACCGGCTCGTTCACCGCGACTCTGGCCTTTGCCGCCCCGGAACAACTCACCGGCGCCCACCTCGACCACCGCGCCGACCAGTACGCCCTGGCCTGCACCCTGTACTCGCTGCTGACCGGCGTCGCCCCGTTCGAGGCGGCGAACCCGGTGCAGGTGATCCAGGGGCACCTCCAATCCCCGCCCCCGTCGCTGCGCGCCCGTCGACCGGATCTGCCCGCAGCCATGGACGCGGTCCTCGCCCGCGCCCTCGCCAAACGCGCCACCGACCGATTCGACTCCTGCGCCGAATTCGCGGCTGCCGCACGCCGTGCGCTGAGTGGCACCGGTGCGCAACCCACCGTGTTCGCCGGTGCGCGCTCGGTGCCCCGACACCCCCAGCCGAATCCGTACGGTGACGGCGGGCACGCGCCGCGCTTCGCCGCGCCCCAGCCGAACCCGGGCTACGCACCGCCGCCGATGCCGCGAAGCTCCGGTTACCGCGCGTCGGTGCCGCGTCGAAAGGGCGGCCGGGTAGTCGCAGCGGTGTTGCTGACCTTGACACTGATCATCGGCGGCGCCGTCACCTGGGTGTGGCAGGACGAGAGCACCTGGATTTCGGACATGCTGGAACGATCGCGTGCGCACAAAGATCTGGCCGCGATGTCGCAGGCATTTCCCCAGATGGTGCCGACCGGATTTGCGGACGGCCCCGGATTCGAGGGTCGTGAGTGCTCGGCGTACGCGAACACGAAGATCCGGAACGAACTCCTGTGGGAGTTGACGTTTCAGGAGGCAGACGCGAAATGGTCGTGCGGCAGTCTGGACAGTGCCGATACCGACTATTTCTTCTACGCCTTCGCGACCGCGGCAGACGCAGTCGAGGCAGTGAATCGGTTTCGTGGTGAGACCGGTGACAAGGGAAACACCTCGACCGGCTCGCGTACCGACCACCATCGTGAACAGGCCTACAACGGCGGATACAGTGGCTCCGCCGTGGTGTCCACCTTCAGCGATTCCGCGCGAAGACGATGGGTGCTGGTCTTCCAGCGCGGCTCGGCTTTCACCACAGTCGAGACCGATATGCCTGTTCTCCTCGCCGACATCGCCCGCTTTCCACTGGGTTGAACCTGCCACACAGCGGTGTACTGCACCGATTCGCGGGTCCTGGCGTTTGGTAGGGTCCAGGCCGTCGGACGAAGAGCGAGATTCGGGGGTCAGAGTGGTTTCTGACGGGACGGTGTTCGCCGGCTACACGATCGACCGGCAGCTGGGTCAGGGCGGGATGGGATCGGTGTATCTGGCCAGGCACCCACGTCTGCCCCGATGGACGGCGCTCAAGCTGCTGAATCGGGAGTTGTTCTCCGACAAGGAGATCCGGGCCAGGTTCGAGCGTGAAGCCGACCTGGTCGCGCAGCTCGACCACCCCAACATCGTCACCGTGTTCGACCGCGGCGTCGAGGGCGATCAGCTGTGGATCAGCATGCAGTACATCGACGGGATCGATGCCTCCTCGCTGGATCCGCATTCCCTGCCGCCGGACCGGGCGCTGCAGATCATCGGTGAGACCGCCGCCGCGCTCGACTACGCGCATCGCGCGGGGGTGCTGCACCGCGACGTCAAGCCCGCCAACATCCTGCTGGCGCGCTCCAGCAGCCAGGAGCGGGTGTATCTCACCGACTTCGGCATCGCACGGCTGCGCGACGATTCGGGTCATCTCACCGAGACCGGATCGTTCACCGCCACGCTGGCCTACGCCGCGCCAGAGCAGCTCACCGGCGCCGCACTGGATCACCGCGCCGACCAGTACTCCCTCGCGTGCACGCTCTACACACTGCTGACCGGCAGCGCGCCCTACGAATCGACCAGCCCGGCCGCGGTGATCACCGGTCATCTGCAAGCGCCGCCACCCCCGATCAGTCCGCGCCGCGCGGGCCTGCCGCCGGTGCTCGACGCCGTGATGGCGCGTGCGCTGGCCAAGCGACCCGCCGATCGGTTCACCTCGTGCGAGGAGTTCGTCGACGCCGCGCAGCGTGCGGTGCGCACCGGAACCACCGGTGCCCGCCCGATCGCCCGGCCGACCTCGGGGTCGCACGCGCAGCCGTTCGTCGGCATGCAGCCCATGCGCCCGGTGAGCTCGACGGGCACTCCCATCCCGCAGTACAACCCCGCTCCGATGCCCCCGCGGATGCCGCAGCCGCAGTACGCGCCCCCGCCGCAGTATCGGCAGCAACCGGTGCCGATCCCGAATCCGCCGCCGCAACGGGGCGGCTGGGGATCGGCACTGGGCGCCTACGCGGTCCTGTTGGTCGTCGTCATCGTGATCGCCGGCGTGATCGCGCTGCTGGCCAACCTCTGATCGGCTCGTCGACCCGATCGGCGGGTGCCATATTCTGGTCAGAATGAGCGACTTCGACGTCACCGCCGCCGACTCCATCGACCTCGACCGGTTGCGTCGTTTCGTCGCGGTCGCCGAGGAGTTGCACTTCGCCCGCGCCGCCAAGGCGCTGCGGATCCCACGGCAGGCTCTCAGCGCCACCGTGATCGAGCTGGAAGAAGAGCTCGGCACCCGCGTCTTCGTGCCGGGCGCTTCGCCCACCCAGCTCACCGACGACGGCACCGCCCTGCTCGCGCGTGCCAGGGACCTGATCCGGGTGCGGGAGCAGGCCGAACGGGAGCAGAAGCCCGACGCGCCCGCGAGCCTGCGGGTGGGGTTCGTGCCGGGAGTGACGGTGTCGAAGTGGGCGCGGATCTGGGGCGAGCGGCTACCTGACCACCCGCTCGAGGTGGTCGGCGTCGCGCAGGGCGAGCAGGAGTCGGTGCTGCGCGAGGGGCGCGTCGACCTGTGCTTCGTCCGGCTGCCCATCGACCGGACCGCGACCAACGCGATCGCGCTGTGGCAGGAGACGCCGGTCGCGGTCGTGCAGAAAGACGACGCGCTGTCACTGCTCGAGACGATCAGCCCGGCGGATCTGGCCGACGAGACGATCCAGGACGGTGCCGATCTCGATCAGGCCGTCGACACTCTCGCCCTGGTCGCCGCCGTGGGCGGCGCGGCGATCATGCCGCAATCGATCGCGCGCCTGCATCACCGCCGCGACCTGGTCTACCGCCCGATCAGCGACACCGAGTTCACCGAGATCGCGCTGGCGTGGCCTGCCGGGACCGACAGCGATCTGCTCGAGGAGTTCGTCGGTATCGTGCGCGGCCGCTCGGCCAACAGCTCGCGCGGCGGGGTCGCGGAGCCGGAGCAGCGCGCCACGGCGCCCGCGCGCAAACCCGCGGCGAAGAAGCCCACGGCCAAGAAACCGGCGCCGAAGAAGCCGGTCGCGCGTGGCCGCAAACCGGCCCGGCGCGGCCGCTGACGCACGAAAACGCCTGCGGCGCATGGTGATTGCCGCAGGCGTGGACGTACTTGTCGTCGAAGAACTACTTCGGCATCCGCTGGGTGAGCGAATCGACGACCAGGATGATCGCCATCACGCCTGCCAGGCCGACGAGGAAGATGTCCTCGACATGACCCTTGTGGTTGCCGATGGTCATCCCGAGCAGGGCCACGATGACGACCCAACCCGCGATGCGGAAGGTCTTGCGCGACTCACCGCTCCAGCCCCATGCTGCCGAGGGCACCTCGGCGGGGTCGACGCTGGTGGCGACGGCACGCTCGGTGCTGGCTTTATCGAGGTCCGTGGCTGCCACGATCGCTCCTAAGGGCTCGAGTTCTGGTTGGGCGAGTGAGCATATCGTGGCATACGACCGTCCGTCGTAGCCAGCAGCCCTGCCACAATGGGCCCGTGTCCCACCCCGCAACGCGTGCCACGCACGACAGTTCCCCGTCCACCGATCGGGTGAAGGTGCTGCTTCTCGGCAGTACCGGTTCGATCGGTACCCAGGCGCTCGAGGTGATCGCCGCCAACCCCGACCGCTTCGAGGTGGTCGGGCTGGCCGCACGCGGCGGCAACCCCGCCCTGCTCGCCGAGCAGATGACCGCCACCGGCACCCGCAATGTCGCCGTCGCCGATCCCGCCGCCGCCCAGGCGCTCGGGCTGGAACTCGGCGGCCCCGACGCCGTGACCGAACTGGTCCGCCGCACCGACGCCGATGTCGTGCTCAATGCGCTGGTGGGTTCGCTGGGTCTGGAACCCACGCTGGCCACCCTGCACGCGGGCACCCGCCTGGCGCTGGCGAACAAGGAATCCTTGGTCGCGGGCGGCTCCCTGGTGACGCGGGCGGCCGCGCCCGGCCAGATCGTGCCCGTCGACTCCGAGCACTCGGCGCTGGCCCAGTGCCTGCGCGGCGGTCGCGCGCAGGAGGTCGACCGCCTCGTGCTCACCGCGTCGGGTGGACCGTTCCGCGGCTGGAGCACCGAGATGCTCGAATCGGTGAACCCCGCGGAGGCCAAGACCCACCCGACCTGGTCGATGGGCCCGATGAACACCCTGAACTCGGCCTCGCTGGTGAACAAGGGCCTGGAACTGATCGAGACCCACCTGCTGTTCGGTGTGCCCTACGACCGGATCGACGTCACCGTCCACCCCCAGTCGATCGTCCACTCGATGGTCACCTTCACCGACGGCTCCACCCTGGCCCAGGCCAGCCCCCCTGACATGAAACTCCCCATCGCCCTGGCGCTGGGCTGGCCCGACCGCATCCCCGGCGCGGCCGCCGCCTGCGATTTCGGTACCGCCTCCACCTGGACCTTCGAGCCGGTCGACGACGAGGTCTTCCCCGCCGTCCGCCTGGCCAGGCAGGCAGGCGAAGCGGGCGGCAGCGTCACCGCGGTCTACAACGCCGCCAACGAAGTCGCGGTCCAAGCTTTCCTCGACGGCAAGATCACCTTCCCCGCCATCGTGCGCACCGTCACCCGCGCGGTAGAGGCCGCCGACCGCTGGCACGCCGAACCCGATACCCTGGACGACGTCCTCGCGGCCGACCGCTGGGCACGGGAGTACGCCGCGAAGACCATCGACGGTGAAACAACGTCCTGACCTGACGACCACAACGAGACCACCACGTTTTCGGCCGCCCCGGATCCGAGGGGCGAGACGGAACGCCGCAGGCGCAGTATCGCCCCTCGGATTCGGGGTTACGAGGCCGAAAACACGCGGCGCCAGCCGCCAAAGAGAAGGGCCCACATGGTTTTCGCGCTGGGGTTCGCACTGTTCGCTCTCGGTATCACGATTTCGATCGCGCTGCACGAGTGCGGGCACATGTGGGCCGCGCAGGCCACCGGCATGAAGGTGCGCCGCTACTTCATCGGCTTCGGGCCGAAGGTGTTCTCCTTCCGTCGCGGGGAGACCGAGTACGGGCTCAAGGCGCTGCCGCTGGGCGGCTTCTGCGACATCGCGGGCATGACGGCGCTCGACGAGCTCGAACCGGAGGAGGTCGACCGGGCGATGTATCGCCAGTCGACCTGGAAGCGGCTGGTCGTGATGTTCGGCGGCATCGGCATGAACTTCCTGCTCGGGTTCGTCCTGCTGATGGTCCTCGCGGTCGGCTGGGGTCTGCCCCAGCTCGAGCAGCCGCCTGCCACCGCGCTGGGCACCATGAGCTGTGTCGCGCAGGAGACCCCGCAGAAGACCCTTGCCCCCTGCACCGGCGACGGACCCGCCCAGCGTGCCGGTTTGCAGCGTGGTGACGTGGTGAAGGCCGTGAACGGTGTCGAGGTGAGCACCTGGGCGCAGTTCCAGGCCGAAACCCAGAAGCAGACCGGCACTTTCACCTACACGATCGAACGCGACGGCACCACGCTGACGGTCCCGGTCACTCCGGAACGGGTCATGCGCTCGCCCAAGGAAGGCGCGAGTCGTGAAGTGAGCGCGGTCGGCGTCGGCCCCGACTACGCCGAGCCGAAGCAGTACGGCCCGATCGCGGCGATCCCCGCCACCATCTCGTTCACCGGTGATTTCTTCGTCGAGACGGTGAAGTCGCTCGCCAAGATGCCGCAGAAGGTGTCGGCGCTGTGGGAAGCGGTGACCGGCGGCGAGCGCGATCCGGAGACCCCGGTCAGCGTCTACGGTGCCAGCCGCATCGGTGGCGAGACCGCCGAGCGTGGCCTGTGGGGCATGTTCATTATGGTGCTGGCCAGCTTGAACTTCTTCCTGGGAGCATTCAACCTGCTGCCCCTGCTGCCGCTGGACGGCGGGCATATCGCGGTGGTGCTCTACGAGAAGATCCGGAACACGATCCGCGGCTGGCTCGGCAAGGCCCCTGCCGGTCCGGTCGACTATCTGAAGCTGCTCCCGGTGACCTATGTGGCGGTAGTGATCGGTGGTGCGTTCATGGTGCTGACCTTGGCCGCCGATATCGTCAACCCGATCCGTCTGCCCTGAGGTGAGACGACCGGTGTCGTGCCCCTCACAGGGCGCCCGGTTACCTTGCGCGACTAAGCTCGGCATCAACAACCCAGGTCGATCCGCGAAACGTACGAAAGAAGGCAGCCGAACGTGACCAGCACAATCGGATTGGGGATGCCCACCGCCCCCGCTGCTGTTCTCGCACCCCGGCGCAAGACCCGCCAGCTGATGGTCGGCAATGTCGGCGTCGGTAGCGATTCGCCGATCTCGGTGCAGTCGATGACCACCACCAAGACCCACGACATCAACGCCACGCTGCAGCAGATCGCCGAGCTCACTGCCTCGGGCTGCGACATCGTGCGGGTGGCCTGTCCGCGCCAGGAAGACGCCGACGCGCTCGCCACGATCGCGAAGAAGTCGCAGATCCCGGTGATCGCCGACATTCACTTCCAGCCGCGCTACATCTTCGCCGCCATCGACGCGGGCTGCGCCGCGGTGCGCGTCAACCCGGGCAACATCAAGGAATTCGACGGCCGCGTCGGCGAGGTGGCCAAGGCCGCGGGCGCCGCGGGCATCCCGATCCGCATCGGCGTCAACGCCGGTTCGCTGGACAAGCGGATGCTGGAGAAGTACGGCAAGGCCACCCCCGAAGCGCTGGTCGAGTCGGCGCTGTGGGAGGCGAGCCTGTTCGAGGAGCACGGCTTCGGCGACATCAAGATCTCGGTCAAGCACAACGACCCGGTGATCATGGTCGAGGCCTACCGCCAGCTCGCCGCGCAGAGCGACTACCCGCTGCACCTCGGCGTCACCGAAGCGGGTCCGGCGTTCCAGGGCACGATCAAGTCCGCGGTGGCCTTCGGCGCGCTGCTCAGCGAGGGCATCGGCGACACGATCCGTGTGTCGCTCTCGGCCCCGCCCGCCGAGGAGATCAAGGTCGGCAGCCAGATCCTGCAGTCGCTGAACCTGCGCCCGCGCAAGCTCGAGATCGTGTCCTGCCCATCGTGCGGACGCGCTCAGGTGGACGTGTACACCCTGGCCGACGCGGTCGCCGCCGGTCTGGACGGCCTGGAGGTGCCGCTGCGCGTCGCGGTGATGGGCTGTGTCGTGAACGGGCCCGGCGAGGCACGCGAGGCCGACCTCGGTGTCGCCTCCGGTAACGGCAAGGGGCAGATCTTCGTCAAGGGTGAGGTCATCAAGACCGTGCCCGAGCATTTGATCGTGGAGACCCTGATCGAAGAGGCGATGCGCATCGCCGAACAGATGGACGCGGAGCCGGGCACTGAGCCCGTTGTCTCTGTGAGCTGAACCGGCCTCCGCACAGTCATCCACCGGATTCGGCGGACCCGTACCGCTCGGCGTGCTTTCGTGGCAGGCTTGTGCCGTGCGGAGTCTGCTGGAGCCGACGCGACGGTCCAAAACCGCTCCCGCGCGCCCGGTGGCCGTGCGAGATGTCGGTGAGGTGCTGCGCGTCCTCGACGCCGACCCGGTGGCGTCGTGCATGATCGCGGCCCGGGTGCAGGAATTCGGGATCGACTCCCGGACCGGTGCCGGTGAGCTGTGGAGCCGCGGCGGACCGGCCGACTCCCTGTGTTTCTCCGGCGCCAATCTGGTGCCGCTGCGCGGTGACCAGCAGGCATTGCGCGCGTTCGCCGATCGGGCAGGCCGCTGGCCGCGGGTGTGTTCCTCGGTGGTCGGCAGGCAGGAACTCGCACTCCCGCTGTGGGAGATGCTGCTCCCGGCCTGGGGCCCGGCCAGGGAACTGCGCGCCGATCAGCCTCTGCTGGCACTGGCCAGGCCGGCCGCCGCGCGCGCCGACGGGGGAGTGCGCCGCGTGCGGCCCGACGAGATCGACCGCTATTTGACCGCCGCGATCGCGATGTTCATCGAAGAGGTCGGCATCGACCCGCGCACGGGTGACGGTGGGCGCGGCTATCGGAGGCGGATCAAGAACCTCATCGAATCCGGTAGGGCCTGGGCACGTTTCGAAGACGGTGAGGTCGTCTACAAGGCCGAGATCGGCGCGCTGTCGCGGCGCACCGGCCAGATCCAAGGCGTGTGGGTGCATCCCGAATTCCGGGGTGCGGGTGTGGGGACCGCCGGGACCGCCTCGGTCGCCAATGCTGTTGTGGCAACGGGCCGTACGGCGAGCCTCTACGTCAACGACTACAACCGCGTCGCCCGCCGCGCCTACAGCCGGGTGGGATTCCGTCAGATCGCTACCTTCGCAACCGTCTTGCTGGACTGAAACTTTGGCGCGTGGCGCCGAGGTCGGAGGGCTTTTCGCCGCTACCATCGGTGCCGATGAGGACACGGATGCTCACCACGTGCGCGGTGGCCGCCCTCGCTGTCGCGGCGACGGCCTGTTCTTCCGGTGCCCAGGGGCCGGTGCCCGCCGCCGACGCCTTCGCCGAGGCGTTCGCCGAACACGATCTCCCCGCGGCCGCGGCGCTCACCACCGCACCCGAGAAGGCCGCGGCGGCACTGACTTCGACGTGGCAGGCGTTGCAGGCGGAGAAGCTGTCGATCCGCACCGGCGACGCGCGCGTCAACGGTGACACCGCGACGGTCGACTACACCTACGAGTGGACCCTGCCGAAGGGTCGTCAGTGGACCTATTCCGGCGAATTGCAGATGGGCCGCAGTGACGGGCGCTGGCTGGTCCGCTGGAGCTCCGCCGACATCCACCCCAAACTGGGTGACACCCAGAGCATGGAGTTGCGCACCCGACCCGCGCCGCGCGCCAGGGTGAACGAGGCCGCGGGCAGCGATGTGCTGGTCCCCGGCAAGATCTCGCGGGTGAAGTTCACCGTGGCCGACGCCCCCGACCCCAGCCGCGTCGCCGGTGCGCTCGCCGCGGCGCTGAGCCGTATCGACCCCGTCGCCTACACCCCGCAGTCCATCCTCACCGCGGCGCGCAAGACCGACGGCGCGCACACCGTGATCCTGCTCAACGAGTACGAGGCCGAGACCATCGGCGGCGAACTGATCGGCCTGCCCGGCGTGACCCTGACCCAGGAGTGGGACATGGTGCCCACCGACCGCAAATTCGCGCCCGACCTGCTCACCCAGGTCCGCAAGACGGTGATCGCCGAGGTCGACGGCAAGGCGGGCTGGAGCGTGGTCACCCGCAATGCCGACGGCGCCGACCTCGATGTGCTGCACGAGGAAGCGGCCGAACCCGCGCCGTCGTTCGCGCTGAGCATCGATCGGTTCGTGCAGAATTCCGCCCAGCACGCGGTCGACCTGCGCACCGAGCAGGCGATGATGGTGGTGTTGCGCCCGTCGACCGGTGCGATCCTCGCGGTGGCCCAGAACAAGTTCGCCGACCGCGACGGTCCGGTGGCCACCAGCGGTCAGTACCCGCCGGGCTCGATCTTCAAGACGGTGACGGCGTCGGCGGCGATGGCCTCCGGGCTGGCTACGCCCGACACCGTGCTGGCCTGTCCGAGCAGCACCATCATCGGCGAGCGCACTATCCCCAACTACAACATGTTCACCGTCGGTGAAGTGCCGATGGCCACCGCCTACGAACGCTCGTGCAACACCACCTTCGCCAGGCTGGCCAGCAAGCTCGAACCCGACGCGCTCACCGAGGCCGCGGCGCGTCTCGGCGTGGGCCAGGACTACAAGGTCGAAGGTCTACCGACCGTGTCCGGGTCCGTGCCGAAGGCCGAGGGGCTCGTCCAGCGCGCCGAAGACGGCATCGGCCAGGGCCGAGTGGTGGTGAGCCCGTTCGGCATGGCCGTGATGGCCGCGACGGTCGCCCATGGTGCCGCGCCGGTGCCGTATCTGATCGCGGGCAGGCCCACCGAGATCACCGGCGATCGGCCCGCGATCGCGCCGGAGGTGGTCGAGGGGCTGCGTTCGATGATGCGCATGGTGGTCACGGGTGGCACGGCCGAACGCATCAGGGATCAAGGTGAGGTCTACGGCAAGACCGGCGAGGCCGAGGTCGACGGTGGATCGCACTCGTGGTTCATCGGCTATCGCGGGGATATCGCCTTCGCGACGCTGCTGGTGAAGGGTGGCAGTTCCGACAACGCGGTGGCTGTCACCCGGGATATGTTCGCCGCACTACCCGCCGGCTACTGATCGCGCCGTCGAACGGGCCTGCGGGCCGTACGGGATTCGTGATGGTGTCGGGTCAGTCGGCGTTCTCGGTCGCCAGCAGACCCCGCACCACCGCGAGCGATGTGCTGTCGGTGTGGGATGTCGCTGTGTCGTGCAGCACGTTGTAGCTGACAACGGGCTCGGGTGCGGCGGTGGCCGCGCTGTCGAGGACGTCGATGGCGGCCGCGCCGCCGAGGATCATCCCCGCCGTGGTCAAGATCAAAGTAGAACGCCTCATGGTTCGTCTCCCTCATTCAGGGTTTCGACGTGTTCGCGGGGCAGGTCGTTCGATTGTCTGAGGATTAGCTGATGCACCACCGTAGAACGGCGGTTACTTCGGCAACAGGCGACGGCAGCAAGCGACACACAATTGTTGCCCTATGTGCGGGCGTGTTCGAACACAACTGCTACCGGGCCGTGATGAAAAGGTGAATTATCGGTTTCGATCCGGCAAATGCGCTGATCAAAGGTCATGCTCGGGTAACTTGCCGAATTGCGCGTGACTCAGCCGCGTTGCAGAGTTGCCGCTAGGTGATGCTGCAAAGATTCGCCGACCGCCGCCATTCGTAGCGTGTACTCGATGGTGTCGCCGGTGACATGGAATGAGCGTCCGACGGCGGTAACCGGCTTTGCTGATTCGCTCAGACCGATATTCGTGGAGTTCAATTCCAGACGAATTCCGTCCACCGTTTCGGTGATCGTGCCCTCGCAGATCTCGGTGATTCCGGTCGGATGGGCGAGTATCAATTCGACCCGGCCCGGCGCCGGACTGCGCAGGTAGCCGGTCTCCGCGTGCAGCGGCCTGCCGTCGGAGCCGGCCTTGGTCCGCTGCTTGTAGGTGAGGAACGGTCGGCCGAGGTGCCCGAAGGTGATCTCCTCGACGTAGTCGAAGGATTCGATGGTCGGGTATTCGCCGCTGCCCCGACCGCGCCAGGTGCCGAGTAGTGGTGCCAGGGCGGCGATGTCGGGATGCGGGGCGATGTTGGGGGAAGGTTCGACCACGGCCGACAGCGTAGCCCTGTGCTTCCTGCGACGGTCACGGCACACCGCCGCATCAGCCACGATAAGGTCAGCCTCGCCTGAACGCCGTCCGGCGGAAGGTCGAAAGGACAAGAACGTGAACGGACATGTGAGGGGCGCCCGCGGGGTGCGGTCCGGGCTGGTGCGTGGTGCGGTACTCGGCGCGGCAGTGTTGCTCGCCGTGGCGTGCTCGAACACCGAGCCCTCGAGCGACGATGTGGCCGCGCTGGACGGCAACCGCTACGGCCAGACCAACCTGGCCGCCGACAAGGACTCCTATCACGCCCAGTTCACGCTGCCCGGCATGGTCAACGCCTGGGGACTGGCCGATCGGCCGAAGGGCGCGGGTGGGCATTTCTGGGTCGGCGCGGGCGGCAAGTCGTTCCAGTTCCTCGGTGACGTGCAGTCGTCCTCGGATCCCAAGCTGCAGAAGCTGACCCAGGACCAGCTCAAGCTCGTCGGCGTCCCCGGCGCCGATGCCGATACCTCCGACAAGAGCATCGGCAAGGTCACCGGCGTTGTGTTCAACCCGGCGCCGATCACCTCGGATCTGTTCGCGGTGCGCGACCAGTGGGTCGATGTGGACGGTGTGCCGATCCCGCTCGGCGGTTCCTCGCGCTTCATCTTCGCCACCGACTCGGGCAAGATCTCGGCCTGGACCGAACAGGCCCCCGACGGCGCGATCGTGCGCCGCGACGGCGGCGCGAACCAGGTGTTCGACGGTTCCGCTGCGGGCATGGCCTTCTTCGGAATCGCGCTGGCGCCCTCGGGTGACAAGCTGCTGGCCGCCGATTTCGGTGCCGACCCGCAGGTTCGCACCTTCGACAAGTTCTGGCAGCCGGTCGCGACCACCGGTTTCGCCAACCCGTTCGGCACCGGTGAGGTGATCGACGCGTCCTCGCCCGAGAAGGGCAAGAAGGCCAAGCCAGGCGATCCCGCGCCGTTCAACATCACCACCCTGGGCAGCCGGGTGTTCGTGTCCTATGCCGTGACGCAGCCCGACGAGAACGACCCGAAAGCCTTCGACAAGGCCGAGGAAGCCTCGCTCGACGCCGACCAGGACAAGGACTCCCACGGCAAGCCCGACAAGGGCAAGGTCGCCGAGTTCGACGGGGCGGGCAAGCTGGTGCGCATCATCGACGACGGCGGCAGGCTCAACGCGCCGTGGGGTGTGGCGATCGCGCCGTCGAACTTCGGCGCGCTGTCGGGCAAACTGCTGATCGGCAACTTCGGTGGCCTCGGCCGGGTCCTCGCCTACGACGACACCACCGGCACCTTCGTCGACTATCTGCGCGACGGTGAGGCGAAGCCGGTCGAGATCGCGGGCCTGTGGGCGTTGATGTTCGGCAACGGCGAAAGCCTGGGCGACGCGAACGCCCTCTACTTCACGGCAGGTCCCGAAGACGAGAAAGACGGCCTCTTCGGCAGCCTGCGCGTGCAGTAAGCAGGCCTGGGGGCGCGGCGGACAAGGGGCGGCGAAGCGGACAATTTGGATGTCCGGTGCCGATTCGCTTCCGCCGACGGGCCGTTGTAGGGGACAGTGGTGGCGGAATGGTTGCCGGGTGGATGCGATCGGTGTCCACCCGGCGTGTTCCGTCCGCACGCGATGGCACCCCCGCCGGGGTGCCGTGCCCGAGCCGGAGGTGTGCCAGATGAAGATTTCGCACGTTGACGTCGTCGGTTCGGCGGGGGAGCGGTGAAATGCGGCACGCGGCACGAGAGGCGATGCTGCCCGGCCGGGACGTGCTCCTCGCGGCGTTCCGTGGTTTGCCACACGATGACCACCCCATCCTCGATGCCGCCGGGGAGCTGGCACTGCTGCACCAGTTGCGCGAGCGCTCCCCGCTGAGCGAGTCCGAGCGCATCGACCGGCGCCGGGCCCAGCTGATGCGCGCGATCGACCGCTGGGTGATCCTCGCCGCCCCCGTTCCGCACGCCGCGGCGGACGAACACTGCGAAACCCTCGGCGGCCTGGTCGATCGTCTGGCCAAGCACTGTTCCCAGGCGTTCGTCGGCCTGGCCGGCGCCCCCGAGTCGGTCTTCTACGACGAATGGGTCCGCCTCGACGACCTCGCCGACAGCTATGAGCGCTTGATCGACGATCTGTGGTCCGGCGCACGCAGCCTGCCCGCGAACACCTATTGACACCAAGGGTGGAATCGCCGCCACCTGGGTGGGCGAGACCGGGCCCCGGGGAGGGTTGGGGTCGGGGCCGTCCCGCGCGACAGTGGAACTCACACCATCTGTGGTCGGGTCGGCGAAGGAGTTCGGATGCGCGGTCGGTCTGTGGCGGAAGCCCCCGAAAGTATTGGGCTGCTGGGGGTTTCGTGCGACGTATCATGTGTTGTGAGCACCGTTGACGATCCGGCCGACCTGCCGTCCGCCTGCGGGTGGACGGCAGGTCGGCCCGATTCCTGTTCGACGGAGCCACCCGTCGGCGAGCGTGCCGATTCCGCGGCGACGGCGATGGTGCTGCCGATCCGCCCGCACAGCGCCTATGTCGACGGCACACCGCTGTTCTGCCTGGCCGGGGAAGCGGTCCTGGCCTGGAACTATGTGGGCCTGGTCGCCCACCTCGATCCTCGCGTCCCGATCTACGGTCTGCAGGCGAGCGCCGAACCGCGCACGATCCGCGACTACGCCACCCGCTGTCTCGCCGAGATCCGCCGCATCGCCCCGCACGGCCCGTACCAGCTACTCGGTTGGTCCGCAGGGGGTTTCGTCGCCCACGAAGTCGCGGTTCGGCTCCGTGCGGCAGGCGAGCGAGTCCGTGTCGTCGTTCTCGCCACCGACCCCGAGGCGCCCGCCCCGGCGCCGCTGCCGGCCGACCGTATCGCCTCGCTGCTCGGTGTCGACAGCCCGGCCTTCGACGCAGCTGTGGAAGGCTCGACAACCCCGACCTCCGACGACACCGCCGCGGCGATCAATGCCGCCATGGCGGGAACGATCGACGTCACCGGCGACGATCTCGACCGACTGGCCGACCTGAGCGCCACAGCCGCACGCATGGTGGCCGGGCACCGGCCCTCGTGGCTCCTCGGCGACCTCACCGTGTGCATCCCGGGCCGGGAGCCCGGCGGCACCGATCGCCTCGACCCCGGTGCCACAGTTCGCCGGTGGCGCCCCTACGTCGAGGGCGCGGTCACCGGCTTCGTCCTCGACGCCACCCCGCGCGAACTCACCGCACCCGACGTCCTCCCCGAAATCGCCCGCATCCTCGCGACCGCCCCGCCCTCCGCGCGCACGACATGCTGACCGGGTTCCCCGGCACCACCGCGCGCATCGACCACGATGGGGGCGTGCCGATCGCCGACGAGCTCACGCCCGACCGCGCGCCGACGGTGGTGTTCACCCAGTGGTGGGTGCTCGCGCGACGGCTGATCCGTCCGGCATGGCGCACCGGTGAGATCCTCACCGCCCTGCTCGCCCCCGCGGTGTTCACCCTCGGTTTCTACGTCCCGCTCAACCTCGTGATGACCGTCTACGGGCACGGCCTGAGCAGCTACGCCCAGTTCCTGATGCCGATGATCGTCATGCAGGCCGTGGCGTTCTGCGCCATCTCGGCCGCGTTCCGTGCCGCCACCGATGCCCGTGACGGCCTCGACGTCCGGTTCGCGACCCTGCCGATGCCACGCTGGGTCCCGTTCGCGGCCAGGATCACCGCGGCCGCCCACCGCGCGGTGATCGCGGTCGGCGCCGCGCTCGTCTGCGGCGCCGTCATCGGGTTCCGGTTCTACGGCAGCTGGTGGCACACAGTCGGCTTCCTCGCGTTCTCGCTGCTGATCGCGACGGCCCTGAGCTGCGGCGCCGATCTGCTCGGCAGCGTGTCCGCCAGTCCCGAGGCCACCACCCAGATCCTCGTCCTGCCCCAGCTGATCTTCGGCATGGTGTCCACCGGCTTCGCGCCCGCGAGCCAATTTCCCGGCTGGATCCAGGGTTTCGCTCGCAATCAGCCCGTCTCCCAGTTCGTCGACGGCCTGCGCGCGCTGGCGGGCGATTCCACCGGCGACGCGGGCACCGTCGACCTCGCGACCCTGGGCCCCGGTCTGGCCTGGGCGCTCGGCATCCTGGTGGTCTGCGGCGGTCTGTCCTGGCGCCATGCCGCCCGGCGGGCCGCATGACAACCCTTCCCCTGCCCGCCCTCGCGCGGCACAGCGAGTCGCTGCGAATGCTGCTACCGCAGACCGTGATCCAGACCCGGCGGCTGCTGACTCGCTGGGGTCGAGACCCGTTGACCGTGATGCAGGCCCTGCTCTTCCCCGCGTTGTTGCTGGTGATGTTCAATGCCGTACTGGGCAAACAGGTGTCGTCGTTCGCGGGCGCCGACGCCCTCTACGGGTCGGTCCCGATGGTCGCACTGGTCGGGGTGATGTCGGGTTCCCTGGCCGGAGCGGTCACCCTGGGCCGCGAGCGCGACGAGGGACTGCTGTCCCGATTCTGGGTACTGCCGGTCCATCGCGCCTCGGGTCTGCTGTCGCGCGTCTTGGCCGAAGGCGTCCGGATCCTGGTGTGCACCATGGTGATCTTCGCGGTCGGCATCGCGCTCGGATTCCGCTTCACCCAGGGCCTGCCCGCCGCGATCGCCCTGTTCGCCATCCCGGTGCTGTACGGACTCGGCTTCGCGACGATGGTCACCGCTCTGGCGGTGTACACGGCTAGAGCCGCACTGGTGGAGGTTGTTTCGCTGGGCTCGTCGTTGCTGATGTTTTTCAGCACCGGATTCGTCCCGCTCGCCGCCTATCCCGGTTGGGCGCGCCCGATCGTGGAGCACAACCCGCTCACGCACGCCATCGACACCATGCGCGGCCTCTCGCTCGGCGGGCCGGTGCGTGGCCCGCTGCTGGCCACCCTGGCGTGGTCGCTCGGCGCGATCGCGATCTTCGCCCTACCGGCCGCGATCGGTTTCCGCCGGGCCAGCCGCTACTGAGCGGACGCGGACCGGGTGATCGCGTCCCGTGCCTCGGTGATCAGCTTGGCCGAATCGCGGGGACTCAACGCCATCGCCCGCAGCTGGTCGAAGATCACGCCGAATCGCCGGATCTCCGAGTGCCCCTCGACCAGATCGTGCACGGACATACTCTCCACGTACACCAGTTCGGGGTCGACGGGATTGCGGAAGTCGAGCAGCGTGAACGAGCCCGCCATGCCGGGGTGCGCGCCCGCGTCGAACGGAAGTACCTGCAGGATCACGTTCTTGCGCTTGGTCTCGTCGAGCAGCCGGTCGAGCTGGCCTGCCATCGTCGCGGGTCCACCGACCACCCTGCGGATCGCCGCCTCGTCCATCACCACCCACAATTCCAGCGGGTCGTCCTTGGTCAGGTTGATGGCGCGATCCATGCGCGCCTGCGCCCGGCTCTCCATCACCGAGGCATCCAGGCGTGGCATCGAGGTGTCGATCACGGCGGCGGCGTACTCGAAGGTCTGCAGCAGGCCGGGCACCGTCGAGGTCTGGTATTGCCTGGCCGACAACGCTTCCGCCTCGAAGTTGATGTAATTCGCATACACCTCCGACACCGCGCCTTCGTAAGGTCGCGACATGCCGGGTTTCAACGCGTCGGTCAGCAAGCTGAGCGCTTCCTCGCGCATTTTGTCGTCGACCTGATACAGGTCGAGCATGGCGCCGAGAGTGCGACGTTGTGGGCGCGCCTGCGCCATTTCGATCCGGTAGAGCGTGGTGACGTTGATTCCGGTTCGCGCGCTGACGTCTTCCTTGCTCAGCTGGGCGCTTTCGCGCAACTCGCGCAACATGGCCGCGAGCCTGCGGAGCCGGACGGTCAGGGTCGTGCGCTTGCCTGCCATGAAACGCATTATTGCGCTGCAAGGCCGCTGTGTCACGCGTTCGGCGAAGACAGCGGCATAGGGCCTGCCATGGTGTTCGGCGAGTCCGCGAGGCGCGCCGGAAGACCGTGCGGCGCTGCGCATGTGACTCCAAGTTCTGTCAGGGCGGCTTTACTGCAGGAGTGATAACGCAATCTTGCGTTTCGCCTTCTGAGCGAGCATGATCCAGTTAGCCTGGTTGCGAACAATCCAAACAGATGACCGGGATAACCGAATCGAGAGCCAATCATGTTGGTAGACAAATCTTGGGTGTCGGGTGAATTCGGGGCCGTGCGATGAGCGCGCCGGTGATGGGCATACTGCCCACCGCTCCGCAATTGTTGTGCGCATTTCAGGGGCGGCGATTTCAAGATCGCGAATTGTTGCGGTCAGCGCACGCACTCGCTGAACTGCACGAACGGCGGGGGCAGGTGCGTGATACGGCATTGATCGCCGAGATCGATTGCCGTCGAAGTGAACTCGTCGACGATATCAACGACTGGTGTGTCCAGGAGATCCCGTTGCATCGCAACGGCGCCTCTCTGCACACCGAAAGTCTCGGTGCGGTCGTCGACCGGATGGCGCGTAGCTGGGTGGATGCCAATCAGGCGATCGACATCGACGGCGCGCGAAGTGACAACACCCACAAGCACTGGTACCACCTTGCCGAGCTTGTGGATGGTTACACAGATCTGGTCACCGATGTGGCCGGTGGGCGGCGGCGGCTGCCCGAGCAGTGAGGGGCTACGCCGGCTCCGGTGACAGTCTCGCCTCGAAGGCGATGCGGTCGCCACGGTAGAGCGAGCGCACCCGTTCGATGGGTGCGCCGTCGGCGTCGACACTGCGCCGGTGCAGCAGCAACATCGGTAGTGCGGTGGTGCATTCGAGTAGACCCGCCTCTCGCGGGGCGGCGAGTACGGTTTCGATGCGTTCGCGCGCACCGGCGAGTTCGACGCCGGTGGCGCGGATCGCGGCGTACAGCGAAGTGGTGGGGTCATAGCTGCCGCGCAGGGCGGCGAAGCGGTGCAGCGGCAGGTAGGTGCTCTCCAGTCCGACACGTTCACCGTCGGCGAGCAGTACCCGCTCCAGGTGCATCACCTCGGTGCCCGGCTCCACCTCGAGGTCGGTGGCCGTCGCCGCGTCCGCGGCGACGTCTTCCCAGGCCACCAGGATGCGGCCGGGGGTGCGGCCGAGGCTGATCGCGCCCTCGGTATAGGAGCGCAGCGACAGTGGCTGCGTGAGTTTGGGGCGGGAGATCACCGTGCCGCGGCCCTGACGGCGAATCCTGCCTTCCACCAGCAGTTCTCGCAGGGCCTGTCGCACGGTCTCGCGGGCGACGCCGAAGCGGGTGGCGAGGTCGCGTTCGGAGGGCACCGGGTCGCCCTCGGTGAGATCGGCCAGCAGCAGATCGATTTCGGTGCGAACCAGGAACACCTTCGGAACTCGGGTCGTCTGCGGCGAATCCATGCTGTCCACCCTACCCGGATTGGTCTATACCAAAAATTAACTTGCCGTTCTCGCGGCCCACACCTATCGGTCTAGACCATTTGCCACTATCGGTGGCATGCGATTGGTCATCATCGGTGGAGGGATCCTCGGCACCGCCCACGCCTGGGCGGCGATAGCCCGTGGACACGAGGTCGTGCACCTCGAACGCGAGCGCGAAGCCCGCGGCGCGACGGTCCGCAACTTCGGCCTGGTCTGGGTCTCGGGCCGGTCGGCGAACGAGCTGGAGCTGACGCTGCGTTCGCGCGAGCTGTGGGAGGAGATCGGCGGCCGGGTGGCCGGCGTCGGCTTCCGGCCCGCCGGTTCGATCACGCTGGTGCGTACCCCCGCCGAACTCGCTGTCGCCGAGGCCGCGGCTGCCGGCGACTCCGCCGATGCCCGTGGCTTCACCCTGCTCGACCCCGACCAGGTGCGCGCGATCAACCCGGCGGTGCGCGGCAAATACCTTGCGGGCCTGCACTGCTCGACCGATGCCGCCGTGGAGTCGCGGCAAGCGCTGCCCGCGCTGCGCGCCCACATGGCTGCCTCCGATCGCTACACCTTTCATGAGGGCACCGAGGCCCGCGCGGTCCTCGACACCGGTTCCGGCGCGGTGGTCGTCGACGATCACGGTCGCCGCCACGAGGCCGACCTGGTCGTCCACTGCCCCGGCGCCGCTCACTCGGGGCTCACTCGTGAGCTGGCGGGCGAACTGCCGGTGCGCCGCGTGCGGCTGCAGATGATGCAGACCGCCCCGCTGGGCGAACCGCTCACCACCGCGATCGCCGACGGCGACAGCTTCCGCTACTACCCGGGTTTCGCGGGCCCGCAGCTGGATTCGCTGGCCGCCGAGCAATCGCAGACCGCGACCGCCGCCGAGCACAAGATGCAGCTGCTGTGCGTGCAGCGCCTGCACGGTGGCCTGACCATCGGCGACACCCACGAATATGTCGAGCCGTTCGCCTTCGACGTCGACGAAGCACCCTATGACCACCTCACCGAGGTGACCGAGGAATTGCTCGGCCGCAAGCTGCCGCCGATCGTGCGGCGCTGGGCGGGCGTCTACAGCCAGAGCGTCGACCCCGGAGCCGTCGTCACCCGGGTGCGCGCCGATACCAACGTCTGGGTCGTCACCGGCCCCGGCGGTCGCGGTATGACGCTCGGCCCCGCCATCGGCGAACAGACCGCCGACCAGATCGGACTGTGAGGAACACCTGTGTCGAACAACAAGATTCAGCTCGCCGCCCTCGACATGGCGGGCACCACCGTCGCCGACGGCGGGCTGGTGTTGCGCGCCTTCGAGAGTGCCGCCACCACCGCCGGGATCGAGCCCGAGGGCCCGCGCCGGGAACAGGCCCGCCGCTACGTGGTCGACACCATGGGCCAGTCCAAGATCGAGGTGTTCCGCGCGCTGCTCGACGGCGACGAGGCCGCCGCCCACCACGCCAACCGAGCCTTCGAAACCGCCTACGAAGCACTGGTCGACGGGGCCGATATCGCGCCGATTCCCGGTGCGGTGGCCGCGATCACCGCACTGCGTGCGGCCGGTGTCCGGGTCGCGCTGACCACCGGATTCAGCCGGAGCACGCAGGACAAACTCCTCGCCGCGCTGGGCTGGGCAGACCTGGTCGACCTCACCCTCGCACCGTCCGACGCCGGACGCGGCCGCCCCTACCCCGACATGGTGCTGGCCGCCGCGCTGCGCCTGGGCGTCGACGCCGTCGACCGGATCGCCGTGCTCGGTGACACCACCAGCGATATCGCCACCGGCCTGGCCGCAGGCGCGGGCATCGTCGCGGGCACCCTCACCGGCGCGCACACCGCCGAGCAGCTGCGCGCCGCCGGCGCCACCCACGTCGTGGCGTCGGTCGCCGAGTTCCCGGCGCTGGTGCTCGCGCATTGAGAGCTGGTGCTCGCGCACTGAGAGCCGCTGCTCGCTCACGAACCTGCCGTCGCGGTATTCGCCGCGGCGTCGCCCTCCGATCCACCCGCCCCTGCGATTCCCCCGACATCTGAGACGAAAGTTGCTGTCATCGTGCGTACTTCCCTCACCGCGCGCCGCCTGTCCAAGGTCGCGCTGCTGCTGGCCGGCGTCACCGCCGTCGCGTTCACCGGCGCCTGCGGTGGCACCGGTACCGAATCCGCGGACGGCAAGACCGTCACCGTGTACTCCGCCGACGGTGTCGGCGGCTGGTACAAGTCCCAGTTCGACGCGTTCACCAAGGAGACCGGCATCGCGGTCAACCTGGTGGAGGCGGGCTCCGGCGAGGTCGTGAACCGGGTCGACAAGGAACAGTCCAACCCGCAGGCCGACGTCGTCGTTACGCTGCCCCCGTTCATCCAGAAGGCCAAGCAGTCGGGTCTGCTGCAGCCCAGCGGCATCGACACCGCCGCTGTACCTGCCGCGGCCAAGGACGCCGAGGGCAGCTATGTGACCCTGGCCAACAACTTCCTGTGCTTCATCGCCAACCCCGCGGTCGACGCCTCGGCGCTCACCTGGGAAGACCTGCTGAAGCCGGAGTACAAGGGCAAGCTGCAGTACTCCACTCCCGGCCAGGCCGGTGACGGCACCGCGGTACTGGTGCTGCTGCAGCAGCTGCGTGGCAAGCAGGCCGCCCTCGACTACCTGGCCGCGTTGCAGGCCAACAACGTCGGCCCGTCGTCCTCGACCGGCAAACTGCAGGCCAAGGTCGACAAGGGTGAGCTGCTCATCGCCAACGGCGACGTGCAGATGAACCTGACCACGGTGAAGGAGAAGGGCTCCAAGTTCACCGTCTTCTTCCCGGCCGCCGCAGGCAAGCGTTCCACCGTGGCCGTCCCGTACATGATGGGTCTGGCCAAGGGCGCACCGCACAAGGACGACGCCACCAAGCTGATGAGCTTCCTGATGGCCCCGGCCGCGCAGGCGAAACTGGGCCCCGAGGCGTTCGCCGTGTCGCCCCGCACCGATGTGCCTGCCCCGGCCGACGGTGGTCCGGCCGCCGCCATGACGGGTGTCGAGGTGGTCCCGGTCGACTGGAACAAGGTGCTCACCGAGCTGGACGCCGACGTCGCGGCGTACCAGAAGGCAACCGGCAGCTGACTGCGGCTGTGACACAAGGGAGTTGACGATGTCCGACGGTGACCTCCAGATGAGATCCGCCATGTCCGTGGCGGCCACCACCGAACCCGCGATCGTGTTCGACCGGGTCGGGGTCAGCTACGGCCGCGGCCGCAAGGCCGCCGTCGCGCTGGCCGATTTCACCCTGCGCGTCGCCGTCGGTGAGACTGTCGCGCTCCTCGGCCCGAGTGGTTCGGGCAAGTCGACCGCGCTCAAGGCGCTGGCCGGTTTCGTCCGGCCCACCTCGGGCGCGGTCCGGCTGGCGGGCCGCGACGTCACCGATCTCTCGCCCGCCAAGCGGGGGATCGGTGTCGTCGTGCAGTCCTACGCGTTGTTCCCGCACATGAGCGTGCACAGCAATGTGGCGTTCGGCCTGAAATCGCATCGGGTGCCGCGGGCGGAGATCGCCGCACGGGTCGCCGAGGCGCTCGACATGGTCGGCATGGGCGGCTACGCGCAGCGGCTCCCCCGTGAGTTGTCCGGTGGCCAGCAGCAGCGGGTGGCGATCGCCCGTGCGCTGGCCATCAAGCCCAGCGTCCTGCTGCTGGACGAGCCGCTGGCCGCGCTCGACGCGCAATTGCGCCATTCGATGCTCGGCGAGTTGCAGGCGTTGCGCAAAGCGCTGCCCGACACCGCGATGCTGTACGTGACCCATGACCAGGCCGAGGCGCTGGCGCTGGCGGATCGGATCGCGGTGATGCGCGATGCCCGCCTCGTCGACATCGACACGGCCGAAAACCTGTGGCAGCGCCCGCCCACCGACTTCACCGCGGGGTTCCTCGGCGGCGCGAACCTGGTGCCCTGCACCGTCAACCACGTCACCGGCACCGCGGCCCTGGTCACCGCGGGCACCAACACCCTGCGCGCCCAGGCGCCGCAACCCGGTGTGGGACCGGCGGAGTGGGCGCCCGACGACGACGCGCTGCTGTGTATCCGCCCGCACACGATCACCGTCGGCAAACCCGGCGAGCGGGACGCCTTGCGCGCCACTGTGTCGACCTCGGTATGGCGTGGTGCCACGACCAGGGTCGAGCTGTCGGTCGACGGGCTACCCGGCACGCTCGCGGCCGACGTATCGGGGCATTTCACGACCGAGGCCGGTGCCGTTGTCGGGGTGAAGCTTCCGGACCCGGCGGGTGTGCTCATCCCTCGTGCGATCGGCGAGACAGCCACTACGGCAGGCAGTTCCGTGCCCGCAGCGGATCAGTCATGAAAGCGCTCGTAGCCGAACGGGGCATCGGCGAGGTGCTGTCGTGAGCGCTGTCGTTCTCGATCGGCCCGACGCGTCGCCGCTGTCGAAAGATCGCGCACCTCGCCGGTCGTGGTTGCCGATCCTGTGGACCTTGCCGCCCGTGCTCGTGGTGCTCGGGATCGCGGGGTATCCGATTCTGCGGGTGCTCACCGAGTCCACCCGGACGCCGACCGGGCGCGGCACCGAGGTGTGGACGTCGGTACTCGGCTCCGAAGCGTTCCGGGAAGCGTTGTGGCGCACCGTTTCCATCGCCGTGTGTGCCACGGCGGGGTGTCTGGTGCTCGGCACGTTCCTGGCGATCGTGCTGGCCTTCGTGCCGTTTCCCGGATCCGGTCTGGTCGGCAGGCTCATCGACACGATTCTGACGTTGCCCTCGTTCCTGATCACCCTCGCCTTCACCTTCCTCTACGGGACGGCGGGTGCGGTGAATGCCCTGATCGCCGAATTGACCGGCGCCACCACACCGGTCATCGACTTTCTGACGACCCCGCTCGGTGTGATCCTGGCCGAGATCACCTACTTCACCCCGTTCGTGGTGCGCCCGGTGCTGGCCGCGTTCGCGCAGCTGCCCCGGGAACAACTCGATGTGGCAGCGAGTCTCGGCGCTTCGCCGTGGCGGGTGCTGCGGCAGGTGGTGCTGCCCGAGGCGTGGCCCGCGCTCGCGGCGGGCGGGTCGCTGGTGCTGCTGCTCACGCTCAACGAATTCGGCATCGTGTTGTTCACCGGCGCCAAGGGCGTCATCACGCTGCCCGCGCTGATCTACACCCGGGGCATCGTCACCTTCGACCTGCCCGGTGCGGCGGTGCTGGCCTCGGTGCAGGTGCTGCTCTCGCTGGGCCTCTACCTCGTCTACCGGTTCGTGTTCGCCCGGTTCATCGCCCGCCCGAAGGAGCAATGATCGTGCTCGTCTGGACTTCTCGCGGAAAAGCGCTGGTACTCGGCGTGTTCGGGCTGGTGGTCGCGGTGGTCTTCGTCGCCCCGATCGCCACCGTGATCGCCGCCGCCCTGGCAGGCAGCTGGACCGGCCCACTGCCGTCGGACCTCGGCTTCACCAATATCGGCAACGCGCTCAGCGGTGAGCAGGCGGCGAGCCTCTCGGTGAGCCTGCAAACCGCCCTGCTCGCCGGCGCCATCTCCCTCGTCCTCGGCACCTGGGCCGCTCTGGCCTCCCGAGCGGCGCCCACCTGGTTGCGCCGTCTCACCGACGCCGTCTTCCACCTCCCGGTCGCCGTCCCGTCGGTAGCGGTCGGTCTCGGCGTCCTCATCGCCTTCAACGAACGCCCGGTGCTCCTGGGCGGGACCAAATGGATCGTCATCGTCGCCCATGCGGTCCTGGTTCTGGCCTACGCCTTCAGCGCCGTCTCCGCCGCCCTCGATCGGCTCGACCCCGCCTACCGGCAGGCCGCGCAATCCCTTGGCGCGGGCCCTGTTCGCGTCCTCTGCCAGATCACCCTGCCGCTGCTGTTGCCCGCTCTCGGCGCGGCAGCGGGCCTGGCGGTCGCCCTGTCCATGGGCGAGCTCGGCGCGACCATCATGGTCTACCCCGCCACCTGGAAGACGTTGCCCGTCAGCATCTTCGCGCAGACCGACCGTGGCGAAGTCTTCGACGCCGCGGCCGGAACCACGGTCCTGGTCGTGGTCACACTGGTGGTGCTGGTGGTGCTCGGCCGCATACGCGGACGCGCCGCGCTGCGCTGAGCCGGCCTACACCAGCGCCGATGCGCCGATTGCGGTGAGGCCGCCGTCCACGCGCAGGTCGTGACCGTTGACGAAGGCGGCGTCGGCCGAGGCGAGGAAGGCGACGGCGGCGGCGACGTCTTCTGCGGTGCCGACGCGACCCGCGGGGGACAGGGCCGCGACCCCCTGCCGAGCGGATTCGGAGAGCTCCGCGCGGAAGGCCGGGGCGTCGATGTAGCCGGGGCTGACCGCGTTCACCCGGATTCGCCGTGGCGCCAATTCCGCGGCGAGAGCGCGGGTCAGGTTGTGGACGGCCGCTTTGCTCGCGGAGTAGAGGGCAGAGCCCGAGACCCCGAGGTGCAGGCCGAAGGAGGCATTGATGACGATCGAGGCGTGGTCGGGGAGCAGCGGCAGAACCTTCTGAATGGTGAAGAAGGCGCCCTTGAGGTTGCTGCCGATCACCTGATCGAAGAGCTCGCCGGTGACCTGCTCGATCGTCTGGAACGAGCCGATGCCCGCATTGGCGAACAGGAGATCGAGGTGTCCGAAGCGGTCGGCCACCGCCGCGGCGAGATCGTCGAGATCGTCGAGATCGGTGGCATCACCGGCGATTCCGTGCGCCTGCCCACCGAGCTCGGCGACCGACGCGTCGAGGCGCTTCTTGTCGCGTCCGGTCACCACGACCCGAGCCCCCTCCGCGATCAGACGATGCGCGGTAGCCAACCCCATCCCACTACTACCGCCCGTGATCAGCGCGGTCTTGCCATCGAATCGAGAACCGTTGTGCGTCATGAACTCAGCCTGGCGGGTGGCAGCCCGAGCAGGCAGTGCGCAGTTATCAGGGGTGTGCCACCACCAGGATCGACGGTACTGCGGGACGGTCGGCACTGTCGCGCCGATCCGGGTTCCGCACCCGCACCGGATCGCTACGCGGATTCGGAGAGGCGCAGTCGGGGGAGGGCAGCCAGGCGGTCGGCGGTGTCGGTGTTCGGTTTCGGGTTGTAGAGCACCAGTGACCAGTGGGGATGGTCGGCGACGGTGAGCGTGGTGGCGTCGAAGTAGAGATCCCCGGCCTCCGGGTGGTGCAGGGCGTTCACGGCTTGCACAGGCGCACCGACATCGTGTCGCTCCCAGAGCTCGGCGAACTCCGGCTCGGCAGCAGCGAGTTCGCTTGCTACGCGCTGGAATTCGTCGTCGTGCGGGACGAGGGCCGCGTCCGCGCGATAGGCGGCGACCACACCCGGTGCGGCATCGGACCACAGGTCGGGCAGCTCGCGATAACGAGGACTGGTGAAGAACGTGACCAGGCAATTGTGCGGCTCGCCATCGTCACACCCGAACACCCGCCCCGCGAGCACGTTGAACGCCACGATGTTCCAGTACCGATCCCGCACTACCGCGGGTCCACGCACCCACCCATCGATGAGCGCCCGAATCTCCGCGGTCACCTCCACCGCGGACCCCCGCGCCACCGGCGGATTGAGCCCGGCCAGCACATACAGATGCGTCCGCTCGGCCGCACTCAACCGCAACACCCCCGCCACCGCGTCGAGCACCTCCCCCGACACCCTGATGTCACGCCCCTGCTCCAACCAGGTGTACCAAGACACCCCGACCCCAAGGAGGGTTCCTTTATACATTCCTTCAATAAAATGGAGGCATGACGCGAACGAAGACCCGCATCGAGCCCGATTGGCTCATCGAGACCAATGCCGCCCTGTCCGCTGCTGTCGCTGATGTCGATCCGGCGGAGTGGGTCTATGGCTATCCGATGACCCACTAGTGGACGCCATGGCCGAGCACACCCGCGCCCAGGTCCTGCGATTCGGCACCGACCCGAACGCCGACGTGCGCGCCACCGACATCACACTCGATGCCAGCGCCCGCGCACAGTTCATCCTGCGCCACGGCGACGACGCCGCACCGGTCACCCTCGGCGTGGTCGGTGAACATCACCTGACCAACGCACTCGCCGCAGCCGCGCTGGCCTTGAGTGCGGGTGTCGAATTCTCTACTGTCGCTATCGGTCTCGATGGTGTGGGGTTGGTATCGGGTAGCCGGATGGAGGTCACAGAGCGCCCGGACGGGGTCACCGTGATCAACGATGCGTTCAACGCCTCACCGGAAAGTGTCGAAGCCGCCTTGCGATCACTGGCCACGATCGCCGCCACGGTCCGACCCACTGTCGCGGTGCTCGGAGAGATGCGCGAACTCGGCGACACCGCACCCGCCCTGCACACGACGATCGGACGCCACGTCGCTGATCTGGGTATCGACACCCTGATCACCGTCGGCGGCCATCACGCCGAACTCATCGCTACCGCCGCTCGCGACGCGGGCTCGACCCAGGTCACCCACGTCGAAACCAAAGACCAAGTGCTTGCCCTGCTCAATGAAGGTTTGCGCGGTCGCGATGTCGTGTTGATCAAGGGTGCCAACTCCGCTGGCCTGTTCGAGACCGCCGCAGCACTCGCTACCGGTCATTGACCAGAAGAGACGAACCATCATGAGAAGCAAAGACATCGTGGCACTGGCCCGAGTGGCCTGCGTCCGGGCCCAGGTCCCGGCTGCCCGGATCGATCCGATCCGGTTGCGTGACAACGCCATGCTGCGCACCGACACCGCGACCATCATCCGTATACATCAACGCGGCGAACTCGCGACGGCGGTCCGGGAACTCCGCGCGGCGGACTGGTTGCGTTCCCACCACGTTCGCGCACCCGAACCCCTGGTACCCGACCCGGTCATGGTGGCGGAACGGCCTGTCACCTTCTGGGAAGACCTCGGATCAGGCGGCCCGGCCGAGGCCGCCGAAACCGGGGCGATGCTCGCGCGGCTGCACACGCTGCGTGTGCCCAGCCACCTCGGACTACCGCGCTTCACCCTGCCCGACTTCACCGATCGCATCGACCAATGCCTCACCGACAACACAGATAAGGCATGGCTGCGGGACTACGCCGAAATCATCGCAGCCCGGTGGGACGCGGTGGAGTGGCCGAGCCCATGGTGTGTCATCCACGGCGACCCCTCCCCAGCCAACACCATGGCCGCACCCACCGGTGGACACGTCGTGGACCTGGAACGCTGCTGCATCGGACCCCCGCAATGGGATCAAGCCACCGTCGCCTTCCAATCCGACACCCTCTCGGACCCACCAGCACGGTGGGAACGGTTCGCCGACGCCTACGGCTCCGACGTCACCAACTGGGAGGGCTACCTGGTAATCCGCGACCTCCGATCCTTCGAGCTGTGTCTGTTTGCGCTGCGTCACGCCGCTGTCTCCGAGCACGCCCGCCTCCAGGCGGACTACCGGCTGGCCTGTGTGCGTGGGCACCAAGGACAGCGGCCTTGGAGGTGGGTTGCGCCCTAAACACCGAACCTTCCTCGCGGACGGAATCACTGATCTATCAGGACAACATCGGGCCAGACGGTCGGAGCGATCGCATGCGGGCTACCGCACCCCTCGGAGCCTGCCACCCAACACTCGATCAGGCACCACCCCGGTGAGCGGGGCTAGGAACACACAATCCGTCGCTGACGACCGGAGGACGTCTGCGGAGCCCGACCACCAGTGGAGGTGCAATTGTGATGTGCAAGAGCATCTTTGATGCAGAAGCTCGCGACTTCGGTGGCATCTCCGACTTTTTGCGCCTTGGTGGCGCAATCGCGGCACCGCCAGGCACAGCACAAACGCAATTAGCTGCCGGGAATGTACGCGTCGATTTCTCCGTGGGTCCTCAGCAGTTCACAGAAGGCGTGACCGTCTATTATTTGCATCTGATATCTATCCCGCGCATAGTGTTCCGTCTCTGCGTTGCAGGTTGCCGTCGTAATCAAGAGGCACCGGTCTATATCGTTTTTCAATTCGCTCACACGATCTGCAAACATGGAGATATCGCGGCGTATGGTTCTCGACTTGGCTCGCCGCAAGCTCACCTCGATACCCACACGCGCGCCGTCAGTATCTGTGGCGATGAAGTCTACTCCCGCTTCTGCGCCTATGAAATGGCGAGAAACTTCCCAGCCCATTGACACCAGAAGAAAAAAGACCACTTGCGCAAAAGCGTTATGACTCAGCTCATGCAAATTGATCGGCGCACTGCTACCACGCACAATGTCGGGCAGTAGTTCTCTGAGGGCATCCTCTTCAACGTGCTCCTGCACTTCCGAGATCGCCTCGTCAGAAACATCATAGTCAAGATAATCTTTGGCACCCCGGAGAAGTTGCGTTAATGAGAGCATCAGGAGATCCGCATTTGCCTCCTGTCGCAGCTCATCGACCAATTCGGGCCGTGCACTTATAGGATTGCCTGCGCGATCCAATACCCACCAGTCAGATTTAAAGTCACCCGTTACCAGTAGAATGCGTTGAGTATCAATCGAATCGGATGTGCTTAGCTTTTCAATTATCTGGCGCCACAGTAGATAATCCCCTGCTTGACGTAGAGGTGTGTCTTTCTCCTCGACGTCTTCATATCCTGGAGGGATTTGACTCGGGTAGCGAAACCCTATCGCGTGTTCGACATGCCGTTGCAGATCGTGAGCCGTCGGGGCCGGACCAACCCTGCCGGACAGGATCTGATCGAGCTGTTCGAGAACAGGATCTGCAGTCAAATCTTCGAAAGACAGCTCTATCTCCGCCTCAAGCGCATCCACCTCTGCCAGCGCATCGTTCCAAACTCCTTGAATTCGACGTTTCAGGCCAGAGGGATCCACCCCAAATTTTTCCGGATCCCAGACTCGATCTGATCGGTTTCTTTCGCGAAATCTAATTAGCTTCGTCAATGCGGTCTCCAGCTTGCTTATCGCGCCGGATTCGGAATTTCTGAGAGCGCTTCTAACGTCCGAGAACTGCTTATTTCGATCGACTACAGCACTTCCGCGATTTCGACTGTATTCAAGAGCGACTTGATGTGGAATCCAAAGGCGATCCTGGATTTTAGATAGTACATCAATTATTTCACGGCGCGTTGCGGAAGAAACTCGATACAAGTCAAGTAACACGTTAGTGTCCACTACGATAGTCGCAGACTCGAAATAGGTCCTGTTGTTGGAGTGATCCGTTTCGCGGAGCCCCAACCAAGCGGAGTAATCATCAATAAATCGGCGCCCAAGCGGCGATTCTGCATCGGCCATCCCAGAACTGTACAGGGTGCGGACTGCGGCCTTGGTCCCCAACAACAAACACAGTGCCTGGACCCAATGACGATGTCGAGTCACCCATTTTGCGTCCGGAAGCCCGGAGAAGCAGTACAGTCAGCCAGGTACGATGCCAACGAACATCTCGCCCCGGGATCAACTCACCACCGTAAACCGATCATCGGTCGTTCAGCGCATCCACCAATGCTTTGGCGCTCGCACGCACTACCTCAGTCTCGGACTGCTCTGCGAACGCGAATAGATACTCAAGAAAAGCTTGGACACCGAGTTCTTCCTTGGCGTTCTCGATTCGTGTGGCACGCGAGATCGCTTCGCCCCCCAGCGTGAGCAGCACGTCCACGACTGTGGCCAGCGCGGTCTCCGGCGAATCCTTCACCGCGCCGGTCACTGTCCGATCGAGGAAAGCGCGGACCACCGACATCTCGACGGTAGACGTGGCGAACCGCTGTCTCGACCACAGGTCCTCGTCGCTGCGCTCGTTCTTTCCCGCAGCGTAGGGCGCAAGGTAGCCGCGTTTGCGCGCCTCCCTCAGCCAGCGACTCGCCGTGATGGGCTGAACATCCCAGTGTTCGGCTATCGCTTTGCGGGCGGCGCGACCGTCGGCTTCGGCCTCGATATACCACCACGCGACCTGCATGTAATGCTCTGCGGGCCAAGACCGGCCGGACTTGGGAACGTGGGTTCGGGCATCGCCGAGCAGCTGCGAGACGCGATTCTCCCACCTGGTTTTCAAGGAGCGTTTTACGCGGTCGAGGATCGGGTGCAGCTGTACGCGACGAAGTCCGGTGAGGGTGATCGGTACGGGTGCGGACGGATCACGCTGGCTCACCAGCAGTTCTGTGATCATCGGCGATCCGTTCACGAGGCGACCTTCAGCCGTGTACTTCCACGGCCCGGGGGCATCGTCGTAGGTGACCACAACTCGTTCGGCCCCATCGGCGTCGGCGATGACCTGGCCGCCCGTTCCAGGGCCGCCGAAGGGCGGAACGCTGAGCATGGTCACGGTCTTGTTGGTTTCAGAAATGATAACCCCCTGACAAAGTGATGTATCGCCGAACATAGACGACGACCCGGTGAGCGTACGAGGGTGGATACCAGTGGACGGCCATCAGCGACCGTCCCGATCTGGTGGACAAAAGAGCGAAAGGCGTCGTCACATGACCGCTAGCACCGCGAGCCAGCCCGGTTCGCAGCCCGATCCCGATCGGTTGCCGTTGCGATGGTTCGTGATCCTCGCAACTGCAGGCGCGACCGGAACGGCCATCGGGGTGATCACCGAGGTGGGTGTAGGAGTCGGGGTCGCACTTGCGGTGGTCGGCCTGCTGCACAAAATCCTCGACCGGTAGCGACGCGCGCGTCCCACGCGGTCGCGGCATAGCTGAATCGGCGACCTGGCCGCGGCGCTGTTGCGTCCTGGGTGGTCGCGATCAGTCCGCTGTCCGTGTTCGCATTCACCACGGTGCGAACTCAGTACCGTGCCGGCGCTGAGAGAACCTCAGCCCGAACGGTCCTTGCTGATGCTAGCTCGGTGACGTACTCAGGACAGACGGCGGCGCAAATTCATCCGGCACGTCCGGAAGCTACCCGTCGTTTCAACGGTGCGGCGGAGCCAGTTATGGCTAAGCTACGACCGTCGACAGTGGCTGGCCTGGGCGCAGACGCGCTGGTCATCGGGAGGTCTTCGTGCTAAAGCTTGAGGGTCGCAATGTTGAGTGGGACGGACCGGTCTGGAAGTATCTTCGTAGGGACCGTTTTATATCGACGCTGAAAACATCAACTCTTTACTTCGCGGCAGCCACACAGTTCCACGATCCGTTCGAAGGCGCGGTCTCGGTGCAGGTCGGCGAGCACGACGTCGGTCCCCCATACGCCGCCTTGGAGCACGCCTTCTTCGCGCTCAAGCGGCTTACCAAGATCAGTTGCTGGCATCGGGCCTCATACGAAAGTGATGCGATGTGGAAGCTCTATGCCGATGAGCACAAGGGTATCGCCATCTGCACCACCCCCGAGCGCATGCGCGCGGCATTCCAGCCATTCAGGCTCAGTCCGGATTGTGACGTGGAGCAGCTGATCGCCGCGCCGGTTGAATATATTGACCTCACCGAGGTCAGAATGAATGACACCGGAATGCTAAACCGCTTCTTCTTCAAGCACCGGGCGTTCGAGTGGGAGAGGGAGTTCCGCCTGGCGATCTCGCTTCGGATGGCGGAGGAGTTCGGTGTCCAGGTCCCAGATGGCGGCATTCATGTCGAGTTCGACCTGGAGGCGTTTGTAGAAAAGATCGTCCTCGGCTCGACAATCTCTGCGGACGAGCGCAAGATTGTCGCCACGCACGTCGAGAGCGCAGGGCTCGGTGACCGACTTCAGTATTCGACTCTGCTGGGGCGCCCGCGCTACGTCTGAGTCTGGCAAATTCGTCGACGCCGTGGCAAAAAACTCCACCAGAGCAGAACTTGCTGCCGCACAATAGACTACGACGTGAGGAATGATATCAGCCTGCCCAGAACGCCATGATGTTGCTGGTTGGCCTTCTTCGACGCTTCCCGTCACGGATGCGTAACTTCATTCTCGTCAGGCGCTAACCATCGAAACGCTCTCCAATTCGATCCGCGAGAACCGGCACACAGTCGCTGAGCCGCCGAAAGATGTTGAAAGGGCGTCCCAGTCGTTGCAGCGATTGCCTGGCCCTGCTCATCAGATATTTTTCTCCGACAGCATAGTCGCAATATGCCATTCCGCAGGTCAGGTAAAATATGTCATTTAGGTCGTTGCTGTTCCAGCTGGTTCGACTGTCTACTAGCTTATCATGAAATATCTCTCTAAACAGCCCGAGGCTCGGCATTTTGCTCACTTCAGTCTCCATATGGGACAAAACCCAAGAACCCATGAGCTCGGGAGACACTCCAGCGGCCTGCGCGGCTGTCGCTATCTCCTTATATGTGTCTGCGAAGAAGAAAGCGTACGTTTGCTTGCGGACCAACTCTCGGCCGCGATTCTCCTGAGCTCCAAGCCAATCAGTGAACCTCTGATTGCGTTCAACCCAGCCGGAACCTGGATTCTGACTTATCGACTCGGTGTCCAATAATGTGTCAAAAAGGGATGCTGTTGATATCAAAGTGTCCAACTCAAAGCCAAATTCTGCCAAATCATTGGTAATGGGCGTATTCGGCTCCTGACGTCCCGCGTGGGTTGCAAAAGGTTCAAGAGTTACGACTGGACGAAAGGCGGGCTGATCGCGATTTCCGATCACGCCCAGCATAGATGCGGCTAGTTCGTCATGGCGGACCGCCAATGGGTCTCGAAGTTGCCAACCAGCGCTGAGTCTCAGCATTTGCACTGCGAGCGCGTATCGCTCACCGCCGTTTCTCCACTGGCAAGTTTCGGACATATGACCTGAGGATATGGGTAGAATTATTCGCTTGTTCTCAGTTTGCTCAATCAGCCATTCAGCGGCTCGCTGTTCCTTGGGGGCTATGCCACCGATGACCTGGTGGGCCTTGTAGAGGGCGCTCCATTGATTTTGATCGAGATAGACCGACGGACGGTCCCCACACGGATTCAGGTCGTCCCGAATGGGAATCTCGGCGACAATCTGATCGCCAGTGGTGGTCTCGATCGTCAGGGTGCGCTCTCGTACGCGGTATGTGGTTTTCGCAATTTGAGATGTCGGCTCGAACGGTGCGTTATCACTCAGAGGGAAAGCCACGGCTAGGCGACCAGGCCGAAGGATCTGACCAGTAGCGGTCTGTCGGTCAAGCACTATCTCATAGCCGTCTAGCTTTGCGATCAGCTGAGGTTCCCCGGGTTCACCCATAGATTGCCATGCTGTCAGTCTCCATCTACAAACTCCAGTCGTTTCGTCGGCTAGCTGTACTGACCTGAGATGAAAGGGACGCGGCTGGCTGGTGGGTGGCCTGCGAGTGCCGTGTGGCCGCGTGCAGGGTCGAGCCAGGATCCCGCCGTGTCTGGCCTGTCTTCGCCGCGCACTCGGTCATCGGCACTACCTGATGCTTGGACGGGCCGGTGATAGCGATGCGGGCGTAGACAGACCGACTCCCGGACGGGAGAGGGACGGGAGAGGTGACACGGTCGTCTCCTCTCGTGCCCGGGGTTCGAGGATTGTGTAACCGCTATCTCACCCCGGCGCGTGGTACCACCTCTACACCACCTATCACCTGAGCTGCGGAAAATACGCTAGCTGCGCACTCTTGCTCGGGTGCAGTCCCGGAGGGACTGGTATGCCTGCCCTGGTTGCAGTTCCTGGACGATCGCCATGCTCGGATCGACCGGCTGCGCTCGTAGATGAGCGAGATCCGCTGGTACAGAACGCTTCCTGACGAATAGTGCCTGGCAATGCTGCACAATGGCCGTAGACTGGCTCTTATCCCTTGCGCAGGAGGGGCAAGTTGGGGGAACAATGACGGCAGCATTCTTCGCGGCGTTGGCCGGCTTGGTCGGCGTCATGGTCGGGCGGTTGTGGGATTCACGATCCGAGTCGACTCGCTGGCGCCGCGATCAGAAGACCGCTAGCTATCAACGCGTCATCGAACAGTTCCAAGCCACCTACGAAGCGATTCGTGTAGTCGCCCTGACCGATACCGACGCAGCAGCATTTCAAGCCCTGATCGAACACACCCGTTCGGGAGGGTTCGCGGCCTGGGACAGCGCGGTAGCCGCCGTGTGGCTCCACGGGTCCACTGACGTCGTCGTGGCGGTCACAGATCTCGACGAAGCACTCGGAGCCTTGTTCTCCGCCGCAACCGACCGACGGATTCAAGACCGCATCGAGTGGAGCCAGGCGCGCCAGCCAGCAGGGACTGCTTTCGAACAATTCGTCAACGCGGCGCGCAGGGAGCTCGACCTTCCTCCGGCCCCTGTGAGAGTGTTCCACTCTGCACACACGCTCCCGACAAACGGGCACGACTCGGCCGCGATCACCGAACAGCGATTGGGCGCCTGATAGCTGCCGCGCTACTGGCAGCGCGCGCTGCCGTCCTCGGCATCGTGATCGGCCGTCTCTGGGGCCATCGCACCGAAAAAGCCCGCTGGCGACGGGATAAACGCGCCGACAGTTACCAGCAGCTCGCCGCCGCTTAAGGAGTGCGACTCGAATCGTCACTTTAGCTCTCTGACAAGGGATTTGATCGCCGATAGGGACATTGACAGCTAGAATTCCACAGCGCTCCCGGATCGGTCGACGAAGGACAGCAGCATGCCGCTAGAGGTCAACAAGCACGTCCAACGCATACGTCGCTACCAGCCGTTCGATGTCGACACCTCTGAGATGATCTACGAGCTGCAGGCAGACTGGACGCAGTCGCTGTTCCCCGTCGTGACGCTCGACTATCTGCTGAAGGCCATAGAGCGACCCACCACGAAAACTATTGTCCTGACCGGGGACGCCGGGCATGGCAAGACAAGCCTGTGCGCCAGCCTTCTGACTGCGCTGCGGAACGATGCCGAGACGGTCACACCAGAGGTCCGGAAGGCAGTTTTCCGTGAGCTGTCCGAGGCCGGCAACGCCAGCCGCCCAATCGGCCGGACCCATAGTGGACGCCCGCTGTACATCATCAGGGATCTCAGCGAGATCAGTGTGCAGGCGGGTGCTCGCAAGCTCGTGGAACTGCTCGACCCTCCGGACGAAGGCGTCGCGATCATCTGCGCAAACGAGGGCCAGCTACGTAAGTGCGTCGCCGAAGACGACAACCTTGACAAGGGAGGCACCGGTCGCGCCAAGATTCTAGTGACGACGCTCGCGGAAGGAATCGTCCGCGGGCAGGTAAGCGACCCCGACAGCACGGTCACTGTCATCAACCTCAACTACCAGTCCGTAGCAGCCGACAACCCCAACGGCGGGCTCATTCTTTGGGTCCTGAAGCAGTGGACCACGACGCAATGGTCCCGGTGGAAGCCCTGCGAAGCCTGTGATGCACGGAAAGTCTGCCCAATCCTGGCCAACCGCAACGAACTAAGCGATCCCACCAGCGGGCCTCAGCGCCGGGCCGCGATCAGGGACGTGTTCGCCGCTGCCGAGCGCACCGGAGCCGTAGTAACGACCCGTCAGGCGCTGTCGGTGACCAGCTACATGCTCACCGGTGGACTGTCCTGTGAGAACGTCCATGCCAGATACCAGTGGTCGCACTCGAACACGTTGTGGCAGGCTCCACACTTGTACCACCAGGCTCTCTTCGGTGACCGGCTGACCCAGCAACAGCGGCATATGGTTCCCGCCTTCTTCGCGCTACGAAAGCTGGACCCGGGCAAGGTCTCCCGTCGCAAGGTCGACGACCGGCTGGACCCGGACACGGCTGGCCACTTCCCACCAGCGGACGCCAGCAGCTACCTGCAGAAAGTCCGTACGAGTCGGGACGCTCAGAAACAGGCCGAACAGTTGCGGGGCCTGTACACGTTCTTGCGACGAGCTGACTTTTTCAACAGTGACGACAACAAGGACCGGTTCGCCCGCATGGGCCTGGAGGCTGGCGACGACTTCGTCAGTGTCCAGGACAAGAACCGGGACCTGGCAGACACCAGAGTGCGTGACCGCTTCCTCAAAGGCCTGGAGGCCGTCCAGGGCATTCACCGAGCGGGGAGCAACCCTGACTTCTTGATACTTGACCCGGCCTTCTTCACTCACCGCGCCCGCGCGGCCGTGATCTCTCGACGAGTGCCCAGCAAGGGGGTTGAGGTCGTCGATCAAGTCACCCAGTGGCAGCAGGAAGGCCGGGCGGACGTTGCCCCCGAGATGCAAAAAGCAGTCGAATGGCTCAACCGGGCCGTCTACATCCGTATCCCGGCCGTCGACCCTGACCAAGATGCAGTCTCGGTGGAAGCAGACCTCCTGCGCTTCGAGTTGCTGACGCGGTGGGCCGCGGGCCTGCGTAGCGAGGTCCAGCACGAGGCCGAGATCCGTGGCCTGAGCGGATCCTTGGCAGAGCTGGCTGACTCGTCGAACAAGGACGACGAGATCCAGGTACTGGTGGGCAATGTCATGAGAAAGCTTATGATCGACGTCGGCGACAAGATCAGGTCGGTGCGTGCGTGATGGCTGATCGTTCAAAGGCCGAGGTCGTCCTTCGCCTCTTCGGGGTGAATCTCGAACAGCAGGGCCGCGGCTTTTACGTACCGCTCGAGATGCTCGCGATCGCCCGCGGCGTCTACCTGGCGCATCAGGAAGCCCCGGAGAAGTTCGCAGGACTTCTGGACGACGGAGCCGACACGGCCTACAAGAGGACCTCGCACGACCTGGCCCGGCGGATCGCGACCAAGACCCGCATCGTCGAGGGCGACGAAGAACTCGGCAAGGCCGTCGAGTTGGATTCTCCCGAGACGTTGGAAACGCTCCACGCCCTGTTCTCGTCTCTATTGGTCGAGATTCCTGGGCGTCGTAGCCAACCCAGTTGGTTCGGCGCGCACATCTATCCGTTCGTGGGTGAGCTCATCCACTACGACGCAGTCGAACGACGAATCAAGCAAAGCGATGCTTCCCTCAAGAAGAGCGCCAAGAAGCGCACGCAGGCCAGCAAGGTCGCCGTTGGCATCAACGCTCCGAGTATCGAGCGTTACCTCTTCCGCGATGGTGGTGGATGGGCTTACAAAGTCCTACGCAGCGACCTTGATGTTGCCCGCAAGGAAGCGACACGACAGGGCCTGGCCGACCTTGTACGGGACAGCGGCACTCCACTGGGCAATCTTGCCAAGGCCCTCAGCGCGCACGACTTCGACTACGACGAAGCGCCCGTGGAGGGCTCAGACGCAGGAATCGAGCTACACGAGGATCTCAGCCCGTGGCCGGACCTAATGAGAGAGGGGACCCGGAACATCGTCACCCGGATTGCGACGGTCCCCAGAGCCAAACGCACCGAGAGCCTCATGCATTGGGTCCCCTACTGCTTGGCACGCCACCAGTTGCACCTCGCACGCACGAAGCTCGGTGCTACCGATCGCGAGTCGGTCCTGTTGGACTTCGGCAACGAAGCAACCCCGCTGCGCAGAGAGTCGGCGAAAAACCTCGCAGTCTGCCGCAATGACATAGTCAACGCGATCAACGTCCAGGCGCTGGCAATGATCGACGAAATCGAAGCCGACGGCGATGAGGCCAAGAAGCGCCGCTACGAGAGATTCACCAAGGAGGCCGGCAACGCAGTCGCCTCGCCCCGAGCGTTCTTCAGCGAGACCCTCGCGGCCGTGGGAGCCCTGAACGCGACGGTCGGGCGCCGACACTTCACCATGAAGCCCCCGATGCTCGAGGGCCTGGTATCTGCGACCGTCGCGAAGGGTACAGAGATGGAGTTCGACCAGTTCTGTGCACTGCTGTACGAGAAGTACGGGCTCGTTGTGGAGAACAAGGTCGCGGCCGCGAGCCCGTTGGCCTACGAGGTCGACCCATCGGTCCTTGACCACAACGGCAAGGCGTTTCGGGAAAAGCTGGCCGCTATCGGTCTGCTCACTCAATATTCAGATGCGACCAGCATGGTTCGAGGGGAGCCCCAGTGACCTCCAGCAGCGTCCGAGCCCTCGGTCGATTCGTCGCCGACGAAGCACTCCGCAAGGTCACGGAGATCAGCGGAGCCCGTGCCGTCCTGCGCATCAGCGGGTTCGATCGGCCGACTGTTGCCGAGGCCCTCCGTAGGACGGCCCAGAGCCTGCTGGAGTCACCGGACCGTCAGGTCGTCGTCAAAGTCGGCACCTCAGAACCGATCGTGGGCGTACCTGTCGAATACCTGCTGGATCCGCAGGACCAGCTGACAAAGTGGCGAAATTCGGGCCAGGGTACGGCGGCGTTGCTCTTCGAGTGGGGTGAGTCGCCAGACGCACAGGGTTTGGCGGCCATGAACGCCCTTGACGATGCCGCAATCCTGGGCGAACACCACGACGCCGCTGGCGAGCGCGGGTTCGACAGGTTCATGGCAGAAGCATGGCGGGAGGCTGGTGGCATCGGCACCGTTCCGGCACTGATGGCCACCTCTCTGTCGGAGATCTGGCGTGCCGTCACCGAAGTGGAACCCCGTTCCTTGCACCGCTGGGCAGCCTTCCTAGCCGAGACCGCGCAGAAGGTTGCAGCAACTCAGATCCATACCTCTGACGTAGTCTTACCTGAGATCTCAGCAGCCCTGCCAGCTCTTGACCTCTTCCCGGACCGAGCCCTCTTCATCAAGCCCGCCGCGCTGCCTGCCCGGATCAAGAAGAACGTGTCGGTCAGTGCCTTCAAACAGCCCACGGGCAAGGAGATCACCGAAGACGACTTGATTGAGCGCATCGCCACGACCGAGTTCAGCGAGGAGTCCCTGGACCATATCGGTACGGATTCTGAGACAGCCAAAATGCGCATGCGCAGCCTCGTTCTCGACCTCAACCGCAGTGGATCTACCCCGCAAGATCCTCGTCAGCTGCGCTGCGAACAGGACCTGACCCTCTGGCTTGAAGTCTTCGAACAGAAATCCAAGAAGATCGGCCTGGGCCAGCAAGTCCGGCAAGAGATCGAGAGGACGGCCACGGAGCGGGTCGACGAGTTCGATGCCATTCTGATCGAAGACGCGCTCGACCGCGGAGACCAGGAATCGGCCCAGCGCTTCCTTGACGAGGCTCCCGCAGGTGGGGCCGAACCGTTGGCAGACCTTCTGTCCAAACGATTGCGCCGCAAAGTTGAGAAGCTTGCCTTCCCTGACTCGCAGTTCGTCCAGGACCCACTGCGGGCCCTGCTGCGCGAGCTGACCTATTTCGCCGACGAAGAGGAAGGCTCCGTTGTCGTCGGGCTTGAAGGCGACCAGGAAGCCGGGCGGTGGAGCCGCTGGCTGTTCGCCTTTCTATACGCACACACCCTGCGTGATGTCCAGGACTCCACCGGTCTTCGCTTGACCTTGGAGGTCAAGAACTGCCTGCTGGACCTGACCAAGCCGCCCCTGCCGGAGGAAGACGAACCGTTTGACACGAACGCCGAGTGGGGCCCGCTGCGCATCCTGGTCGAGATGGACGGCGCCGCCCAGCGACGCTTTCGCTGGGACCCCGTAGGCATCCCCGGGCAAATCGCACTGGCAGCTCTCATCCATGGCTGGCGAAACCCACCTGGCTACGCCAGCAATCTGACGTTCGACACTTTCCTCGAGAAGTTCAATGACCCCCGGCTGTGGCAGGTCGACGAACCTGTGCCTGTCCCTGCATCACATTTCGCCAGCCAGTTGGAGCGCCTCAAGCTCGAGCATTTCGAGCGATTCTCCGACGGGCTCGATGCAGGGAACATCAACGATTATGTCCGCGAGTGGGAAAGCATAGTTCGCGAAGCTCGCACCACCCTGGTTCCCGACAATGCTCCGGACGCAGACCTTGAGGCTGTCGTCTTAACCGATGTCGTCAGACTGGCCGATCATCGCATGATGATGCTGGCCACCCACCCGCTGAAGCTGCGCTGGTTGGCAAAGAACTACGCCGAGGCCGCCAGCAGCATCGAGACCGCCTTGAACAAGGAGGGAGGTCTTAGCCTCAATCAGGAGAACGAGGACCTCTTCTTCGACGCCATCGACCGGATCTCCCCGCATGGGACCCCTGCGGTCGTCGTCGGGCCCGGCGGCACGATCGCAATTCCGATGCGGGAATCGGCTGGGCACGAGGAGTACGTGCCAGTCCGCTACGGCGGCAACGAGTCCAAGGACTGGCTGTCGAGCGTGGACGAGACCGCGATCGACGAGATGGTCCGCGTCATCACTGACTATCTGACGACATACCCCCACAAGCTCGACGGCCTACGCGTATTGCTTCTGGACCGCAACGGCGACCCTGTCTTGCCCATGCGTGTGGCAAAGCAGATGCGGGCCAAGAACCCTCGCCTGAAGGTTGATCTGGTCGTGCTTGCTCCCCAAGCGACCCATCACGAGATTATCCAGGGTTTCGACGTGCAGTTCTCCGGCTCGGAGATGTCCGAGGACAGCTTCTTGCCTGACGTCCAACTCATCCTGCAGGCATGGGAGCCCGACCAGAAAGCAGACCTGTCAGGGCTGGAAGATACCGTCGACCTCGCTCTGGCTCCGGCGCTGTTCGGCACCCAGACCAGCATCAAGGAGAGCACCAAGAAGGAATCCTTGTCCGGCTCCTTCAACTCCTGGAAGCACCCGGCTTCACACAACCTGGCTCAGACCAGCGAGAACGTCGTAAGAGCACTGTTGCCCGAGACCACTGACGAGACTCTTGAGTCCTGGTCGACGCTGTGCGTGCGCTACGACCGCCGTTCCCCTGTCTCCCGGGAGAGTGTCGACGGCATTGACTACTTCGAGATGCAGGTACAGTTCGACCAGCACCAGGACTTGTTCGCCACTCTGCACTGCGTTGCACACTGGGTAGTTACCCTCGACAGCTTCATCGGCCGTGAGCAGATCGATGCTCTGCGAAATCGCCCCGACGTCATCCTCGTCAAGCCCAATGTCGGCAAGAACGAGTCCTATACGCTAATTGTCAGTTCGCAGACCGGTCAGCAGTTCGTCGTCCAGCGACTGCGGCGCCGACTGGAGCAGATCGGGGTCGTCACCTCGCAGAACTCCGAAGGCACCGCTAAGCGGATCTACGAGGTCGGCCGCAATGTGGCCCCTGGCGCCGTGCTGCGCTCGCTGGGCATTGGCACCACAGTCAACGAAGTCGTCGGATTGGTCGCCACCCGGTTTGTCATCGACCAGCAGTTCCCCGTCCCTCGCCAGGGCATAAGCCTGGTCACCTGGATCAGCTTCGACGAGCACCACCGCTGGTTCGGCCGTGGACACAAAACCCGTGCCGATTTGGGCAGGTTCGTGCTGACCGTTCAGGACGACGGCACGGTCCAACTTGATGTCCTGGTCGCCGAGTCAAAATTCCGCCAGATCTTTGACGTCGGCTCGGCCGAGGAACAGCTCAATCGCACCACCGACCTGTGCGAGGACGCATTCCGCTCGGATGGCGGGGCTCGCCATGACCGCCCCTTCTGGCTGGACGAGCTTGCCGCCGCGATCACTCAGACCAGTGGACATGCTCTCCAGGCCGCAGACCTTCCTGCCCGAACCATTATCGGCGACGACGACCACCGTCAGGCCGAGGCAACGGTCCTTGACGCCTTGCGTTCCGAGGATGTCCAGCTCGGTCAAGTCACCGGCGTTGCCGTGGCAATTTCAGCCGAGGACGATCAGCCAGCCCCTGCGGTCGGAAGCCTCGGCAAGCACATTCTGGTGAGATTGAACAAGCACGAGCTGCTGAACCTTATCGGCGCTCTGCGCGCCAACCATGACCCCACCAGTGCCGACTCCCTCGTTGTCTCTGGGCATCTCAGTGCGACAGTGAAGGTTTCCAGCGCCGTCGGCAGGACCGCCTCAGCAGGCATCTCCGCCGAACTGCGCACTGTGGAAGTACCGACGGCATCTGTCGAAGTTGTCGAAGCGACTGCTCCGACAAATGCTCCGATAGCGGCAGTTGCGTTTCACCCTGTCGAAGCGGTGGGACCTGCCCCTCTGCAGACTCACCGCAGTGGGCTCCCCGCGGAGGAGCTGAGGCTTCGATACAACAAGGTCGTCGACGTCTTTGCTCGCCACAAGGTTGCAGTCACAGCCCCGAAGGTCGGTAAGTGGCAGGAAGGACCCGGCTTCTACATCTTCCGGTTTATCCCCAATCCTGGGGTCACCGTAGATAAGCTGACCAACCGTCGCGACGAGATCTTTTTGGCCTTGGCACTGCCCTCCGGGTTCAGCATTCGTACCCGCAGCGACCGCGGATCCGTGCTCTTCGAGATCCCCAAGATCGACGACGAGAAGTATGGGGTCGACGCAAAGGCACTGTGGCAGCGGTGCCCGACTGACCCCGGGAGCCTCATCGCTCCGCTGGGCGCCGACATCGAAGGTAACCCGGTCACCATCGACCTGTCCTCTGCGGACTCGCCGCACTTACTGGTGGCCGGCACTACCGGATCAGGGAAGTCTGTCGCCCTGGACACGATCCTCAAGGGGTTGGTCCGGTACGACAAGGACACCCTGCGACTCCGCCTCGTCGACCCCAAGGGTACCGAGCTTGTCGACTTCGAGGACGACCCTCACCTTGATGGCATGATCGGTATGGACGCCACTGACGCTATCGAGATTCTCGAGGAAACCGTCGAAGAGATGGCTGTGCGCTACAAGGACATGAAGGCGATCCGCACACGCAAGCTCGTCGAGTACAACGCCACGGTCGACAAGGCAGACCGCAAGCCCTGGATCGTCATCGTCCTGGACGAGTACGCCGACCTCACAAGCGATCCCGAAGAGAAGAAGCAAATCGAAGCGCTGCTCAAGCGCCTGACGCAGAAGGCCCGCGCTGCGGGCATCCACGTCATCGCAGCTACGCAGCGCCCAAGCGCGGATGTTATCTCGACGACTATCCGCTCCAACTTCCCCGCCCAACTTGCCCTGCGCGTCAAGACCGCTACCGACAGCCGCATCATTCTGGACGAGACCGGAGCCGAGGCTCTGGCCGGACAAGGCGACGCCTTCCTACACACAGCCAAGGGCACCATACGAGTGCAGGTTGCCTACGACGGGAGCTGACCAGGCCCCGCTATATTTCGCGCAGCGAAACGAGCTCGCCACGCCGTCACCCAACTTCGGCGGTCAGTACACATAGGGAGTGTGTAATCGCATCTCACTCCGGCCAATTGCGTACGGATTCCTTCCCCGTGAGCCGCCCGGACGGTAAGCCTCACGATGTCCAGCTCTATTGGAGGCACGCAGGCTGGACGGCCTGAGCTATCCCGGCGAATCACCCTCGGGCAGGCGGATCTCCCATCTGATGGTGACCGAGACCGGTCCAGAACCGCCGTAGTCGGCAGTGGGTTCGATCGCGATGACTTTGCAGAGGACATGTCCGTGCTTGTTGCGCATCACACCAATAGCGCCCAGGTGGATCTTGGGAGAATGGTGTCCGTAGTCAAGTGCGTCAGGATCGTCGATCTCGTTGAACTCGTTCGCATAACGCGCCAGCGCGACGATGCCGGGCGTTCCGCCATAGAGGTAGATCGCCGAGGCACCGCAATTGGTCCATTTGGTTTCCCAGGAAGCAGCATCGGGGTGCTCGTCGGCGCTGATCGTGAACCTGCCCCCGTTCGTCGTAAAGTCGAACTTCGCGCCCGCGCTCATGCCGGTTCCCCTTGTGAAAACCTTGGTGAAATCTGCGTTGACGCCGCGCGCTTGCTCGCGAAGACTGGCTGGAAAGTCCCGGAGTTGGATGCCGCGGTCGCGCAGGTATTTCCATCCGAGGCGGTTGACTTGCGGATTGGGGTCGTACTCACCTATGTGTACGACCGTTATGCCGGCCTCTGCGATGAGCTCGGCACACGGAACCCGAGCCGTCCGGGAGTTTGCGCACGGCTCCAACGTCGTGTAGAGCGAGGCCCCGGTTAGGCCACTGTCAGCCACGCGGGCTTTCTGAAGGGCTACTTGCTCTGCGTGAAGGCCCTCAACCTCGCCTTTGTAGCCAGTTGCCAGTATCGTATCTCCTCTGGCTATCACCGCGCCGACATGTGTGTTCCCAGGAGAATTCCGCGCTTCTTCGATCGCTTGTGCAGCGAACATCTGGTCGATGTCCTTGCGCGAGTGGGTGTTTGAGCCATGGTCCACGCCCAGCATGGTAGCCCTGCGACCACACGTGAACCTCACGGGCCATCACTTGATCAGCAGCGTCGAACCGACTCATCGATAACAGCATCAACGAGTGTGTAACCGACATCTCACCCCAGTGAGTGGTGCCACTCTGCACTCCCGAGGACTGAAGCAGCCCGAGATCAGCGGCATGGGTGGATGTTCCGGCGAACGCGATGGCGATCAGACTAGAGCGGTACCCCTACCCGAGTGCGTCGTCCCGATAACCGGTCATCGCAATGGCACCGGTCACGACCAGTGCGGGAACACGACTCATATCGTTTATGTCAGACCCTAGCGCTAGGCTCGGCCACCTCCTCCCGGGCTCGGCAGCGTTGCTTGGCCCGACTGATTCGTGTTCTCGAAAGCAGGACGAGCCCGCCACATGGCCACACTGACCGACCTTTTGGACCAACTGGACCCCGATGACAACGTTCACAAGGGTGCGCAGTTCGAGCGGATTTGCCAATGGTTCCTGACCCATGACCCGGCATACGCTCACGAGATCCGGCAGGTATGGCTATGGGATGATTGGCCTGGTCGCTGGGGCGCAGACGCCGGGATCGACCTGGTCGCCGTGGATCGTCAGGGCAACTTGTGGGCGATCCAGGCCAAGGCTTACGCCGAGAACACCTCGATTACCAAACATGATGTCGACACGTTTCTGTCCGAATCTGCGCGCTCCGTCTTCGCGTTTCGCCTTCTGATCGCGACGACCAATCGGATCGGGAGCACCGCCAAGCGCACGCTCGAGGCCCAAGAGAAGCAGGCAGCTGTACTGCTGCGGGGGGATCTCGAGGCAGCACAACTCGACTGGCCCGAATCTCCCTCATCTCTGAGAGCCAGACCGGTAGTGCCCAAACAGCCGCGCCCGCACCAACGTTCTGCGATCGAGGCCGTGGTGAACGGGTTCGACAGTGGCGACGACCGGGGTCAGTTGATCATGGCATGCGGCACCGGTAAGACGCTGACCGCCTTGTTCGTCAGCGAGGAACTCGCTGCCGATCGGACTCTGGTGTTGGTTCCGTCGCTGGCGTTGCTTGCTCAAACCCTGCGGGAGTGGACAGCGAACAGCACGCTGGGATTCGACTTCCTGCCCGTCTGTTCGGACCGAACCGTGGCGGACAGCGATTCCGCGGCTTCTTCGACGAGCGATCTCGGGTTGCCGGTTACCACCGATCCCGAGGATATCGCGGCATTTCTACGCGGTCCGGGACGTCGGGTCGTGTTCGCCACCTATCAGTCGTCGCCGCAGATATCGTCCGCGTTCGGCCTTGGGGACGTTCCCGCGTTCGATCTCGTGATCGCGGACGAGGCCCACCGGTGCACGGGTAGGATCTCCCCGGATTTTGGCGTCATCCTGCGTCCCGGGCTGATCGAGACTCGCCGACGCTTGTTCATGACCGCCACGCCTCGCCACTTCACCGGCCAAACCCTCAGTGAAGCGCAGGAAGCCGACTTCGAGATCGCCTCTATGGACGACCGAGAGACGTTCGGGCCGGTGTTCCATCGACTCGGGTTCGCCGAGGCCATCGACAACGAATTGCTCACCGACTACCGCGTCGTCGTGATCGGTGCGGATGACAACACCTACCGAGAGTGGGCTGACCAAGGCCGCGTGGTCACCACCGATGGGGCAACGGTCAGCAATGCTCGCATCCTCGCCGGACAAGTAGGTTTGGCCAAGGCGATGCACCGCTACAACTTGCGGCGAACCATCAGCTTTCACTCGAGGGTTCGAGGCGCTAAGGAGTTCGCCGCCGGATTACCGGCAGTGATCGACTGGATGCCACCGGACCAGCGGCCGTCCGGCAGATTGTGGGCCGGGCACGTTTCCGGTGAGATGCCCACCGGTCAACGCCATGTTCTGCTCCAGCAGCTGGGCGGGCTTCACGATTGCGATCGAGCGCTGCTGACCAATTCCCGTTGTCTCACAGAAGGAGTCGATGTCCCGGCCCTCGACGGTGTCGCGTTCATCGACCCTCGACGATCAGTAGTCGATATCGTCCAGGCAGTCGGTCGCGCGATCCGACTCGCCGCGGACAAAACCATCGGCACCATCGTCATTCCCGTCTTCGTCGACACCGACAAGAACCCTGCTACGGCCTTGGACGACTCCAGCTTCAAACCGGTCTGGGACGTCATCAAAGCGCTCCGTTCCCACGATGACCGGCTCGGCGAGGCTCTCGACGAGCTTCGATATCAACTCGGCAAGCAGGGTGACGGCGGGTGCGGGCGTATCCCCGACAAGATCGTTCTCGACCTCCCCGTGACCGTTTCTCACGAATTCGCCGATGCCTTCGATGTGCGCCTCGTCGAGCAAACGACAACTAGTTGGGAATTCTGGTTGGGGCTCCTCAAGCAGTTCATCGAACAGGAGGGGCACGCACTCGTTCCGGCGACCCATAGAATCAACGGCCACGCCCTCGGCTCCTGGGTCGCTATCCAACGGTATCGACAAGCCAGAGGTTGGCTGGACACGGTCCGTAAACACCGACTCGACCGTGTGCCCGGCTGGACCTGGGATGCTCTCACCAGCCAGTGGGAGGAGGGTTTCGCTCGACTGGTGGCCTACGTCGAGGAGCACGGACACGCGATGGTTCCGCAGTCCTGGGTCATCGACGGATACCGACTCGGTACGTGGGTGACGATCCAACGCACCAACCACGCTGAAGGCCGTGGCCTGCCGGATAGAGAGGAGCGCCTCCAGGCGCTGCCCGGCTGGTCCTGGGATCCCCGCACCGACCAATGGGAGCAAGGTTTCCGATACCTGATCGCATACGTCGAGGAACACGGCCACCCCCTCGTTCCCAAGCCATACATGGTCGGGGACTACCGTCTCGGAAGTTGGGTCGGAACGCAGCGCAGCAGGTACGCCAAAGGAGCGCTCGCTGAGGCCCGTGTTCAGCGGCTTCAGGCCATACCTGGCTGGTCCTGGGATCCGGATTCCGACCAATGGGAAAAGTATTTCGCGATGCTTTCGGCGTATGTTGAAGAGCACGAGAATGCCCGCATACCAAGGAACTTCACTGTTGACGGCCACCTTCTCGGAAGCTGGGTCAGCAACCAACGTCAGTCCCTGAAGAACGGAAAACTCGCCGCTGATAGGGCCGAACGGCTCCAAGCCCTGCCTGGTTGGAATCCGGGCGACCCTTGGGAGGAGTGGTTTCTCCTGCTCGTGGCGTATGTCGAAACGCATGGGCACACTCGTCTACCGAACAAGTACACAATCGGTGACCACCGCCTCGGCAATTGGGTTGCCAAGCAGCGCGACAAATACGCTGCCGCTACTCTGGCAGCCGACAAGATCGAGCGGCTGGAAACCTTGGCAGGCTGGACTTGGGATCCCTTCGCCGATCAATGGGAGGAGGGCTTCCGATTTCTCGCCTCATACGTCCGCGAGCGCGGACACGCCCGCGTCCCGGGACCGTACACCGTTGACGCCTACCCGCTGGGACAGTGGGTAGGCGTTCAGCGCAGCGGTTTCGCCAAACAGCGCCTCCCACAGGCTCGAATTGAACGGCTCCAAGCCCTGCCGGGCTGGTCATGGGATCTCGCAACTGATCAATGGGAGGACGGCTTCATCCACCTCACCGATTTTGTCCAACAGAACGGCCACGCCCGCGTACCGCAATCGTATGTCAACCACAACGGCTTCAGCCTCGGTTCATGGGTAGGCACGCAGCGCAGCAAATTCGCCAGGAAGACGTTGCGCCCGGAATGGGCCGAGCGGCTCGAAGCGCTGCCCGGTTGGTCCTGGGATCCGATCGCCGACCAGTGGGAAGAAGGATTCACCCACCTCGCCGACTTCGTACAACAAACCGGCCACGCCCGCGTACCGGGACTGTATGTCGACCCGACCGGCTTCCGCCTCGGGCAATGGTGCAAGGTTCAGCGCCGCGCACGCGCGAACGGAACTATCTCCGCTGACCGCCTAAGTCGGCTCAATGCGCTGCCCGGTTGGTCCTGGGATCCGATCGCCGACCAGTGGGAAGAAGGATTCACCCACCTCACCGGCTTCGTACAACAAACCGGCCACGCCTGCGTACCTGATGCGTTCACATCACCCGATGACTTCCGACTCGGTCAGTGGGTAGGCGTTCAGCGCCGCACCCACGCCGATGGAACCCTTTCCGCTGACCGCCTAAGTCGGCTCGAAGCGCTGCCCGGTTGGTCCTGGGATCCGATCGCCGACCAGTGGGAAGAAGGATTCACCCACCTCACCGACTTCGTACAACAAACCGGCCACGCCCGCGTACCGGGACCGTATGTCGACCCGACCGGCTTCAGTCTCGGGATATGGGCAGGCACGCAGCGGAATAGGTATGCGAAAGGGCGGATCACAGAGGAACAGGAGAAACGGCTCGACACCTTGCCTGGCTGGAGCTGGGACACGCTCACTGATCAATGGGAAGACGGCTTTGCTCGGCTGACCGCCTTCATCGAGCAGTACGGGCACTCGCGCGTCCCACAGAAATATCTCGACCAGGCGGGCTACCGCCTCGGGGGCTGGGTCGCAACCCAACGCCAGCGGTACGCCAAAGGAAGCCTCGCCCCAGCGCGGGCGAACCGGCTCGAAAAAGCTTCGCCCGATTGGACCTGGGACCCCTACCACGACAAGTGGGAGGAGGGTTACGCCCACCTGGTCGCCTATGTCGAACGGCACGGCAACGCTCGCGTACCCAAGGCGCATACCGTCGATGACTACCCCCTCGGCGAATGGTGCAAGCGCCAACGCGACGCCCGATCGAAGAGCAACCTGGCGGCCGATCGGTTTGAACGACTCGTTGCACTCCTGGGCTGGAGCTGGGACCTCGATGACAATAAGTGGGAAGAGGGCTTCGCCCACCTCGTCGCCTATGCCACACAGCACGGCCACACCCGCATACACAGAGAATACGAAGCCGACGGCTACCGCCTCGGGAACTGGGCCTCCAACCAACGCGCCGCCCGATCACGCGGCATCCTGTCATCTGAGCGGGCAATTCGGCTCGAAGCCGTACCCAACTGGAGCTGGGTCGTCCTCGATGAAAGGTGGGAGCAGGGCTTCGCCCGTCTCTTGGCCTACGTCGAGCAGCACGGCCACACCCTCGTCCCCCAAAAGCACATCGACCAGACCGGCTTCAACCTCGGCACATGGGTATCGACACAACGGATGAGACACTCCAAGGGCATCCTCACCGCCGACCGCACTGCGCAACTCGCAGCCGTGGCAGGCTGGAGTTGGGACCCCACCGCTGACCAATGGGAGAAAGGTTTCGAGCGCCTACTCGTCTACGTCGAACAGGAGGACCACGCCCTCGTACCCCAAAAGCATATCGATGAGACGGGATTCCGCCTCGGCGTTTGGGTTCTCACCCAACGCCGACGAATGGTCAAAGGGGCAATCTTGAACGAACAAGCGAAACGCCTCGAAGACCTGCCCCGCTGGACCTGGGATGCCAGATGATTGGTCGACGCCAGAGGCAGTTGCAAGGGTACGTGTCATCGATCCGGCTTGCCGGAAGGCGGGTCTGGAAGGATTTTCATCGTGCCCTATTCCAGAGTTCAGAGTGAGGACATGGTCCGGGTCACCCCACCACCATGAGGATGGCGTGACTTTGGAGCAGATTGCTGCGGATTTGGGGTCATCCGGTGCCGTTATCGCAATGGATACAACAAGCTGACATCAACGAGAGTTTGAAGTCTGGGACGACCACTCGACTAGCCAGAACATCCGGCAATTGGCGTTTCAGGATGCTCAGGCCAACTCGATGGTGGTGGTTCGGTCGAAGACCGATATCCGGACAGGGAGGTGACGATGTCGTCTCCTCCCTTGCTCAAGCCTCAAGGAGTGTGTAACCGACATCTCACCCCGGTGAGTGGTGTCGACTCTGCACTCCCAAGGAGGTGAAGCAGCCCGAGCGGCATTGCAAGGTCGAGAAATTCGCCGCTGTACTCCGGTGGGCCGTACGTTGCACATGTGCTTCGGGGCCTACGTTGCCGTATCCTCCAATGCTTCTGGATCATCGCACTGACACGCACTTTTCCGATTGTGGGAGAGCGCCCCCCGTGCATTTTTCAGTGATATTTGCTAGTCCGGTGATCCGAAAAGGGCGACCTGCATCGTTAAGGATCGCCGTATGCGCCTGACCTTGGGATGCCCAATCGAGTTGAATATCAAATTCGCAGTCGCATTCCGTCGCGGCTACCTCGACCAACAAGGACTCAGGTTCCGAGATCGAAACAATATATGGAAAGCGAATAGGTTTCCGCTCCTGTAATGGCATTCTGTGCGCAAGGGACTCGAAATAGTGCGTATCTAAGACGGGTGGCGATCTGTCGACGTCGAAACTGACCCAGCGAAACGCGGGTCCGGAGCCTTCTGTGAAATACCTGGTTCCCTGTACTGCCGGTCGCCGCTGGAGAACTCCGATTCGGAGGTCGGTGAGCGTCACAGATGCCGACGAAGTCCCTTGTACTGTAAGGATGATGCTGCGATGTTCGGCAGGCACGGCGTTGCTCGCGGTTGCCCAGCCGTTCCAGTCGCCACTATAAGCCGGTCGCGCAAGAGCCTCGGCTGGCTCTCGGGTGGAAACCCATCCAGCTGTGGGATAATGTTTGGCGTTCACGGCAACGGTAAGGGGAATACCAAGATTTCGTTCACCGTTTTGCGGCCATACCAGCCACACTGAAATGCAAGCTGCCACAATGGTGAGTACAAGTGCTGGTGCAATCAGGACAGTTCGAAAACCCGAGCTGCGCCGTGACGAGCCAAACTCGACATTGCTGTTGATCGGCTGTGCCGGGACAAAGTATCTCGATCGTGTTCTACGGACGATGTAGTTGATCTGCGTGTTGTGGTCGCCGAATTGGACACCGCGCCCGTCGGACAGGTCGACCAAAGTTCGCTCGGTGCTGCCGATTTGTCGGCCGGTCGGATCATCGCCAGGATCCAGCTGCTGCCCCACGGCGTAACTTCCTACCCTGCTAGATGATCGTAGTTGCGTCTGGTGGGGATCAATTGAAAGTGTTGTGTTGGGTGTTGCGATCCCCTACCTGCACACCCTTGGCGTCACGGGCATCGATGTAGCATCGAGCGATTTTGAGATGTGCGGCAGGAAGAGCATCGAGGAGCCGTTCCGCCGATTCCAGGAGGACATCGTCGTCGGTCGCCCGCGCATCTCGCAGCGCCTCTTCCAGCGCCGGGATGTTACGTCCAGGCGTCACTTCATTCGCCTGGATTGTCGCCCGGACTCGGGCGTTGCCGCCAAGCCGGCTACGCAGCGCGCTGTAGCTGTCTCGTACAGCGGCTGATACCGCGTCCTGCCCGCCAGCGGCTGCGCCAGCGATCAAAGCCGTGACAATGATTGTCATAGGATCCATGCGCATCTCCTGAAAGCTCTTGTGCGGCAATGCTAGCAACATGACTCATCCACAGGAGATCCACTGCGGTGGTCATGACGGAAGCGTCGGGCCGCGTTCCGAGGTTCAGACCCAAGCCGATTGCGATTGCGAGAGCGATCTCAGTAAGGCTGTCAGCCGCTCGGGCTACAGGACGTGCTGCAACTCTGCTCTCAGAGGTACAGCCAGGGAGTACGGCAGGAGACCGCTGAGCAGGTCGGACATCTGTGAGAGTTCTGGCGCGGCAGAATGCGTCGCAGCGATGAACCAGGAGTGTGTAGTCAACATCTCACCCCCGACAGCTGCGCCACCTCTTCGCGGCGCAGACCGGGCGTGCGCCGACGCGATCCCGGCAGTAGGCCCACATCACCCGGGGTGATCTTGGCGCGACGCGATGTCAGGAACGCACTGAGTTGGGCTCGGCGCTGGGTGCGCACCGAGCGCGTGTCGACCACTTCGCTCATCCCCCCATCGTCGTCGATAGCGATCCCGGTATCCAGGTGGTACCGGTACCCGGATTCGTGCGAAGTCTACGTTTGCCGCCGATGATCCAGCGGTTCCACGAGCAGTCCGGGTGACGCGCTGACGCAACAGGCAGGTGCAATGTGGTCGTGTCATTCGTGGGCGACTATTGCGGCGTCGAGCCACTGGACAGCTCTGTCGTAGTGATCGCGGTCGAACAGAATGGGGCAACTGCAGGCAAGTACGGGAGTCTTCTGTCTCTTGCGGGAAGTGGACCCGTAGAAATGGTCCATCGCCGACTCGAACCGGAAGAACTGTGGAACGAGACCACCGTACGCGTCACCCGCAGGCTCCATGCCGGCGCAGATTTCGACGGTGTCGATGAGATCGATCAGAGGGATGGTATCGATGCGGGCATGATCCGGCGGACGTCGGGGCTCTGCGCCTGTCGCACTGGAATTGGTCTCCTCGTTCCGCTGCAACGACCTATCCGTGCTGCCACGTATGTGTTTCCGTGCCTACCCGGACGAGAAAACTGCTGGTCAGCATTATTTTTTGAAGGGTGTTGCCGACCGGCAGCGCATCGATACAGCCACCATTGCGCGGCACTCTCAAAGGAGAAATAGTCATGGCAAATGTGATCGTCGACGAAATGCGATGCCTGGCCGAAACCAACGAAGCCGGCTCGGATGACATCTACGTGATGACGTTCCGCGGCCGAATTCCGTCAAACGGCAGCGTAGCCACAGACACCGAGTTCACCGTCCACGGCGGGATCGACTACTGGGTCAACTTCAATAGCGGTGAGAAAGGTCGCCGCGGCGTTGTGCTCGCAGCATACGATCCAAGGTCCCTCTATGTTGTGCAGATGATCGAGAAGGACAATGGCCGCGATGTCTCCGGCAATGTGCGTGAGCTGTATAAATCCGGCCTCGATTTGGCGTGGACCGCCGCGTTGGCCCGCACGATCGGGCATTCGGCCAGTGACCGGGTCGCCGTGCTTGTCAGCTCGATCACCAGCGCTATTCGAGGGCTCAACAGCCTGCATATGGAGTTTCCGAAGGGTAATGACGACGAGATCGGAGCGCCACGGCGCCTGATCCTGCCGGCGGGCAACCCCTCGGCAGTCCTGCACTTCGTTGGAGATGGCGGTCATTACCGGACCGCCGTCAGGGTGGCCTGATCAGGCTGCGGTATCGGACAAAGCGTCCCGGACCCCGGTGAGGCCAGGTTTGCCTCTCCGGGGTTTCCGCGATGACCCGAGGGAATTGGGTGAAGGCCTGCCCATGCTGTTCGTGTCGCCGGGTGGATGCCGCACTGACCATGAATCCACGGTAACAACGGGGCGAGTGGGGTGCTGCTCGATCGCGGTGCGTGGTTTACGCCTGAATGACCTCGATGCCCACCAGGGCGTTGAGCGAGTCGCAGCTGGCCCACGACTGGTTCTGTCCGTATTGCGCGGGGCCGTACTTCCAGTAGACGAACGGGACCGGCCACGCGACGCAGGTGAGTTTCACCTGGTGCCAGGTCGGCAGTTCGCAATTGGCCATTCCGCCGGTGTTGAAGATGTTGTAAACGTGACAGTTGGCCTGCCACACCGGAACGTCGGCCTGGGCCACACCGCCACCGACGATGACGGCGGAAGCGGTGGCGGTGGCAACGATGGCACCGGCGGCGAGTCTCTTCACAGAAAGCATGTCGAACCTCCTGAATTGATGTTGTCTGAGAAATCGCCGGGTGATCGAAAACGTTACTCGGATGACTGCCGTGGGGGCTGATATTCCTGTGTTTCGACTTGTCGAGACAAGTTGCTGATGATGAGCCGAGCTTCCTCTATTCGGCGGCGCGACTGGTGAAGTCGAAGGATCCGCCGTCGATGCCCCAGGAGATGATCCGCTCGGGGTGAATTCGGATGATCGCGCGTTCCTGGTGTTCGAACGGTGGCTGCTCGTCGTCGAGCGCTTCGGCGGTGCCGCGTACCTCGATGCCGCGAATCACGTACGGCTCCCAGGAAACCTGTTGGTCGATGACGAACGAGACCCGGCTGCCCGCTTCGACATTGCGGTATTTCCGGCTGCCGCGCATCCGCATACCCCCGATATCGATCGTGCCGTCGGCGTTCACCCGATAGCCGGTCGGGTTGTTCTGCACAATGCCGTCGGGCGACACCGTGGCCAGCCGGCCGATCCCGGCCTCCGCGAGGAACTGCTGTTCATTGCTGGTGAAACTCATGACGGATTCTCCTCGGTGAATTCGATATCAGAACAGGATCAGCGCGGCGCACAGTCCGGCGATGGCGACGAACTGGAGGGTGACGCGGTACTTCAGGATGCTGTCCCACTTGTCCTGCAGCGCACGGGCATCGGCCGGAATGACGCCGCTCTGGGCGGCGGCGGTCTGCCTGGCATTGATCGGCTTGGCGATGCGGACGTAGAGGGCGAGCCAGGTGAGCAGTGCCGCCACCGCGATTCCCGCCGCGACCGCGGCGCCGATCTGTCCGGCCAGCAGTGCGATGAGCAGGGTGAGCACCGCGGTGATCACACCGCCCGCACCGACCACCGGCATGCGCCGGTCGCCGTAGTAGTGGCCCCACCCCGCACTGATGGTGACGGTCGCGTCATCGAGTTTGCGGTACACCGACCGCATGATCACGGCCGCGCAGACATCGGTGCCGTAGACGACGGCATTGGCGAGCACGGCGGCGGTGGCGATGATCTGGCCGGTGACGATGAGCATTTCGGCTTTCCTTCCTCGATATCTAGCAGCGCTAGATGATGGAGCAAAGGTAACAGTTGCTCGCTAGCTTGTCTAGCGATGCTAGATATCGCCGCTGCACGTCCTTGCCGCGCGGTGTCGGCAGGCGGGCTTAGTCTGAGCGGGTGTCGGTGCTCCCTCTGATCTTCACCGCGGGCTGGGCCAGCGGTATCAACGCGTACGCGGTGGTGTTTCTGCTGGGGTTGTTCGGTCGGATCGGGTGGGCCGGCGATGTGCCGCCGGGGCTGCTGCGCACCGATGTGCTCGTCGCCGCCGGGGTGCTGTTCCTGATCGAGGCGGTGGCGGACAAGATCCCGTACCTCGACTCGTTCTGGGACGCGGTGCACACGGTGGTGCGGCCCGCGTCGGGCGCGGTCGTGTCGGCACTGATCGCGGGGCAGGACGATTCACTGCCCACGATGTTCGCCGCGGCGGTGGGTGGGACGACCGCCCTGCTCAGCCACATCGTCAAAGCGGGCACCCGGATGGCGATCAACACCTCGCCGGAACCGGTCACCAATATCGCGGTGAGCACCGCCGAGGATCTCACGGTCGGCGGCGTCCTCACCCTCGCGGTGTTCTTCCCGGTGCTGGCCGCGGTGATCGCCGCGGCCCTGTTGGCCATCGGTTTGTGGGTGGTCTATCTGTGCGCCAGCCGAATCAGCCGTTACCGCCGACGAAGGCGAGAACGCCGGGCCGCCCGGACCACCGGCGTCGGCCCGGCGCTCGAATAGACCCTGCTCACCGCACCTGCGGGGCCACCTTCGTGCCCAGCAGTTCGATGCTGTGCAGCACCTGCTCGGGCGGCAGCGTCCCGACGCTGGTGTGCAGCATGAAGCGGTCGAGGCCGAGAGTGTCGCGGACCTCGGCGATCTTGCCTGCCACGTAGTCGGGGGTGCCGACGAACAGGGAACCGCTCTGCGAACGCAGCGCGTCGAACTGTTCGCGCGTCATCGGTCCCCAGCCGCGCTCCCGGCCGATAACCGACATCGCCCCGGCGTAGGGCTGGTAGAACTCGGCGACTGCCTGGGCGTCGGTGTCGGCGACATACCCGTGCGCGTGCACCGCGACGGGCTGCTTCTCGTGGCCGCCTTCGGTCAGCGCCCGGTGATACAGCTCGACCAGCGGCTTGAACCGTGCCGGCTGACCGCCGATGATCGCGAGGGCGAGCGGTAGACCCAGCAGCCCGGCGCGGATCACCGATTCGGGACTGCCGCCGACCGCGATCCACACCGGCAGCGGTCGATCATCGGTGCGCGGATACACCGTGGCGTCGTGCAGCGGTGCCCGGAATCGCCCGGTCCACGTGACCGGGCCTTCCTCGCGCACCCGCAGCAGCAGCGCCAGCTTCTCTTCGAAGAGCGCGTCGTAATCGGACAGGTCGTAGCCGAACAGTGGGAACGACTCCGTGAACGACCCGCGCCCCGCCATCAACTCCGCGCGCCCGTTCGACAGCCCGTCGAGCGTGGCGAAGTCCTGGTATACGCGCACCGGGTCGTCGGAGCTGAGCACGGTCACCGCGCTGGTCAACTGGATGCGCTCGGTCCTGGCGGCCGCGGCGGCCAGGACGACAGCGGGGGAGGACGCGGCGAAATCCCGGCGATGATGTTCACCCACGCCGTACACATCGAGCCCGGCGGCCTCGGTCGCGACGGCCTCGTCGACCACCTGGCGCAGCCGCTCGGCGGCGGTCGGCGCGGGCCGGTCGCCGGTCGGGTACAGCTCGGCGAAGGTGGTGAGCCCCAGTTCCATGTGAACCTCTCTTCGGGATGTGGTCCCCATCTAAACGGACCGCAGTCCGATAACATTCCCCGGCTTATGGATGTATGCGGATTATCTATGACAAAACTATAATGAGCGGTATGACCGCTCTGGCGACCGCGCGCGCCGAACCCGACCTGTCCTTCCTGCTGGACCGGACCAGCCACGTCCTGCGTACGCAGATGGCGGCGGCGCTGGCCGAGATCGGGCTCACGGCCCGCATGCACTGCGTGCTGGTCCACGCGCTGGAGGCCGAGCGCACCCAGGCTCAGCTCGCCGAACTCGGCGATATGGACAAGACGACCATGGTCGTCACCGTCGACGCGCTGGAGAAGGCGGGTCTGGCCGAACGGAAGCCGTCGAGCGCCGACCGTCGCGCGCGCATCATCTCGGTGACTCCGGCCGGTGCCCAACTTGCCACGCGCAGTACCGAGATCGTCGACGGCGTCCATCGGGGAGCGCTCGGCTCGCTGCCGAAGGCGGAGCGTGAATCCCTGTTGCGTGCACTGAATCACCTGGTGGAAGGGCATCTGTCGACTGTGGTCGACGCTGCGCCCGCGCGTCGTGCGAGGCAATAGTCCGTTATAGATTGTCTGCTACGGAACTATCTAGTACGGTCTCTCTTGTTCGCTTCGAGCAGGAGATGACCCCATGACCAAGTCCCAGCGCACCGCTCTCGCGGTGCTGTCGGCCGCGATGCTGATGACCATCCTCGACGGCAGCATCGTGACCGTCGCCATGCCGGCGATCCAGGAGGACCTCGGCTTCTCGCCGGCCGGCCTGAGCTGGACCGTGAACGCCTACCTGATCGCTTTCGGCGGTCTGCTCCTGCTGGCGGGACGCCTCGGCGACCTGATCGGCCGCAAGACGATGTTCATCACCGGCACCGTCGTCTTCACCGCGGCCTCGGTGCTGGCAGGCGTCGCGACCACCCCCACCGTGCTGGTCGGGGCCCGATTCCTGCAGGGCGTCGGCAGCGCGATCGCCGCCTCGGTGGTCCTCGGCATCCTGGTGACGATCTTCACCGAACCCCGCCAACGGGCAACGGCCATCGGTGTTTTCAGCTTCACGGGCGCCGCGGGCGCCTCGATCGGACAGGTGCTCGGCGGCGTGCTCACCGACGCGCTGAACTGGCACTGGATCTTCCTGATCAACGTGCCGATCGGCGTGCTGACCGTGCTGGTGGCGGTGCGAGCGCTGCCCGCCGACCGCGGCCTCGGCTGGTCCGCCGGCGCCGATGTGCTGGGTGCGGCCCTGGTTACCGTCGGACTGATGCTCGGCATCTACACCGTCGTCGAAGTCGAACGGTACGGCTGGGTCTCGGCGCACACTCTCGGCCTCGGTGCACTCGCCGCCGCACTGCTCGCGGCCTTCGTCCTCCGTCAGGCCACCGCGACCAACCCGCTGCTGCCGTTGCGAATCTTTCGCTCCCGCACGGTCTCCGGCGCCAATGTGGTCCAGATGCTCACTCTCGCGGCCATGTTCGCCTTCCAGATCATCGTCGCGCTCTACCTGCAGAAGGTGCTGGGCTACAACGCCGTGCAGACCGGCCTGGCCATGCTGCCCGCCGCCGTCGCCATCGGCGGGGTGTCGCTGTTCGCCTCTGCCCGCCTGATCACCCGCTTCGGTGAGCGGGCCGTGCTCATCGCGGGTCTGTCCCTGTTGCTGGCCGGGATGTCGTGGCTGACGCGGCTTCCGGTCGACGCCGGCTACCTCACCGACGTGCTGCCGGTGATGGTGGCCGTCTCCGGTGGCGGGCTGGTGCTGCCCGCACTCACCGCGCTGGGCATGTCGGGCGCCGACGCCGACGACGCCGGCCTGGCCTCGGGGCTGTTCAACACCACCCAGCAGGTCGGCATGGCGATCGGCGTCGCGGTGTTGTCCACCCTCGCCGCCGCACGGACCGGCACCGAACTGGTGGCCGGAGCGTCCGACGCTGCCGCTCTGACCAGCGGATACCGGCTGGCGTTCACCGTCGCGGCCGGACTGCTCGCCGCGGCCCTGGTCGTCGGCGTCACCGTGCTGCGCAAGCGGCACACGTCCGAGGAGGTAACGGCCGCGCAAGCGGTCCCGGCCTTCTGAGGCGACGAATCGCGGTAACCACCCCCGCGATTCACCCCCCGGGTGGATGTCCGCCCGGGGGGTGCGGTGGTGTCCTCGAAAGATGCTGACCGATCGCACGACGTTGACCCAATTCCTCATCGAAGAGCGCAGGCGCCATCCCGGTTCCAGCGGTGAGCTCAATTCCCTGATCCTCGACGTCGCGCTGGCCTGCAAGGCGATCTCCAAGCGCATCGCCTCCGGTGCGCTCACCGGCGTCCTCGGCGGCGCCGGTGTGGTGAATGTGCAGGGTGAGCAGCAGCAGAAGCTCGACCTGGTCGCCAACGAGCTGTTCCTGCGCGCCAACGAATGGGGCGGCCAGCTGGCGGGAATGGTGTCGGAGGAGCTCGACGACCCGTATGCGATCCCGCCCGACTATCCGCGCGGCAAATACCTGCTGGCGTTCGACCCGCTCGACGGTTCGTCCAATATCGACGTGAATGTCGCTGTGGGCAGCATCTTTTCGATTCTGCGCGCCCCGAACCCCGGCATCGACGCGACGACGGTGGACTTCCTGCAGCCCGGCACCGAGCAGGTCGCCGCAGGCTACGCGATCTACGGCCCCGCGACGCAACTCGTGCTCACCGTCGGCACCGGCGTGCACGCCTTCACTCTCGATCCCGAACTGGGCGAGTTCTTCCTGACCGGGCAGAACCTGCGGCTGTCGGAGTCCACCTCGGAGTACGCGGTCAACAGTTCCAACCGTCGATTCTGGGAACCGGCCGTGCGCCGCTACATCGACGAATGCCTGGCGGGCGCGACGGGTCCGCGCGAGAAGGACTTCAACATGCGCTGGGTGGCGTCGCTGGTGGTCGAAACCCACCGCATCCTGACCCGGGGCGGGGTGTTCCTGTACCCGCGCGACTCGAAGGACCCGGCCAAGGCGGGCAGACTGCGGCTGCTCTACGAGGCCAACCCCATCGCCTTTCTGATCGAGCAGGCCGGCGGCCTGGCCTCGACCGGTCGCGAGCGCATCCTCGACGTCGTCCCCACCGAACTGCACCAGCGGATCGCGTTCATTTTCGGTTCCCGCGACGAGGTAGCGCGCATCGTGAGATATCACGCCGACGCGGCCGAGGAGCCCGACGGTCAGTGGAGTCCGCTGTTCGGTCTCCGCGGTCTCTACCGTTCCACCACCTGAGGAGGAGATTCATGTCCGCCAAGCACCCTGTCGTCGCCATCACCGGGTCATCCGGTGCCGGAACAACGTCGGTGATGCGCACGTTCGATTCGATCTTCCGCAGGGAAGGCATCGACGCCGCGTACGTCGAGGGCGACAGCTTCCACAGGTTCGACCGGGCCGGGATGAAGGAGGAGCTGGCGCGAGCGCTGTCGGACGGTGACCACACCTTCAGCCATTTCGGCGCGGAGGCCAACCTGTTCGAAGACCTCGAGAAGCTGTTCCGCGGCTACGGCGAGACCGGTACGGGCCGGGTGCGAAAGTACCTGCACGACAAGGAGGAAGCGGCGCCCTACGACCAGGAACCCGGCACCTTCACACCGTGGGAGGACCTGCGCCCCGGCACCGACCTGCTGTTCTACGAGGGCCTACACGGGGCGGTCGCCAACGAACAGGTCGACGTGGCACAGTACGCGGACCTGCTCATCGGGGTGGTGCCGGTGATCAACCTCGAGTGGACCCAGAAGCTGCACCGCGACAAGGACAAGCGCGGCTACTCCACCGAGGCGGTGACCGAGACGATCCTGCGCCGCATGCACGACTACGTGAATTTCATGTGCCCGCAGTTCTCCCGCACCCATGTGAACTTCCAGCGGGTTCCCGTGGTCGACACATCGAATCCCTTTGTGGCCCGGACTATTCCGACGCCAGATGAGTCGATGCTGGTGATCCGGTTCGCCGACCCGCACGGCATCGACTTCCCGTATCTGCTGTCGATGCTGCACGACTCGTTCATGTCGCGCCCGAACACGATCGTGTGTCCCGGCGGGAAGATGGACCTGGCGATGCAGCTGATCTTCACGCCGATGCTGTTGCGGCTCATGGAACGTCGCGGCCGCACGCGCTGAGCCCGATTCGACAGCCACCTCAGGCGAGGTGGCCGTCGAACCATGTCACCAGCTCCGGGTCGTCGAGCCCGTCGGCGACCAGCACTGCCGCCGAGAGGTCGTCGGTGCGCGTGTAGGCGTTCTGGGCGGCCACGCACCGCAGTCCCGCGGCCACCGCCGACCGCACGCCGTTGGACGAGTCCTCCACGGCCACTGCTTGATCGGGGGACAGTCCGGTCTGGATCAGGACATCCAGATACACCGCGGGGCTCGGCTTCAGGACGGGCACTTCGGTGCCGGTGGTCACGGTGTCGAACGGCTCACCGAAAGCGTGCTTCAGCAAGGGTTCGACCCACGCGCGGGTGCCGGTGGTCGCCACGTGCAACCGGACACCGTGCGACCGGAGCCGTTCGATCAGTTCCCGCGCGCCCGGACGGGCACGGATGTGCCCGTCCGCTGCCATCTGCCGCATGATGCGGGTCTTGGTGCGGTGCACCTGATGCGCGAGCGCCCGCGCTTGCTCGACGGGCCTGCCCTGCTGTTCGAACCAGAACGCCAGCCGTTGCGCGCCCCCGGCCACCTTCAGCAGCTTCCCGTACTCCTCGACCGCCCAGTGATCCGGAAGACCCGCCTCGGCGAAGGCCGCGTTGAAAGCCACCCGATGGCCGTCGCGCTCGCTGTCGACCAGGGTGCCGTCGACGTCGAAGATCACCGCCCGCAGGCGAGTCACGGCGCACCGTCGAGGTATTCGCGAATCCGGTCGAGTACGGCGCGCACGGTGAATCCGTGACAGGCCATGACCTCGTCGCCGGGGCCGCTGTGCCCGAAGTCGTCGATCCCGATCGCCAGGTCGACCAGCCCGGTCCAGCCTGCCGTACTTCCCGCCTCGATGCTGATGGTGTGCGACGCGGCGTCGCGGGTGAAGCGCGTCCGATCCATCACCGACACCACCCGCACGGCGAACCCTTCCGCCCGTAGCTGCTCGGCGGCGGCGACCGCCAGTGCGACTTCCGAACCGGTAGCGACGATGTGGATGCTGGGAAGCGCTGCTGTGGATGGTCTGCCTGCCGCCGTGCCGACCGCGTCGGCTGTCGAGGGCGCACTATCGGCGCCCGGAATGCGTGGCCAGGTAGCACTCTCCGCGAGTTCCAGCTGGGGCAGTGACTGGCGGGACAGGATCAGCGCGGTCGGTCCGTCGACCCGGCTCAGCGCGAGTTCCCAAGCGAGAGCGGTCTGCGCATCGTCGGCCGGTCGCAACACCTGCAGCCCCGGAATCACCCGGAGCGACTCGATCTGCTCGACGGGTTGATGTGTCGGCCCGTCCTCGCCGACCGCGACGGAATCGTGGGTGAGCACATAGATCACCGGCTGCCCCATCAGTGCCGACAGCCGCAGGGCGGGACGCAGATAGTCGGCGAACACCAGGAACGTACTGCCGAAGACCCGGAACCCGCCGTGCAGGCTCATCCCGTTCAGAATCGCCGCCATCCCGAACTCGCGAATACCGAAAGCGACAGCGCTGGAACTGAAGTCGTCGCGATGCACCACCTCGCCGCACACGGTGCCGGTCGACCCGGCCAGGTCGGCCGACCCGCCCACCAATTCCGGCATCACCGACAGCGCCGCGTGCAAACACGCCTGTGAGGACTGCCGGGTGGCGCGCGGTGCCCGCGCGGCGACGGCTTCCAGCGCGTCCGGCAAACCCGCAGGCAGCAGTCGCGCACGGGCGCGCCGGAACTCGGCGGCGCGCACCGGCGCGACGGCGTCGAACGCCGCGAACTCCTCGAGCCAGGTCGCATGCTCCGCACCACCGAGCGCGGCCAGCACCGCGCACGTCGCCTCGACCTGCTCGGGCACGGTGAACGGCGGAAGAGTCCATCCCGCCAGCTCTTTGGCCTGTGCGAGTCGTTGGGCGCCCAGCGGCGAGCCGTGCGCCTTCGGCGTTCCGGCGACGCCGGGCGCACCGTGACCGATCACCGTGCGCACCGCGAGAAAGCTCGGCCGGGGATCACCCTTCGCCCGGGTCAGCGCGGCGTCGATCGCCTCGATATCGGTCCCGTCCGGCACCACTTCGGTATGCCACCCATAGGCCGCGAACCGCGCCACCTGATCGTCACCGCACGAGCGCCCGACCGCGCCGTCGATGGTGATCTCGTTGTCGTCCCACAGCACGGTCAGCCCGCCGAGCCCCAAATGCCCTGCGAACGAGGCGACTTCGTGACTGACACCTTCCATCAGGCAGCCGTCGCCGACGATCGCGTAGGTGCGATGACCGGTGATCTCCGGATACCGGGCGGCGGTCATCCGCTCGGCGAGGGCCATGCCCACCGCCATCGCCAGCCCCTGACCCAACGGGCCGGTGGTGCACTCCACGCCGGGCGTCTGCCCGAACTCGGGATGACCCGGCGTCCGCGACCCCAGTTGCCGGAAGCGCCGCAGTTCCTCGACGGGCAGGTCGTAGCCGAACAGGTGCAACAGTCCGTACAGCAGCGCCGACCCGTGTCCGGCCGAGAGCACGAACCGGTCCCGATCGGCCCACTCGGGATCGGCCGGGTCATGGCGCAGGTGCCGGCTCCACAGCGTCCACGCCATCGGCGCCGCCCCCATCGGCATGCCGGGGTGACCCGACTGCGCGGCCTCCACCATGTCGGCCGCGAGGAAGCGCAGGGTGTCGACGGCGAGCTGGTCGGTCTCCACCGACGGCGTGAAAGTCGCTGGCGCGATATCGGTCATCAGGCTGCCGCTCCCGCGACGGTGGCGGCATCGCGAAGCCGCTTGACCGCGGCCGCCTTGCCTTCGGGGCAGCCGTACATCCACGATCCCGAGATGAACACGTCGGCGCCGGCCGCGGCCGCGCCGCCGATCGTGTCACCGGTGATCCCGCCGTCCACTTCGAGCTCGATGGAGTACCCGGACTCGTCGATCATCCGGCGCAACCGCGCGATCTTCGATTCCACGGCCGGAATGTAGGCCTGCCCACCGAAACCCGGATTCACGGTCATGGCCAGGATCAGGTCGGTCTCGGCCAGCACATGCGCGACGACCTCGACGGGAGTGTGCGGATTCACCGCGACACCGCTGCGCGCGCCCAGTTCGCGGATCCTGGCGAGCGTGCGATGCAGATGCGTACAGGCTTCGGCGTGCACGATGATCAGCTCGCAACCCGCGTCGACGTACGTGCTGAGCAGCCCATCGGGATTCACCACCATGAGGTGCGCCTCGAACCCCACGGTGCTGTGCGAACGCGCCGACGCGATGACATCGGGACCGAAGGTGAGGTTGGGGACGAACACGCCGTCCATCACGTCCCATTGGATCCGGTCGACGCCCGCCGCGCACAGATCGCGCACTTCTTCACCGAGGCAGGCGAAATCGGCGGGCAAGACCGACGGCACTATGAGCGGCCGACGAACTGAGGACTCCGGCATGGCGCGGCCTTTCTGATCGGGTCCGTTCATCGGACCGCACCGGCGTACCCGCCGCACTCCCCCTCGGGGGTGGCGGCCCGGGTGAGATCTCGTCAATGCCCGTAGCCGCGCTGCCGCTCGCCGTAGGGTGGAGTGATGCCGGAGTTACCTCCGACCCCGTTGAAGCTTGTGCTCGTCGACGATCACGAAATGGTGCTGCACGGGCTCGACGCCATGCTCGGACACTTTCCCGACGACGTGATGATCGTCGGCCAGTCCACCACCGACACCGCCGCGCTGCGGATGGTCGCCGAACATCGGCCCGATATCGTCCTGTGCGATGTTCGCATCGGCAAGGCCAGTGGCTTGGATCTGTGCCGTCAGATCACCCTGCAATATCCCGAGACCAAGGTCGTGTTGCTGACCGTCTACGACGACGAGCACTACCTGTACCAGGCGCTGCGCGTCGGGGCGTCGGGCTACATTCTCAAGCGGGTCGACGGGCGCGAACTGGTCGCCCAGTTGTGCCGCGTCCGCGAAGGCGAGACGGTGGTCGACGCCGCACTGGCCGGTCGGGTGGCGCTGGCCGCGGCCCGGCTCAGCGCGGGCCAGTTCTGGTCCGGCGCGCACCTCGGACTGACCCAGCGTGAGTCGGAAGTGCTGGGGCTGTTGGTCTCCGGCCACTCCAATCGCGCGGTCGCGAGCAAGCTGGTGGTCAGCGAGGACACCGTGAAAACCCATATTCGCGGGCTGTATCGCAAGCTGGGGGTGTCCGATCGCAGCGGGGCGATCGCGGTCGCGTTGCGGGAGGGGCTGTTCCGGTGAGCTTCGCGAGCGGCGCGGTGCCCACGGCGGCGGAGCTGGCGCCACTGCTCGGCGCCGAAGGCGTGCTGCTCTACGCCGTCGACGGCCAGGATCTGAGCATCGTCGATCTGTGGCCTTCGCATCCCTCGGCGGGTTCGTTGCGGTTGCAGGTCGGATTCGGGGTGACCGGGTTGGTGGCCCGCACTCGTACGCCGGTGCTGCTCGACAACGACTCGCCACGTAATGCTCTGCACCGCAGACTTCTACGTCTGGATCCGCAGCAGACGGTCGCGCGGATGTGTCTGCCGCTGCCGGGGCTGGAAGGCGATGTGGTCGGCGTGCTCGCCGTGCACCGCCGTCCCCGTGACCCGTTCGGGCAGCACGACCTCGACGTCGCGCAGCAGTACGCGGGCGTGCTCGGCCTGTGGTTGCACGCGCAGCGGCTGTTCCGCACCGTCAACCGGCAGCGCACCGAGCGCGACCGCCTGGTCGAGCAGGCGATCACCGCTCAGGAGGCCGAACGCAGACGCATCGCCTTCGATCTGCACGACGGCGTCACCACCGCCCTGGCCTCGATGTCGTTCCACCTGTCCGCCGCCGATCTCACCGTCTCCGAACTCGCCGCCCACGTCGACGTCACCGACGGAGCCAGCCTGCGCGATCTCGCCAGGGCCCGCGCCGAACTCGTCAGCGCGCGCGAGCTGGCCGATTTCGCCTACAACGCGACCAGGGCGGCGATCTCGGGCCTGCACAGTCTCGTCCTCGACGACCTCGGCCTGGTCGCCGCGATCGAATCGCTGGTGCGCACGGTGAGTGGCGAAGGCCCGCCGACGATCGAATTCCTCGTCGATCACGCCGCCGCCATCGACGACATCCCCGACCACGCCGCCGCCACCCTGTACCGGATCGCCCAGGAAGCGCTCGCGAACGCGGTGAAACACGCTGATGCGCAACGGATCGTGCTCTCCCTGCGCCGGGTCGGCGACTCGGTGATCTTCGGATGTTCCGACGACGGTGCGGGTTTCGACCCGGCAGCGCAGCGTGCCCATCGCGCCGCCGACGCCGACGGCGAACAACATTTCGGCCTGAGCTCGATCGCGGAACGCTGTGCCCTGATCGAAGCCTCGCTGCGCGTGGAATCGATGCGGGGACGCGGAACCACGGTGCTGGTGGAACTACCGCTGAAGTAGCGGCGGGGCACCGGCCAACGAACGCAGCAGCGGTGCCCGAGGGGTAGCGCCGCTGCTGCGCGTTGCCACCGCGCTCAGGACGGCTGCCGAGCGGACCCGCTTACGCGGTGTGCTCGGCGGCAGCAGAGGCGTTGCGGCAGTTCTGGAGCAGAACACGGTGTGCTGCGGGAACTTCGGAGTTCGTTCCACCCCAAGTGTGCAGGGCCGCGCTCACGAGCGCGCGCCCGAAGGAGAATGTCACAGGCCACGGCCGCTCGTCGACGGCGGCGAGCTCGCTCAGAAAAGCACACACCCGCGAGGTGGGATGCCCACCGGACAGGAACGCGATGCCCGCCACCTCGGCGGGCACCAGCTCACGCAGCACGGCGAAGGTCGCGGCCGCGACGTCGGCGGGCGGGGCAGCCGCGGCGTCCAGACCGGGGGTGACGAAGTTGGGCTTGAGCACGATGCCGGTGAGATCCACCGCGGCGTCGACGAGTTCGGTGAACACCGCGCGCAGGGCCAGGCGTGTCGCCTTCGCCGAGGCCGCGAGGTCGTGGTCGCCGGTGCACAGCACCTCGGGCTCGACGATGGGGACGATGCCGTGCTGCTGACACAGCGCGGCATAGCGGGCCAGCGCGTGCCCGTTGGCGGCGGCGGAGTAGGGGGTGATGGTGTGCACGTCGAACACCGCCCGCCACTTGGCGAACGCGGCCCCTCGGTCGGCATAGGAGGCCAGCCGTGCGCCGAGCCCGTCGAGCCCCTCGGTGATCAGCGCACCGCCCTGGCCGGGGAGCGCGGTGGTGCCGGTGTCGACCTTGATGCCGGGCAGGACGCCGAGTTCGCGCGCCGCGATCGGGAACGGGCGCCCATCGGCGAGATCCTGGCCGAAGGTCTCGTCGCACAGGATGATTCCGCTGATCCATTCCGGCAGACCGTCGGCGGTGAGCAGCAGTTCGCGGTAGTCGCGCCGGGCGGTCGCGCTCGCGGGAACCCCTTCCTGTTCCAGGCGCGACGACATGGTCTTGATCGACTCGTCGGCGGCGAGAATGCCGCGGCCGCCGCTGGTCAGCTGCTGGGCGACGTCGGCGAGGGCGGTGGCGGGGAGTGTCGTCATGACGACCAGCATGCGAGCATCCGGTCGCCGTCGTCCTCACCCCTTCGGGCGAGGACGGGTGTGAAATGCGGCCGCGCCCACCTGCTCCGGATCGCACAGGTGCGCCACGAACAGTCGGGTCGCCGCGGTCGGTTCCTGGGTTGTGCAGACGTGCCACGGCCGGTCGAGAGGGGTGCCCGGCACGCTGTAGGAGACCAGTTCTCCCGAGGCGAGTTGCTCGCGCGCGGCCTCCTCGTGCACGAGCGTGACGCCGAGCCCCTCGCGTGCCGCGGCCACGGCGGCGCCCGAGGTACCGAGGGTGAGCAGCGGTGGCGCGGCCTGTAATCGGCTCAGCAACGACAGCGTGGTGTCGCGGGTGCCGGAGCCGATCCCGGTGAGCAGCCAGGGCGTGGTGAGCGGATCGTCGACCAGCCCGGGCCGCCCGACCAGCACCAGCCGGTTGGCCCGCTGGGCGGCGGTGACCAGCCCGGAGCCCCGCGGCGGTCGACCGGCCAGGGCGATATCGAAGACGTGGTCGGCGGCGCGGGCGAACAGCTCGCCGCGCGTCAGCACCGACAGCGACAGTTCCACGTGCGGATGGGCTTGGGCGAAGGTGGCCATCAGTGCAGGCAGCACGTACTCACTGGCCGTCGCGACCGCGCCGATGCGCACCCGTCCGCGATCGGCGTCGTGCACCGCCCCGGCCGCCTCCGCGAGCAGCCCGAGCAGCTTGCGCACGTAAACGGCGAAGATCTCACCCGAATCCGTGGCCACGATGCCCCGGCCCGACTTACCGAAAAGCGTTGTGCCCAGCGCGTCTTCGAGTGCGGCGAGCGCGGCCGACACCGCCGGCGGCGTCACATGCAACGTCTGCGCGGCGGCACGCACACTCCCGGTGTCGTACACGGCGAGGAAGGTGCGCAGCCGACCCCAGGTAGCGGCCGCGGGCAGGTCGGGGCTGGCGAACATCATTCAATTATGTCTTAACAGTGCACAGGAAACATTCCATTGTCGCTGAACAGTCGCGCCCACACACTGAAAGTGCTTCATAGGCGTGACCCGAAAGGAACGGCGATGACGACGATCGACAACGACGGCGCGGCGACCAAAGAGCGTTGGGATCCAGGTGTACAGAGTTATGCCGGAATGGGTTACTGGAACCCCGATTACATCCCCAAGGACACCGACGTGCTCGCCGTGTTCCGGGTCACCCCCCAGGACGGCGTCGACCCGATCGAGGCCGCGGCCGCCGTCGCGGGCGAATCGTCCACCGCCACCTGGACTGTCGTGTGGACCGACCGGCTCACCGCCAACAGCCACTACCAGGCCAAGGCGTACCAGGTCGACGAGGTTCCGGGCAGGCCAGGTGAGTACTTCGCCTACATCGCCTACGACATCGACCTCTTCGAGGAAGGCTCCATCGCGAACCTGACCTCCTCGATCATCGGCAACGTCTTCGGTTTCAAGCCGCTCAAGGCGCTGCGCCTGGAGGACATGCGCATCCCCGTCGCCTACACCAAGACCTTCCAGGGCCCCGCCCACGGCATCGTCATGGAACGGGAGATGCTCAACAAGTACGGCCGCCCGCTGCTCGGCGCCACCATCAAGCCCAAGCTGGGCCTGTCGGCCCGCAACTACGGGCGCGTGGTCTACGAGGCCTGTCGCGGCGGCCTCGACTTCACCAAGGACGACGAGAACATCAACTCCCAGCCCTTCATGCGCTGGCGTGACCGCTTCCTCTACGCGATGGAGGGGGTGAACCGGGCGATGGCCGAAACCGGCGAGATCAAGGGCCATTACCTCAATGTCACCGCGGGCACGATGGAGGAGATGTACCGGCGGGCGAACCTCGCCAAGGAACTCGGCAGCGTGGTGGTGATGATCGACCTCACCATCGGCTACACCGCCATCCAGTCGATGGCGCACTGGGCCCGCGAGAACGGCCTGCTGCTGCATCTGCACCGGGCCGGGCACTCCACCTACACGCGGCAGAAGACGCACGGCGTGAGCTTCCGGGTGATCGGGAAGTGGTCGCGGCTCATGGGTGTCGACCACGTGCACGCGGGCACCGTCGTCGGCAAGCTCGAGGGCGACCCGGCCACCACCCGTGGCTTCTACGACACGTTGCGCGACAACAATGTTCCCCGCAATCTCGGCAACGGCATCTTCTTCGATCAGGACTGGATCTCGATGCCCGGCGTGATGCCGGTGGCCTCCGGCGGCATCCACGCGGGCCAGATGCACCAGCTCCTCGACCTTTTCGGCGACGACGTGATCCTGCAGTTCGGCGGCGGCACCATCGGGCACCCGTACGGCATCGCCGCGGGCGCCGAGGCCAACCGGGTGGCGCTCGAGGCAATGGTCAAGGCGCGCAACGAAGGTCGCGATCTGCTGATCGAAGGACCCGACGTGCTGCGCAGGGCCGCCAAGCACTGCACCCCGCTGCAGGCCGCCCTGGACACCTGGGGCGACATCACCTTCGACTACACCAGCACCGACGCCCCCGATGTGGTGGCGACTCCGGTGCCCTCGATCTGACCAGGAGCACCCGATGAAACTGCGCTACGGAACCTTCTCCTACCTGCCCGACCTCACCGACGACGAGATCGCGGCCCAGGTGAAGTTCGCCCTCGATCACGGCTGGCCGGTCTCGCTGGAGTACACCGACGACCCGCACCCACGCAACGTCTACTGGGAGATGTGGGGGCTGCCGATGTTCGACCTGGCCGAACCCGACGGTGTGCTCGCCCAGCTCGCCGATTGCCGGGCCACCTTCCCGCAGCACTACATCCGGCTGCTGGCCTACGACGCGTCCCTGGGCAGGCAGTCCACCGCGATGTCGTTCCTCGTCCAGCGACCGGCACACGAGCCCGGCTTCCTGCTCGAACGCGTCGAGGGTCCCGACCGCACCCAGCGGTACTCGGTGAAGTCCTACGCCACCGCCCGTCCGACCGGCGATCGGTACGCGGGCGAGTGAACTGATGGACACACCAAAGGGATTCGGGTTCCACCGACCGTCGGCAGGCGGCGCGGCGCAGACCACGGCAGTCGAGGAGCAGACGCCCGAGCCCGCGATTCTGGGCGACGACGAGGTGCTCGATCTCTCGGCCGACGAGGCCGCGGCCAGGGTGAGCGACACCCTGGCCGCGCTCGACGCCGAGCTGGTCGGCTTGGCCTCGGTCAAGCGCCGGGTCCGCGAGATCGCCTCGCTGCTCCAGGTCGACCGGGCGCGGCGCCGGTTCGGGCTCACCACCACGCGGCCCACGTTGCACATGAGCTTCACCGGCGGTCCCGGCACCGGCAAGACCACGGTCGCGCTGCGGATGGCGGCCATCCTGCACGCGCTCGACTACATCAGGGCCCCGCGCGTGCACACCGTCACCCGCGACGACCTGGTCGGCCAGTTCATCGGCCACACCGCGCCCAAGACCAAGGAGGCGATCGCCCGCGCGGCCGGGGGAGTGCTGTTCATCGACGAGGCCTACTACCTGTTCCGGCCGGAGAACGAGCGGGACTACGGGCAGGAGGTGATCGAGATCCTGCTCACCGAGATGGAGAACGAGCGCGGTGATCTGGTGGTGATCTTCGCCGGCTACCCCGACCGGATGGCGACCTTCTTCGCCGCCAATCCGGGCCTGAGTTCCCGGGTGCCGCACCATCTCACGTTCGCCGACTACGACCATGCGGAACTGACCCAGATCGCCGGACTGATGGTGGAGTCGGAAGGATTCGCCTTCGACGACGACGCGCACAAGGCGTTCGCCGAGTACCTCACGCTGCGCATGGAGCAGCCCAGGTTCTCCAACGCGCGCAGCGTGCGTAACGCGATCGAACGCTGCAGGCTGCGGCAGGCCCGCAGGCTGGTCGCGCTCGACCGGCCACTGGGCAAGTCCGACCTCATCACGCTCACCGCCGAGGACGTCTACGGCAGCAGCGTCTTCGAGCCGGCCCAGGACTGAGTCACGCGCGCGGCGGAAAGCCCGATAACCGGCATCTATCAGGTGATCGGGCTTTCCGCTTTGACAAGGGTGGACAATGTGAGAAGCCTTTTGTCAGATATGCCGACCGCGCGGTGCCGCAGAACTGAAGAGAAGCTGACACATGACCTCGATCGAGGACCCAGAAGATGATCTGAGCGTGACCCCGCCCAAGACCTGGGCGGTCGGCGTTCCCGCGGTGGCGCACGCGATCGAGTACTCGCTCTCGCAGAACTCCCCGGCCCGCACCGCGCTCACCTTGCTCAACATCAATCAGACCAAGGGCTTCGACTGTCCCGGCTGCGCGTGGCCCGAGCCCACGCGCCGCCACCTCAACGAGTACTGCGAAAACGGCGCCAAGCACATCAACGACGAGGCCACCACCCGCCGCGTCACCCGGCAGTTCTTCGCCGAGCATCCGGTCGCCGAGCTCGACACCATGTCGGATTACTGGCTCAACCAGCAGGGCAGGCTCACCGAGCCGATGGTGAAGCGGCCCGGCGCCACGCACTACGAGCCCATCGGCTGGGACGATGCGTTCGGCGTGCTGGCCGGCGAACTGCGTGGGCTCGACAGCCCCGACGAGGCCCTGTTCTACACCTCGGGGCGGCTCAACAACGAGGCCGCGTTCCTGCTGCAACTGTTCGCCCGCGCCTATGGCACCAACAACCTGCCCGACTGCTCGAACCTGTGCCACGAGTCGAGCGGTTCCGCGTTGGCGCAGACCATCGGTGTCGGCAAGGGCAGCGTGTCCCTCGACGACATCTACGAAGCCGACCTGGTCTTCGTCGTCGGCCAGAACCCCGGCACGAACCATCCGCGCATGCTGTCGGCGCTCGAGGAGACCAAACGCAACGGCGGCAAGATCGTGGCGGTGAACCCGCTGCCCGAGGCCGGGCTGATCCGGTTCAAGAACCCGCAGAAGGCGCGCGGGGTGCTCGGGCGCGGCACCGAGATCGCCGATATCTTCCTCAAGATCCGCCCCGGCGGCGACCTGGCCCTGTTCCAGATGCTGAACAAACTGCTCCTCGACGCCGAGGACGCGGCGCCGGGCACGGTGCTCGACCACGCGTTCATCGCCGCGCACACCAGCGGTTTCGACGCGTTCGCCGAGCACACCAGGACGGTGAGCTGGGAGCACGCGCTCACCGCCACCGGGCTCACGCGCGCGGAGATCGAGGCCGTGCACCAGCAGGTGGTGGCCAGCAAGAAGGTGATCGTGTGCTGGGCGATGGGTTTGACCCAGCACAAGCACGGCGTGCCCACGATCCGCGAGATCGTCGACTTCCTGCTGCTGCGCGGCAACCTCGGCCGACCCGGCGCCGGGGTGTGTCCGGTGCGCGGGCACAGCAATGTCCAGGGCGACCGCACCATGGGCATCTGGGAGCGGATGCCGCAGTCGTTCCTGGACGCGCTCGGCACGGAGTTCGGTTTCACCCCGCCCGCGGCCCACGGGCTGGACGCGGTCGGTGCCATCCGTGCCATGCGCGACGGCAAGGCGAAGGTATTCGTCGGTGTCGCAGGCAATTTCGTGCGGGCCACGCCCGACAGCGAGGTCACCGAGGCGGCCCTGCGGCAGTGTTCGCTGACCGTGCAGATCTCCACCAAACTCAACCGCTCCCACACGGTCTGCGGCGAGACGGCACTGATCCTGCCCACACTGGGTCGCAGCGATCGCGACATCCAGGCCACGGGTGAGCAGTTCTACACGGTCGAGGATTCGATGAGTCAGGTCCGCACGTCGCGGGGGCGCCTCGACCCGGCCTCACCCGAGTTGCTCAGCGAGATCGCGATCATCTCCCGGCTGGCGCGCAGCACGCTGGGGGCGGAGTCCGCGATTCCGTGGGAGGAATTCGTCGCCGACTACAGCACCGTGCGCGACCGTATCTCCCGGGTCGTACCCGGCTTCGAGAACTTCAACGAGCGGGTCACCGCGCCGGGCGGGATGCTGCTGGTCAATCCGGTCAACAAGGGCATCTACCGCACCGCGAGCGGGAAGGCCGAGTTCACCCGCAACGACTTCGACATGATCGACGCGCCGCCGGGATACCTTGTGCTGCAATCACTGCGGTCCCACGATCAGTGGAACACCATTCCCTACGCGAGCAACGACCGCTATCGCGGCATCCACCACGCCCGCCGGGTGGTGATGGTCAACCCCGACGACCTGGCCGAGCGGGGGATCGCCGACGGGGAGCTGGTCGACATCGTCAGCATCTGGCACGACGGCACCGAGCGCCGCGCGGAGAAGTTCGTCGCCGTCGGGTACCCGGCCAGCCGTGGGTCGGCCGCCGCGTACTACCCGGAGACCAACGTGCTGGTTCCGCTCGACAGCGTCGCCGACATCAGCAACACGCCGACCTCGAAAGGCATCATCGTCCGTTTGGAGCCGGTGGTCCGACGGGCTGGGACCGACGGCGACGAGCGCGCATAGATACACTGCTCTCATGTCCGTGCGCACCCGTCAGCCACTAGTTCCCGGTATCCAGTCGCCGATCCGGGAAGTTCCCCGCTCCATCGAGCGGCCCGAATACGTGTGGAAGAAGACCGCGAACGAGGGCAACGAGCCCTGGGTACAGACCACCGAGACCATCGAGAAGATGCGAATCGCCGGCAAGATCGCGGCGCGGGCCCTCGAAGAGGCGGGTAAGGCCGTGGTTCCCGGCGTTACCACCGACGAGCTCGACCGGATCGCCCACGAGTACATGTGCGACCACGGCGCCTACCCGTCGACGCTGGGCTACAAGGGTTTTCCCAAATCCTGCTGCACCTCGCTCAACGAGGTCATCTGCCACGGCATCCCCGACTCGACGGTGGTCGAAGACGGTGACATCGTCAATATCGACGTCACCGCCTTCATCCACGGCGTGCACGGCGACACCAACAAGACCTTCCTGGCCGGCGATGTCGACGAGGAGGTGCGTCTGCTCGTCGAGCGCACCGAAGAGGCCACCAACCGGGCCATCAAGGCGGTCAAGCCGGGTCGCGCCCTGAACGTGGTCGGGCGTGTCATCGAGGCCTACGCCAACCGCTTCGGCTACGGCGTGGTGCGCGACTTCACCGGCCACGGCGTCGGCCCCACCTTCCACAGCGGACTGGTGGTGCTGCACTACGACCAGCCCAACATCGAGTCGGTGATCGAGCCCGGCATGACCTTCACGATCGAGCCGATGATCAACCTCGGCGGCATCGACTACGACATCTGGGACGACGGCTGGACCGTGGTCACCCAGGACCGCAAGTGGACCGCGCAGTTCGAGCACACACTGGTCGTCACCGACACGGGTGCGGAAGTTCTGACCTTGCCGTGAATCGGCGCAGGTCGAGTCTCGCGCCTTTGGGTCGTCACCGACACGGGCGCGGAAATTCTCACGCTGCCGTGAGTGCGCCCCTGCGCGGCGCGCTGTTGATCGCGGGTACCACCTCCGACGCCGGGAAGAGTGTCGTGGTGGCGGGTATCTGCCGGATGCTGGCGCGGCGCGGGGTGCGGGTGGCGCCGTTCAAGGCGCAGAACATGTCGAACAACTCGGTCGTCACCCTCGATGGCGGGGAGATCGGGCGCGCCCAGGCGCTGCAAGCACGAGCCTGCGGGCTGGAGCCGAGCGTGCGGTTCAACCCGGTGCTGTTGAAGCCCGGTAGCGATCGCCGCTCGCAGCTGGTGGTTCGCGGCGTCGCTGTCGGAACTGTCGGCGCGCGTGACTATTTCACTCGTCGGCAGGAACTGCGCGAGGTCGTCGCGGCCGAATTGGCCTCGTTACGTGACGAATTCGACGTCGTGATCTGTGAGGGGGCAGGCTCACCGGCCGAAATCAACCTCAGGGCAACCGATCTCGCGAACATGGGTTTGGCCCGCGCCGCCGATATTCCGGTGCTGGTGGTGGGCGACATCGACCGCGGCGGCGTTCTCGCCCACCTGTTCGGCACCGTCGCCGTGCTGGAACCCGAAGATCAGCAGCTCATCGCGGGCTTCCTCATCAACAAATTCCGCGGCGACGTGTCCCTGCTGCAACCCGGCCTCGACCAGCTGGTCGCGCTGACCGGCCGCCCCACCCTCGGCGTTCTTCCCTTCGCCGAAGAGCTCTGGCTCGATGCCGAAGATTCCCTCGGCACCCTCTCCGGTGCCCCCGTGGGCCGCCCCGGCCCGCCGCACGGCACCGACTGGCTCACCGTGGCCGCCATCCGCCTCCCGCGAATCTCCAACTCCACCGACATCGAGGCTCTCGCCTGCGAACCCGGCGTCTCGGTCCGCTGGGCCGACAGCCCCCATCAGCTGGCCACCGCCGACCTCGTGATCGTTCCCGGCAGCAAGGCGACGATCTCCGACCTGAACTGGTTGCGCGCCAACGGAATCGCCGATGCTCTTCGTGCTCGCGCCGTCGCAGGCCGTCCCGTCCTCGGCATCTGTGGCGGCTACCAGATGCTCGGCACCCGCATCGTCGACGGCGTCGAGCACACAGCGGCAGCGGGTCAGGCCGACGTCCCCGAATCGGGGTCTGCGCGGCCCTGCGTGGTGGACGGCCTCGGTCTCCTCGACCTCGATATCGAATTCGCGGACCCCAAGATCGCCCGGCAGGTGTCGGGCATCGCGGGCGCGGACCCCCTGCACGGCTACGAGATCCATCACGGCCGCGTCACCCGCACCGCCGACCCCGCCTGGCTGACCATCGACGGCGACCCGGAAGGAAGTGTGCGAGAAGCGATCTGGGGCACCCATGTCCACGGGCTCCTCGAGTCCGACGAGTTCCGCCGCACCTGGCTCACCGAGGTGGCCGCCCGCGCCGGACGCACCGGCTTCACCGTCGCGCCCGGCACCTCGGTCGCGGCCGTCCGATCCGCGCAACTCGACCTCCTCGCCGACCTCATCGAGAAACACGTCGACCTCGTGGCGCTGGACCAGCTGATCCGCGACGGCGCCCCGGCCGGCATCCCGGTCATCCGAACGTCCCAGTGACCCGGCGCGCCGTGGACGCGGCGGTGTGCGGCTCGTCTCGCCTCACAGCCCGGGGCGCGGCGTTGTGACAGGTTCGGCAATTCGGGTGTTGTGGGCAGTGAAAGCCCAGTACACGGGGGTGTGCGGATCGGCGGGCCGCGGCGGAACAGGCCGCGTTGTTCAGGCTGGACGTGTACCGTAACCCGGCATGAAATCTCGGCAGATCACGGTCGGTGACCAGGCCTGGACGGTGCGGGTCGACGGACCATCTTCGCGGCACAATGTGCTGCTGCTTCCCGATGCGGACGACCCTGCCGACGTGTTCGACAAGGTGTGCACGCGGCTGCACGAATCCGACTTGCAGACCATCGTCGTGGAGTCTGTCGAGGGGCTCGATCCGGCGGGTGTGCGCGCGATTCTCGACGAACTCGAACTGCCCTACGTCAACGTCGCGGGGCGTGGGTCGGGCGCGGCGCTGGCGTGGCGGGTGTGCGCGGGGCGGTTCGGCCGGTTCATGAGCCTGGTCGTCGCCGACCACGGGCACCCGGCGGTTCCCGACGCCGACGGCCGAGTCCCCGACGCGACCTGTCCGCCGCTGGAACTGCCCGTCACGATGCTGGTCACCAAGGGCCTGCCCCGCGCCACCGCCGACGCCTCCGGCCGCTATGTCTACGGCGAATTCCGGGTCGTCCCACTGGAAGTCGACAACATCGCCACCGAGGCGGGCCACGAGTTCGCCACCGAGATCGTCCTGCGCACCAGCCTCTGGTAGATGCGGCCGAGCTCACCAGGCACTGACGCGGATCGCGGATCGCGCCAGAGCCTGGTGAGCGGTGTGTCCGGATCAGGACTTGCGGTAGGCCGCCAACCAGTCGAGCCAGTTGTCGGTTTCCTGGAACGCGTTGGCGCGCACGGCTTCCGAGGACAGGAACACGTCGTGGCGGGCGCCGTCGATCGGGACGATCGAGGTGCGCTCGCCCAGACAACCCGCCCAGCGCTGGATCTGCTTCACATCGAGCACGGCATCGGCCACGTCGACGGCGGGGGAGTGCTCACGGGCGAACTTGGTGAGCCGCGAACGCAGGATCAGCGCCGGCACGCCGATGGTCAGGCCCTGGTGCAGGCGCGCGTGTCCCCGGCGGATGGCGCGCAGCCAGCCCAGCCGCACCGGTTCACCACTGAGCGGCTTCCAGTCCAGGTTGTAATCCCACTCACCCGAGCGGCTGGTGTGCAGGCTGTCGCCGTAGGCGGTGCTGACGCCGCCGGGCAACTGGGCGAAGGCGCGGAACCGGCCCACCGCGTTGATCACGGGGGTGCCGACGGTGCGGTAGAAGGACGGTCCCTGGAGGTCGAACCAGGGACTGTTGAGGACGACCCCGGCCACGCCCGCCGCCGCGCTGCCACCGGCCGCCTCGAGCCGGTCCAGCCACAGCGGCACGATCAGGCCACCGGTCGAATGCGCGACGATCAGCACATCGTTGCCGGTCTCCTCGCGCGCGATCCGCAGCGCCTCGGTCAGCTCGTCGTCGTAGAGCGCCAGGTCGCTCACGTAGTGCGCGCTCTGTCCTTCTCGCCGCGACCGCCCGCATTTACGCAGGTCGAGCGCGTAGAACCGGTGCCCGCGCGCCGCGAAATGCTCGGCCAGGTGCTCCTGGAAGAAGTAGTCGGTGAACCCGTGCACGTAGAGCACGGTCGGCTCGATCGCCGGCGCCGTGGCATCGGGCAGATAGCGCACGAGCGTGGCCACCACCTCGCCCTCACCGTCGGGGTCGATACCGAGCGGGAGGGTCCGCTGTTGATAGGCGGTGCCGAGAACATCGGGTTGCCACTGCTCGTCGGTTCGATCAGCGAGGGTTTCTTTCGTCACACTGCTCAATCTATCGCGCGGTCATGGTGACGTGCAGGCTTGCTTTTCATCACATTCGGGAGGTCCGTTGCAGAACTGTGCTCAGCTGAGGTGCACAATTGGCATCAGGTGAACGACGGGTAACCTACCTCCCGGCGATTCACCGCGAGTCGCATGAACACCGCCAAAGCGCCCGCGCCAAGCGAACTCACCTGCCGGTGGGTAGCTGAGAAGGACAAGGAAGTCGATCTACCCGTGCCGAACGCTGCGAAGAGTGAAAAGACCGATGTAGTTCTCATCGGCGCTGGCATCATGAGTGCCACGCTGGGCGCGCTGCTGCGGCAGCTGCAGCCGGATTGGACGATCTCGGTGTTCGAGCGGCTCGACGCCGCCGCCGCGGAGAGCAGCGACCCGTGGAACAACGCGGGCACCGGCCACTCGGCGCTGTGTGAGCTCAACTACAGCCCGCAGAACGCCGACGGCTCGGTCGACGTGAGCAAGGCCGTCGACATCAACGAGCGCTTCCAGGTCTCGCGCCAGTTTTGGGCCTCCGCTGTCGACGCAGGCGTGCTGGACGACCCCGCGGGCTTCATCAACCCCATCCCGCACGTCAGCTTCGTGCACGGCGCCGACAACGTCGATTACCTGCGCAAGCGCTACGAGGCACTGTCGCCGCACCCGCTGTTCCGTGGCATGGAGTACATCGACACCCCCGACGAGTTCGCCGCACGCCTGCCGCTGATGGCCAAGGGCCGTGACTTCAGCGACCCGATCGCGCTGAACTGGTCCGACGGCGGCACCGATATCGACTTCGGCGCGCTCACCAAGCAGCTGCTCGCCTACATCGGCTACTCCGGCGGCGAGATCGCCTTCGGCACCGAGGTCCGCAACCTCGACAAGCAGTCCGACGGGTCGTGGAACGTCACCGTCCGCAACCTGCGCACCTACCAGTCGCGCACCATCAACGCGAAGTTCGTGTTCGTCGGCGCCGGTGGTGGCGCGCTGCCGCTGCTGCAGAAGGCAGGCATCGCCGAAGCCAAGGGCTTCGGCGGCTTCCCGATCAGCGGCCAGTTCCTGCGCTCCACCAACCCGGAGCTGATCGCCGCGCACGAGGCCAAGGTCTACGGCAAGGCCGCCGTCGGCGCGCCGCCCATGTCGGTGCCGCACCTCGACACCCGCGTCATCAACGGACAGAAGGGCCTGCTGTTCGGCCCCTATGCCGGCTGGACCCCCAAGTTCCTCAAGGACGGCTCCAACGCCGACCTGTTCAAGTCGATCAAGCCGAACAACATCGGCTCGCTCGTCGGCGTCGGCCTCACCGAGCTCGGCCTGACCAAGTACCTGGTCGAAGAGCTGCTCAAGTCGCAGAACGGCAAGGTGGGCGTACTCGGGGAGTTCCTGCCGCGCGCGCAGGGCCGCGACTGGGAGCTCATCACCGCCGGTCAGCGCGTGCAGGTCATCCGCCGCAAGGGTGTGGGTGGCGTGCTCGAGTTCGGCACCGCGGTCATCTCCGCGCAGGACGGCTCCATCGCCGGTCTGCTCGGTGCGTCGCCGGGTGCGTCGACCTGCGTCACCGCCATGCTCGACGTGATGCAGCGGTGCTTCCCGGAGCAGTACACCGGCTGGACGCCGCAGCTGCAGCAGATGATCCCCTCCCTCGGCCAGAAGCTGTCGGAGAACCAGGCCCTGTTCCAGGAAGTGTGGGACTGGACCAGCAAGTCGCTGAAGCTGGACGGCAACACCGCGCCTGCGAACGAGCAGGTCTCGAGCTACGCCCAGGTGTGAGCGCCGAACTGAGACGGGCGTGGGCGGCGGATCTCGACGCCGCCACCCTGTACCGGTTGTTGTGTCTGCGCGTCGAGGTGTTCGTCGTCGAGCAGGAATGCGCCTATCCCGAGCTGGACGGCCGCGACCTGCTGGCGACGACGCGGCACCTGTGGCTCGACGACGGTTCCGTGCTCGCCACGTTGCGCCTGCTCGACGAGTCCGATAACGGGGTCACCAGCTATCGCATCGGCCGGGTCTGCGTCGCGCAGTCCGCTCGCAAACACGGGTACACCACCCGGCTGATGCAGGCCGCACTGGCCGAAACCGGCTCGGCCACTGTGCGACTGGATGCCCAGTCGCACCTGGTCGGCATGTACGCGAAGTTCGGTTTCGCCGTCGACGGGCCCGAATACGACGACGACGGGATCATGCACGTGCCGATGCGGCGTGGCTGAGGCGGTACACCGCCCGTCGATGCCCGGGGGAGGGCCCGCAACGGCGCGCGCATAGAGTTGGGGCGTGCCTGGTTTTGCTGATGTCGCCGCTGGTCCGCACACCGCCGCACGGGCGGCGGGTGAGGCGGGATTCCCGTTCTCCGCTGTGGTGGGGCAGGAGCGGTTGCAGCTGGCGTTGATCTTGTCGGCCGTGCACCCCGGGATCGGCGGGGTGCTGGTGCGGGGTGAGAAGGGCACGGCGAAGTCGACCGTGGTCCGCGCGCTCGCGCAGTTGCTGCCGCCCGTGGTCGACGAGACCGGGGCCCGGCCCGCCCGGCTCGTGGAGTTGCCGGTCGGCGCCACCGAGGACCGGGTCGTCGGTTCACTCGATCTCGAGCGGGTGCTGCGCGACGGGGAGCAGGCGTTCCGGCCCGGGCTGCTCGCCGCTGCCCACCACGGCGTGCTCTACGTGGACGAAGTGAACCTGCTGCACGACCACCTGGTGGACGTGCTGCTCGACGCGGCGGCGATGGGACGCGTGCACGTCGAGCGCGACGGTGTCTCGCACTCGCATCCGGCGCGGTTCGTGCTGGTCGGCACGATGAACCCCGAAGAGGGCGAGTTGCGCCCGCAGCTGCTCGACCGGTTCGGGCTCACGGTCGATGTGGCGGCCTCGCGCGAGGTCGACGTGCGGATGGCGGTGGTGCGCCGTCGCCTCGACTACGAGGCCGACCCGGCCGCGTTCGCCGCCCGCTATGTCGACGCCGATCAGGTGGTGGCCGAACGCATTCTGACCGCACGCGACCGGTTGCCCGAGGTCGCGCTGGACAATGCGGAGCTGCGCCGGATCGCGGCGCTGTGCGCGTCGTTCGATGTCGACGGGATGCGTGCCGACCTCGTCGTTGCCCGGACCGCGACCGCGCATGCCGCGTGGCGTGGACGGGATCGGGTCACCGAGGACGATGTGCGGATCGCGGCGGAACTCGCGCTGCCGCACCGTCGTCGGCGGGATCCGTTCGACGAGCCCGGGATCAGCGAGCAGCAGCTCGACGAAGCGATGGACGCCGCGGCCGCCGAGGTCGACAAGGCTTCGGGGGATGAGGAATTCGACGGTTCGCGTGGACCGGGTGCCGAGGGGAACGGCCACCGGGACGAGCTCGACGCCGATGGCGGTGACAGCGCGCACCCGGACGATGTCGACCCCGGTGGCCGCGAGGACGAGCGGTCGCGAGGCAGCGGTCGCGAAAGCGGCCCGGACGGCATGGGTCCCGACGATGGTCCCGATGATGACGGGGGCCCCGATGGCGGCGGCCCGGACGATCGAGGACCGGACGGTGGCGGACCGGGCGGCGGCGGTTCCGGCGGCGACCGCTCGGACAGCTCCAACCAGGACAACGCGGGCAACGGTTCGCGACCCGGACCCGAAAAACTCTCGGGCACACCGACTTCGGCAGGCAAGCCCGCGCCGCGGTGGGAGGTCCCCGGTATCGGCGAAGGTGCCCCCGGGCGCCGTTCGCGCGCCCGGACCAGGACCGGCCGTACGGTCCGCCCCGACGCCGACCCGTCGACCGGCCTGCACCTGCTCGGCACCGTCTTCGCGGCCGCGCCGAAGCAATTCGAGCGTGGCAGGATCAGCGGCCCACTCGCCCTGGAAACCGAGGACCTGCGCGGCGCGTATCGCGAAGGCAGAGAAGGCAATCTGGTCGTTTTCGTGGTCGACGCGTCCGGCTCGATGGCCGCGCGCGACCGGCTCACCGCCGTCACCGGCGCGATTGTCACCCTGCTGCGCGATGCCTATCAGCGCCGCGACAAGGTGGCCGTGATCAGCGTCCGCGGCAGTACGGCCGAACTCGTTCTGCCGCCCACCTCCTCGGTCGACATCGCGGTCCGCCGCTTGGCCGGGATGCGCACCGGCGGCAAAACGCCACTCGCCGCGGGCTTGCAGAAGGCGCGCGAGGTGATCGCCCGCGAACACGTCCGCGACCCCCGCCGCCGCCCGATGCTGATCCTGCTCACCGACGGCCGTGCTACCGGCGGCACCGACCCGCTGCCACGGGCGCGCACCGCCGCCAAGCTGCTGGCCGCGCAAGGACACACCGCCATGGTCATCGACTGCGAGCTCGGCATGATCCGGCTCGGCCTCGCCGCCGAACTCGCTCGCGACCTGCGCGCCCGCTACCTGCGCTTGACCGAACTCACCGGCGAGACAGTCGCCGACGTGGTCCGTGCCACGGGTCTGCCCGCTCGAGCGGCGTAAAGGTTCCAGCCCGTCCGGCGTAGGGGTCGAGCCCTGTGAGTGTGCCGGGCGCACCCTGATAGAAAGGGTGACGAACCGGCACGCGCGGCCGGCCCGAGAGGTACGGGTCGCGGAGCGGGCTTCGACATTCGAGCGCACCGGCGTGCGACAGATATCGACCGTGAGGTCGTGCAGAACGCGCACCTCGCGTGCGTCGAGAAGAGGAGTTTCCGTGCCCAAAGGTGTTCCGGAGGCCGTCCCCGAGGACGGTCTGACCACTCGGCAGCGGCGCAATCAGCCGGTGCTCGCCGTGCACACCGGGCCGGGCAAGGGCAAGTCCACCGCGGCGTTCGGGATGGCGTTGCGGGCCTGGAACCAGGGCTTCGACGTGGCGGTCTTCCAGTTCGTGAAGAGCGCGAAATGGAAGGTCGGCGAGGAAGCCGCCTTCCGGACCCTCGGCACCCTGCACGAGGAGACCGGCGCGGGTGGCGCGGTCGAGTGGCACAAGATGGGCGAAGGCTGGTCCTGGACCCGCAAGCACGGCACCGAGGAAGACCACGCGGCCGCCGCCCTGTCCGGCTGGCAGGAGATCGCCCGCCGTCTCGCCGCCGAACAGCACCGCTTCTACGTCCTCGACGAGTTCACCTACCCGCTCAAATGGGGCTGGGTCGACATCGACGAGGTCGTCGACACCCTCACCCACCGCCCCGGCAACCAGCACGTGGTCATTACCGGTCGCGACGCGCCCCCGGCCCTGATCGAGGCCGCCGACCTGGTCACCGAGATGACGAAGGTCAAGCACCCGATGGACGCGGGTCGCAAGGGCCAACGCGGTATCGAATGGTGAGTGCTCCCGCAGTAGTGATCGCGGCCCCGGCGTCGGGGAGCGGGAAGACCACCTTGGCCACCGGGCTGATCGGTGCGCTGCGACGGGCCGGGCATCGGGTGGCACCGTTCAAGGTGGGACCCGACTACATCGACCCCGGCTACCACGGGCTCGCGGCCGGGCGGCCGGGGCGCAATCTGGATCCCGTTCTGGTGGGCGAGGATCGGGTGGTGCCGCTGTATCGCCACGGCGCGCAGGGCTGCGATATCGCCGTCGTCGAAGGCGTGATGGGCCTGTTCGACGGCCGGATCGACGAGAACCGCAGCGACGCGATCGCCGAGGGTTCCACCGCGCAGGTGGCGGGGCTGCTCGGGGCACCGGTGGTGCTGGTGGTCGACGCCCGCGGTCATTCCCAGAGTCTCGCGGCGCTCCTGCACGGCTTCGCCACCTACGACTCCTCGGTCCGCCTCGGCGGTGTGATCCTCAATCGCGTCGGCAGCGAACGCCACGAACAAGTCCTGCGCGCGGCCTGCGATCGTGTCGGCCTGCCCGTTCTCGGCGCGCTGCCCCGCATGGCCGAACTGGAAGTCCCCTCCCGCCATCTCGGCCTCATCCCCGCCGTCGAACACGGCTCCGCCGCCACCGCCGCAGTCGACGCCATGACAGAACTCGTCGCGGCACACGTGGACCTGCGTGCCATCGTCGCCCTGGCCGGCGGCTCGGTGCTGGGTGACGTGTGGGATCCACACGTCGAACTGGCCTCCATCGCTGAACACGACACGGCCGGAACAAGTTCCGACGGCCACCGCGCGGACGACCCGCACGCAACGGACGCGGCGATGGTCCGCCGGCAGCCGACCTCGGTCGATCCCGCCTCGGAATCCGCGTCCTCGGCCGCGGGGTCCGGCGTCGTCTCGGGCAGAGATCCGTTGATCGCGATGGCGGGCGGTCCGGCCTTCACATTCGGCTATGCCGAGCATCGGGAACTACTGGTCGCGGCCGGTGCCCGGGTAGTGGTTTTCGATCCGCTGACCGACGAACTCCCTGTCGGCACAGCCGGATTGGTCCTGCCCGGTGGTTTTCCGGAGGAGCACGCGGGGCAGCTGTCAGCCAACGAGCGTCTCCGCGCCGCAGTGGCCGACGGTGCGTCGAGGGGCTTGCCGATCCACGCCGAGTGCGCGGGCCTGCTCTACCTCACCCGCTCGCTCGACGGCCATCGGATGGCAGGCGTGATCGACGCCGACGCCGAATTCGGTCCGCGCCTGACCCTCGGCTACCGCGACGCCGTCGCGCTGCACGACTCGGCACTGTGGCGCGCGGGGTCGCGGGTGCGAGGCCACGAATTCCACCGCACCCGCCTGGTCCGCACCGGCGCGGAGAACCCCGCCTGGGGTTGGCGCGCACCGGGTTCCGTCGCCGAAGGCGCTGTGCTCCGCCAGGTCCACGCCTCCTACCTGCACACCCATCCGGCGGGAAATCCCGACGCGATCGCCCGATTCGTCACCGCCGCACGACGATTCGGCCACTGATGGCGTGCGGCGGTACACAGCGACGATGACGACTTCCGACGGTGAGCGACAACCGGGAACCGGTGCTACGCTTTCGGGCCCGGCGCCGGCCGTCGGCATCGGCATACGGCCGGGCACCGATGCGGGGCGGATCGTCCGCGCGGTGCGGGCGGTAGTCGGCGATACCACCATCAGCTGTTTGGCGACCCTCGATCGGCGTGCGACCGAACCCGGTGTCCTGACCGCCGCGGCGACCCTCGGTGTGGCCGTGGTGGCGTTCACCGCCGAACAACTGGCCGAAGTCGACGTAGGGCACCGTTCGGACCACATCTCGGCGGCGGTCGGCACCCCCAGCGTCGCGGAAGCCGCGGCATTGCTCGCGGGCAGTGGCGAACTCGTCCGCGGCAGAACAATTGTCGACGGAATCGTGGTCGCCGCCGCGTCGACTTCGCCGCGATCGTCGATGCCCGGAGATTAATTCGCTGGGCAAGATCGTTGGTGCGCAGTAAATTCATGTCAGCAGTTGCGAGGCGGACCGGATCTGATCGGTTACCACTCGGATTGGGGATGTCGCAGGTTCGAATCCTGCCCGCCATCGCAAGGTGGTGGTAGCTCAGCTGGTAGAGCACCTGTACCGGTCGGGACACACACGTCCGCTGAGCAACTGTCCAACGTGAACGAGCAGGACGGACCGGATTCGGTCGGTTATCTGGTACGACCTCAGGGTCCAGCGGGTTCGAACCCCGTGGCGGAAAGTGATTTCCGTTCTTCGGCCGTAACTACACGTCCGTCCGCTCACCACGTCACCACATGCCCCGGTCGGGTCCCGGGTCCGAAACATCGACGCCGGTACACGTATCGGAGGGGGAACAATGAATATCTTGTCGCGCTTTTCTCGTCGCGCCGCGCCGCAGACCGTGCCCGCCGATCGCCGGCAGGTCGTGAACAACGCGGGCGGCTACGTTTTCGAGATCACCCCGCAGGCGCGGGTGCGTCGCTTTCTCACGCTCGGCACGGAATCCGGAACTTTCTATGTCGATGCGAAGGCTTTGACAGCGGACAACGCTGAATTCGTCGTCGAATACGCCGCTGAGCACACCGCCGATCTGGTTCGCGAGATCGTCGAGATCTCCGCCTCCGGGCGCGCGCCGCGCCAGAACCCGGCGCTGTTCGCGCTGGCCGCCGCCGCCTCGCTCGGTGACGTCGAGGGCCGCCGGGCCGCCTTCGCCGCGCTGCCGCTGGTCGCGCGCACCGGTACGCACCTGTTCCTGTTCGCCGGCTACGCCGAGCAGTTCCGTGGCTGGGGTCGTGGTCTGCGGCGTGCCGTCGCGAACTGGTACCTGGACAAGCCGATCGACGACCTGGCATTCCAGGTGGTCAAGTACCGGCAGCGGGAGGGCTGGTCGAACCGCGACCTGCTGCGACTCTCACACCCGGCGACCACCGACGACGATCGGCGCAGGCTGTTCGACTGGATCTGTGGTCGCGCACCGGAACTCGACGGCTTGGCACTGCTCGACGGTTTCCAGCGGGCACAGGAAGCACCGGTGGCGCGGGTGCCGGAGTTGGTGCGCGAGTACCGGCTCAGCTGGGAGATGCTGCCCGACGCCGCACTGAACACCGCGCCGGTGTGGGAAGCGTTGCTCGACAACGGCATCCCGCAGACGGCGCTGCTGCGACAGCTGCCGCGCCTGACCCGTCTCGGCCTGCTCGATCCGCTCGGACCGCGCACCGCGGCGATCTGCGCGCAGCTCGCCGACCCGGCGAGGCTGCGCAAGGCTCGGGTGCACCCGGTGTCGGTGCTGATCGCGTTGCGCACCTACGCCTCCGGGCGGTCGGCGCGTGGCGCGGGCACCTGGACGCCGTCGGCCCCGGTCGTCGACGCCCTCGACGCCGCGTTCTACGCGGCCTTCGAGTTCGTGCGGCCGACCGGTCTGCGTCACCTGCTGGCGCTGGACGTGTCGGGCTCGATGACGAGTGCGATCGCAGGACTGCCGATCTCGGCGCGCGAGGCCTCGGCCGCGCTCGCCCTGGTCACCGCACGTACCGAGCCGCGGCACGAGATCGTCGGGTTCACCGCCAGCGGTCAGGGGTGGCAGGGGGCGCGCGGCCTGTCCCCGCTGTCGATCTCGCCGCGGCAACGTCTCGACGACGCGGTGCGGGCGATATCGGGTTTGCCGTTCGGTGGCACCGACTGCTCGCTGCCCATCCTGCACGCGCTGGACACGGGCATCGAAGTCGATGTGTTCTCGATCTTCACCGACAACGAGACCTGGGCGGGTGCGGTGCACCCGCACCAGGCGCTGGCCCGCTACCGCCGTGAGGTGAATCCGCGGGCCAAGCTCGTGGTGGTCGGCATGACGGCGACGAACTTCAGCATCGCCGATCCAGGCGACGCGGGCATGCTCGACGTCGCCGGCTTCGACGCCGCCGTGCCGTCGCTCCTGGCCGACTTCGCCACGGCAGCGTAAGAATACGACCCCAGAAGAAATCGGAGCCGCCGCGACCTCGTTGTCGCGGCGGCGCCTTTTCTTCTCGCGCGAGAGCTCCGTCAAGGGGCGACGGAAGACCAATCGGCGAAACCCGTGGGGTCGTGGCGGCCCATGGAGGCGTGTTCGAACAGGCCCCAGCCTTCGAGATCACCGCAGCGGGCGTAGCCGATGTGGTCGATCACGCCGTAGGGGGTGCGGCCCTTGATCGCGGGGTCGGTGAGGTCGTAGGCGCTCGACAGCGACCAGTTCTCGCCCATCCAGCGGCCGTGGGTCCAGTCGGGGTCGGCGCCGTAACCGCAGCCGACGTGCAGGGCGATCCCGGGGCGCGACTCGATCTCGACCTCGAGCGGCTTCCCGTCGGGGGTGGTCATGTCCAGGCGCACGGATTTCGGGTGCCGGGTGCCGGACTCGTAGGTCCAGTGCATGCGCGGCCAGCCCAGTTGTTCCTTGCGCCCGTCGTTCCAGATCCGCACCGCGTTGTTGAGGGTGCGGGTGCCGTCGGGCTCCTCCTGCACGATCACCACGATCGAGAAATCCTGGAACCGCAGCGGCGCGTACAGCCACCAGAAACCGTCCATGCCGGTCGGCCTGCCTGCGGGTTCGGGCTCACCGGAGGGCCGGATGCCCCAGGATCGATCGCGGCTGCCCGTCCACACCGCCGGGTCGACCGGGTAGTCGATGCCGTCGACCGCGAGAGTGCCCTCCCACGAACCCGATTGGGCGAAGCGCGAGGCCTCGATGATCGGCTTGGTGCCGGACAGGATCAGGTGCGGCTGCTCCTGCACGGCGGGCTGCGCACCGGTCCAGGTCAGATCGAACCCGAGATCGTCGTGCTCGCAGACCACTCGGAGCTTCTGGAGCGGCTCGATCACCTCGATCCGGTAGCCGCCGACGGCGGTGGTCAGATCGCGCGAGGTGAGCGCGTCGGAGAAGCGCACGCTGCGCTGGGCGTCACCGTGGCGCACCGTCGCGAACGCGTCGACCACCCCGAGGTTCGGGTACACGCCGAACCCGGTGATCAGCATCGCGTCGCCGGCCGGGTCGAAGGCGTTGAAGTAATAGCGGTCGTAGAAGTTCCGGTCGCTGGTGGCCACCCTGGCCAGCGACAGCGGGGTCTGATGGACCGGGTATTCGTCCAGGGGGACGGGCATGATCGCGCGCATAGTCAGTCCCATTCGTAGGTGCCGTCGAGCAACGCCTCGAGGGTGAGGCGGTGCATCACGTAGTCGTCGAGTTCGGCGGGCACGGTGTCCTCGCCGAAATGGATCATCCGGCACTTGATCCTGGCCATCACGATCGCGTGCCGCAGCGCGGCGTAGACGATGTAGAAGTCCAGATTCCGGACCGAATGCCCGGTCAGTTCCTCGTATTTCGCCACCACCGCGTCGCGGCGCAGGAAGTCCACCAGACCCGGCTGGTCGAAGCGGGTGGCGATGTCCTGGAAGAACCGGTGGATGAAGATGGTCCAGCCCAGGTCGAGTTCGCGTGGCGCGAACGTCGCCATCTCCCAGTCGAGCACGGCCGCCGGGGTGAACCCGTCGAACAGGATGTTGCCGGGACGAGCGTCGCCCCAGTTCAGCACTTCGGGACCGGGATCGGCCGGCCAGTTGGCCTCGAGCCAATCGAAGGTCCGCTCGATCAGCGGCACCTCGACACCGTGGTCGGTCAGTGCCCACCGGTACCAGGCGCGCTGGGCCTCGAAATGCCTGCGCAGCGCGGTGCCCGCACCGTCGAGCAGCGGGAAGCGCTCGGCCACCTTGTCGATGGCGTGCACCTGGGCGATCACCTCGACCGTCGCGTCCGCCACCAGTTCGCGCTCGGCGACCGTCGCGTCGAACAGCCAGCCGAAGAACACGTACGGCGGATTGTCCGACGGCGCCCTGCCCTCGACCCGCTCCATCACGAGGAAGGGGGAGCCGAACACCGAATCGTCGAGTTCGAGCCAGCGCAGCGTCGGCACGGCGACCTCGGAGGACGCGGCGACGCCGGCCATCACCTGGTACTGCATCGCCAGGTCGTAGGACTCGAACACCGGGAACGAGCTGTCCTCGGGCGCCATCCGGATGACGAAGGACCCCTGTTCGGCGGCCCCGTCCGCCGGCCATTCGGCGTCGAACAGGATGGTGGTGCTCGACATGCCGCCGCTGGACGGTTTGTTCAGATTGCTGACCGTCACGTCGGCGCCGACCCTGTCGGTCAGCCAGCTCGCCAGCTTCCCGGCTAGCTCGTCCAGATCGCGCTCGCTGACGGTGAGCGACATCTGAGCGGCCGGATCCTGATCTTCGGACATCTACGGGGTACCCCTGTCGGCAAAACTGTAACGTGTGTCACTTCTGAGTACCGGACGGCCGACCGGAATGTAAGGGCGGCATCGCTGAGTGAGACTCAGGGTTGACAGCGCAAAGATCGGGGTTTTCCCCGACGCGCTCCACCGTATCTTCCGATTAGCTTCGGTAACAACCGAACTCGATGAGGAGGCGTGGGTGACCACAGGGACCATTGAGCGTGCGCGCGACGACATCGCGAGCCTGCCCTCACCGCCACCGATGTGGCATCCGATCACCCGGCTCGCCTTCCGGTTCAGTGTGGCGTACCTGGGCCTTTTCTGTCTGTGGATGGCTCAGATCACCTTCGTCTTCCTGGGTGTGCTCGCGCTGCGGTTGCCCGAGGAGGCCATGCTCTGGCAGATCATGGCCCTCGATCCGGTGAGTAGCTGGATCGGTGAGCACGTGTTCGGGGTGGAGGCCGAGCTGGCGATGAACGGCAGCGGCGACCAGGCCGCGATCTGGATCCAGTGCGGTCTGCTGCTGGTGGTCGCGGTGCTGATCACCCTGGTGTGGTCGGTGCTCGACCGGCGCAGGCTCGCGTATCCGCGACTGCTGAGCTGGTTTCTCACGGCGCTGCGGCTGTGTGTGGGCGGACAGATGCTGTTCTACGGATTCGCCAAGCTCATCCCGACGCAGATGCCCGAACCCGCGCTGACCACATTGCTCACCCGGGTCGGTGATCTGACGCCGATGGCGATGCTGTGGACCCAGGTCGGATCGTCACCCGCCTACGAGATCGCTTTGGGCGCAGCCGAAGTACTCGCCGGTCTGCTGCTGTTCTGGCCACGCACCGCGACGGTGGGCGCCATGCTGGGCGTGATCAGCATGGCGCAGGTGTTCCTGCTCAATCTGACTTTCGACGTGCCGGTGAAGATGCTGGCCGGGCACCTGCTGCTGATGGGGCTGGTGCTGCTCGCCCCGCAGGCGCGCAGGCTCGCGAATTTCCTCGTGCTGGAGCGTGATTCGGGCCCGGCCGTGCAGCCACCGCTGTTCTCCTCGTCGCGGGCCAACCGGTGGGCGGCGGTGGCGCAGGTCGTGGTCGGACTGTGGATCACGGCGGGCATGATCGACGCGGGAATGCAGAGCTGGCGCGAATACGGCGGCGGTGCACCGAAACCCGAGCTGTACGGCATCTGGGAGGTGCGCGAGTTCAGCGTCGAAGCGACCCCGATCCCGCCGCTGGCCACCGATCCGGTGCGCTGGCAACGCCTCGTGATCGACGTGGGCTCGGCGGGATACCAGCGGATGGACGATTCGGTGGTGCCGGTGTCGGCCACGACCGACCTGGCGGCCGCCACGATGACGCTCGTCGCCGCACCCACCGGCGCCGACGGAACCCCGGTGCCCTACGCCACCTTCACCGTCGAGCATCCCTCGGCCGACACGCTGACATTGCGTGGCGAACTGGACGGTCGGCCCGCCACGGTCACTCTCGACCGCCTCGACCTCGAGCGGTTCCCGTTGCGCAGCACAGACTTCCGCTGGGTGCAGAACCAGCCGTACTTCGAATGATCGCGCGCCCGGTGCGTCAGCCGATAGTGATGGCATCCAACCGGATACGGAGGAAATCGGCCGACACCACCGGCGGTCCCTGCGCCACCCGGCCGATCGGCGGTGCCAGCGGAGTCACCACCGCGTCGTGGTCGAGTTCGTAGAAGTAGATGAGCGAGACCAGGTCCTCCTCGGGGGCATCGGGCTGGGGTGGCAGCACCCGATGCCGACCCGACGGCCATCGCTCGCCGCTCCAATAGGCCAGCAGGTCACCGATGTTCACCGTCAGCGCCGCCGGGTCGTAGGGAGCGTCGGCCCACCCACCGGCCTCGGTGTAGACCTGTAACCCGCCCGCACCGGGTTCTCGGTCGAGCACCGTCACCGTGCCGAAGTCGGTATGCGGACCGATCCGGAACTGGCCGGGCTCCGGCTCACCGACGTCGGTCATCGGCGGATAGTGGTTGATATTGCAGGTCCAGGTCGGGCGTGCGGCCAGGTCGGCGAACGGGTTGACCGGCAGCGCGAGGGCCGCGGCGAACAGGGCGAGCAGTTCGTCGGACAGCGTGCGCACGGCGGCGGTGTACTCGGTCAGCAGCGCGCGCAGCTCCACGACCTCCGCGGGCCACACATTCGGCAGGAACCACATCTGATCGATCGCCGGATCACCGGTCGCGGTGTCGGCGCCGACGGCGAAGGTCTCCTTCAGATCCGGCGGGGTTTCGGTGCCCTCGGCATAGCCGTTGGCCTCGCGGCCGGGACCGATCCAGCCACGACCGCCGACGGCCACCGCGTACCGCTGCTTCACGTCGTCCGGCAGGGCGAAGAACCGGCGTGCGGCGGCCCGGACCGCGGCGGGCAACGCGGGGTCGATGCCGTGGCCGTGCACCAGGAGGAAGCCGGCCCGGCGCAGCCCTTCGTCGACCTCGCGTTCCACGGTGCGGGCCACCTCGCCGCCGGTGCGCCAGCGGGCCAGATCGACCGAGGCGATGCTGCTCATGCGGGTGTCTCCTTCGTCGGCGCGACGCCGATGTCCTCGAACCACAGGTCGGGGCGCTCGGCGATGAAGTCGGTCATCAGCGACACACAGCGCGGGTCGTCCAGCACGATCACCGTCACCCCGTGTTCGGCCAGCCAGTCGTGGCCGCCGTGGAAGGTCCGCGCCTCGCCGATGATCACGGTGCCGATCCCGAACTGGCGTACCAGGCCGCTGCAGTACCAGCACGGGGACAGCGTGGTGACCATGATCGTCGGCCCGTAGTCGCGGCGTCGGCCCGCGGCGCGGAAGGCGTCGGTTTCGGCGTGCACACTCGGATCGTCGTTCTGTACGCGGCGGTTGTGGCCGCGGCCCAGCAGAGTGCCGTCGGCGTCGAACAGGGCCGCACCGATGGGGACACCCCCTTCGGCCAGCCCGCGCAGGGCTTCGTCGTAGGCCACGTCCAGGAGTGCGTCCGGCGGTGTCATGGACTCCACTGTCCTGCCTGCTCGCCCGGTCGGCAACGTACATTTCGTCCATACCCGTGCGGTCGATCGATGACAGGATGACCGCATGTTGCCCACCGTCCGACAACTGCTCGCCGACCAGTTCCTGGCGGCCGACCCGCTGGTCCTGTCGGGGCGCTCGTCGCTGGACCGGGCTGTGCGGTGGGTGCACTCCAGCGAGATCTTCGAGATCAGCCCACTGCTCTCGGGCGGTGAGCTGCTGCTGACGACGGGGCTGGGGTTGGCGGGCGTCGATGCCGGAACCCGGCGTCACTACCTGCGCGAGATCGCCGATCGTGCGGTAGCCGGGGTGGCGGTCGAGCTGGGCCGCACGTTCGACACCGTCCCGCCGGACATGGTCGCGGAGGCCTCGCGGGCCGGGCTGCCGCTGATCGCCCTGCGCAGTGTGGTGCCGTTCATCGACCTGTGCCGCGCGGCCAACACGGTGATCGTCTCGCGCGAAGTGGGGATGCGGCGGGTGGTCGACGGGTTGACCCGCGAGCTGCTGGTCGAGCTCGGTGCCGGGCACGGCCCGGCGCGGCTGCTGTCGAAGGTCGGCGCGGTGACCGGGTGCCCGGTGGTGCTCACCGCGGGCAGTGGCGCGTTGGTCGCGGCGCACGGGGTCGACGATGATCGATCTGCCTGGGCCGCCGTGGAATCCGCCGGAGCTACCGCGAAGATCACGGTGCGCGACAGTTTCTGGGGCACTCTCACCGCCGGTCCCGGTTCACCGCTGGATCCGACGACGCTGGGTGAAGTCCTCGACCGTGCCGCCGCCGTGCTGGGACCGGCGCTCGCGCGATCCGCCGGCCCCAGCGGCCGGCCGCGCCGGGTGGCCACCCGGTTGCTCGCGGATCTGCTGGCGGACAAGCAGATCCGCCCCGCCGACCTCCGTGCGCGGCTGGCCGCGGCCGGTGCCGGTGCGACGGCCGGGCTACGTCTGGTCCCGGTGGCGGTCGACGCGCCGGACACGCGGATCGCCGCCAGGCTGCTCGACAGCGCGGTCAAGGAACTCGGGCGCCCCGGGGTGATCGGTGAGGTGCACGCGACGGTGTACGGGGTGCTCGCACCCGACCCCGCGGCGACCGATCCCGTCGCCGAGGTCGCGGACCTGATGCGAAAAGCGTGTGCCACCAACAGCATCGATGGCGTCACCCTGGTGGTCGGTGACCCGGCGGAGTCGACAGCGGCGAGTCTGTCCGCCGCACTCATTGCGACAGGCCCGGCACTACGACTGGCCGTCCGTCAGCGCCGCGACCGCGCCGGGCAGAGCGGCCCCGTCACCACCCGGCGCGCACTGGCCGGTGATCTGCTGGTCGACGCGCTGCCCGCCGCCGACCGAGCCCGCCTCGTCGAGACAACTCTCGCTCCGCTGATCGCCTGGGACACCGCCCATCACAGCGCTCTCACCCCCACGCTCGAAGCGTTCCTGCGTCACGGTGGCAGCGCCACCCGATGCGCCGCCGCCCTCCACATCGGCAGGCAATCGCTCTACCAACGCCTGGACCGGATCAAAGCGCTTCTCGGCTTCGATCCCGCCGCACCGGAACTCACCCCCACCTTGCTGCTGGCGCTCAGCGCGCACCGGGTGTCGAACTGACGCGGATCGCGAGCACGGGGCGGGAAGCCGGTCATCCGGCCGCTGACTGGTCCGAGTCGGCCGCCGGCTCGACGGGCCTCACGCCGCGACCACCGCCCGGTCGGCGCTGACACGTCCCCGGGTGAGGAAGAGGTACAACCCACCCGCCAGCGCGAATCCGACGAAGACGGTGATGTCGCCCAGATTCGGGAACTCCCGCACCAGGTAGCCGGTGAACTTCGCCTGGTTGGAGAACAACAGCACCGACACCACCAGGCCGGTCGCGAAGGCCACGACTCCACCCAGGTTGGTGGAGGCGCGGTCGTAGAGCAGTGGGCGGATGTCGGTGCCGCGGCGCAGGTACTGGTCGGCGAACACGACACCGAGCCACGGCCCGATCCAGTAGGCCACGATCAGCAAGAACGCCTCGTAGCCGGCCGCCGCGTCGGGCAGCGCCCACCACGCCACCAGGAAGCCGACCACGCCGAACACCGCCGAGACGAGCGCCCGCTGGGTGCGCACCGGCAGCTTCACCCCGATCGTCACGAACGCCATCGCCCCCGAGTACACATTGAGCGCGTTCGCCGCGATCGCGCCGAGGGTGATGGCCAGCAGCGTCAGATTCGCCAGTGCGCCGGGCAGATTGGCGGTGAACACGTCCGTGGGGCTCCCGGTCGCCGTGCTCACGATGGTCGCCGACGCGGCCCCGAGTGCCGACAACCACAGGCAGGAGACGAACAGCCCGGTCGCCGCGTATCCGCCGGTCGCGACCTTCGACACCGCGGTCGGCAGGTAGCGGGAGTAGTCCGCCGCGTACGGGTTCCAGCCGCCCGCGTAGCCGAAGGCGGTGCCGACGGTGAGCAGGAATCCGGCGATCCCACCCACACCGCCCGCGGGCGCGGCGCCGGTCAGCTCGGCCTTGCTGACGATCACGACGGTCACCAGCACGAAAACCACCGCCAGCAACGGGAAGACGAACCGCTCGAAGGCCTGCACCAGGTTGTGCCCGAAGACCGCGAAACCGGTCTGCAACACCACGATCAGCACCAGCGACGGAACCTTCGGCAGACCGGTCAGCGTGTTCAACGCGAACGCGCCCGACACACTGTTGGTGGCGAACCAGCCGACACCGCACATGATCGCCATGAACGTGGCGGGCAGCGCGTTCCCGCGGTACCCGAAAGCCGTGCGGCCCAGCACCATCTGCGGTACGCCGTACACCGGACCACGCGCGGACAACACGTAGTGCGCCCCGGCACCGAGACCGATACCGACCGCCAGCCCGAGCGCCGCCTGCCAGAAACTCATGCCGAAGACGGTCACCGACAGCACCCCGATGAAGATCGTGGCGAACTCGAGATTGGGCGAGGTCCACGTCCACAGCAGCCCGCGCGGACTGCCGTGCCGGGCGGATTCGGGGATGGTTTCGTTGCCGCCGGGCTCCACCGCGATCACGCGATCGGTGTAGTCCGCGGCGGGCGCGTTGTCTTCGGTCGTAGCCATTCTTGAACATTCGTCGGGTCCCGTGTCGTGGACAACCGACGGATCGTCCGTCAAGACGGGTCCGCCGACGGACAGATCGTCGATCGGCGCCGAGTCTGTCGGCGGGTGCGTTCGGGCCGCACCGAGCCAGGAACTAGGCTGGGACACTGTGCCGAACACCGCTGACACCGCATCGACCCCGCCCGCAGGCGACCCGAACTACCTGGTCGGGCTCGATCTGCGTGCACGCAGAGTAGTGGTGGTCGGCGGCGGAACCGTCGCCCAGCGCCGACTCGGCCTGCTCGTGGCCTCGGGTGCGGAGGTGCACGTGATCAGCCGGGCGGTCACCCCGGCGGTGGAGGGCATGGCTACGGCGGGACAACTCACGGTCGAACTGCGCGCTTACGCCGACGGCGATCTCGACGGCGCCTGGTACGCGATGGCCTGCACCGACGAACCGGAGACCAACGCCGCGGTGGTCGCCGAAGCCACCGCCAAGCGCATCTTCTGCGTCCGCGCCGACATCGCGCGCGACGGCACCGCGGTCACGCCCGCGACCGCTCGCTACGACGGACTCTCCCTCGGCGTACTCGCCGGTGGCGCGCACCGCCGCTCGGCCGCGGTGCGCAACGGCCTCCTCGAAGCGCTGCAATCGGGTGTGGTGACCGATGATTCGGAACCGGTGACTCCAGGCGTCGCGCTCGTCGGCGGCGGTCCCGGCGATCCCGACCTGATCACCGTGCGTGGTCGCAGGCTCCTCGCGCGCGCCGATCTGGTCGTCGCCGACCGGCTCGCCCCGCCGGAACTGCTCGCCGAACTGGGCCCGCACGTCGAGGTGATCGATGCCGCGAAGATCCCCTACGGCCGGTCGATGGCGCAGGAGGCGATCAACCTCGCGCTCGTCGAGGGCTTCAAAGCGGGCAAGTTCGTGGTCCGGCTCAAGGGCGGCGATCCGTACGTGTTCGGTCGCGGTTACGAGGAACTCGAGGCGTGCACGGAGGCAGGCATCCCGGTGACGGTGGTGCCCGGTGTCACGAGCCCGATCTCGGTGCCCGGCGCGGCAGGCATCCCGGTGACCCATCGCGGGGTCACCCACGAGTTCGTGGTCGTGAGCGGACACGTGGCCCCCGAACATCCCGATTCGCTCGTCGACTGGTCGGCACTGGCCAAGCTGCGCGGCACCATCGTGCTGATGATGGCGGTCGAGCGGATCGACAAGTTCGCCGCGGCCCTGCTCGCCGGTGGTCGCCCGAGCGATACCCCGGCCGCGGTCATCCAGGAAGGCACGCTGCGCACGCAGCGGGTGGTGCGCGCCGACCTCGCCACGGTCGCCGACCGGGTCAAGGAAGAGGGCATCCGCCCGCCCGCGATCATCGTCATCGGCCCCACGGCCGGCTTCGGCCTCGACTAGCTTCACCGACGGCGCGCCCACTCGTTGCCGGTGCGCCAATTACACTGCCTCACTGTGCTCGATAAACCCGCTGCGACGATGCAGTATCCGGTGAAGCAGCGGGCGTTCGGCCTGGCCATCCTCGTGCTGAGCGGTCTGCAGTTCATGGTGGTGCTCGACGGCACCGTCGTGATCTTCGCCCTGCCGCGCCTGCAGCAGGACATGGGGCTGTCCAGTTCGGGCAGTGCGTGGACGGTGACCGCCTACGGGCTCACCTTCGCGGGGTTGATGCTGCTCGGTGGCAGGCTCGGCGACGCGTTCGGCCGCAAACGCATGCTGATCTACGGTGTCGGCCTGTTCACCGCCGCCTCGCTGGCGTGTGGTCTGGCCACCGGTGAGGCGATGCTGCTGATCTCGCGCGCCTTCCAGGGCGCGGGCGCCGCCATCGCGGCACCGACCGCGTTCGCACTGGTCGCGACGACCTTCGCACCCGGACCGGCCAGGAACCAGGCGATCGCGATCGTCGGCTCGATGGCGGGCATCGGATCGGTCGGTGGTCTCATCGTCGGCGGTGCGCTGACCGAGGTCGGGTGGCGCTGGATCTTCCTGATCAACGTCCCGATCGGCGCGCTCATCGTGCTCGGCGCGGTCTACAAGCTCACCGACACCGAACACCACCGCACTCCGCTCGACATCAAGGGCGCGATTCTGGGCACCCTGGCCTGCGCGACGATCGTGTTCGGTGCCACCGAGGGCCCGGCCATGGGCTGGACGAGCCCGCTGATCCTCGGTTCGCTGATCGGCGGTTTCGTCCTGCTGGTGATCTTCGTTTTCGCCGAGCGACGCGAATCCGATCCGCTGCTGCCGTGGTCGCTGTTCGACAGCCGCGACCGGGTCGCCACCTTCGTTCTGATCTTCCTGGCCGGTGCGGTGCTCGGCGCGATGACATTCTTCGTCGCCCAGCTGCTGCAGAACGTGCTCGGCTACAGCCCGCTGCTGGCCGGTGTCGCCTCGATCCCGTTCACCATCGGCATCGGTGTCGGCGGTGCCGTGGCCTCCAAGGCCGCGTTGGTGATCGCGCCGCGCTGGTTGCTCGCCACCGCGGGTGTGGTGCTCGCCGTCGGCCTGTTCTTCGGGTCGACGCTGGACCGGCACGTGCAGTACCTGCCGACGCTGCTGGCCCTGCTGCTGGTGATCGGCTTCGGCGTCGGGATGGCGATCGTGCTCGCTCCGCTCTGCGTGCTGGTCGGGGTTCCGCCGTCGAACATCGGCCCGCTCTCGGCGGTCGGCCAGATGTTCATGAGCCTGGCGACACCGATCGCCATCGGTCTGCTCAGCCCGATCGCGGCGTCACGCACGCTGTCGCTCGGCGGCAGCGATACCCCCGGCGCGAACACGACGCCCGCCGAGATCGACGCGCTCAACAGCGGCTACACCCTGGTGCTGTTCATCTGCGCGATCATCGCCGCCGTCGCCGCGCTCGTCGCGCTGACCGTGCGCTACACCCCGCAACAGCTGGTGCAGGCGCAGCACGCGCAGGAAGAGGCCCAGCGGAGCTGACTCCGCCGGGCCCGCTGGTCAGAAGCGTCCGGCGACCTTGGTGGGGGTGACGCGGATGACGACGCGTTCGGCGTCGTCCACCGAGGCCGGGTTGAACTCGCGATACGGCTTGCCGGTGTATTTGAGCGACATCTCGTCCGGCAGCGCCCGCTCGGGATCCGGTGTGGTGGTGGCGGTTCCGCGTACCTCGGCGTACAGGAACGGCCGCTCCGGCGGGTTCACCATCACGGTGATCCGCGGGTCACGCACCAGGTTCTTGGCCTGCTGCCGTGAGACGGTGGTGGAGAACAGCAGTTCGTCGCCCTCGCGTTTGATCCAGACCACGGTCAGATGCGGATGCCCGTTGGGCCCGACGGTGGCGACGGTCGCGTAGACCTTCTCCTCGTCGAGGTACGACTTCAGTTCATCGGAAAGCACTGCGGTATCGGTCACGCTCTTGGACAACGCATTGCCCGGCCGGGGAATTCCGGTCAGGATTCGATCGGTGGTCACGCGTAGCCGGAGCGCGTCGACCAGTCGCGCGGCGCGGAAACGCCGCCGCCGGGCGCGGTGTCGGTGTGTCCACGCGGCGGCGTGGTAGACGTTGCGGCCATGAGTCGCACGCTGGTGTGGGTACTGGAGCTCGGGCTGACCGTCCTCGGTGTGGTCTGGTTGTCGCTCTTCTCGTGGACAACCGGCGGGATCGGCCTGCTGCTGGTCTGGGATCTGCTGGCCGTCGCCTATGTCGCGTCGGGCTGGCTGCTGTTGCGCCGCGACCTGCCCGACGACTCCATCGACTGGATCGGTCCACGCTGGTACACCACCACTTTCGCGGTGGTGGCCAGTGGCGCCGGGCTGGCGGCCGGGATGATCATGATCGGTGCCCGCGACAGCGATGCCGACAATGCCGTCGCGGCGGCGACGGTGCTGATGTCGTGGTTGCTCCTGCACACCGCGTTCGCGCAGATCTACGCGCGGGCCCAGTTCGCCGACGGGGGACTGCGTTTCCCGGAGTGCCCGGTGCCGCAGCTGTCGGAGTTCGTGTACTTCTCGTTCACCATCGGTACGTCGTTCGCGGTATCGGATGTGAAGGTGGTGCACCGGTCGATGCGCCGGCGCGTCACCGCCCACAGCGTGCTGAGTTTCTTCTTCAACGCCGCCGTCGTCGCCATCGCGATCGACTGGATCAAGGGGTAGCGACGGTGTGCGCGTCGGCGACGGTGAGGGCTTGGTCGAGGATGGCGAGCCCCTCCTTGGCCTCGGCCTCGGTGATCACGCACGGCGGGACCACGTGCAAGCGGTTGAAATTGACGAACGGCAGCATCCCGCCTGCGCGGCAGGCGGCCACCAGTTCGTTCATCGCGGGGCTGGTGCCGCCGTAGGGGGCCAGTGGCTCGCGGGTGGCCCGGTTCCGGACCAGCTCGACGGCCCAGAAGACACCGAGCCCGCGGACTTCGCCGATGCTCGGATGCCGTTGCGCCAGTTCACGAAGGCCGGGCCCGATGACCGTCGCGCCGATGTCGGCGGCGTTCTCGACAATGCCTTCCTCGGCCATCGCGTTGATCGTCGCGACGGCAGCGGCGGTGGCCAGCGGATGACCGGAATAGGTGAGCCCGCCGGGATACGGGCGGTGGGCGAAGGTCGCCGCGATGGCCGCGTTGATCGCCACGCCGCCGAGCGGGACATACCCGGAGTTCACGCCCTTGGCGAAGGTGATCAGATCGGGCACGACATCGAAATTGTCGATGGCGAACCACTTTCCGGTCCGGCCGAAGCCTGCCATCACCTCGTCGGCGATGAAGACGATGCCGTGCTTGTCGCACAGCGCGCGCACTCCACGCATGTACTCCGTGGTCGGCACCATGATGCCCGCGGTGCCCGGGACCGACTCCAGGACGACCGCGGCGATGGTGGCCGGACCCTCCATCTCGATGGTGCGTTCCAGATGCGCCAGCGCGCGTTCGGTTTCCTGCGCCTCGTCGGTGGCGTGGAACTCCGAGCGATACAGGAACGGGCCGAAGAAGTGCACGGTGCCGGTGTTGCCGTGGTCGTTGGGCCAGCGGCGCGGGTCGCCGGTGAGGTTCACCGCGGTCTCGGTGCCGCCGTGGTAGGAGCGGTAGCGCGAGAGCACCTTGTAGCGGCCGGTGTGCAGTCGCGCCATCCGGACGGCGTGCTCGACGGCGTCGGCGCCGCCGTTGGTGAAGAAGATCGTGTCGAGGTCACCGGGCGTGCGTTCGCTGATCAGGCGGGCCGCTTCCGAGCGGGCATCGTTGACGAACGAGGGTGCGACAGTGCACAGCTTGGCCGCCTGCTCCTGGATCGCGGCCACGACCTTCGGATGCTGGTGACCGATATTGGTGTTCACCATCATCGAGGAGAAGTCGAGCAGGCGGTTGCCCTCGCCGTCCCACACGTAGCACCCCTCGGCGGCGGTGAGCACCGTCGGCGTGAGAGTCGCCTGCGCGGACCAGGAATGGAAGACGTGGCGGCGGTCGAGCTCGTAGGCGCGAGCGGCCTCTTCGGAAAGCGTCATGGCGAAGTCTCCTGGAGTCACTTGTTCTGTGGGAAACCGAGTTCCAGCCCACCGTGGCTCGGGTCGAGCCAGCGGGTGGTGACCGCTTTGGTGCGGGTGAAGAAGTGCACGCCGTCGGTGCCGTGCGCGTGCGAGTCACCGAACAGGGAATTCTTCCAGCCGCCGAAGCTGAAATAGGCCATCGGCACGGGGATCGGGACGTTGATGCCGACCATACCCACCTCCACCTCGTGCTGGAACCGTCGTCCCGCGCCGCCGTCGTTGGTGAAGATGGCGGTGCCGTTGCCGTAGCGGTTCGCGTTGATCAGCGCCACCGCCTCCTCATAGGTGCCGACCCGCACGACCGACAGCACCGGGCCGAAGATCTCGTCGGTGTAGACGCTCATGGTCGGAGTGACCTCGTCGAGAATCGTGGGGCCCAGCCAGAATCCGTCCGGTGCGCCGTCGACGGTGAGATTGCGCCCGTCGAGCACCACCCGGGCACCGGCCGTCTCGCCCGCGTCGATGTACTCGGCCACCCGGTCGCGGTGCGCCCGGGTGATCAGCGGGCCCATCTCGGCGCCACCGGTGCCGTCACCGGTGACGATGTTCGCGGCTCGTGCACTGATCTTGGTGACCAGATCGTCGGCCACCCCGCCGACGGCGACGACCACGCTGATCGCCATGCACCGCTCACCCGCCGACCCGAAACCGGCGTTCACGGCGGCATCGGCGGCCAGGTCCAGATCGGCGTCGGGCAGTACCACCATGTGGTTCTTCGCGCCGCCGAGCGCCTGCACCCGCTTGCCCGCCGCGGTGCCGCGCTGGTACACGTACTTGGCGATCGGGGTCGAGCCGACGAACGAGACGGCCTTGACGGCCGGGTTGTCCAGGAGTTCGTCGACGGCGACCTTGTCGCCCTGCACGACATTGAACACACCGTCGGGCAGGCCTGCCTCCTGCCACAGCCGCGCCAGCCACAGCGCCGCCGACGGGTCCTTCTCGCTCGGCTTGAGCACCACCGTGTTGCCCGCGCCGATCGCCAGCGGGAAGAACCACATCGGCACCATGGCGGGGAAGTTGAACGGTGCGATGATCGCGACCGGACCCAGCGGCTGCCGGATCGAGTAGATGTCGACATCGGTCGAGGCGTTCTCGGTGAAGCCGCCTTTGAGCAGATGCGGGACACCACAGGCGAATTCGACGACTTCGAGCCCACGGGTCACCTCGCCGAGCGCGTCGGCGGCCACCTTGCCGTGTTCGGCGGTGATCACCGCGGCCAGTTCGGTCTTCCGCTCGGCCAGGAGTTCGCGGAAGCGGAACAGCACCTGGGTGCGGCGGGTGAGCGAGGCGTCACGCCAGGAGGCGAAGGCCATCGTCGCGGCGTCGATCGCGGCGCGGGTGTCGGCCACATTGGCCAGCGCCAGCTCCCCGGTGACGGCGCCGGTGGCGGGATTGGTCACCGGCGCGGTGGTCTCGCTGCTGCCGCTGACCGATTTGCCGTCGATCCAGTGCCCGATGGACTGCATGAATGCCTCGTTTCGCCGGTGGTGTGGTGCTTCCACCCTGGTCCATCCTGAGCCGTCGGCGGGCCGACGATATGTACACAATCGCGGCATTCATATTACGATTCGTCAATGCTGATGACCGTGGCCGATGTGCTCGCGACGCCGGTGATGCAGGCCGGGCAACCCGAGGTCGTCTGTGCCGCGAACCTGGACCGGGCGGTGCGCTGGGTGCATGTCAGCGACCAGGCCGAGGTGGCCGACCTCCTGGTCGGCTCGGAGTTGATCCTGACCACCGGGCAGGCGCTCGCCGCTCCCGAGCAGGCGCGGATCGTCTACCTGAGATCGCTGTCCGCCGCCGGCGTCGCGGGACTGGTCGTGGAGCTGGGCAGCTACGTGAGCGAGCTGGGTCCCGTCGTTGCCGCCACGGCCGCCGAACTCGGGTTGCCGGTGATCGTGCTGCACCGGGTGACCCGCTTCGTGGAGATCACCGAAGCCGTCCATCGGGCGATCGTCGCCGACCAATACGCCGAACTCGAATTCGCGCGCACCGTGCACGAGACCTTCACCGAGCTGAGCGTGCGCCGCGCCGCGCTCGCCGAGATCGTGCACACGGCCGCGAGCATGCTCGACGCGTCGGTGGTGCTGGAAGACCTGTCGCATCGGGTGCTGGCGGCTACCGCCCGCCACACCAGTTCGGCCGCGCTGCTCGATGATTGGGAATCGGTGTCGCGGATGCTGCCCGACGGGTCCGGTGTGGTCGGCGTCGGACCGCACACACAGCGCTGGGGCAGGCTGATCCTGCGCACCGACCATGCCCACACCGCGCGGGTGGGCATGGTCCTCGAGCGCGCCGCGCAGACCATCACCCTGCACCGGATGATCGACAAGGACCGTTTCGGCTTGCACCGCCAGGCCCAGACCGGCCTGATCGCCGATTTGGTGGAGGGCCGGGTGATCGACGAGCGCGACGCGCAGGCGCGCGCGGCCGCCCTCGGTCTGCACCGCCGGGCTCGTTATGTGCCGCTGGCGATCGAGATCGATACCGAGCCGGCACCGGATCCGGTGGCGGCGCAACGACGCAGCGAGGCCATCGTCGAAGCGGTGACGCATGCGCTCGGCCTGGTTGACGCGTCGGCGCTCAGCGCGGCGGAACATCGGCGAACCCGCGGTGGCTCCGATGGGGAGCAGGTCACCGTGATCCTCGCGGTGCCGCGGGGCGGCGACGTCGACGGCCGGCTGGCGACGGTGTGTTCGGCGGTGCTGGCCGAGGTCGGCCGGGTCGACAACGTGCGTCGTGCGGTCGTCGGCGTCGGCGCCGACTCCGATTCCCTCCTCGACACCGCGGGCAGGCTCGCGCATGCCGCGGGTGTCGCCGAGGTAGCCCTGTCGATGACCGCGGCGGCGAATCGCGCGTTCTTCCGCAGCGCGGATATTCGTCTGCGCGGTCTGCTGTCGCTGATCCGCGACGAGCCCGGCGTGCAGAGTTTCGCCGAGGCCGAACTCGGGGCACTGCTGCGCTACGACATCCGCCACACCGCCGACCTCACCGGTACGCTGCGCCGCTTCCTCGACCTGGCGGGCAACAAGACCGAGCTCGCCAAGGCGCTCGCGATCAGCCGGCCCACCCTCTACGACCGTCTCGCCCGCATCGAACGCGTCCTCGCCGTCGACCTCGACGACGGTGAATCGCGCACCTCCCTGCACGCCGCGCTGCTCGTGCGCGACCTCACCGCGGGTGGCGCGAAGCTCTAGACCGCAGGGGTCAGCGGGAAAGGACTCCGGTCGACTCGACGGCGGCGACGATCAGGTCCGCGACGCCCCGTTGGCCCGCGAGGGTGGGGTGATAGGGGAGCAGGGTCTGATCGGCGAGAATCGGATCGAACCAGCGGACGCCAGGGTCGGCGCACATCCCGAATTCGCGGGAGGCGGTGACGGTATCGATGTACACGGCGCCGTGGTCGGCGGCCGCCCGCGCGACGACGGTGTTGAGGCGTTCGAACTTGGACTGGATGTAGGCCGCGTCGGCGGGAAGCAGGCCGAGCATGGCCGGGCAGCTGGTGTTCGTGAGATAGGTGGGCCACCCGTCGACGAAAACGGTCGCCTCGGGTGCGCGCCGGGTGATGTCGGCCAGCGCGGCGGCGTAGGCGGGCGCGATCGCGTCTATCCTGTTGTCCCACTCCGGATCTGCCTCGGCGGCACAACCACCGCTGAGCGCTCCGGCGTGACAGTGGCCGAGGATGAACTCGGTCATGCCGGCGTCGTTGGCGCCCATGTGCAGGGTGACGATCCGGGTGGCGGGACCGAGTGCGTCGAACTGGGGGTCGATCCCGGCGCCTTGCGACCCGTACAGATCCGGGATCTTCGCCGAGCTGCAGGTCCGGTCGTCCAGCGCCAGCCCGAGTTTTTCGGCGACCAGCTTCGGCGCGTTGGCGGTGGACCGCACACAGCGCAGTGGAGCCGTCACGTCGAGCTCGACCGCACCGGTGGTGGCTGCCCCGGAATCACCGAGCGCGACGTAGGTGGCGCCCGGCCGAACCTCGGCCTGTGCCACCGCGTGCGTCGACACCGAGACCATCAGCGCCACAGCGCCGGTGAGCAGCAAGCTCTTCATCGGAGATCCTGACGGTTGTGGTTCAGTCTTTGCGACCGGTGAGAGCGAGTGACGTGCCGAGCCCGATCATCACCAGGCCACTGGTACCGCCGATGGCGGCGAGACGGCGTGGCGACCGCGCGAACCAGGACCGTGCCGACCCGGCCGCGAATGCCCAGAGCGAGTCGAAGATCAGGCCGAACACGGGGATGCAGAGCCCGAGGATCAACATCTGCTGAGGGACCGCACCGTGCGTGGTATCCACGAACTGTGGCAGCAGCGCCGCCAGGAAGACGATGGTCTTCGGGTTGGCGGCCCCGACGATCACGCCGTCGCGCAACGCCGCCATCGGACTGTGCGCGGCCACGTCCTGCTCGGCGTGAAAGGCGGTCCGTAGCGCGTCACGATGGCGAATCGCCTGCACGCCGAGATAGACCAGATAGGCGGCGCCGACCAGTTTGATCGCGGTGAACACCGCCGCCGACGCCGCCACCACCGCGCCCAACCCGAACGCGACTGCCACGACTTGGCCGTACACCCCGACCGCATTGCCCAGCACGGTCATCAGCGCCGATCGTCGCCCGACGGTGAGTGCCCGGCCGATCGTGAACAAGACGCTGGGTCCGGGCACGATCACCAGCAGAAACGCCAAACCCGCGAACGAGACCAGATGAGCCGACGACACCATCGCCCCACGCTATCCGGCGGTGGGCGCGGTGACAACGGCCGCGGTGCGCGGGAACAACCATGCGGTGGTGGCGGTTGTGCTGCGCATGACGACACTCGGATTGATCGGTAGCGGACATATCGGATCCACCGTCGCGCGGCTGGCGGTGGACGCGGGTTATGACGTGGTGCTCAGCAACTCACGCGGACCGCAGACCCTGGCGGATCTGGTCGCCGAGCTGGGTCCGCGGGCCCGGGCGGCTACTCCGGCCGAGGCGGCCGAAGCGGGCGACTATGTGGTGGTCACGGTGCCGTTGAAGGCGTATCGGGACGTACCGGTCGCACCGCTCGCGGGCAAGGTCGTGTTCGACACCAACAACTACTACCCCGACCGCGACGGGGCCTTCCCCGAACTCGACGCCGACCAGACCACCACCAGCGAACTGCTGCAACGCCACCTGCCGGAATCGAAGGTGGTCAAGGCGTTCAACAACATCGCCTACGCCAACCTCGCCGAACTCGCCCGCCCGGTCGGTGCCGCGGACCGGTCTGCCCTGCCCGTGTTCGGCGACGACCCCGACGCCAAGAAGCTCGCCACCGACCTCATCGACGCCATCGGCTATGACGTGGTCGACGGTGGGTCCCTCGCCGAAAGCCGCCGCTCCCAACGGGATACCCCGGTTTACGTACGCCCCTATGCCGCCGACGACAACTGGCCGCCCGCCTCGAAGCCCGCGGGCGCCGAGGAGGTGCGTGCGGCCCTCGCCGCCGCCGAGGTCTGAGCGCTGAGCGTCGTCCGGCCGGCCGCGACCGGCCGGACGGCCAGTTTCGGGGGGTTGTGGGTGTCGGTACCGACGACGAAACTTGGTGTATGAGTGCGTTGTCACAGAACCTGATGGACCGGTGGATCGCATTGGCCGGGATCGAGGCCGAACAGATCGGTGCCGGAGTGGTGGGGCGCTACAGCGAACCGCACCGCCGTTACCACACCGGCACGCACCTGGCGGTGATGCTCGCGGCCATCGACGAATTGGCCGATGCCGCAACCGATATCGACGCCGTGCGCTACGCGGCGTTCTTCCACGACGCGATCTACGCCGTCGCCCGGGCCGACAACGAGGAGCGCAGCGCCGACCTGGGCCGTGACATCCTCGAATCACTCGGTGCCGCACCGGAATTGGTCGAGGAGGTAGTGCGGCTCGTGGTTGTGACCCGTGGGCACCGTCCACAGCCCGGTGACGCGAACGGCGCGGTGCTCTGTGATGCCGACCTCGTTGTGCTCGGCGGTAGTCCGCAGGAATACGCCGCCTACACCACCGCGATCCGCGCCGAATACGCCCACGTGCCCGACGATCTGTTCCGGGCCGGGCGCGCCTCGGTGCTGCGCAATCTGGCCGACCAGCCTCGCCTTTTCCGCACCGACCTCGCCCACGACCGGTACGAGGCGATCGCCCGCGCCAACCTCGCCGCGGAACTCGCCGAACTCACCGCGGAGATCGGCTGACCGGCCGACTGCCCCTGTCTCGGTGGCTTCGGTGACCCCGGGTTACCGACCCGGCGGCACCGGCTGCGGTCGTCGACGACCGCAGCCGGTCGATACGGCGCTGTCTGTCAGAGGGCGGTGAGCATTTCGGCGGCCAGCGGGCCCGCGGAGGCGGGGTTCTGGCCGGTGTAGAGATTGCGGTCCACCTCGATGTGCGGGGCCCACGGGTCGCCTTCGCGGTAGTCGGCACCGAGTGCGACCAGGCGATCCTGGAGCAGCCACTTCGCCTTGTCGGCGAAGCCCGCCTGGGTTTCCTCGGCATTGCTGAACGCGGTGAGGCGGTAGCCCGCGAAGGGGGAGTTGCCCGATTCGGCGGTGGCGAGTAGCGCGGCGGGGGCGTGGCAGACGATGCCGAGCGGTTTGCCGGAGGCAAGGGCGTTGACGAGCAGGGTGCCCGAGACCGGGTCGACGGCGAGATCTTGCATCGGGCCGTGTCCGCCGGGGTAGAAGACGGCGTCGTAGTCGGCGAGGTCGACCTTGTCGAGAGCGAGCGGATTCCGCAATGCGTCGGCGCCGGACAGGATTTCGGCGACCGCCGCCGCACCGTCGGCGCCACCGTTGACCTCGGGGGCCAGGCTGGCCTGGTCGACGGTCGCGACAACGCCGTCCGGGGTCGCCACGGTAACGGTGTGGCCCGCGGCGGTGAAGGCCGCATAGGGCGCCGTGAATTCCTCGGCCCAGTAGCCGGTGGGATGTTCGGTGCCGTCGGCCAGTGTCCAATGATCAGTGCCGGTGAGAACGAACAGGATGTGTGCCATGGGAACAACGCTAGGGTTGATGGCATCTCCTGACCAATAGGATTGCCTATATGAGACATAGGTCAGCCGATGGGTCGATGGATCTGGTGCAGCTGCGGACCTTCCTTGCCGTGTTCCGCACCGGCTCGCTCACCGCGGGCGCCGCCCAGGTCGGGCTGTCCCAGCCGACCGTGACCACGCAGATCCAGGCGCTCGAACGGCACCTCGGCAGGCCGCTGTTCGAACGCCTGCCTCGCGGGGTGACGCCGACCGCCGCCGGTCACGAGCTCGCGGCGCGGGTGGGCGGTCCACTCGAGGAGCTGGAGGCGGTCGTCAGCGGTGCGGCGACCGCCCGGGCGGCCCCGCCCGAGCCGCCGGTGCTGCTCGGTGGACCGGCGGAGATGCTGGCCGCCAAGATCGTGCCCGCCTTGTCGCCGTTGGTCGCCGACGGTGTGCGGCTCACGGTCAGTACCGGCCTGACCGACGAGTTGCTCGCTCGATTGCATTCGGGGGCGCTGGACCTGGTCTTCGCCACCACCCGCCCACGCGGTCGGACCGTGCTGGCGGAACCGCTCGTCGACGAGGAATTCCTGCTCGTCGCAGCCCCGTCGATCGCCGACCGGATCGACGCCGACCGTCTGCGGGCCGAGGGCCCGATCGCGCTCGACGGCATCCCGCTCGTCAGCTACGCCGCCGATCTGCCGATCCTGCGTCGCTACTGGCGCCATGTCTTCGAGACCCGCCTGGAAACCGAGCCCGCCCTGATCGTCGGCGATCTGCGCGCGGTACTGGCCGCTGTCACCTCGGGGGCGGGGATCAGCGTGCTTCCGCACTACCTGTGCGGCCGGGAACGGGCCGACGGAACGCTGGTCACGCTGCTCGATCCCGCCGACCCGCCGATCAACACCGGCTTCCTGGCCCGCCGGATCGGCGCACCGTCGCGACCGCACGTCGACGTGGTTCGCGCCCGGTTGGTGGAGGCGGCGCGAGGTTGGCGGGCGGGGTGCGGCGCTTGACAGGCAAGCGCACACTTGCCTATGGTTCGAGGGGAGTGAACGGAGCGTGCGGAGTGACCGATATCTTCACCGCGTTGGCGGATTCGACACGACGCGCGCTGCTCGACGAACTGGCTGATCGCGACGGGCAAACCCTGTTCGAATTGTGCGCCCGCCTCGTGAACAAGCACGGCATCAGCTCGTCACGTCAGGCGATCACCCAGCACCTGGGCGTGCTCGAGGAAGTCGGTCTCGTCCATACCCGCCGGCAAGGCCGATACAAGTTCCATCACGCCGATTTCACGCCGCTACAGGCGATTTCGGTGCGTTGGCCCATCCCTCAGGAGGACACATGATCCGCATCGGAGTGACCAGCGTTTTCGTCGACGACCAGGCCAAGGCCGAGGCCTTCTACACGGACGTGCTCGGCTTCCAGGTCAAAGACAAGGTCTCGCTCGGCGAATTCGACTGGCTCACCCTCGTCTCACCCGCCGATGTCGACGGCATCCAGCTGCTGCTCGAGCCCGACCAGCATCCGGCCGCCAAGGCCTACAAAACGGCACTGAGCGCCGAAGGTATCCCCGTCATCGTCTTCACCGTCGACGATCTCGACGCCGAATACCGCCGCCTGCTCGACCGCGATGTCTTCTTCACGCAGGCCCCCGCCCCGATGGGCGCGTTCGCCACCGCGGTGTTCGACGACACCTGCGGCAACCTCATCCAGCTGATGGCGCCCGTCACCGAGTGATGATCAGAAGTTCGGTGGGGGAGGCGATTTCGGCGCGCAGGCCTGCCTTGGTGGCTACCCGGGCAACGGCGCGGATGTCGGTGGGGTCGGCGCGGGTGAGGACCAACGCGCGGGCGAGCAGACCCTTGTGATGTTTGTTGAAGTGGCTGACCACCGTGCGTGAGCCGTCCGGGTGCTCGGTGAGCACATTGGCGGTGACGGCGCCGGGGACTCGGCCGAGTTGCTGGTAGGTACCCGACCGCAGGTCGATGACGAGCTCGCCCGCGGCCTCCGCGTAGAGAGCGTCGGGCAGCACGTCGCGCCAGAGGGCCGAAAGTGTCGGCAGCCCTGGCAGTTTGGTGCCGCCGGAGAGGCGGTAGGCGGGGATGGGGTCGGCCGCGCGAACTGCGCCGAACAGGGCCGATCCGATCCCCAGGCGGGCGAATGCCTTGGCCCGCTGCACCGTGGTGAACGACTTCGCGTCCAAGGCGTCGTAGAGGACCCCGGTGTAGCGCTCGAGGGCGGGGCGGGTCGCCGACGTGCGCAGGCTCGCGTTGCGGGCGATCTCCGCGTCGGCGCCTTTACCCAGGCCGAGCACCGCGGCCGAGGCAGCGGGGTCGGCCGCCAGCTGGACGACCTCGGTGATCAACTTGTCGCGAATCGCGCTGAGCTGCGGCATCGCGAGATCGGCGAGTTCCAGCGGCACGCCCGATCCGCCGTCGGACTTGGTTTCGGAGGGAGGCAGCAGCACCAGCACGATCGACAACGGTAATCGTCGCCGCAACCACCACCGCGCCCCGCCCCGCCGCGGACCGGTCGTCCGGCGGTCAGCGGCCTTGCTGGACCCGCCCCGATCCGCTGTCCGCGTGGTTCAGCGCACGGCTTCGAGGAACTTGCGCGTGCGCTCGTTGGTCGGTGCTTCGAAGATCTGCTCCGGCGGGCCCTGTTCGACGATGCGACCGGAGTCGAACATCAGGACCCGATCCGAGACCTCGCGCGCGAAACGCATCTCGTGGGTGACGATCAGCATGGTGATGTCGGTGGTTTCGGCGATGGTGCGCAGCACGTCGAGGACGTCGCCGACCAGTTCCGGATCCAAGGCCGACGTCACCTCGTCGAGCAGCATGACCTTCGGATCCATCGCGCAGCACCGGGCGATCGCGACCCGCTGTTGCTGCCCGCCCGACAGCTGCGAGGGATGCGCGCCGGCCTTGTCCGACAGGCCGACGACGTCGAGCAGATGGCGGGCACGTTCGCGCGCTGCGTCTTTCGACTTGCCGAGCACATGGATCGGCGCCTCGGTGATGTTCTCCAGCACCGTCATGTTCGGGAACAGATTGAACTGCTGGAACACCATGCCGATCTTGGTCCGCACCGCGCGCAGGTGTTTCTCCTTGGCGGGCACCAGCTTTCCGCCGCGCTCGGTGTGGGTGAGTGGTTCACCGTCGACCCAGATCACGCCGTCGCTGATCGTCTCCAGGGTCATCAGCAGCCGCAGAATGGTGGTCTTGCCCGACCCCGACGGCCCGATCAGGGTGACCTTCTCCCCGCGGCGCACGCTGAAATCGAGGTGATCGAGCACGGTGAGGTCGCCGAAGCGTTTGACCACCTGATCGAATCGGATCATCTCGTCAGTAGTAGGCAAGTCGCTTCTCCAGTCTTCTGATCAGCACAGACGTCGGGTAGCTGGCGACGAGGAAGAACACCCCGGCCATCGTGATCGACTCCAGGTACGCGAAATTGCGTGCCCCGAATTGCTGTGCGGCGGTCACCAATTCGACGACCGAGATGGCGAACAGGAACGGTGTGTCCTTGAACATCGAGACGGCGTTGGTGCCGAGCGCGGGCAGGCTCGCCCGGATCGCCTGCGGCAGCACCACCGCGCCCCAGGTGCGGGCAGGCGGCAACGACAGGGCGCGCGCTGCCTCCCACTGTCCCTTCGGCACCGCCTCGATCCCGGCCCGGTACACCTCGGCCAGGTAACTCGAATAGTGGATGCCCAGCACCACGATGCCGATCTGCAACGCCGAGAACTGCGTGAACAGTGTGTAGGCGAACAGCAACTGCACGACCAGCGGGGTGAGCCGGACGAACTCGCTCACCGCGTGCACCGGCGCGGCGATCGGGCGCGGCATCGTGCGACGGATGATCGCGATCGCCAGCCCGAGCACCGCGGCCAGGGCGAAGCCGAGCACCGTGGCCAGCAGTGTGATCTGGAAGCCGTCCCACAGCACCGGCAGCGCCTCGCGGGCGCGCTCCCAACTCCATTCGGCTCTCATGGCGCCACCTTCGTGTCGTCGGGCGCCAGGCTGAGGACCTCCTTGAGCGACGCGCCGCGACCCAGCTTGGTCTTGGCGCGGGTTTCGAGCAGGTTCATGCCCAGGGTGAGCAGGTAGCCGAGGACGAAGTAGATGACCAGGCCGACACCGAAGGAGAACAGCGTGTCGCTGGTGGTCTTGCGCAGGTCACCGATCTCGTAGGTCAGGTCGTGCAGGGTGATGTAGGACGCCACTGCGGTGCCTTTGAGCAGGTGGACCAGCAGATTGGTCAGCGAGGGCAGCATCAGCGCCCATGCTTGCGGGAACAGCACCCTGCGCATCCTTTGCCACGGACTGAAGTTCAGCGCGACCGCCGCCTCGAACTGCGCGCGCGGCACCGCGTTGAGCGCGCCGCGCACCACCTCGGCGCCGTAGGCGCCGTAGTTGAGGCCGAGCGCCAGGATGCCGCAGAACAGCGGGTCGAGCTTGTAGCCGAGCAACGGCAGTACATAGAACAGCCAGAAGATCTGCACCAGCAGTGAGGTGCCGCGGAAGAATTCGATCATGACCCTGGCACTGCCGCGTGCCGCGAGATTGCGCACGCGGGCCGTGGTGCCGAGGGCGAGGGCGAGGGCGAACGCGAGCAGCGCGCCGCCGATGGTCAGCTCCAGCGTGACCGCGATGCCCTGCCACAACGAGGGCAGGGCATCGCGGACCGCATCGACATTGCTCATGCGTGGATCAGATTTCGCCCTTGCACAGCGCGGCCGTCGTGTACTTCGGATCGGGCAGCTCGCGCTCGGTGAACCCGAATTTCCCGACGATCGACAAGTACTTGTCCTTGTCGCCGGTGATCTTGGCCAGCTCGGCGTTGTAGGCGGCGAGCAGATCGGGATCGGTGGTGCGGAACACGGTGCCACCGGCGCCGACCTGCGGTTTGCCGTCGATGACGGCCACGAACGACGGTGTCACGTCGACCGCGGCGTTGGGGGTGTGGCTCTTGAGCCAATTCAGCGAGATCGCGGTGAGTGCGAACACGTCGGCGCGCCCTGAAGTGACCGCGTCCATGCCGTCCTGCGGGGTGCCGACCTGGGTGGCGTCGATGCCCAGCGAGCTGGCGTAATCGGATTCGATGGCGCCGGTCATCGCGGCCATCTTCGCGCCACCGGCCTTGATCGACTGCATATCCGTCAAATTCATCGGATTACCGGGTTTCACCATCAGCGCGGTGGTGTACATGAATTCCGGTTCGCTGAAAGATGCCTGTTCACAGCGTTTCGGCAAGATCGACATCCCGGCGCTGACCGCGTCGAAGCGATTGGCCTGCAGACCGGGGATCAGTGCGCCGAACTCGGTCTGCACACCGTCGACGGTCTTGATGCCGAGGTTGGCGAAGATCTCCTTGTGCAGGGCCACCGTGGCACCGGTGAGCTGGCCTCCCTCTTCGAACGAATAGGGCGCTTCACCGGCGAAACCCACGGTGATCGTGCCCTTGTCCTTCAGCGACTGCAGGAGCTGACCGCTCTCGGTGGTCTCGGTCTTGGTGCATCCGGCGAGGGCCGCGGCCACCAACGCGGCTCCGGTGAACACCGCTGTACAGCGCTTCGACATGGATTTCGTCTCAGCCATTGTGACCTCTCGCAAGGGCGGCGTCACCGCCGCCAATTTTCTGTTGTAAGTGCGTAATTGACTTATAGAGAAAATCTAGTCACGTAAGAATTGTCAGATGCGGTTACGTTATCAGGTTGTTATCTGATGATTGAAATAGATTTGTAGTGGGTAACCTGGTATGCGCTCTTTTGTCGGAACCGGTTTTCGGGGGCCTGCGGGCGCCCAGGTGGTAATCGGCTGTCGCCCCGCGCGGACCAGGGACTACCCTGTGCATCCGTGATCACCCGCCTCTCCCGCCTGTTCCTGCGCACCCTGCGAGACGATCCCGCCGACGCCGAGGTGCCCAGCCACAAACTGCTCGTTCGCGCCGGCTACGTCCGCCGGGTCGCCCCCGGCGTGTACTCGTGGCTGCCGCTCGGTCTGCGCACGCTGCGCAAGATCGAGGACGTGGTGCGCCAGGAGATGGACGCCACCGGCGCCCAGGAGATCTCGCTGCCCGCGCTGCTGCCGCGCGAGCCCTACGAGACCACCAACCGGTGGACCGAGTACGGGCCCGGACTGTTCCGGCTCAAGGACCGCAAGGGCGGCGACTACCTGCTCGGGCCCACCCACGAGGAGCTGTTCGCGCTCACCGTCAAGGGTGAGTACAACTCCTACAAGGATCTGCCGGTCACGCTCTACCAGATCCAGACCAAGTACCGCGACGAGGAACGTCCCCGCGCGGGCATCCTGCGCGGGCGCGAGTTCGTGATGAAGGACTCCTACTCCTTCGACATCGACGACGACGGTCTCACCAACAGCTACGCCACCCACCGCAAGGCCTACCAGGCCATCTTCGACCGGCTCGACGTCGAGTACGTGATCGTGGCCGCCACCTCCGGCGCCATGGGCGGCAGCGCGTCCGAGGAGTTCCTCGCCGCCAGCCCCGTCGGTGAGGACACCTACGTGCGCTGCGTCGAGTCCGGCTACGCGGCGAACGTGGAAGCCGTGGTCACGCCCGCGCCCGCGCCGCTGCCCATCCAGGGCCAGGCCGCCGCGGTCGAATACGACACCCCGAACACCCCCACCATCGCGACGCTGGTCGACTGGGCCAACGAGGCGAAGGTCCTCGACCGCACGGTGACCGCCGCCGACACGTTGAAGAACGTGATGGTGAAGCTGCGCCACCCCGACGGCAAGACCGAGATCCTCGGCATCGGCGTCCCCGGCGACCGCGAGGTCGACGACAAGCGTCTGGGCGCCGCCGTCGAACCCGCCGAGGTGGAACTGCTCACCGAGGCCGACTTCGCCGCCAACCCGTTCCTGGTGAAGGGCTACATCGGCCCGAAGGGCCTGGCCGCCAACGGTGTTCGTTACCTCGTCGACCCCCGCGTCGTCGACGGCACCGCCTGGATCACCGGTGCCGACGTGGCGGGCAAGCACGTTGTCGGCCTGGTCGCCGGCCGCGACTTCACCCCCGACGGCACCATCGAGGCCGCCGAGGTCCGCGACGGCGATCCCTCGCCCGACGGCGCGGGCCCGCTGGTGTCCGCCCGTGGCATCGAGATCGGTCACATCTTCCAGCTCGGCCGTAAGTACACCGACGCCTTCGATATCGACGTGCTCGGCGAGAACGGCAAGCCGGTGCGCCTCACCATGGGTTCCTACGGCATCGGTGTCTCCCGCATGGTCGCGGTGATCGCCGAACAGCAGCACGACGAGAAGGGCCTGCGCTGGCCCGCCGAGGTCGCCCCGTACGACGTGCACGTCGTCATCGCCAACAAGGACGCCGCCGCCCGCGACGGCGCCGAACACGTCGTCGCGGGCCTGGACGCCGAAGGCCTCGAGGTTCTCTTCGACGACCGCACCGCCTCACCCGGCGTGAAGTTCAAGGACGCCGAACTGCTCGGCATGCCCTGGATCCTGGTCATCGGCCGCGGCTGGGCCGAGGGCAAGGTGGAGCTGCGCAACCGCTTCACCGGCGAAGCCGAGGAGATCCCGGCCGAAGACGCCGTCAGCGCGGTCACCGCCAAGGTTCGCGGCTGAGTTCATCGCACCGATCGCGCTGTCCCACTTCCGGTGGGGCAGCGCGATGTGCTGTTTTCAGGCGCTGAGACCCGCTGAAACTCGCTGGAACCGAATGGGTCTATGGCGCGTCCAATCCAGTGGACGGAGCCGAAAGATCGCCCTGAGATTTGCGTGGTGTGTGTTTCGTTGACAGAGTCTGGTCCGACAGTTGTCGTCAGGGGAGGTACCGATGGTCGGCTTCGATCCGAGCCGTGCCGCAGAGGAATTGGCGCGGTTCGCAGCCGATTTGGAGCAGAAAGCGCAGCGGTACGAAGAGCTGCAGGGGCAGATGGCCATGACGTCGGCGACCGCGTCCAGCTCGGGCGGGCGCGTGAGCGTCACGGTGGACAGCACCGGGGTGCCGACGGCGATCGGCCTGGGACCGGCTACGCGGAGTATGGATCCTGACGCACTGTCGGCGGAAATCCTGTCGTGTATGCGTAAGGCCCAGGTGACGTTGCGGTCCGAGGTTGCTGATGTCATGAGTCGGGTCGTGGGCGAAGACCCGGCGGGTGAGTCGATTCTCGACATTCTCGCCGAGCGATTCCCGGACGTCGAGGCAGAGCTCGCGGGCGAGCATCTTCCGCCCCGACCCCAGTACGCGCCTCCGCCGGCCAGTTCCGCGCCCGCGTCACAGTCGACATGGGAACCGCCTGCCACGGAAACGCTCAGCCGCAAGCCGGATCGGGATCAGATCGTCACACCTGACGAGCCGGACGAGGATGACGAGTACTTCAGCAAGAAGTCATGGCTGGAATGAGGACGTAGATGTGGAACAGCGATGATGTCGTCGTCAAACCGGAGAGCGTGCGTGCGCACGCCGGCGCGGTCGAATCGACGCTCGGGAACCTCAGTGCGGCCAAACAAGCGGCCGACTATCTGTCCACGCTGGACGACGGCTACGGCCTGTTCGTCGGGTGGTACGCGGACCTGACCGTGAGCTCACTGCACGAGCGGATCACCGACAGCCTGCAGAAGATCGTCGAAACGACCGAGACGCTGCCGAAGACGCTGCGGTACTGCGCGGACACCTTCGAAACCCTCGATGCCGACCGTCAGGCCGCGATCGAGCGTCAACAAAGCCAGATCAAATAGGGGGAAACCATGCCGTTCGACGACGCCGCCCCGCCCGCGGGCAACGAACTGATCGACGGGAAAGTCGACGACGAGGGGGCGTATGGGTTCGACCAGAAGGCTCTGCTCCCCAGGATCAACAGCGATGGCGCTGAATCAGGTCTGTTCAAAGGCACACCGGTGGGTGATGGTTGGGAAGCCGCCGGGCTCGTCAAGGAAGCGGTGAACGGGGAAGACCCGGTCAAGAACCTGTATGGCGCAGCCCTCAAAGCCTCCGCGGTCGCCGTGGCCGCCGCGGACGTGCTGGAGTACCAGAAGCGCATGGCAACAGGGGTTCCCCTGGCGAAATTCGATCCGTTCAATATCGTGGGCGCCCTGCTGATGGGCTGGATGCTGGAGAACGTCGAACCACTGCGCAAGGGGCTCGATTGGGTCACCGGTAACCCGGATATGGTCAAGGCGTATTCCAAGTCCTGGGAGAACATCTCCACGGCGCTGACGCAAGCCGCGGCGACATGGAACACCGAACTCCAGAAAGATGTCAGTGAATGGGGCGGCGCCGCCAGCACCGCCTACAAGACCAAGGCCGACGCGTTCATGGCCGACATCGAGGCCCAGTCCTCCCTCGCCTCCTCGCTGAGCAAAGTCAACGCCGCGCTCGGCGACCTGGTGGAGGGGGTGCGCGGTGTCGTGATCGAACTCCTGAACTGGCTGGCCGGCGTACTCGTCGAGGCCGCGGCGATCATTATTTGCACCGGGGGGACCGCATCTTTGGGGGCCGTCGCACGCGCCAGTCTGAGCATCTCCGGCGCGGGATCGAAGCTGTCGCAGATCCTGCTGGCACTCGCGAAAGAAGCGTCGACGATCATCGGCATGGTGCCGAAACTCATCCAAGCGGTGCAAGGTGCGACAGAGGCTGGAATCAGATCCGCGACCGCGTAGGCGCGGATCGTAATGGGGGCATTGTGGGTAGGTATCGGAGTACGTCTGACTTGCCGTTGCCGGGGGAGTGGAAGCGGAAGGCGTTCGGCGCGTATCGCTATGTGGTGTTGCCGTTCGCGTGTGCGCTGGTCTTGTGGCCGGTGACGCTGGGGCTGGTTTCGACGATGGTGACGGAGCCGGGATCGGTGGCACCCGGACTCTTCGGGCTTGTGCTGCTCGGTCCCCTGACTGCTGTTTTCACCGGTTGGGGATGGTCGGAGATCCCACGAGCCGCTCCGGTGGCCGCTGAGATTCATGCCACCGACGACGGCCCGGCACTTGTGTTGCCGGTGCCGCGGCCGTCCTCGACCGGAAGTCTGGTGGCTATTGCGTTCGGAGTGGCCGTGCTCGGAGCTGGGCTGTGGCAGTTCATCGCATCGTTGAACGACGACTGGTCGATGGGAGCGGCGCTCTTTTTCCTCATGTCCTTGCCGGCCTCGGTTGCGCTGCTCCTCGGTTTCGGCACGTACCGCTCTCGCAAGACCCTCGGCAACATCGGCATCGAACTCACCCCGCGGTACATCTCGATCGACTTCGGCAACGGCCCGACCAGGGTTGGCTGGCAGGACGTCTCGGCGGTCGGCGCCCGCAGCCGCCGGGAAGCGTTCAGATTCGGTAGCGGAACCAACCTGACCAGTCTCGTCACCGGCGATGCCGAAACCGGCTACCGGACGATCGACATCGTGCACACAGACCTCGAGACCGACCCGACCCGGGTCTACCACCTGTTCGTCTTCTACGTGCGCAACCCTGGGAGGCGAGCGGAGCTCGGGACAGAACTCGGGCTGAATCGCTTCCGGCGCGCCGGATATGTCGGCGAACCGACCCCCGCAGCACTGTAATCGCCCAGCGCCGGGTGTCGTCGAACAGGAGGCCTTGGCCGTTCGAACTTACGGCTACGTAGGCGAAAGTGCTGGTAGAGGGTGTGAGGGTCGGCGTGGCGAGTGGGCGGCGCTGATAAGTTAACGGCATGACGAGTTCGCCCAGCCTGCTTTTCAACCCGGCCACCTACGACCCGCAGCACTTCGACGTCGAGACGCGGCGGCTGTTGAAGGCCACCATCGAGTGGTTCGAGTCCAAGGGCAAGGCGCAGCTGCTGGTCGAGGATCGCGACGCGGTGTGGACCTCGGAGTTCCTCGAGTTCGTCGGCAAGGAGAAGCTGTTCGCGACCTTCCTGACCCCGGCCGCCTACGCCGACGGCGACCCGAACAAGCGCTGGGACGCGGCCCGCAACGCGGCGCTGGCGGAGATCTTCGGGTTCTACGGACTGGCGTACTGGTACGCCGAGCAGGTCACCATCCTCGGCCTCGGCCCGATCTGGCAGAGCGATAACGAGGTCGCCAAGCGCAAGGCCGCCGCAGACCTCGACGACGGTCAGGTGATGGCGTTCGCGCTGTCCGAGCGTGACCACGGCGCCGACATCTACAACACCGACCTGATCCTCACCCCGAGCGAGCCGGGCAGCGCCGACGCCGAGGCGGGCATCCTGTTCCGGGCGAGCGGCGAGAAGTACTACATCGGCAACGGCAACGTCGCCTCGATGGTGTCGGTGTTCTCGCGCCGCGCCGACGTCGAGGGTCCGGCGGGCTACATCTGGTTCGCCGCCGACAGCCGCCACGACGACTACCACCTGATCGAGAGCGTCATCCACGGTCAGATGTATGTCAGCCACTTCCGGCTGGAGAACTACCCGGTGACCGCCGCCGACCTGCTGCACGAGGGGCCGGAGGCCTTCTCGGCCGCGCTCAACACCGTCAACGTCGGCAAGTTCAACCTCTGCCACGGCGGCATCGGCATGGTCGAGCACTCGTTCTTCGAGGCCATCACCCACGCCAACAACCGCATCCTCTACGGCAACCCCGTCACCGACTTCGCCCATGTGCGCGGCAACTTCGTCGACGCCTACGCGCGGTTGATCGCGATGAAGCTGTTCAGCGACCGCGCCGTCGACTACTTCCGCAGCGCCTCGCTCGAGGACCGCCGCTACCTGCTGTTCAACCCGATGACCAAGTCCAAGGTCACCTCCGAGGCCGAGGTCGCGATGACCCTGCTGCTGGATGTGCTGGCGGCCAAGGGATTCGAGAAGGCCACCTACTTCGCGCAGGCCTCGCGCTACATCAACCACCTGCCGCGCCTCGAGGGCACCGTGCACGTGAACGTGGGGCAGATCCTGAAGTTCATGCCGAACTACCTGCTCAACCCGAAGGAATACCCGGCGATCGGCACCGACCTCGCCCCCGGCGACCAGCCGTTCTTCTGGCAGCAGGGTCCGGCGCGCGGCGCGGGCAAGGTGCAGTTCGCCGACTGGACCCCCGCCTATGAGCAGGCATCCGCGGTCCCGAATGTCGGTAGGTTCTACGAGCAGGCCCAAGCGCTGCGCAGCCTGCTGCTCACCGCGGCACCCGATGCGGACCAGCAGAAGGACCTGGACTTCATGCTGACCATCGGCCACCTGTTCTCCACGGTGGTCTACGGGCAGCTGATTCTCGAGCAGGCCGAGCTCACCGGGCTCGACCGCGATGTGCTCGATCAGATCTTCGACTTCCAGATCCGCGACTTCAACACCCAGGCGGCGGCGCTGCTCGGCAAGCCGTCGGTCACCGAGGCTCAGCGTGCCTGGGCGATCGGGGCCCTGCGCAGCCCGGTTGCCGACGCCGAGCGTTTCGGCCGGGTGTGGCAGCAGGTCGAGGCCTACGACGGCGCGTACGCGATGCGCCCGTAGTCGGGACCTCGGTTGCGGGTAGATCGCCGATCTGCCCGCAATCGCCGACTCGGTTCGCTACGCCCGTCCCGGGAAGGTGACGGTGACCGGGACCGATCCCAGAATCGTCTGCCAGCGAGCGCGGCGAACGGCGGCCTCGGTGAGGGCTTCCGTCGCGGTGGCGCGCACCACTTCGTCGGTCGCGTTCTCCACGACCGCGTACCACGCTGCCGCGCAATCGGTTTCGACGCTCACCGCGAGATGTGCCGCGGGGATCGGGTCGTCGACCGGGGCGGGTGGGGTGTAGGCGGCGCGGGGAGCGTCCGGTGCGGTGCCCTCCGCTTCGAGCAGTTCGACCGTGCTGTCGCGACGTGCTCGATGCGCGGCGCTGAACTCGGCGACCAGCCGGGACCGGTCGGCATTGGCGTACGCGGCGATCAGGCCGTAGGAGTAGACGGCCGCGTACTCGGCATCGAGTGCGCTCTGCAGTGCCGTTCGCTGTTCGGTCATGTCAGCAGGACTCCCGCCTGGGTGGCACAGGCCGCGCTGATCGACGCGAGAAGACCTGCGCGATAGCCGGTTTCGGTGCGGGCCAGGGCGGCGGCGGACTGTTGGGACCGGACCAGCTGATCACGCACTTGCGCGAGGGTGGCCGGCTGCGCGGACGCGGTCTCGGCCTCCGAGGCCGGGACCGGCGATCCGCCGGGGCCGGGCACGGTCACGGCGCCCGTGCGATGAACGGGCGTGGTGCCGTCGCCGTACACGCCGATCACCCGGTCGATTTCGGTGCGGAGCGCGTCGGCGTGCGCGGTGCGCTCGGTGGCGATCGTGCTCAGCGCGGCATTCGACTGGGGTGCCAGCGCGATCGCCGCGGTCGCGGCCGCGGCATCGGCGCGAGCCAGAACTTCTTGCGCGGCAAGAGGATCCGGCGCGTGGACGGTATCGTCCTCGGTGCAGGCGGCCAGCGTGGCCACCACGGGAAGGCTGATCGCGCTCGCGCCGACGAGTCGGAGCACGGTGCGGCGGCGCCAGGCAGGCCGGGTGTCGACCCGTCCGGTCGCCGACGGTGAAAGCTGCTGCACCGGTGTGGGATGCGGCACTACGGCGGGCGGCGGCGACGCGGTCGCGCCGGTGGGAGCCGGCGTCGGCCCGGCGAGGTGCGCGTCGGCGGGCTCGACCCGTAACCGAGAGGGTTCGTGCCGGTCGGAACGCATGCCGGAAGGTCGCCCGGCTCTCGGCGGGACGGAATGGCGGTGGGGCACGTTGACCATCGTGCCAGATCTCACGCGGGCGGCACGCATGCGTGCTGACAGGCCTCGGGCACGCCGAGTCGGACCGGTGCGTGGCGCTCAGCGCCTGGTCCTTTACACTCTCTGAGCGCGTTACGCTAGACCTTCGGCGTAGATATTTCCGATCGCGTCACAACTGAACCAGGAGCCGCCCATATGCCGATGCCCACCGAGGAAAGGGTGAGCCAGCTAGTCGCTGAGCTCGTCGCACGCCGGGGATTCGACCTCGAGGGCGTCGCGATCGCCGCCGCGGGCAATGGCGAGCTGGCTCCGGTTCGAGTGAAGGTCACCGTCGACAGCGACGGCCCCGCCGACCTCGACGCCATCGCCGCGCTCAGCCGCGAGATGTCCGAACTTCTCGATGCCGCAGGCGATTTCGGCGAAGCCGCCTATCTGCTCGAAGTGACGACTCCCGGCGTGGAGCGCCCGCTCACCACCGAACGGCATTGGCGGCGCGCACAGGGCCGCAAGGTCCGCGTGAAGCTGGCCGACGGCGCCGAGCGGATCGAGGGCAAGGCCCGTTTCGACGCGCGCGTCGGCCAGTTCACCGACGACGCCACCGCCATCGCGCTCGTCATCGGCGGCAAGGTGAAGCCACACCGCGTACACGTTCCGGTCGTCGATATCGCCGAGGCTGTCGTCCAGGTCGAGTTCAACGCACCGGGCGCCGCCGAACTCGAGCTCGCGGGCGGTATCGCACCGGGCCGCCCGGTTCCGGGCGAAGAACCCGCCGACCTCGCCGCACCAGGACAACACAGTGACACTCCCACCGAAGGGGTTGCGGAATGAATATTGAAATCGAAGCCTTGCGGGCGATCGTCGCCGACAAAGGTATCTCGATCGAGACCGTGATCTCGGCGATCGAGTCGGCACTGCTCACCGCCTACCGGCACACCGACGGCCACGAGGCCAACGCGCGCATCGACATCAACCAGAAGACCGGTGTGGTGCGGGTGATGGCGCGTGAGCTCGACGCCGACGGCAACCTCGTCTCCGAATGGGACGACACCCCGGAGGGTTTCGGCCGCATCGCCGCGACCACCGCCCGCCAGGTGGTGCTGCAGCGGCTGCGTGACGCCGAGAACGAGAAGTCCTTCGGCGACTTCGCCACCCACGAGGGTGAGATCGTCGGCGGTGTGGTCCAGCGCGACGCCAGGGCCAATGCCCGCGGCATCGTGGTGGTGCGCATCGGCAGCGAGGCCAACGGCGCCGAGGGACTGATCCCGCCCGCCGAGCAGGTGCCGGGCGAGACCTACGAGCACGGCGACCGGATCAAGTGCTACGTCTACGGTGTCTCGCGTGGCCCGCGTGGTCCGCAGATCCAGCTCTCGCGCACCCACCCGAATCTGGTGCGGCGGCTGTTCTCGCTCGAGGTGCCCGAGATCGCCGACGGTTCCGTCGAGATCGTCGCGGTGGCGCGCGAGTCGGGACACCGTTCCAAGATCGCCGTGCAGTCCACTGTGCCGGGCGTGAACGCCAAGGGCGCGTGCATCGGCCCGATGGGTCAGCGCGTGCGCAACGTGATGAGTGAACTGGCGGGCGAGAAGATCGATATCATCGACTACGCCGAGGATCCGGCGACGTTCGTCGGCAATGCGCTCTCGCCGTCGAAGGTGGTTTCGGTCACCGTCGTCGATCCCGACGCCAGGGCGGCACGCGTGATCGTGCCGGACTTCCAGCTCTCCCTCGCCATCGGCAAGGAGGGCCAGAATGCCCGCCTGGCTGCCCGTCTGACGGGCTGGCGCATCGATATCCGCAGCGACGCGGCTCCGCAACCGGACGACTCCGCCCGGCCGGAAGCGCACCGTAGCTGATCCGAACACGTCGAATCCCGACCGGCGGATGACATGTTCGTAACTTCCGGAGGGGAGGGGTTCGTCGTTATGACCGGGTCACCGGTAGAGTGGGTACAGGACCGGCCCGCGCAATCCGTTCGCACCTGTATCGGATGCCGTCAGCGCGAGCCGTCTGCCGACCTGTTGCGGATCGTGGCGCAGCATCGGAACACCGATGTCGCGATTGTTCCCGATCCGCGGCGCAGACAGCCCGGACGGGGTGCATGGCTGCACCCCGTTTCAGTTTGTTTGCGTTCCGCAGAGCGGCGCCGAGCATTCGGCAGAGCCCTACGAGTGTCCGGAAATCTGGATATCTCAGCCCTGGAGCAGTACCTCGAGAACAGGCACGAGCACTCATGAGCACACCGTGAAGCACCAACGATGAACGTCCGTCGGAGATAACCCGAGGTCGTGCGGGCCCGCCTTACCTAGGCGGCGTCACTGCTCGGCCTCTCAGTGAGGAGAGCAGTGGCAGGCAAGGCCCGCGTGCACGAGTTGGCTAAAGAGCTCGGTGTCACAAGCAAGGAACTACTCGCGAAGCTCAAGGAGCAAGGCGAGTTCGTGAAGTCGGCGTCCTCGACGGTGGAAGCACCCGTCGCACGTCGTCTGCGCGAATCACTGGCGTCGAAGTCCGCTCCGGCGGCCGATGCCAAGTCGGCGGCCCGTCCCGGCCCGTCGTCGGCAGCAGCAGCCCGTCCGGCTGCCAAGCCCACCCCCGGTGGCCCTCGCCCCGGTCCGCGTCCGGCTCCGGCCGCTCCCGCCCCGGCAGCCGCTGCCGCGCCGGCTGCGCCGAAGCCCGAACAGGCCGCTCCGGTCGAGGCCAAGCCCGCTACTCCGGCACCCGCGAGCCCCGCTCCGGCCGCCGCGCAGTCGGCTCCGGCCACCAAGCCCGCAGGCGCCCCCGCGCCCGGCCCGCGTCCGGCTCCCGCCGCGCCGCGTCCGGCACAGGCGCCCGCCGCAGGTCAGACCCGTCCGGGTCAGGCGACGCCGGGTGCTGCCGCGCCCGGTCCGCGTCCGGCCGGTCCCGGCCCGAAGCCGGGGCCGAAGGCTCCGCGCGTCGGCAACAACCCGTTCAGCTCGGCGCCCGATCGTGAGCGTCCGGCACCGCGTCCCGCTCCGCAGGGTGGCCCGCGTCCCACTCCGGGTCAGGGCGGTCCCCGTCCGGCTCCCGGTCAGGGTGGCCCGCGTCCCGCTCCCGGTCAGGGCGGTCCCCGCCCCGGTCAGGGTGGTCAGGGTCAGCGTCCGGCCGCCGCGCAGGGCGGTGCCCCGCGTCCCGGTGGTCCCCGTCCCAACCCGGGTTCGATGCCTCCGCGTCCGAACCCCGGCGCCATGCCCGCACGCTCCGCACGTCCCGGCCCCGCGGCCGGTGGCCGTCCGGGTCGTCCGGGTGGCGCTCCCGGCGGTGGCGGCGCAGGCCGTCCCGGTGGTGGCGGCGGCGGTGGCGGTTACCGCGGTGGCGGTGGCGGTACCCCCGGCGCTCCCGGTGCCGGCGCTCCCGCGGCCGGTGGATTCCGTGGTCGTCCCGGTGGCGGTGGCGGTCGTCCCGGTGGTCCCGGTGGCCGTGGTGGTGCCGCAGGCGCCTTCGGTCGTCCCGGTGGCGCGGTTCGCCGTGGCCGTAAGTCGAAGCGGGCGAAGCGCGCCGAGTACGAGAACATGCAGGCTCCCGCCGTCGGTGGCGTGCGTCTGCCCCGCGGCAACGGCGAGATCATCCGTCTCGCCCGTGGCGCATCGCTGTCGGACTTCGCCGAGAAGATCGATGCGAACCCCGCAGCTCTCGTGCAGGCACTGTTCAACCTCGGCGAGATGGTCACCGCGACCCAGTCGGTGAACGACGAGACCCTCGAGCTGCTCGGCGGCGAGATGAACTACGTCGTCCACGTGGTCAGCCCCGAGGACGAAGATCGCGAACTGCTGCAGTCGTTCGACCTCACCTACGGCGAAGACGCCGGCGGCGAGGACGACCTCGAGCACCGTCCGCCGGTCGTGACCGTCATGGGTCACGTCGACCACGGTAAGACCCGACTGCTCGACACGATCCGTAAGGCCAACGTCGCTGAGGGCGAGGCCGGTGGCATCACCCAGCACATCGGTGCCTACCAGGTGCTCACCAACCTCAACGAGGAAGAGCGTCTGATCACCTTCATCGACACCCCGGGTCACGAGGCGTTCACCGCCATGCGTGCTCGTGGTGCGAAGGCCACCGATATCGCGATCCTCGTGGTCGCGGCCGACGACGGCGTCATGCCGCAGACGGTGGAAGCGATCAACCACGCCCAAGCCGCTGATGTGCCGATCGTCGTCGCGATCAACAAGATCGACAAAGAGGGTGCGAACCCGGACAAGATCAAGCAGCAGCTCACCGAGTACGGCCTGGTCACCGAGGAGTACGGCGGCGACACCATGTTCGTCAACATCTCGGCCAAGCAGGGCACCAACATCGATCAGCTGCTCGAAGCCGTGCTGCTGACCGCGGATGCCTCGCTCGACCTGCGGGCCAACCCGGACATGGACGCCCAGGGTGTCGCCATCGAGGCGCACCTCGACCGCGGCCGTGGCCCCGTGGCCACCGTGCTCATCCAGCGCGGCACGCTGCACGTTGGCGACTCGATCGTGGCGGGCGACGCCTACGGTCGCGTCCGTCGCATGGTCGACGAGCACGGCGAGGACGTCCACGCGGCGACCCCGTCGCGCCCGGTCCAGGTCATCGGTTTCACCTCGGTGCCCGGCGCCGGTGACAACCTGATCGTGGTCGAGGAAGACCGCATCGCCCGGCAGATCGCAGATCGCCGCAACGCACGCAAGCGCAACGCGCTGGCCGCTCGCAGCCGCAAGCGGATCAGCCTGGAAGATCTGGATGCCGCACTGAAGGAGACTTCGGAGCTCAACCTGATCCTCAAGGGCGACAACTCCGGTACCGTCGAGGCCCTCGAAGAGGCCCTGCTCGGCATCGAGATCGACGACGAGGTGCGTCTGCGCGTCATCGACCGCGGTGTCGGTGGCGTCACCGAGACCAACGTCAACCTGGCGTCGGCCTCGAACGCGATCATCATCGGCTTCAACGTCCGCGCGGAGGGCAAGGCCACTGAGCTGGCCAACCGCGAAGGCGTCGACATCCGGTACTACTCGGTGATCTACCAGGCGATCGACGAGATCGAGAAGGCCCTCAAGGGCATGCTCAAGCCGATCTACGAAGAGGTCGAGCTGGGCCGCGCCGAGATCCGCGCGATCTTCCGTTCGTCCAAGATCGGCAACATCGCCGGTTGCATGGTCACCTCCGGCTCGGTCAAGCGCAACGCCAAGGCGCGCCTGATCCGTGACGGTCGAGTGATCGCGGAGACGATGACCATCTCCTCGCTCAAGCGGGAGAAGGACGACGCTCCTGAGGTTCGCGAAGGTTTCGAGTGCGGTATGACCGTCACCTACAGCGACATCAAGGACGGCGACATCATCGAGGCTTACGAGCTTCGTGAAAAGCCGCGCGACTGATAAACGCAATACCGCTCGATCCACGCCGCATCCGATTCTTCGGGTGCGGCGTGGAGTCTTGCGGGAACCCCATCTACCAGGAGGTGAGCACCGCTGTTCATCGGTGCGCTCGAATTCGATCTACTGCTCGGTGACGTGCATTCGCTCAAGGAGAAGCGGTCGGTGATCCGGCCGATCCTCGCCGAGCTGGGAAAGCGCTTCGGCGTGAATGCCGCCGAAGCCGGAGATCAGGACCTGCACCGCCGGGCACTGCTCGGGGTTGCCATGGTCAGTGCGGAAACGGGACACCTGAACGAGGTGCTCGACAAGTGTGAGCGGCACGTTGCCGCGCGTCCGGAGATAGAGTTGCTGGCAGTACGCCGCCGGATCTTCGGACCCGAAGACTAGGGAGGTTCAGCCATGGTTGATCAAGCCAGGGCACGCCGGCTCGCCAAGCGGATTTCCGCGATCGTGGCCACCGCGATCGAATACGAGATCAAGGATCCGCGGCTGCGGTTCGTCACCGTCACCGATGCCAAGGTGTCCGGCGATCTGCGCGAGGCGAACGTCTATTACACGGTGATGGGCGAGACCATCGACGCCGAACCCGACTACGCCGAGGCCGCCGCCGGGCTCGACGCGGCCAAGGGTGTGTTGCGGTCCAAGGTGGGCGCGGGTACCGGAGTGAAGTTCACCCCGATCCTGTCTTTCACTCTCGATAAGGTGCCCGAGGTGGCCCGCGAGATGGAAGAGTTGCTCGCGAGAGCTCGCGCCATCGACGACGAGGTGGCCAAGGTCGCCGCCAACGCCAAGCACGCGGGCGAGGCCGACCCGTACAAGGCCGATCGCGACGACGAAGACGAGTAGGCAGGCATGTCCGGTCAGCGCCCGCAGGCGGTAGCCCGAGTGACCACGCAGGGTGCGTCATCCTGCCCGGTGGCCACCGCCTTGTCGGGCCGACGACCGGTACCCGTCGTGGACGCCGGATGACCAGCGTCCGCGACGGGACCGAACTGGGCACTGCCGTCGCCGCCTTGGCGGCGGCGCGCTCGGTGACGATCCTGTGCCACGTGCAGCCCGATGCCGACACCGTGGGGAGCGGGCTGGCGCTGGCGCTGGCCCTGCACCGGCGCGAGGTACCGGTGTGTGTGTCCTTCGCCGAGCCCGCTGAGCTGCCCGCTTCGTTGCGCACGCTGCCCGGTGTGCAGCTGGTGGTGCCGCCCGCGCAGGTGCCGGCCGAGGTGGACCTGTTGATCGTTGTCGACTGCGGCGCGCGCAGCCGTCTCGGCGCTCTCGCCGACCGATTACCCGGTGCGACCATGACATTGGTGATCGATCATCATCGGGCCAACGACGGCTTCGGCACTGTCGACCTGATCGACGAATCCGCGGCCTCGACCACCGAATTGGTGACCCGGCTCCTCGATGCGTGGGGCGTGGAGATCGACGCCCCCATCGCGCACTGCCTGTTCGCGGGCCTGGTCACCGATACCGGCTCGTTCCGCTGGGCCCGGTCCGGCAGCCACGCGATGGCCGAGCGCCTGCTCGCCACCGGCATCGACGGCACCGAGATCACCCGTGTCCTGCTCGACACCCACCCCTACGCCTGGCTCCCGATGTTGTCGAAGGTGCTGTCCACCGCCGTGGTCGTGCCCGCCGCCGGTGTCGGCCTGGTCTACGCGCTCGTGCGCGCCGCCGACACCCACGACGTGGGGCCCGAAGAGGTCGAGAGCGTCATCGACGTCATCCGGACCACTGCCGAAGCGGGCATCGCCGCCGTCTTCAAGGAAGCCCGCGGCCAGAACGACCGCTGGACGGTCTCCCTGCGCTCCCGCGACTCTGCCCCAGGCCGCACCGACGGCGTCGATGTCGCCGCGGTCGCGGGCGTTTTCGGCGGCGGCGGCCACCGCTTCGCCGCCGGCTACACCACCTACGGCAACGCCGAGGATGTCGTGCGTGCCCTGATCGCCGCACTGGGCTGACCTAGGTCGCGGCGACGGCCTTCTCGCGGCGCAGGCGCAGGGCCAGGGGGACGCCGAGGACGGTGGTGGTGGCGCAGAGGGTGAAGGCCAGGGCGGGCTGGTCTACGAGGAGGCCGGTCAGGCCCGCGACGACGAGACCGCCGAGATTGCCGGTCATCCAGATGAGGCCCGCGGCGGTGCCGTCCGCGGCGCCGGTGTGGCGTTCGGCCATGGCCAGCACGATCGGGAGGGCGGGGAGCAGGGTCAGGCCGATGAGCACGAAGGCCAGGAAGCCGGTGGCGAGGCCGGGGGCGAGGGCGACGAGCAGACAGGCGGCGGCGCTGGCGGTGAGACCGACCATCACGGCGGGGAGTTCGATACCGCGGCGCAGGACCGCGACCGGAATCACCGCGCAGCCGACGACACCGGCGAGGACGTTCACCAGCAGCACGATGCTGGCCGCGTCCGCGCTCACGCCGGACGGTTCCAGCAGCGCTTGGCCATAGGTCGCCAGCGCGACGAACGTGCCGAAGGGGAAGAACACGGTGACGCAGAGTCTGCGCACATACCGGTCCCCGAGGGTCGCTCGGAGCGCGACGAACGAGGTCGATGTGCTCGCGGCAGGTCCGGTGCCCGCGCGCATCAGTTCGACGGTGAGTGCGACCGCGGCCAGGGCGGCGAAGATCGTGCCGATCGCGGTGAGGGCGGTGAGCTGGCTTTGCGCGGGCAGCGCCGCGCCGAGTACGAACGCGGCGGCCATCCCGGCGAAGGTGCTCGCGGTGCCCACCGCGATACCGGTCGGCCGGTCCTTCTCGTCGAGATAATGCCCCGCGATGCCGGTGATGGCGTTGAGCACCAGCGGTTGCGCGATGGCGACGACGGTCTGACCGATGAGCACGATCGCGAAACCGCCGTCGAGCAGGCGCAGCGCCGCACCGATCGCGGTGAGAACCGCGCCGGCGATCAGGCTGGGACGGAACCAGCGATCGAGTGCGATTCCGGCGGGCACGGCGAGCACGACGTAGAGCAGCGGGAACATGTTCGCCAGCCACCCGATCGCGGACTCGGACACACCGAAGTGCTCCGCCGCCACGGTCGTCACCGGCGCGTAGGTGAGCCACACCAGCTGGGTGGCCGCGCCGACCAGGGCGAACGCCGTGATCACCCGCCATCGCTGCACAAACACCATGGTCGATCCTGAGTTGTCCGGGCGAACCAGGCGTCCGCGGCATGTCATCGTCCCACCCGAGCTGGGCAGGCGACCAGTATCGTCGCTCATCCTGCCTGCCGTCCACACTTCGTACCCGCGGTTTCGTGCTGATCGGGAGGTGTGTCCGCGATCGGCGGGCGTGATCGGCGATGTGGGTGGCGGCGTCGGTGCGCCACCACCGCGAACATGATCATGCCCGGCGATCGGCGAGATCGCTCCGGTGGCGCTGCGCGGTGGGCGATGGTGTCGGTGGCGTGTGCCACCATCGGCAGGTCGGCAGCGCGTCCGATGAGTTCGTGGTGACCGTGGGAGGTCGGTGTGGGGTCCGCTGAACCGAGGGACGAAGCCGTGACCGGCGATGAGGCCGACCAGGTCGGGCCGCGGCGAATTCTCGGCATCGCCGTGCCCACCCTGGGCGTGTTGGTCGCCGAGCCGCTGTATCTGCTCTTCGACATCGCGGTGGTCGGCAGGCTGGGGGCGCTGGCACTGGCCGGGCTGGCCGTCGGCGCCGTGATCCTCGGGTCGGTGAGCACCCAGCTGACGTTCCTGTCCTATGGGACGACCGCGCGTGCGGCCCGTAGACACGGTGCGGGGGATCGGACAGGTGCTGTCGAGGAGGGCGTACAGGCCAGCTGGGTGGGTGTGGCGATCGGTCTGGTGATCGTCGCGGTGATCCAGTTGTTCGCGGTGCCACTGTGTTCGGTGCTCTCCGGCGGTGGGGAGATCGCCGACGAGGCGCTGATCTGGGTGCGGATCGCGCTGTTCGGCGTGCCGTTGATCCTGCTGTCGATGGCGGGCAACGGGTGGATGCGCGGTGTGCAGGATGTGCGACGACCCCTGACCTATGTGGTGGTGGGTCTGGCGTTGTCGGCGGTGCTGTGCCCGGTTCTGGTGTACGGACTGCTCGGCGCACCGCGGATGGAACTGGCCGGCTCGGCGGTGGCGAACCTCGTCGGCCAATCGGTCTCCGGCGTCTTGTTCGCCTATGCCCTGCTGCGCGAACGGGTTTCGCTGCGCCCGCGCGTCGCGGTGATGCGCGCTCAACTCGTCCTCGGGCGCGACCTCATCATCCGCAGTCTGTCGTTCCAGATCTGCTTCGTCTCCGCCGCCGCGGTGGCCGCCCGTTTCGGCGCCGCGTCCGTGGCCGCCCACCAGGTGGTCCTGCAACTCTGGAATTTCCTCGCCCTGACCTTGGACTCGCTCGCCATCGCCGCCCAGACCTGGTCGGCGCGGCTCTCGGTGCCGGTAATGCCCACGGCGCCAAGGCGATCGCGCGCCGGGTGACGGTCTGGTCCGAGATCTTCGCGCTGCTCCTTGCCGCCGTCTTCGCCGCGGGCGTGACCGCGATCCCGCTGCTGTTCACCGACGACCCCCAGGTCCTCGAACGCATCCATGTCATCTGGTGGTTCTTCGTCGCCATGATCCCGGTGGCCGGCGCGGTGTTCGCCCTCGACGGCGTCCTGCTCGGCGCGGGTGACGCCGCCTTCCTTCGCACCGCGACCCTCGTCGCCGCCCTGACCGGCTTCCTGCCGCTGATCTGGCTGTCGCTGATCTTCGACTGGGGCGTGGCGGGAATCTGGACCGGTTTGGTCGTCTTCATGTTGGCTCGACTGCTGGCCGTCATCGCCCGCGCACGATCCGGTCGCTGGGCCAAGGTGGGCGCCGAAATTCCGCACGGCGCCGCATAGGGCTCTGGAAACCTTTGCGACGCAGCAGATTCGATTCTGGTGACGGGCACGAAGGTGCTTCTCGGCAGTAGATCGCCTACCGTCGCAAGTGCGGACAGTGGGATCGACGATGGAGGCGCAATGGCCGTGCACGATGTGATTGCCCAGGCCGGCCGGGTGGCGGTGGCCGCGGCGCTGGTGCTGATCGGCGCGGTGAGCGCGGGGCCCGCGGCGCAGGCGGCGCCCGTCGCGCCGGGGCAGCTGATTGCCCACACCGCGCAGCCTGCCGGCTGGGGTGAATGGTCGCGGGCAGCCATCGTCGAATACCGCACGGAGGGTGCGACGCACGGCATCGCGAACGCGGCAGGTCTGGTGCTGCTCCCGGATTCGCCCGCCCCGGAAGGTGGTTATCCGGTGGTGGCGTGGGATCACGGGACCAGCGGGCTCGGGCCCGACTGCGGCCTCACCACCGACAAGGCGCGGCATGAACGCCCGCTGCTGCAAGCGTTCCTCGATCGTGGCTGGGCGGTGGTCGCACCGGATTATCTCGGCCTGTCGCCCGGCTCCGACACCGTGCACCCGTACCTGCACACTCGCACCGAGGCCACGGCCACGATCGACCTGGTTCGTGCCGCGCGGGCCGCGGAGCCGAGTCTGGCGCCGACGTGGGCCGTGGTCGGCGGTTCGCAGGGGGGACATGCCGCACTGGGGACCGGCAATCTCGCCGGCGACTACGCGCCCGAACTGGACTTCCGCGGCACCGTGGCACTGGCGCCGGCATCCAACTACGAGCAGATTCTGACCCAGCTCGGTCCCGAGGTCCCGAACCTCCCCGTGGTGGACCGGCTCGTCGGCCCGTTCGCGGGCATGCTCGCCGGGCTTCGCGCCACCCGTCCCGATCTGGATGTGAACGGTCTGCTCAGCGCGCGTGGCCGCGAAGTGGTCGACGCGATCGCCACCAGTTGTGTCGACGATTTCGACCGGGCCGTCGGCAATGCGTCGATCGGCGCGCTCCTGGCGAAGCCCGTGGCCGCCGACGGCATCGGCGCGGCCCTGCGCGACTACATGGTGGTCCCCACGGTCGGCTATCGCCAACCGGTGCTGATCGCCCACGGCGCGGCCGACACGGTGGTTCCGCTGCCGCTGACCTTCGCGCTGCTCGCGCAGATGCGATCGGCGGGCACCCAGGTCGAGTTCGCGCAGTACCCGGGCGGACACGAACAGGTCGGCGTCGAATCGCGGGAACGGGTCCTGGCTTTCGTCGACGGCTTACTCGCCACCGCCTGACCCGGGAGCGGGACGGCTCAGCGGGGATAGGGGCTGAGCATGTCGATCCAGCGGATGTCCAGGTCGCGGGTCAGATAGTCCAGGCGCGAATTCCAGAAGTCCTGCATGTGCGGCAGGGCGAGGTGGCGGTCGAGGTCGGCTTTGCTGCGCCATACCTCGTAGAAGACGAAGACCGAGGGGTCGTCGCTGTCGACGTGGAAGTGGTATTCGAGGCAGCCTTCTTCGGCGCGGGTCGGTTCGACGAACGAGAGCAGCAGCTCACGCAGATCGTCGCGGCGTTCGGGTTTCGGGTGGGCGAACCCCACCAGCGCGTAGGTGCTCGACATGATGCTCCTTAGGTACGATGTTCTACGTACCTAAGGACGCTAGGCGGCAGCTAGGTATGACGCAAGCCGTACCTATGTGGAGGTGGTGGGTGGACCAGGAACTCGAGCTGGGAGCGGTACTCGGCGCGCTGGCCGATCCGCTGCGGCGTCGCGTGATCACCCTGCTCGCGCTGGATCCCGCCGATGGCGACCGCAGCTGCTCGTCGTTCGACCTACCGGTGACGAAGGCGACCCGCACCCACCACTTCCGGGTGCTGCGCGAGGCGGGGCTGGTCCGGCAGGTGAATTACGGCAATCGCAGCACCGTCGTCCTGCGGCGGGCCGACCTCGACGCGCGGTTTCCCGGGCTGCTCGATCTGCTGGTGGCCGAGGCCGCCGACGCGCAGGGGTGAACCCGCCGGTGCCGCGTGCCCGGGGTGTGCCACTGTGGACAGGTGATTCCGAAGTTGATGGCGGTCAGCGATGTGCACGTGGGGCATCAGGGCAACAAGCCTGTGGTGGAGCAGATCGTTCCCGATTCGCCCGAGGACTGGCTGATCGTCGCCGGTGACGTGGGGGAGAAGGCCGAGGAGGTGCGGTGGGCGCTGGAGTTGCTGCGCGGCCGCTTCGCCAAGGTGATCTGGGTACCGGGCAACCACGAGCTGTGGACCACGCCGAAGGATCCGGTGCAGATGCACGGCGCCGCCCGCTACGACTATCTCGTCGCGATGTGCCGTGACCTCGATGTCGTCACCCCCGAGGACCCGTTCCCGGTGTGGACGGGTCCGGGTGCCGAGAAGTACGGCGGCCGGGTCACCCTGGCGCCGATGTTCCTGCTCTACGACTACTCGTGGCGACCGGCGGGCACGAAGACCAAGGCGGAGGGTCTGGCGCTGGCGCGCGAACGCAATGTGGTGGCGACCGACGAGTTCCTGCTGACTCCCGACCCGTACCTCACCCGCGACGCCTGGTGCCACGCCCGTGTCCAGTACACCCAGCGCCGCCTCGACGCGCTGCCCACCGACACTCCGTTGGTGATGATCAACCACTTCCCCCTGGTCCGCCAGCCCACCGACATCCTGTTCTACCCGGAGTTCTCGCTGTGGTGCGGCACCGACCTGACCGCCGACTGGCACACCAGCTACAACGTGGTCTGCTCGGTCTACGGACACCTCCACATCCCGCGCACCACCTATTACGACGGCGTCCGCTTCGAAGAGGTCTCTCTCGGCTATCCCCGCGAATGGAAACGCCGAGGCATGCCCGAACCGCTGCTCCGCCAGATCCTTCCCGACCCGGTCTACGCCGAAGGCGATCTGAACTCCTGGGGCGGCCACTTCAAGGTCACCCCGGAGATGGAAGCCGCGGCCGCCGAGATGCGCGAGAAGGCCGAGCGCAGGCGAGGCATCTGACAGCGAATTTGCACGAAAACCCCACGCCTGTTTTCGTAAGAGCATCGGCAACTCACCGGGCACGAGCAAACCCGCCCACCCGGTACCGCCAGACGCCAGCGCTGACCCAACCAGCGCCGAGGTCTGGCCACACGACGCGGAGAGGCGGACAAGCCAGTGCTGGAGAGGATTTTGCCGAGGAGTGTGGCTTCGGCGGAGTTGCTGGTTTTCCCGGAGGATCTCACGGCGCATCCCGCCGAGGAGCACCTGATCGCCAAGTCCGTGGAGAAGCGGCGCCGCGATTTCATCGGCGCCCGGCACTGTGCTCGCCTCGCCCTCGAACAGCTCGGTGAGCAGCCTGTCGCGATCGGCAAGGGCGAACGCGGCATGCCGCTGTTCCCGCGCGGCATCGTCGGCAGCCTCACCCATTGCGACGGCTACCGTGCCGCCGCGATGGCGCACTCGCTGCGTTTCCGCTCGGTCGGTATCGACGCCGAACCGCACGACACCCTGCCCGAGGGAGTGCTCGATTCGGTCAGTCTGCCCGCCGAACGCGAGTGGCTGTCGGATACGCCCGGCGAGGGCCTGCATCTGGATCGGCTGCTGTTCTGTGCCAAGGAGGCCACCTACAAAGCCTGGTTCCCGCTCACGCTGCGGTGGCTCGGTTTCGAGGACGCGCACATCACCTTCGAGATCGACTCCCGCACAGACAATGCGGGCTCGGGCACTTTTCATACGAAGCTGCTCGTGCCCGGCCTGACGAACGACGGCGGCGCCGCGCTGACCGAGTTCGACGGCCTCTGGTTGATCGCCGACGGGCTGATCCTGACCGCGATCGCACACGGCTGATGGCCGCGCGAGTGTCGCGGGTGGGCGAGCTGGGCGGTCTCGTGATCGTCGACAAGGACAGCGGCCTCACCAGCCACGACGTGGTGGCGCGCAGCCGAAAGCTGTTGCAGACCAAGAAGGTCGGCCACGCGGGCACCCTCGACCCGATGGCCACCGGGGTGCTGGTGCTCGGGGTGGAGCGGGCCACGAAACTCCTCGGCCAGCTGCTGCTCACCACCAAGGCCTACACCGCGACGATCCGCCTCGGTCAGGCCACGAACACCGACGACGCCGAGGGTGAGGTCACCGCGACCACACCCGCGCTGCACGTCACCGACGACGAGATCGCGGTCGGCGTCGCGGCCCTGACCGGTGACATCGAGCAGGTCCCCGCCACGGTGAGCGCCATCAAGGTCGACGGCGAACGGGCCTACGCGCGCGTGCGCGCCGGCGAGGAGGTACAACTGGCCGCCCGGCCGGTCACGGTGTCGCGCTTCGACATCCTGGCCCGTCGCGATGTCGCCGACGGTGAATTCGTGGATCTCGACGTCGCGGTCGAATGCACCTCCGGTACCTACATTCGCGCCCTGGCCCGCGACCTCGGCGCGGCCCTCGGTGTGGGCGGACACCTGAGCGCCTTGCGCCGCACCAGGGTCGGTCCCTTCACGCTCGAACACGCCCGTACCCTCGAACAACTCGCGACCGCGGTCGAAGCCGGGCAGCCCCTGCTCAGCCTCGATATCGACGCCGCCGTCCGCACCGCCTTCCCACTCCGTGACATCGACGAATCGCAGGCCACCGACCTGCGGACCGGCCGCTGGCTCGAGCCCGTCGGCATCAAGGGCGTCTACGCCGCGATCGACCCACGGGGCCGGGCCATCGCACTCCTGGAGGAGAGCGGCAAACGCGCGGGCTCGGTGATGGTGGTGCGTCCGAGGGGAATCGGCGACTGACGAGCTCGTTGTCGTTCGATGCCCGCCTCGTGGCCGGGTGAGGCGGGCGCCCGAGCCCGAAACCGCCCCGCCGGGCGGGGGTCAGCTGCTCACGGGCAGTGTCTCGCGCCGGAATTCCGGTAGCCCGGATTCCTTCGTCAGGTGCTCGGCCAGCTGTGCCGCTTCCGCGGCGAGGCCGGGTGGGTTGGTGGCGATGAACATCGAATCCGCCGCCAGGTTGCCGAGGACGTGCCAGGTGCCGGCACGCAGCGCACGGGTGCGTGGTTCGGCGCGGAGACCACCGGTGGGCGCGACTTGCGCTGTGCCGCTGTCGAGCAGGTGTGTCATCAGCGTCTCGGTGTCCTGCGGGGTGACGTAGGCGGGTGGGTTGACGGCGTTGATCACGATGTCGGCTGTCCGGGTGGATTCGCCGGTCGGGGTGAACCCGGTGTCGTCCGCCGCGATCGCGGTGAGTCCGGTGCGCAACCGCACCTGACCCGAATCCAGCAGGCGCAGCAGGATTTCCGCGTTGTGCGGGACCATCGGCGAGCTGAGGCTGCTGATCGTGCGGTAGTGATCGGTCCGCAACCTCATCCGGTCGGCGTCGGTCAGGGCAGGCCACAGGATCGGGCCCATCGTGCGGATCGCCATCGTGAGCAGGCGTCGACCCAGCAGGGTGGAGTCGACATCGGCGAGCTGGCGGCGCAGGCGAAGCACCGGGTCCTCGGCGCCGGTGGCGCGGATCTCGGCGGCGAACTCGTCGAAATCCTCACCCAGGCCGGCCAATTCGGTACGCAGGAGCGCGACCACCGCGGTGAACTCGACCGCCCCGCCCGCCGCGAGGTCCAGTGCGGCGGCCGGGGTGAGGTGGCGCGGTGCCAGTGGTCGTGGACGTTGCTGGACGAACGGCAGGATCCCGCTGCGTGACAGCAGGGTGATCGGACCTCGATGACCGTTCTCGGTCAACGCGGCCGTGATGTCGACGGCGGTCAGGCCGCTACCGACCACGGCGACCCGAGCCTCGGGATCCACCTCGGTGAGCGTGCGCGCCAGCGGATACGGCTCGTCGACATAGCCGGGGGCCCCGGTCAGTCCGTACTGGTCGCGGGGACGGCCACTGCCGACGCAGAGCACCACGCGATCCACCGGATACCTGACACCGCCCTCGGTGCGCAGTACCACCGGCTGTTGCTGCGCGACGCCGGTGACCCGGTCGTTCACCACATCGACCCGCCATCCGTCGTGGCGCAACCGGTCGATCGACGCCCGCGCCGACTGTTCCAGGTACTCGCCGTACATCGCGCGCGGCACGATCGGCTGTCCCAACCCGGGGTCGAGGAAGCGCACCGCGTCCGGTCGCCGGGCGAGCCAGTCCTGGAAATGCCCACGATCGCTCGCCCGCGCGGACATCAACGCGGGCGGGGCGTTCACGCGCACCGCGGGCACATCGCGCTGATAGGCTCGCCCACGCCACAGCGCCGCGGACCCCTCGAACACGGTGATCGTGCCCGGTGCCCCGTCGGCACCCGCGAGCGCGTCGAGCAACCCGACCGCGGCCACTCCCGCACCGATGATCCCGATTCGCATGTCGACTCCTGTCGTCGGAGGGCGTTGCCGCGCACTCGCATTCGATGGCGAGCACGACGTCGTGCCCGCTCTCCGATCAGCGTGCTCGCGCCGGTGCCGCCGCGAAATCCCGCATGTGCGGGATACGGCTCACCGGGTGACGCGGGGCCGCGGCGGTGCGCGATCGACGGGCACCCCCTCGATCGCGGGATGGTCCCGAGCACTGACCGCGACGACAATGGGCACATGACCGCCCCGGCTTCGCCTGCCATGACCGCCTTGCTCCGCGGGATCGACGCGGCGCCGGATGCGCACGAGCTGTTCGAGCGGACTTCCACCCGGTTGCGCCGGTCTGTGGGGTTCGACGCCGCGGTGTGGGTGGCCACCGATCCGGTCAACGGCCTGACGACCGCGCCCGTGCGGGTGGAGAACCTGCACGAAGGTGGCTGCGGGACCTACTGGGAGTCAGAGCTTTTCGCCGAGCACGTCAACCTGTTCCGCGATCTGGCCGTGGCGCACGTGCCGGTGGCCGGTTTGCGCGCGGTGACGGGCGACCGGCCGACACTGAGCCCGCTGTATCGAAGCTTCATGCGGCCCCGCGGATTCGGTGACGAACTGCGGGCCGTGCTGCGCGTGGACGGTCAGGGTTGGGGGCAGGTGAGCTTGTTCCGGGAACGCGGCAGACAGGCCTTCGCCGCCGCCGATGTGGCGGTGCTGCACGCGTTGTCGGCCCCGATGGCGCGGCGCCTGCGCGGCTTCGCCCGACCTGCGACCACGGGTTCGAGCGGCGTCCACGCACCCGGCCTGCTGCTGTTCGGCGCAGACGGCGCGCTGCTCTCGGTGAACGACGAGGCCCGCGAGCTGCTCGCGCTGATGCCGCCTGGCCCGTCCACCACGACCGGCGCCGGACTCGAATTGCCCTTGCCGGTCTGGATTCTCAGCACCGCGGGGCGTGCGCGGCTCACCGGAGACAGCGCTCGCATCCGCATTCGCACCCTGACCGGGCAGTGGCTCGTCTGCCACGCCTCGTGTCTGCGTGACGCGAACGGCGAACCGACTACGACGGCGCTGGTGATCGAACACGCGACGCCCTCGGACGTCGCGGCGCTCGTCGTCGCCGCCTATGAACTGACCCGCCGCGAACTGGAGGTCACCGAACTCATCGCGGCGGGACTGTCCACCGCCGCCATCGCCCGGCAGCTGCTCGTCTCCGCCCACACCGTGCGCGACCACGTGAAGTCCGTCTTCGACAAGACGGGTGTCACCAGCCGTGGCGAGCTCGTCGCGGCCCTGTTCACCGAATACCGGCAACCGGCGGCCGAATCGGTCACACTGCGGGTCCTCGACGGACGCGCCGGCTGAGCGGCGATCTCGCGGACCGCTGGGCCGACTCCCTGTGCGCCGCACCCACTCCGGCGAATCCGTAGAGTGGCGTAAACCGGCCGGTGGCCGGGGTGGAAGAGGGATCGTGAGATGAGTGCAGAGTCGGTCGACACGTTCACACTGTGGGATCGCGACGGTGACGGACTGGTGTCGGTGGACGATATCGCCGACGGAATTCGTTCGGCGGGAATCGAAGTCGACCGGGAGGCCGTCGAGCGGATGGTCGCCGCCGCGGATACCAACGGCGATTTTCTCGTCTCCCGTGCCGAATTCGACGCCGCCGTCGTCGCGGGGCGGATCGAGGTCACCGACGCCGATGCGGCGTTCCGGGTCTTCGACACCAACGGTGACGGCCGGATCTCGGTGGCCGAGCTGGAATCGTTGATCCGCCACGTGGGTGCGGGGCGCATCGACGAACCGGCCGCCGACCTGCTCGCGGCCGCCGATCAAGACGGCGACGGCTACCTCTCGCTGCCCGAATTCCGGGTGCTGCTGGATTTCCTGTCGCGCTGAAGGTGCCGCCTTCCCCGGTCGGCGGCCGCACCGGTAGTCAGGGGTACTGGACGGCGGATAACACCCTGCTCGGAACGGGCGATAGCGAGGATGTATAGCTTTCGCGTCGGAGGGGTAGACCATGGCTGCGATCAGGAAGATCTGGATCGGTGCCGTCGCCGGGGTGACGATGGTGCTCGCGGGCTGTGGCGGCGTCGATCCGCAGGCACCGGGATCGAGCTCGGCGCGTCCGACCACCACTCGCACTGCGCCGATCTCGGTCGCCACGCCCAGCCCCGCTCCCGCAGTCACGCCCGCCGGTCGCCCTGGCGCGGGCTCCTCGAATTCCGTGGGTGCCTCCACTGCCCCGGCGAAGACCGCGAGACCGCCCGAACTCGCGACCGGCACCGTGGTGCTGCGCACCGTGACACTGTCCGGGATCCCCGTTCCTGGTGTGCCGGTGTACCTGTCGCTGCAGCAGCCGTGTGATCCGGCGAGCAACGACATCCCCGTCGGCGAGACGGTGGAAACGCTGCGCCGCGACGGTGTCACCGACGAGCAGGGCCGGGCGGCCTTCGCCACCGAAATCGGTTGCTACCGCTTCGGGATGACCGCGCCCGCCGGGACGAACCCGGTCCCCGAGGGTATGCACTCGCTGTTCCTGGTCACCCCCGGCGGCACGGCCACCGGTCAGCTGCGCTTCCAGGACACCCCACCCGAACCCGCCCCGGCCTGCGCCGAATCCACCATCGAAACCGAACTCGGTGTCGATCCGGGACCCGTCGCCACCATCGCCGACTGCGACGGGCAGTGGGGTGTCATCCGCTGGGAAACACCCGGCGACAACCAGCGCGTCATCACCCGCACGTCGGGAACCTGGTCCACCTATGTCCGGTTCCCCCACGACATCTGTTGGTCCAGCGCCGTCGCCGATGGCGTTCCGGACCGCCTCCGTACCTACTTCAACTGCTGATCCAGGACTATGTGGTGAGCCAAATCGCTTCGGCGGCAAGAGTTCCGAGTTCGGTGGGGGCTTCGGCCGAGGCGATGTGGACGGCGATGGTGCCGGCGAAATCGCGGCGTTCGGCGACTTCGATGGTGGTGTCGAGCGCGATACCGACCGAGTCGAAATAGCGCAGCATCGCGGGGTCGGAGTCGGAGATGCGGGCCACCCGGCCGGATTCGCCCGCGGCGAAGTCGCTGAGCTGACGGGCGGGGGGAGTGGGGACGGCGCCGTCGGTGGAGGGAATGGGGTCGCCGTGCGGGTCGCGGTCGGGGTGGCCGAGTTTCGCGTCGATGCGGGACATGAGCAGGTCGGAGACGGCGTGTTCGAGGACCTCGGCCTCGTCGTGCACTTCGTCCCAGCCGTAGCCGAGTTCGTTCACCAGGAAGGTCTCGATCAGCCGGTGACGGCGCACCATCGCGACCGCGGCGCGACGGCCGTGTTCGGTCAGGGTGATCGCGCCGTAGCGGGCGTGCTCGACCAGGCCCTGATCGGTGAGCTTGCGCACCGCCTCCGACACCGTCGAGGCCGACACGCCGATCCGCTCGGCCAGTAACTTGGTCGACACCTTCTCCTGCGACCACTCCTGAGCGGTCCAGATGACCTTCAGATAATCCTGTGCCACCGCCGACAGTTCGGGCGCGATCGTGGCGGCGAGTTCGGCCTGCTCGGCGGGTTGCGTCAGCGCGCTGCGGGTCGCGACATCTCGTTTAGCTGGCACATCACCAATGTTAGGCATCCCTGGCCCGAATGACACATCGGCGAACCGGCACGCCGCGCACCGGCGATCCGCCGCACACCGGAATTCTGTTCGGGCACCGCTTTGCGTAGGCTTCGCTCTGTGCAGAGATGGCGAAGTCTCGACGACGTGCCCGCGGACTGGGGGCGTTGTGTTCTCACGATCGGCGTGTTCGACGGGGTACATCGGGGGCACGCGCAGCTGATCAGCCGCGCGGTCGCCGCGGCGGAGAAGCGTGGCGTGCGCTCGGTTCTGATGACCTTCGATCCGCACCCGATGGAGGTGGTGCGACCCGGTTCGCACCCCGCGCAGCTGACCACGCTGACCCGCCGCGCGGAGCTGGCCGAGGAGCTCGGGATCGACGTGTTCTGCGTGATGCCGTTCACCCAGGACTTCATGAAGCTCACCCCGTCCGAATACGTACACGACCTGCTGGTCGAACGTCTGCACGTCACCGAGGTCGTGGTCGGCGACAATTTCACCTTCGGTAAGAAGGCCGCGGGCACCGTCGACACGATGCGCGAACTCGGCGAGCGGTTCGGCTTCGAGGTCGACGGGGTGACCCTGCTGGGCGAACACGCTGTCACTTTCTCCTCCACCTACATCCGGGCCTGTGTCGACGCGGGCGACATGGCGGCGGCCGCCGAGGCGCTGGGGCGGCCACATCGCGTCGAGGGTGTCGTCGTGCACGGCGACGGGCGCGGGCGCGGGCTGGGTTTCCCGACCGCCAACGTCGCCCCGCCGATGCACGCCGCGATCCCGGCCGACGGGGTGTACGCGGGGTGGTTCACCGTGCTCGGGGCGGGCCCGGCCATCGGTGACGCCGCACCCGGCGAGCGCGCGATGGCCGCGATCTCGGTCGGCACCAACCCCACGTTCTCGGGTCGCTCACGGACTGTCGAGGCATTCGTGCTCGACGGCGAGGCCGATCTCTACGGCCAGCACGTCGGTGTCGATTTCGTCGAACAACTACGCGGAATGCGCAAGTTCGACTCCATCGACGATCTGGTCGAGGCCATGGTCCGCGACGTCGAGGCCGCGCGCAAAGTCCTCACCGCCGCCGACGCCTGAGCCCGAATTACCCCGGCCGTTACGTGTCGAGTAGAGTGGCTCCTCGGGTTTGCTGCGGTCCGCGGTGGCGCCCATCCCGGGTAACCGGACCTTCGAGCGCGGAACTGAAAAATAGGAGTCGAGCCACATGGCGCTGACCACTGAGCAGAAGTCGGCAATTCTCGCCGAATACGGCCTGCACCCCACCGACACCGGCTCGCCGGAGGCGCAGATCGCGCTGCTGTCGAAGCGGATCTCGGACCTGACCGAGCACCTGAAGCAGCACAAGCACGATCACCACACCCGGCACGGCCTGCTGGCCCTGATCGGTCGTCGTCGCCGCCTGTCGAAGTACCTGCAGGCCAACGACATCAACCGCTACCGTTCGCTCATCGAGCGCCTGGGTCTGCGTCGCTGATCTGAATCGGACACGCCTCCTCGTCGAGGCGGTCGACACCTGGCCAACGGGAAGAAGTACACTTCTTCTCGTTGGCTATTCGTGTATTCGGGGACCATCGGGTTCCCGGCTGCACTACAACATGTGACAGCCGTATGTACCCGTCCGCGTGGCGTCGGTCTTCGGTAGTGGCCTTTCGGCAGGCGTTCCCGCCGCCGTCGGGCTTCGATCGATGACCGCCTCCGCGTCGCCGCTTCCAAGGGGATCCGGCCGGGTGCTGCGCGTGGCAGCCAGGAGGGTTTCCACGTGTCCGTGTCCGGTACGGCTGACGAATAGCTGGTTCGCGCCTACATGGTGCTGCGCTCCAGCGAGACGAGAGGTCGAGAGAAGAGAATATGACGCAGACAACTGAACGCCCTTCGACTGCGGTCGAGGTCGAGCCCGGAGTTTTCGAGTCGGTCGCGCTGATCGACAACGGTAGCTTCGGCACCCGCACCATCCGCTTCGAGACCGGCCGTCTGGCCAAGCAGGCCGCGGGTTCCGTCGCCGCCTACCTGGACGACGAGACCATGCTGCTGTCGGCGACCACCGCCGGTAAGTACCCCAAGGACCAGTTCGACTTCTTCCCGCTGACGGTCGATGTCGAAGAGCGCATGTACGCCGCGGGTCGCATCCCCGGCTCGTTCTTCCGTCGCGAGGGCCGCCCCTCCACCGACGCGATCCTGACCTGCCGCCTGATCGACCGGCCGCTGCGCCCGACCTTCATCGACGGTCTGCGCAACGAGATCCAGGTCGTCGTCACGGTCCTGAGCCTCAACCCGGCCGACCTCTACGACGTGGTGGCCATCAACGCCGCCTCGGCGTCGACTCAGCTCTCGGGCATCCCCTTCTCCGGCCCGATCGGTGGCGTCCGCGTCGCCCTCATCGGTGGCCAGTGGGTCGCGTTCCCGACCGTCGAGCAGCTCGAAGGCGCTGTGTTCGACATGGTCGTCGCGGGCCGCGTCACCGACACCGGCGACGTCGCCATCATGATGGTCGAGGCCGAGGCCACCGACAAGGTCATCGCGCTGATCGAAGACGGTGCGCAGGCCCCGACCGAGGCCGTGGTGGCCGAGGGTCTGGAAGCCGCCAAGCCGTTCATCGCGCGCCTGGTCCGCGCCCAGGCCGACCTGGCCGCGCTGGCTGCCAAGCCGACCCAGGAGTTCCCGCTCTTCCCGCCGTACGGCCCGGACGTGTTCGAGGCTGTCGAGGGCACCTCGAAGGTCGAGCTGAACGAGGCGCTGAGCATCGCCGACAAGCAGACCCGCGAGGCCCGCATCGACGAGATCAAGGCCGAGGTGCTCGCCCGTCTGGGTGACGACTTCGTCGGCCGCGAGAAGGAACTGGGTGCCGCGTTCCGCTCGGTCACCAAGAAGCTGGTCCGCCAGCGCATTCTCACCGACGGTTTCCGCATCGACGGCCGTGGCCTGGCGGACATCCGTCAGCTCTCCGCCGAGGTCGACGTGATCCCGCGCGCCCACGGTTCGGCGATCTTCGAGCGTGGCGAGACCCAGATCATGGGCGTCACCACCCTCGACATGGTGAAGATGGCGCAGCAGGTCGATTCGCTCGGCCCGGAGACCTCCAAGCGCTACATGCACCACTACAACTTCCCGCCGTTCTCCACCGGCGAGACCGGCCGCGTCGGTTCGCCGAAGCGTCGCGAGATCGGCCACGGCGCGCTCGCCGAGCGTGCGCTGATGCCGGTGCTGCCCTCGCAGGAGGAGTTCCCCTACGCCATCCGTCAGGTCTCGGAGGCGCTGAGCTCCAACGGCTCCACCTCGATGGGTTCGGTCTGTGCCTCGACCCTGTCGCTGCTCAACGCCGGTGTGCCGCTGAAGGCGCCGGTCGCGGGTATCGCCATGGGCCTGGTCTCCGACACCATCACCAACGACAAGGGTGAGGACGAGGTCCGCTACGTCGCGCTCACCGACATCCTCGGCGCCGAGGATGCCTTCGGCGACATGGACTTCAAGGTTGCCGGTACCCGTGACTTCGTCACCGCCCTGCAGCTCGACACCAAGCTCGACGGCATCCCCTCGCAGGTGCTGGCCGGTGCGCTGAACCAGGCGCACGACGCCCGCACCACCATCCTGGACGTGATGGCCGAGGCCATCACCGACCCCGACGAGATGAGCCCCTACGCCCCGCGCGTGACGGCCATCAAGATCCCGGTCGACAAGATCGGCGAGGTCATCGGGCCCAAGGGCAAGATGATCAACCAGATCACCGAGGAAACCGGCGCCAACATCTCGATCGAAGATGACGGCACTGTTTTCGTCGGTGCGACCGATGGGCCGTCGGCCCAGGCCGCGATCGACCTGATCAACGCCATCGCCAACCCGCAGCTGCCCAAGGTCGGCGAGCGTTTCCTGGGCACGGTCGTCAAGACCACCGCCTTCGGTGCGTTCGTGTCGCTCCTGCCGGGCCGCGACGGTCTGGTGCACATCTCCAAGCTGGGCAACGGCAAGCGCGTGGCCAAGGTCGAAGACGTGGTCAACGTCGGCGACAAGCTGCGTGTGGAGATCGCCGATATCGACAACCGCGGCAAGATCTCGCTCGTCCCGGTCGAGGACGAGGCCGCTGCCGCTGAGCCGGCCGCCGTCGAGGAGAACACCGAGGCCGAGTAGGCGTTACTGCTGCTGACTGCCGAAACCCCCGCCGTTGCACGGCGGGGGTTTTGTCGTTTCCGGGCTCTGGCAGGTTCGTGACCTGGGTCACGAAGATGCAACGGTGATGCAACGTTGCGTCGCCTAGTGTGGCTGGACACAGTAAGAATCTGTGCCGACAGCCGTGCTGCCGCCCACTCGGAGCGCAGTGCCGACCGCTGTCGGCTCGGCGTACGCGGTCGGATCGCTGGACCGTTTCTCAGCGCCGGGAAGTGTGTCGCCCCGCCGTGATTTTGACTGAATCTGGTCCGGTTTATTATTGAAACGAATACGCTTCTCCTCGTGTTCGGACGCGTGTTTCAGGTGTCGGGGTTGACGATGGAGGTCGGGAGATAGCCGAGTCATTGCTGGTTGCGTGGCGGCGAGCCGGATTGCCGCGATCGTGTCATAGCCGATCGCACTGAATCCGGTGTGCGCGGGCGGATTTCGGGCAGGGTGCCCGAGGTTGGCCGCCCCCGCGCCGATCCACCCCACCCCGGTTCGAGCCGGGGAGTTCCGAGAGTTTGTGCGGCCGCGTGGCGTTACCCGCGGCCGGTAATGGAAGGCAGTGTGCGATGACCAACCCCACTCCGGCGCGCGCGGAAACAGAACAGCTGGCGGCGCTGGTGGCGACGGTCGCGGCGATGGATCCGGCGCGAATCGCGGTCGAGTTCGACAGCACCGCGGTGTCCTATGCCGATCTCGACGCCCAGCTCACGCTGATGGCCGAGCTCACCGGTGGGGCGCTGGACGCGGAGACGCTCGTGCAGGTGGTGCTCGCCGAGCTGTTCCCCGGCGTGGTCGATGCCGCCGAGGGGACGTTCGGTGTGCTGCTGGATTCGCTCGCGGGCGATGTGATGGCGGCGCTGGGGCTGGAGGCGGTGGCCGCGGCGACGCTGGTCGATCGGTTCGCCGCGCAGGTGGCGCGGACGCCGGATGCTGTCGCGGTGCAGTGCGGTGACGTCACGCTGACCTACGCGGCATTCGATGCCAGAGTGCGGGTGCTGGCGGCGCGATTGGTCGAGGCTGGCGTCGGGCCGGAGACGCTGGTCGGGTTGGCGCTGCGGCGCAGTGTCGAGCTGATCGTCGCGGTGCACGCGATCGTGCGTGCGGGCGGTGCGTATGTGCCGCTGGACCCCGATCATCCGGTGGACCGGCTGCACTATGTGCTCGAGGTGGCGCGGCCGGTGGTGGTCGTGACACGGGCAGGCGACGAGCCGGATCTGAACGGCGCGCCGGTGCTGCGCACCGATGACATCGACTGGGACGCGGCGCCCGGCGAGGTGGTGTCCGGGGTACGGGCGGGCAACACGGCCTACGTCATCTTCACGTCCGGCTCCACGGGCAGGCCGAAGGGCGTGGCGGTCACCCACGGGGCGATCGTGGCGAACCTGGATTGGCGGCAGCGCCGCTACGCCATGACCGATGCCGATGTGGTGGTGCAGAAGACGCCTTACACCTTCGATGTGTCGGTGTGGGAGTTGTTCTGGCCCTTGCAGATCGGCGCTCGGCTGGTGGTCGCCGAGGCGGGGCGCCACGGTGATCCCGCGTACCTGGCGGCGCTGATCGCCCAGCATCGGGTCACCGTGACGCACTTCGTGCCGTCGATGCTGGCCGCGTTCGTCGGTGACGTGGGTCCCGAGGTGGATCTGTCGTCGTTGCGGATGGTGTTCGCCTCCGGTGAGGCGCTGCCCGCTGCCACGGCCGCCCGGCTGCGCGCGCTGTCGGCGACGGCGCTGCACAACCTGTACGGGCCCACCGAGGCGGCGGTCGACGTCACCGCGCACGAGGTGACCGCTCTCGACGAGGTGTCGGTGCCGATCGGGGGTCCCGCCGACGACACCGGGCTGCTCGTGCTCGACGAGAACCTCGACCAGGTACCCGTCGGGGTGGTCGGCGAGCTGTATCTGGCCGGTGTCCAGTTGGCGCGTGGGTACGTGGCGCGCCCGGGGCTCACCGCGGATCGGTTCGTCGCCAATCCGTACGGCGTGCCCGGTGAGCGCATGTATCGCACCGGTGACCTGGTACGGGAGTCGCGCGGTGAGCTGGAATACCTTGGGCGCACCGACTTCCAGGTGAAGCTGCGTGGTCTGCGGATCGAGCTGGGGGAGATCGAGGCCGTGCTGGCCGCGCACCCTCGCGTCGGCAACGCGGCGGTGGTGCTGCATCGCCATGGCGCCGGTGAGGCGCTGGTCGGTTATGTGGTGAGCGTCGACGGTGCGGTGCTCGACGAGGCCGAGCTGGTCGAGCACGCCAAGTCGTCGATGCCCGAGTACATGGTGCCGTCGCTGCTGGTGCAGCTGGACGCGATGCCGATCAATGCCAGCGGCAAGCTGGATCGGAAAGCGTTGCCGGAGCCGGACTTCCGGGTGTCGGCCGCCGAATTCCGGGAGCCACGCACGGCGACCGAGCGTACCGTCGCCGCGTTGTTCGCCGAGCTGCTCGAGGTGGACGTGGTCGGCTTGGACGACGACTTCTTCCGCCTCGGCGGCAACTCGCTGATCGCCACCCGCGCCATCGGCCGGTTGCAGGCGAACTTCGGTGTGCGGGTGGATGTTCGCGACTTCTTCGACAGCCCGACGGTGGCCGTACTCGCGAAGCTGGTCGAGGGTGGGGTGGTCGATGATCGGCCCGCGCTCGTCGCGGGTCCGCGTCCCGAGCTGTTGCCGCTCTCGCCCGCGCAGCAGCGGATGTGGTTCCTCAACCGGTTCGATCCGGAGACCGGGGCGTACAACATCCCGATCGCGGTGCGGTTGACGGGTGCGCTGGATCGGGACGCGTTGCGGGCGGCGGTGGGTGATCTGATCGCGCGGCACGAGGTGCTGCGCACGGTGTACCCCGAGGTCGACGGGGTGGGGACGCAGCGGGTTCTTCCTGTCGCCGAGGCGCTCGAAGTGCTTGCGGCCGAATTGTCTTCGAGCGACCACCCCGATACCGGCGCCGATGGGGTCGCGGCGGGGTCTTCGACGGTGCTCGACGCCGTCAGCATCGGCGCCGAGGACCTTCCGGAGGTGTTGGCAGCCGTCGTTCTGCGCGGATTCGATGTCACGGCCGCGCCACCGGTGCGCGCGAGCCTGTTCGAGGTCGACGGTGATCACGTGCTGGTGCTGGTGGTGCACCACATCGCCTCCGACGGCTGGTCGGCCGGTCCGCTGGTGCGTGACACGATGACCGCCTACTACGCGCGTGCCGAAGGTATGGCGCCGCAGTGGAATCCGCTGCCGGTGCAGTACGCCGACTACACCCTGTGGCAGCGTGCCGTCCTCGGCGCGGAGGACGACGCCGACTCGCAGGCCGGGCGCGAGATCGCGTTCTGGCGTGACTCGCTGGCCGGACTGCCGGACGAGTCGGGCCTGCCGACCGATCGCCCTCGCCCCGCCACCGCGTCGATGCGGGGACGCCGGGTCTCGTTCGAGCTCGATGCCGACGTGGTCGCGGCGCTGAACGCTGTTGCCGCGGAACAGGGTGCGACCCTGTTCATGGTGCTGCACGCGGCATTGTCGGTGCTGATCGCACGCCTGTCGGGCAATGCCGATGTGGCGATCGGCACGCCGGTCGCCGGGCGCGGTGCCGCCGAACTCGACGACGTCATCGGCATGTTCGTCAACACCGCCGTGCTGCGCACTCAGGTGCGTGGCGGCGAACCGTTCGCCGGCCTGCTCGGCCGCGTCCGCACCGGGGATCTGGCCGCCTTCGACCACACCACCCTGCCGTTCGAGCGGCTCGTCGAGGTGCTCGCGCCGACCCGTTCAGCCGGTCGTCATCCGCTGTTCCAGGTGGCACTGTCGTTGCAGAACCTGCCGCCGACCACCTTCGAGCTGCCCGGTCTGCGCGCTGCCGCCGTCGACTTGCCCTATGACATCGAGAAGTTCGATCTCTCCCTGACCCTGCGTGATTCCGCGGCCATGGGTCTGTCCGGCGAATTCTCCTACGCCACAGATCTGTTCGACGAGCAGACCATCACGCGCACGGTGGCCCGCTTCACCGGCCTGCTCGCCGCGATCGCCGCGGCCCCGCAGACTCCCGTCGCCGACCTGCCACTACTGATCGACACCGAACTCGCCGAGCTGACCGCCCGTACCGGCGGCCCGTCGACTCCCGCTGCGCTGCTGCCGCAGGTCCTCGCCCGCGCCGCCACCGACCCCACCGCGATCGCCATCCGAGACGGCGCCCGCACCCTCACCTACGGCGAGCTCGACGACGCCTCCACCTCCCTGGCCGCCCGTCTCGCCGATCTCGGCGTCGGTACGGGTGACCTTGTCGCCGTGAGTATTCCGCGTTCGGCCGACTCGATCACCGCGATCTGGGCCGTCGTGAAGTCCGGCGCGGGTTTCCTCCCGGTCGACCCGAACTATCCCGCCGACCGCATCGCCCACATGCTCTCCGATTCCGGCGCGGCGGCGGGTATCACGATCGAGGCGGTGCGGTCGGATCTGCCGGCTACCGTGAACTGGCTCGTGCTCGATGGCACAGAACCCACGGCAGACGATGCGGCGCGGGCAGACCTGGGCGCACACGCACGTGCCGGTGACAGGACGATCAGCGTCGAGAACGCCGTCGATGCCGAGACCGGTCGCGGCGGAGTCGTGACCTCTCCCCATGCCCCCGTGGCCGATTCCCGTACGGTCGGCGCAGCAGGTGGCCGTGCGGTGAACGGCGGCGCGGCTGGTGCACGAGCGGTGGATCCGCTGGATCCCGCGTACGTCATCTACACCTCCGGCACCACCGGTCTGCCCAAGGGTGTGGTGATTCCGCACGGTGCGGTCGCGGCATATCTGCCCGTGCAGGCCGGGCGGTACCTGGCCTGCGCCGATGCGCGCGTGCTGCACGTGGCGTCGCCCTCGTTCGACATCTCCGTGGCCGAGCTGCTGCTGACCGTGACCGAGGGGGCGACGATGGTCATCGCGCCCGCCGGGGTGTTCGGTGGGGCGGAGCTGGGGGAGTTGCTGCGGGCCGAGCGGGTGACCCATGTGGTCATCACGCCGTCGGCGCTGGCGACGGTACACCCGGAGGGCCTCGACGAGCTGCGGATGGTGGTGGTCGGTGGCGAGGCGTGCCCGCCGGAACTGGTGGCGCGGTGGACCGCCGCGATTCCGGGTCTGACCTTCCGCAACGGTTACGGCCCGACCGAGACGACCATCGTCACCAATATCAGCGAACCACTCGGTGCGACAACGGCGATCACGCTCGGCGCACCGGTGGAGGGCACGACCGAACTGGTGCTCGACGAGCGGCTGCGGCCGGTGCCCGCGGGGGTCGTCGGCGAGCTGTACATCGCTGGTGCGCAGCTGGCGCGCGGCTACCATCGCAGGCCCGCGCTGACCGCCGGACGGTTCGTCACCAATCCCTTCGGCGCGCCCGGCGAGCGGATGTACCGCACCGGTGACACCGTGCGCTGGGTGCGGCGCGAAGGCTCGTTCGATCTGGAGTACCTGGGCCGCAACGACTTCCAGGTGAAGGTGCGCGGCTTCCGGATCGAACTCGGCGAGATCGACGCGGTCCTGGCCCGCCATCGGACGGTCGACTTCGCCGCCACCGTCGGTCATCGGACCGACGCGGGCGCCACCCTGCTGGTCTCCTATGTCGTGCCCGTCGCCGGTGCCACGATCGACGCCGCGACCCTCATCGCGCACACCGCCGCGCACCTGCCCTCGCACATGGTGCCCGCCGCGGTCGTCACCCTCGATGCCGTGCCGCTGACCCCTGTCGGCAAGCTCGATCGGGCCGCGCTGCCCGCACCGGTCTTCGACACCGCCGCCTACCGGGCACCGGAAACGGTGGCCGAGCAGGTGGTGGCCGCCGCGTTTGCCGAGGTCCTCGGACTGGACCGGGTCGGCCGCGACGACGACTTCTTCGATCTGGGCGGCAACTCGCTCCTGGCGACCCGGTTGATGGCCCGCATCGGCGCCGACCTCGACCTGCGCATTCCCGTCCGCCAGCTCTTCGACACCACGACGGTGCTGACGCTGGCCGCGGCCGCCGACCGTCTGCGTGGCACCGGCACCGGCCCCGCGCTGGTGGCGGGACCCCGACCCGATCCCGTGCCGCTCTCGCCTGCCCAGCAGCGCATGTGGTTCCTCAACCGCTTCGATCCCGGCTCGGCCACCGACAACATCCCGCTGGCCGTCCGGCTCACCGGTGCGCTCGACATCGCCGCACTCCAGGCCGCGATCGTCGACGTGCTGGACCGGCACGAGGTCCTGCGCACCCGCTACCCGGAACTGGACGGCAACGCCATCGCCGAGATCCTTCCGGCGACCGGCCTGCTTCCCGAGGTCCACCCGCAGATCGTGGCTGCGGCCGACCTGTCCGACGCCGTGCGTACCTTCGCCGCCACCGGCTTCGACCTCACCGTCGACGCCCCGATCCGCGCGACGCTGCTGCGTGTTGCCCCGGACACCGCGCTGGAGCATCGCGCGTCGGGTGCGCGTGACCGGGCCGATGGGCATGCCGCAGTGGCGGACTCGACGGGGTCCGCCGGTGCTGAGTACGTGCTGGTCATCGTGGTGCATCACATCGCGGCCGATGGTTTCTCGTTCGGGCCGTTGATCCGGGACGTGCTCACGGCCTACGGCACGCGCGCCATCGGTGAGGCCCCGGGTTGGGCGCCGTTGGAGGTGCAATACGCCGACTACGCCGTGTGGCAGCACACGGTGCTCGGTGATGCGGCCGATCCGGAATCGGTGGCGGCGAAGCAGCTCTCGTTCTGGCGTGACGCGCTGGCGGGGGTGCCCGAGCAGCTGGAACTGCCCACCGACCGGACCCGGCCTGCGGTCGCTTCCCGGCGGGGTGCGATGCACGGCGTCGAGATCGATGCCGCGACCCATCGGGCACTGGCGGAATTCGCTCGCGCGCAGGGCATCACGGTGTTCATGGCCGCGCACGCGGTGTTCGCGGTGCTGCTGGCACGGCTGTCGGCGACCACCGACATCGCGATCGGCACGCCGGTGTCGGGACGCGGTGCGCGTGCGCTCGATGATCTCGTCGGCATGTTCGTCAACACCCTCGTCCTGCGCACGCAGGTGGCACCCGCGACCCCGTTCGCCGCACTGGTGGCCCAGGTCCGCGAGCAGGACCTCGCCGCCTTCGGCCACGCCGACGTGCCGTTCGAGCGCCTGGTCGAGGTCCTCGATCCGGTCCGCTCCACCGCCCGCAACCCCCTGTTCCAGGTGATGCTGTCCCTCAACGAGGACACCCCGAGCGAACTCGCGCTCCCCGGCCTCACCGTCGCAGGTTTCGACCTGCCCACCGGTATCGCCAAGTTCGACCTGGAACTCACCCTCACCGAGCACCGCGACGACAACGGCACTCCCACCGGCATTTCCGGTGCCTTCCTCTACGCCACCGACCTGTTCGACGCCACCATCGTCGCCACTTTCGCTACCCGCTTGGACCGCATCCTCACGGCCGTCCTCGCCGACCCGGCCCGCCCCGTCGGCGACCTCGACTTCCTCGACGCCGCCGAGCGGACCCACATCCTGACCACGTGGAACGACACCGCCACCGAGACCGACCACGCCACGACTCTCGCCTCGCTGCTCACCGACCGAGCCGCCGCAACGCCCCACGCGATCGCCGTCGTCCTCGATACCGATCCCACCGCGGTCGATGACGCGCCCCTCGGAATCGGGGCGTCCTCGAGCGCGATTTCCCGGCTCGAACACGCGGCAGCCGATGCCATCGCCGCACACCGCGCCGGGGGTGCGGTGCCCGAGGTGTCGCTGCGTGCTGCTGATTCCACGACCGCAGTGGAGCTTTCGTACGGGGAGTTCGGCGAGCGAGTCGCACGACTGGCTCGTCATCTGATCGGGCTGGGAGCGGGCCCTGGCTCGCTGGTCGCGGTCGCGATGCGCCGTGGTGTGGAGCAGTTGGTCGCGGTGCACGCCGTGCTGGTGGCCGGGGCGGCCTATGTGCCGGTGGACCCGGATCATCCGGCCGAGCGGACCGCGTATGTGCTGGCGCAGACGGCACCGGTCTGTGTGCTGACGCTTGCCGGAATCGGTGTGGCTGTGGGCGAATCGGTGGTGGAGGTCGACGTGCTCGACCTGTCGGAGCTGTCCGGCGAGCCGATCACCGATGCGGAGCGGGTGGCGCCGCTGCGTCCCGGGCACCTCGCGTATGTGCTGTTCACGTCGGGTTCCACCGGCAGGCCGAAGGGTGTGGCCGTGCCGCACAAGGCCGCGGTGAACCAGTTGCTGTGGTTGCAGCGGGAGTACCCGCTCGGTGTCGACGACGTGGTGCTGCAGAAGACACCGTTCACCTTCGACGCATCGGTGTGGGAACTGCTGTGGCCGTTGCACGCCGGGGCGCGCTTGGTGCTCGCCACCGCTGACGGGCATCGCGATCCGGCCTACCTGGCGGCAGCCACCGTGCGGCATCGGGTGAGCGTCGTCCAGTACGTACCGTCGGTCCTCGCCGCGGTCGTGGCGGAACCGGCTGCCGCGCAGTCCGATTCGCTGCGACTGGTCTTCGCGGGCGGTGAAGCGCTGACGACCGACCTGGCGCGGCGGGTGCGCGCGATGACCGGCGCGACGGTGGTCAACCTGTACGGCCCGACCGAAACCGCCATCCAGGTCACCACGCACGAGGCCGGTGACGAACTCGGCGCCACGGTGCCGATCGGCGCACCGGTCGCCGATACCCGTGTGTACGTGCTGGATTCGCGCCTGCGTCCCGTCCCCGCGGGTGTTCCGGGCGAGCTGTACGTGGCGGGCGCGCAGCTCGCCGACGGCTATCACGGCCGTACCGAGCTCACCGCCGAACGTTTCGTCGCCGACCCCTTCGGCGCGGGCGAGCGCCTGTACCGCACCGGCGATCTGGTCACCTGGCGCACCGGGGCCGACGGTCCGGCGCTGCACTACCTCGGCCGCACCGACTTGCAGGTGAAACTACGCGGTCTGCGCATCGAACCGGCCGAAATCGAAGCCGCGATCGCCTCGGTTCCCGGCGTCGGCCGCGTCGCCGTCCTGGTTCGCTCGGACGAAGGCCGGACCGATCAGCTCGTCGCCTACGTCGTCCGTGCTGCCGAGACGCCCGAGGTCGTCGTCGTCGACTTCGGCCCCATCGCCGGCGGCGCCGATTCCGGGGGAGGCGACGCGGTCCGTGCTGTCGACGTCGCGCCGGCTGTTCCGCGACCCGACTCGTCGGCGGCGCCCACCACCGCCGACTTCGACGCAGCGATCGCGGCGACCCTGCCCTCCTACATGGTCCCGGGCGCCTACGTCTTCCTCGACGAGTTGCCCGTCAACGCGTCCGGCAAGCTCGATCGCCGGGCACTGCCCGCGCCGGAATCGCGCCGGCTCGATTACCGCGAGCCCGCCACCGTCACTGAGCGGATCGTCGCCGCGACTTTCGCCGGGGTGCTCGACCTCGACCGGGTCGGTGCCGGTGACGACTTCTTCGCCCTCGGCGGCAACTCGCTGCTGGCAACCCAGGTGGCGGCGCGACTCGGTGCCGCGCTCGATGCTCGAATCCCCGTGCGGGAACTGTTCGAGGCGAGCACCGTGGACGGACTCGCCGTGCGGCTGGACGCGCTGCGCGGCACCGGCAGCAGGCGTGGACCGGTGGCGGGCCAACGGCCGCAGCGGATCCCGCTCTCGCCCGCCCAGCAGCGGATGTGGTTCCTGCACCGCTTCGATCCGGACTCCGCCGCGTACCACATCCCGGTCGCGATCCGGCTCAGCGGCGAGCTGGATACGACCGCGCTGCGCGGCGCCCTGGGTGATCTGATCGCCCGGCACGAGACATTGCGCACCACCTATCCCGAATTCGACGGGCAGGCGACCCAACTCGTCGGTCCGGCGTTCGTGCCCGAGCTCGCCGTCGTCGACGTGGCCGCCGATCACGTGCCCGCGACGGTGGTGTCGGTCCTCGCCGGCGGTTTCGACATCACCCGCGAGGTGCCGGTGCGCGCCGCACTGCTGCGGGTCGCGGCGACCGAACACGTGCTGGTGCTCGTTGTGCATCACATCGCGGCCGACGGCTGGTCGATGGGGCCGCTGACGCGGGATCTGGTGGCCGCCTACGCCGCCCGCGCTGTAGGTGCGCAGCCACAGCTGCCCGCGCTCGCTGTGCACTATGCCGACTACGCGCTGTGGCAGACCGAGGGGCTCGGCAGTGCCGACGACCCGGACGCGCCGCTGGCCCGCCAGCTCGACTACTGGACGCGCCGACTCGCGGGTTTGCCCGATGTCCTGACGCTGCCCGCCGACCGGCGCAGGCCGCTGATCGCCTCCAACCGGGGCGCGACCTTCACCACCACCCTCGGCGCCGACCTGCATCGCGGGATCGAGGAGCTGGCTCGCGCGCACCGCGCCACTGCGTTCATGGTGCTGCACGCGGGCCTCTCGGTGCTGCTCGCGCGGCTCTCGGCCGGTACCGACATCGTCGTCGGCACGCCCGTGGCCGGGCGTGGCCATCGCGAACTCGACGACATCGTCGGCATGTTCGTCAACACGCTCGTGCTCCGTGCGCAGGTGCGCGCGGGCGCGCGTTTCAGCGATCTCCTCGACGCGGTCCGTGCCGAGGATCTCGATGCTTTCGACAATGCCGACGTGCCGTTCGAAAGCCTGGTCGACGCACTGAATCCGGCGCGCTCACAGGGGTATTCACCGCTGTACCAGATCTCCCTGGCCTTGCAGAACCAGCGCAGGACCGCCTTCGAATTGCCGGGCATGACCCTGTCGGGGCTGACCCTGCCGGATGCGCCGATCGAAGTCGATCTGGACTTCACCTTCGTCGACCGTTTCGCGCCCGACGGCGCACCTGACGGGCTCGACCTCGAACTGCGCTACGCCACCGATCTTTTCGACGCCGACACCATCGCGACCATGGTCGCGATGCTCGATCGGGTGCTGCGGCACGCGGTCACCGCCCCCGGCACCGCGGTCGGCGACCTCGCCTTGCTGGCCGACACCGCCGCGGCCACAACGCCGGCGCGGCACCACGGTGAGGTGGTGCCACTCGACAGCGCGCTCGCGGAACTGGGCCTGCGCGCCCCACTCGCCGCCCACCTGCTCGATGCCGCGGCAGCGCGAGCTCCCCACGCCGTGGCGGCGATCTTCGAAGGCGTCGAGATCACCTACGGCGCGCTCGCTGCCAGGGCGAACCGGTTGGCGCGCAGGTTGATCGACTGCGGTGTCGGGCCGGAAACACCGGTGGCCGTGGCTGTTCCGCGCAGCATCGAACTGCTGGTGGTGCTGCACGGTGTACTCGCCGCCGGGGGCGTGTACGTGCCGATCGACGCGGGCCAGCCCGCCGAACGCATCGGGCATGTGCTGGCGACCGCCACCCCGCGACTCGTCGTCGTCGCGGCGGCCGGTGACCTCGACCATGTGGACAGCGGTATCCGATCCGCCACGGCCTCGGTGCATTTCGCCGCCGCGTCGCGCTCCGGGGTTGCGGTGCTCACCGTCGGCCAGCTCGAGGACGTAGCGCAGGACACGGTGGCAGCCGGCCCGGTCACCGACCTCGAACGGCTAGCGCCGCTGCACCCCGAGCACCCGGCGTATGTGCTGTTCACGTCCGGCTCCACCGGTACGCCGAAAGGCGTGCTGATCTCGCATCGCGCCGTGGTCAACGAGATCTGCTGGCTGCGTGGCGAATACGGCATGACGTCGGCCGATCGCTTCCTGCAGCGCGCGCCCCTCACCTTCGACGTCTCGCTCTGGGAACTGCTGGCGCCCGCGCTGCTCGGCGCCCCGCTGGTGCTGTTGCGCCCGGGCGGTCACCTCGACCTGGAATATCAGGCGCGAGTGGTGCGCGAGCAGGGCGTCACCATCATGGAGATCGTGCCGTCGGTGCTGGCCGCGATGCTCGCCGAAGGGCTCGGCGACGCGCTGAGCGGGCTGCGCATGCTGCACGTGGGCGGCGAGGAACTGCCCGCGCCACTGGCGGCCACCGTTCTCGCCACGATCCCCGGCGAACTGCACAACACCTACGGCCCCACCGAAGTGGCGATCACCAGCACGTTCCAGCGGATCACCGCGCCGGTCGAGCAGACCGAGCTGCCCATCGGCAGGCCGACCTGGAACGTGCGCGCCTACGTGCTCGACGAGCGCCTGCACCCGGTGCCCGGCGGTGTCGCGGGCGAGCTGTATCTCGCGGGTGACCAGCTGGCCCGAGGCTACCTGGGCAGGCCCGACCTGACCGCAGACCGCTTCGTCGCCGACCCGTTCGGGGCCGACGGAACCCGGATGTACCGCACGGGTGACCTCGTTCGCCGCGATCGCGACGATGCGCTGGTCTACCTGGGCCGCAACGATTTCCAGGTGAAGATTCGGGGACTGCGGATCGAGCTGGGCGAGATCGAGGCCGCGCTCGGCGACGCACCCGGCGTCACCCACGCGACTGTGCTGCCCGCCACCGACGACGCCGGTCGGCAGTGTCTGGTCGGATATGTCGCGGGCGAGGTGGACAGCGTGGCGGTGCGTGCCCACGTCGCGGGCCGGGTGCCCGCGTACATGGTGCCCTCGCACCTGGTCGTGCTCGACACCGTGCCGCTCAACTCGGCGGGCAAACTGGATCGGGCCGCGCTGCCCGCCGCCGACCTGTCCGTCACCACCGAATACGTGGCGCCGCGACCGGGTGCGCAGACCGCGCTCGCCGGTGTGATCGGCGAATTGCTCGGCGTGGCACGCATCGGCGCCAACGACGACTTCTTCGCCGTCGGCGGCAACTCGCTGCTCGCGATGCGTCTGGTCGCTCGGGCCAACGCGGCCCTCGGCAGTGCGCTCGACGTGCGCGATGTGTTCGACGCCCCGACCGTCGCCGGACTCGCCGAGCGTGCGGGCGTCGGCGGCGAACAGTCGCCGCCGCTGACCGTGGTGCGACCGCGCCCGGATCGAATCCCGCTGTCGCTGGCCCAGACTCGCCTGTGGTTACTGAACCGGATCGATCCCGAATCGGCCGTCTACACCCTGCCGATCGCGTTGCGCCTGACCGGCGACCTCGACACCGGCGCCCTGTGGGCGGCCCTGGCCGATGTCCTCGACCGGCACGAATCACTGCGCACCATTTTCCCCGAAGACGCCGACGGCCCGACCCAGGTGGTCCTTCCCGCCGACGCGGTGCTGCCCGCTGCCGTCGTGCGCGAGATCGCCGAGGGTGAGCTGGCCGCTACCGTGCGCTCGATCATCGGCCAGGGTTACGACCTGACCACTCAGCCGCCGCTGCGCGCCGCGCTGCTGCGCCGGGAAACGCCGGTCGAAGCTGTCGACCGCCGACCTGTGGTCGGCGATGCCACGCCGCGTCTCGCGGCCGTGCATTGCGTGGGTTCGCACCAGACAGAGCACGTGCTGGTGCTCGCTGTGCATCACATCGCCGCCGATGGGGTGTCGACGACGCCGCTGGCGCGGGACCTCATCGCCGCCTATGCCGCGCGCGCCGCGGGGATCGCTCCGGTGTGGGAGCCGTTGCCGGTGCAGTATCCGGACTTCACCCTGTGGCAGCGTGCCGTGCTCGGCGACGCGGCCGACCCGCAGTCGCGGCTGGCGCGGCAGTCGGCGCACTGGCGTGACGAATTGGCCGGGATCGCACCGGTTCTCGAACTAGCGACGGATCGGCCCCGGCCCGCCGTCCGCGCGGGTGCGGGAGGGGCCGTCGGGTTCGAGGTGCCCGCCGATGTCGTGGCGGGGATCGAGGCGCTGGCCCGCCGCCACGGGGTGTCCACCTTCATGGTGGTGCACGCGGCGTTCGCGGTGCTGCTGTCTCGTCAGGGCGCAGGCGCGGATGTGCTCGTCGGCACGCCGGTCGCCGGGCGGGCCGATGCCGCGCTCGACGACCTGGTCGGCATGTTCGTCAACACCCTCGTGTTGCGGACGGCGGTCGATGCCGGTGCCGGGTTCGGTGAACTACTGGCCGAGGTGCGCGACGCTGATCTGCGGGCCTTCGCACACGCCGACCTGCCGTTCGAGCGGCTCGTCGACGAGCTCAATCCGAGCCGCTCCACGGCGTATTCGCCGATCGTGCAGGTGATGCTCGCGTTCGAGCATCGCGAGGACACCATCATCGAGTTGCCCGGACTGCGGATCGACGAGTTCGCTCTGGACGCGGCGACCACCCAGTTCGATCTGTCGCTGGCGATCAACGAGATCGTCGGCGCCGCGGGGGAGCCCGGCATGCGCGGGTGGCTGCGCTACGCCACGGATCTGTTCGACGCCGACACGGTGGCGGCGTTCGGTGCGCGGTTCGTGCGGGTGCTGAGCGCGGTCGCCGCCGACGACAGCATCGCGGTCGGCGAGATCGATCTGCTGGATGCCGCCGAGTCCGCCCAGCTCGCGGCGTGGAACGACACCGTGGCCCCGCTCGACGCCGAGGCGACGCTGGTCTCGATGTTCGCGGCGCAGGCCGCGCGTACCCCCGACGCGATCGCCCTGGAGTTCGAGGGGCAGCGGATCACCTATGGCGAGTTCGCGATGCGTGTCGCCCGCCTCGCGCGTTGGCTGATCGCCGAGCAGGTCGGTCCCGGCGCGGTCGTCGGTGTCGGGCTGCGGCGCGGCATCGATCTCCTGGTCGCCCTCTACGCGGTCCAGGCCGCGGGCGCCGCCTATCTGCCGCTGGATCCCGACCACCCGGCCGACCGGATCGCCGACATCCTGGCGACCGCGGCCCCGGTCTGTGTGCTGGCCGCCGCCGACTTCCCCGAAACCGGCGCACGCACCGCGGCGCCCGCCGCGCAGGTCGAGTCCGGCTACCGGCCGGTCGAATCCGGCACCGAGCCCGGCATTCGTCTTGTCGAGCCCGGCGCGCTCGATCTTTCCGGGTTCGCTGTCGACCCGGTGACCGATGCCGACCGGATCTGGCCGTTGCGTGCCGCGGACCTGGCGTATGTGCTGTTCACGTCCGGCTCGACCGGTAAGCCCAAGGGCGTCGCGGTGACCCATGCCGCGATCGTCAACCGTCTGGTGTGGATGCAGGATGCCTACCAGCTCGACGCGGCCGGCACCGTGCTGCACAAGACGCCGATCACCTTCGATGTGTCGGTGTGGGAACTGTTCTGGCCCTTGCAGATCGGCGCCACCCTGGTGATCGCGCGGCCCGACGGGCACCGCGACCCCGCCTACCTGGCCGAGGTCATCACCCGCACGGGTGTCGGCGTCGCGCACTTCGTGCCGTCGATGCTGGCGGCCTTCCTCGCCGAGCCGCGTGCGGCCGACTGTGTCTCGCTGCGGCAGGTGTTCGCCTCCGGTGAGGCGCTGCCCGCCGCCGCTGCCCAGCGCCTGCGCGCGCTGGTCCCCGGTGTCGCCGTGCACAACCTGTACGGACCCACCGAGGCCGCGGTCGACGTGAGCTTCCACGAGGTCACCGACGCCGACACGGTCACGGTGCCGATCGGCGCCCCGGTCGCCAACACCGCCCTGCACGTGCTCGATGCCCGCCTGCGTCCCGTTCCCGTCGGCACACCGGGTGAGCTGTATCTGGCCGGCGTCCAACTCGCCCGCGGCTACCTCGCCCGCCCGGATCTGTCCGCCGACCGCTTCGTCGCCAACCCCCTCGGTGCCCCCGGCGACCGCATGTACCGCACCGGCGACCTCGTGGTCCGCACTCGCTCGGGCGAACTGGAATACCTGGGCCGCACCGACTTCCAGGTGAAACTGCGCGGCCTGCGCATCGAACTCGGCGAAATCGAGGCCGTTCTCACCGGTCTCGACACCATCGAACGGGCGGTGGTCACGGTCCGTGACGACGGCACCGGCGACTACCTCACCGCCTACCTGCTCGGCGTCCCGGGTGTGGACCTCGACGTGGTGAAATCCGCGCTACAGCAGGCACTTCCGGCCTACATGGTGCCGAGCGCGTTCGTTGTTCTCACGGAGTTCCCGGTCAATTCCTCGGGCAAGCTCGATCGGCGGGCGCTGCCCGCGCCCGAGCTGGCCGCTCGTGAATTCCGTGCTCCGGCGACACCGTCGGAGCAGTTGGTGGCCGGGGTCGTCGCCGAGGTGCTCGGTGTCGAACTGGTCGGTGCCGAGGACGATTTCTTCGATCTGGGCGGCAACTCGCTGATCGCGACCCGGGTCGCGGCGCGCCTCGGTGCGGCGTTGAACCGGCAGGTGCCCGTGGCGCGGATCTTCGAGACGCCCGTGGTGGCCGCGTTGGCTGCCGCGCTCGACGCCGCGGGCGGCGCGGCGCGGCTGGCGCTGGTGGCGGGGGAGCGGCCCGCTTCGATCCCGCTCTCGCCCGCCCAGCAGCGCATGTGGTTCCTCAACCGGTTCGATCCGGACTCGGCCGGCTACAACGTGCCGATCGCGGTGCGACTCGGTGGCGCGCTCGATCTCGACGCGCTCGCCGCCGCGGTGGACGATCTCATCGACCGGCACGAAGTACTGCGCACCTATTACCCCGAGACCGCCGAAGGTCCGGTACAGCGGATCGTGTCCGCCGCCGAAGCCGGTGTGGCTCTGCGGGTTCAGTACCTCGCGCCGGCGGAGATCGTGGCTGCCGTGACGGCGCTGGCCGCCACCGCCTTCGATGTCACCGCGGGTGTGCCGTGGCAGGTGGTGCTGTATCGGATCAGCGCCGACGAGGCGGTGCTCGCCATGGTCGTGCACCACATCAGCGCCGACGGTTCGTCGATGCCGCCGCTGGTGCGCGACCTGATGACCGCCTACCTCGCACGACGCGACGGTACGGCCCCGTCGTGGACGCCGCTGCCGGTGCAGTACGCCGACTACGCGCTGTGGCAGCGCGCGCTGCTCGGCGACGAAGCCGATCCCGACTCGGTGGCCGCCCGCCAGCTCGACTTCTGGCGCGCCGAACTCGCCGACCTCCCCGATGAACTCGCGTTGCCGCTGGACCGCCCGCGCCCGGCGGTGCGGACCCTCGCCGGTGGGACCGTGCCGGTGACCCTGGACGCGGGCACCCACGCCCGGCTCAGCGCGCTGGCCAGGGAGTCCGGCGCAACGCTGTTCATGGTCGTGCACACCGCGTTCGCGGCGCTGCTCGGTCGCCTCTCGGGCAGCGCGGACATCACCGTCGGCACGCCGGTCGCCGGGCGCGGTGAGGCCGCGCTCGAGGACCTGATCGGCATGTTCGTGAACACGCTGGTCTTCCGAACCCGGCTGCGCGCGGGAGAGTCGTTCCAGCAGTTGCTGATTCGCCAGCGCGCCACCGACCTCGCCGTGTACGCCCATGCCGAGGTGCCGTTCGAACGCCTCGTCGAGGTGCTCGATCCGGCCCGCTCCACCGCCCGGCATCCGCTGTTCCAGGTCGGCTTCTCGTTCCAGAACTTCGAGCGTGCCGAGCTGGCCCTGCCCGGGATCACCGTGTCGGGGCTGGACACCGAGAACGAGCTGTCGCAGTTCGATCTGCACCTCATCGTCAGCGACGAGTACGCGGTCGACGGTGCGGCCGCGGGCGTCACCGGCGTCCTCACCTACGCCCACGACGTGTTCGACACCGAGACCGCGGTGGCGATCGCCGGACGGCTGGAACGCCTGCTCACCGCTGTCGCGGCATCGCCGCGTACACCGCTGGATTCGGTCGAGGTGCTCGAACCGGTCGAGCGCACGCGCATCCTCACCGAGTGGAATGCCACCACCCACGAGATCGACGGCGCCGCCACGCTACTCACCGCGTTCCGTGCGCAGGTTCGGGCTACCCCGGACGCGACAGCGCTCGTGTTCGAGGACACGGCCCTGACCTACGCCGAATTCGACACCCGGGTCAACCGCCTGGCCCGGTACCTGATCGAGGAAGGTGTCGGCCCCGACGCCTTGGTGGGGCTCGCCATCCGGCGCTCCACCGAACTCGTCGTCGCCTTGTACGCGGTCCTCACCGCGGGCGGCGCGTACGTGCCGATCGATCCGGATCACCCGGCCGACCGGATCACCCAGATCCTCGACACCGCGCGGCCACACCTCGTCCTCACCACCGCCGCAGACGCATTCGACAAGCCGGCACCGGCTGACGGTTCGTCCGACTCGCCGTTCCGGGTGATCGGCAGTGATCGCGGATCGCCGATCCCGGGAGTCGAGGGCGGCGAGACCGCGCCAGGTGGTTCGCGGACCGCGGGGCCGACCGGGGTTGTCGTGCTCGATGACGTCGACACTGCCCGTTACCCGGGTCATCCGGTCGCGGAGTCCGAACTCCGCGCCCCCCTGCGGGATTCGAACCTCGCCTACGTGCTGTTCACCTCCGGCTCGACCGGCGAACCCAAGGGCGTGGCCATGAGTCATGCCGGCATTCGCAATCAGATCGCCTGGCTGATCGAGCAGTACGCGATCGACGGTGACGATGTGTACCTGCAGAAGTCCGCGGCCGGGTTCGACTTGTCGGTCTGGGGCTTCTTCGCACCGCTCGCAGCGGGCGCGACCCTGGTGCTCGCCACCCCGGACGGGCACCGCGACCCGCTGTACCTCGCCGAACTGGTGGCAGCGCGGCAGGTCACCGTCGTCGACTTCGTGCCGTCGATGCTGGCAGTGTTCGCCGCGCACGCCGACGCCGAGCACCTGGCCGGTCTGCGGCTGGTGCTCGCGATCGGTGAAGCGCTCACTCCGGAGACAGTCGGCGCGCTGCGGGCGAAATCGGCTGCGGCGGTGCACAACCTGTACGGGCCGACCGAGGCCGCCGTGTCGGTGACGGCGTGGCCCGCCGACGGTGCGACCGGGCAGACGGTGCCCATCGGTGTGCCCGAATGGAATTCGCGTGTGTACGTGCTCGACGAACGGCTGCGCCCGGTCGCACCGGGAGTGGCCGGTGAGCTGTACCTGGCGGGTGACCAGCTCGCTCGCGGGTACCTCGGCCGCACCGCGCTCACCGCCGACAGATTCGTCGCGGACCCGTTCGCCGGGGCGGACATCCATTCCGGCGCGGCAGGCACCGTCGCGGACTCGGGTCTCGACACCGCGTATTCCGTCGGTGACGGCCGCGACCGGCATCGCCGGGGCGCGAGAATGTATCGCACCGGAGACCTGGTGAAGTGGACTCGCGACGGCGTACTGGTCTATCTGGCGCGCATCGACTTCCAGGTGAAGTTCCGTGGTCAGCGCATCGAACTCGGTGAGATCGAGGCCGCGCTCGGCGGATCGGCCGGGGTCGGTCAGGCCGCGGCGGTGGTCGCGGCGAGTGCGACCGGTGACCAGTTGGTCGGCTACGTCGTGCCGAGGCCGGGCGTCGCGCTGGATCCGGCCGCCCTGCGGTCGGGCGTGGGCGCGGTGCTGCCGTCCTACATGGTGCCGTCGGTGATCGTGGTGCTCGACGCGTTCCCGCTCAACACCTCCGGCAAGCTCGACCGCAAGGCGCTGCCCGCACCGGAATTCGTGGCCAGGCCGTTCCGGGCGCCGGTCAGCACGGCACAGCGGGCGGTGGCCGAGGTGTTCGGTGAGGTGCTCGGGCGCGAGCGGGTCGGGCTCGACGACGACTTCTTCGAACTCGGCGGCAACTCACTCGTCGCGACCAGGGTCGCCGCCCGCCTCGGCGCGACATTGTCGACGCGGGTGCCCGTGCGGACCCTGTTCGAAGCGACCACCGTGGCCGACCTGGCCGCCGCGCTCGCGACCACGGCCGGCACCGGCGCGGGGATCGCGTTGACATCCGGCGAACGACCGGCCCGGATACCGCTGTCCGCGGCCCAGCAGCGCATGTGGCTGCTCAACCGCCTCGATCCCGAGTCCGCCGCGTACAACATCCCGATCGCGGTGCGGCTCACCGGTGATGTCGATGCCGGCGCGCTGGCCGCCGCGGTTACCGACGTGCTCGACCGGCACGAGGTGCTGCGCACGGCCTACCCTGCCGTCGACGGGATCGGGCACCAGGCGGTGTGGGAGTTCGTGCCGACGCCGGTGGTGGAGACCGTGGACCCCATCGCGGTACCGGCGATCGTCGCGGCCGAGATCGGGCGCGGATTCGATGTCACCGTCGCGCCGCCGGTGCGGGTGCGCGTATTGCGCTGCGCGGCGGACGAAGTCGTGCTGGTCGTGGTGATCCACCACATCAGCGCCGACGGGTTCTCCGCCGGGCCGCTGCTGCGTGACACCACCGCCGCCTACCTCGCCCGTCGCGCGGGGACAGAACCCGGGTGGGCGCCGCTGCCGGTGCAGTACGCCGACTACACGCTGTGGCAGCGTGCGGTGCTGGGCAGCGAGGACGACGCCGAGTCGGTCGCCGCACGGCAGCTGCGGTTCTGGCGCACCGAGCTGGCCGGACTGCCCGGGTTGCTCGAATTGCCAGCCGACCGGCCGCGGCCTGCTGTCGCGTCGCATCGTGGTGCGAGCGTTGACACTGTTGTGCCGCCGACGGTATGGCAGCGGGTGGCGCGGTTGGCGCGTCGCGCCGACGTGAGCGAGTTCATGGTTGCCCATGCCGCGCTGGCCGCGTTGCTCGCGCGACTCGGTGGCGCCGGCGACATCGCGATCGGCACCCCGGTGGCGGGTCGCGGTGAGCAGGCCCTCGACGATCTCGTCGGCATGTTCGTCAACACGCTGGTGCTGCGCACCGGTGTCGACCCCGCAGCGTCGTTCAGTTCGCTGCTGCGCGAGACCAGGCGGGTGGATCTGGATGCCTTCGAGAACGCGCAGGTGCCGTTCGAACGGCTGGTCGACGTGCTCGACCCGACCCGCTCGACCGCGCACAGCCCGCTGTTCCAGGTGATGCTGGCCTTCCAGAACCTGGCCGCAGGCCCGGTCGAGGTGGTCCTGCCCGGCCTCACCGTGACCGGACTGGACGCCGACGCCGCCATCGCCAAGTTCGACCTGGATCTGGTCCTCACCGGCACCGCCGACGGTGGTTGCGCGGTGAGCGTGACCTACGCCACCGATCTGTTCGACGCCGAGACGGCCGCCCGCATCGCGGACGGGTACGTGCGGATCCTCGACGCGGTCACGGCGAACCCGGAAGGTGCGGTCGGTGATATCGACCTGCTCACCGACGGCGACCGTCAGATGCTCGAGAATTGGTGTGACACCGCGCATCCGGCCGACGATGCGTGGCCGGTCGCGGCGACCGAGGATGCGAGGTCGCTGCCGGGCGACATCGCTCACGTCGGCGCGGTCGGCGTTCTGCCGACAGCGTTCGATCGCCGAGCCGCGGCGACACCGGACGCCGTCGCGCTCGTCGACGGTGACCTCGTTCTCACCTACGCCGAATTCGCGGCGCGGGTGAACCGGCTCGCCCGCCATCTGATCGACCACGGTGTCGGGCCGGATCACGCGGTGGCGGTGGGAGTTCGGCGCTCGGCCGAGTTGCTGGTCGGCGTGTACGCGGTGCTGGCGGCGGGTGGCACCTACGTGCCGATCGATCCGGATCATCCGGCGGAGCGGATCACCCGCATCCTGCGGATCGCGCAACCGGTCTGCGTGCTCACCACCAGCGGCGATGCTATGGACCTCCCGCTGCGCGGGCACGAGGTGATCACGCTGGACACCGTCGATCTCGCGGGCTTGCCGGTAGCGCCGATCGCCGACGCCGAACGGGTGGCGCCGTTGCTCCCGGAGCACACCGCGTACGTGATCTTCACGTCCGGGTCGACCGGTCTGCCCAAGGGCGTCGGTGTGCCGCATCGCGCGATCGTCCACCAACTCGACTGGCTGGCACAGCAGTTCGGCTTCGCCGCCGGTGACAGGGTGCTGCACAAGACGCCGATCACCTTCGACGCCTCGATCTGGGAGCTGTTGCTGCCGCTGCGGGTGGGCGCCCGCACGGTCATCGCCCGGCCCGGTGGGCACGGGGACCCGGCCTACCTGGCCGCGCTGATCACCGAACACCACATCGACACAGCGCAATTCGCCCCGACCCTGCTCGCGGCCTATGCGGCGCACGTGCGGGAGGCGGCCACTGCGGGCAACAGTGTCGTGAGTACGCCGCTACGGCGGGTGTTCGCCGGTGGCGAGGCGTTGCCCGCCGGGCTGGCACAGCAGGTGCGCGCACTGACCGGCGCGCAGGTGGTGAACCTCTACGGGCCGACCGAGACCACGGTGCAGGTGAGTGCGCACCGGGTGACCGATGACGACGTCGTCACGGTGCCGATCGGCGCGCCGGTGTGGAATACGGGGCTCTACGTGCTCGATGCCAGGATGCGTCCGGTGCCGCCGGGGGTGACCGGTGAGCTGTATGTCGGTGGCGCGCAACTCGCACACGGGTACATCGGGGCCGCCGAGCTCACCGCGGAGCGGTTCGTCCCGGACCCGTTCGGTGCTTCCGGCGCTCGGATGTATCGCACCGGCGACCTCGTTCGCCTGCGGGGAAGCGACACTCCGGCACTGGAATACCTCGGGCGTGCCGACCTGCAGGTGAAGCTCAACGGCCAGCGCATCGAACTCGGTGAAGTGGAAGCCGCGCTGCAGCGGCGGCCCGGGGTGGCGCAGGCCGCGGCGGCCGTGGTGTCCGGGGTCGGCGCAGATCGACTTGTCGCGTACGTGGTGGTGTCACGGAACAAGGAATCCGATGGCATTGCCGGTGCGCCCACTACCGTCGGAGCAGGTCCCGGTGCGGCGGTCGACGGCACTGTGACACACGCTGGTTCGGGATTCGATGCGGCCGTGCTGCGGGCGGCGCTGGCCACCGAACTACCCGGCTACCTGGTGCCCGCCGTGGTCCTCGAGCTGGACGCGTTGCCGGTCAACACCTCCGGCAAACTCGACCGCGGCGCACTGCCGCGCCCGGAGATCCGCCAGGCGACCTATCGGGCGCCGATCACCGAGACCGAGCAGCTCGTCGCAGGCGCCTTCGCCCGGGTACTCGGACTGGACCGCATCGGCATGGACGACAACTTCTTCGACCTCGGCGGCAACTCCCTCACCGCGGTCCAGCTGTCGTCTCGACTGAGCGAAGCACTGGGCAGCCCGGTGCCGGTGGCGTGGTTCTTCACCGACCCCACGCCGGCGGTCGTCGTGGAACGGCTACGCGCCGACGATGATTCGAGCGATGACGCGTTCGCGGTCCTGCTCCCGCTGCGCGCCGGTGGCACCGGCGCGCCGCTGTTCTGCATCCACCCCGTCGGCGGTGTGTCCTGGTCGTTCGCCGGACTGACCCGCCACCTCGACCCGCAGCGCCCGATCTACGGGTTGCAGTCGCCTGCCCTCACCGCCGACGAACCGCTGCCCGCCACGATCGAGGACTGGGCGCGCCGCTACATCGACGCCATCCGCGAGGTGCAGCCGGAAGGGCCGTACCACCTGCTCGGCTGGTCGCTGGGCGGGCTGCTGGCCCACGCCGTCGCCACCGGCCTGCAAGCCGACGGCGAACAGGTGGCACAGCTGGCCATGATGGACAGCTGGCTCGGCGACGGACCGCAACAGACTGCGATGCCCACCGTCGGCGACCTGCTCGGCGGGCTCGCCGGTGACGATCTCGCGTTCGACACCGACGGTCTCGCCGCCGCGGCCGCGGGCATCGGCGGACCACTGGCGGCACTCGATCGCGACCGCATCGCCCGCATCATCGACGCCGCCACGGCCTCGATGCGGATGGTCGACGAATACCGGCCACGTCGCTTCGACGGCGACCTCGTCTACTTCGCCGCCACCGTCGACGATCCCAGCGGATCGCGTGGCGCGGCGAGTTGGGCCACCGCCGTCGACGGCACGGTCCACCGGCACGCCATCCCCGCCACGCACTGGGCGATGGCGGGGGAAGCGGCGCTGGCCCGGATCGCGGACGTCCTCGACGGGAGCGGATCCGAGACGCGCGGGCTCGCCGGAGAGGACCCGGCGACGAGGGCCGATGCGCGGGCGGGGGCGATGGGCGCATAGAATCGCGGAGCCGGCCGTCGTGCCTGCGGCCTGCACAATGAGGCATTACGCGCACGTCGCCAGGTCCCGTTCGAGAGTTTGAGGAACCATGCCAGCACAGCCGTCCGGTGGGATCGGGTGACGAGGTCCGAGCACATCGAGTCGCAGACCGAGTCCGACGAAGACACTGTTATCGAGGATCGGGTGACGAAACCGAAGTTGACCGAGTCGAATACCGAATCCGCTGACGATGTCTCCACCGGGGGAGTGCGCCGCACCGTGCTGCCCGGTGGCCTTCGTGTGGTCACCGAGCACGTGCCCGGCGTGCGCTCGGCCTCCATCGGAGTGTGGGTAGGCGTCGGTTCGCGCGACGAGGGCCCCACCGTGGCCGGCGCCGCGCACTTCCTCGAACACCTGCTGTTCAAGGCGACGCCCACACGCACCGCCCTCGACATCGCGCAATCCATGGACGCGGTCGGCGGCGAGCTCAACGCGTTCACCGCCAAGGAACAGACCTGCTACTACGCCCACGTCATCGACGAGGACCTGCCGCTGGCCGTGGACCTCGTCTCCGATGTGGTGCTCAACGGTCTGTGCCGCGCGATCGACGTCGACGTGGAGCGCCAGGTGGTCCTGGAAGAGATCGCGATGCGCGACGACGACCCCGAAGACCTGGTCGCCGACTCCTTCCTCACCGCCATGTTCGGCGACCACCCGATCGGGCGCCCGGTGATCGGCAGCGTCGAATCCATCGAGAACATGCAGGCTGCCCAGCTGCGCGGCTTCCATCAGCGCCGCTACCGGCCCGATCGCATGGTCGTCGCGGTGGCGGGCAACGTGGAGCACGAACGCGTAGTGGAACTGGTGCACCGCGCGTTCGGGCCACACCTGGACACCACCGCCGAGCCCGCGCCGCGCCGCGAAGGGAAGTTCCGCGCGCAGGGCGCACCCGGCCTGATCAGGATCAACCGCGACAGTGAACAGACCCACCTCGCCTTCGGGGTGCGGGCGTTCGGCAGGCACGAAGGTCAACAGCGCTGGCCGCTGTCGATCCTCAACACCATCGTCGGCGGCGGCCTGAGTTCGCGCCTGTTCCAGCGCATCCGGGAAGAACGCGGCTTGGCGTACTCGGTGTACTCGAGCGTCGACACCTTCGCCGACACCGGCGCGTTCTCGGTCTCGCTCGGCTGCCAGCCCGAAAACCTCGGCCAGGTCGCGACATTGGCACGTGGCGTGCTCGACGAGGTCGCCGCCAACGGCGTCACCGATGCCGAATGCGCCAGGGCCAAGGGCTCGTTGCGCGGCGGGCTGGTCTTGGGCCTCGAGGACTCGGCCTCCCGGATGAACCGCATCGGCCGCAGCGAACTCAGCTACGGCAACCATCGCAGCGTCTCGGCGACCCTGGCTCGCATCGACGCCGTCACCACCGACGAGGTCAGCGAGATCGCCCGCACCTTGCTCGCCCGCCCCTACGGTGCGGCGGTGTCGGGCCCGTATCAGCGCACGCGCGATCTGCCCGCCTCGGTCCGAAAGCTCGTCGAGCGCTGAGTAATTCGGCACCAGGGTCATCGGGGTGCGCGCGTGAACGGTGGTGCCGATGATCGGTGGTGAGCGGTGTCGCGCCACCCCGGGTGGAAGCACCCCGGTCGCCTGCGGCCATCTGTCCGAGTCGGGCTCTGGCCGGTACGCCGTCACTGCCGGGCGGCGCGGTGGCGACAGCCGCGGAACGCTGGAAACACGCAGGGCCGGTAGGGCGATCAGCGCAAGGACTGCTCGTCGCGGTGTGTGGCATCCGCATCCACGCGGTTGGCGGCGTCGACGATCGAGGGGAGCAGGCCGGGCAGCGCGTGCTCTACGGCGTCGGTGCGCAGTTCCTGGAAGGTCTGGCCGTCGATGGTGAGCCGTTCGATCAGGCCCGCTTCGCGCAGGATCTTGAAGTGGTGGGTCGCGGTGGATTTGTTGATCGCGTCGTAGAGCGCCGCGCAGCGGACGGGGGCGGCGGCATTGCTCAGGCGACGGACCATCTCCAGGCGGACGGGGTCGTGAAGGGCGCCGAGGACGGTGGGGAGCGCGGCGACGGGTATGGTCGGCGCCGGGGTGAGATCTTTAGCCTGTGTCATGAGTTACCTCACTCGGGGGTTTGATAGTCATCATACTCGGCGTAGCCTGATCATCGTTCGATGGTTATCAAACTCTGCTGATGGGGGCTGCTGTGGCAGCGACAACGATGGCGCCGGTCGAGGCCGGGCAGCGCTGGGCGTACGGGCTCGTCCTGGCCGCGAGCGCGGTGGCGCTCGGGGTTTCCGGGGCGCCCGCTCCGCTCTACGGGATCTACGAGACCGAGTGGCATCTGTCCCCGCTGACCACGACCCTGGTCTTCGCCGTCTATGCCTTCGCGGCGCTCGGCGCGGTGCTGGTCTCCGGCCGGATCTCCGATGTGGTCGGCCGCAAGCCGGTGATGATCGGCGCCTTCGCCACCATGATCCTCGGGCTGGGCGTCTTCCTGCTCGCCGATTCGGTGCCGATGTTGTTGCTGGCCAGGGCATTACACGGGGCGGCCGTCGGCGCCACCGTCGTCGCGGGCGCGGCGGCGCTGCTGGATCTGCGGCCCGAGCGTGGTGCTCGCTCCGGGCAGCTCAGCGGCGTCGCGTTCAACGTCGGCATCGCGATCGCGGTGCTCGGCACCGCGGTGCTCGCGCAGTACGCGCCGTCGCCGTTGCGCACGCCGTATGTGGTGATCACCGTCATCTGTGTGGCCGCGGGGGCCGGCATTCTCGCCCTTCGTGAACCGCACACCACCCGGGTGAAGGCACGCATCACCATCGCGAAACCGTCCGTCCCGCACGAGATCAGGTCCGACTTCTGGTTCTCGGCGATCGGCGTGATGGCCGCCTGGTCGGTGCTGGGTGTCCTGCTGTCGCTGTATCCGTCGCTGGCCGCGGCCGAAACCGGCGTGCACAATCTGGTGTTCGGTGGTGTCGTCGTCGCGAGCACCGCGCTGGCGGGCGCGTTGGCGCAGTTGCTGGCCACCCGGGTGCCGGCCCGTCGCGCCGCGATGATCGGGGACCTCGGCATGGCGGCCGCACTACTCGCCACTATTCCGGCGCTGGCCACGAAAGAGCCCGCGGTAGTGGTCCTCGCCGGTCTGGTGCTCGGCGGCACCTTCGGTCTCGGTTTCGGTGGGTCACTGCGGCACCTGTCCGAGGTCGTTCCGCCGCATCGCCGTGGCGAGACCATGTCGGCGTTCTACCTGCTGGCCTATTCGGCGATGGCCTTGCCGACCCTGGCGGCGGGCTGGGCCGCGACGACCTGGGGACTCACGACGGTATTCCCCTGGTTCATCGTGGGCGTCTCGGTGGCGTGTGTCGGCGCCGCGCTGCTGGGTCTGCGCGGGACCCGCGCGGCCGCGAAACTCGGGTAATCGCAAACAGGCCGGTCCCAGCAGGGACCGGCCTGAACGACTACTCGGGCCAACCGCCGTACGGAACGGTGATCAGTTCCAGGAAGTGGCCGTTGGGGTCGAGGAAATAGACACCGCGACCACCATCGTTGTGATTGATCTCGTTGACCCCGTGTTGCTGGGGGTCGGCCCAATGGTCCAGCTTGTAGCGCTGGATCTTGGCGTAGGCCGCGTCGAACTCGGCCTCGCTGACCAGGAACGCGTAGTGCTGCGGCTGGATCTCGGAAACGAAGGGCGGGACCTTGGCGAAATCGAAGGCCGCACCGTGATCGAGGGCGATCGGAATGAACGGCCCCCACTCTTTTCCTACGTCCAACCCGAGGATGTCCGCCCAGAACTCGGCGGTCTCCCGATTATCGCGGCATCCGACAATGGTGTGATTGAACTGCACTGACAGGGGATTTCTCCTTGTTCGTGATGGCGCCGACCCTGGGCACGGTACGAGGCGGCCGACAGGAGCACCATCACCGAGATCGAGGTTAGCGACAGATCCCGGAACCTGTAAAGGGCACTCGCGGTAGCGTCGCGACCATGAAGATTCGTGGAGCCGTTCTGGAACGGATCGCCGACCCGGCGCCGTTCGCCGATTCGCAGCCCATCACCGTGTGTGACCTGGAATTGGCCGAACCGGGGCAGGGCGAATTGCTGGTGCGCATCGAAGCGGCCGGCCTGTGCCATTCGGATCTGTCTGTGGTGGACGGCAATCGGGTGCGCCCGGTGCCCATGCTGCTCGGCCACGAAGCCGCGGGCATCGTCGAATCGGTGGGCGCCGGTGTCACCGATGTGGCCCCTGGACAGCGGGTCGTGATGACGTTCCTGCCGCGCTGCGGCGACTGCGCGGGCTGTGCGAGCAACGGACGCACGCCGTGCGGGCCGGGCAGTGTGGCCAACAACGCGGGCGAACTGCTCGGCGGCGGCCGACGGCTCACCCGCGACGGCGAGGTGGTGCAGCACCATCTCGGCGTCTCCGGCTTCGCCACGCACGCGGTGGTGGACCGGCGCTCGGTCGTCCCGGTCGACGACGACGTGCCGCCCGAGGTGGCGGCGGTGCTCGGCTGCGCGGTGCTCACCGGCGGCGGCGCACTGCTCAACGCCGCGAAACCCGGTGCGGGCGACCGGATCATGGTGGTCGGGCTCGGTGGTGTCGGGATGGCGGCGGTGCTCGTCGCGGTGTCGCTCGGGCTCGGTGAGGTGATCGCCGTCGACACGGTTCCCGAAAAGCTGGCGCTCGCCCGCGAATTCGGTGCGACCGCGGCCTGCACGCCGGGCGAGGTCGCCGAGCAGGGCGTGCAGGCCGACGTGGTGATCGAAGCGGCGGGCAACGTCCGCGCGTTCGAAACCGCCGTCACCGCAACAGCACCCGGTGGCGTCACCGTGACGGTCGGCCTGCCCGCCCCGACCGCCACGGCCACCATCTCGCCACTGGCGCTGGTGGCGCAGGGCCGCACCATCATCGGCAGCTACCTCGGCTCCGCTGTTCCCGACCGTGACATCCCCGAATACGTGCGGCGGTGGCGCGAGGGCAAGCTGCCGCTGGAACGGCTCGTCTCGGCCCGCATCGGACTCGACCAGGTGAACCAGGCGATGGACGATCTCGCGGCGGGCGCGGCGCTACGACAGGTGATCGTCTTCGACTGACGGCTCGGCAGGCCCGATGGTGTGAGGTCGGCGCCGCGGCCCCACGGGCTGCTCGATAGGCTTCGACGAGCAAGCTGAGTCGAGGACGAGGAGATGCGGTGACCATTCGGGTCGGAGTGCTCGGAGCACGCGGCAAGGTCGGGCAGGCGATCTGCGCGGCGGTGGAGGCGGCGCCCGATCTGGAGCTGGTGGCGCAGGTCGACAAGGGTGACGCGCTCGAGACGTTCACCGAGGCGAGCACCCAGGTGGTCGTCGATTTCACCCACCCCGATGTGGTGATGGGCAACCTGAAGTTCCTGATCGAGAACGGCATCCACGTCGTCGTCGGCACCACCGGCTTCGACGAGGCCCGCCTCGCCGAGGTACGCGGGCAGCTGGCGCAGCGGCCCGAGGTGGGCGTGCTGATCGCGCCGAACTTCGCCATCGGCGCCGTGCTGTCGATGCGATTCGCCGAGCAGGCGGCGCGGTTCTTCGACTCGGTCGAGGTCATCGAGCTGCACCACCCGAACAAGGCCGACGCCCCCTCGGGCACCGCCTACCGCACCGCCGCGGTGATCGCCGCGGCCCGCGCCGAAGCCGGGGTCGGGATCAGCCCCGACGCCACCACTACCGAACTCGAGGGTGCCCGCGGCGCCGATGTCGACGGTGTGCGAGTGCATTCGGTGCGTCTGGCCGGGCTCGTGGCCCACCAGGAGGTGCTGTTCGGCACCCAGGGCGAGACCCTGACCATTCGCCACGACTCCATCGACCGGTCCTCGTTCGCGCCGGGCGTGCTGCTCGGGGTGCGCGAGATCGCCGGACGGCCGGGTCTGACCGTCGGGCTCGACCCGTTCCTGGATCTGTGAGCGACTCCGACGCGCAGCGACCCGATCGGCAGGTCCTGAAAACCGTTGCGGTCGTGGTGTTCCTGGTCGTCGCGCTGCTGTTCTACTTCGTTCGGCTCGGCGGGCTCGCCATCGCCTACATCGCCGACGGCGGGTTCGCGGGTATCGCGATCGGCATCGGCATGCTGCTGCTGCCCGTCGTCGGTCTCTGGATCCTGTGGGCGACCTTGAGCGCGGCGTTCGCGCATCAACGGCTGGCCCGGCGTATCCACGAAGAAGGGTTGGAGGTCGACACCTCGCAACTGCCGCGCCGACCCTCCGGCCGGATCGAACGCGACGCGGCCGACGCCCTGTTCGCGCAGATCAAGACCGAATGGGAAGCCGACCCGGACAACTGGCGCTCCTCCTACCGGCTGGCCCGCGCCTACGACTACGCCGGCGACCGGGGCCGCGCCCGCGACACCATGCGCCGCGCGGTGGCGCTGGAAAAACTGGAACGCGACCCAGGAGAGTAGCGAGCCCATGGCCCGGTTGCTGATCATCCATCACACCCCGTCGCCGCACACCCAGGCGATGTTCGAAGCGGTCCTCGCCGGGGCGAGCGACCCCGAGATCGAGGGGGTCGAGGTGGTGCGCCGGGCCGCGCTGGCGGTGACCGCCGTCGATGTGCTCGACGCCGACGGCTACCTGCTCGGCACCCCGGCCAATCTCGGCTACATGAGCGGCGCGCTCAAACACGCCTTCGACACCATCTACTACCCCTGCCTCGACTCGACCGGTGGGCGCCCCTACGGCCTCTACCTGCACGGCAACGAAGGCACCGAAGGCGCCGAGAGCAGCGTGGAGCGGATCACCACCGGGCTGGGCTGGCAGCGCGCCGCCGAGGCGGTCGTGGTCTCGGGACCGCCGAGCAAGGCCGATCTGGAGAAATGCTGGGAACTCGGCGCGACCATCGCCGCTGGTCTGATGGAATAGCTGATCGGGACAGCGGGTCCGCCCCGAATTTTGGTGGGCTGACACGCGGGCTCGGGATGCGGTAGAACTCGACCGACGTGTTGCGGGCTGGCCGCGGTGGGTGTTCGAGGATGGGGAGTGGTCGGGTGAGCGAGTTGGCGCAGACGCGCACGGTGCGGCGGGTCGGTCTGGTGGAGGACCACGAGTCCGTGGCGATCGGACTGGCGGCCATGCTCGGCCCCGAACCCGACCTGGAACTGGTGGCGGTGGCGGAGTCCGTCGCCGGGCTGCTCGCCGAGACCACCGATCTCGACCTCGTCGTCCTCGATCTGCGCCTGCCCGACGGCTCGACGCCCGAGGACAATGTCACCGCGCTGCGCGAACGCGACATCGAGGTGCTGGTGTTCACCGGCGCCGACAACGCCTTCCTGGTCCGCTCCGCCGCCAAAGCGGGCGTGCTCGGGGTGCTGCGCAAGTCCGAGAGCGTGGCGACCGTGGTCGAGGCGGTGCGCCGGGCCGCGTCGGGGGAGCAGGTGGTGACCACCGACTGGGCCGCCGCCATCGACGGCGATCCGAAGCTCTCCGACGTCGGGCTCAGCCCGCGTCAGGAGGAAGTGCTGATGCTGTATGCCTCGGGGGAGAAGGCCTCGCGGGTGGCCCGGCTGACCGGTCTGTCGGAACAGACCGTCAACGACTACCTGGGCCGCATCCGGCAGAAGTACGCCGACGCGGGCCGACCCGCGCCCACCAAGACCGATCTGTACAAACGGGCCGTCGAGGACGGATGGCTGCCCGTGCCGGAAAGGCAGCAGCGCACGTGACCGATCTCGCGGTCGCGACGGCGCCCGCACCGGTCGGCGACGTCGACTTCTCGCGCGCGGCGACCGAACAGATCCTGCGCAGGCTCGGGCTGGTGATCGGGACCGGCGCCACGATCGTGATGGTGCTGGAACTGCCCGCGGTGCTGGTGCAGCCGATCAATCATTCGGTGTGGCCGGAACTGCATCTGGTGTCGGCGTATCTGATGTTCGGTGTGCTGGCGATCGTGTCGGCGCGCGGCACCGCCGCGGCGATCCGGCGCACCGCCGCCGCGGCTGCCGTGTGTTACCTCGCGGCCACCGTGGCGACGCCGCTGGTGTATCCGGTGGTGCACGTCGGTTCGTTCGCCTCGTGGCCTTATCGAGGGCTCGCTGTCGGCGTGCTGGCCGCGGGTCTGGCGTGGCCGCGACGTGGTGCGGCCGCGTTCGCAGCCCTGCTCGCGGTGACGACCAGTGTGTCGAATGCCCTTGTGGTGCCCGACAGTTCGATGGGTGCGTTGTTCGGCGACATCACCAGGGCGCTCGGCGTAGCCGCGCTGTTCCTGTGGTGCGTGGTGTACGCGCGTGCCGCCGCCGAACGGGTCGACCGGGAAGCAGTCCGGCAGCGCAGCCGGGCGGCGGCGGTCGCGGCGACCTCGGCCAGGGAACGCGAGGGCGCGCGTTTCGCGGCGCTCATCCACGACGCGGTGCTGTCGACGCTGCTGGAGGCCTCGCGGGCGCAGCAGTCCTCGCCGGTGCTGCGCAACCAGGCCGCGCGCACCCTCGAACAGCTCGAGCTGTCGCGGACCGCGCCCGAGATCGACCACCTCGACGCCGCCGCGGCGATCGAATTCCTGCGCGAGGCGGTGCGCGAGGTGGAATCCGAGATCCCGGTGCAGGTGTCCTCGCGGCGCGCGGCCGATCTGTGCCTGCCGATCGAGGCCGCGCAGGTGCTGGGGGCCGCGCTCTCGGAGGCGGTGCGCAACAGCGTGCGTCATGCCGACGTCCCCGGTCGGACGGTGCGGCGCGGTGTGTCGGTCACCATCGCGACCGGCGGCATCCGGGTGGTGCTGTCCGATGACGGCGCCGGGTTCGACCCGGCGCGGGTGTCGGCCGATCGGATGGGGATCGCGGGCAGCATCCTGGGCCGGATGCGCGCGCTCGCCGGTGGCGCGGCGTTCGTGGAATCGGCGCCGGGCGCGGGAACCGTGGTGACACTGGTGTGGGGTAGCTGATGGTCGATCGGGATCTGCCGTTCGCGATGCGCGATCTCTTCGGCCTCAGCGACGGCACGGCGTGGCTGTTCGTGGTGATCTTCGAAGCCACCATCGTGATGTACCTGCGGGTGAATTTCGATATCGCCCCGCCGGCGGCCGCGGCCGCCGCGCTGGTGCTGATGGCCGTGGCCGCGCTGGTGGTGCTGGTGTTCCCGGTGGACCCGCTGCCGTGGCCCGCCACGATCTACGTGGCGTGTGCCGGACCTGCGGCGATGGCGCTCACCGTGCCGTGGCTCGAGAGCTCGTCGGGGTTCGCCCACCAGCTGTGGACCGCCTATCCGACGTCGTATCTGCTGGCGATGCTGGTGCTGCGCGGGCGGATCGTGTCGGCCTGGCTCGGCGTGGCGGCCGCCGCGACGGTGCTGGTGACGATGGGGGTGTTCACCAGTTGGCACCCCGAAACCGTGGTGCGCGCGCTGACGCCGGTCGCCACCGTCGGCGCGGTGACGGTGTTCATGTCGATCGTGCGGCCCACCCAGCGTTCGCTGCGGGAACTGCGCAGCGAGGCCAATCGACGCGCGGCGACCGAGGCCGCGCTGGCCGCGGCCACTGCCGAGCGTGATCGTCAGCTGGGAGCACTCGACCGGGTGGCCGGGCCCCTGCTCGCCCGCATCGCCGCCGGGATCGAGCTCACCGACACCGAACGCGAACAGTGCAGGCTGCTCGAAGCCGAACTGCGCGACGGTCTCCGGGCGCCGCAGCTGGTCACCGATCGGCTCAGCGCCGCCGCTCGGGGGGCGCGATCGCGCGGCGTCGAGGTCACCCTGCTCGACGACGGCGGCTTTCTCGGGGTCCCGGAATGGGTGCGCCACCACGTGATCGAGGCCGCGGTCGACGAACTCGACATGGCGGGAGCGGGCTCGGTGACCGTGCGCGTGCTGCCGGTCGGCAGACGCTGGGTGGCGACCGTGCTGGCCGCCGCGCCGGGCGGGGATCGGCGGACCGAGATCGACACCGCGGGTGAGGTCCGGGTCTCCACCTGAGCGCCGACAACCTGTCGGACCCCTGTGTCAGGCTGAGCGAATGCAGCGGATGAATGCGGCGCAGGCCCGTCGAACGGCGCTGGCCGCGCAGGGCTTCGGCAAGCGAAGGCCCACCAACCCGAAGCGTCGGGCCGTGCTCGATGTGGTCGCCAGAACCCGTCTGCTGCAAATAGATTCGGTCTCGGCTGTGGTCCGCGCGCACTACGCGCCGGTGTTCAGCCGGATCGGCCCCTACGATCGCGGCCTGCTCGACGGCGCCGCCTGGAGCGACAGCGCGAAGGCGCGACGGGGGCTGGTGGAGTACTGGGCGCACGAGGCGGCGCTGATCCCGGTCGCCGACTGGCCGCTGATGCGCTGGCGGATGCGGGAATACCGGCACGGGCGCTGGTCGGGGATGCGCACGATCGTCGAGCGAAATCCCACGCTGGGCAAGGACATTCTCGATGTCGTGACCGAGGTGGGCGCGGCGAGCGCCGGGGAGATCGAACGTCATCTGGAACTGGACAAGCCCCGGCCGAAGGGGACCTGGTGGAACCTGAGCGACACGAAGATGATCTGCGAGCAGCTCTTCGCCGCCGGTGAGCTGTCCACCGCCCGCCGGGTCGGGTTCACCCGGCATTACGACCTCACCGAACGGGTCGTCCCGGCCGATGTACGCGACCGGGAGATCGCCGAGGACGATGCCGTGCGCGAGCTGATCCGCCGGTCCAGCCGAGCCCTCGGAATCGGCACCGAGGCCGACCTGCGCGACTACTACCGCCTGGCCCGGCGCCAGAGCGCCCCGGCGATCGCCGACCTGGTCGACGCGGGCGAACTACTGCCTGTCGACGTCGACGGCTGGGACGCGCCCGCCTACCTGCACCCGGAGGCCGCCACCCCGCGCCGGATCACCGGGACCGCGCTGTTGTGCCCGTTCGATCCGCTGATCTTCTTCCGCCCACGTACCCAGCGGATCTTCGACTTCCACTACCGCATCGAGATCTACACCCCCGAACCCAAACGGGTGCACGGCTATTACGTCTTCCCGCTGCTCGTCGACGGCAAGCTCGTCGGCCGGGTGGATCTGCGCGCCGAACGCGCCACCGGCCGACTGCTCGCCCCCGGCGCGTTCGCCGAACCCGGCTACGCGACCGCCGAGACCGCCCAGGCTTTGCGCGGGGCACTGCGGGAAATGGCCGACTGGCTCGAACTCGACGAAGTCGTTATCGGCGAACGCGGCGACCTGGCCCCGCTGCTGTGAACTCGGACGCGGTCTACCAGCCCTTGCCGCCGTAACCGCGCATCTGATCCTTCAACGCGCCACTGACTGCGCCGGAGAGCCAGGAGTTGAGCGACTGCCCGTTCTGCTGGGCCGCTTCCTCCGCGCGGGACTTGAGCTGTTCGACCAATCGCAGGGTCACCCGGCTGATGTCGCCGGTCATTTCCTCGAAAGTCTGGGGTTCTTCCGCGCCCGGCGGCGTGTTCTTGCGCACGTCGGCCTTCGCCTGCGTGCCTTCCAGGCGGACGTGCACGGTGCGGTCACCGAGTTCGGTACTGATCTCGGCGGCCAGTTCCGACAGCGCCGACAGCAGCACCAGGCGGCTCGAACTCTCCACCGCGGCGGCGAGGGCGGCGGCGGTGGCCTGCGTTTTCTCGTCGCCGAGCGCGGCGGCGGCGATCAGTTCCTCGCGCAACCGCGCGGTATGAGCATTCAGATCCATGACATCATTGTGACGTCACATATGACATCACGCAAGGTGAAAAACACCCACCGGCAGCCGCTTCGGGCGCTAGGGTGTCGAGGCGCATCCGGCGACCGGGTAGCCTTTCTGACCATGACGAACGGTGAATCGACGCCAACGGAGCTGCGCGCGTCCGGCACGGTAGGTGTCGCGATGGTGACCCCCTTCAGCGCTGCGGGCAAGCTCGACGTCGATGCCGGTGTCGCACTGGCGGCACACCTGGTCGACCGTGGGGTCGACCTGCTGATCATCTCGGGTACCACCGGCGAATCGCCGACCACGACCGAAACCGAGAAGCATGATCTGCTGCGGGCGGTCGTCGACGGCGTCGGCGACCGGGCCACCGTGGTCGCGGGCGCGGGTACCTACGACACCGCGCACTCGATCGAACTGGCGCGTGCCGCGGAGAACGCGGGCGCACACGGTCTGCTCGTGGTGACCCCGTATTACTCGCGGCCCACACAGGAGGGCCTGATCGCGCATTTCACCGCGGTCGCCGACGCCACCGCGCTGCCGATCACGCTCTACGACATTCCACCGAGGTCGGTGGTGCCTATCGCCATCGACACGATCCGGCGCCTTGCCGAGCATCCCAACATCGTCGCGGTGAAGGATGCCAAGGGCGATCTCGTCTCCGGAGCCGATCTCATCGCGACCACCGATCTGGATTTCTACTCCGGTGACGACGGACTGAATCTCCCCTGGCTCTCGGTCGGTGCGGTCGGGTTCATCAGCGTCATCGGACACCTCGTGCCGGAGCGACTGCGCGAGATCCACCACGCCTACACCATCGGTGACGTGGCCAGGGCGCGAGAGATCAACGCGACACTACTGCCGCTGTACGCGGCCATGACCCGCCTGGGAGGTGTGGCGATGTGTAAGGGAGGACTCCGATTGCTCGGCATCGACGTAGGTGAGCCCCGGTTGCCCCAGCTGATGCCGACGCAGGCACAGCTCGAGGAGCTGGCGCTGGACCTGCAGGCCGCGGGGGTGTCGGCATGACCGAACCCGTAGCCCGTAAGCCCCGCCGCCGTTCGGCATCGCGTGCCGCCGGTGCGCCGGAGCCGACGCCGGTGGAGACCGCGCAGGCCGCGGTGAAGAAGGTGGTCGCGCCCGAGGAAGCCCCCGCGGCGAAGGAACCGGCGATCGCCGAACCGATCGCCGAGGTCACCGCGGAAGCGAACCTGGCCGGTAGCGCCGAAGTGGGCACCGACCTGCTCAGCGTCGCCGAAGAGCAAGTGACCGCGAAGAAGACCGCGCCGCGGCGCGCGAGGACCAAACCGGCTACCGAAGTCAAGGGCAAGCAGGCCGAGGCCAAGAGCAAGCCCGCCGCCGAGCAGTCCCGCGGTGGTGGCCGTGGCAGGCAGGGCGGGGGACGCGGTCGAGGTTCCGCGCCGGTCGCCGAGCCGCGCGAGAAGGCGGCCCACGACAAGCTGGGCCCGCCGCCGAAGCTGGTGAAGAACGGCTTGCGCCTGTTCGCCCTGGGCGGCATCGGCGAAATCGGCCGCAACATGACCGTGTTCGAATACGGCGGCAAGCTGCTGATCGTCGACTGCGGTGTGCTGTTCCCCGAGGACCAGCAGCCCGGTGTCGACCTGATCCTGCCGGACTTCGGGCCCATCGAAAACCGGATGGCCGACGTCGAGGCCATCGTGCTCACCCACGGCCACGAGGACCACATCGGTGCCGTGCCGTTCCTGCTGCGCCTGCGCCAGGACATCCCGGTGATCGGCGCCAAGTTCACCCTCGCGCTGGTCGCGGCCAAGGCGCGCGAGCACCGGTTGCAGCCCAAGCTGCGCGAGGTCGCCGAGGGCGAGACCACGGTGCACGGCCCGTTCGAGCTCGAGTACTTCGCGGTCAACCACTCGATTCCCGACGCGCTGGCCGTGGCCATCCGCACCGGTGCCGGCGTGGTCCTGCACACCGGCGACATCAAGCTCGACCAGCTGCCCCTCGACGGCCGCCTCACCGACCTGGCCGGTTTCTCCCGCCTCGGCGACGAAGGTGTCGACCTGTTCCTGGTCGACTCCACCAACGCCGAGGTTCCCGGTTTCGTCACCCCCGAGCGCGAGATCGGTGGCGTGCTCGACAACGTCATCGGCAAGGCCACCAACCGCGTCATCGTGGCGTCGTTCGCCAGCCACGTGCACCGCATCCAGCAGGTCGTCGACGTCGCGCAGAAGTACAACCGCAAGGTCTGCTTCGTCGGCCGCTCGATGGTCCGCAACATGGAGATCGCGCAGGACCTCGGCTACCTCACCGTGCCCGACAACGTCGTGGTCACTCTCGATCAGGCCGCGAACCTGCCCGGCAACCGCCTGGTGCTGATCTCCACCGGCTCCCAGGGCGAGCCGCTCTCGGCGCTGTCACGGATGGCGCGCGGCGAGCACCGCCAGATCAACATCCGCGCCGACGACCTGGTGGTGCTGGCGTCCTCGCTGATCCCCGGCAACGAGAACTCGGTGTTCGCGGTGGTCAACGGCCTGGCCAGGCTCGGCGCGACCGTGATCACCCAGCAGAACGCGAAGGTGCACGTCTCCGGGCACGCTTCCGCCGGTGAGCTGCTGTACCTGTACAACGCGGTGCGCCCGACCAACGCCATGCCCGTGCACGGCGAATGGCGGCACCTGCGCGCCAACGCCGCACTGGCGGTGGCGACCGGTGTGCCCGAGGAGCGGGTCATGCTGGCCGAGGACGGCGTGGTGGTCGACCTGGTCGACGGCATCGCCTCCATCGTCGGCCGTGTGCCGGTCGGACACGTCTACGTCGACGGCCTCTCGGTCGGCGACGTCGGCGAGTCGACCCTGTCGGACCGCCTGGTCCTGGGCGAGGGTGGGTTCATCTCGATCACCATCGTCATCGACTCGACCACCGGCAAGGCGGTGAGCACGCCCGAGCTCAACGGGCGCGGCTTCTCCGACGACCGAACCGCGCTCGACGGCGCGAACGAACTGGTCGAGGCGGAGCTGCTGCGCCTGGCCGGTGAGGGCATCACCGACACCCACCGCATCGCCCAGGGCGTGCGCCGGGTAGTCGGCCGCTGGGTCGCCGACGTCTACCGTCGCCGCCCGATGATCGTGCCGACGGTCGTCGCCGTCTGATCGTCTGATCGAGAGATCAACAGATCAACAGATCAACTGAAAACCGCTGGGCGACTATGTCGCCCAGCGGTTTTCTTGATATTCGGACCCGATATTTCGGACCGATATTCGGACCGTGACTCAGGCCTGGCAGGCCGCGGAGTCGAGCTGCGCCGACTTCACGATGTTGCACGCGAACACGTGCGACACCTTCCAGGAATCGTCCTCGGCGACGAAGTCGACGAAGGCGTCCTTGACCGGGGCGCCGTCGATGGTGACATCGGCGTTCGCCTTGAGCTTGCCGTCGGCGGGGTCACCGACGGTGGTGATGGCGACCTTGACGTTGTTCTGCTTCGCCGCCTCGACGAACTTGTCGACCAGCATCGGATCCTGGTCGGCGTCCTCGATGTAGGTCTTCTTCTCCTCGCCGGTGAGCTGGCCCGCGAGGGCCTTGTTCAACCGGGCGTTCAGCTCGGCGGCGGTCGGCTTGGGCAGGTTGGGCACCGTGGTGGCCGCGGGCTCACCGCCCTCTTCCTTGCCCGACTTGGCGTCGCCCGTTTCGAAGGCGCCGCCCTTGCTGGTGGTGGTTCCCGCGCTCGTGCTGGTCGAGTCGGTGCCGGAACTGCACGCGCTGAGGCCGAGCGCCGCGACGATCGCGACGAGAACGGCAGCGGATTTCACTGGACGGTTGTTCACTACAACTCCCATGATCATGGTCGAAACGGTCGGGCTAGAGCTGGTAGCCGCTGGTGCAGTTCCAGTGCTTGATGTAGGCGTTGCCCGGATTGTTGTTCAGCGCTTCGCGTTTCGCGCCGCCGATCGTCGACGCGGAGCCGTAGCTCCACCACCCGCGCGAGATCGCGATGGCTCCACACCCGTTGCGGTAGGACACCTTCACGTCGCACCCGCCACCACCGCCGCCACGCAGGCAGGCCGACATGGCACCGGCCTCGGCATCGGCGTAGCTGCCGTAGTCGGTGGCGTATCCGTAAACCCCCGGTTTGACCGACACCGCGATGGCGCCGTAGTTGCCCGACTGCGCCTGGGCCGGTGCGATGTGCCCCGCGAACACTGCGGCTGCGGTGGCACCCAGCACGGCCGCGCTGGTGAGCATTCTCTTCACTTGTAGCGTCCCCTTCATCTGCACGGGTCGACGACCCGATAGAGCGCAGTCAACGTACCGAGGGTTACGGCGCCCGCGCTAGACGCGCGAGCCCGCTCACGCCCGAATCAGTGGCGATCGACAAGGATTCCGTAAGTTCGGGCCCGCGAAACGCGGTTCCCGGCGAGATTTCCCCGCGCTGACCGGGGCGCTGCGACCTGCGCATCCACCCTGGATCACCGTGGCGAGCACGGTGGGACCAGTGTTGCGGATGGTCTCGGAGGTGTTCGAGCGGCTAGCCTGATGGTCATGGCAGGTAAGTCCCGCAGCACCACGACCTCTCGTGCGCGGGCGGGATCGACCAGGGGGCAGACGCCGGCGGCGCGGTCTCGTTCGGCGACCCCGCGAGCGACGGCGGCTCCGCGTGGGCGCACCACGCCCGTACGCAGGCCGGTCAAACGCGCCTCCAACACCGCACCGCTGGCGGTTATCAGCCGCGGGATCGGGAGCGGTTGGACCATGCTGGCGCGCGGCGTCGGCGCCACCACCCGCACGTTGAGCCGGGCAGGCGACCTGGACCACGGGCACCGGCGCGACGGCATCGGCCTGGCGCTCATCGCGTTGAGCGCGATCATCGCCGCCGCGATGTGGCTGTCGGCGGGCGGACCGGTCGGCCGTTTCCTCGAAGACATCGTCCGGGCGATCGCCGGTTCCGCGGCCGCGCTGGCGCCGATTCTGCTGGTCGCGCTCGCGGTGGTGCTGATGCGCACCGAACCACATCCGGAGATCCGGCCACGGCTGGTCCTCGGTGGGCTACTCGTCGTGCTTCCCGCCCTGGGGGTCTGGCACCTGGCAGCTGGTTCCCCCACCGGCGCGGACGGCCGCGCCACCGCGGCCGGCGCGCTCGGCTATGCGATCGGCGGACCGCTCGGCCAGGGGCTCACACCGTGGCTCGCGCTGCCGATCCTGTTGCTGGCCATGATGTTCGGCGTCTTGCTGCTCACCGGTACCACGGTGCGCGAGGTGCCTGCCAAGCTGAGCGAATACTTCGGCCTCGGCGAATACGCCGACGACGGCGACCCCTACGACCCGGCCAACTACGACGCCGACGGATTCCCGGTGCACCGCAACCGAACCCGTCGCCGTGGCCGCAACCCCGACGACAACTACCCGCCCGACGAGTTCGGCGGCTCCGACGCGGTCACCGAATCACTGGGCGAACCGCCGCTGCGCGATGCCAAGCCGATCGAGGAACCGCCCGCGCCCGCACCGAAACCGGCGCGCAAGCGGCCGGTGGTCAAGCCGGTCGACCAGACCCCGCCGCCGCCACCGGAACCGGAGTTCGTCACCGATCGGGTCGTCGACGGCGACTACACGCTGCCCCCGCTGACACTGCTGCTCGACGGCGACCCGCCCAAGAAGCGTTCCGCGGCCAACGAATCGATGATCGAGGCGATCACCGAAGTCCTGGTGCAGTTCAAGATCGACGCCGCCGTCACCGGGTTCGTGCGCGGCCCCACCGTCACTCGCTACGAGGTGGAGCTCGGTCCCGGCGTCAAGGTCGAGAAGATCACCGCGCTGGCCCGCAACCTCGCCTACGCCGTCGCCACCGAGAACGTGCGCCTGCTCGCGCCCATCCCCGGTAAGTCGGCCGTGGGCATCGAAGTGCCCAATGCCGACCGCGAATTGGTGCGCCTGGCCGACGTCCTGAAGTCGCCGCACACCCGCAACGACCACCATCCGCTGGTGATCGGTCTCGGCAAGAACATCGAGGGCGAGTTCGTCTCGGCGAACCTGGCCAAGATGCCGCACCTGCTGGTGGCCGGTTCCACCGGTTCGGGTAAGTCGAGTTTCGTGAACTCGATGCTGATCTCGCTGCTGCACCGGGCCACCCCCGAGGAGGTCAGGATGATCCTGATCGACCCGAAGATGGTGGAGCTCACGCCGTACGAGGGCATTCCACACCTGATCACGCCCATCATCACCCAGCCGAAGAAGGCCGCCGCCGCGCTGGCCTGGCTGGTCGAGGAGATGGAGCAGCGCTACCAGGACATGCAGGCCAACAAGGTCCGCCACATCGACGACTTCAACAAGAACGTGCGATCGGGCAAGATCACCGCGCCGCTGGGCAGCGAACGCGTCTACCGGCCCTACCCGTACATCCTGGCCATCGTCGACGAGCTGGCCGACCTGATGATGACCGCACCGCGCGATGTCGAGGACGCGATCGTGCGGATCACCCAGAAGGCGCGTGCCGCCGGTATCCACCTGGTGCTGGCCACCCAGCGGCCCTCGGTGGACGTGGTGACCGGTCTGATCAAGACCAATGTGCCCTCGCGGCTGGCGTTCGCCACCTCCTCGCTCACCGACTCGCGCGTCATCCTGGACCAGCCGGGCGCGGAGAAATTGATCGGCATGGGCGACGGTCTGTTCCTGCCGATGGGTCAGGGCAAGCCGACCCGGTTGCAGGGCGCGTTCATCTCCGACGAGGAGATCCAGGCCGTCGTCGAGTTCAGCAAGACCCAGGCCGAACCCGAATATCAGGAGGGTGTCACCGCGGCCAAGGCCGGCGAGGTCAAGGACGTCGACCCCGATATCGGCGACGACATGGACGTGCTGCTGCAAGCGGTGGAGCTGGTGGTCACCTCACAGTTCGGGTCGACCTCGATGCTGCAGCGCAAGCTGCGTGTCGGCTTCGCCAAGGCGGGCCGGTTGATGGACCTGATGGAGACGCGTGGCGTGGTCGGGCCCAGTGAGGGTTCCAAGGCGCGTGACGTGCTCATCAAGCCCGACGAATTGGACGGGTTGCTGTGGTCGATCCGTGGCGGCGATCCCGGTGCGTCCGAGGACGAGTGACGCCGTTCCCGGTTTGCTCTGACCGTGCCGGAAGCAGGCGGCGACGAACGAGGAGGGACCTGGCACGGCTCATGGTCGGGACATGGCCCGGGGTCGGGCGAAAATCGCCTGTCAGGCGATGAAGCGGGCGCGCGCGAGGCGGGTACCCGACTTCACGGCACCGGGGCTGAGCCGGTGCATCGCGGTGGGGCGCTGGTTCTGCGCGGTGGATTCGTACACGGCTCGCTCCTCTCGGGGCTGTGGTCGGGGTATGCGGTGACGGTAGCAGCGCTCACGAACCGGGCGAAAGCGCTTTTCCGTGTGCGCGGCGGGTGCGTCGGCCGCCGATGTGTGTGAAATCATGACGGGCAATCGTTCCGCAAAGCCGACTGAAACGGACAATTCGGGCATGATGGGCGACATGAACTTCATCGATCGGACCACCACATGCAGGTGACCACGCTCGAGTGGGTGATCACCGGACTGGTGATCCTCGGCCTGTTCGTCTTCGACTTCTTCGCCCACGTGCGCACCCCGCACGAGCCCACCTTCAAGGAATCGGGCATCTGGTCGGCTGTCTACATCAGCTTGGCGCTGCTGTTCGGCCTGTTCGTCGCCTGGAAATGGGGCGGCACGTTCTCGGGGGAGTACTACGCGGGCTTCGTCACCGAGAAAGCGCTCTCGGTCGACAACCTGTTCATCTTCCTCATCATCATGAGCACCTTCGCCGTGCCGCGGATCTACCAGCAGAAGGTGCTGCTGATCGGCATCGTGCTGGCGCTGGCGATGCGCGGTGTGTTCATCGCGGTCGGCGCGGCCGCGATCAGCGCGTACAGTTGGGTGTTCTACCTGTTCGGCGCGTTCCTGATCTACACCGCGATCAACCTGCTGCGCGAGAGCGGGCACGAGGTCGAACACGAGAAGAAGCGCGACAGCTACATCGTCTCGCTGGCCAAACGGGTCCTGCCCACCACCGACGAGTACGACGGCGACAAGCTCGTCACCCGGATCAACGGCAAACGCGTGGTGACGCCGCTGCTGCTCGCGCTGCTGGCGATCGGTTTCGCCGACCTGCTGTTCGCGCTGGACTCGATTCCGGCGATCTACGGTCTCACCGAGGAGCCGTATCTGGTGTTCACCGCCAACGCCTTCGCGTTGATGGGCCTGCGCCAGCTGTACTTCCTCATCGGCGGCCTGCTCGACCGCCTGGTGTACCTGTCCTACGGCCTGGCCGCGATCCTGGCGTTCATCGGCGTGAAGCTGGTGCTGCACGCGCTGCACGAGAACACGCTGTCGTTCATCAACGGCGGTGAGCACGTGAGCGTCCCGGAGATCTCCACAGCGTTCTCGCTGAGCGTGATCATCGGCATTCTGGTCATCGCGACGGTGGCGAGCCTGCTGCGCACCCGTAACACCAACAAGGCCTGACACCACCGCGGACGACGCTGCCCGGAACCCCGAGGGTTCCGGGCAGCTCTGTCTCCGGGCCGCGCTACTCGGCGAAGGCGCCCATCACCGGCAACCACTCGACCACGCGGACGGCGTCGATCAGGTCCAGCTTCGCGAACGGGTCGTTGCCCAGCAGTTCGGTCAGCGAGGGCGCGTCCTCGGCGCGGAACAGCAGCAGAGCGCCCGAACCGTCGGGGTAGGGCCCGCTACTGAGCACCGTGCCCGCGTCGACGAGCGCGTTCAGCCAGCCGCGATGCTCGGGTCGGTTGGTCGCGCGGTCGGCCGCCGTCGCATCGGAGTAGGTGTAGTGGACAGCGAAGATCGGCACAGTCGATCACTTTCTCGCGAGGGATTCTCTACAGGGTCAGCAGCATGCGGGTATTACCGAGGGTGTTCGGCTTGACGAAGCTGAGGTCGAGGAATTCGGCGACACCGGTGTCGTAGGAGCGGCACATCTCCGCGTACACCTCGGCGGTGACGGGCGTGCCGTCGATCTCGACGAACCCGTGCCTGCCGAAGAAGTCCACCTCGAAAGTGAGCACGAACACACGCTGCAACTGCAGTTCGCGGGCGACGGTGACCAGGTGCTCGACCACCGCCCCGCCGACGCCGCGGCCCTTGACGACGGGATCCACTGCGACAGTGCGCACTTCGCCCAGATCGGCCCACAGCACGTGCAACGCGCCGCAGCCCACGACCTGCCCGTCGAGCTCGGCGACCCAGAACTCCTGCACCGATTCGTACAGTGTGACCAGGTTCTTCTCCAGCAGGATGCGCCCGGCGTACTCGTCGACCAGGCGCTTGATCTCGGGGACATCGGAGGTTCGCGCTCGTCGGACGACCACGCCGGAAACAGGCGCCACAGTGGGCGCGGCAGTATGCGCGTCGCTGGTCGAACCGCTCAAGGGTCCCCGTGAGGTCATGGGTGCACAGTAGTCGGCCGGGTTACCGATAGTCTGAACATGTGCCGCACATCCTGTCGTTCCGCTCCTCGCATCGCGCCGGGCTCGACGACCGGATCGCGCGGCACCGATCGTGCGAGCAAACAGCTCGCGAAACCGTTGGATTTCGGCGCAGTGCCGGTGAGTGCCGAGAGGGCAGCGCATGAACGGTCAGCGTCTGGAGGCGGTAGCTCGCGTGGCCACGCGAGGCGCCCGGTCATGCCACGAGGACAGGGCATGAGCGTGCGACCCGAAGAGATCGATCGTGGGTCGAGTGCGGTGACGCCGATGCACGGGGTGGCGGAGACGCAGGTTCCGCTGCTCAATATCGCCAACGTGCTGACCATCGCGCGCATCGTGCTGGTGCCGCTGTTCGTGCTGGCGCTGTTCGCCGAGGGCGGGCACGACACCCGCTGGCGGGTCATCGCCGCGGCGGTCTTCGGCCTGGCCGCGATCACCGACCGCTTCGACGGGCAACTGGCCCGCAAATACGGTTTGGTCACCGATTTCGGCAAGCTCGCCGACCCCATCGCGGACAAGGCGCTGATCGGAGCCGCGCTGATCGGGCTCTCGGTACTCGGGGACTTGCCGTGGTGGATCACCCTGGTCATCTGCGGCCGTGAAATCGGCATCACGCTGCTGCGGCTGGTGGTGGTGCGGCGCGGGGTGATCCCGGCCGGACGCGGCGGCAAGCTCAAAACGCTGGTGCAGTCGGTGGCGATCGCGCTGCTGGTGCTGCCGCTGTCGGGGGTCTTCGCCACCGCGGGCATGTGGCTGATGTACCTGGCCGTGGCGCTGACGGTGGTCACCGGTTTGGACTATGTGGGGCAGGCGGCCAGGGTGTGGCTGGCGGGTGGACGGTCGCGCTCGTGAGCGATCCGCTCATCGACGGTGCGCCGGTCGCCGAACTGGTCGAGGCCCTGAACGCGGCGGGTCAGACCGTCGCCACGGCCGAATCGCTCACCGCGGGCCTGCTCGCGGCCACGGTGGCCGGAGTTCCCGGCGCGAGCGCGGTGCTGCGGGGCGGCTTGATCGTCTACGCCACCGACCTCAAGAACAGCCTGGCCCGCGTCGACGACGAGCTGCTCCGTACCGACGGACCGGTCGCCGCCTCGACCGCCGAACAGCTCGCTGTGGGGGCGCGGGAGCAGTGTGGCGCGGACTGGGGTCTGGGATTGACCGGGGTCGCCGGACCCGATTCCCAGGACGGGCATCCCGTCGGCACGGTATACCTCGGGTTGGCCGGTCCACATCACAGCGAAGTGGTCCGGTTGAAACTGCACGGTGACCGGTGGACGATCAGACTCGGTGCGGTGCACAGTGCGGTGCGGGAGTTGCTGCGCTGTGTCAGTGTGAAGTAGCCCGGTTCGGGAACCACCGGTCCATGCTCGACGTTGTGCCAGAAAGAGGTGAGCACCGCTACGGCGGTGACACGAGGTGGAGGAGAACGAGATGACGCTGCTGCGGGAGGCAATCGGGGACAGTCTGCGGCGTGCGCGTCTCGCCCAGCATCGAACGCTGCGCGAGGTGTCGACCTCGGCGCGCGTGAGCCTCGGCTATCTGTCGGAAGTGGAGCGCGGCCGCAAGGAAGCCTCCAGTGAACTGCTCGCCAGCATCTGCGAGGCACTCGACGTGCCGCTCTCGCGCGTGCTCTGGGACGTGAGCACCCTGATGGCGGGCGCCGACGGCTCCGCGCCGCGCGAACCCGCGCTGACCGGCCCCGCCGCGGAGCGCGAACCCGCCGAAGCCGAGCCCGCCACCCTGCCCGAACCCGCCGCGGGCGAGGCTTCCGCCTCCGCGAGCGCGGCGGCCGAGCAGGGCGCGCGCATCGGCATCGCCGAAGACACCCGCATCGTCATCCCGGCCCCGAGGGCCGAGATGCTGGTACTGGTGAAGGGAATGTGACGCGGCGAACCCTGCGCCCGGCGCGCGAGACGCTGCACACCGCTGGTGAGAACGGATAGATTCTCATCAGGCGTCGATCGGTCCGGCCACTGCCGGTCCGGGTGCCGCATGGTGAAGGATAAGCACGTATCTGGTGCGTGACGGTCGCGTACCACCAGTCGCACGAGCGACGCACAGATGGAGGCGGGATCAATCGATGGCTAATCCGTTCGTGAAGGCCTGGAAGTACATGATGGCCCTCTTCGACTCCAAGATCGAAGAGCATGCGGATCCGAAGGTCCAGATTCAGCAGGCTATCGAGGAGGCGCAGCGTCAGCATCAGGCGCTGTCGCAGCAGGCGGCGTCGGTGATCGGTAACCAGCGTCAGCTGGAGATGAAGCTGAACCGCCAGCTCGACGAGGTCGAGAAGCTCAACGCCAACGCCCGTCAGGCCGTCACCCTGGCCGATCAGGCACAGGCGGCGGGCGACACCGAGAAGGCGATCCAGTACACCAACGCCGCCGAGGCGTTCGCCGCCCAGCTGGTCACCGCCGAGCAGTCGGTGGAAGACCTCAAGGTGCTGCACGATCAGTCCCTGCAGGCCGCCGCACAGGCCAAGAAGGCGGTCGAGCAGAACGCGATGATGTTGCAGCAGAAGGTCGCCGAGCGCACCAAGCTGCTCAGCCAGCTCGAGCAGGCCAAGATGCAGGAGCAGGTCTCGGCCTCGCTGCAGCAGATGGATTCCACCCTGTCCGCGCCGGGCTCCACGCCCAGCCTGGACGCCGTGCGCGACAAGATCGAGCGCCGCTACGCCAACGCGCTCGGCTCGGCCGAGCTGGCGCAGAACACGGTGCAGGGTCGCATGATGGAGGTGCAGCAGGCCAGCGTCCAGATGGCCGGGCACAGCAAGCTCGAGCAGATCCGCGCCTCCATGCGCGGTGACGCGTTGCCCACCGGCAACAACAACGCGGCGATCAACCCGGCGCAGCCCAAGGCCGCACCGGCACCGAACATCGACAAGGGCCAGGCGCTGTAAAATTCGGAGCGCTGGCGCGCTCGAGTTCGCGGCCCCTTGTGTCCCGTCGATCAGGCACCGTTGCTTGCTCCTTCGTCGCCTACGCAACGGCACCTGATCCTGCGGCAACAACTTACGCGTGGACGCCACCACCTGTCGCGT